>NZ_JBHUZE010000001.1:831081-1262973 GCF_042667435.1 Rhodococcus sp. NPDC057297 | reverse complement strand
AGGCGGATGTCGGCGATCTCGCACACCGCCTCCACCGTCCTGGCGCGGGCGATGTTCTCCCGCACCCGGCACACCGCGGCATAACCTGCCAACCCCGTCACACACGCAGTACCCGACCCCGCAGTACTCGACCCCGCCGAAACCCCCGTATCGAACATACTTTCGAATATACCGAGAGGGTCCGACACAAGCGAAAACACTGCCGAAGTGGGGAATGATGACGTGCATGCCAGCCAAGAAATCGACACAGGACCCAACCGCTGCAGTACTGGAGAAGATTGCCTCCTACCCCGCACCGTACGACTCCGTCGGGCGCAGGCTGCACGAGGTGATCCTGGCTGCCGCGCCGGAGTTGCAACCTCGGTTGTTCTACGGAATGCCCGGATACGCGAAAGGGAAGGGCCCGATTCTCTGCCACTTCATCGCCGAGAAATACATTGCATTCGGGTTGTCGGAGAAGGCGAACGTGTCCGTGCCGGACGATGCGGACGACCTGTTGATGCCGTCGGGATGGTTTGTGACGGAGCTCGACGACGCGACGGAGAAGAAGATCGCAGCCATCGTTCGACGGGCAGTCGAGTGATGAATTATTTACGTAGATAGAGCCTTTCGGGCCGTCCGACGTTCCCGTAGTCCAGGGACACCTCGACGCGCCCGATACCCGCGAGGTATTCGAGATACCGCCGGGCGCTGGATCGGGAGATCCCCGCTCGCTCGGACATCTCGGTGGCCGACACCGGTCCTTCCACGTCACGAAGCCTGAGTTCGACCAGATCCAGCGTGACGCGACTCAAACCTTTGGGAAGGTCCTGGCCGGATCCACTGATACCGAAGGCTTTGTCGACGGCAGCCTGTTCGGCCTCGGCCGAGGACCCGAGGGTTTGCCGCGTGGTTCGGTACTGCTCCAGCCGCGCCTGCAGCACGGAGAACTTGAACGGCTTGATCAGGTAATGCACGACGCCGCTCCGGAGTGCTTTCTGCACGGACGCGACTTCTCGTTCGCTGGTGATGACGAGAATGTCGAGGTCCGGCACCAACTCTCGGAACGACCCGATGAGGTCCAGGCCGCTGGCACCGGGCAGGTGCACGTCGAGCAGCACGAGGTCCGGACGGAGAGCGGACACTGCGTCGATCGCGGACTCGGACGTGTGGGCGACGCCGCAGACCTCGAAGCCGTCGACCTTCCCGACGAACCCCGAATGCACCTTGGCGACCATGAAGTCGTCGTCGACGACAAGTACCCGAATCACACTCACTCCTTCATCATCGCGCGGAACACCGTCCACTCGCCGTCCTTTCCGACGGTCACGTCGCCGCCCCGACGCCTGCAGGCAAGCCGGACCAGCGCGAGACCGAAGCCATGACCGGTCGACACTGCCCCTTTGGTGCTCCAGCCCTGTTCGAAGATTTTCGTGGTGTCCGACGCGTCGACGCCCGGTCCGTCGTCGAACACCTCGATTACGATGTCACCGCCGTTCTCGTGCAACGCGATCCGTACCCGTCCACTCGATGCCGCCACGGCATTGTCGACGAGGTTGCCGAGGACCGTGCAGAGATCTCGGGACAACGCTCCCCCGTGCGATCGAAGAGCAGATCCCTCGACGATGTCGACGGTCACCGAACGATGCGCGGCAGCACCGATTTTCGCGATCAGGAGCGCAGCGACACTGACGTCGGCGACGGAATCGGTGACCACCGACGTCGCATCCTCGCGGCGCGCGGTGAGTCCGTCCACGTAGCGCACCACCTCGTCGTATTCGTGCAGTTGAACCAGTCCGGAAATGGTGTGCAGCTGGTTGTCGAATTCGTGGATGTGTTCACGCAGCGCCGTCGAACTGGTCTTGGTGACTCCGAGTTCCTCCTCGACGTCGGTCAGTTCGGTGCGGTCACGGAAGGTCGTGACCGTTCCCACTGCTTTGCCGTCGGCGACGACGGGGACTGTGTTCAGGACCAGGACTCGATCGCCGACCAGCACGATCTCGTCGGAGGTCTCCACGGTTCCGAGAAGGACGTCGCGAAGCCGACCGGTGACGCCGAGCTCGTCGACGGTTGCGCCCTTGCTTCCGTATTCGATGTGCAGCAACTCGTGCGCACTTTCGCTCATCAGCACGACGCGGCCGTTCGGGTCGAGGGCGATGACGCCTTCCTTGAGTCCCCGCAGCATCGCTTCTCGCTGTCCGACGAGGTCAAGGATCTCGCTGGCCTCCATGCCGAGGGTCTGTCGCTTGACTCTCCGCGCGAGCAGTACCGAACCCAGCCCGCCCAGCACCGACGCGACCGCCAGGTAGACGATCAGATTGGGTGCCGATTGCAAGAACCGGTGCACGGCCGAGGGATATCGGTCGCCGACGACGGCCGTTCCCACGAGTGTTCCCGAGTCGTCGAGCACCGGTACCCGCGCTTCGACGGCTCTACCCGCCGCCGTGTCGGTGAGCCCGACCCTCGATCCGTCCGCACCGGTCTGCACGGTCGTCCCGACTTGTTCGGGAACGGTGGACAACACCACCACTCCGTCGACGCCCGAGAGTGCCGCGTAGTCGAGGCCGGAGACTGCGCGAACGGATTCGACTGCGCTCTGCAGACCGGTTCGGATACGAGGCTGGGCCGACGGCAACAGCTGACGGACGACGGGGTTCGCCGCGAGAGTTTCGGCCGCCGACTGTGCGCGGCGGCCTGCGTCTCGTTGGAACGCGGCCGACGATTGGGCGAGCGACAGGCCGCCGATGGCGACCAGAACGACCACGACGATCAGCAGCTGCAACCTCAGCAACTGGGCCGCCAGCGTGGTTCTGCGCACCAAGAGACCCTACTGCGCAGCCCGGAGCGTGGAGCGCAGTTCGGCGCGACCACAATGGACACAAAAGAAACTGTGATCGCAAGGGTGACCGCAGTCACAAAGTGTTGTTCACTTCCATGGTGCCTACTACGAGAGTTCGATCAGCAACCAGCGCCGTGTGCGTCGCGGTTGCCGTTCTCGTGGGCGCATGCAGTTCCGAACCGGCGGTGTTCGCCGGCGCGGACGGCACTCCCCGGGTTCAATTGGTCGTGCCGTCGGATGCAGGTGGCGGATACGACCTGACGGCCCGAAATCTCACCCAAGCTCTGGGCAGCGGCACCCCCGGCAGCACCGACTCCGATTACGACGTCGTGGTGCTGCCCGGATCGGGTGGCATCGTCGGCCTGGGCCGGTTGACTCTCGAGCGCGGAAATCCCGACCTCGCGATGGTCATGGGCCTGGGTCTGATCGGCGCACTGGAGACGACGGAGTCCGACAACTCGCTGTCCGAGGCCACGCCCGTCGCCAAGCTGCTGGAGGAACCGGAAGTGGTTCTGGTTCCGGCGAACTCGCCGCTTCGGACGATGAACGATCTGGTCGACGCGTGGCGCGCCGACCCGTCGGCGCTCAGTTTTGCCGGTGGTTCCGCCGAGGGCGGGCCCGACGGTCTGTTCCGGATCCTTCTCGCTCGGGCCATCGGCGTCGACCCGTCGGCGTCGACGTATCGACAGTACGAAGGTGGCGGGCAACTGCTTCCGGCGCTACTGACCGGTGACGTCGACGTCGCGACGACCGGCGTCAGCGAGTATCTCGACCAGATTTCGGCCGGAACCGTGCGGGCACTTGCCATCAGCACCGACGAACGCGTGCCGGTGGTGGACGCGCCGACCGCACGCGAGGCCGGGGTCGACGTCGTCTTCGCCAACTGGCGAGGCCTGCTCGCGCCGCCGGGCATCACGGCGGACCAGGCGACGACGTGGACCGACCGCATCCGTGATCTCGACACGTCCGGCCGATGGCAGGACATCCTCACCCGAAACGGCTGGCGCAGTTCGATACTGACCGGCTCCGACTTCGCCGATTTCTTGGGCGAACAAGCTCGATTCGTCCACGAGACGCTGACCGTCACCCCCTGACGTTCGGATTCACCCGACACCACGTTTCACCCTGCTCGCACAAAGGAGTACACCCATGCTCGTGATACTGGGCTTCCTCATGGTTGCCGTCTTCATGTATCTGATCCTGACCAAGCGCGCGACCCCGGTCGTGGCGTTGACGTTGGTGCCGGTCGCGTTCGGTCTCATGGCCGGTGCGGGACTCGGGATCGGCGACATGATCACCGACGGCATCAAGTCGCTCGCCCCGACGGCTGCCCTGCTGTTCTTCGCGATCATCTTCTTCGGGATCATGATCGATGTCGGCCTGTTCGATCCACTGGTGAAGGGCATTCTGAAGCTCGTCAGGAACGACCCGATGAGGCTCGTCGTCGGTACTGCCGTTCTGGCGATGGTCGTGTCTCTCGACGGTGACGGGTCGACGACGTTCATCATCGTCACCTCGGCGATGCTGCCTCTGTACCTGAAACTCGGTGTGAGCCCGGTGATCTTGACGGTCGTTGCCGGTCTGGCCAACGGAACCATGAACATCATCCCGTGGGGCGGACCCACCGTGCGTGCAGCGTCGGCGCTCGGCATCTCGCCTTCGGAGGTCTTCGTGCCGATGGTGCCCTCGTTGATCGCCGGATTGGTCATCGTGCTGCTGTTCTCGGTGCACCTCGGGCTGATGGAGCGTAAGCGAATCGGCAAGTTGGTCTACGAATCCGAGCTGGTTCACGCAGGCGGCTCCACTGGCACCGGGTCCAAGAAGACCGGTGGCTCCAAGAACACCGGCGGATCGGCAGGCACCGGCAGTGATCACGACGGCGGTGCCGGTCAGTTCATCGACGGCCTCGATCCCAATCGCGACACTTTGCGTCCGAAGTTGTTGTGGTTCAACGCCGCTCTGACCGTTGCATTGCTGGTTGTCCTCGTCATGGACATCCTCCCCATCCCGGTGCTCTTCATGATCGCAGCGTCGATCGCGCTCGCCGTGAATTTCCCGAAGGTCAAGGAGCAGGGCGAGGCCATCGCGCGGCACTCGTCGTCGATCGTGTCCGTCGTCGCCATGGTTCTCGCTGCAGCGATCCTCACCGGCGTGTTCCAGGGAACGGGCATGGTCGAGGCCATGGCCGAGTGGCTGCTCAACGTCATTCCGGCGGGTATGGGTCCGTACCTCGCCGTCATCACCGGCGTTCTGTCCCTTCCGTTCACGTTCTTCATGACCAACGACGCGTTCTACTTCGGCATCCTGCCGGTTCTCAGCGAAACCGCTGCGCAGTACGGAATCGAGCCCGTCGAGATGGCGCGTGCGTCGATCACCGGTCAGGCATTCCACCTGCAGAGCCCTCTCGTCCCCGCCATCCTGCTTCTCGTGACCCTCGCCGGTGTATCGCTCGCCGACCATCACCGCAAGGTTCTGTGGCGCGCAGCGGTCATCTCCCTGACCATGCTCGTCGTCGGTGTTGCCCTCGGCCAGATCCCGTTCGGCTGATCCCCCACGTACCCGAAAGGTCAAGCACATGTCCGTCGTAGTAGTTCACAATCAGTCCGACGAGGGAAGAAGCGCACTCACCGCCGGTGTACGTGAGGCGCAGTCCAGAGGAACCGAACTCGTTGTGATTCACGCACTGTCGGGTTCGCCGGAACCACGTGCGCAGGCGCAGGAGGTTGCCGCGGTCGAAACCGCGGTGCACGCTCTGGCACCCGGTGCACGGGTCGAGGTCGGGGCCCCGGATCCCGATTCGACGTCCACGTTGCTTGCACTCGTCGACAAGGTGGACGCGGAGCTCGTGGTCATCGGGTCACGTCACCGCAGCGCCGTCGGGAAGTTCCTGATGGGGCAGACGGTCCAGCGATTGCTGCTGGAGATACCGGTGGAGATCCTGTTGGTCAAATCCCGATAACACGTTCACCACCGAAGGGGCGGATCCGACACGCGGGTCCGTCCTTTCGCGTGTGACAGGACTGCGCAACGGTGACCTGGTGCGTGAAGTCCGACGGGTGTTGTCGTAATATTTCCAGTCTCATTCGGTGAAGTCATCGCCGGCAATCCAAGGGCACTGCAAGTGCGCTCGAAGAGTGTGGTGATGACATGAAAGAGACGCCGCGAGTCGATTACTCGCGTGAAGGCGACGTGCGCGCGGGCGACGACGGCTCCTTCGAGCCGGGGCTCGAATCGTTCCGCAACCTCCTGCTGTCGCACGCTCAGGTCGAGACGCTGCTGCACAGCGTGTGCACCCAGGTCGTCGACACCGTGCTGGGTGCCGACATGGCCGGCGTCACACTCGTGGACGAGTCGACAGGAACTCCGAAGACGGTCGCGTACACGGACCCTCGTGTTCTCGAGTTCGATGCGCCGGGCTGCCTGTCGGCGCCGATGTCGCTGTCTGCGCCAATTTCGGTCGACACGACGCAGATCGGTGCCCTCGAGGTCTACAGCTTGACCGACCACACGTTCACCGAGACGGACGAGATACTGATCAAGGTGTTCGTCACCGCGGTCGAGAGCGCCATCTGGAACTCGCGACGTGCGAGCGAGGCGCAGCGCGAACTCACGGGACTTCGTGAGGCGATGCGCACACGAGCGACGATCGAGCAGGCCAAGGGGATCGTGATGGCGATCCGGGGTATCGCTGCGGACGACGCCTTCGAGGTACTGTCGCTGCAATCGCAGAACGAGAACGTCAAGCTGCACACCCTGGCTCACCGCATCGTCGAATCGGTCGGCCGCGACCAGTCCTGATTGACTCTCGCCCGTGCGGGGCATGCACCCGGCAGCACTCTCGCGAAAGGTCGCCTCCCGGATGAGCACCACCACCACTGCCGATGCCGTTGTCATCGGCGCAGGGCACAACGGCCTCGTCGCCGCCGCCGCACTTGCCGACGCGGGTTGGGACGTGGTGATCGTCGAGGCGGCGTCCGCTCCCGGCGGCGCGGTACGCAGCGCCGAATTGGTTCCCGGCTTCACCAGCGACCTGTTCAGTGCGTTCTATCCACTCGGCGCGTCGTCTCCGGCGATGACGGCGCTGGGGTTGGAGGACCACGGGTTGAGGTGGTCCCGATCGCCTGCGGCGTACGGCCACGCTCGGTCGTCCGCCGACGAGGATGCGCCGACGGTTCTGCGGAACGTCGCCGATACTGCAGCCGCACTGAGCGAGCACGACCGTCGTGACGGCGATGCGTGGTTCGGATTGTTCGAGCAGTGGCAGAAGATCAAAAAACCGCTGCTCGACGCCTTCTTCACACCGTTTCCGCCCGTCAAGGCCGGCGTGTCTCTGTCGAGGAAGCTCGGTCCCGCGGAGACGCTGAGGTTCGCGCGGTTCATGGCGTTGCCTGCACGTGCGATGGCACACGAGACGTTCCGCAGTTCCGCGGCCCGGTGCCTGTTGCTGGGCAACGCGATGCACGGCGACGCGCCCTTGGACGCGTCGGTCAGCGGCGCGATGGGGTATCTGCTGACGATGATGGCTCAGGATGTCGGCTTTCCCGTTCCCGTCGGCGGAGCGGGCGAGCTGACAGCCGCTCTCGTCCGTCGCGCCGGGTCCGCCGAACTCCGGTGCGGCACCCCGGTGGCGTCGGTGATCACGTCGAACGGGCGGGCCACCGGGGTTCGCACCGCGTCGGGCGACGTAGTCCTGGCCCGTAAGGCGATCGTCGCCGACGTCTCGGCGCCGATGCTCTACCAGGACCTCCTCCCGCACGACGCCATTCCGCAGCGCATGCACGACGACCTGGCGAAGTTCGAATGGGACACCCCGGTGGTGAAGGTCAACTACGCGCTCGACCGTCCGATTCCGTGGCGATCGAAGAGCCTGTCCGACGCGGGGACCGTCCACTTGGGTGCGGACGAGGACGGGCTGCTGCGGTGGACCACGGACCTGTCGATCAACGTGTTGCCCAAGCGCCCGTTCATGCTGTTCGGCCAGATGACCACCGCAGATCCTTCTCGGTCACCGGCGGGGACCGAGAGCGCATGGGCGTACACGCACCTTCCCCGCGGAGTCACCGACGACGCGTCGGCCGACACCATCGCGGCTCGGGTGCGGACGGTACTGGAGGAACACGCACCCGGTTTCAGCGGATCGATCGTCGGCGAGGTCGTTCAACGCCCGTCCGATCTGGCGACCGAGAACACCAACCTGTTCGGCGGTGCGGTCAACGGCGGGACCGCGCAACTGCAACAGCAACTGATCTTCCGGCCGACGCCGGGTCTGGGGCGGGCGGAGACGCCCGTCGAGGGGCTGTTCCTGGGAAGTTCGTCCGCTCATCCCGGTGGCGGGGTGCACGGCGCAGCCGGGATGAACGCAGCTCGCGCTGCCCTTGGACAGACGGGCCTGCTCGGCCCTGTACGCAAAAAAGTGACCAGCTCCCTGTTGGAGCTGGTCACCAGATGAAGTGCGTGCCTACATGAATCTGCTAGCGGGCGGTCAGTGGACCGCGTTCTCGACCGAGTCGAACCTCTGGGCCGTGGGAACGACGGCTGCTGCCTGCAGCAACCTGTGCACCGCGTACCCCTCGACCAGGCACCAGTCCAGGCGTGCCTCGTCCAGTGCTGTGAAGATCGTCAATCCGGCGATCGCGAAGAAGTCCACATCCGACAGATCGAGAATCATCCTGACGTCGGGGGTGACCCGACTGAGAACGAAATCCGTCAGAATCGGTGCGCTACGCATATCGATGTCGCCGTGAACTTTGACGACGAGAGAGTTGGATCCGGCCGCGGAGGCGCTGAAAATGGCACCTGTCGCGGCAACCGAGACCGAAGTTTCGGTGGCAGCATGCGGCCGGGTAGTTCCTTCGTCGTTCAAACCGTGTGGAGTAACAGTCATAGCCATCCCATCGTTGATCGATCGGGAGGAAACTGAGCGAGCTGATGCGGGTGACCGGAGCCGGCCACACATCCGAACAAGCCGCCGGGCTATCCCGTGGAGTCTCCTCCGACAACGGCTGTTATCTCAACCGCGTCCAACCCTACGGCACCGGGGGCTTCCCGTACACCCGCGTTTCGGCTCGTCCTACCCAGGGCACCCGAGACATGAGCTCGACCGTCTCCGACCTAGCGAGGACCGAACATGAAAGCTGTTACATACCAAGGAAAGCGCAAGGTAAGCGTCGACACCGTGCCTGATCCGAGGATCGAGGAACCCACCGATGCGATCATCAAGGTGACCACCACGAACATCTGCGGATCGGACCTTCACCTGTACGAAGTGCTCGGTGCGTTCATGTCCGAGGGCGACATCCTGGGGCACGAACCCATGGGGATCGTCGAGGAGGTGGGGCCGGATGTCGGCGATCTGAAGGTCGGCGACCGGGTGGTCGTTCCGTTCCAGATCTCGTGCGGTCACTGCTACATGTGCAATTCGAGTCTGTACACCCAGTGCGAGACCACGCAGGTCCGCGACCAGGGAATGGGTGCCGCCTTGTTCGGATACTCGAGCCTGTACGGCCAAGTTCCCGGTGGTCAAGCCGAGTATCTTCGGATTCCGCAAGCGCAGAACACGCACATCAAGGTTCCCGTCGGACCGGACGACTCACGGTTCGTCTACCTGTCCGACGTGCTCCCCACAGCGTGGCAGGCGGTGGAATACGCCGACATTCCCGACGGAGGTTCGGTCACGGTGCTCGGACTCGGTCCCATCGGCGACATGGCAGCCCGCATCGCGCATCACCGAGGCCACCGAGTCATCGGCGTCGACCGAGTCCCGGAGCGACTCCAGCGTGCCGCGGACCGCGGAATCGAGGTATTGAACTTCGACGATCTGGGCGGCGATCTTGCCGACGCCATCCGCGACCTCACCGATGGTCGCGGTACCGACTCCGTCGTCGACGCGGTCGGCATGGAGGCACACGGGTCTCCCGTGGCGAAGTTGGCCCAGAGTGTGACGTCTCTGCTCCCCGACGCGATCGCCGGACCGATGATGCAGAAGGCGGGCGTGGACCGTCTCGGCGCGTTCTACAGTGCCATCGACATCGTCCGACGGGGCGGCACCATCTCGCTGAGCGGCGTGTACGGCGGTATGGCGGACCCGCTGCCGATGCTCACATTGTTCGACAAGCAGATTCGGCTGCACATGGGCCAAGCGAACGTGCTGCGGTGGGTCGACGACATCCTGCCGCTCCTGACCGACGACGATCCCCTGGGCGTCGACGATTTCGCCACCCACACATTGCCCCTCGACCAGGCGCCGCACGCCTACGAGATCTTCCAGAAGAAGCAGGACGGAGCCGTGAAGGTGCTGCTGAAGCCCTAGTTCTGCCCGGCGTGTAGTTCGTCGTGGTGATCGCGCATGGCGTCGATCAGCACGGCGAACACCCGGTGCGCGGCAGCCAGATCTCCGTCGGGAAGGTCGGCCAAGGCGGCCGACGTCTTGATCCCCAGTGGTCCGAAGAATCCGCGCGCGACTTCCATGCCGTGCTCGTCGTACCGGAGGATCACCTTGCGGCGGTCGTGCGCATCTTTTTCCCGCCGGATGTGTCCCGACGAGATCATGCGTTCGACGAGATACGTCATGGCCGCAGAAGACAATCCGAGCCGGCCGCCGAGCTCGCCCGCGGTGAGCGGCTGCCCCTCGACATCGGCGACCATGATGAGCAGCAGCGCACGAAAGTCATTGGGCCGCAGCTCATGTTGCGCCCCGAACGCTCGGCCGATTTCCTCGGACACCGACGACAGGGCGCGAACGTCCGACGAGATCATCGACTCCAGTTCCGCGCGTCGTTCGGATGCACGTCGCTCGGATGTACTGCGGTCGGGCACGGGGTTCACTTTCTTCGGTTTCGTTCCATCGGGTCCTGGGCAACACTATCGCGCTGAAGACGCGCAAGTTCTCTCAGTTGCTTAATTGTTAAGTTAATGAGATTGTTGGCCGGTGGACTTCTGGACTCGATTTGCCCGAATTGTCAGCTCACGACGCTCGTGGGCCCTGTCGCTTGCCGTGATCGTTCTCTCCGTCGCCTTCATGGGCCTCGTGGGTGAAAACGACTCAGCCGGGCAAGCCCCTTCCTCGGTGCCACCCGAAGCGGATTCCGCGCAGGTCACCGAACTACTCGACCAATTCCCCGGGTCGGAGACCGCGCCGGTCATCCTCGTGGTGAGCCGCATCGACGACGGTGTCCTGACCCCGGCCGACACCGATGCCGCCGCTCAGGCCCTCGCACGCCTGTCGGACACCGCGTCACCGCTGGTACCTGCGCCGGACGGCAAAGCCACCCTCGGCATCGTGCAGGTGGACAGCTCCCTGTCCGGCTTCGACCTGAACGACACCGTCACCTCGCTCCGCGACAAGGCGGTCGACGGGCTTCCCTCCGACCTCGAGGCGCAACTCACCGGCGGGCCTGCATTCGGCGCCGACATCGCCAACTCCTTCTCCGGCGCCAACTTCACCCTGCTGGCCGTCACCGCACTCGTCGTCGCGATCCTGCTCATCGTGACCTACCGCTCCCCCATCCTGTGGCTCGTCCCGCTGCTGGTCATCGGGCTCGGTGACCGCGTCGCCACCTCGGTGGGCACCGCACTGGCGGAACTGACCGGCCTGTCGTTCGACGGGTCGACATCCGGCATCACCAGCGTGCTCGTCTTCGGTGCGGGTACCAACTACGCACTCCTTCTCATCTCGCGATATCGAGAGGAACTGCGCACCCGCGACGACCACCGCGAGGCGCTGCGGCATGCCGTTCGACACGCCGGGCCCGCCATTCTCGCCAGCAACGCCACCGTTGTCCTCGCGCTGCTGACGTTGTTGCTCGCGATCCTGCCCAGCACCCGCAGCCTGGGTGCTCTCGCTGCCGCGGGCCTCGTGGTGGCGGCCGTGTTCGTTCTCGTCGTCCTACCGCCGCTGCTCGCAGTGTGCGGGCCGAAATTGTTCTGGCCGTTCATCCCCAAGGGCGAGGACAAGGACACCGCGACGACGGGTGCCTGGCACTCGGTCGCTGCGGCCGTCTCACGCCACCCGACGCGTACTGCATCCGTCACACTCGTCGCGCTGATCGCCTGCGCTGCGGCCCTGTTCGGCACCGGAATCGGCCTGTCACAGACCGAGCAGTTCCGCGTCACCGCCGAGTCCGTCGAAGGTTTCGACACTCTCTCGGAACATTTCCCGGCCGGACTGGCCGATCCGACGACCGTCGTCGCACCCACCGAATCGGCCGATCGCATCGAGACCGCCCTGGACGGGGTCGCCTCCGTCGACTCGTTCACGCGCGGAGCGGATTCCGGGACCGGCCTGACTCAGTGGTCCGTCGTCACCGACGCCGCTCCTGCCTCGGACGACGCGTTCGCAGCTGTCGAGGAACTGCGTGCTGCCTTCTCCGACATCCCCGACGCCCTGGTGGGCGGCAGCGACGCACAGGCCCTCGACACATCCGACGCCGCCGCACGCGACCGACTCGTGGTCGTTCCAGCCATCCTGATCGTCGTTCTCGTCGTGCTGATCGCACTGCTGCGCTCGTTGATCGCGCCGTTGATACTCGTCGGCACGACGGTGCTCAGCGCTCTGGCCGCGCTCGGCGTCGGAAGTTGGTTCAGCAGCAGCGTGTTCGGATTCCCGGCGCTCGACGACAACGTCCCGCTGTACGCGTTCCTCTTCCTTGTCGCGCTCGGTGTGGACTACACGATCTTCCTCGTCACTCGCACGCGCGAGGAAGTTCCCGGTCACGGCACGCGCTCGGCCATCGTTCGAGCCGTCGGCGCGACAGGTGGAGTCATCACCAGCGCCGGCATCGTGTTGGCCGCTGTGTTCTGCGTCCTCGGCGTGCTACCGCTGATCACGCTGACGCAGTTGGGCATCATCGTCGGGTTCGGCATCCTTCTCGACACGTTCGTCGTGCGCACGCTGGTCATACCGGCACTGTTCACCCTTGTCGGCCCGGGGATATGGTGGCCGAACCGAATCGATTCCAGCAGAACCGAACTGGTGGGAACAAAGGAGTGAGATTCATGAAGGTACGTGTTTCGATCGCTGCAGCAGCCTGCGTGGCAGGACTCGCCCTCGTGGGCAGCCCGGCCCAGGCGGCGCCCGACACGGGATCGGCGGGATGGCAGCCACTGACCCCGATTCCGTCGCTGGACGTCGAGCGCTACTTGGGAACCTGGAACCAGGTCGCTGCGGTTCCGCAGCCGTTCAACCTCGAGTGCGCGCGCGACACCCAGGCCAACTACCAGTTGATCGATCCGGCCAACATCCGCGTCGAGAACACCTGCACCACGTGGACGGGTGAGCAGAACCGCATCGTCGGTAATGCACGGGTGAACGACACGGTGACCAACGCCCAACTGCACGTGAGCTTCCCGGGCGTTCCTACTCAGGAGAATCCGGAAGGGCCGACCAACTACATCGTCGCCTACATCGCGGACGACTACTCGTGGGCGCTCGTCGGCGACCCGCTGCGTACGTCGGGCTTCATCCTCTCGCGTTCTCCCGAGGTCAGCACCGAGAAGTTCCGTGAAATCCGGGCAGTCGTCGAGTCCAAGGGATACAACTCGACGTTCATCCTGACCTCGCCCACCGCGGGCGGGGCGACGGACATCCGCCCGCTCTCGACGGTCTGACCCCCACGGTCCAACCCTTGTGTGAGTGGAGATGTAGGCCATGGGCCAGGAGCAGAGCCTGCGGAGCGACCAGAAGACGCTACATCTCCACTCACAGAGGTTTGTCGGCATTCAGCGCGACCTTACGCAGAAGTGCTGCGAGAGTGCGCAGTTCGTCCTCGTCGAGCCCGCCCAGGAGTTCCTCGTCTCGCTGCAGTCGGATGGGAAACACCCGATCCACCAGATCGGTTCCTCGGTCGGTCAATTCGAGAAGAACGACCCGGGCATCACGCTCGAACCGCTTGCGTTCGACCAGACCCTCCTTGACGAGTCGCTCGGAGATCTTCGTCGTCGACGCCCCACTGAGAAGTGTCACCGATGTGACCTCACTGGCACGAAGAGGCCGTCCCGCCCGTCGCAACGCGCTCATGACGTCGAATTCGGCGCGCGAGACCCCGACGGGCGCAAGCGTCGCGTCGAGCAGGTGACTTGCCCGCGACGCGATGCGGCCCACGCGAGCGAGCACCTCGATCGCGGAGGTGTCGACGTCGGGGAAAGTGGTTGTCCACTCTCGTCTGACCTGGTCGACGAAATCCCCACCTGATCGCTGCGCCGGAATCATGACTTCACCCTACGGCGAGTATCACACCGGCTCGTGGTTTATTTTACTAGTGAAATATCTGTACCCTTGATCCCGTGCTTCTCGACCGAATCGACCACACCCGTTCCGCGATCGCCCATGCCGTCGCGGTCAGCACCTGGCGCCAGGCACTGACCGTCGGGAAGGCCGATGCAACCATCGCACCCGCAGTGCGCGTCGGGCTCGCCGTGGCGATCGTCCTGGTCGGAGGCGGCATCCTCGGACGGCACGACCTCGCGGGCTTCGCCGCGCTCGGAGCGTTGTGCTCGGCCTTCGGCAGATACGAGCCATATCCCCGACGTGCAGGAAAGATCGCTCTCGTCGGGGCGCTCATCGTCGTGTACGCGACGCTCGGCGCCGCACTCGGGGCCGCAACGACGTCGGCGATCATCCAGGTGCTGGCCATCTCCGTCGCGGCCGGTGTGGCGGCCTTGCTGTTGACAGCGTTCGCCATCACCGGTCCCGGCGCGGTCATTCTCATCTTCGCCGCGACCGCCGCCGTCGGGTTCTCGCACGCCATCGGGGACCTCGGACCCGTCTTCGTGTCCGTCGCGGTCGGCGCGGTCGTCGGGTGGACACTGTCCATGGCCCCGGCGATCCTGCATCCGACGGGCCCGTCGCAGCTCGCCGTCGCCCGGGCCCTGACCGCACTGGACCGTCGTGACGCACCCGGCGCACGAGCCGCAATCGCCCGCGCGCGGACCGTCGTCGCGCTCGATCCCGGGGACCGTGAACATCGGCACGGTCTGACCACACTTCTCGACGACGCCGACGCCGTGCTCGACGCGTGGAGCCGCGGTGAGGATCCTTCGCACGCCGCCGAGGTTCTGGCCCACGAACGGCACCTGCGCAAAATGCGCCGCTACCGCGTTCCGATGGCAGGCATGCTCTCCGCCGAGGCGCTGGTGCACCCGAAACCACGGAATTTTTTCGCCGAAGGCCTGACCCAGGCGGCATCGACACCGATCGTGCGGGGCGCCGTGCGCATCACCGTCGCGGCGGCTCTCGCTGCCTGGTGCGCTACTGCTCTCGGGTTCGAACATCCCCTGTGGGCGACGATGGGCGCGATGGCTGCCATGCAAGGAATCGATTACCGAACCACGGTTCAGCGAGGGATCCAGCGTTTGCTCGGAAACGTCGGCGGCGCTGCCATCGCCGCGGTGCTCATCGCCTCGTCGCTCGGGTACTGGGAGACCGTGGTGGTGATCGTCGCGATGCAGATCGCCGCCGAACTTCTGGTGATGAAGAACTACGCTCTGACCTCGCTCGCGATCACTCCGATGGCGTTGCTCATGACCGGTTTGGCCGGCCATCTGAGCCCCACGGTGTCCGTCAGCCGGATCGGCGACACCCTCGTCGGCGTGGTCATCGGCATCGGCGTTGCCGCCCTGACGGTGGACCGGACGGACCGCCACCACGTGAGGTGACGGTCCGTCCGGCTGCACTTCCGTCCTACCGTCAGCCGAGAACGGACGCGACGGGCGTCGACGCCCGGCCGATCAGCGTCTGGAGGTCGCCCGAGTCCGTGTCGAGCTCGCCCCGTGCGATTCCCGCATCGGCACTCGCGAGCATCTCGGCGACGAAGCCCGGCAGGCCTGCTCCTTCGAGGACACCCTTGTAGTCGTCCTCCGACACATTCTTGTACTCGACGGGCTTGCCGGACACCTCTGCGAACACAGCGGCGAGCTCGGCGTAGGTGAGCCGCTCGTCTCCGCCCAGCTCGTAGACCTTGCCGCCCTGATCCGGAGCGAGCAGCACCTCCACGGCGGCGGCGGCGTAGTCAGCACGCGACGCCGCGGCAAGTTTGCCCTCGCCCGCCGCGCCCAGCAGCACTCCGGTGTCGGCTGCCTGCTGCACCGCGCCCAGGTAGTTCTCCCAGTACCAACCGTTGCGCAGAACGACGGAGGGGACCGAAGACTCGGTCAGGCGGTTCTCGGTCGCGAGGTGTTCGGGTGCGAGGCTCAGGCCGGACGTGTCCGCCTTCAGCAACGAGGTGTACGCAATGAGCGACACACCCGCGGCCTCGGCTGCGCAGATGACGTTCTCGTGCTGCGCGATGCGTTGGCCGACGTCCGACCCCGAGACCAGCAGAAGCTTGTCGACGCCGGCGAACGCTACCTGCAGCGCGTCGGTGTCGGTGTAATCCGCGACGCGTACCTGCACTCCGCGGTCTGCGAGCGACTGCGCCTTGGCTGCATCGCGGACGACGGCGACGATGTCCCCTGCATCCGTTCCACGTTCGATCAGGCCGTCCACGACGAGCGCGCCGAGGTGTCCGGTTGCGCCGGTAACTGCTGTGGTCATGATTCGTTCCTTCGGTTGTCGGTGTTCGTCGACCACTATGCACTTACTTTTTCGACAGTGCAACCTTTTGATGCAGCGCTATACGATATGCATGCGCTACCCTGGACTGCATGAGCGAACAGGACCCGACACTCGAGGCCGATGTCTTCGCGCGGGGCTGCCACTCACGTGAAGCACTGCAGAACGTCACCAGCCGCTGGGGCATCCTCGCGCTCGCCGCTCTGTCCGAAGGCGACTACAGGTTCAACGCTCTACGGCGACGGGTCGACGGCGTCAGCGAGCGCATGCTGTCCCAGACACTGCAGACCCTCGAACGCGACGGATTCGTTCTGCGGACGGTCCTCGAATCGATACCACCAAAGGTCGAGTACAGCCTCACCCCGCTCGGTCGCTCGGTCGCAGATCGACTGGTCGGCCTGATCGAACTGGTCGAATCGAATCTCCCGGCCGTTCTCGACGCTCGCACCCAGCACGACGCCCGCTGAGCGATTTACGCGCCCGAAAGAAGCAGCGGCCTATAGCGTGTCACCGGTGACCTCGCATCCGTCAAGAAGAACATTCCTTGCTGCAGCCGGCGTGGCAACTCTGGCGACTGCAACGCGCGAATCGACCTCCGCATGGGCGTCACCCGCAGGACTGCATGTCGGTCGCGGAATCGGCGACATGACGGGTGAGCCCTTCGGCGCAGGCTTGAACGGCTATGCAGTACTGGAACAATCGAGCGCAGGCCTTCATCTACGGCAGCGCGCACGGGCATTCGTCTTCGTCGATCCGGCGTCGGACACACGTTTGGTGCACGTGACGTGCGAGGTCGGGTTGATGTTCGAGAGCATCCTCGAAGCGGTGCTCACTCGGCTCGACGCGGTGTACGGACACCTCTACCACCGCGGAAACGTCCTGTTGTCGGCCACCCACACCCACGCTGCACCCGGCGGTACCGACGGGCACCTCCTCGTGGACATCACGACACTCGGATTCCGTCCGATCACGTTCGAGGCCAACGTCTCCGGCATCGTCGACGCGATCTCGCGGGCTCACGCCGACATTCAGCCGTCCGATGTCGCCGTCACCGCATCCTCCCTGACCGATGCCGGGGTGAACCGTTCGCCGCAGGCGTTCGACCGGAACCCCGACGCCGCCGAACTGCCGGGGCGGATCGATCCTCGCTCGGTGACGCTACAGGTGTCCAGACGTGGTGAGCTCGCAGGCGTCGTCAATTGGTTTGCCACGCACGGTACGTCGATGAAGGCGACCAACCTGCTGGTGAGCACCGACAACAAAGGCTACGCAGCGTGGCACTGGGAGCGTGAGGTCGCGGGTGTCGATTACCGCGATCCGTCGTTCGTCGCGGTGTTCTGCCAGAGCACACCGGGAGATGTGACACCGAACCTGGACAAGCAGCCGGGCACCGGTCCGACCGGCGACGAATTCGAGAACACCCGCATCATCGGTGCACGCCAATTCGACTCGGCACGTGCGCAGATCGGCGGAGCAGGCACAGCGCTTCGGTCCGGCATCGACATGCGCGGAATGTACGTCGACTTCACCTCCGTCACAGTGCGACCGGAGTTCACCGGCGACGGCCGCACCCACACCACCAGCCCTGCGGCCCTCGGGGCCGCATTCGCCGCGTCGAGTCAGGAGGACGGTGGCGGCCTGCCGGAGCTAGGCCTGCAGGAGGGGGAGCGCGGCGGCAATCCTGCACTGGCAGCGCTCGGTTCCGTTGTCATGCCTCAGTGGTTGCGCGACGCACACGCACCCAAGGACGTGATCCTCCCCGTCGGGCTGATCCCCGGTGTCGTACAGCAAGTCCTGCCGTTCCACCTCGCGCGAATAGGCGCATTCCACCTCTTCTCCTGCCCGTTCGAACCGACGGTGATGGCGGGTTCGCGCCTGCGGACTGCACTCGCGGACACCTTGGGAGTCGACCGCGAACTCGTCGTCGTTCAGGGCTACACGAACGGATACGGCCACTACGTCACCACTCCGGAGGAGTACGACCAGCAGGACTACGAGGGCGGCGCCACCGCATTCGGGCGCTGGCAACTGCCCGCTACGATTCAGATCGCGACCGAGCTCGCCATCGCTCTCCGCGACGGAACAGCCGTACCGAGCGGAGAACCCCAGCGAGATCTCACGGGGTCGATTCCCAACTCCCCCGGCGGACTACCCTTCGTCGACATAGCCGCCCCCCGAACCACATTCGGTGACGTCCTGACCCAACCGGCCGCGGCATACGGCGTCGGGCAGCGGGTGTCGGTTCGTTTTTCCGGTTCCAACCCGAACTCCGACCTACGCCGCGACGACACCTATCTCGCGATCGAACGAGACCGAGCAGGTACGTGGACGCGCGAATACGACGACGGTGATTGGTACACGAAGATCTTCTTCGACGCCGCCGGGCCGATCACCACGACGACCGTCGAGTGGGACATACCGACGAATCAGCCCGCAGGCACGTATCGGGTGGTGCTCTACGGAAGCTCGCGGGATCTCGCCGGACATCTGACACCGTTCACCGGAATCTCGTCGTCGTTCGCAGTCGGTTGAAGCTGGAAGTGAGACATGTCACGTCAGCCCCGCCGAGTTGTGTCCGAGTGGAGTCACTCTCTAGTTTCTAAGCCATGCCTAATGTTGTCTACAAAAGCGCGTTCGCGGCATCCCTCGTATGCGTCGCGGTCCTGACCGGGTGCAGTTCCCCACAGGAAGACGAGACGTCGTCCGCCGACACTCGGACCGTGACCCACCTGTACGGCACCACGGATATTCCGGTGGACCCGCAGCGTGTCGTCGTGCTCGACGCCGGGAACGTGCTCGAGTCGGTCCTCGCTCTCGGAGTCGAACCCGTCGCGACGGTCGTTCCGAAGACGACCGGCACCTGGCCGGACTTCATCGCCGAGAAGCTTCCCGAGAACGCCGCGTCGGTGGGCGATTCCGAGGCAAACGTGGACGTGGAGAAGGTCATCGGCGCGAACCCCGACCTGATCATCGTCACCAGTGAGGACGAGTCCCAACGTGAGTTCTACGACAATGTCTCCGGCATCGCTCCCACCGTCGCCGTCGGAGATGTCGCGAACGAGTGGAAGAACACCCTCCGTCTGCTCGGCGATCACCTCGGCAAACAGGACGAGGCCGCCACGCTGCTGTCGGACTACGAGGCCCGCGTCGACGCGGTGCGGCAGGAACTCGGTCCCGACCCGGGCACGGCGAGCTTCATCCGCGTGCGTGCGGACAAGTTGAACTACATGGGGTACGAGGGCTCGTTCATCTGGACCACACCGAAAGCAGTCGGTCTCCGGTCGCCCGAATACCAGGACGTCGGCACGGCGGAGGATTCGTTCTTCGAGGTCAGCCTCGAACAGACCAACCTGCTCGACGCGGACCGCATCTTCGTCGTCACCGACGGCGCTGCGGCCGAGCCCGGCCAGTTCCTCGACACCGTCACGTCCAACCCGCTGTTCGGGCTCCTGCAGGGACGGATCGAGTACCTGCCGTCCAACGCCTACCTGTTCGGCAGCATCATGAAGGCGAACAAGATGCTCGACGTCCTCGAGTCCTAGGGCGTCTCGAGTCGTGATTCACGGCTCGAGCAGGGATCCGACTATCCGTGCGGTCAGGGCGACGACGTCGTCCTGATCCGCGGTCGCCAGTTCGTCCAGCGTGCCGGCAACCCGGCCGAGCGCGATACCGGAGAGCGCCGCGACCGCCAGCTGTGCCCGTAACCGCGGATTGCCGACACCTGCTGCGCGCAGCCGGTTCTCGAGTCCCACCGTCAGGCGTTTGTCCACCCGCTCCGCGGCGGTTGCCTGCACGTCCGGGTCGTCGTGCTTGCCTACGACGGCATGTAGAACCGGTCCCGGTCCGAGGCGAGCGACCCTCCTGATCGTGTCCTCGATGCGCGATGGATCGGCGATGTCGGCGAGGTCCGGGCCTGTGTCGTCGGTGGGTAGCGTCGCGAGGTACAGCGCCGCCTTGTTGCCGAAGTATCGTGCGACGAGCGCCGGGTCGGCGCCGGCGCGGTCGCCGATATCGCGCAGGGTCGTCTTCTGAAATCCTCGCTGCCCGAACAACTCGGCCGCGGCTGCCAGCAGATCCGCCCTGGTGCGTGCCGAATTCCTGTTCCGCCCCTCAGATCCCACTACGCACCTCGACATCACTACGCACCTCGACATCACCGCGCACCTCTGAATCGCCGCGCACCTCCGTCGCTCGGGGCGTGCGCCGACGGGCGTAGGACAGCACGGTTGCCAGCAGAGCGGTGACGATCCACAGGATCGCTCCGACGACGATGATCGCCGTGTACCCGTCGGCCGTCGGATACAGGGCGTCCGGCACCGTGTACGCGGCCAGAACTGTTGCACTGACGGCACTTCCGATGGCACCACCCACCGTGCGAGTGACCTGGTTGACGCCGAGTGCGCTGCCGGTCTCGTGCTGCGGGACCGCACTGACGATGAGTGCAGGCATGGCGGCGAACGTGAAGCCGACACCCAGTCCGGCGATGCCCATCACCGCGAACACGACCCACAGTTCCGAGCGACCGACGAGGAAGACGACGAGCGCGGCGACGAATGCCAGTGCACCGATGGGCATGATCAGGTTTTTCGGCAGGACCCTGCTCGCCGCGGGCAGCAGACGGTTGGCCGCGACGCTGGCCAGCGAGAACGGCACCAGCACGAGTCCGGCGACCATGGCCGACCGACCGAGGCCGTACCCGGTGTCGGTGGGGGTCTGCACCAGTCGGATGACCGTCGAGGACAGCACGAACATGCCGATGCCTGCCAGCAGTCCGGTGACGTCGGCGGTGAGCACCGACCGAGTGCGCAGCAGTCGAAGCTGGACGATGGGGTGCGGCGTGCGTAGTTCGTGGCGAGCCCACAGCGCGAGGGTGACGGCGGCGGCGAGGAACGAACCGATCAGCATCGGTGATCCCCAGCCCCATTGCCCACCGAGGCTGATCGCGAGGAGCAGGAACGTCAGGCCGGCGCCGAGCGCGAGAGCACCGGTGACGTCGAGCCGGTGCCGTGTCAGGTGCGCGCTGCTCGGCACGACGACGACGGCCGACACCAGAACCAGCGCCGACGCCAGCGCGGCCACGACGAAGCACGCGTGAAATCCCCAGACGTGGGCGATGACTCCGGTCAACGGATATCCGAGTCCGATACCGGCGACCGCGGTGACGGACAGTGCCGCGACACACGATCGGGCTTGGGGCGGGTTCAGGTGGTCGCGAGCGATGGCCATGGCCAGAGGCATGAGGCCGAGGCCGATTCCCTGCAGACCACGCCCGATGATCAGCATGGCGAAGTTACCGGGAATTGCCGCGAAGACGCATCCCAGCAGGACCACGGCCAGGGCACCGATCAGGACTTCTCGACGCCTCGGCCCGTCGCCCAACCGTCCGAGTACGGGAACCGTGACGGCGCCGGTGAGCATCGTGATGGTCAGTGACCACTGGGCGCCGGTGAACGACACACCGTACGTCTCGGCCACCGTGGGGATGAGCGGCGCACCGACGCTGCTGACCACAGCCACGATGGTGCAGATCGCGATCAGGACAGGTACGAGTAGTCGACTGCGCGTGTCTGCCCGCGCGGCGTGCATGTCACCGGTCGATGTCATCGGCTGATGATAAGCGACTTCGCTTTCATTACCCAATCAAATGAACTGAGCGTCAGCCCACGAGGGCGTCGTCACGCTGCTTCTTCCGATCGGACCGCGCCCGCACCGCCAGGAACGCCTTGGCACCGAACGGTGCGGCGAACAGCATGATGACCAACCGAACGACCTGGACCGCAGCCACGAAGGTCACGTTGGCGCCACTCGCCGCAGACACCGCCAACACCGCCGACAGACCACCGGGCGTCGTCGCGAGGTATCCCTCGAGCAGGCTGATTCCGGTCAGGTGAGACAGCAGGAGACCCAGCAAGGCGCAGATCACGCCGAGGATCACGATGAGCAGGATCGCCCAGGGCAGCACACGGCCGACTGCTCGCACACTCTCCCCGGTGAAGGCGAGGCCTGCCTGCCAACCGATGAGGACGAACGCGATCGGCAGCAGAACCATCGGCGCGGACACCGAGTCGATCCACCCCGACAACTCCAGCGCGCCCGACGCCACCAGCGGCCCGAGCGTCGCGGGCGCGGGCAGCCTGATCAGGCGTGCACCGCCGATTCCGACGACGATGCATCCGAGAACCACGAGGAGGTCGATGTACAGGGGACCGTCGCCGCCGGAACCCAGCGCGGCACCCGACGAGCCGGCACCGAACACGAGCGTCGCCACCAGCGGCATCGTGACGATGATCAGACCGACGCGGACGTACTGCACGACGGCGACGATCCGCTCGTCGCCACCGAGCTCTCTGGCGATCGCGACGAGGCCTTGCGCACCTCCGGCGATCATCGACAGCGCCCCGGTCAGCACGTCGACGTCGCGGTGCGCGCCGAGCAATACCCCGGCTGCCACACTGACGATCAACGTGGCGACGCAGACAGCCAGCGCCGGAAGCCAGTTGGCCCCGAGCGCAGACAACGTGTCCGTGTCGATCATGAGTCCGATACTGACCGCCAGGATGCCCTGTGCAGCCATACCCGCGGGCCTCGGCACCTTGCGCGGACCGTATCCCTTCACCGCGAACACGGCGGCGACGACGAGCGAGGCGAACAACGGCGCCGCCGACAGCCCGATCGCGGCCAGGACCGCCCACACCACCCCAGTGACGAGCACGAGGCCCACCCACAGCCTCACAGCTCGCTGCAGCGTGTACCCAAGTTTTCGCACACGCTAAGCCTACTCTTATCATTGGGACGCACATAATCGATTCAAAGGCTGATAAAGGTACGCACACCCTTACCAAGAACGGGGTCGGAACGCATGAGCATCGACAGCACCGCCATTACGCCTGCCGGCGCGGGGGTGAGTCCGCCGCACGCGACCGAGTTGCGCGAGGCGATGCTCGCCCTGACACGCAGGCTCCGACGCCAACGCCCCCGGCACTACCTCACGCCGAGCCAGATGCAGGTGCTCGGCGACGTGGAACGCAGCGGCGGGTCCAGCGCACCCGTCGACCTCGCCGCGATGCAAAGCGTGCGGATCCAATCGCTCACCAGCAACCTGAACGCACTGGAGGCCGAAGGGTTCATCACCCGCAGCCCCGATCCCGGCGACCGTCGACGCCTGCTGATTCGTATCACCGACTCCGGCACCGAACTCGTCGCGGCGGACCGCGAACAGCGCGACAGTTGGCTCGCCGAGGCGATGAGCCAGGAACTGACCCAACTGGAACGCGACGTCCTGCACCTCGCCGCCCCGATCCTGTGGAAACTGGCCGCAAGTCCCGAGCCCCTCGTCCGACAACCCTGACGCAGATCTCCGGGACGTTCCGCAGGCTCCACGTCGCCCGTTGACCACGGGCCCGGCGTGGGGAAACATGAACGTCGATGCCCGCCACCGTGCGCCGCGCGCGGCGCAGCGAAGAACAAGGAGTTCGCCCCTCATGTCCTACTTGCTGTACGACGCCCTGCTCCCCCAGCTCGGACACGATATCGCCACCTACTGGGCCACCCTCCTGGTGATCAACCCCGCCTGATCGCTCCCGCCTGATCGCTCCCGCCTCCTGATCACTGCGGTGACACCACACACGACAAGGGCCGCACCGATTTCTCGGTGCGGCCCTTGCTTCTCGAACCCCTGCGGCTAGCCTGCCGGGACGGGTGTCGGCAACAGACGTGAGAGAACGTCCGACAGCGTCACGACGCCCACCGTCGTATCGGCTCCGTCCGTGGAGCGGTTCACGACGAGTGCGAGATGACTGCTCGTCTCACGCATCGACGCGAGAGCGACATAGACCGGCGTCGACGCCTCCAACGTGAAGACCGGCCGAGTGACCTCGGCGAGCGTCACGTCCCCGGAGAGGGTGTCACGCACGTGCACGACACCGCTGATCGTGTCACCGTCCCGCACCAGGATGCGCAGATGACCGGATTCCAGGGCCACTGCACGCACGTCCTCGACCGTCGCGTCCGTCGGGACCGAGATCGGGACACCCTGCGCACGAACGAGATCGCCGACCTGGAGGTTCTGCAACTCGAGCGCACCCGCGATCTGGACCGAGTAGCTGGCGTCGAGCGCACCGACGTTCACCGAATGCTCGACCAGTTGCCTCAGATCGTCCGGGTTCTGGCCCGACGCCACCTGTGCTGTCGGCTCGACGCCGACCTTGCGGAGCAGCCAGTTGGCCATCTCGTTCATCGCGACGATGACGGGCCGGGTCAGGAACATGAAACCGCGCATCGGCAATGCCAGCATCGTCGCCGACTTCTCCGGGTGAGCGATAGCCCAGGACTTGGGCGCCATTTCCCCGACGACGAGGTGCAGGAAGGTGACGATGATCAACGCGAGAACGAAGCCTGCGACGTCGGCGACCCAGTAGGGGATGCCCCACGACTCGAACACCGGAGTCAGCGCGTAGTGCACTGCAGGCTTGGTGGTCGCGCCGAGCGCCAACGTGCACAGTGTGATTCCGAGCTGCGAGCCTGCCAGCAGAACGGTCAGCTCGCTCGAACTACGGAGCGCGGCCCGTGCGGACCTACTGTTCGGAGCTGCGTCCTCGAGCCGGTGACGCTTGGCCGCCAACAATGCGAACTCCACCGCGACGAAGAACGCGCTGGCTGCGATGAGTCCGATGGTGACCACGAGAACTACCCAGGGATTGCTCATCGGTGATCATCCATTTCTGCCTCGGCCGAATCGGCCTCGGCTTTTTCTCGCTGCCCCAGTTCGAGGCGCACGGACGACGGGACGTAATTGTCGATCTCGAGCACCTCGACGGACACGAACCGCTCGGGTAGTTCGTCGTCGTCGGCGATGAGGTCTTCCGACTCGGCCGGCAGATCCACCTCGATGCGCGTGCCGACGGTCGGCAACGAACCGTGGTGCGCGATGACGAAACCGGCGATGGTCTCGTAATCACCGTCCGGAAGGTCGTGGTCGATCGACCGCTCGACCTCGTCGACGTGTACTTCACCCGCCATGGTCCAGGAGCCGTCCTCCCCCGCGATCGGGGTCTGATCGACTTCGTCCTCGTCGTGCTCGTCGGTGATCTCGCCGACGAGTTCCTCGGCGAGATCCTCGATCGTGACGACGCCCGTCAACCCGCCGTATTCGTCGATGACGCAGGCGAGTTGGTTCTTCGACGACCGCAGCTCGACGACGGCGTCGGGCAGGGCTTGTACCTCGGGGAGGATCAACGCGGGGCGGACGAACTCGGACACCTGCGCGTCCGGTCGATCGGTCACCGCGAGGATGTCCTGCAGGTGCACGACGCCGACGATTCCGTCGTCGTCGTCGAGGACGGGGTACCGGGAGTGCTCCTGACCCATCAGCGTCTTGACCTCGGCGAGAGTGTCCGTCGCGCGGACGGTCGCCGCCCGCGAACGAGGAATCATCGCGTGTTCCACCGTGCGGGTCGGGAAGTCGAGGATGCGATCGAGCAGATCCGACAGCTCGTTGGGCAGATCTCCGGAGTCCTTGGACTCGGCGACGATGTGCTCGAGGTCCCGCGGGGTGGCCGAATGTTCGACGTCGTGCACCGGTTCGATCTTCAGAGCCTTCAGCAACAGGTTCGATGCGTGATCGAAAATGGTGATGAGCCAACCGAAGAGCTTGAGATAAATGGTGGTCGACAGCGACAGCCACCGGGCCACCGGCTCGGGACGAGCGATCGCGAAGTTCTTGGGGAACAACTCGCCGAACAGCATCTGAACGAACGTCGAGAACAGCAGCGCGAGCACTGCGCCGATGCCGACTCCCACGGCGGTCGGGATCCCGACGCCGCCGAGGATGGTGCCGAGCGACTGGCCGATGAGGGGTTCGGCGACATAACCGACGAGCAGTCCGGTCACGGTGATTCCCAGCTGGGCGCCGGACAGCATGAAGGACGTGCGTTTGGTTACCTGAAGAGTTCGACGGGCACCCGCGTCACCGGCTTCGGCGCGAGCCTTGAGCCGTGAGCGATCCACCGTCATGTATGCAAATTCCTGGGCCACGAAGTAGCCGGTACCGACCGTGATCAGGAATACGACGAGGAAGCCGAGCAAGAGAGTGAGAATCACACTCATTCGCCGGACACCGCCTCGCACGTCGTGGAAATAGTGCGGGGGGCCGTGTCCGGCCCGGGTTTATCGCTGTCCATGAATCCTCTGTTTGATGGGTTGGGCAGTGCACGACCCTGATTTGTTCGACACCGTGATTTCGGGTGTTGCTTCGGACCGTGATGTCCGATTCTAGCGGCCTCGCTCGACTTCGGGTGCTTTCACCACGAGAACCGGGACCGGACTGTCCAGAAGCACACGCTGCACGGTGCTTCCCATCAGGAATTTCCCGACGGCGGAGCGCCGCTTCGACCCGATGACGAGAAGCTCGGCACCGGTGTCGGCGACCAGGTCGACGATTGCTCCGGCGGGATCTCCCCCGTCCGGCTCGACGCGCACCGAGAAGGTCGCGTCGGCGACACCGCGGCTGGTGAGAATCTGCTCCGTCGCGAGAGTCGTTGCTTCCCTGTCCTCCTCGGACACGGAGTTGGTGTCCACGACAGCCAGGGCGACGAGCTCCAGGCCCCGAAGGTTCGCTTCCGACACGGCCCGGACGAGGGCCTCCCGGCCCTCGGGCGAATCGCTCGCCACTACCGCTACAGACATGGGCATTTCACTTCCTCTGAATTGTGCTCATTGTGGTCACGTCGAATGATTGGACTATTCGGACAAAGCGTATCTACTGTGTCGCTGTGACACATCACACGAAAGGTTTTTGATGGCGGTCTCGCCCACATTGTCCAAGTCGATTCTTGCCGTCGCCGTCGTTGCTGCCGTGAGCGTCGCAGGTATCGATGCGAGCCGCAGCGAAAGCGGCTCCGACGCCCGGTCCAAGCTCACGATGATCGCGCCTGCCGCGGCGGGTGGCGGCTGGGATCTCGTCGCTCGCGAAGCGCAGCAAGCCCTGCGCAGCGACGGCATCGTCAACAACGCACAGGTGGTCAACGTGCCGGGCGCGGGTGGAACCATCGGCCTCAGCCAGCTCGACAATCTGTCCGGTCAGGCGACGACGGTGATGATCACCGGCACCGTCATGCTCGGCGGCATCGCGATCAACAATTCCGACACGACACTGGCCGACACCGTTCCCATCGCGAAGCTCGCCGAGGATTTCGAAGTCTTCGTCGTGCCGAAGGAATCTCCGTACCAGAATCTCGAGGACATGATCGCGGCGTGGCGTGCCAACCCCGGCGGCCTCCCCATCGGCGGCGGATCGCTCGGCGGCATCGACCACATCGTGGCAGGCCAGCTCGCACAGGAAGCCGACATCGATCCCGCCGCGATCAACTACATCGCGTACTCCGGTGGCGGCGAGGTCCTCACCTCGCTGCTGTCCAACACGGTCGGAGTCGCGGTCAGCGGATACAACGACTTCCGCGACCAGATCGAAGCGGGCAACGTCCGTGCACTCGCGGTCGCCGCACCCGAACCCGTCGACGGCATCGACGTCGACACCTTCACCGAGCTCGGATACAACGTCGACTTGGTGAACTGGCGCGGCATCGTCGCACCACCCGGTATCTCGGACGAGGACCGTGACACGTTGATCGCGATCGCCACCGAGATGCACGAGACGGAGCAGTGGCAGGGGGCCGTCGAGCGTAATCGGTGGAAGGAATCGTTCTCCACCGGCGACGAATTCGCCGAGTTCCTCGACGTGGAACAGACCCGCATCACCGACATTCTCCGAGAGCTGGGACTCGTATGACCGCCGACACGACTACGAAATCCGAGGCCTCGCGCTCGTTCTGGGTCGGCCGGAGCGGATTGATCGTTCCGGCGCTGCTCGTCGCGCTCGGCATCTTCCTCGTCTACGGAACGATCACCATGGATGTTCCGGCGACCGCGACGTCGCCCGGCCCACAAGTCTTCCCCTCCATCGTGGCGGGTGGCTGCTTCGTGGTGGCGCTGCTGGTGACCATTCAGTTGCTGGTCAAGCCCGACGAGATCGATCGAGGCGTCGACGACGACGGACGCGCGTTGACCGGCACGGTCAGCAACTGGCGCACCCTGGCGATCACCGTCGGATCGGTCGCGCTGTTCATCGTGTTGCTGAACCCGCTCGGCTGGGTCCTCGCCGGTGCACTGCTGTTCTGGGGTGTGTCGATCGGCCTCGGCGGACGCCGTTACGTGTTCGACGCAGCCGTGGCACTGCTGGTCTCCTCGGCTGTGCAGTTGGCGTTCTCCGCCGGCCTCGGCTTGACCTTGCCCGGCGGCGTTCTCGCCCAGATCTTCTGATGGAGCTGACGTTCTCATGGATTCACTGAACAATCTCTTCGAGGGCTTCGGCACGGCTCTGACGCCGATGAACCTCGTGTGGGTGTTCGTCGGCGCGCTCTTGGGCACCGCAGTCGGTGTCCTCCCCGGCCTCGGTTCCGCCATGGCTGTCGCCCTGCTGCTCCCGGTGACGTTCACCCTCGATCCCACCGCTGCCCTCATCATGTTCGCGGGTGTGTACTTCGGCGGACTGTTCGGCGATTCGATCTCCGGCATCCTGATGAACACCCCCGGCAACAGCACCGCCATCGCCGGCACGTTCGAAGGCCATCGCATGGCCAAGAACGGTCGTGCACCCCAGGCTTTGGCGACCTCGGCCATCGCGTCGTTCATCGGCGGCATGATCGCAACGACGCTCGTCGTGTTCTTCGCGCCGACCCTTGCGTCGTTGGCGACCAACTTCGGGCCCGCCGAATACTTCGCTCTCGCGGTGTTCGCGTTCATCGCGACGTCCGCGGTGGTGTCGGATTCCGCCCTGAAGGGCCTGACGGCTCTGCTGATCGGCCTGACCCTGGCGGTCATCGGCATCGACGGGCCGTCCGGAGCGTCGCGCTTCACGTTCGATGTGCCCGCGATGTTCGACGGCATCCACATCGTCGTCATCACCGTCGCGATGCTCGCACTCGGTGAAGTCATTCACATCGCATCGAGAATCGGTCGTCCCGAGGACAATTCGTTGATCAACTCGGGCGGTCGGCCATGGCTGAGCAAGTCCGAGTTCCGGGAAGCACTGCCGGCCTGGTTGCGCGGCACCGCATTCGGCGTCCCGTTCGGCGTCATCCCCGCCGGCGGCGCCGAGGTACCGAGCTTCCTCGCGTACGGCACCGAGCGCAGGCTCGACCGTCGGCGTAAGAACCCGATGTTCGGCAAGGGCGCCATCCGCGGCGTCGCCGGCCCTGAAGCTGCGGGCAACTCCACCGCCGGCACCGCGATGGGCGCACTGCTCGCGCTGGGTCTGCCGACGTCCGCCACCGCGGCGATCCTTCTCGCGGCGTTCCAGCAGTACGGAATGCAGCCGGGGCCGTTGCTGTTCGAACGCAGCGGCGACATCGTCTGGGCCCTCATCGCCAGCCTGTTCCTCGCGATGATCGTCCTGCTGATCCTCAACCTGCCGTTCGCGCCTCTGTGGGCGCAGCTGTTGAAGATCCCCAAGAACTACCTGTACGCAGGCATCTCGGTGTTCGCGGCCCTCGGTGTCTACGCATCCAGTGCGTCCATCGTCGATCTGATGTTCATGCTCGGCCTCGGAATCCTCGGATTCATGATGCGCCGCTACGGCATTCCGCTGGCCCCGGTCCTCATCGCGGTGATCCTCGGACCCCTCGCCGAGGATTCGCTACGACGCGCGCTCGCCGTCAGCGAAGGCGATCCGACCATTCTCGTCGGCAGCGCCATCACCGTGGTGCTGTACTCCCTGATGGCTCTGGCCATCGTCTTCACGATCGTGAGCAAGATCCGCGCTCGGGCGAAGGTCGACTTCTGACCCCTGTGTGAGTGGAAATGCAGGCCCTGGACAGGAGCGGAGCCTGCGGAGCGACCCGATGGCACTGTCATTTCCACTCACATAGGGCTCACGTGAGTCAGAGGATGTACAGCATTTCCTGGTAGGTCGGAAGCGGCCAGAGGTCGTCCGCCACCATGCCCTCGAGAGTGTCCGCTGCTGTCCGGACTGCCGCCATGGCAGGGAGCAGAGCGTCCTTGGCGTGGGTGGCCTCGGCAAGAGCGTCGCCGCCGGGGTCGCTCTCCAGTGCAGCCTCGAGAGTCGTCAGAGCCGAACGCAATGCGGACAGCGGCTCGGTCACCGACTGCAGTTCGGCGGTGTCGGCTTCGACGCCTGCAGCCTTCAGCGCTGCGACGTTCTGTGCCAGCTCGGTCTGGTACCGCACGGCCGCGGGAAGCACCGATGTCCGGCCCATCTCGACGGTCAGGCGCGCTTCGACGAACACTGTCAGCGCGTACTGCTCCAAGCCGATCTCGTAGCGCGAGTGCATCTCTCGGTGATTGAAGACGTTGTACTTCTCGAACAGCTCCATCGCGGAATCGGTGATGAGTTCCGGTAGCGCGTCGAGCGTCGTACGCAGGTTCGGCAACCCGCGGGACTCGGCCTCGATCTGCCAGTTGTCGGAGTAACCGTCGCCGTTGAACACCACGGCGCCGTGCTCGGTGATGATCTCGGTCAACAGATTCTGGACGGCCGTGTCGAATTCGGTGCCGTTCGCAACCGCGGTTTCCAAGTTGGTGGCCATGTAGTCGAGCGACTCGGCCATGATGGTGTTGATGGTGACCATCGGTCCGCTCACCGTCTGCATCGAGCCCGGTGCGCGGAACTCGAACCTGTTGCCGGTGAACGCGAACGGGCTCGTCCGGTTGCGGTCGCCCGGATCGGTCGGGAGCACCGGCAACGTGTCGGCACCGATCATCATCGTTCCCTTGCCCTTCGACGACGTCGCCGCGCCCTTGGCGATCTGATCGAAGACGTCGGCGAGCTGGTCGCCGAGGAAGATCGAGATGATGGCCGGTGGGGCTTCGTTGGCGCCGAGCCGGTGATCGTTGGTCGCCGACGCCACCGACGCGCGCAGCAGACCGCCGTACTTGTGCACGGCGCGGATGACCGCAGCGCAGAAGACGAGGAACTGGGCGTTGTCGTGCGGGTTGTCTCCCGGCACCAGCAGTGACCCGAGCTCGGAGTTGCCGAGCGAGAAGTTGACGTGCTTGCCGGATCCGTTGACGCCGTCGAACGGCTTCTCGTGGAACAGGCATTCCATGCCGTGCTTCTTCGCGATCGTTTTGAAGGTCGTCATCAACAGCTGTTGGTGATCGGCTGCGATGTTGCCGCGCTCGAACATCGGCGCGATCTCGAACTGTCCCGGCGCGACCTCGTTGTGCCGTGTCTTCGCTGGAATACCGAGCTTGAACAGCTCGCGTTCGGTGTCCATCATGAAGCCGAGGACTCGCTCCGGGATTGCGCCGAAGTAGTGATCGTCGAACTCCTGCCCCTTGGGGGGCTTCGAGCCGAACAGCGTGCGGCCTGCATTGAGCAGGTCCGGGCGTGCGAGGAAGAAGTGCCGGTCGACCAGGAAGTACTCCTGCTCGGGGCCGCAGAAGGACACGATGTTCTCGATGTCCTCGTGTCCGAAGAGCTTCAGGATGCGTTCGGCATGACCTCCCATCGCCTGCTGCGAGCGAAGCAGCGGCGTCTTGTGATCGAGCGCCTCACCGGTCATGGACACGAACACCGTGGGGATACACAGCGTGTTGCCGTTCGGGTTCTCGAGCACGTACGCCGGGCTGGTGACGTCCCAACCCGTGTAGCCGCGGGCTTCGAACGTGTTCCGCAGACCGCCGTTGGGGAAGCTGGACGCGTCGGGCTCGCCTTGGATGAGGGTCTTACCGGCGAACTCGGCGAGCGCACTGCCGTCACCGACGGGGTCGAAGAAGCTGTCGTGCTTCTCCGCCGTCAATCCCGTCAGGGGGTAGAAGACGTGCGCGTAGTGGGTGGCGCCTTTCTCGAGCGCCCAGTCCTTCATCGCCGACGCCACGGCGTCGGCGACCATGGGATCGAGTGCCATGCCCTTCTCGATCGTCGCGATGACCGACTTGTAGACCGACTTGGGCAGGCGCTTCTGCATGACGACTTTGCTGAAGACGTTCTCGCCGAAGATCTCGCCGGGCTTCTCTTCCCCGACGAAGCTGACCGCAGGCGGGACATACGCCTCGACGTCTTTGATCGCCTGCAGACGGACGGTATTTCCACTCATGAGCTACCCCTTGACACGGTGCGCTCCGCAATTGGATTTCGCGGAGTCCGACCTGGCGACAGTACGAAGCTCCCGTGGCGGCAATGTTTCGCCGCTGTGACCACTGCAATTCGACGGCCGCGCGCGGTGAGACCGGCATCCAGTCGTGCGGCTCAGGTATGGACTGAATCACAACGAGATAGACAAATCTTCAATTTTGTCTATCCAGGTTTACATTAAAGCGGTATTGTCACTCTCGTAGTGATCGATACCACTAGACGGTCAGGGCTCGACCGACCGCCTGAAGACGAGGAGTTCAGTCGTGGCAACCCAGACGAGTCCACAGTCGAATACGCCGGTCGACGAGTGGCGCGACAAGAAGCGGTACCTGTGGCTGTTCGGCCTGGTACCTCCGACCGCGATCTTCATGGCGCTGGGTCTGATCTGGGCGTTCAACCAACTCGGCTGGAATGCCGTTTCACCGATCTGGTGGTGGATCGGCCCGATTCTGGTGTACGGGCTGCTGCCGATACTCGACCTGTTCTTCGGGCCCGACGGCCAGAATCCGCCGGACGAGGTCATGGAAGCGCTCGAGAACGACAAGTACTACCGGTACTGCACCTACATCTACATTCCGTTCCAACTCGCGAGCCTGGTGATCGCCTGCTACTTGTGGACGGCGGACAACCTGAGCTGGCTCGGCATCGACGGTGGCCTCGGGCTGATCTCGAAGATCGGTTTGGCAATCAGCATCGGCGTCATGGGCGGCGTCGGAATCAACACCGCACACGAGATGGGGCACAAGAAGGACAGCTTGGAACGATGGTTGTCGAAAGTCACTCTGGCTCAAACGTTCTACGGTCACTTCTACATCGAGCACAATCGGGGACACCACGTTCGTGTCGCGACGCCGGAGGATCCTGCCAGCTCGAAGTTCGGGGAGAGCTTCTGGCGATTCCTTCCTCGTAGCGTGTGGGGCAGCCTGAAATCGTCGTGGAAGCTCGAGCAGACTCGCATGCAGCGATTGGGCAAGTCCACGTGGAACATTCGCAACGATGTGCTCAACGCTTGGCTCATGTCGATCGTGCTGTTCGGCGTTCTGACGGCCGTGTTCGGAGTCGGCATCCTGCCGTTCCTCGTCATCCAGGCCGTGTACGGGTTCTCACTGCTCGAGACGGTGAACTACCTCGAGCACTACGGGTTGCTGCGGGCGACCACCAAGTCCGGACGCTACGAGCGATGTGCTCCGGCGCACAGCTGGAACTCCGACCACATCGTCACCAACATCTTCCTGTACCACCTGCAGCGCCACAGCGATCACCACGCCAACCCCACCAGGCGGTACCAGACCCTGCGCAGTATGGAAGGTGCACCCAATCTTCCCAGCGGGTACGCCAGCATGATCACCGTCGCCTACTTCCCGCCGCTCTGGCGAAAGGTGATGGACCACAGGGTTCTCGATCACTACCGGGGTGACATCACCGCGGTCAACATCGAGCCGAGCAAGCGCGACAAGATTCTCGCACGCCACGGCGCCCAGTCCGGTGGCCGATCAGATGCAGCTACGGATGCACCGAAGGACGCGCAGTGATGACGGCGTACGAGTGCCCGGTGTGCAACTACGTCTACGACGAGGCCACCGGGGCGCCGCGGGAGGGTTTCCCGGCAGGAACGCCGTGGTCCGACATCGCCGACGATTGGCCGTGCCCGGATTGCGGCGTCCGGGAGAAGATCGACTTCGAACAGAAAGCAGGATGAGAGATGGCCACGGATTTCAAGCTCTACCAGTGCATTCAGTGTGGTTTCGAGTACGACGAGGAACTGGGCTGGCCGGAGGACGGGATCGAACCGGGTACTCGGTGGGAGGATATCCCCGAGGACTGGAGCTGCCCGGACTGCGGAGCCGCGAAGGCCGACTTCTTCATGGTCGAGATCAGCAGGCCGTGACTCTCGGGGCGCCCGATAGAGTGGGGGTCGTGTCAACGCAACCGGTCCACCCGAGCCTCTACCAGGACGCCGCGATCAAGCACGCACCCCTCAAGAATGCCGTGTCGAGCCCGATGCGGACGACGATTCTCGACGGGCTGCACGATCTCCTTCTCGAGCGCACGTGGTCGACGGTCAACATGGCGGACGTCGCCAAGGCGGCGGGCATCTCGCGGCAGACGCTGTACAAGGAGTTCGGTACCCGTAAGGGGTTGGCACAGGGGTACGCAATGCGGTTGACGGATTCGTTCGTCTCGGCGGTGGACGATGCGGTGTACGCCAACGAGGGTGACAGTCTGCGCACCCTGTACGTCGCGTTCACCGAATTCTTCGGCCGCAGTGCATCTGACCCGCTGGTGCTGTCGATGCTGACGGACGATCCTCCGCCGGATCTGCTGCGGCTCGTCACCACCGAGAGTGGTGCACTCATCGAGCACGCGTCGCTGCGACTCGCTCGGACCTTCGAACGCAGCTGGCTCCGCGCGTCGGCGCACAACGCAGACGTGCTGGGGCGCACCGTGGTTCGGCTGGCGCTCAGTTACATCTCGATGCCGCCGGAGAACTCGGCCGACGTGGCCGCGGATCTGGCATCGCTGCTCACCCCGTTCGTCGACACGATCAAGGGCACAGCATGAGCGAGGTACACCGCATGACCGAGGTACACCGCGCGCACTTCGCCGAGCTGTCCGGCCACCAGGTCTACGCACTGTGCAAACTACGAGTCGACGTGTTCGTCGTCGAGCAGAACTGCGCATACCCGGAGCTCGACGGCGCCGACGAGGATCCGTCGACCGTGCATTTCTGGCACACGGACAACGGGCGGATCGTGTCCACGCTGCGGTTGCTGTACATCGACGGGGAAACCAGGATCGGACGGGTATGCACGGCGGTGGACGCTCGCGGCCGCGGCCTGAGCGCCGAATTGCTACGCGCGGCAATCGATCACGCACGCGGCGATACCATCGTCATCGGAGCACAGGCTCATCTGGAGCAGTGGTACGGCCGGTTCGGTTTCGTTCGCAGCGGTGAGAACTACGACGAGGACGGGATCCCCCACCTTCCCATGACCAGAGCGGGCGATTAGGCGGTCATCTGCCGTGCTGCTTCGAGGACGGTGTTCTCGGAGAGCAGGACGTGCAGTGCTGCATCACCCAGTGGGATGAAACTGTCCTCGCTGCAGACGCGTCGCACCTTGCCCGGGTATCCGGCGTCGACCATTGCGGTGACGATGCCTTCGCTCACACCACCGGACTTCCGCGTCTCATCCACCACCAGCACCCGGCCGGTTGCCTCTGCATGTTCGACGATGTCCGCCAACGGAAGTGGTGCGATCCACCGGATGTCGACGACGCGCACGCCCACGCCCTCCTCGGCAAGAGCTCGCGCGACCCGCAGGCTCATCCTGACGCCGTTGCCGAAGGTGACGATGGTGAGATCGACTCCGTCGCCGTGGATTCGAGCGCGTCCGATCGGGGCAGGCGGCACTGCTCCCCCGGCAAGCCACAGTCCGTCGCCGTCCAGGTACAGATCCCTGGTGTGGTACAGCGCAATGGGTTCCAGGACGACGCACACGGCGCCGTGTTCCACTGCGGCGTGGGCGCAGGCGAGAAGCATGGCGGCTGCGTCGTCCGGCGTCGAGGGTGAGGCGATGATCATGCCGGGGATGTCGCGCAGGGCGGCAACAGCGTTGTCGTTGTGGAAGTGTCCGCCGAAACCCTTCTGGTAGCCGTATCCCGCGATCCGGACGATCATCGGATTTCGATACTGACCGTTCGAGAAGAATTGAAGCGTTGCCGCTTCCCCGCGAAGTTGGTCTGCCGCATTGTGCAGGTAGGCGAGGTACTGAATCTCGGCGATCGGGAGCAGACCGGACACTCCGGCGCCCAGGGCCAGCCCGAGGATCGTCTGTTCGTCGAGCACGGTGTCGAACACCCGGGCCGCTCCGGCATATGCCTGCAGACCTCGGGTGACGCCGTACACTCCGCCTTTGCGCGCCACGTCCTCGCCGAACAGGATCGACTGTGGATACATGGACAGAATGTGCTGCAGCGCGGCGTTGACGGCTTTCGCCAGGGTGGTCGCCTGCGGCAACTCGATGCTCTCTGTCTCGGTGGTTCCACGCGCCTGCTCGGATGCGCTCGTCAGGGGTTCCATGACCGCTGCCGCGCTGCTCAATTGCGGTAGCTCGGCTACTTCCCGTGCCACACGGAGCACCTGTGCGCGCTTGTTCTCGTAGAGTTCCACCACCTCGTCGATCTCGAGGACCCCCGTCTCGACGAGGCGCCGTGCGGTGCAGAGGACCGGATCGCGGGCGAGATCGGCGGTGATCTCCGTGGCCGACCGATAGGACGACTCCACGTCGGATCCTGCGTGCCCCATCAATCGGACCGACTCGATGTGCAGAAACGCGGGGCGACGTCGTGTCCGGACCCAGTTCGCGGCCGCAATCGATGCGGCGTGGACCTCCTCGAGGTCCCGGCCGTCCGCGTGGAAGTATTCGAGGCCCGCTCGGGTCGAGAAGTTCGACGCGATCCATCCCGTGGGTGTACGCACGCTGATGCCGATCCCGTTGTCCTCGCAGACGAACAGCAGGGGCATCGGGACACCCTGATACGCAGTGTTGATCGCGGAGTTGATCGCACCCACCGCGGTGGAGTGGCCGGCGGATGCGTCACCGAAGCTGCATACGGTCACCGCGTCGGACGGCCACGTGGTGTCCACCCCGAGCTTGGGTGCACGGGCGAGGGAGAACGCGACTCCCACCGCGCGCGGCAGGTGCGAGGCGATGGTCGAGGTCTGTGGGACGACTGCGAGGTCTACTCGTCCGAACACTTTGTGCCTGCCACCGGAGATGGGTTCCTCGGTGGCGGCGACGACCCCGAGCAGGACGTCGCGAATCGGATCGCTTCCGGCTACCTGTCTGGCGCGTTCCAGGAAGAACGCTCCGGACCGATAGTGCAGAAGAGCTGGGTCCGTCGGCCTCAGCGCACCGGCGACCCCTGCGTTGAACTCGTGCCCGGACGAGCCGATCGTGTAGAAGCCCGTGCCGTGGGAACGCAGCCATCGTGCCGCGAGGTCGAGGTGGCGGCTGCCGAGTTGGGCGTCGAACAAATCCAGCGCCCTCGTCGGCGTGAGACCGGTCCCGAGTTCCTCTCGACCTGGTACCGCAGATCGAATCGCCTGCAGGAAGTACTCGTCGATCGGCTCGGCCATGCGGTCAGGATATGCGCGTGCGCCACCGCACGCGGGCGAAGTCAGCGCGAGTCGGTGTTTCGCCAGGCCAAGAGCACACCGGCCCCGGACTGACGCGCCCACGGGAGGAACACGGCCACGGCGAGGGCGCAGGCCAGTGCCGATCCGACGGTGACGTACGACGCGAGCTGAAATCCCTCCAGCGACGCGGCTTTCATCGCGTACACCAGGTCCGCCTTCTGCGTGGCGAACACCGAGTTGGTCGGTGCCTTCACGATCTCGATGACGCTGACGACGGTCTCCCGAGCGAACGCCTTCTGGTAGGGCTCCATCAGCGCGTCGGGGATCGCGTCGATTCGAGGTCCCACTTTGGTGGTGTAGATGGACGCGACGATCGACCCCAGCACAGCAACTCCGAGCGTTCCGCCGACTTCACGCGTGGTGTCGTTGACGGCCGAGCCTGCCCCTGCTTCGTCGAGGGAGACCGAGGACATGATGGATTCCGTTGCGGGCCCTTGAACGATGGCCAGTCCCAATCCCATCAGCACCATCGAGATCAACACCGGTCCGAAGTAGGGGGTTTCGACTTTCACCTGGCCTGCGATGAACATGCCGACGCTCATCACGACGAGTCCGAAGACGATCACCGCCGTGGTACCGACGCGTTGTGCGATCAGGGTGGCCAGTGGCGCGCCGATCGCGATGGACACCGCGAACGGTAATGAGTGGATGCCGAATTGGAGTGGACTGAGCTCCATCACACCTTGGAAGTACTGGGTGATCATGAACAGGAACCCGAACATCGAGAAGTACGCGACGGCAATGGCCAAGGCAGGCAGCGAGAATCGTCTGATCCGGAACAGTGCCATGTCGAGAACGGGCGAGGGGGTGCGTAGTTCCCACCACACGAACACCGCGAGGCAGACCACACCGAGCAGGTAAGCCGCGATACTGATTCCGGACAGCCAACCCTGGTGTGGGGCTTCGATGATGGCCCACACCAGTACGGTGATGCCGACCAGGGACAGAGCGATACCGACCGGGTCGAATTTTCCGATGTGCGATGCCTTGGACTCCGGCACGAATTTCCACGCCGCAGCCAGCACCACCGCGGCCACGGGCACGTTGATCCAGAACACCGAGTGCCACGAGAAATGTTCCAGCAGAAAGCCTCCTGCGGTGGGTCCGATCGCAATGGCGAAACCTGCCATCGCGGTCCACGCAGCGATGGCGAGTGCGCGTTCCCTGGCGTCGGAGAAGATGTTGATGATCAGCGCGAGGGTTGCCGGAAACACGGCTGCGGCACAGATTCCCATGAGCGCGCGGGCCGCGATCACCTGTCCGAGGTTCGCGGCGAGAGCGCCGCCGATCGACATCACCGCGATTCCGGCGAGGCCGACGATCATGACTTTCTTCCGTCCGTAGCGATCCCCTAGATGCCCGAACGCGAGCAGGAGACCAGCGAAGGTCAGCGTGTAGGCGTCGACGACCCATTGCAGGCCGCTGATGCTGGACCTCAGTTGCAGGCCCATCGACGGGAGGGCGACGTTGACGACGGTGTTGTCGAGTACGACGAGCAGTTCGGCGGTACAGATGACGACAAGCGCGATCCAGCGTTGCCTGGCTGTCGTCATCGATACAGGGGATGCGAGCGATCGGTGCTGAGATGTTCGAACCATGGGCGGATCCTTCTCGACTGGTCATGCCGCGAGCTTTTCGAACATGCCCGGACTATGACGCGCTGCATAGCGACCATCGGAAGGTAACTGTAACTCGAAGTAATAGCAACAGTTGTGGCGTCAGAATGCGTCGAGCGCAGCCTCCAGCCAGGCGAGAAGTTCGACCTCGACCCGGTCCAGCGCGGCGGTGCTGCGCTGGGCTTTCGCGATGATCAGAGCCCCTTCGAACGACGCGATTGCCATCGTGGCGAGACCTCTCGAACGGTCCTGCGACAGTCCGCGCTGCCACAGCGACGCGGCGATCGTGTCCTCCCAGGACGTGAACGACTCACCGGCGGCGACGAGGGCCGCGGGCGAATTCATGCCCTCCAGTGCAGCCGGGGCCACCGGGCAACCCGCGGTGTATTCGGTGGCTTCCAACTGCTGACGGAAACCCCCGATGATGGCTCTGAGCGTCGCAGCGGGCCCGTCGCTCGCGAGACCGCGGGAGATCACCGACCCCATCAGCGCACCCGCGGTCCTCGTCGCCTCCTCGACCAGCTGCGGCTTTCCGCGGGGGAAGTGGTGGTAGATGGACCCGCGGGGCGCGCCTGCATGCTCGATGACGTCCGCGAGCGACGTGGCCTCGACGCCGCGCTCCCTGAACAGCAGGGCCGCGCTGCGCAACATGTCCTCGCGGGCTGTACTCCGACTCACGCGACCTACCCCTCTTGACGTTACCGATCGTCACACATACGGTGACCTCGGGTATGCACTACAGCATAACGTCGACGACGAGAGGCCACCATGACCACCGAGGTCGATCCTGTCACCACGCTCGCGGCACCGCTGACCTTGGCGTGCGGTCAGGTGCTGCCGAACCGCCTCATGAAGGCCGCGTTGAGCGAGGGCCTCGGCACCAGGACCCACAGTCCCGACGTTCGGCTCGAACGCCTGTACACGCGCTGGGGCGCAGGAGGTTACGGTCTCGTTCTCACCGGCAACGTCATGGTCGACCGTCACCACATCGGTGAACCCGGGAACGTGGTGATCGAGGACGACCGCGACCTCGACGGTATGACCCGGTGGGCCAAGTCCGCGCGCGACGGCGGTTCTCCGATCTGGATGCAACTCAACCACCCCGGTCGCCAGGCCAATCCGATGGCGACCCGGTCCAAGCCGATCGCGCCGTCGGCGATCGCTCCCGGTATTCCTGGCATCCCGGCACCGCGCGCCATGACGGAGTACGAGATTCGGGGCATCGTCGAGCGATTCGCGACCGCAGCACTCGTCGCCGAGTCCGCCGGATTCGACGGCGTCCAGATCCACGGGGCACACGGCTACCTCGTCTCGCAGTTCCTCTCACCGTCGGCCAACCGACGTGAAGACCGATGGGGTGGCAGTCTCGACAACCGCATGCGGTTCGTACTCGACGTGGTCCGCGCCATCCGCACGGCCGTGTCCCCCGGATTCGCCGTCGGCATCAAGCTCAACTCGGCGGATTTCCAACGCGGCGGATTCGGCGAAGAAGAGTCACGCCTCGTCGTCGAACATCTGGCCGACGAGCACATCGATCTGATCGAGATCAGCGGTGGAACCTACGAGTCGCCCGCGATGATGGGCCGGTCGGTGGCCGACAGTACGCGTCGGCGTGAGGCGTACTTCCTGGATTATGCCCGCGAGGTCCGCACTGCCGCGGGTGACGTTCCGCTCGCGGTCACCGGAGGCTTCCGCACGCGGTCGGCGATGGGTGCCGCGGTGGCGTCGGGAGAGTGCGACGTCGTCGGTCTCGGGCGACCTGCCGCCGTGACACCCGACGCAGGCAACGCGCTGCTTCGAGGCGGGGCCGACAGCGTCGTGTCGCCGGCGATCGGCCTCGGGTTGCCGCGCAGGTTCGCCAAGCCGCTCGACGGCGCCCTCGACCTGCAGTGGCACACCGACCAGCTGCACCTGATCGGTGCGGGGTCCGAGCCGGACCCGAACCGATCCGTCTGGCGCACCGCGGTGAGGACTCTGCAGCGCAACGGGCTCGATGCCTTCCGGAGCAGGCGCAGCGGATCCAAGTAGCGGGATGAACAATCCAAGTAGCGGCGCGAACACAAGTAGTCAGTCGACGTACTGATGTTTTTCGAGTCGATGTGCAGGACGATATGGCCATGCAACCCGAATACGACGCATGGCCGTCACTTCCGGTGGACTCGTGGATCGAGACCCGCGACACCGTTCAACTCTGGACCCAGATCGTCGGAAAGACCCGAATGGCATTGGGTCCGGCCGTCAATCATTGGTGGGGTGTGCCCCTGTACGTCGACGCCCGCGGCCTGACGACGTCGTTGATGCCCGTCGGCGATCGAGGGCTCGAGATCAGGTTCGACTTCCTCGCTCACGAACTGATCTTCGAGGTCACCGACGGCAGCTCGCGCCGCATGAAGCTGGAACCGCGCACCGTCGCGGACTTCTACTCCGAGTACACCGCGCATCTCGACGCGTTGAAGATCGACGTCGACATCGTCGGAACGCCGGTGGAGTTGCCCGACGCGACGCCGTTCGCCGAGGACACCGTGCACGGTTCCTACGACGCGGAGGCGGTGTCGGCATTCTGGCGTTCGCTTGTCAGCGCGCACTCGGTGTTCTCCGCGTTCCGGGCCGATTTCCGCGGCAAGTCGAGCCCCGTACATTTTTTCTGGGGTGCGTTCGACCTGGCGGTCACGCGATTCTCCGGCCGACCTGCGCCCACTCATCCCGGTGGTATCCCCAACTGCCCGGACTGGGTGATGCACGAGGCGTACAGCGACGAGGTCTCCAGCGCAGGCTACTGGCCGGGCGGAGCGGAGGAAGGCGTCTTCTACGCCTACGCCTATCCGCATCCAGACAGGTACGACACCCACCCTGCGGTCGAGGCGCCGGGCCGGTGGGACTCCACGCTCGGCGAGTACGTCCTGCCGTACCACCTCGTCCGCGAGTCGGACAACCCCGCGGCCACGGTGCGCCGGTTCCTGGAGCAGACTCACCGCGCTGCCGTGGAGACCGCCGGTTGGTGACGGACCGAGAGGCAGACCGCGTGGGTTTCGCCTGCCGGCGCTCCGCCGAAAACGTGGGTGAGTGCCGCAGCGATGACCTCGTGGTCGGAGCCGGTCCACCGTTCGTCGCGCTGGCGCCGGTACTGAGACCACGACGGCACGCGGAACTGCTCGAGGATCAGTTCCGGGTTGTCGAGGCTGCGATACATCCGCCACGAGAACGCACCGGTGCGTCGACGTGATCGTCCGACGTCTGCCATCGCCCTTATGAACGCGTCTCGTCGAGCTTCCTCGACCGTGTAGGACACCGTGATCTGGACGGGTCCGTCGTCCGGTTCCGGTTCGAACACCACCGTCGGTGTCGGCCATGCAGTCGACACCGTCCGGTCGAGGGTTCCGGTGTCCGGCAGCAGCGGCAGCAGGGCCACGCTGGCGGCGACGATCACGAGCAATGCCGTCGCCACCAGCGCGGCGTCGACGAGACCGATGGTCGACGCCACCCACCCCCAGATCAGGGAACCGGCGGCCTGCGATCCCATGAAGACCAGCAGATAGACCGACATCGCCCGGGCGCGGACCCAGTGCGCAACCGACAGTTGAATGGCGGCGTTCAATGCGGTCAGTGTCGTGATCCACGCGATACCGGCCAACACCAGACCTGGGATCACCACCCACATCGGCAACCACACGAGGGCGGCGGTTCCCGCGCCGTACGCCACCGCCGACACGACGAGAAGTGTGTTGGCGGACCACCGGGCTCGCAGCGCGGGTGTCAGTGCTACGCCTGCCACCGCCCCGACACCCAGGACACCCAGCAGCGCGCCGTACCCTATTGCGCCCAGGTCCAGAACGGACGACGCGATGGACGGAAGAAGCGCCCACAGCGCCGACGCAGGGAAGGCGAACAGTGCCGAGCGGACCATGATCCGTCGGACGATCGGCCCGGATCGGACGTACCGAAGGCCTGTCAGCAACGATTCTCCGAGTCGCTCGCGGCCGGAGTTGTCCGTGCGGGGACGCTTCCATCCCAGCAGCGCACCGACTACGGCCAGGAACGACAGGGCGTTGAGACCGAAGACGAACGTCGGCCCGGCGAACGCGACGAGCACGCCTGCAATGGCGGGACCGACAGCGCGAGCTGCATTGACCGTCACGCTTCCCAGTGCGGACGCTGCCGGAATCTGTTCCCGTGGAACCAACTCGGGCTGGATCGCCTGCCATGCCGGTGCCGACAGCGACGTCCAACACCCCAGGACGAAGGTCGACGCCAGCAGACCGATCGGGGTCAGCGTGCCCGTCCAGGCGAGGACCGTGAGAACGCCGGCCGTGACACTCGACGCGACGCCGATCACGAGAAGCAGGATCCTACGATCCAGTGCGTCGGCGAGGACTCCCGCGAACAGCGCCAGCAGCAACGTCGGAGCGAGGCTCGCGGTCTGTACCGAGGCGATCACCGTCGTCGACGCACTTCGTTCGACGAGGAACCATTGCGCCCCGACGGTCTGCATCCAGCCGCCGATGTTGGACACGAGCTGAGCGAGAAAAAGCATGCGATACACCGAGTTTCGCAACGGCGCCCATGCGGAACCCTCGTGTGCAGTCACCTCAGTCACCCCAGTCACCCCAGTTACCCCAGTCACCTCAGTTCCGCCACCCAGTCCGTGAACCTCTGCCAGCCGACCTCCGGGTACTCGCGGCGCAGACCGTCGATGTCCGCGTCGTACCCGGTATCGGTCAGGAACTGGAACATCGCGCGCATGTCCGGCGACGAGATCGCGGCGGCGTCGTACGAGTGCGCGGTGACGGCGGTACCGAGGACTGCCCCGAGCGCAGCGGCCATCTGGGCGGGGGTCGGATCGTCGGACGCCAGATCGATTCGGGCGCCGAGGAATCGGGACGGATCGGACAACACGAGCGCGACGAATCGACCGAGATCGCGGCGGGACATCTGCTGCAACGGGGTGTCCACCGGTAGCGGTAGGTCGAGTCGTCCACGTCGAACGTCCTCGATGCCGCCCAGCATGTTGTCGTAGAAGTAGGTGGGGCCGACGATGGTGAACGGCACGGTGGACGCTCGCAGAATCGCTTCCGTCCTGGCCTTCGTCTCGAAGTGCGGTATTCCCGTGGATCGATCCGCGTCGGCAACGGACGAGAACACGACGTGGGGAACGATCGCGGCCACCAGTGCGTCGACGAGTGCCTGCCCCTGGGCGATCTCAGCCTCCGGCCCGTCCTCGAACGGAGTGGTCATTGCGAACACTCCGGCCACACCGGTGAACGCGTCGGTCGTCGCGGACCGATCGGTGATGTCCGCTTCTCTGATCTCCACACCCCGCTGCTGGAGTGCGTCGGTGCGGGCGGACAGGCGCCGTACCAGGGCCCGGACCGGAATGCCCCGTTCCAGGAGCGCGTCGACAACCGCCCCTCCCTGACCTCCGGTTGCTCCCACGACTGCACAAGGCTTGCTCATACTCGTCACAGTGCCGTGTCCGTGCGGCTCGGTCATCAGTCGTGCGACTGAACTCAGCGCAGAGCATTACCCAAATCGGGCGCCCTCTCGATCAACTGACGCGCATCCCTGGCCGTCACGACGCCGTTGCACACCTCGGCGTACTCGCTCATGGCGCACGAGGCCTGCGACCAATACCTCTCGTGCTCGGGTGTCACCCAGGCCAGGCGATGCACCTTCCTGGCCAGTTCCTCCAATTTGTCCACCCGCGGTGGCAGACCGTTGCACCGGCCGTCACCGACGATCAGGACCGAGGTGCGCGAGGTGACCTTGGAGCCGTGCGTCGTCAACAGCTCTTCGAGCGTGCGGCCGTAATCGCTGCTCGCCTCCAGGTCCAACTCGGGTGCCGCGAGCACCGATGCGAGCGCGTCGTCACCGGTACTGCGCGCCAGCAGGTCCGTCACGTCGACGGGATTGTCCACGAAGGCGAGCACCGTGCACCTGCTGGTCCGATGCCGCATCGCCTGCGCGAGCCGCAGAGTGAACGCGGTGATCGGGCGTACCGACAACGAGACGTCGGCGAGAACGAGGAGTCGAACTCGTTCCGGCACAGGCTTGTCCACCATCAGATGGAAAGGAACCCCGTCGGTTCTCATGCTCGCCCGGACCGTCCGACGCATGTTCAGTCGCCCGTTCGTGGCTTCACGTGGGCGAGGTCGCGGTGTACCACGCATGCGGCGCAGCACTTCTCGACACGCGTCGCCCACCTCGGCGCGCGACGGAATGTCCGACTCGGGTGCGTCGGACGCCGTCGCCGTGTCTCGGGAGTCTGCGGTTCGATCCTGGCCTGCGATGGCGTCGACGAACGCTTCCACCGCGTCGACCAACTTGTCGAGTTGTGCCGCGGTCAACGGCTCACCGTCTCCCTGATCACCGTAGAGCGAGTGGGGGTCGTAGGCGTCGAGCCAACGGAGAATGCCCTCCGGGTCATCCCATGCCAGCGTCCCTTGCGAGATCATCGCTTGTGCCGACGAGAGGTCGCCGACGGTCGCGGAGTCGGCGCGGTCGACGTCGACGGTGAAGGACACGCCCCTTCTGCCGCTGTCGTTCTCGGTGTCGACGGCAAGGTTGGAGTCCGCGCCGGTGATGGACAGGTCGTCGTCGTCCTTGTGCGGATTGAATCCTTTGTCCGCCTCGGGGGAATCGAAGAAGTCACCGACTTCGGCTGCATTCTCGTTGTAGTCCGCGTAGCGGCCGGTGTCCCTGTCGTCGTTCGAGATCTCGAGGGTAGTGGGCGCCCCGTCGGCACCCGAATCATGCGTCGGCCGACGCTCGTCCAACACGGTAACCGGGCGGGGGTGGAACAGCCGCTCGAACGCGGCGTCGAATCCGTCCTGCTCGTAGCTGTACTTGGCACACGTCGCGCGCAGCGCGGATTCGAGCACTCGGAGTTCACCGACGCCGACGAGACCGAGAACTCTACGCACCTCGATCACTTCGGCAGGCGACGCCGATACACCGTGACGACGAAGCAGGCGGCCGAACACCGCTGCGACGACGTCGAGTACGTAGGCCGGTGTGCTTCGGCGACCGAGACCGGACACGGCACTCACTTCTTTCGGATTCCGAACCCCACGCCGCTCGTGCGAGGGTCGCGGCCGCCGGTGCCTCGAAACGCCGCGGTGGTGGTGTTGGGCGGGCGGGAGGCGACGGTCGCGCGCGGCTCGTCGGATGTGTCCGGGGCAGGCGCCTGTGCTCGTCCACGAACCAGCTCGACGTCGCTTCCGTACTTGAGAAGAGCTGCCAGCAGGATCTCTCGCGTGCGTTCGGTGTCGTGATCCTTCAGGATCATCGCGGCGCGGGCTGCGTCGATGACCTCGGAGACCGATGGACTCTTGCGCAGCGGGAGTTCCCTCAGGGACCTGGCGAGTTCGACGACGTCGGCGACGGTGGCGTCCTCCACTTCGGGGGCCCGGGAGGACACGATCTCACGTTCGCGTTCGGGCGTCGGGTAGCCGACGGAGAAGTGCAGGCAGCGACGTTTCAACGCAGCGGACAGTTCGCGAGTGTCGTTGGAGGTGAGTATGACCCACGGATCGGTCCTGGCCACGAAGGTTCCGACTTCGGGGATCGTGATCTGTTTCTCCGCGAGGATTTCCAGGAGCATCGCCTCCATGGATTCCTCGGTTCGGTCGACCTCGTCGATGAGGAGTACGACGGGTTCCTCGGACAGTATGGCGTCGAGGAGTGGCCGCACCGCGAGAAACTTCTCCGAGTACAGGCCGAAGTCCGTGTCCGCCAGTATCTGCGACGCTTCCTCGGTGCTCTCGACCGCCGCGAGTTCGGAGCCGATGCGGTCGCGCAGCATCTGTACGTGCAGAAGCTGTTTGGCGTAATCCCATTCGTAGAGGGCGCGGTTGTCGTCCAGTCCCTCGTAGCACTGCAACCGCACCAGCCTGCGCCCGCCTGCGACGGCGAGCGCCTTGGCCAATTCGGTCTTGCCGACACCGGCCGGCCCTTCGAGCAGCAATGGTCGATCCAGGGCGATCGCGAGATGGACTACGACGGCGAGATCGTCCCCCGAGATGTATCCCGTCTCGCGAAGCCCGTCACGGACGGTGTCCGCACTGGTCGAGAAGATCGGTTCACTGCATGCCTCCAGGCCGGCCGATGTCATGGTAATTCTCTCCTGCGCTCAGTAAGCCTTGTTGATGGCGTGGTCGACGACGGGGATCATGGAGTCGACGGTGACCTCGCGAGGGTTGCCCGGGGTGCACCAGTCTCCCTGGATGTGCTCGGAAATCTTGAGCACCGTCTTCTCGTCGCCGGGGATGACCTCGCCGCGGCCGGCGTACTTGCCGGTGTTCATCCGGTTCTTGTCGTAGAGCCTGGTGTTGACCTCACCGAAGTTGTCGGGGATGCCCACGTCCTTCGACAGCCGAATCGCGGCCTCCACAGCGGCGTCGGCAGCTTGTACCGTCGTGAGATTGCGGGTGTCCACGCCGAGAGCCCCTGCCATCTGTGCGTAGCGTTCGTACCGCGAGGGCAGGTTGTACTCCCATACGCGGGGCAGCGCAATGGCGTTGTTCAGACCGTGGTGCGAGTCGAAGTAGGCACTGACCGCGTGCGAGATGGAGTGCACGATGCCCAGACCACCGGAGTTGAACGCCTGTCCGGCGATGTACTGCGCGTTCATCATTCCCTCGCGGGCCTTCAGGTTGCGCGGCTCGTACACGGCTTCGCGGAGGTTCTTCGCCACGAGCTCCACCGAGTACAAGGCGTTGCCGAGCGACGGAGCGAAGTCCAACCGGGACACGAAAGGCTCACTGCCGTGGGCCAACACGTCGAACCCACAGTAGGCGGTGAAGTGCTGGGGGCAGGTGTAGTACAGCAGCGGATCGTCGATGGCGACGGTGACGATCGATGCCTCGTCGAACGCGACCCACTTGTGCGGATTGTCCATGTCCGAGGTATCGGTGATCACGTATGCCCAGGACGTCTCCGAACCCGTTCCGGCGGTGGTGGATACCGCGATGTGAGGGGGGTTCTCCTTGTTGGTGGACTTGGCGAAGCCCTCGAACTCGTTGATGTTGCGTCCGTCGTGGGCGATCACGATGCGAGCGCCCTTGGCTGCGTCGTGACTCGAGCCACCACCGACGGAGATGATGCTGTCGCACTTCTCCTTCTGGTAGAGGGCAGCAGCGTCCATGACGTTGTAGTCTTTCGGGTTCGACTCGACCTTGTCGTACAGGACGACCTCGACACCCTGGTACTCGATCTTGCCGATGAGTTCTTCGATGATGCCCGAACCGCGGAGTCCGGTGGTGACCAGCAGCGAACGCTTGAATCCGAGGTTCTTCGCCTCGACGCCGATGATGTCGTGTGCGCCCACTCCGAGAAGCGCGCGTGGGAAGGGGTGGAATTCCTTGATCGGGAAGTCCCAGATCTGGTTGAGCTCGATTGCCATCGGATCCTCCTGGTGAGTCGGTGTGACTACGCTCACTCTGAGGGTTCGACGTGATCGGCGACAAGGGATTTCACTCCGAACCGCCCGTCCGCTGGACCGAACTACCCGATCGGTCAGGTCAGCGTGCTGCCCGGTCGATCATCCCCCGCAGTTCGTGACGCTTGCTGACTCCGAGCTTCGGATACACGTGATACAGGTGCGAGCCGATCGTGCGTGGTGAGAGGTGCAATTGCTCGCCGATCTGGCGGTTCGTCAGGCCTTCCGCGGCGAGGGTCGCGATGTGTTGTTCCTGAGCAGTCAGCGACGCCCACCCGTCCGTCGTCGTCGACGTCGATCCGCGAGTGCCGCCTGCTGCCCGCAGTTCCGCCCGAGCGATGTCCGCGAACGTCCGCGCGCCGACGGATTCGAACGTGTCCAACGCCGCTGCCAACTGTGGCCTGGCGTCGGTAGGACGGCGGTTGCGCCGCAGCCATTCGCCGTAGTGAAGCTGAGCACGTGCACGCTCGACCGGCCACTGACCACCGTCCGGATCGAGAACTGCCGTCCGGTAATGACGTTCGGCGCCGCGGGTGGTTTCGCTCACCAGCGCGGCAGCCAGGTGCCGAAGCAGCCTGATCCTGGCCGGTGGCTTCGACCCGATCGCACGCCCGATGGCTGTCACGAACCGCCTGGCCGACGCCTGTTGCCCGCTCCTTGCACCAGCCCATGCCAGGTCCGCGATACCGAGCACCGATTGGATGCTGTGCAGCGGCGTGCCGTCGTCCTCGAAGACACCTCGCAGTCGCTCGTACGCGCTCGCGAAATCACCGTTCACACAGGCGAGGAACGAACGGGCCCGCGTCAGATCGACCGTCAGCGCACCGTTCGCTCGCGGCTCGAACAGTGTCGCCGCCCGGGCCAGGTGTCCTTTCGCGACATCCACGTTGCCGCGGTGAGTCTCGATGGTGCCACGGTGGATTTCGACGATCGCTTCGACGAGCGCCATCCTGCCCACCGTCGCCACCTCGGATGCCTCCTCGGCAGCTTTGTCCACCTCGTTCCACCGGCCGGTGTCGACAAGGGCACCCAGGAATGCAGCCATCCCCATCGCCCCGGCTCCGAGACTTCCTACCTCACGCAGAGATTCGATTCCTCGTCCGAAGTAGGACAGGGCGTCGACGCTGTTCTCGCTGAGGTATGCCCTCGTCCCTTCCGCCAGCAGGTACGAGATCTTGGCTGCGATGGACGAGGTCTCGTCGAGGGCTACGCGAGCCTCCGCCCCGAGGGTGCTCGTCGAGTACTCGGCAATCAGCTGCCTGACGGCTTCCTTCGCCGCATCCGGCATCGGCGACAGAAGGTCGCGCCCTTCCGAGGAGACCTTACCGCCGGCGCTCGGTGCGGGAATCGCCTCGGCGAGACTGGACAATGCGGTCCTTCGCCACTCTCCGCCACTGAAATGCGCCGCGCCGAGCGCAGTGAACAACAGCGCCAGAGTGAGACTTTCGTCCGTCGGTGTGTACTCCGAGAACGTGCGACGCACCACGTCGAACGCCTCGTCCGGCTTCGCTGTTTGCAGCAGTATCGAGGCAGTCGGAAGCGCTGCCGCACTGCGAATCTCGGGCGAGGTCGTTGCTCGGCGAACCTGAGCAGCCAACGCCAGTCCCCACTGCGGATCGCCCGCCATGTAGGCAGCGTGTGCAGCACTGGCGTATCGCAACGCCGCTTTGTCCGGCGCCGGAGAGATTTGCGCAGCCCGTTCCAACGCACGTGCGACCTCGAAGAACCCTCCTCGGCGGTGAGACAGTTCGGCGGCGCCTTCCAGTTCCGCGGCCACCGATTCGTCCACGCCGTCCGCGGCCGCAGCACGATGCCACGCCCGGCATGGCGGGTCGTCGACCAGTCGAGCAGCGAAATCCTCGTGTGCGGCGCGGCGCTGGTCCACACTGCAGTCGGAATAGGCTGCGGAGCGGACCAGCGGATGCGTGAAATGTACGGCACGGCCGTCGATCACAACGAGACCGGACTGTTCCGCTTCCCTCCACACCGACAGATCGCCGCCGAACCCTGCAGCCGCGGTGATGATGTCCAGAGACTCGTATCCGGATCCAGACGCCGCGTAAAGCAACAACTTTCGGGTCTGCGGCGTCAGGTCGGCGATTCGAAGGGAGAACAGCGACTGCACCCGACGAACCCGGTCGTCGCCCGTACTGGCCGACAGGTCGACGCCCGACCGGACGACGGCACGGCCGAACTCGATGATCGCCAGAGGATTTCCCTCTGCCTGACGAATGATCTCGAGTCGTGCAGAGCGCGACGGTGTCATGGGCTGACGGTCCAACAACACGGCGGACTCTGCGTCGGTGAGACTGGGGACCTCCGCCGCGGCGACGCCAGGATCGACGCCGTCGGGAATACGGTGACCTCTCGAGCTGCACAGCGTGGTCATCGGACCGGCCACCCGCCGAACTGCGTAGACGACGATGTCGAGCGAATCACGGTCGAGCAGGTGCGCGTCGTCGAGAAGCAGCACGAGGGGTGACTCCGCGGCGAGCACTTCGAGGAGGTGGAGTACCGCGTGCCTGCAGGCGTACATGTCGACCATGGCGGGCAGGGGCGCGCGACCCAGCATCTCGTCGAGTGGGATTCGAATTGCTTCGGGCAGACGGTCGGCATACGCCATGACCGGCCACAACAACTGCTGCAGTCCGGAGAACATCTGCTGGGTCTCGGCGTCCACGCCTGAGGCTTGCAGCACTCGAACACCGGCGTCCTCGGCGACGGCACGCGCATGCCGGAGAAGAGTGCTCTTGCCGATCCCGGCCTCACCCAGCAGCCAGAACATCCGATCGCCCGCGCCCGGATTCGTCACCATGCGGGTGATCGACGCAGCCAGCGCGTCTCGCCCCACCAGCGCCCCAGCGGGCTCGCGTTCCGCAGTCATCGAGCACCGCCCGTAGTTGTAGCAACAATATGTCTTCCATATTGTGACACCGCCGCGCCTGTCGTACAGCGTTCGCATGTCCTGCGGCGGCAGCACGGAACCTTGTGTTCGAACGGATGTTCGATTAGACTTGTGGCATGGGGATGCAGGGGGGCACGACCAGAGAGATTCGCGCGGCTGCCGATGCAGCCGCGGCGACAGCGCTGTCCTTACTTGCAGATGCCCGCCGGGCCGAGAACAGGTGCGCCGCCGCGGTGGTCCGTTCCGTACACGACTTGACCGAACTCAGATTCGCAACGGAGATGGACGTACATCACTTAGGAGAGGACGAAGCCGACATCGCGTTGGCCAGGCGCACGGTCGAATGCGAGGCCGCCGTCGCATTGTCCCTGTCCCGCATGATGACCCGTGACCTGTTGACCGTCGGTGCGCAACTCGCGTGGCGCCTACCTCGGGTCTCCGCGGCCTTCGACGAGGGCGACTTGGACTACCCACGCGCCCGGGCAATCGCACTCACCCTGGAGAAGGCAAGCGATACCACGGTCGCGGCGTTGGAGGAGTCCATACTGTCGGCCGCGCTGCGCATGAACACCAGAGCACTCAAGGAGAACATCTGGCGAGCCTGGTTCGAGCACGATGCCGCCGAAGCCTCCGCCGCTCGGAAAGCAACCGAATCCGAGGAGCGCTGCGCCGAGGTGAAGCGAGGCGATGACGGTACGGCCACCCTCATTGCCAAGATGTCCACTCTCGAAGGCGCGGAATGCAACTCGATTCTGGAAGAATTGATCGGGACAGTGTGCTCCCGTGATCCGCGGACCAAGAAGCAGCTCCGAGGATTCGCACTGCTGGCCCTCTTCCACCGCGAGGACTACATCCTCTGCACGTGCGGTCGAGCAGAGTGCCCTGTCCGCAGCACCGAGCGAGTCCACAAGGATCGTCGCCCCCACCTGCTCCAGATCATGATCGACATCAAGACACTGCTGGGGCTGACCAACGAACCCGCGACCCTCGGAGACGGAACCGTTCTCGACCCTGAAATCGCACGACACATCGCCGGCAGTGCCCAGTGGCAGATCCTGTTGACCGAACTTCTCGACGCCGCGCACCACGCGACCGCTGCAACCGATCGCACCGCCGAAGCCCGGGTCGAGTCCGACGAGGCCTCGCCGCAACACAACACCGACGGCAACGACGGTGACAGCGACACCGACGGGAACAGCGACAACGGCGGCCCCGGCGATTCGGGTGGCCCCGGTGATTCGGGTGGCCCTGATGTTCCCTCCGGCCCTGATGTTCCGTCCGGCCCTCATGTTCCGTCCGGCCCTGTACCGCGGGTACCTTCGGGCGGCGGCGAATCGGAAGGTCCGCGCGCTGTGCGGCTGCTGCGCCGAGGCAAGATCCGGTCGGCAGCTCCGCTACCTTCACGGGAATCCGCTTCTGCCGGCAGAACGACGTCGTCGAAGGTCCGACACCGCGACATCGATCTGTCGAAGTACATACAGGACTTCCTGTCCGCGTCGGCGCAGGATTCATCGTTGACCCGCGGAATACACCCCGACGGCCATGGCGGTTTCCTCGAGCCGCCACCTGGCGCGCTGACGTACAGGCCGTCGGCCGAGCTTGTCGCACTCACGCGAGCTACGCACTGCACATGCACATTTCCTGGGTGCAGTGTGCCGTCCGAACGGTGCGAAATCGACCACGTCGTACCGTTCGACCACAACGATCCCATCGCAGGCGGATGGACCGTTCGATCCAACCTGCAGCCCCTGTGCAAATACCACCATCAAGCGAAGACACTGAAGCTGTGGACCGCTGCGGTATTGGCCGGCGACGCGATCTACTGGGTGTCGACGTCGGGCCTGCGCCACATCACACCGTCGACCTTCGGGACAGTCGTGGTGCCCGCGACGTTCCGACATACATCGAAACACCGCATGCGGCCTGAATCGTGGACATGGAACTCGGACCGAGAGAACGGCATGGGCTACGTCGTCGACCCATGCGATCTGGACGACTCGGCGCAACCCATGTCCGCCGACAGAGCAGACACTGCAGCGGCACTGGAGCGTGTGCCCTCCGACGCACTGTACGAGCCGACATGGTGGGAGATGCACATCTCCGTCACCGATTCGACGTGGGCGAAAGTCGCCGACATGAATTCCCCGATGGCCGACGGCACCATTCGCATCCCCTCGCTCGGCGACATCGCGCGGATGACCGACACCCAGGACCGGGAGGACGCCACGTTCATTCGGCGCATGTTCGTCGAGCATCGAACGGTCATCGCAGCCCGAGAAACACGAAACTACCGGGCGCCCTTCTGAATGCTCTGCGCTCGGGACGCTAGATGATCGTGCCGACGTCCTCGGTGACCAGTCGGTCGAGGGCGCGTTCTGCGATGGCTGCGATGGTCATCGACGGATTGCAGGCGGCCGCATTGCCAGGGAGAAGCGCCCCGTCGAGAACGTACAGTCCACGCTGCCCGAGGACACGACCCTCGAGATCGCACACCGAACCCATGTTGGCGCCGCCGAGTGGATGCCAAGTGGTCGGCACGAGGGCGTTGGTGTCGGTGAGCAGACCCGATGGACCGGCCAACCTGTGTGCAGCCGGCCCGATCTTCGACAACTGAATACCCGAGTCGCCCTCCCACGGCCATCGCAGTACCGCGTCGTCGACGGCGCTGTCGTATTCGAACCTTCCGCGGCCTGCACTGACGCCGTACCCGACCATCGTCGTGCTTCTGCCGTCCAGTCCGAGCGGCGGGAACGACGCCTGGATGATCGTGAAGGCGGCATGCGGATCGTCCCACTGCAAACTTCCGTAGACGACCGGTCCTCCCTGCTGCGGTCCGAACCCGTTCGCGATGTCCGTCCACACGTAGATGCGGTCTGCGTTGGTGCCCCATCCCTCACCGAGTGCATCCGGCATATCGGGGATACGGCCCGACGCGGACGCCCGCAGCAGCAGCTTGGTGGTGTTGGTGCTTCCTGCGGCCATCACGAGCGTGTCGGTCGTCAGAATCTTGTTCTCGAGCACCACACCCGACGGGTCCGTCCGGTCCACGTAGAGGGTCCATCTACCGTCCGGCGCTCGCTCCACATCGCGGACTTCGTGGAGAACTTCCACGGTGACGAGCCCCGTCGCCTCCCCTGCGGCAATGTAAGTGACGTCGACAGAGTTCTTTCCGCCGTTGTTGACACCGAGAGCTCCGTCGCCGTTGGTGTACGACGGGGCCATTTCTCCGCGCAGTTCTGCGAGCGCGTAGTTCCAGTCGATCGGCATCGGGATCTTCGACACCGGAAAACCCTCTCGCACAGCGTTCTGTGCGAACACTCGCGCGGCCTGGTAGTTGGGGCTGTCGATCAGTTCGTCCGGCGCGGTGGCCAGTCCGAGCATGCGTGCCACGCGCGGGTAGTGCACGCGGTCGAGGGTCTTCCAGTCGAGCCCGTCCGGGAAGTTGGCGTCGAAGACGTGTTCCGCGGGTTGCAGCGTCATACCCTGATACACAAGGGACCCGCCTCCGACGCCGGCTGCGCACAGAGCCGTCATGTTGTCTCCGACGACGGCTTCGAGGAGGCCTGCGTACGGATCGAATGCGAGCGGTCTCCCGAACAGCTGCGGGTTGGACCTGTGCCACAAGATGCGTTTGTCCGGGTTGGCCGCGTGCGGGAACGTCTCGGAGTTCGGGCCGGTCGGCCAGCGCATTCCACGCTCGAGCACCGTCACCGGCACACCGGCCTCCGCCAAGCGCAGCGATGCGACGCCGCCACCGAATCCGGACCCCACGACGACGGCGCGGTGGTCCTCCCGGACGAGGGGCACCCGGTTCACCTTCGACCGTGCACCGGCTCGGCCACCTCCCAGCGCGGCGCCCGCTACGGCGACCCCTGCCCCGGTCAAGAACGTTCTGCGACTCACAGTCGGCATCGAGCCCACCCCCACCCCGTAGGAAACTGCAGCCACTTCGGGCTGAGTGGACCCAAAACTAGACACCGCAGCGGAGAAGTGTCAAGGTTTCCCTCGGTAACGGCGTCAGGTCAGCCGTTCGAGCGCGGGTTCGAGCCACTTGCCGAGGAACTCGCGGAGCAACTCATCCGTACGCACCGCATCACTGTCGAAAACGATCACCGACAACCCGAGGCGCACGGTGATCTCGACGATCTCGTCAAGGTAGTGTTCGTCGACCATTCCGCGATCCACGAGCGAAACGAAGAACTGCTTCGCAACAGGTTTGGCGCGCGCGATCATGCCGTAGTCGAAGACCGGGTTTCCCTGCTCGGCCACCAGAAGCGCCGCGAGCACCGGATTGGACCGAAACGCGTCACGCCCGGAAACGATCATTTCCGTCGCGAACTCCGCGACGGACCCGGCGGATTCGAGCCTCACTCGAATACCGCCCAGAATCTCCAACACCAGGCTGGCCACCGCCTGCGACACGACCTCTTCGCGGGACCCGAAGATGCTGTAGACGGTTTGCCGTGAGACCCCCGCGGCACTGGCGACCGCGGCGACGTTGACTCCTTCGAATCCACCGTCCTCGATCAGACGCAACGTTGCGTTGAGGACCTTCTGCCGCGACCGCATCGGTCCATTATCTACGTCTTCAGCAGTTTCATGCGGACAGGCGCGGCGGCAGGTGTTCGCGAAGATGGTCGACGGCCGCACGCACTCGTCGCGGAACCTGGGGAGCCGCCGAGTACACAGCGTGAATATCCGCGTCGGGGGTGGCGATGTCCGGAAGAACCTGCACCAGCGTGCCGTCACGCAGCATCGGACCGACGTGCCACAGCGATCGCATCAGCAGACCACGTCCCTCCACACACCACGCGGTGGTGACGTCCCCGTCGTTGCTCGTCATGTTGCCCGAGACCCGCAGCGCCGTCTCGTCGGCCCCGACGCCGAATCGCCACAACGCGAAGTCACCCTCGTCCTGACGAAGCACGATGCAGTTGTGCCGGCGTATTTCTTCGACGGTCCGAGGAAATCCATGCTCGGCGACGTAGCCGGGTGAGGCGACCACGATTCGACGGCTGCGCGCCAGCCGCTTGGCGGTCGACCTCGAATCCTGTAGTGCACCAACCCGAATGGAGAGGTCGTACGGCGTCCTCGATGCCGCCGGAGGTGTTGCGGAGAGTTCCACGTCCACCTCGAGTCTCGGATGCAACGCCACGAATTCCGCCATCAGGGGAGCGATGTGGGCCCGCCCCAGTCCGACCGACGAGTGAACCTGCAGGCGCCCACGCAGCTCCGCATAGTGGCCGCTGATGGATTCCTCCAACTCGGCCACGTCGGCTGATATGGCCGCGGCACCGCGTGCATATCGCTCGCCTTCCGGAGTCAACGTGAGCCGGCGGGTACTGCGATGGACGAGCCGTACCGCCAATCTGGATTCGAGCTGGGCGAGACGCTTGCTGACCGACGAGACGGACACCCCCAGCTCGCGGCCGACCGCGGTGAGGCTGGCCGACCTGGCCACTACCTCGAAGAATCCCAGATCATCCTTCTGCATCAGACGCCTTTCTTTCTTCCGAGGAAAGAATACTTTGCCTCCTGCGCCCTTTCACCGCGGCTTCTTGCGAATTACTGTCGAACCGAACGTTCACCTACAGACCGACACCAGGAGGACCGCTCGATGGGTTCCACGCACAGAATCGCTGTCATCGCCGGAGACGGAATCGGCAAGGAAGTGGTTCCCGAGGGTCTCGCGGTTCTGCAGGCGGCCGCGTCGACGTTCGACTTCACGCTCGACATCGAGGAGTTCGACTACGCGAGTGCGGAGTACTACACCGCCCACGGAAAGATGTTGCCCGACGGCTGGTTCGATCAACTGAATCGCTTCGACGCCATCTTCTTCGGCGCGGTCGGGTGGCCGGATGTGGTGCCGGATCACGTGTCGTTGTGGGGCAGCCTCCTGCAGTTTCGTCGCACGTTCGATCAGTACGTCAACCTTCGGCCGGTCAAGTCGATGCCGGGTGTGACAAGCCCTCTGGCCGGACGCGAGCCTGGTGAGATCGACTTCTACGTCGTCCGCGAGAACACCGAAGGTGAGTACTCGAGCATCGGCGGCACGATGTTCGAGGGCACGGACCGGGAGACGGTCATCCAGGAGACCGTCATGACCAGGACCGGGGTCGATCGAATCCTGAAGTACGCCTTCGACCTCGCTCAGCAGCGGCCGGCGAGACACCTGACCTCGGCGACGAAGAGCAACGGCATTTCCATCACCATGCCGTACTGGGACGAACGCGTCGAGAAGATGGCCGCCGGGTACGACGATGTGCGAGTGGACAAGTACCACATCGATATTCTGACCGCGAACTTCGTCATGCATCCGGACTGGTTCGACGTGGTCGTCGCCAGCAATCTGTTCGGCGACATCCTGTCCGATCTGGGTCCGGCGTGCACCGGCACGATCGGGATCGCTCCGAGCGCGAACATCAACCCGGAGAGGACGTTTCCGAGCCTGTTCGAGCCGGTGCACGGTTCTGCCCCCGATATCGCCGGACAAGGCATCGCCAATCCGATCGGGCAGATCTGGAGCGCGTCGCTGATGCTCGAGCACCTCGGCGAGCCCGAGGCAGGCGCCGCGGTTCTGCGTGCTGTCGAGTCCGTTCTGGCCGACGGCTCCTACGCAACACCGGATCTGGGTGGCACGGGGACCACCGCCGGCCTCGGCGCCGCGGTGAAGGATGCTCTCCTCGCGTCGGACGTCAGCGGGCACTGAGCATGGCACGGATTCTGATCACCACCGACTATCTCGAACCGGGTGACGACGTCGACCGCCTTCTTCGCGGCCGTGGGCACACCACCGTCCACAGCCCGTCACGCGGTCCGCGCCCTCCGGGTGAGATGGCCTCGCTGCTCTCCGTCGCCGACGCCGCCCTCGTGGCGGGGGAACCGATCACGGCCGAGATGATCGACGCAGCACCTGATCTCACCGTCATCGCGCGCAGCGGGGTGGGTTACGACACCATCGACGTGGACGCGGCCTCGCGACGAGGAATTGCCGTGTGCAACACACCGGGGGCCAACAGCAACGCCGTCGCCGAGATGGCGTTCATGCTGGTCTCGATGTGCGCCCGACGCGTCGGCGAGACGCTCGCCGGAGTGGCAAGCGGCGGTTGGCCTCGCCACGACACCGTCGAATTGCGCGGTTCGACGCTGGGGATCGTCGGATTCGGGCCGAGCGGGTCACGTCTGGCCGAGCTCGCCGCGTGTTTCGGAATGAGAGTCCTGGTTCACACGTCGTACCCGGACGCGACGAGACCGGTGCAGTACTGCGGCCTCGACGAGGTTCTTCGCGAGTCCGATTTCGTGTCGCTGCACGTGCGACCGACAGCCGGGAACGTTCACATGATCGGCGTTCGAGAGCTGGCGATCATGAAAAGCACTGCTTCGCTGATCAATACCGCCCGAGGTTCTCTGGTCGACGAGGACGCGTTGGCGGATGCGGTGCACTCGGGGGTGATCGCCGGGGCAGGGCTCGATGTGGTGGACATCGAACCGTTGCCGGCCGGCAGTGCGCTACGCGAGCTTCCGAGCGTGGTGGTCACCTCGCACCTCGCCGGCCAGACTGCGCAGGCACGCGCAGTCGCCAGTCGCTCTGCAGCTGAGGACATTCTGCGAGTCCTGGACGGTGACGAGCCGCTCTCCCGTGTCGACCTGGCCTGACCCTGACCCTGACCCTGACACTGACACTGACCCTGACACTGACACTTCAGTGCGAGGTGTAGACCTTCAGGAACACGATGACGGCGGCGAGAGCCGCAGTCACCAAACCGGCGACGAACACCTTGAACGTGAGGGGTTGGCCGCGCAGCCGCTGAGCGACGATCTGAAGCGTCGCGATTCGGAACACCACGACCCCGCCTGCGATGAGCTGCGCCCAGAACGTCGGCAGGATCCACAGCCACGCGAGGGCCAGGATCACCGCCGGAACGGTGCCGGACGACGCGATGGGGACGGCGTCCCGAATTTCGTCGATCACCGTCTGCTTCTTCTCGTTGTCCGTCGACCCGTGCACGGACTCGGGAATGTTGCTGCGCGCGACGGTTTCGGCGAACACATGGGCGACGAACGTCGTCGACGCGGTTGCGAGCACGAGAAGAAACGCGTCACCGTCGTCGATACTCGCGGGCGACGCTGCAACCACCGCGGTCAACACGAGAATGTTTCCGTAGACGTACGCGGACAGTCTCGCGGCAGCGCGGGTGGGGGTCAGCGGTCCGCTCGCCCGGGTGGACAGGCGCCGGTACGCAGCCGTCCGAACGATGCGGCTCCGCAGATTATCGATCATGTGTAGAAGACTATTGCCGCCCGATGACCTGTCGCAGTTCACCGCGCGTAGTTCTGTAGATCTCGGCAAGATCGGCTTCCTCGCCGGCGTCGACGCGGGTGGCCCACTCGTCGAACGCGATCCGCAACGTCATCCCCGCACTCTCCACCATCAGCCGTGCGAACGAGCGTGACTGCGTGCCCTCCAGCTTGCTCGTCAGGGAATCGGCCAGGCGGCACAGCGTGGTTGCGTCCATCGCGATCGCGGTAGCCCGCAGGTGTGCGTCACAGTTGATGAGTCGACGCGCACGCAGCACCCGGCTCTTCGTTTCCTCCGAGGCTCCGACGAGCCGTAGCGCAGCGCGCTCGTAGATCGCCTCCATCCCGGCGATGTCGATGTCGCCTGCGTCGGTGTGCTCGAGCCAGTGCTCGATCTCGGCGTCCAGATCGAGATCCACCGACAGGATCGACTCTTCCTTCGTCTTGAACTGACGGAAGAACGTACTGGGCGACACGCCTGCCGCTTTGGCGATCTCGTCGACGGTCGTTGCCGCCACTCCACGCTGCTCGAACAAGTCGAGCGCGGCCAGGTTGATGTCCAGCCGGGTCTCGCGCCGCCGTCGTTCCCTCAGATCGAGAACCGGCGGCGCGTGATCGGACTGTGCCGACGCCTCACCCGCATCGTTCATCTCCGCGTCACCCTTTCTGTTGCCTTCAACATACCAGTCCATTCCAAGTTGACAGTCACTGTCAGTTCGCCGCACACTGTCAACAAGAACGTCGGCCACACTTCGAGGAATCACTGAACATGCAGACAGACGCGATGGATACTTCGCCGAACAAGAACGAAGCCTCACAGCTGCCGCCGGGCGGGAAGCTGCTCATCGGCGTCCTGGTGGTCGCGGCATTCGTCATGATCCTCAACGAGACGATCATGAGTGTCGCGCTGCCGCGGTTGATGGTGGACCTGAGCATCACCGCAACGACCGCGCAGTGGCTGACCACCGGCTTCATGCTCACCATGGCCGTCGTCATACCGACAACCGGGTACCTGTTCCAGCGCTTCACCCTGCGCCAGGTGTTCGTCGCCGCGATGACGCTGTTCACCGTCGGCACTCTGCTGGCGGCGTCGGCTCCCGGCTTCGAATTGCTGCTCGTGGGCCGCATCGTCCAGGCCAGCGGTACCGCTCTGATGCTCCCGCTGCTGATGAACACCGTCCTCAACCTCGTCCCTGCCCACGAGCGCGGAAAGATGATGGGCGTCATTTCCATCGTCATCGCGGTGGCCCCTGCCGTCGGTCCGACGATCTCCGGCGTCATCCTCGACGCGCTCGACTGGCGCTGGATGTTCTGGCTCGTACTGCCCATCGCGTTGATCGCGTTCGGCATCGGCGTCGGTTTGGTCAAGAACGTGACGCCGACCAGCAGGCCGTCCTTCGACGGACTGTCCGTCGTACTGTCCGCGCTGGCATTCGGTGGACTCGTCTACGGGTTGAGCAGCATCGGCCACTCGGCCGAGGGATCGTCGATCCCCGTGTGGGTTCCGCTGACGGTCGGCGTCGTCGCACTGGCCATCTTCGTGATGCGACAGATCGCGCGTCAGGACTCGGAGCGTGCACTGCTCAACATGCGGCCGTTCTCGACACCGACGTTCACCATCGGCCTCGGCATGCTGATGATCAGCATGATGGCGCTGTTCGGTGCGTTGATTCTGCTGCCGATGTACCTGCAGAACATCCTCGGGCTCGACACGCTGACCACCGGTCTGATGCTCCTGCCGGGCGGTCTGACGATGGGCTTGCTGGCGCCGTTCGTCGGACGCGCGTTCGACCGAATCGGCCCGCGGCCGCTCGTCATTCCCGGTGCGATGATCGTCAGCGCCGCTCTCTGGGCGATGACCCTGCTCGACGCCGAGTCCTCGCTCCCGATGGTCGTCGCGATCCACTGTGTCCTGTCGGTCGGTCTCGCCACGATCATGACGCCGCTGATGACGTCGTCGCTGGGATCGCTGCCGAAGCACCTCTACTCGCACGGCAGCGCTATCTTCAACACCCTCCAGCAGCTGGCGGGTGCCGCCGGTACCGCACTGTTCGTGACCGTCATGTCCACGACAGCGGCCTCGCGCGTCGCGTCCGGTGTCGCGGAGACCGCCGCCAGCCAGGACGGCATCCACACCGCGTTCCTGTGCGGCGGCGTCGTCTCCCTCGTCGCGGTGGCGGCCTCGTTCTTCATCCGCAGGCCTGCCTCCGACCAGCCGGCCGAGCACGTTCAGCCGGAGGAAGTTCGGACCGCCTAGCTCCCGCACCGTGCCCGGCGGTTGAAGCCGCTGGACAACGGTTACTCCAGTCGGCATGACCGACAACGCTGACCACAGCAAGACCGACGACAGCAAGACCGACGACAGCAACACCGACGACAGCAGTATCAGAGCCCGCCCCGAGGATTCTCCGAAGGGCGGGCATCCTGGTCCCGTCGACGAAGGCAAGAACGGCGGCATGGCCACCCGCGAGCTCGCTCCGGATCTCGCCGACGGGGATGCAGCTGAAGGCAAGTCCTCGGACTGACGCCCGGCGTCGACCTCGCACCGCGTGCGGTCCGTGGAGCTCGGCGTTACGGTGATGAGCCGAGCCGAGCCGAGCAGTGAGGACCGTCCGTGGATCTGGCCCAGTACGACGCATTGAGTTTCGATTGTTACGGCACTCTGATCGATTGGGAAACCGGAATCGCCGCGGTTCTCGCGCCCTGGGCGCGGGATGTCGGGCTGACGATGTCCGACGAGGAACTGTTGCTCGCGTACGCCGCGAACGAGGCGCAGGCCGAGGTGGATTCACCCGGGTCGCTGTATCCCGACATCCTCGCCGACGCGTTCCGTCGCACCGGCGAGGTTCTCGGGGCTTCGGTCTCCGATACGTGGGCGGCGCGCCTGGGCAGTTCGGTCCCCGAGTGGCCCGCGTTCGCAGACAGTCACGACGCTCTGGCGGCTCTCGCGTCGCGATACTCGTTGATCATCCTGTCCAACGTCCACCGCGACGGATTCGCCGGAAGCAACGCCCGTCTCGGCGTTCGATTCGATCGGATCATCACCGCGGAGGACGTCGGCGCCTACAAGCCGGCATCCCAGCACTTCGACGCTCTGGAGACCACGCTGGCGGATCTCGGCATCCCGAGGACCCGACTTCTACATGTCGCGCAGAGCCTGTTCCACGACCACGTCCCTGCTGCGCGCCGCGGGCTCGACTCTGTGTGGATCAACCGTCGACACGCACGACCGGGGTGGGGCGCGACACCCGAGCCGACGGGCGACGTCGGCTACGGTCTCGAGTTTCCGTCCATGGCGGACTTCGCTGCAGCAGCATTAGAGTCGAACGACTGATGACGGCGGACGACCCGCTGACGCACACTGCTCTCTCGACACCAGCGTGAGGGAGCGTGATGGCAGGGCTGCGGGTAGTGATCGCCGACGACGACGTGCTGCTGAGGGAAGGGCTCTCCAGCCTTCTGACTCGGGCAGAGCTCGACGTGGTCGGCACGGCAGGTGACGGGGAGGAACTGCTCGCGCTGGTAGACCGTGAGCGACCGCAGCTGGCGATCATCGACATCAGAATGCCGCCGACCTACACCGCGGAAGGGCTCGACGCCGCACTCCGCATTCGCAGCGAGTTCCCCGGCGTCTCGATGCTTCTGCTCTCCGCTCACGTCGAGGTGGAGCACGCCTTGGAACTGCTCGACGACATGAAGAACGGGTCGGTTCAGGGCATCGGGTATCTGCTCAAGAGTCGCGTCACCGACGTCGACGACTTCGTCGGCATCGTCGAACGCGTCGCCGCGGGATCGTCCGTGATCGATCCCGCGCTCGTCTACGAGTTGGTTGCCGCGAAACGCCGCGACGATCCGCTGGGCGCGCTGACCACGCGGGAACGAGACGTGCTGACTCACATGGCCGAGGGGCTCTCCAACGCCGGTATCGGCCGTCGCCTGTGGATCACCGAGGGCACCGTCGAGAAGCACGTCCGCAGCATTCTCACCAAGCTGGATCTGGCCGAGACGGCGGACGACCACCGACGGGTGCGCGCCGTGATCATGTATCTCGACACGCTGTCGTGAGCAGTGTTCGAATCGACTGGGCCGACAGGTCGAACTTCGGCAGGAACCCGACGGCCGAGCTCGATTCCACGAGGTCAGCGAAGTCGTCCTCGTCGTGCGTGGACACCAGGATGATCGACGGCCGTGATTCAGCGCTCGCCTCGGCGATTGCTTCCACCACGTCGAACCCGCTTTCGTCACCGAGGTCGATGTCGACGAGGACGAGATCGGGGCGCGACCCCAGGACGATCTCCACCGCCTGCGCGAGCGTCGACGCAGTCCCGACGACCGTGACATCTGCCGCCTCCAGCATTCGGCGCGCCGACATGCAGAACGCGTCGCTGTCGTCGACGATGAGGCAGCTGCGGGCGAAGGACTTCACTTCACCCAGGGTGTCAGACGCCGCCGCGGGCAACATGCCCGCTAGCCGGAATACTCGTCCCGCGGGTTCGCGCCGATGACGACGTCCGTTGCGCGCAAGGAGCGCCTCGTCACCCTGGTGCTGCGGCCCAGCTCCCCTCCCGTCGCCTGCGGAATCGTCCTCGCCGCGGCGCTCGTTCTGATCGAGATCGTCGTTGTTCTGATGCTCAAACGGATCGCACCCGAGAACGCCTTCGGCGCGGTCTTCCTGTTCGGTGTGCTGGTCGTCTCCGCCGGTTGGGGATTTCGGTTGTCGATCGCGACCTCGATTGCCAGCGCCGCGGCATACGCGTACATCCACGTCATCGAAAGCAGCGAAAGCCTGGTCCCTGCAGTCGTCGTCTTCCTGGCTCTCGCGCTGCTGACGAACATGCTCGTCGGGCAGTCCCGTTTGCGCGCCGTGGAATCGGCGCGGCAGAACCGCCGTGCCACGGCGTTGGCGCGACAGCAAGCCTCGCTCCGACGGGTCGCCACCCTCGTCGCCTCCAGAGCCGAGCCGGACGAGGTCTACGCCGCCGTCACCGACGAGCTCGCCGGAGGTCTGGGCATCGAGCACGTCTCTGTCGTGCATTTCGACCCAGTGCATTTCGACCCCGTGCATTTCGACCCCGTGCAGGCTCGTTCGGGGCTGGACAGCTCGACGCCGGGGACGTACGTGGTGCTCGCGGGGCGCGATACCACCGAGGGGCATCGGCTCACTCCCGGCGAAAGGCTCACGCTCGGCGGACACAACGTGTGCACCGCGGTGGCCGCGACGGGCCGACCCGCGACGATCGACTTCGCCACCGCAACAGGCGATATCGTCGATCGTCTCGATGGCCGAGGAATAGCCGTCGGACTGGGTGTACCGATCAACGTCGACGGCAGAATCTGGGGTGCGATCGTCGTCGGCTCCACCGAGAGCTCGGTCGAGCCCGATCTGCAAGACAGACTGACCGACTTCGCGGACCTCCTCGCCACCGCCGTCTACAACAGCGAAACGCGAGAAGAGCTCACCCGGTCGCGGGCTCGTGTCGTCGCCGCTGCGGACCAGGCCCGACGGAGCATCGAACGAGACCTGCACGACGGCGCGCAACAGAGAATCGTCTCTCTCGGAATGGAATTGAGAACAGCACAGGCCGTCGTTCCCGAGGATCTGCGCGAGCTGAGACAGAGCCTGGACCGCAGTGTCGATACACTCGCACAGATTCACACCGATCTTCGCGAGCTCTCGCGCGGCATACACCCCGCCATCCTCTCTCGCGGCGGGCTGGCACCGGCGCTCAAGACGCTCGCCCGTCGCAGCCCGGTGCCGGTGGAGCTCACGACCGACATTCCGGTTCGCCTGGACGACTCCATCGAAGTGGCAGCATATTACGTCGTAGCCGAGTCACTCACCAACACAGCCAAATACGCCGATGCCTCCCATATCAGGGTGACCGCGGTCGTCACCGACGGGGACCTGACGCTCACCGTCAGCGACGACGGTCGTGGCGGCGCAGACCCTGCCCTCGGATCGGGCCTGATCGGCCTGCAGGACAGGGTGGCCGCAGCAGGGGGCACGCTGGCACTGAACAGCCCTGCAGGTGAGGGCACATCCGTCACGGTCACGATCGCGACGTCTACCGGCTAGCAGGTACCGCGACCGGCCGAAACCAGGAACACGGTGTGGACGCCAGCCGCGACGACATCGACGCGCGTGTGGACGAGTGTTCTCGGTACCACCCTGTCGAACCCCAGCCTTCCGATTCGAGGAGCTCCCCATGCCGTACATCACCACGACCGACGGAACCGAGATCTACTACACCGAGCAGGGCACCGGGAAGCCGGTGTTGCTCAGCCACGGATGGCCGCTGTCCTCGGATGCGTGGCAGCTCGAACTCAAACTGCTCGCCGACGCCGGGTACCGGGCAATCGCGCACGACCGTCGCGGTCACGGACGCTCCTCGAAGACGTACACCGGCAACGACATGGACACCTACGCACGCGACCTCGCCGAACTCGTCGAGGCACTCGATCTGCAGGAGCTCACTCTCATCGGTCACTCCACCGGGGGCGGCGAGGTCGTCCGCTACGCGGCGCAGCACGGCGGCAGCCGCGTCGCCCGTGTCATCACTGCGGGTGCCGTTCCTCCGATCATGCTGAAGTCCGACGCCAACCCGGAGGGCACCCCGATCGAGGCGCTCGACGACATCCGCAACGGTGTCCTGACCGACCGATCGCAGTTCTACAAGGACCTCGCCGAGCCGTTCTTCGGCGCCAACCGCGACGGTGCCCAGGTGTCGCAGGGAGCGAAGGACGACTTCTGGCGTCAGGGCATGCTGGTGAACCTCGCCGCGGCGTACGACTGCGTGAAGGCGTTCTCCGAGACCGACTTCACCGAGGATCTGAAGGCACTCACCGTTCCCGTGTTCATCGCCCAGGGCGACGACGATCAGATCGTGCCCATCGCCGCCGCGGCGCTGAAGTCCATCGAACTCGTCAAGGACGGCACACTGAAGGTCTACCCCGGGGCACCGCACGGCATCTACGGCGACTACCAGAAAGCCTTGGACGCAGACATTCTCGCGTTCATCGCGAAGTAGCGCCGAAGCGCACTTCCCTCCGCGCGTGTGGAGTCGCCGATCGTCGTGATTCCACATGCGCGGAGGGAAACTATCTGATACTGCAAATTACATAGTGCAACATGCAGTCACGGGTGTATCGTCATCGCCACAGTGCGCAGCGTCCATCGTCGGGATCGGCGCGCCTGCCAAATCGATCTGTGCTCGCGGACTCTCGGACAGTGCCGGTGAACCGTCCACGCGAGAACACGTGACGCTTCGGATGGAGCAACTCGATGGTCGGGACATGCACTCCCCTCGTTCGTGCGCGATTGTCGGCTCTCCCCCTCCTCGCACTCGGGATGACCGTGCTTCTGGCGTGTAGTTCCACCGCCGGCACGGACTCCGATTCCAACACCGATTCCAACGCCGGATCCGAGACGAACGGGAGCGCACTCGCCGAGACGCCCCCGCAGGTTCCACCGGCATCGATCGACCGGGCAGCCGTCGACGCCGCCGTCGGACAACTCGACGGGTACGTCGAGGACATGATGGCGCGAACGGGCGCTCCCGGTATCGCCGTCGCGGTCGTCTACCAGGACGAAGTGCTGTATTCGAAGGGATTCGGTGTACGCAAGGTGGGCGAACCGGACCCGGTGGACACCAACACCATGTTCCAGCTTGCCTCGGTGTCGAAGCCCGTTGCGTCGTCGGTGGTCGCCTCGCTGGTCGGCGAAGGCAAGCTCGACTGGGACGAGCCGATCCGCCGGTTCGAACCGGGTTTCGCGGTGTCGGATCCGTACGTCACCGAGAATGCCAGCTTCACCGACCTGATGTCGCACCGCTCCGGCCTGCCCGATCACGCAGGCGACCTCCTCGAAGACCTCGGCTACAGCTACGACGAGATCATCGCCCGATTGAATCAGGTTCCGTTGGAACCGTTTCGCGACAATTACGACTACACCAACTACGGGTTCTCCGCAGCAGGCGTGGCAGCAGCCAAATCCCAGGGCACCACGTGGGCGGAACTGTCCGAGCAGAAGATCTACGAACCCCTCGGCATGACCAACACGACGTCGAGTCAGCAGGAATGGGTCGACTCGCCCAACCATGCCTTCAATCACGTTCTGACGGAACCGGGTTCGACCACGTGGGAGGCGAAGTACGTCAGCGATCCCGAAGGCCAGGCCCCGGCGGGTGGTGCAGCGTCCTCCGTCGGCGACATGGCCCAGTGGATCCGCATGGAACTCGCAGGCGGAGAGTTCGACGGCACCACCGTCGTCGAGCCCGAAGCCCTCCAGTTCACCCACCAGGCGCATTCTCTCGCCCACCCCTCGGAGACGCCAGGAGCGCGAGACACTTTCTACGGCATCGGCTTCAATGTCGGCACCGACAGTCAGGGCCGCGTCGAGGTCAGTCATGCAGGGGCGTTCGGACTCGGCGCGAGCACCGACGTCGTGATGCTACCGAGCGAGCAACTCGGCATCGTCGTACTTGCCAACACCGCACCCGTCGGTGTCTCGGAAACCATTGCGGCACAGTTCATGGATTACGCCAAGAACGGCGAACTCACCGTCGACTGGGCGCCGTTCGTCGCAGGCCAGTTCGAGAAGATGGTCGAGCACGGCCGTTCCGAGACGGACTACGAGAATCCGCCCGCATCGACGACGCCTGCGCGGGAGCCGAGCAGCTACGTCGGGACGTACACCAGCCCGTTCTACGGCGCTGCCGAAGTCACTGCCGAAGGCGACGAACTGGTGCTGAAACTCGGCAAGGAACTGCAGTCGCGTTATCCCCTCACTCACTACGACGGTGACACCTACTGGTTCGAACCCGTCGGCGAGAACGCGTCGGGGCCGACGGGTGCCGAATTCATGGTCACCGCCGGGGCACCGACCACACTCACCGTCGAGTATCTCGATCCTCTCGGACTCGGCACGTTCACCCGCTCCTGACTTCGTAGACGCCCACGACACGAACGGACCCCAGACGATGCACCGCACTTCAGGGAAACTACTGACCATTCTGTTCACCGCAGGACTGCTCGTCGCGGCATGTTCGTCGGGCAACGACAGTGCTGTCTCGGAGAGTGCTGTCTCGGAGAGCTCTACCGGTTCCAGCTCTCCTGATTCGTCCTCGGCCCTCGTACCGTTCGACACCGCTGCGATGGACGCGATAGTGGACGAGAAGGCGAAAGAGTACCGCGAAATCGGCATGGTGGTGTTGATCCGGACCCCGAACGGCGAGTACGTGAACACCTGGGGCAGCACGGACGCGGGCACAGCGACGCCACCTACGCTCGACACCAAGGTGCGCGTCGGATCCAACACCAAGACGTGGACGGGCACCGTCATCCTGCAGATGGTTCAGGAAGGCAAGATCTCCGTCGACGACCCGGTGAGCAAGTATCGCCCCGATGTCCCCAACGGTGAGAACATCACCATCGGACAACTCCTCGACATGCGCAGCGGTCTCTACAGCTACACCCAGACCGTCGAGCTCAACCGAGCGCTCGACGAGGATCCCGAAAGGGTCTGGGAACCAGAGGAACTGGTTGCGCTCGGGCTCTCGAATCCGCCGACGTCCGCGCCGGGCACCGAATACAACTACTCCAACACCAACACCGTGCTGCTCGGGCTGATCGCGGAGCAGTTGGACGGAAAGCCGATCGCGCAGATCTACCAGGATCGACTGTTCTCCGCGCTCGAGTTGACGGACACCTCGTTCCCGGCGAACACCGACACCTCCATTCCCGCGCCGTACACCGCCGGATACTCCTACAGCGGAAACCTCGAAACCCTGGGCGAGGGAAAGGAATCGCTGTCACCCGAACGCATCGCCGCCATCGACGCAGGCTCCGTCACGCCGAGAACGACGACGAACGACAACCCGTCGTGGACGTGGTCGGCCGGACAAGGAATTTCGACGGCGAACGAGATGGCCACGTGGGTGAAGGCTCTCGCCGTCGGCGAACTGCTCGACGCCGACACCCAGCAGCTGCGGATGGACAGCATCACTCCGAGCGACGACACGGGAACCGCGGCGTACGGCTACGGAATCGCACAGATGGGTCCGCTGTACGGGCACATCGGCGAGATGCCGGGATACAACTCCTTCATGGGATACGACCCGGAGAACGACGTCACCTTCGTCGTCTGGGCCAACCTCGCCCCCGCGGTCGACGGCAGTGCACCCGCCGCCAAGGTCGCCCGAGAACTGTTCCCGTACGTGTACGCGACGCCGTCCGCCGAGGCCTCGGACGCCGTCGAGGAGCACAGCGACGACGCCGGCGAGTGACTGGCCGGCGAGTGACAGCTCGGGCCGATAGTTAGGATCGGGACGTCGGCGCCGATCGGCGATCGGTCTTTCGGCAGGAAGGACCATCGGTGGCGCAGGGCGATCTGAATACAACCTCGTACGTCATCCTCGGATTGCTCGCCACGCGGGATTGGACGGCCTACGACATCTCGGTGCAGTTCGGCCGTGGAGTCGCCGAACTGTGGCCCCGGGCCGACCGCCAGCTGTACAACGCGCCGAAGAAGCTGCTCGAACGTGGCCTGGTCTCGGCATCGACGGATCCGGTGGGCACCGGCCGCAGTCGCACCGTCTACTCGATCACCGACGCAGGTCGCGACGCCCTCGCGTCATGGCTCGCGACCGCGTCGAAGCCGTCGGCCATGGAGTTCGAGGGCATGATTCGAGTGCTGTTCGCCGAGCAGGGTTCGCTCACCGACCTGCGCAACAACATCACCACGATGCGCGATCACGCTCAGCAGACCCGCGCCCTGTTCCTGGCCCACGCCGAGCGTCTACACGACGTCGACAGCTCGACGTTCCCCGAACGCCAACACTTGATGACGCTGGCCAACCGCTTCATGATCGGGCACTTCACCCACATCTCGGACTGGGCGGAGTGGGCTCTGACCGAGACCGACACCTGGTCGGACACGACGTCTCCGGCCACGACTCACCGCGAGCGCAGCTGCGCAATTCTCGAAGAATCATTGCAGCAGGATCGGCCGTCGCCCGACTGAACACTCGGAAAGTGCAAGTTTGAGACAACGGAAGGTGGGAATCCATGCTCGTGAACTCACCCAGCGGCGCGCCCACGTGCTGAGCATCCTCGGACTCGTGTTGGCCGCGACGGCACTGATCGTGCTGGCGCAGGTCGTGTCCGAGAAGTCGTCGATACCCGCCGCAGCGTTGCTCACCGTGGCAGGTCTTGCGGTGTCGACGTCGTCGCTACCGGACATCGTGCTGGACCCGGAACTCGTTCTGACGCTGGTGATTCCACCGCTGCTCTACAGTGCAGCGTTGAACTCGTCACTCGTCGCGATCCGCCGCAACGTGTGGACGATTCTGAGCCTGTCCGTCGCGTTGGTCGTGGTGACGGCCTCGATCGTCGGCGTCGGGTTGGCACTGCTGATACCCGGGGCGACCCTCGCCGCGGGAATGGCCCTGGGAGCTGCCGTCGCACCGCCCGATCCCGTGGCCGCACTCGCGGTCGGCAGGCGAGCCGGGATACCGCCGAAGCTGATCACGCTGATCGAGGGCGAGGGACTGCTCAACGACGCGACCGCACTGACGATGCTGACCGTCGCGGCCACCGCGATCGCGTCGCAGGACATGACCTTCACGCACGCGGGCGGACTCTTCGTGCTGGCCGCGGTCGGCGGAGTCATCGTCGGGTGCGCCATTGCGCTCGTCATCAGGTTCGTACAGAAGTTTCTCGGAGACGCGCTTCTGCTCAACGTCGTATCCCTGGCCACTCCGTTCGTCGCCTACGTCGCCGCGGAGGAAGTGCACGCCTCCGGGGTACTCGCTGTCGTCGTCGCAGCCCTCTTCATCGGCCACGACACTCGCCACGCCGTGTCCGGAGCCAGCAGATTGCAGACGGGAGCCGTGTGGAGATTGATCGATCTACTTCTCGAGGGTTTCGTGTTCCTGCTGATCGGCGAACAGTTGCCGACAGTGATCGAGGGGCTTGCTGCCTACCCGCTCACCACCGTCGTCGGCGCCGTCGCGGTCACGCTCGCCGGTGTGCTGCTCGTCCGTCCCGTGTGGCTGCTCGGCACCGAGGCAGTGGCACGCATGGTCGACCGGTCGTCATCACGGTCCTCATCGCGGTCTTCACGGCTGTCGGGACGCGAGGTCGTGGTGATGAGCTGGGCGGGAACTCGCGGAGTGATCACCGTCGCCGCCGTGTTCTCGCTACCGCTGACGACGGAATCGGGTGAGCCGTTCGAGATCCGAAATCTGTTGCTGTTCTGCGCATTCGTGGTCGTCCTGGTGACCGTGGTGGCGCAGGGTACGACCTTCGCTCCTCTCGTGCGGCTGCTGAACGTGCGGGCCGACCCCGCCGCCGAATCGAGGTTGCGCAACGAAGCACGCGTGGGCGTGACGAAAGCTGCACTGCAACAACTCGATCACATCGCCGACGAAGAAAAGCTCGACGACGACGGCAGAGCACTCATGCGCCGCGAGCTCGACGAGCGCATCGACCGGTACAACCGCAGGCTCGATCATCTCGACGAAACGAACGACGACGCACCCGTCATCTCCCCCGAGCAGCAGGCCGCGACAACGGTTCGTCGGCGCCTCATCGACGCCCAACGCGAGGAACTGGTGCGCTGGCGTGACTGCGGACGCCTCCCCGACGCCGGAATGCGGAGTCTCGAGCACGAACTCGACCACGAGGAGCATTCCTTCAAACAGCACCCGGACGAGACCGACCAGCCGGGCTAGGTTTTCCTCAGCGCAGTTTCCTCAGCGCAGTTTCCTCAGTGCAGTTTCCTCAGTGCAGTTTCCTCAGTGCAGTTTCCTCAGTGCAGTTTCCTCAGTGCAGTTTCCACAGTGCAGTTTCCTCAGTGCAGTTTCCTCAGTGCGTGGAATCGCGGATGGTGAGCGACGGCTGGAACTGCACGTGGCGTGGTTCGGCGCGGTGGTCCTGTGCCGATTCCTCCAGCAGATCCACCGCAGCACTGCCGATGTCGCGGCTGGGCTGCCTGATCGAGGACAGCGATACGACGGCCGACGCTGCGAAATCGATGTCGTCGTAGCCGATCACGGCGATGTCGTCGGGGACGACCGAGTTGCCCAGCATCACCAGGCTCTGCAGAACCCCCAGTGCGAGCAGGTCGTTGGCGCAGAATATGGCGTCCGGTCGATCTTTCGGGGCGCGCTCGGCGATCGAGGCCGCAGCCGCTCGGCCTGCCAGGACACTGGGCTCGCGGGTCGGCACGACCTCGATGACGGCGCCCGCCGCCTCCGCGGCCGTGCGTGCGCCTCGCAGTCGATCCGCGACCTGCCTCAGCGAGGCGGGCCCACCGACGTAGGCGATTCTGCGCCGGCCCTGCTCACACAGATGCCGGACGGCGAGTTCGCCTCCGGCGATGTCGTCCACCGCGACGGACGAGAACGACGTGCCCGCTCCGTCTCGGTCGACCAGCACCACCGGGGTGCCTCGGGACTGGAGGAGTTCGAGTCGCTCGAGATCCTCCCCGACCGGAGACACCAGCAGGCCGTGGACACGTTGCTCGTCGAACGTGTCCAGGTAGAGACGCTCACGTTCCGGGTCGTCGTCCGTGGACCCCAGGAGAACGGTGAGGCCTCGGTCGGTGGCACTGGACTCGACGCCTCGTGCGATCTCGGTGAAGAACGGGTTGCCGATGTCGAGCACCACCAGCCCGACGCATCGAGACCGGCCGGCACGCAACTGCCGGGCAGCGTCGTTGCGGACGAAACCGAGTCGGTCGATCGCGGACATGACACGTTTCACCGTCGCGGGCGCAACCTTGTCGGGTGCATTGAGCACGTTGGACACCGTGCCGACGGACACACCCGCCGCCGCAGCAACCTGCTTCATGCTCTTCGCCACGACAGAAGTCTTACCAGCCGGCCACGGTCACCGTGGGCGCGGGACCAACCGCTCGAGCTGAGTGACGTGGCCAGGGCCCAATTCCTCCAACGCGGTGACACCCAAGAGACGCATGGTGCGTTCGACCTGCTCGGACAGAATGTCCACGGCACGGTTGACCCCGGCTTCGCCGCCTGCCATGAGCCCGTACAGGTATGCGCGACCGACGAGGGTGAATCGGGCTCCGAGTGCGATCGACGCCACGATGTCGGCGCCGGACATGATGCCGGTGTCGATCATGACCTCGGTGTCCTTGCCCACCTCGCGGGCCACCTCGGGCAGAAGATGGAACGGAATTGGAGCACGGTCGAGTTGTCGTCCACCGTGGTTGGACAGAACGAGACCGTCGACGCCCAAGGCGGTGACGGCCTTGGCGTCGTCGAGCGTCTGGATTCCCTTGACGACGAGCTTGCCCGGCCACTGCTCCTTGATCCACGCCAGGTCCTCGAAGGTGACCGTCGGGTCGAACATCGTGTCGAGCAGTTCCGCCACGGTGCCGGACCATCGGTCGATCGACGCGAACGACAGCGGTTCGGTGGTGAGGAAGTCGATCCACCACTGTGGACGCGGCAGCGCGTTCAACACGGTTCCCGGTGTCAGCGCGGGCGGAATCGTCATGCCGTTGCGCTTGTCTCGCAACCTCGCTCCCGCCACGGGAACGTCGACGGTGACCAGCAGGGTGTCGTACCCCGCCTTCGCGGCACGGTCCACCAGGCTCATCGACCGCTCGCGGTCCTTCCACATGTACAGCTGAAACCAGTTGCGACCGTGCGGGTTGGCGTCGCGCACGTCCTCGATCGAGGTCGTTCCCATCGTCGACAACGAGAACGGGATGCCCGCGCGAGCTGCCGCATGCGCACCGGCGATCTCACCCTCGGTCTGCATCATGCGGGTGAAGCCCGTCGGGGCGATACCGAAAGGCTGCGCCACCGGTGCGCCGAGCACGTCCCATCCCGTCGACACCTTGGACACGTCGCGCAGGATCGACGGCGAGAACTCGATGTCCTGGAACGCCTGACGCGCCCTGGTGATCGACAGTTCGGCCTCCGCCGACCCATCGGTGTAGTCGAACGCCGCTGTCGGGGTCCGACGCTTGGCGATCCGGCGAAGATCCTCGATGGTCAGGGCGGCGTCGAGCCTGCGCTTCTTGCCGTTCAACTCCGGCTTCTTGAACTGCATCAGGGGCGCGAGATCGCGCACCTTGGGGATTTGCCTCTTGACCATGGTCAATCCTTTGTCGTGTGTGTCATAACGCTGTGTGTCATAGAGATGCCGCCTGGTGGGAGGACGCAGGTTCGTGACGAACGGGAGGGAAGGTGGTTGCGACCGTGTGCCGCAGCCGTGTCAGATCTCCGGAGATCCACCCGTGGGTCCGTGCCTGTACCAGCACGTTACCCAACGCGGTCGCCTCGACGGGCCCGGCCAGCACGTCGAGTCCGGACCTGTCGGCGAGAATCCGGCACAGCAACGAATTCTGTGCTCCGCCGCCGACGACGTGGATCCGCCTCACATCGATGCCGGCGAGGTCCGCGGCGTCGTACACCGCGGCGCTGAAAGCGACGGCCAGGGATTCGACGATCGCCCGAACCATCTCCACCCGCGACGACGGAACCGCAAGGCCACGATCGGAGTACCAGGCCGCGATTCGTGACGGCATGTCGCCACGAGGAAGGAACATCGGATCTTCGGCGTCGAAGACATGCGTGGGAGCCGGGCAGTGTGCCGCTGCCGCCAACATCTCCGGCAGGTCCACCGCCGCGCCGTCGGCTCTGCTCCACTCGCGCACCGATTCCGACAGCAGCCACAGACCCATCACGTTGTGCAACAACCGGTTACGGCCGTCTACCCCGGCTTCATTGGTGAACCCCGCGTCGCGCACTCGGGAATTCACCACCGGCGAGGAGGTCTCGGCGCCGACGAGGCCCCACGTGCCGCAGGAGATGTAGACCGCCGAATCCGGATCCATCGGTACCGCGGCGACCGCGGACGCGGTGTCGTGCGAACCGACAGCGGTGACCGACACGGACGGATCACCGTCCACCACACCGGGCAGGATCGGACCCAGAACCTCGCCCGGGTCGACGACACCGGGAAACAGCGACCTGTCGATTCCCAGGCGATCCAGCAGGACACCGTCGAGCACGCCGTCGGTACCGAAAATGCCCGTCGTCGACGCGTTGGTGCGCTCGGCGACCTCGCGGCCGGTGAGCCAGTACGAGACGAGATCCGGCACCAGCAGCACGCGGTCCGCTGGTTCGAGCAGACCGTCGGCCCGGTCCACCGCAAGCTGGTACACGGTGGTGAACGGGAGGAACTGCAAACCGTTGCGGGCGAACAACTCCGCACGGTCGACGACGGATTCCACGAGCTCGACGCCCCGCTCGGATCGTTCGTCACGGTAGTGATGCGGCAACCCGACCAGGCGCCCTCCGCGCATGAGGCCGTAATCGACGGCCCACGAATCGACTCCGACGCTCACCAGGTTGTCCGCGTCGCGAGCGGCGTCGGCGAGACCACGCCGAACATGCCCGAACAATCCGGGCACGTCGGTGTGCAGCGCTGCCCGCGACCCGTTCCACAGCCGGCAGGGTTCGTTGGGAAAGCGGGTGACGACGTCCAGACGCAGTACGTCCCTGCCTGCGGTATCGGTGCCGACGGTGCCGACCACGACGCGACCGCTCGTCGCACCGAGGTCGACGGCCGCGACCTGAGCTGTACTCATGCCCGTCTCATCTCAGGAAGGCGGCGGCGACACCCGCGTCGACAGGCACGTGCAGTCCTGTCGTGTGCGAGAAGTCCGACGTGCACAGTGCGAACGCGGCATTGGCGATGTTCTCCGGCAACACCTCTCGCTTGAGCAGGGTGCGCTGCGCGTAGAACTTGCCGAGGTCGGCCTCGTCGACGCCGTAGACCGCTGCGCGGGACGCTCCCCAGCCGGCGGCGAAGATGCCCGATCCCTGCACCACCCCGTCGGGGTTGATGCCGTTCACCTTGACACCGTGCTCTCCCAGCTCGGCGGCGAGCAACCGAACCTGATGTGCCTGATCGGCTTTCGTCGCCGAGTAGGCGATGTTGTTGGGTCCGGCGAACACCGAGTTCTTCGACGAGATGTACAGGATGTCGCCTCCCATCTTCTGGGCGATCAGCGCAGCTGCCGCGGCACGCGAGACCAGGAACGATCCGCGAGCCATCACGTCGTGCTGCAGATCCCAGTCCGCGACGGTCGTCTCCAGCAGAGGCTTCGACAATGAGAGGCCGGCGTTGTTGACCACCAGGTCGATACCGCCGAACGCGAGCACGGTCGCATCGACAGCTGCCTGCACCGCAGCTTCGTCGGTGACGTCGGCCCGAACTCCGATCGCCACGTCCGTCGATCCGATCTCGGCCGCTACGTCGGATGCCTTCTGCGCGTCGAGGTCGGCGATGACGACGCACGCCCCCTCCGCGGCCAAGCGTCTGGCGATCGCCTTGCCGATGCCCGACGCCGCGCCGGTGACCAGGGCGATGCGCGTCGCGAGCGGCTTGGGTTTCGGCATCCGAGCGAGCTTGGCTTCTTCCAGCGCCCAGTACTCGATGTCGAACTTCTCCGACTCGTCGATGGGGCTGTAGGTGGACACCGATTCGGCGCCGCGCATCACGTTGATCGCGTTGACGTAGAACTCACCCGCCACCCGGGCGGTCTGCTTGTTGGCGCCGTAACTGAACATGCCGACGCCGGGAACCAATACGATGGCCGGATCGGCGCCGCGCATCGCGGGTGAATCCTCGGTTGCGAAGCGCTCGTAGTAGGCCTGATAGTCCTTGCGGTACGCCTCGTGCAGGGTCTGCAAGCGTTCGACGGACTGCTCGATCGATGTGTCTGCAGGGAGGTCCAGAACGAGGGGCTTCACCTTGGTCCGCAGGAAGTGGTCGGGGCAGCTGGTGCCGAGCGCGGCCAGACGCGGATGCTCGGCGGCAGCCAGGAAGTCCAGGACCACGTCGGAGTCGGTGAAGTGCCCGACCTTGGGTTCGTCGGTGGATGCCATCCCTCGGATGTACGGTGCCAGGGCTGCGGCCTTGGCGCGTCGCTCGGCCTCCGGCAGGGCCGAGTAACCGTCCAGCGGGGCACCGAACGGTTCTGCTCGGCCGTGCTCGGCGAGGTAGGCCTGGGCAGCGCGGATGATCTCGAGCGAGTTCGCCTCCGACTCCTCGGACGTCTCACCCCATGCGGTGATGCCGTGTCCGCCGAGAATGCAGCCGATCGCCTGCGGATTCTCGGCTTTGATCGCGGAGATGTCGAGTCCGAGCTGGAATCCGGGTCGCCGCCACGGAACCCACACCACCGTGTCGCCGAATATCTTTCGGGTCAGTTCGGGGCCGTCCGCGGCGGTCGCGATCGCGATGCCGGAGTCCGGATGCAGGTGGTCGACGTGTGCGGCGTCGACGAGTCCGTGCATCGCGGTGTCGATCGACGGCGCCGCTCCCCCGCGTCCGTGCAGGGTGTAGTCGAACGCCGCGACCATCTCGTCCTCGCGGTCCAGCCCCGGGTAGACGTCGACCAGTGCGCGCAGCCGATCGAGCCGCAGGACGGCCAGGCCGGACTCGGTCAGCGTTCCGAGATCGCCGCCGGATCCTTTCACCCACATGAGTTCGACATCAGCACCGGTCACCGGGTCGGTGTCGATTCCCTTGGCGGAGGTGTTACCACCGGCGTAGTTGGTGTTGCTCGGATCGGACCCGAGACGGTTCGATCGTGCCAACAACGCTGCGACAGTCCGGTTCATCGTGTTCGCTTCCTGCTGTGTCGTCATAGCTCATGCACCCCAGGAGGTCTGGGTGCCGCCGACTCGGTCGGCTTCGATCTGCTGCTGGTAGCCCGATTCCGCGAAGGCTCGCATCGGGTCGGCCGGTAGACCGCGGTTCTCACGCCACTCGGCGAGCCGTGGACGCACGTCGGTGTAGAAGGCATCCATGAAGATGCCGTTGGCGCCGAGCACGTCTCCGGCTTCCTGCGCCGTGGTGAGTGCCTCGGTGTCCACGAGAGCCGCACGCAACGTCATCTCCTGGACGTTGAGGACGGAGCGAATCTGCCCGGGGATTTTCGCCTCGACGTTGTGACACTGGTCCAGCATGAGCGCGAGGTCCGACTCGGGCGCGAGCCCGCCGCCGCGGATGACCTCGAACAGAATCCTGAACAGCTGGAACGGATCCGCCGCGCCGACGATCAGGTCGTCGTCGGCGTAGAAGCGTGAGTTGAAGTCGAAGGAACCGAGTTTTCCGAGGCGCAGAAGCTGCGCGACGATGAACTCGATGTTCGTTCCCGGCGCGTGGTGCCCGGTGTCGAGGCACACTGCCGCCCGCTCACCGAGGGCGACGGTGTGCGCGTAGGACGTGCCCCAGTCCGGTACGTCCGTCACGTAGACGGCAGGCTCGAAGAACTTGTACTCGAGCACCAACCGCTGGCCGTCGCCGACGTGCTGGTAGATCGCGGCCAGCGATTCCGCGAGACGGTCCTGCCTACCGCGGATGTCGCCCTGACCCGGGTAGTTGGTGCCGTCGGCCAGCCAGACCTTCAGGTCCTGCGAGCCGATCTCGGTCATGACCTCGAGGCACCGCAGATGGTGGTCGATCGCTTTCTGCCGCACGGCTTTGTCGGTGTGCGTGAGACTGCCGAACTTGTAGTCGTCGTCCTGGAAGGTATTGGAGTTCACCGTTCCCAGACGAACACCGAGATCGGCGGCGTAGGACTTCAGTGTCGTGAAGCTGTCGACGTTGTCCCACGGGATATGAAGCGCGACAACGGGGGCCAATCCGGTGAGCCGATGCACGGTGGCTGCGTCGGCGATTTTCTCCTCGATCGTGCGGGGTGTGCCGGGAGTGCCGAACACCTTGAAGCGGGTCCCGGAGTTTCCGAAGGCCCATGACGGGAGTTCAATGGCGAGGGCGTCGAGAACGGCGTCGGGACTGACGGTATGTGTGGTCACGGCTCGTGTAGTCACAGTGCAGGCTCTCGGGTCTGGGTGACTCCGTCTCGGGAGTCGGGAAGTTCAGGGGACACGACCGCACCGTATCGCTCGGTCTCGATTTCCGGCAGGGACTTTCCACGCGTGTTCGGCGCGAAGATCGCACCGATCGCGAGGGCGACGGTCAGCAGGCCGATGAGCAGCAGGCCGACGGTGGTGAGCCCGGTGGCGGCGAGCAGGGTCGGGAAGAAGTAGCTCAGCAGGCCGGTGGCGGTGCGGACGACGAAGAACATGAAGCCCTGTGCGCTGGCACGGTACGGCGTGGCGAACAGCTCGCTCGCCCAGAGGCTGTAGAACGCCTGGGCACCGATGCCGCTGGAGATACCCCAGGTGATGGCGAAGATCAGCAGTGTCGGAAGTCCGTTGTCGGTGAAGAACACCAGGATCGCCCAGGCCGCGATGCCGAGCAGAGCTCCGATGGAGTAGAGCAGCTTCTGGGACACGCGATCGGCGAACTTCATGAAGCCGAAGTACGTGGCGAGCACGGTGCAGCCCCACACCAGAACCTGCAGGAGATTCTGTTCGACGGCGCTCTCGACGCCTGCGCTCTCGTACACACGCGGCATGAAGATGCCTGCCTGTCCCGCGACGGTGTTCCAGAAGCCGTAGATTCCGATGAGGACCAGCAGCGCGGTGATGTTCACTTTCTTGGTGAACAGACCCTTCAATCCTGCTGCACCGAACGTCTTCTCGCGTGCAGCGGCCCCTGCGGTGTCGCCCGTTTCGTTCTTCCAGATCACCGACTCCGGCAGGCCCTGGCGAATCCACCACACCACCGCGGCCACGACGAAGAGGTGCAGGAAGATGATGCGCGAGCCGAGCAGATCCAGGGGCGCGAGCAACGCGGCGAGTGCGAATCCGACGAACGGCCCGACCGACCACGCCAACTGTGCGGTTCCGACGTGTCGCGCCCGCTCACGTGACGGCGCCTGTTCGGCGATGTACGTCCACGAAGCAGGGACGCCTGCTCCGACGGCGATGCCGGTGATCACGAACGCAGTCAGCAACATCGCGAAGTTCATCGCGAACGCTGCGATCAGCACACCGACCATGTACACCATCAGGTCGTAGGTGTAGATCGCCTTGCGGCCGAACCTGTCGCACAGCGGACCGCCGATGCCGGCGCCGATCGCCGCACCGAATGCATTGGCGCTGAAGGCCGCAAGCAGCCCGACGGCGAGGTTGCTGATGCCGAACTCGTTCTGCCACAACGTCAACGACGTGGCGATGGCGATGATCGATCCTGCTTCGATGTAGTTGCTCATCGCGACCGATATGGTCGCTCGCCACCCGGTGGTGGACTTGGCGCCGATCTTCATGAGGGCTCCGTGTTGTGAGGGGGTCGTTGTGAGGGGGGTCGTCAAGAGTGCGGGATCAGGGGAGATGGAAGTAGTGGTGCAGAAACTCGAGAGGGGCGTCGGGGCGCGCCGCGGGCTCGAAGTACTGGGCCATGGTGGCCTGCCAGCGTGCGTCGACGTCGGTCGCGCTCATGGCCGTGGTCATCGCCGCGGGGTCGTCCGACTCGACGTAGCCGACGACGAGACCGTCCTCGGGTCGAAGGAACAGCGAGTAGTTCTTCCACCCCGTCTCGCGCAGAGCATCGAGCATCTCCGGCCAGACGGTCTCGTGCGCGGCCAGGTAGTCCTGCACCCGCTCGGGGCGCAGTTTCAACAGGAAGCACAGCTTCTTCGTGTCGGACAGAACCGATGCCATGGAGGACCTTCTCGACGATCAGAGTGTGGGGGCCACCATCGACTGTTGCAGATTCGACGGGATTGAAACGTTTCAATCGATGGCTTGGATCACATTAGGGCTCGCCAGTGCGCCGCGTCAACCCCTTGTCTCGGGAGTCCGGCCCTCTCTATTCGGCCTCGCGCATCGTCCTGCCCAGACGCGACGCCTGCAACGACAGGTGATGACGCTCGGCGAGGTTCGACGCCGCCTGTGCCGCCTCGGAGTACAGCCGCGCGGCCGAGACCAGGTCACCCGCCTTTTCGTGGAGGTACGCCGAAGCAGCGGCGAAGCGGGGCATGCTCGGATCCACTGCGCCGAGCGCCACGAGACCCGCGGCCGCGCCGTCGGCCTCCCCCACTGCGACAGCCCGATTGAGCTGCACGACAGGGCTCGCGGTCACGGCGAGAAGTTCGTCGTACCAGCTCACGATCTGCACCCAGTCGGTCTCGTCGACGCTCCTGGCGTCGGCGTGCAGCGCGGCGATCGCGGCGTGCGCCTGGAACTCACCCAGTCGGTCGCGCGCCAACGCGGCCTGCAGGATGTCGACGCCTTCGGCGATCAGCGTCGTGTCCCACTGTGATCGGTCCTGCTCGGCCAGGGGAACGACGCTGCCGTCGGGGCGTGTCCTGGCACTCCGGCGGGCATGGTGCAGCAACATCAGCGCGAGAAGACCGGACGTCTCCTCGTCGGAGATCGATGCGGCCAACTGCCGGGTCAACCGGACCGCCTCGGCCGCGAGGTCGACGTCGCCGGTGTACCCCTCGTTGAAGATCAAATAGAGCACCCGGTGAACCGTCGACAGATCCCCGTTCTCCGTGAATCGCACGTGCCCGACGGTTTTCTTCGCGCGGCTGATGCGCTGACCCATCGTCTTCTCCGGGACGAGGTATGCGTCGGCGATCTGCTTGGTGGTCAGGCCACCGACTGCGCGCAACGTCAACGCGACCGCCGCCGACGGCGTCAACGACGGATGCGCGCACAGGAAGAGCAGCTGCAGGGTGTCGTCGACGTTCTGGGTGTCCCCCGGTGGCGGCTCGGCCAAGGTCCGCAGCTCCCGTGTTCGACGGGCTTCGTCGGCTCGGTGCACGTCCAGGAACTTCCGCCAGGCGACGGTGACGAGCCACCCCTTGGGGTCCGACGGCATCCTCGTCGGCCAGGACGTCGTGGCCTGGATCAACGCCTCTTGGACGGCGTCCTCGGCTGTCGCGAAATCGAGTCCGCGACGAGTGAGGACGCCGATCACAGAGGGAGTCAACTGCCGGACCAGGGCGTCGTCCATCCCGGGCTGATCCGGAGTCGTGTCGGCCCCGGGGTGCATGTCAGTCTTCGATGGTGGTGGGCGTGCTCATCAGCGGGCGGACCTCGAGCCACTCGTGAATCGGCTTGCCGCCTGCACCGGGTGCTGCGGACAGCTCGGCCGCGAGTTCGAGGGCGCGGTCGTAGGAATCGACGTCGACCACCATCCACCCGGCGACGAGGTCTTTGGTCTCGGCGAACGGGCCGTCGGTGACCGGCGGCTTTCCCTCGCCGTCGTACCGGACCCACGCCCCGGCCTGCTTCAGAGCCTGACTGTCGACGAACTCGCCGGTCTCCTGCAGCGTGGCGGCGAAGTCGTCCATGTACTTCAGGTGGGCCTCCACCTCGTCCTGCGTCCATTCGTTCATGGGGACATCGTTGACTGCCTCGGGAGCGCCGCGGTAGTGCTTGAGAAACAGGTACTTGGCCATGATGGTCTCCTTCTGCGTGCGTTCGTGCAGCCCCTTCGGCTGCATCCAACACTGGGACGGAACCGGGTGAGTGTTTTCGACATCATCCACGAAGATATTTCTCCGATTCGGCGAAGTAGTAGGTGTTACCTCTATTCACAGCTACTATGTGCTCCCATGAAGATGCGGTACGACGTCGCCGGTAGCGGTCCCACTCTCGTCCTCGTTCACGGAGTGGTTCACCGGAGGCAGGCATGGGATCCGGTCCTCGACCTACTCACTCCCTATCGACGGGTGGTCACCGTCGACCTGCTCGGTCACGGCGAGTCCCCCGCACTCGAGGCGAACGTAACCGATCCGCTCGGCTACGTCGTCGATGCCCTCGACGATCTGCTCGGAGACTTCGACACTCCGGACGCGAAGCCTCACATCGGGGGTAACTCACTGGGGGGCTGGCTGGCGATCGCCATGGCGTGCCGCGGGCGAGTGGCGTCGGCGACCGCGCTGTCTCCCGCCGGATTCTTCGTGAACGACCTCGATCGACGTCGCGCGATCGGCACGTTCCGCGTTCTGCGAACCCTGGCCCGCGGAATGGGTGAGCATGCGCCTCGTCTGCTGTCCTACAAAGCCGTGCGCTACCCGGCCATCTCCGCGTTCTTCGCCCACCCCAGCCGAGTGCCGTATGCCGACGCAGTGGTGGACACCGCGTCCCTGGTCTCCAACACCTTCGTCGACGAGGGACTGGAGGCTGTGTTCGAACTGCCTGTCGCGGCGGAGCCGCAGGTTCCGATCACCATCGCCTGGGGCCGACGCGACCTCACCCTGCCGTTCTACGAGCGTGCGGTCGCGAAGCGGAACCTGCCGCACGCCAAGTTCATCACCGTGCCTGGCGTCGGACACGTCCCGATGAGTGACAATCCCGAGCTCATCGCGTCGATCCTGTTGGCAGGAAGCGAAACTCGCACGGTCTAGTCAAGAGCGCAGCGGGTGCCTTCGGGCGGAGATTTCAGGTCCACGAGGTACTCGGCCACAACCGTGTCGACGCAGTCGTTCGCTCCGGAGAACGCGACGGTGTGTTGGTCTCCGTCGACGGAGAGCAGTGAACCACCCAGCGTGTCGGCAAGACTGACACCACCCGCGTACGGCGTGGACGGGTCGCCGGTGATGGAGATGGTCAACGTGTCCGGCAGACCGTCGATGTCGGTTGCGTACGGGAATCCCAAAGTGGGTTCGACGGGCCAGGATTCACACGGGTCGCGTGCGCCGTCCGGCCCCAGACCGGAGTCGGTGAACGGTGCGACGCCCTGAATTCGCTCCTTGAGCTCGACCTCCTGCTCGGCAGTGTTGCGCTGCTCGTCGTTGCAGTTGATCGCGTACAGCGCCTCGGCGAAGTTCGGGTACGCACCGTCGACGTCACGCCCGCCGAACACGTCACTGATCTTCAGCAGCGTCTCTGCTTGCCCCACCTGTAGTTCCGCGATGCCCCGGGTGATGACGGGCCAGACGGTCGAGTCGTAGAGACCGGCGATCACGGCCCCGTAGGCGGCGTCGAAGTCCATCTTCCTGCCGCCCGGGGTGACGATCGGATCGTCGATCAGCGGGCGGACGATGTTCTGGAAATTCTCGACGGACCTCGTCGGATCCTGGCCGAGAGGGCAGTCGGGCTTGGTGGCGCAATCCGCAGCCATGGCGTCGAATGCCTCTTGGAACGCCGTGAACTGGTCGATCCGACGGTCCGCAGTGCTCTGCAGTGGATCGATGGCACCGTCGAGCACCATGGCACGAACGTTCTGCGGGAACATCTCTCCGTAGACCGCGCCCAGGCGCGTGCCATAGCTTTGTCCGAGGTAACTGAGCTGGTCGTCGCCCAGCACTTCGCGCAGCACATCCATGTCCCGGGCTGCGTCACGGGTTCCGACGTTCGCCAGTACGTCCTCGCCGCCGGACCGCTCGGCACACTGCTGAACCAGCGCGCGTGCCCCGTCTTCCGACAGCGTTCTCGCTCCCGTCAGAACCGTCGTGTACGCCTCGCCTGCTTCGTTCTCGGAGTCGGTGAAGCAGTCGACAGCCGGCGTCGAGGCCGCAACGCCGCGTGGATCGAATCCGACGATGTCGAATTTCTCGGTCAACGGGCTGTTTGCCAGCGTTGTCGCCGCAGCTGCGGCCATACTCATGCCAGGTCCTCCGGGGCCACCCGAGTTGAGGAGCAAAGACCCGATGGGCTCGCCTTTCGCGGGAACTTTCAACAGCGCGATCTGCGCCGTTCGCCCGTCCGGGTCGTCGTAGTCGAGCGGGACATCCACTCGCGCACACTGGAAGGTCGGATCGCTGACGAACGCTGCCTCGTCGGTCGACGTCGTGCCATACCCCTCGCATGGCTCGAACGTCACCGCTTGACCGTAGAAGCGATCCAGATCGGCAGTCGTATCCGGTTCCAGCTCGGCCTGGCTACACCCTCCGAGGACGAGAACTGCTGCGGCCAGGACGCTTACGGTCCGGCGTGGTCGGTGACGATAGATCACGAGTGGCTCACTCCTGGTGTGTTCAGAATGACGGAAATCCTGCGCAGAACATCGTGTTGGGCGGGGTTGTACAGCTCTTCCACGGCTACCGCGAATGCTCGTGTGGCCCGCTCCTTACCGAGCGCCGAGGTGTTCGCGTCGAACAATCCCGGATACCGCATCGTCAGGTCCTGGATGTGTGGAGCCATCCGCTCGGCCAAGTCGATGCGGGTGGCCTCGTCCGCGTCTCGCGGAAGCGACTGGAACTCCGTGTCGGTGGATGTACGCGGAGTGTTCCTGATCAACTCGCCGTACGCATCGAGTGCGGAGGGCGTCAGAATCGTGGTCGCGAACGACACGAACGTGCGGTCCGGTTCGGAGAGCTCCGCGGCCGCGTCTGCGAACTCCGCAGGCAGATCTGTCGGGACCGAATCGCGAAGAATGATCGCGAGCTCCGTGCGTGCTCGCTGCAACCGTTCGATCGTGGCCTCCAGCTCGGCATCGAGGGTTCGGAGGGCCTGCTCGGGATGCTCGCGACTGTCTCCCAGTGCGGCTATCTGCGCCAACGAGAAGCCGAGGTCGGTCAGCCGTCCGATCTGCAACAGCCGAACGAGATGCCGAACGCCGTACTGTTTGTATCCGTTCGACGTACGCTCGGGCTCGTCGAGCAGACCGACGTCGTGGTAGTGCCGTACCGATTTCAATGTCGTCCCCGCCAGGTCGGCTACCTCCCTGGTGCTCCAGCCCATACCGGACACTCCTCGCAGATCGGATCTCGTGGGTTTCAGTCTGAACTGTGCCCTTACGGCACAGTCAAGAGGTTTCGTTCACCAGCCGCTTCGTGGAGCGTCGGAAAGCCCAGACGGTGACCAGGATCGCGAGGGCGAACAACGGGGTGCCCATCGAGATCCTCGCGAACGCCAGCCATCCGGTGGCGTCGGTGTCGTAGAGGTGGTCCTGCACGATGTAGCGCGCGCCGAACAGCAGCACGAAGGCGCCGGTCGCGATGTCGTGCGCGCGCAGGGTGTAGCGATTCGATCGCCACTGGTACTTGTTGCCGTGCAGCGCGTTCCACAGGAGGCCGGTCAACGGTCGACGTGCGAGCAGGGACAGCATCATCAGCGCACCCATGACCAGGCTGGTCCAGATCCCGATCAGGAAGTATCCACCGGCCGAGCCCGTCCATGCCGCTACGGCACCCGCCGTCACGACGCCGATCAGTCCACCGCTCGCCTGGACGATCGGTTCACCGCGCACCATCCTCAGCACTGTCAGCACGACGGCGATGGCGACGGCGACTCCGATGGCGATCGGAAGCGAGACCAACGCATTGGCGGTCACGAACGCGACCACAGGTACAGCGGTGTAGATCATGCCGCTCACGCCGCCGAGGTTGTGCAGCAGGAGTTGGGTGGCGTCGACTTTCTTCTCGTCTTGAATCGGTGTGGAATCCGGAGTCGTCATCGTGTCCTCCTCGTGTCGAAGTCGTCGCTCTGTCTGTTCCCAGAGTCGTCGACACGGAGGGTCCACAACAGTGCAGACGGGAATCGAAACTGCGCTACTTCGTCACGGGTCGGGCATGACAGATGTCAGGAACTGCCAGGTCAGAGGGCTTTCACCTCGGGCCGGACAGGTACCGACGCGATGCGCTCGGCCGTCAGGACGGTTCCCACCGTCGCGGCGATGACCAGTCCGATGGCGGTCAGCCGGATCGCCCCTGCCGTTTGATGCAGGAGCAGCCACCCGGCCAGTGTCGCGAAGATCGGTTCGAGGGCCAGGAGGACGCCGAAGACGTTGCGCGGAATGATCCGCAACGCAGCGAGTTCGAGGGTGTACGGAACGACCGACGACAACAGCGCAACCACCGTTGCGAGGGCAAGGGTTTCGGGGTCCGCGAAGGCGGTGAGCCCCTGCATCATCCCGGCCGGAAGTACGCAGACGGCGGCGATCACCATGGCCGCAGCCAGGCCACCTGTGCCGGGAACCGTTGCCGCTACCCGTGCATTGGTCAGGATGTAGAGAACCCAGAACGACGCGGCGAACAATGCGAACATGATTCCGACAGGATCGAGACTCGTTGCGTGTACGGCGGATTCGACGCCCAGCAGCACCATGCCGACCAATGCGAGGCACGCCCATCCGACGTCGGCGCGCCTGCGTGACAGGACAGCGGCCAGAACGAGTGGTCCGAGAAACTCGATCGACACCGCCACGCCGAGAGGGATTCGATCGATCGCGGCGTAGAAGCATCCGTTCATGGCGGCCAATGCGAATCCCAGCGCGGCCATGCTCTTCCATTGCGCCTTCGACCATCCGCGCACCCGTGGACGCACCAGGAGAAGCAGCAGAGCGGCTGCGATGGCCAACCGCGCCGCAGTGACGGCCCACGACCCGGCGACAGGAAATATCTGAACGGCAAGAGCTGCGCCGAACTGCAGGGACAAACACGACCCGACCATCATCGCCACTGCTGAGCCCGTGCCGGGTGTCCGGGAGGTTGCCGTCATGACAGTGAATGCTTCTCGTGTAAGTCACGTAAGTCCAGCGAATCATTTTGTAGAATAACAGTCACTATTGCTTACCTATGACGGGAATCCGATGCTCAACGTCCCTCGCCTGCGGATCCTTCTCGAATTACACCGGCGCGGCACGCTCGCCGAGGTAGCCCGTGTGATGTCCTACACGCCGTCCGCGGTGTCACAGCAGCTGTCGCTGCTCGAGAAGGAGTCCGGCGTTCGGCTGCTGGAACCGGTGGGGCGAGGGGTGACGTTGACCGACGCCGCAGTCGGACTCGCCGCCCACGCCGAGATCGTCCTTCGCCAACTCGAGGAAGCCGAGGCGGATCTCGCGTCCGCGCAATCGGCCGTTCAGGGAACATTGCGGGTCGCGTCGTTCCAGACGGTCGTGTTCGCGATCGTGCCCGCAGTGCTGGACCTGCTGGCCGCCGAGGAACCCTCGCTGACCGTCGAGTTCGACCAGCTACAGGTCTCCGCCGCCTACGACGGTCTGCTGTCGCACTCCTTCGACCTCATTCTGGGCGAGGAATACCCCGGCATGCCCGAACCCGTCCGAGACAACATCGACCGGGCGGACCTCGCCGCCGATCCACTGCTGCTCGCCGTCCCGTCCGAGGCCGCCTGGTTGCCGTCCGCGCGTACCGACCTGGCAGGCCTGTCCGACGTGCCCTGGGCGATGGACCCGCCGGACAGTGCGACGGGCACGTGGGCCCGGTCGGTGTGCCGTGCCGCAGGATTCGAACCCAGGGTCCGCTTCGTCAGCCCGGACCCCCTGATGCATGCGCATCTGGTGCGCACCGGCCACGCCGCGGCGTTCATCCCCGCGCTGATCGCCGCGACCCAGTCCGACGGACTCGATCTCCGCGCACTACCGGGGCGTCCGGACCGAACCATCTACACGGCAGTCCGCGCCGGGCGCGCAGGTCACCCAGCAATTCGCGCGTTCCGAGCAGCGCTCGCGTCGACGGCGGCATCTCGAACCTCCGAGTGGAACACCGCCGATCGACTTCGCATACAGAATGGACTGGTGACATCCGAAACAAGCCCTGCCCGCTAGTCGAAGCCCGTCGATCCTTCAGGAGTGTGGACCATGGCACCGAGGACGCGCGAACAGCTGGCGGACGACGCGGTTGCCCTGGCACGGCGTTGGGTGACACGCTCCGCCGACCGTCCCGCCGATCGTGCCGCCGTCCGTCTGGCGGGCCTGCTGCGCGACGAGCGTGGTCTGGAGTTCGCCGTGGGGTTCATCGACGGCGTCGTACGACCGGAGGATGTGCGGGTCGCCGCCAGAAACTGGGCGCATCTGACGGACGGTGATCTGCCTGAGTTCCTGGGCGTGCATCTGCGCGTCGCCCTTCGGCTCGGCAACGTGGCCGCGAGGATCGCACCGGCATTGGTCGTCCCCGTCGCGAAGAGGGCTCTGCGAGCGATGGTCGGCCATCTCGTGCTCGACGCCTCGCCGCGCGCACTGTCTCGCGGTCTCGCTCGCATTCGCCGGGACGGAATGCGTCCGGGCATCAATCTGCTCGGCGAGGCCGTGTTGGGATCGGACGGGGCTCGGGCACGTCTCGACGGAACCATGGCGTTGCTGGCGCGATCGGATGTCGACTACGTGTCCGTCAAGGTGTCGGCGGTCGTTGCGCCGCACTCGCCCTGGGCGTTCGAGGAGGCCGTCGCACACACCATCGACGAGCTCGCACCGCTGTACTCGGCGGCCGCGCAGTCCGGCACACCCAAGTTCATCAACCTGGACATGGAGGAGTACCACGATCTCGATCTGACGATCGCAGTGTTCACGACCCTGCTGGACCGACCTGAACTTCTGTCGCTTCAGGCGGGAATCGTGTTGCAGGCATACCTTCCCGATTCGCTGTCCGCGATGATGCGGCTGCAGGACTGGGCCGCCCAGCGCACCGCACGCGGAGGCGCCCCGGTCAAGATCCGCATCGTCAAGGGCGCGAATCTTCCGCTGGAGCGAGTCGAATCCGCTCTGCACGGATGGCCCCTGGCCACGTGGTCGTCCAAACAGGACACCGACACCAACTACAAGCGCATCGTCGACTACGCGCTCGACTCCGATCGAATCCGCAATGTGCACATCGGCATTGCCGGGCACAACCTGTTCGACCTCGCCTGGGCACGGTGTCTCGCCGAACATCGCGGCATCGACTCCGGATACGAATTCGAGATGCTGCTGGGCATGGCGTCGGCGACGGCACAGGTGATCGCCGAGGACACCGGCGGGATGCTTCTCTACACCCCCGTTGTCGGCGCCGACGAATTCGACGTCGCGATCGCCTACCTCGTCCGCCGGCTGGAAGAAGGAGCAGCGCCGGAGAACTTCATGCCCTCGATGTTCGAACTGACCACCGCGAGCGGGCACCCGACCCCGCAGTTCACGATGCAGGAGAATCGATTCCGTGCGTCGCTGACCGCGCTCGACGACTCCGTTCCCGCGCCGCGACGGATCCAGAACCGCACCACCGACAACACCGGCAGCACCGACAGCGCCGACAGCGCCGACAGCGCCGACAGCGCCGACAGCGCCGACAGCGCCGATGTCGCAGTACCGTTCGCCAACACTCCCGACACCGATCCCTCCGTGGCCGCCAACAGACGGTGGGGCCGCGGCATCCTCGAGCGCGCCGAGGCGTCGGACATCGGGGTGGAGCTCGTCACCGAGTACACCGTCGACGATCCCGTCCGCCTCGACGAGCTGATTCAGCAGACGTGCGACGCAGGGGCGGGCTGGGGTTCGCTCCCGCCGACCGAGCGAGCACGCATCCTGAGGTCCGCGGCGCGCGAGCTGTCCAGCGCACGTGCGGACCTGCTCGAGGTCATGGCCGCGGAATGTGGCAAGACCTTGGAGGAGGGCGACCCCGAGGTCAGCGAGGCCATCGACTTCGCCAGGTACTACGCCGAACTCGCCGAGGAGCTTTCACGGGTGGACGGCGCACTCCATCGGCCGAGGCGTCTGACCGTCGTCACACCGCCGTGGAACTTCCCGGTGGCCATACCGGCCGGATCGACGCTGGCTGCACTCGCTGCGGGTTCTGCCGTCGTGATCAAGCCTGCGCCGCAGGCGAAGCGTTGCGGGTCGGTGATGGTCGACGCTCTGTGGCGGGCTGGCGTGCCGCGAGAGGTGTTGCGCCTCATGCACGTCGACGAGGCGTCCCTCGCCGGCACCCTCGTCGCGGATCCGCGGGTCGATCAGGTGATCCTCACCGGTGGCTACGAGACGGCAGAGCTGTTCCACCGGCTGCGCCCCGACATTCGACTGTTCGCGGAAACGAGCGGCAAGAACGCCGTGGTCGTCACACCCGCAGCCGATCTGGACCTGGCGGTGAAGGACCTTGCGAGGTCTGCCTTCGGCCACGCAGGCCAGAAGTGCTCCGCAGCGTCCCTGGCGATTCTGGTCGGATCCGTCGGTACGTCGGATCGTTTCCTGGGCCAGCTGGTCGACGCCGTCCGGTCCATGAAGGTTGCGTACCCGACGGACCCCGAATCGCGTATCGGCCCTCTCGTCGAACCTGCGAGCGGCAAGGTTCTCCGGGGTCTGACCCACCTCGACCCTGGTGAGTCGTGGTTGCTCGAACCCCGTGCACTGGACGACGAGGGCCGGCTGTGGTCGCCTGGGATACGCGTCGGCGTGTCTCCTGGTTCCGAGTTCCATCGAACGGAGTACTTCGGTCCGATCCTCGGCATCATCACCGTCGCCACTCTCGCCGAGGCGATCGAGGTGCAGAACGACGTCGACTACGGGCTCACCGCAGGCCTTCATTCCCTCGACGATGCCGAACAGGCGCAGTGGATCCAGGAGGTCGCCGCGGGCAACCTCTACGTGGGCCGGGGCATCACCGGTGCCGTCGTGCGACGGCAGCCCTTCGGCGGGTGGAAGAAGTCGACGGTCGGCACGGGGAGCAAGGCAGGAGGACCGAACTACCTCGTGGGTCTGTCCGACTGGTCTCCTGCGCCCGCGTCCGGCACGACCGTCGGCTGCGTGGTCGACGCGTGGGCGGAGAAGTTCCTGCGCGAGACCGCGCTTGTCGGCGACGACCTCGACTTTCTACGGCGTTCTCTGGCAAGCGATCTCGTGGCGTGGGACACGGAGTTCGGCGTCACCCGTGACGTATCGAATCTCGGGGTGGAGGCGAACGTGCTGCGCTACCTTCCTGCCCCGGTGACCGTGCGAGCGGAGGCCGACGCTCGCCCCGTGGAGGTTCTGCGCGTCGTCGCAGCCGGATTGCGTGCCCGTTCCACTCTGCGCCTGTCCGTGCACGCGTCCGTCGCCCTCGGAGAGGGCGTGCTCGGGTTCCTGACCACCAACGGCGTGTCGGTCGACACCGAAACGGACTGGGCGCGTGCGGTTTCGCACGGCGGGGCCGACAGAACCCGCGTCGTCGGGTCCGGAACCGACGTGCCCACCGGGCCGTCGGCCGCAGTGTGGTCGGGCGCCGTGACCGAAGCGGGTCGCGTCGAGATGCTGCCGTTCCTGCGCGAGCAGTCCATCAGCATCACCCATCACCGGTTCGGCACCTACCGCGAGATGCCTCGGGTGGACGCTCTGCTGAACATCGCGACAGGCGGCGACCGTTTCGATTCGCCGTGAACGGCTACTCACACCGCATGCGCCTGAACCTTCGTCGCGGGATGCCCGTCGTCGAACTCCCCATGTCCGTTCCGCCTGCCGCGGCATGGGAGGTTCTGGTGGACCTGACGGCATGGCCGGTGTGGGGTCCGACGGTGGCCGGCGCCGAACTGGACCGACCCGGTCCGCTTGCCCTGGGTTCCCGAGGCCGGGTGTTCACCCCGGTCGGAGTGCCTCTGCCGTTCCGCATCACCGAGTTCGAGGACGGCCGACTCTGGGCGTGGCGGGTGGCGGGTGTGCCGGCGACTCGGCACGAGGTGATCCCCGACGGCGAGGGCTGCGTGGTGAGCTTCGGCGTACCGATTTGGGCGCCCGCGTATCTGACGATCATGGCCGTTGCGCTCCCCCGGATCGAGCGATTGGCTGCGGAACGCGCGCACTGATCGCGGGAGGCTGTGTAGTCCGTCACGCCCGGACCTAGGTTTGATCGAGTCCAGAAAGCCCACGCTGGATCGATAAGCTCGAGCTATCGAGATCTGAGCAATCATCGATTGGCCCGATCAATCCAGGGTCATTAGGGTCGTCAACCGACACCAACGCACCCGAATACGAATGAGGCCGTACATGTCGCTCATCAACAAGAAGATCAAGCCGTTCACCGCTGAGGCCTTCAAAGACGGTGCCTTCGTTACCGTTTCCGACGAGGACATCAAGGACAAGTGGGCGGTCTTCTACTTCTACCCCGCCGACTTCACATTCGTCTGCCCCACCGAGCTCGGCGACCTCGCCGACCACTACGACGAGCTGCAGCGCCTCGGCGTCGAGGTGTTCTCGGTCTCGACCGACACCCACTTCACCCACAAGGCGTGGCACGCGTCGTCCGACACGATCGGCAAGATCAAGTACACGATGATCGGTGACCCGACGCTGAAGATCAGCACGGACTTCGAGGTTCTCCGCGAGAACCAGGGCCTCGCCGACCGCGGCACCTTCCTGGTCGACCCGGACGGCGTCGTGCAGTTCACCGAGGTGACCGCAGAAGGTATCGGCCGCAACGCATCCGAGCTTCTCCGCAAGGTCAAGGCCGCACAGTACGTGCGCAGCCACCCGGGTGAGGTCTGCCCGGCGAAGTGGGAAGAGGGCGAAGACACCCTCGCACCGTCGCTGGAGCTCGTCGGCAAGATCTGATTCGTTCGGATCGATGCGCAGCGGCACAGGAGCGTCAAAGCCCTGTGCCGCCTGCGCATCCCCCACGTTCGGATCACTCGGCCCGAGCTGAGAATCCACGACCATTCCTTCCGATCTCAGGAGTACACCTCATGCTCGACGCCGCACTCGCCAATCAACTGAAGACCCTGCTCCAGAACGTGACGCAGCCGATCGAGCTCGTGTCCTCTCTCGGCGACGCACCCAAATCCGTCGAACTCGGCGAACTTCTCGACCAGATCGCCGGACTGTCGGACTCGGTCACCCACTCCCGCACCGGCACCGACCCGCGCAAGCCGTCGTTCGCCATCCGTCGGATCGGCACCGACATCGAGGTCCAGTTCGCCGGTATCCCGCTCGGACACGAGTTCACCTCTCTCGTGCTCGCGCTGTTGCAGGTCGGTGGCCACCCCTCCAAGGAAGACGCCGCGCTGCTTGCCCAGGTCCGCGACCTCGAAGGCGACTTCTACTTCGAAACCTACTTCTCCCTCTCCTGCCAGAACTGCCCGGACGTGGTGCAGGCGTTGAACGTGATGGCTGTACTCAACGCCAACGTCAAGCACATCGCCATCGACGGTGCCCTGTTCCAGGACGAGGTCGACGACCGCGGCATCATGGCCGTTCCGTCGGTGTTCCTCAACGGTGAGCCCTTCGGGTCCGGCCGCATGACCCTCGAACAGATCGTCGGCAAGCTCGACACCGGCTCCGCGGAACGCACCGCGACAGCGATCTCCGAGAAGGACCCGTTCGACGTGCTCGTCGTCGGAGGCGGCCCGGCGGGTGCAACCGCAGCACTCTATGCTGCGCGCAAGGGAATTCGCACCGGCGTCGTCGCCGAGCGCTTCGGTGGTCAGACGCTGGACACCATGGGTATCGAGAACTTCGCGTCCGTTGCGTACACCGAAGGACCGAAGTTCGCCGCCGAACTGGAGAACCACGTTCGCCAGTACGACGTCGACATCATGAACGTCCAGAACGCCACCAAGTTGACCCCCGCCGCCACACCGCAGGGACTTGTCGAGGTCGAACTCGCCAGCGGCGCACGGCTTCTCTCACGTAGCGTGATCCTGTCCACCGGCGCACGGTGGCGCTCGATGAACGTTCCCGGCGAGACCGAATACCGCAACAAGGGCGTCACGTACTGCCCGCACTGCGACGGCCCGCTGTTCAAGGGCAAGCGCGTCGCCGTCATCGGCGGCGGCAACTCGGGCGTCGAGGCAGCGATCGACCTGGCCGGCATCGTCGCGCACGTCACCCTCGTGGAGTTCGACTCGCAACTGCGCGCCGACGACGTTCTGCAACGCAAGCTCCGCAGCCTCCCCAACGTCGACATCCTGGTCAGCACCCTGAGCACCCAGGTCATCGGCGACGGTTCCAAGGTCACCGGGTTGGCGTACACCGACCGCACGAACGACACCGCGCACACCGTCGACCTCGACGGAGTGTTCGTTCAGATCGGCCTGCTGCCCAACACCGAGTTCCTCTCCGGCACCGTCGATCTCACCCCGCGCGGGGAGATCATCGTCGACGATCACGCACGGACATCGGTACCGGGCGTCTTCGCAGCAGGTGATTGCACCACCGCGCCGTTCAAGCAGATCATCGTCGCGGCAGGATCGGGTGCGACGGCAGCGCTCAGCGCGTTCGATCACTTGATTCGCACCAGCACCCCGGCCGAGGAAGCAGTCTCGGTCTGACGCTCCCGGGTACGCTCGGGCGATGCTGACCGCCGAACTCGCCCAGCGCGTGGTCGACCAAGTGCGTCCCGTTGTGGCACACAACGTCAACATCATGGATGCGCACGGCATCATCATCGCGTCCGTCGATCCAGCACGCCTGGGCACGCTGCACGACGGTGCAGTGCGGGCGCTCGAGCGTGGGGACGTCGTGCGGATCGACGCCGACGGTGCCGATCCGGACATGCGCGAGGGTGTGAACGTTCCGTTCTACCTGGGCGACGACGGGGCGGAACCCGGCGCGGTGAAGAACGAAGCAGCGGATATCGAGGCGGTGGGGGTCGTCGGAATCACCGGCGACCCCGCCGTCGTCGAGCCGCTCGCCCGCATCCTCGTGCTCACCGTGTCGCTTCTGCTGAAGCAGGAGCAGCACCTCGACGACTCGCGGTGGAGGGAATCGTCGCTGCGCGATCTACTGAACGCGATGATCGTCGACTCCCACGTGTCCGAGGCTCGCGTCGTGGCCAGGCTTCGCGACGTGGGCAGACCGATCCGGCCGCCGTGGTCGATCGTGACTGCTCGCGGTACGTCGCCCGGCCCGGCTGCGCTCGGTCGGTTCCGCAACAGCGTGGTGGGCATCGGCAACGTCGTCGCGTGGGAACGCGACACCACACTATGGCTCCTCGTCGGTTCGTCCGACGCCAGCACCCGCGCGGTCGTCGTCGATCGACTGCGCGCGGCTGGCGCCTCCGTCGTCACCGGGCGTGTGGGAGCGTCCACACCCGAACTGGTCGTCGACGTGCAGCAGATGGACGTTCTGCTCCGGCATCACCTTCCGGACGGCATCGTCCACGAGCTCTCCGCACTCGACATCGACATCCTCGTCGGTCGTCAGCCCGAGGCCATCGCGCTGGACTCTGCGAGGCGAATCCTCGGACCCCTGTCGGAGGCGTTGCGCGAGACCGCGGCAGTCCTGATCGAGAACAATCTGTCGATCGTGACGACGGCTTCTGCTCTGCACACCCACCGGAACACCGTCGTGCAACGGTTGAACCGCATCGAGCAACTGACGGGGCTGGACCTGCGGGTGTTCGACGACGCCGTGGCCATGAAGCTGGCCCTTGCGTCGGCCCGACGAGTCGATGCGGACGAGCTTGTCCGATGAGTGTGCGCCGCGCACCGATATCGGCGCCGATTCCGACCGAACAATGTGCACGAAGCCCATACCCCGACCGGAGTCGGTGACTTAACCTACTGTCATGGAACAGCACAGAACCGACGCGCGACGCACCACGATCGTCGTTGCCCCGGACTCGTTCAAGGGCTCCGGCACGGCCGCCGAGGTGGCGTCGGCGATGGCCGCCGGCTTCCGGGACGTACTGGGACCGGACGCGAGGATCGTCGAATGCCCGATGGCCGACGGCGGGGAGGGGACGCTGGATGCGCTCGCGGCATCTCTCGACGCGCGCATCAGCGAGATCGACACCGTCGACGCGATCGGACGACCCCGAACCGCGCGGATCGCAGTGTCCGCCGACGGCAGGACCGGCGTCATCGAAGCTGCTGAAGCCAACGGTCTCCCCCATGTCTCCGACGCCCCGCTGCAGCCTCTGCGAGCGGACAGTCACGGGGTGGGCGTGCTCGCCCGACAACTTCTCGACGACGGTGTCTCCGAGATCCTGCTGTGCATCGGCGGGAGCGCGAGCAACGACGGCGGTACCGGTTTCCTGTCTGCCCTCGGCGCACGTTTTCTCGACGGCGCAGGCAGTGTCGTCGAGCCGGGTGCCGCCGGCCTGGCGAACATCGACAGCATCGACGTCAGCGGCCTGCATCCGCGAGCAGGCGAGGTGACCGTTCGAATCGCCGTCGACGTCGACAATCCGTTGCTCGGAGACAGCGGTGCCGCAGCGGTGTTCGGGCCGCAGAAGGGCGCAACCCCGTCGGACGTGGAGACCATCGACTCCGGTTTGGCGCATCTCGCCGACGTGCTGAAGTCCGCCACCGGGACCGACGTCACCACGACCGAGGGCATGGGTGCGGCGGGCGGGTTGCCTGCTGCTCTCGCGGCCTACCTCGATGTGCAGCTGATGCCCGGGTCGGACATGGTCATGACTGCGATCGGATTCGAAGAACTGTGCTCCGACGCATCGATGATCGTGACCGGTGAGGGATCGTTCGATTCACAGTCGTTGCGAGGCAAGGTAGTTGCCGGTGTACGACGCGCCGCGCCACCCTCGTGCCCCGTCGTCGTCATCGCCGGACGGGTCGTCCTGACGCCCGAGGAGATACGCGGCGCCGGGGTCACCGCGGCCTTCTCCATCGCCGCCGGGCCGTCCACCCTCGAGGACATGTCCTCGCGGACAACGGAACTGGTACACGACACGGCCGCGCACGTCGCCGGCCTGTACAAGACGCTCGCGCAGCACGCGGCGGTGTGAAGGAGAACAATGTCGCTCGATCCGCATTCCGCCGTCACGCGCTACCGTTCGTTGCCGCCGAGCTTGCCTCAGCCCGTCGCCGAGCAGTGGGATTGGCAGCTGCGTGGATCGTGCAGACACGAGGACCCAGTGCTGTTCTACCCGCCGACCAGTGCACGCGGGCGGTCGCTCGCGGCCATGGAGGCTCGCGCCAAAGCCATCTGCACCGACTGCCCGGTACTGCACACCTGTAGGGACTACGCGATGGAAGCCGCCGAGCCGCACGGCATCTGGGGTGCCACCACATCGAAGGAACGGGCCCTGGCCGGTGCCTCGTTGGATATCGGGCCGGCACCGACACCACCGGCACCGACACCACCGGCACCGACACCACAGCCCCCGGAACCTCCGGCAGTGGAGACGATCGCGGAGGCCGAGCAGCCGCCCCGGCGCAAGCACCGCATCGGACCACCGCAGCGCCCCTACCGACGCATCCCTCGGCCAGACTCGGCCCAGCTCATCACCCCTGACCGGCCGCCGACGAAATTCTGACCGGCGCTCAGGTCCCGTCGTCGACGCATGTGCGCCACCACCGATCGTCCGGGGTCACCGGTGTGGTGCGTTTGTGGCGGGTCTTGGCATACCACTGTTCGATGATCGCCGCGGCTTCGTCGCCGACGGGGTCACCTTGGAGGTAGGCGTCGATGTCCGCGTAAGTGACTCCGAGTGCCTGCTCGTCCGGCAGCGCGGGCCTGTCGTCCTCCAGATCGGCCGTCGGCACTTTCTTCCACGTGGAGTCCGGCGCGCCGAGGTGTCGAAGTAGCTGCGCACCTTGGCTCTTGGTCAGTCCGCTCAGTGGCGTGAGGTCGGCCCCACCGTCGCCGTACTTGGTGAAGAAGCCCGTCACGGCTTCGGCCGCGTGATCGGTGCCGAGGACGAGTAGGTTCTCCTGGCCGGCAAGGGCGTACTGGGCGATCATGCGCTCACGGGCTTTGATGTTTCCCCGCACGAAGTCGTCGAGTCGCTCGACGCCGAGCGCCGAGGCCGCCGCCGCAGCAGATGCGACGACGGCATCATGAATGTCCAGGGTGACGGTGCGGTCCGGTTCGATGAAGTCCAGCGCCGTCGCGGCGTCGGCCTCGTCGGCCTGAGTTCCGTACGGCAGACGAACCGCGACGAAGGTGGCCTTCCCGCCCAATTCCGCGACCTCACGCACCGCCATTTGCGCGAACTTGCCGACCAAGGTGCTGTCCTGCCCTCCGCTGATACCGAGCACGAAGCCGGAGGCCCCACTGACCTGCAGGTAATCGGCAAGGAACGTGACCCTTCGGCGGACCTCGCTCGCAGACTCGATCAACGGTACGACATTCAATTCTCGCTGAATGGTGGTTCTGACGGCGTGATCCATGGTCTCCTGCCTATCTGATTGCGGGGTCGGCACACGAACCGCTAGGCATGTGCGCGTTGTCGGGTGTGTCGGAGAAGGCTGTTCAGCGCGAAGGACAGTGTCTGGGCCAGTATCTGTTCCGGTTCCCCGTCGAACTTCTTGCACTCGGTGTCGACGGCTCCACGATCGTAGATCGCGGCCCACACCGTCCCGGGTGGTTGGTCCTCCTGGCACTCCGGTCCGGCCTCACCGGTCACTGCGATGGTCAGATTCGCACCCAGCAACGACGCCGTCGACCGCGCCATCGCCGTGGCGGCGTCTTCACTGACCACCGGGCCGTCGGGAACATCGAGAAGAGAGTGCTTCACATCCGCGTGGTAGGCGACGATGCCGCCCCGATACCACTCCCCTGACGACGGTGCTTTGCCCAGCATGGCGGCGATGTTGCCTGCAGTGAGCGACTCGGCGGTACCGACGGCGACACCGTAGGTGAGGGCAAGGTCCGCGATCTTCGCGCAGACGTCGGACAATTGCGCTTCGGTGCTTATTCGCTGCTCGGGGTCCGTGGACATTGCACACTCCGAAAGATCGACTTCGGTGTGACGGCCAACCGACGGGACGGCCCTCAACCGTGAAGGGGGCTCGCCGGATGTTTCAGCGACTTACGGACGCAGACGTCGCGTCCAAGCGTGGCTTCCACATGTCGACTCGTTCGAAACCTCCGCGCGACATCAGCGCGTGGACGACGACTCGGAGCCCCGCCTGACGAGGTCTGCGGCCAGGGTTGCAACTGGAATGTTGTCGTTCTGGGACAGTCGAGCCAGAAGATCGAATGCTTGCACGGCATCGATGCCGAACCGCTCCATCAGCATGCCCTTGGCCTGACCGATCGTGTCCCGTGAGGCAAGCGCCGACGTGAACTGTTCGGTCTTGTTGGCTGCGTACAGCGCTACCGCGGCATGGGTGGCGAGTACCCCTCCCAGTTCTTGGTCGTCGTCACCGAAGGCATCGGCCGTCAGTGCGAACAGGTTGAGAGCTCCGATGGTGTTGCCGTCGGCGTAGAGGCGAAACGACAGGCTGCTGTGAACGCCTACTTCCACCGCGGCCGGACCGAACGCCGGCCACCGCGGATCGCTACGGAAATCGTTGCAGCGGAAGAATATCTCGGTCCGCGCAGCGTCGACGCACGGCCCCTCTCCCAGTTTCTCCTGAATCGCATCGAGGCGAACCGGCAGCTCGCTCGTTGCAGCGTGCGACTGATACTTCTTCGGCCCTCGAACCACGAGAATATCGGCGCAGTCGACGGCCGGAATCAGTGACCGGGCGCTCTCGGTCACTCCTCGCAGGGTGTCCTCGAGACTGGTGGGAGCGAAGAACGATCTCGTCGCGTCGGCAATCGCACGAGTGAGATCACGTCCCGATGCCGCATGGTCGTTTCCCATGATTTCCACCCTAGTTCAGGCGAGCAACCGTCCGTGCGCGGAAACGTCGTTTCGTCAACCACGTGCCCGCTTCCCAACGCCGAGTAGGACGGATAGAATCGAACACGAGAATACGTGCGCGCCAACCGAACACGGTGTGCGCGTATGTAGTCGTATCGCGGGCGTCGATCCTGCGGGCACCGGTGATCGAGGCCGCGACGGGTAGTTTCGTCGGGAAAGGACGCTGCTGTGAACGCAATCAAGGAAGCATCGGTGGACCAGCTCGATGCGATGCATCGCGATCTCGAACAACAACGGCGTGAGGCAATTCGTGGGAACGCGTCGGCGGAACAGGTCGCGGCCCTGGAGCGATCGATCATCAGGGTCGCCAACGAGTTCCGCCGACGCGGCATGTAGGACCAGCGGGTGGGATCGGCTCAGTTGAACGGTGTTCCGCCGGTGACGGCAATGGTCTCGCCGGTGATGTAACTCGACTCGTTCGACGCGAGGAACACGTAGGCGGGAGCAAGCTCGGCCGGCTGTCCCGGCCTGCCGAGCGGAACCGTCTCACCGAACTGTTCGTACTTGCCCGCCGGCATCGTCGCCGGTATCAGCGGAGTCCAGATGGGTCCGGGTGCAACGGCGTTGACGCGGATTCCCCGCGACGCGAGGTCACCGGACAAGCCCTTCGTGAAGGCGACGATTCCAGCCTTGGTGGTCGCGTAGTCGAGCAGCTCCGGAGACGGGTTCGACGCCTGGATCGAGGTGGTGTTGATGATGGTCGCTCCGGCGGTCATGATCTCGACGGCACGTTTGCTGATCCAGAACAGCGCGTACAGATTGGTCTTGAGCACACGGTCGAACTGCTCGGAGCTGATCTCGGCGATCCCGCCCATCCTGGCCATCTGGAACGCCGCGTTGTTGACGACGATGTCCAGGCCACCGAGTGCGTCGACCGCGGAATCGACCAATCGGATGCATTCCGACTCGTCGGTGAGATCGCAGGCGACTGCGACGCCGGATCGTCCTGCCGACTCGATCAGATCCACCGTCACCTGCGCATCGGCGGCCTCGGCGGGCAGGTGGCCGATCACCACGTCGGCGCCTTCGCGTGCGAACGCCAGGGCGACCGCGCGGCCGATGCCGGAGTCACCTCCGGTCACGAGAGCCTTACGTCCGTCCAGACGTCCGGCACCGCGGTACGAGGCTTCACCGTGGTCCGGTGCCGACACCAGATCCGCAGTCAGGCCGGGGTGCGCTATCTCGTCCTGGTCCGCTCGCTCCGGCATCGGGAACGACGTGGTCGGGTCCTGTTTGGTGAACTGGTCTGCCATCGGTGTCCTTTCGTCGGGAGAACTGGTTACCCGTCGATGGGACCGGCAACCGTCGCCGGCGACACCGATGCAGGTGTCACTGTTCGAGACCGGTACGTCAGATCCCTGCGACGCCCGCGAGTTGACCGATGCCGTAGGTGACGACCATGGCCAGCGCACCCCCGAGCACGATCCGCGTCACTGCCGGTCGAGCAGGTGAGTCCCCGAGCCGCGCACTGATCGTTCCCGTCGCGGCCAGTGCAATCAGGACGACGACGAAGGTCACCGGGATACGAACCGACGCCGGTAGCAGAACGATGGCAAGCAGCGGGAGAAGCGCTCCACTGACGAACGCCACCGCGGACGACGACGCCGCCTGCCACGGGTTGGTCAGAGCGTCCGGATCGATTCCCAGTTCTGCGTCGACGTGCGCTGCGAAGGGGTCACTTGCGGTCAATTCCTCGGCGACGGTCATGGCTGTCGCCGGCGACAGTCCTTTGGCCTCGTACAGGGCGGCGAGCTCTGCCAGTTCTTGCTCGGGCTCGTCCTCGAGCTCACGGCGTTCCTTGTCCAGCAGCGATCGCTCGGTGTCGCGTTGCGTGCTCACGGAAACGTACTCACTGAGCGCCATCGACACCGCGCCGGCGACCAGACCCGCAACGCCCGCGGTGAGCACAGGCCCACGCTCGACGGTGGCAGCCGCGACACCCACGACGAGTCCGGCGGTCGACACGATGCCGTCGTTGGCACCCAGAACTCCGGCACGCAGCCAGTTCAGGCGCCCACCGATGTCTCGGTGTGGTTCTGCCTCGTGTGTCCCGGGAACAGTGTCCGGCATGCTCGCCTCCTGTGGGCCGTAATCACGATCGATCGGGATCACCCGTCATCGGACTGGTCCATATTGCGCCTGCGCCGAAGCGTCTGCCTCTTCCCACGCCGCAGGGCACCGTGTTCGATACGTCGCAGTCTCCATGTCCGTACCCGTCGTTGTCTCAATCGAGATCCCAGACCGCCGGCTGCCCTGTTGCATACAATCGCGCTTCGTCCATCAGTTTCTGCGCGGGCGGTGTGAGGTGGGTTTTCCGGCAGACGGCGGCAACGTGCAGGTACGACTCCGGGACGATCCGGTGAATTCTGGCGCCCGCCTGCCGCGCCGACGGCGCCCACGACGACGGCATGACCGCCTGACCGAATCCACTGAGCACCATCGGCAGGATCGACGTTCGATGTGCAACCTCGGCGGCGATGGTGGCGTCGACGCCACTCGCGAGAACCTCGTCGACGAGTGTCCGCATCAACGAACCGTGCTGGGACACGATCAGTCTCAGTCCGGACAGTTCGGACCGTTCTATGACCGGGCCGTCCGGCGTGCTCGCGCCGGCGCCCGAGATGAGGATCAACGGTTGGCTTTCCAGTGCCACGACCTCCAGCTCGGGGGCACGGACGTCACTGGGCGAACCCAGAATTCCCACTTCGCACGCGCCGGTTCGCACTGCGTGCAAAACCTCGTCCGGGGTGAAGGCAGCCTCGGCGTTCACGGTGACGGACGGATACGACGTGCTGAACCGAGTCAGGATGGTCGTCAACGGCTCGATACCCGGTGAGGGCATCGTGATCAGATCTACACGTCCACGACGCAAACCCTTCAACTCCTCGACCGAGGCGGCCGCGTCGTCGAGGTCTCGCAGCACCACCCGCGCGGGGCCGATCAAGGTCTCGCCCGCATCGCTCAGGACCAAGCGTCGTCCGATGCGGTGGAAAAGCGGAACACCTAGCTCCCGCTCCAACGATGCGATCGACTGAGACAGAGACGGCTGCGCGATGAGAAGCGCCTCGGCTGCCCGGTTGATGCCCCCTTCGTCGACGACGGCCAGAAAGTACCTCAGATGCCGCGCGTCCATCCGTCGAACCTCCTCGGGTGTGATGACGCTCCGTGAAGCCGGTGCCCGAGCACGCACTCTACCTGCGAAAATCCGACTCGATTAGGAAAAACCGATAAGCCGGATCGGCTTTTGGTCTTGGACGCCGATTGCCCTGTCACCCCTTAATGGTTCAAGACAGAATGTGACCTGCACAACAACGGAGGAACTCATGGCAATCGAACCCACCACGTACAAGATCGCGTCCATCCCGGCCGACGGTGTCGGCCGGGAGGTGGTCGAGGCGGGCCAGCGCGTATTGGACGTTCTGGCCGCGCAGTCCGGCGGCAAGTTCGCCTTCCAGTGGGACGAGTTCCCCTGGGGCTGCGGTTACTACGCGGAAACCGGCAAGATGATGGCCGACGACGGACTGGACACCCTGAAGGGCTACGACGCCATCTACTTCGGTGCTGTCGGCTGGGAAAACGTTCCGGATCACATCAGCCTGTGGGGTCTGCGGCTCAACATCACGCAGAACTTCGACCAATGGGCCAACGTGCGTCCGGTGAAGTTCCTCCCCGGCGTCCAGTCGCCGCTTCGGAAGGCCGATGACACCGAGCTCGACTGGGTCGTCGTTCGTGAGAACAGTGAAGGCGAGTACGCCGGCCTCGGAGGGCGCAACCTCAGCGGCCGCGGACCCGGGAACGAAGTCGCACTGCAGACCGCACTCTTCACCGAGAAGGGATGCGAGCGCATCATGCGCTTCGCGTTCGACCTCGCCCGCACCCGTACCGTGAAGAAAGTCTCCAGCGTCACCAAATCCAACGCTCAGCAGTACGGAATGGTGCTGTGGGACGACGTCTTCAAGCGCGTCGCACTCGACTACCCGGACGTCACGACCGAAAGCGTGCTCGTCGACGCCATGAGCGCAAAGTTCATCTTGCATCCGGAGGACCTGTCCGTCGTCGTGGCCTCCAACCTCAACGCCGACATCCTCTCCGACCTCGGGTCGGCTCTCGCGGGAAGTCTCGGCGTCGCCGCGAGCGCGAACCTCAATCCCGAGCGCCGCTTCCCGAGCATGTTCGAGCCCGTTCACGGCTCGGCCCCCGACATCGCAGGCAAGGGGATCAGTAACCCGATCGGCGCCATCGCCAGCGCAGCGTTGATGCTCGATCACTTCGGGCTGCACGAGGAGGCACGCCGCGTCGAAGCTGCGATCGAAACGGCGACCGGTGGCGGCGCACTGACGCGCGACATCGGCGGTACCTCGGACACCCACGAGGTCACCGAGGCCATCGTCCATGCACTGCAGAACGCCCTGACACCCGCCTGATCCACCGCGTCACCCACGTCGGTCGGTAACTCTCGACCACCAACGAAGAAAAATGCGAACTCTCACCCGAGGTGAATCTCATGGGAACAACAAGCAGCACAGCGAGTTACCAACCGACCACGGTGAAGAAACCCTGGTACAAACAGCTCTACTTCTGGGTCATCGTCGCCATCGTCGCCGGCATCGGTGTCGGATGGCTCTGGCCTAGCACCGGCGAAGCGATGGAACCGATCGGAACCACCTTCATCACCGCGATGAAGATGCTCATCGGGCCGATCGTGTTCCTGACCATCGTCGGCGGCATCGCCTCGGTCGCAGACCTCAAGAAGGTCGGCCTGACCGGCATCAAGGCTCTGACCTACTTCCAAGTCGGCACCATCATCGCGATGCTCACCGGCTTGGTGGCCATCAACATCTTCCGACTGGGTGACGGGGTCAACGCGGACGCAGCATCCCTCGAAACCACCGACTCGGCAAACAGTTTCATCAAGGCAGGCGAGGAGAAGGAATGGTGGGAATTCATCACCCACCTCGTCCCGGACAGTGTCGTCGGCCCCTTCGTCGAGGGCGACATCCTTCAGGTCATCTTCCTTGCCGTCATCTTCGGCGTCGCCATCAATGCGGTGGGCCAGATCTCGGATCCGATCCGAGATGCCGTCGAGCGACTCACTGCGGTCGTGTTCAAGGTCCTGAGCTTCATCATGAAGCTCGCCCCACTGGGAGCCTTCGGAGCCATGGCATTCGCCATCGGCAAGTACGGCGTGTCCACGCTCACCAGCCTCGGCAGCCTCATCCTTCTCTTCTACGCCACCTCGGCACTGTTCGTCATCGTCGTACTCGGGTCGGTCATGGCGTACCTGCGGCTCAACATCTTCCGAATGTTGGGCTTCTTCAAAGAAGAACTCCTGCTGATCCTCGGCACATCAACCGCCGAACCCGCTTTGCCGGGGTTGATGCGCAAACTCGAATACGCAGGCGTCAAGAAGACCACCGTCGGCCTCGTCGTCCCCACCGGCTACAGCTTCAACCTCGACGGCGCCGCGATCTACCTCTCCCTCGCTGCGCTCTACATCGCGCAGGCCACCAACACCGACCTGACGATCGCCCAGCAGCTCGGACTCCTCGGCGTCATGCTCCTCACCTCCAAGGGAGCGGCAGGAGTGGCCGGCGGCGGATTCATCGCCCTGACAGCGACATTGAGCACACTGGGCACCATCCCCGCCGCAGGCATCATGCTCATCTTCGGCATCGACAAGTTCATGTCCGAATGCCGCGCACTGGTCAATTTCATCGGCAACGCCGTCGCCACCCTGTTCGTCGCCAAATGGAACCATGAACTCGACGTCGACCGCGCCCGCCGCGTCTTCGCCGGCGAAGTACTTCCCCCTCCCGAGGGCGACACCGAGAACGACTTCGACATGGAAGTCCTCGAACACCAGCCGCAACCCGTCACCGCGCGCTCCTCGGCAGTTCACGAACAACTGCAGCCCGCGACACAGTCGAGCAGCTCGAGTCACAGATAGGGCGCCACTACGACCGAGTATTACGAATTGCCCGATACTTCACGAATTCGCGGAATACCGCCGAATCGACGAAGTATCGGGCAATTCGTGTCTCGCGACCACACTCTGTGCAGCGTCAGCCGACAGTCACGTATCCGATGACCATGTCGGTGAGCATTTTTCGAAGGCGCTCCCGGTTCTCGGGCGCGACGGGGTCGAACTGGAACAGCCAGTCGAAGGTGTACTGGTTGGAGACGCGGAAGAAACTGAAGCTGGTGATGGTGAAGTGGAGGTCGACGGCGTCGATACCGTCCTTGAAGACTTTCGCCTCGCGGCCGCGTCGGAGGATGTCGGACAGTAGATCCAGTGCCGGGCCGGCGAGTTCGCTTCGCTCCCCGGATTGTCCCAGGTAGAAGGCTTTGAGCGTGTTCTCGCTCGCCATCAGACGGACGAAGTCGGGGTTGCGCTCGTGGTAGTCGAAGGTCAGCTCGACGACGCGCCGGAGTGCGTCCACGGGGTCGAGTTCGTCGACGTGAACCCGCTGCTCCTCGGCGCGAATGTTGACGATCGCGCTCTCCAGCACCGATCGGTAGAGGCCCTTCTTGTCGCCGAAGTAGTAGTAGATCATCTTCTTCGTCGTCTTCGTTCGCAGCGCGATGTCGTCCATTCGTGCGCCGGTGAAGCCCTTGGCAGCGAATTCCGCCATGGCCTCGGTCAAGATGTTGCCCCGGACATCGCCACCACGTGCACCTCGGCGGCCCTGGACCTCGGACGCTGTCGACATCGTGTCGAACCCCCTGGCTGTCTCCACTCGTTACCTACGCCCGTTCGGCGACTTACACCGAACAGTGAACCACGGCACAGCCGAAGATGGTGGACGAAGACGTCGATCACGGCCGCGACAGGGTGCTCCGCGCGCATTCTTTTTGGCATCCTTCGATTCAACCGGGGTATAGATCCCGGTAGAGCAGTAGAAACTCACAACTCGGCTGGTCAACGAGTCGACATTCCTTCCCGGCGATCTCTGGACGTGTCGACGATCACGTTGTACGGTTCGCCTAGTTCACCAAAAAGTGAAAACCTGTTCATGCAGACGAAGTAGTCGCTGCCGATCGCGCAATCGGAAGCAGATGCACCACCGAGCGGTGCAGGCACACCGGAGTGTCTGCACCCACCAGCCCTCGTCGAGCCCGCACCGTGTCGGCAACCCCAGTCGTCGTTCGGTCACAACGATCCAGCCCTGAATTCGATCCCTCACCGAAGGATGAATGGCCATGACAGCATCCGATATACAGACAAGCGCAGCGCCTGCCGGTGTTCCGGCACCCGCCGCACCGACGGACCGCGTACCGACCCGCAGACCCTGGCCTCGTCGCGATTCGCTCATCACCGGCAGCAAGGCCGTCGTCGGCATCCTCGGGCTGTTGGCCCTGTGGGAACTGGCAGTCGCGATTACCCGGCCGCCCGAGTACATCCTGGTCGGACCCATCGCCGCGTTCGCCGAATTGTTCTCCCGCTTCGACTATTTCGCGACGAACGCCTGGGTCACGATCGGTGAGGCGCTGGCAGGATTCGTCGGCGGCACATTGCTCGGCATCGTGTGCGGTGGCCTGCTGCACTACTCACCGACGATCAGGACGTTTCTCTACCCTGCTCTCGTCACGATCGACACGATCCCCAAGGTCGCTCTGGCACCCCTCTTCATCGTGTGGTTCGGGTTCGGCTTCGAATCGAAAGCGTTCGTCGCCATGGCCATTGCGTTTTTCCCGCTGGTCATCAACACGTTCGACGGTCTCAGCACGGTTCCGCACGAGCTGAAGGAACTGGCGCGCATCAACAAGGCGTCGACGTGGAAGCGTCTGACGAAGATCGAGTTCATCTACGCACTCCCGTCGATCTTCTCCGGTGCGAAGATCTCCATCTCCCTTGCTGTGGGCGGCGCCGTGGTCGGTGAGTTCATCGCCGGGTCGAAGGGCCTCGGATACGTGATCATGCTTGCCAACAGTCAGGTGGATCTGGCCGCCATGTTCGCCGCGTTCTTCGTACTCGCCGCCATCGCGCTGGTTCTGTTCTTCGTCGTCGACTTCGCCGGCAAGAAGCTCATGCCCTGGAAGTCCCACGCGAAATGACCGATCGAACTGGAGACCAGAATGCGTAAGACACGCACTGCGGCGTTGATGATCGCCGCCGCTCTCGTCGCGCCATTGACAGCCTGCGGCACAACGGGATCGGGCGAGAAGATGTCACTGATGGTCGACGTCGGATATCTGCCCAAGCATGCCCCCTTCTTCGCGGCCGTGGATCGTGGATTCTTCGAGGAGGAAGGGCTCGACGTCACCGTGATGCCCGGCTCCGGATCGGGTAACACCGTCGCCGCCGTGGATACCGGCAAGGTCGACGCCGGGTGGGCCGATTTCGGTGTCACCGTCCTCAACCAGGGCCGCGGCGCTCAGGTGACGCAGGTGGACCTACTGCAGGCCCGATCGGCCTACGCGGTGGTCGCACTGTCCGACGGGAACATCCACAGCTGGGAAGACCTGCCGGGCAAGACCATTGCAACCGAGGGAGCCGGCGCGATGACGGCGATGTGGCCGTACGCCCTGAGCAAGTTGGGCCTCTCCGCCGACGACGTGAACGTGATCCACGCGGCCAGCAGTGCCAAGATCCCCGGGCTCGTCTCGGGCCAGTGGGACGCCAATTTGGCTCTCTCGGTATCCGACGGTCCGGCTATCGATGCCCTCGGCAAGGAGCCGGTGGTGTTGAAGTGGTCCGACCTCGGCATCGACCTGTACGGAAACGGAATCGTCTTCTCCAACGAGCAACTCGAGAACAATCCCAAGCGGGTCGTCAAGTTCAACCGGGCGCTGCAGAAGGCCTACCTGTGGTCCTGCGAAAACCCGGAGGGCGCAGCCGACTCGTTCCACAAGGAAGTGCAGGGGTACGAGACCAGCACCGTCGTACTGGCCCTGGACGAACAGTGCGCGCTCAACAATCGCCTCGGTGAGGAGACGGAGCCCTTCGGCCTCATGACCGACGACGGCGTCCAACAGATGATCGACGTCTCCCGAGAGTTTCTCGGTCTCGATCCGAACTCGACGCTGACGCCCGCGGACGTCTACAGCAACGACTACATCGATCCGCTGCCCACCACCGACGAGATCTCCGCACCATGATCGCCTACCTGACCGGGAGAGAACAATGAACAAGGCAGTTGAAGTCAACAACGTAGGCGTCTCGTTCCGATCGCGTGACGGTGACACCAACGTCGTACTCGACGGCGTGAACTTCGACGTCGAACACGGCCAGTTCGTGTCCATCGTCGGCCAGTCCGGCAGCGGTAAGACGACACTTCTGAAAACCATCTCCGGGCTCCAGGCGGCAACGAAGGGCGAGGTGCTCATCAAGGGCGATCCGATCGCCGCGGGTGTCGAAGAGATCGGCATGGTCTTCCAGAGCCCGGTCCTGCTGCCGTGGCGCAACAATCTCGACAACGTCCTGCTCCCGTTGGAGTTCCGAGGCACTCGCGACAACGCGTCGAAGGCCAGGGCACTCGACCTGCTGGACATGGTGGGGTTGAAGGACAAAGCCAAGCGCTACTCCTACGAGCTGTCGGGCGGTATGCAGCAGCGAGTGGCCATCTGTCGCGCGTTGGTATCGGATCCGGAACTGCTCCTCATGGACGAACCGTTCGGCGCACTCGACGCGATGACCCGCGACACGATGAACTTCGAAATCCAGCGCATCTGGCAGAAGACAGGATGCAGCGTCGTCTTCGTCACCCACAGCATCTCCGAAGCCGTCTGGCTGGGTGACCGCGTCGTCGTGGTCGGAGACCGCCCGGGTCGGATCATCGCCGACATCACGATCGACTTGCCCCGCCCCCGCGACAAAGAGCACCGCTATTCACCCACGTTCGCCGACTACGTCACCGAAGTCGAGTCGCACATCGGGGTCACTGCCGGAATCAGCTGACCTCGACTAGTTTTCAACGACAGGAGTTTTCATGTTGCGTCTATCCGCACATCTCGACACGCTGGCCGACGAGTTCGGCCTGCATCCCCGTAGAAGCCTGCTGTTCTCGGCCATTCGGTTGGACTCTCATCCACTTGTCACTCCCCTGATCGCATCCGGCGAGGAGCAGGACACCACCCTGCTCGTCCGTCAGCAGGAACAGGGCAACGTGCTCTCGGCCGGCGTTCCGCCCGAACGCATCCGGTTCTACGCTCCGTGGGTCACGATCGATCCGCGTCCCATCGCCGACGTGACCGTCGCAGAGAGTCTGACCACCCTGGTGAAAGACCTCGCCGGCGACGACACCGTGCACCTCGACTCCGACGTTGTCTACAGCCATCAGTTGACGCTCTCGGACAGCCTGACGGTGACCACCGAACCTCTCGCTCCGAGTCCTGTTCGAGTTCACGCGATCTCGACGTCGGAAATCGTCGACCGGTTCACCGAGTGGCGTCGACGCGGTGCCGAGGTCGCCACCGAGCTGATCTCCGACACCCAGCACCTGCAGGGACTGACCGAGGACTTCGGCGCCGCTGACACGCGATTCGCCGGCCTGGAATCCATTGCTGCCGAACGCGGTGTCGACGGCCTGGTCGTCCTCGCCCCGCCCAACTTCTCCGAGTTCACCGGAAAGTCCGCCCGCGGTGACGTCGCGGTGTGGGCACCGGGGAGCGACCGGGTGTTCGTGATCACCACCGCCGGTGGAAGCGACTACGGCGACGTGGTCGGAGAGCATTCCTCCCTCGCCGATGCCGTCGCCGCTCTGGTACCCGGCGAGCGAATCGGTATCGAGGAAGAATTCATGTCCGTCGGGATCGCCGGGCAGCTCGTGGACGCCGGGTTGAGTCTCGTTTCCACGTCGATCGATCTCGCGCACTGGCGCGACATCCGCGACCACGAAGACCTACCGTTCCAGGTCATCGCGGCCCGGACGAGCGTGTACGCGATCGAGGAGGCACTGGCCTGGGCCGAACAGGAAATCGACGCGGGCAACGAGTTCACCGAGTTGGACATCTATGGCCGCTACGTCGACTTCATCGACAAGTTCACGACCGAGAATTCCATCGGATTCGTCGTCGAGCCGTATTTCACCAACCTGCACTCGTCGAACCGCATGCTGTTCCCGGGCCCACCCGTCGACTTCCCGATCAACGGCGACACCACGTGCATTCAGCTCGACGCCGGGGTACAGGTGACCATCGACGGCGTCGTCGTCGCGACGTCCGACATGGCTCGTTCGCTTCCGCGCACCCCTGCAGCCAAGGAAGCGTACGAGTTCTTCTTCACGGTCGTACGGGAGGGCATCATCGGTCAACTCCGCCCGGGTGTCGTGTGCGAGGACGTCCACGAGGGAACGCTGCAGTTCCTGGCCCCGCACCTCCCCCGCATGATCGAGATCGGAATGCTGGGCGAGGACACCGATTTCAACACCATCTATCGTCGCCGCAACGTCGGCCATCTCATGGGCAAACAGGAGTCCTTCGCCAACGAGCTGCGTCCCGGCTACAAACACGCGCTCGACGTGGGTTCCTTCGGTGCTGCCGAGATCCCCTGGCGTTACGGAGATGTGGCCATCGGTACCGAAGATCTCTGGTTCATCGGCCGGAACGGAACGTACAACCTCACTCGACGCGACAGGACCACGGCATGACCGACACGAGCACCATCGATCCCCGGCAGCGTCTCGCAGAACGGAACTTGACTCTGCCCGAGCTCGGCGCTCCGGCCTACTCCTACGACGCCTGGACGCAGCACCGCGATGTGCTGTATCTGTCGGGACAGATCTCGCGCACCCCGAGCGGAGAGATCCTCGGCGGCAAGGCAGGCGTGGACGCCACCACCGAAGATGCCGCGGCCGCCGCCGAGGTCGCCGCGCTCAATCTGCTGGCCAGAATCGATCAGGCCGTCGGCCTCGAGAACGTGGCTCAGGTTCTCAAGCTGAACGTCTGGATTGCCAGCGGAGCGGACTACACTGACCAACCGGCCGCCGCCGAATCCGCGTCGGGGCTCCTGATCGACGTGTTGGGACCTGCGGGTCGTCACGCTCGAACGACGTTGCCGACGCACGTCCTACCGAAGAATGCACTGGTGGAACTGGAAGCCGTAGTCGCTGTCCGGCAGTAGCGTTCAGCTACCGACCTTGGCCAGGATCGGCGACGGTACGGCCACGAACAGTTCGGCGGTGGCGATGCGGCGAACCGCCCGACGCAGCGTGACCGAGTGCAGCAGTCCGGCCGAGTCCAGGGCGATGTCGACGTCGAGAACCCCTGCTGCGGTGCCGATTCGGATGGAACCTGGCCATCCGATACGGGCATTGGTGGCGACCACCCCACCGGACACGGTGGCTGCGGCGGCAACGGCGACAGCGGAGGTCAGACCGATGGCCGGATGGGGCGCCATCATCGACAGCATGCGGACGGAGATGTCGTAGTCGGCTGCGTCGACGTCGACACCGGCGGTTGTGCGGTAGTCCCGGGGCGGTCCGACGACCCCCACCTTGGGGATCGCGTGGGTGATCGGCTCGTCGGGTGCGCTGAGTCCCATGCGTAGCGCTGCTTGTCTGCGCAGCGCTACGAGAACCGGCAGATGCAGGCCGAGAACGTCGTTGGGTTCGGACCCACCGAGTCCCAGGTCCGAGGCGTCGAAGAGAGCCGCCGGGGCGCCCGCTCGAACGAGGGTGCCCCGGTACTCCTTCCCGTCCAGTTCGATCCTGTCGACGGCTTCACCCGTCGGCAGAAGCGAGACCCGATCGGCAGCGAGGTCCGTGAAGGTCAGACCGACGGGGACGCCGAGTGCGGTGGTGCCGGGCACTGCGGCGTCGCCCTCGGTGGGGACTCGGCCGCCGGGTGTCGCGATGTCCGCGGCGAGAATGGCACCGGTGTTCTCGTTGCGCATCCGGACGACGGTGACCGTGTTGCCTACGGGAACCAGTCCCGCCTGCACCGCGTAGAGACCGATCGCGGTGGCGCAGTTGCCGCAGTTGCTTCCCCATTCGACGGTTCGATTCTCGACGGCGACCTGCGCGAACAGGTAGTCGACGTCGATGCCGGGGGTGGCCGAGCGTCGCACGATCGCCGCTTTGGACGTTGTCGAGCTTCCCCCGCCCACTCCGTCGAGTTGGCGGGGATCTCCCGACCCGAAGGCCGCGGTCAGGATTGCGTCCAGTCCCCCGGCGTCGGCGATGTAGGGGTCGATGTCCACGGCATTGAACAGCCAGCACTTGCTGGTGCCGCCGCGCATCCAGGTTCCTCGAAGAGTGAACATCCGATGTGCCTTTCGATCATGTTCTGAAGCTTGATCCCAGCGTGCGTTCTCGGCGCGTCAAGGACAATTACGAAATATGTTCGCGAGGTTCAGGAGAACTTAACGCGATCAGAGCAGCTCCGGGATGACGACGAGGATCAGCCAGCACAGCGCAGGTGCGATGGCGACGACGATGCCTGCGTTGAGGAGAAGCTGGCGGTAGAAACGCGGTCGCTCGATGTTCTGAGCGTTGGCCAGCACCAGTGCGCCGTTGGTGGAGAACGGGGAGACGTCGACGACGGTCGCCGAGATCGCGAGGGCAGCGACTACTCCGACGACGGGCAGTGCGCCTGTTCCGAGCAGCGGCATCGCGAGCGGGATGATCGCGGCCAGCAGCGCCGTCGACGACGCGAACGCCGAGGTGACGCCGATGACGTAACAGAGAACGATCGCGACGACGATCGGTGCGCCGATCGTGATTGCCATCTCGGCCAGGTGATCGATGGTGCCGACCTCTTCGAGGATCGAGATGTAGGTGACCATGCCTGCAACCAGCAGGACCGTCGACCAGCTTATGTCCGCGATCGCCTCGCTCTGCTTCTTCAAGTCCGTGAAGGCCAGGACGGCGCCCGCGCCGATCGCGATGAAGCTGATCGGCAGATGCAGGACCAGGACGAGAACGAGAAGCGCGCCGATGAGGAACAACGTCAGCTTCTGCACTGCCGTGACGGGCTCGGGCGCGCCGAGCACTGCGGTGCCGCCTGGCCTGGCGAGAACCTGCGTGGCCTGACGACCACCGCCGGCCGGGATTCTCGCACCCCCGTCGCCGCCGGTCCGGGGAGTCAGACGAGGCGAACCGTCACGCGACCCGCTGGTGGGCTCGGGTTCGCTGGTGCCGGTGGCGGTGTACTCGAGACCGCGGACACGAGCCACCGTGGCGTAGCCGACGACGGTCAGTACCGAGAGCAGCAGGTTGATGCCGTAGCTGGCGAAGAAGAGGGTCCACGGGTTGATGGACAACCCGTTGGATTCGACGATGTCGCGGACCAGCACGCCCGACACGGAGATCGGCGAGAAGGCGCCTGCATGAGCGCCGTTGATGGCCATGATGCCCATGACCAGAGGGCTCATCCTGGTGCGAGCGGCGAATCCCATCGCGGCGGGCGTGATCAACGCGACGGCCGCCGGGCTGAACGTCCCCAACGCGGTGAGCACCGACGCGGCGAAGAAGAACACCCACGGCACCACCGTCACTCGGCCGTGAACGGCCCGGATACAGCTGTTCACCAATAGGTCGATAGTGCCATTCTTCTTCGCCATTCCGAAGAAGTAGGTGACGCCGACGATGGTCAGGACGATCGAACTCGGGAAGGCCGTGAGGATTTCCTTGTCGTCGTATCCGAGCGCGAAGTACCCGACGGCGAACGCGCCGATGAAGCCGAGGATTCCGATGTTGATCGGGAAGAAGGTTGCAATCACGAACATCGCGACCAGGGCGACGAGTGGCAGTAACTCGATGGAGGTCATGGGAGGTCTTTCGGTGGCTGGGTCGATCCTTGGTTACATTCAGCGCTTGAACGTTGTCCACGTCACATTATTGACCTGTGCCGTTCAGAACAATATCGTTCTGCTACCAACTCGTTTAGCTCAACTGAAAGCAGACCGGCCGTGCAGCACTCCTTCGATGTGGTGACCCTGTTCCTCCTGCTCGACATTGCCGAGGCGGGTTCGCTGACCGCAGGCGCCGAACGCGCGAACATGACCCCGTCCGCTGCGTCCCAACGCATCGCCAAGCTCGAACACAGCATCAAACAGCCGGTCCTGACACGGCTCCCCCGCGGCGTGCAATTGACGGAAGCAGGAGAGATCCTCACGAGCAGGGCCCGACTGTTCCGCCGTGAGATGCGCGCGGCAAGCGGTGATCTCGAAGCAATCCGGGGATTGACGCGTGGATCGGTGCGACTCGGCTCGTTCCCCACCGTCAGCGCGTCACTGCTCTCGGACGCCTTGAAGGACTACCACGCGCGATGGCCGGGGGTCGACGTCCGCGTCAGGTCGGCGGTACGCCCTCAACTGCTGGACATGCTTCACTCCAGCGAAGTGGATCTGGCCCTGCTGTGGAGTTACGCATGGACGGAGGAAGCCGAAAGGTCGCTGTCGCTCGAATCGTTGATGGAGGACGAGACTCTCCTGCTGCGCCCGATCACCGACGCTCACGCAGACAGGGAAGTTGCCCTGTCCGACCTCGAGAAGTCGAGGTGGATCATCCGTAGCAGCGACCACCCGGCCGCCGAGGTATTGTTTCGCAGTTGCCGCGCAGCAGGATTCGAGCCGGAAGTGGTGTACGAGGCCCACGATTATCAGGAGATCGAAGCCATGGTCGCCGCCGGAGTCGGCATCGCGATGGTTCCCAGACTTGCAGTGGTGCACCATCGCCCGGATGTGCAGACCGTTCGCTTCCGAGCACAGGACAACGTTCCGACACGCGTCATCTACATCGCCTCGCTTGCTCGCCGCCAGTACACACCCGCGATGTACGCGATCTCCAGCGCCCTGCGGGGTGCCGCGGACCGCATCGCAGGAGCCCCTGCAACGGCGTGAGCCGGGACGATCACGCCTGAAGCGACGCGTCACCATCACACCGTGAGGTAGCGTCGGGCAATGGGTGTCTCGGAGTTCGGTGCGAAGAAACTGACGATTGCGGCGTGCGCTCTGGTGCTGATTCCCATCACCGCCTGCACCACATCACAGGACGACGCCTCCGCGCCCGAGCCCTGTACGTTGCCCGCATCGGACTCGGTGACCACGGTGGAGGCGGCGCCGCCGGCCGGAGGGGACATCGGCACCAATCCGGAGATCGCAACCGGCTACCGCTCCGGAATGGAACCGGTCGACACCACGGACTTCGCAGTGTCGACGGCCAATCCGATCTCCACCGACGCTGCGTGCGAGGTGCTGGCGGACGGCGGAACCGCCGCCGACGCGTTGATCGCCGCGCAGACCGTCCTCGGTCTGGTGGAACCTCAGTCGTCGGGAATCGGAGGAGGAGCATTCCTTCTCTACTACGACGCGGCGTCGGGTGACATACAGGCGTACGACGGACGCGAGGTCGCACCCGCGGCAGCAACCGGTGACTACTTGCGGTACATCGACGACGTGAACAGGACGGTGCCCCAGCCCGACGCACGGTCCAGCGGCAGATCGATCGGCGTGCCGGGCGTCATGCGTATGCTCGAGCAAGCCCACGCCGACCACGGAAAGCAGGACTGGGCGGAGCTCTTCGATCCGGCAGTCGCGCTCGCGGACAACGGCTTCGAGATCAGTCCGCGAATGGCACAGTCCATTGCCGATTCCGCGCCGAAGCTCGCGCTCGACCCGTCGTCGAAAGAGTACTTCCTGAACCCGGACGCGTCCCCGAAGGCCGAGGGAACGGTACTGACCAATCCCAGGATGTCGAAGACGTTGTCCGCCATCGCAACAGGCGGCGCCGACGCCTTCTACACCGGCGACATCGCGCAAGCGATCGTCGACGCCACCGCGGACACCTCCGCCGGCCGCACACCGGGATCACTGACCCTGGAGGACCTGGCCGCCTACGAGCCGAAGACCAGAACCGCCGTCTGCACCGAATACCGAGACCACGACATCTGCGGAATGCCCGGGCCGTCGTCCGGTGGGATAGCCGTCGCGTCGACGATGGGGATTCTGTCCAACTTCGATCTCGGCCAGTACGCGCCCACCGACATGGATGCCGACGGCGGTGTCCCGACGGCCGAGGGCGTACATCTGATCTCCGAAGCGGAACGACTCGCCTACGCAGACCGCGACTTCTACGTTGCCGATCCGGATTTCGTACCGCTTCCCGGTGGTTCACCCGACGCCCTTCTCGATCCCGAGTACCTTTCCGGGCGTGCGGCTCTCATCGATCCTGCGCGCAGCATGGGCAAGGCCGAGCACGGCGACTTCGGCCCCGTGCAGTTCGCGTCGTCCACCGAGCAGGAGCACGGGACCAGCCACATCTCCGTCGTCGACAGCTATGGAAACGCCGCATCCATGACGACGACCGTCGAGTCCGCGTTCGGCTCGTTCCACATGGTCGACGGCTTCCTGCTGAACAATCAGTTGACGGACTTCTCCGCCGAGCCTGTGTCGCCCGACGGCACGCCGTTGGCCAACCGAGTCGAGCCAGGTAAGCGCCCACGTAGCTCGATGGCGCCGACGCTCGTCTTCGATCGAACCGACGACGGTAGCCGCGGCGACCTCGCACTGGTCGCGGGTTCGCCCGGCGGATCAGTGATCATCCAGTTCGTGGTCAAGACACTTGTCGGCGTGCTGGATTGGGGGATGAACCCCCAACAGGCCGTCTCCATGGTGGATTTCGGGGCCGCGAACTCCCCCGCCACCAATTACGGCGGTGAGCACCCCAATGTGTCCGGACCTGACGACCCCGTCGTCCGCCAACTCGAACAATGGGGACATCAAGTGTCCACAGCGGACCAATCCAGTGGGCTCAGCGCGCTCCAGCGCACCGACGACGGCTGGACCGGCGGCGCCGATCCTCGTCGAGAAGGCATCGTGTTGGGGAACTGAATCGAAGGCAGCGTGTCTCGAATCAGGCCAGCCAGTGCAGTAGGTGTTCGACGATGGACTTCCCCGCACTACGTTGAGCAGTGTCGTTCGCTGTCGAGGCCATGACAGGGAAGTCGTGATCGACTCCAGGGACGATCTGTTGTGTCACATCGGCCCCCGCAGCGTGCGCCTTGACGACGAAACTCTCGGCTTGCGACCGCAGTGAGTCGTTCTCGGCGGCCAGGACGAGCAGAGGCGGAAGCGCAGCGAGCTCTTCGGCGTCCAGCAGAAGCGGCGAGGCGAGAGTGTCCGATCGGCTCGAAGCGTCGGCGAAGTAACTCACGTTGATCGTTCGGATCAATGCTTCGCTGACGAAATGCTTCCCGGGTAGAGAGGCGAAGTATTCCGGTGGAACAGTGGAGTCCACGAGTGGGACTGTCAGGACCGCTGTACGCACGGTCGGTTTGCCTGCTCGACGGAGGAGTTCGATCACCCCGAGCGAGAGGTTCGCGCCGGCACTTCCGCCGCCGATGGACATACGCTCGGTGTCCCACCCCATGCGACTGCCCTCGCGACGTACCCATTCGAACACATCGAAGCATTCTTCGTGAGCACGGGGGAACCGCTGTCGAGGACTTGTCGTGTAGTCGATGTTGACGACCACGGCGCCCACGTCACCTGCGACGGCTCGGACGATCTGGTCGTCCTGACGAGGGTTGCCGATCAGGAATGCGCCACCGTGGATGTTGATGTGCACGGGAGGCGCAACTGCGTTCGCGGACAAGGGGGCATCCGACGCAGGCCGGGTGACGAAACAGCGAATCTCGCCGTGACGCGTCGGCACCATCAGTTCTTCCGGCTTGCCCACCGGGCGAGTGGTCAGATCGAGCTTGGGCGCTTTGATCACACGGGTGACGAACTTCGACAGCACCACAGCGCGAATCTGTGCAGTGAGGTCCATTCTTACAGTTCCCTTCCTGTCGTCGGTTGCTTTGTCGAACTCCAATGCGCCAGCGGTGCACCGGCGATCGGCGATCTGAACGTGGGCAACGACGTTCCGTTGAGTGAGCCGATGTACACGGTACGCAGGTCGGGCCCGCCGAAGGTGATGCTTGCCATGCGCGGGGCCAGACCGTCACCGGGCTTGGCGGCGAGTGTGGTCCCGATCCCGTTGTCTTCGAGATCGTCCGACGCGTTGTCGCCGTCCTGCCAGATGGTGACAACGCGCCCCTGAGGGGTGATTGCGACGAGACGGTCGGCGCCGATCAGTGTCGTCCACAGATTTCCGTCTGCGTCGAACGCGAATCCGTCCGGACCACCGCCGAGTCGATCGGGTCCGTAGACCTCACGGTCGGTCAGTGTCGCATCGGGCCCGACCCGATAGCGGGTCATGTGATCGGCGCCCGTTTCTGCGACGAACAACTCGGTACCGTCGGGGGAGAACCGCATCTCGTTGGTCCCACACAGACCGTCGGCGACCACCCGGGCCGATCCTGGTCGACCCGGTTTCCAGTCGTCGATCACCGCGATGTATCCGTCCGACGCGAGAGGGGCCGGTCGCCGACTCCAGGTGTCCGTCGACGAGGTCACCGAGAACCACAGCCGCCCCTCGGAATCGAACGCCGGAAAGTTGGCCTTCCCGATGGGAGTCGTGCGCCCGTCCGGCCAGCGGACCGAGTCGGCGATGAGCGTGTAATGGCCGTCCCGCGTGAGGTGTTCGATCACGTTGGTCCCGAAGTTGGCGATCACGAAATTTCCGTCGGGGTCGAAACACAACCCGTTCGGCAGGGAAAAGCCCTGATTTCCGTCGATGTTCGGGTTCACCTCCGGCGCGAACGGTCCGCCGCCGTCGAGGGGGCCGATGAGTTCTTGACGGCCGTCGGCGTCGATGTGCAGTACGCCGCCCGACAGGTCCGCGATCCATAGATCCCCGGACGGTTCGGCGAGTACGCATTCCGGTCGGGACAGGCCCGATCCGGTCAAGGTGATGTCGGCCGGATCGAGTGTCCAGTCGTCCAGCGAGACGCTCATGACTTGTCCACCGCGGTGAACGTCTCGTCGATCCAGTCGGCGACGAACGACGACGCGAGTGGGAGATGGTCGAGGCTGACGTGCTCGGCACCGCCCTCCTCGGCAGTGAAGACCCGTAGTTCGCGCTTGGGGCTGTTGATTGCCTGCTCGTACGAGCGGTGCGCATACCGCAGCGGAATCTGGCGATCGTTCTCGCCGTGAGTGATCAGGAACGGAACGGTGATCTTCTCCACGACACCGTCGAGGTTGATCTGGTCGGCGAACTCGATGAAGGTGTCGAGATCGTCGTGTCCCCACACCCACAGGACATGCTCCCAGTAGTGCGGAACCGGCCGCTCGCCTTCGCGCTCGAGCCTGCTTCGTTGCACAGCGCCCCAGTCGTGGTTCGCTCCCCAGGCGACGACGAGCGCCAACCGCTTCTCGAATGCCGCCGCACGGGGGGCGTAGTAACCACCGAGCGACCATCCGACGAGACCGATCCGGTCGACGTCCACGTCGTCGCGTTCTTCGAGCCAGTCGACGCAGGCACTGGCGAAGACTTCACTGTCGGGACGCGCCACCAGTCCCTGCAGCCGTAGTGCTTCACCCGTCCCCGGTGTGTCGACCATGAGCGTGGAAATACCCCGCGCGGCCAGTTCATGGCAGAAGCCCGAGGTGTACTGATGCTCTTTGGTCGAGTCCAATCCGTTCCACTGGATGACCACGGGCGCGGGCGAGCCGTCGGCTCGTACGGCTTTGGTGAAGTACGCGGGCAGAAACGCGCCCGGCGCCGCATCGTCGGCGGTGTAGGGGATCTCGACGCGGGTGGTGGCCGGATCGATCAACCGCTGAGCCTTGTCGGTCAGGTCCAGGATTCGTTCGTAGGTCGGAATGCGGTCGGGATTGGAGTTCGACAGCATGCGCTCGGCGACCGAGAGGTAGCTGCTGGACCGGAAATACAACTGCCCGGCGGTTCGAAGCCGGCCGGCGGCTTCGGCGGCGTCCGCATCGGTGGTCAGCTGGTCGACGAGGGTGGACCAGGCTCGCAGGAAATCCTCGGTGCCTGCGTCCTCACCTCGCGTTGCGGCGTCACGGATGGGGCGGCACGCACGATCGACCTCGTCGATCGTTCCGCCACTGTTGAGGGCGGCGACGACGGAGAGATTCCACACATAATTTCCGGGGAAGTATTCGAACACGTTCTTGTCCTTCGCTATTGGTTACTTCTGGTGCGCTCAGGCGCCGATCCAGGTGGTACGGATGTTGGTGAATTCGCGTATGCCTTCTTCGGAGAGTTCTCGACCGTGGCCGCTCCGTCTGGTTCCGCCGAAGGGCAAGCGAGCGTCCGAGGCCACAACGGCGTTGACGAACAATGCGCCGGAGGTGATTCGGCGTCCGACCGCCAGGGCTCGTTCGAGGTCGGCAGACCACACGCTCGCACCGAGTCCGAAGGCGCTGTCGTCCGCCAGACGTGCGGCGTGGTCGTCGTCGACGGCACGAATCACGGCTGCGACCGGACCGAAGGTCTCCTCCCTGAACGCCGGCATGTCGGTGGTGACGTCGGCGAGGACGGTCGGCTCGAAGAATGCTCCTGGGCCGGGGCGACGTGCACCGCCGGTGAGGATCTTTGCGCCACCGGAGACCGAGCGTTCGACCAGTCCTTCGAGCGCCGTGACCTGATCGAGTCGCGCCAACGGTCCGACCTGGGTCTGCGGGTCGGCGGGATCTCCTACCCGGAGCGCTGCGACGGCGTCGGTGAAACGACTCGTGAATTCCTCGGCGATCGACTCGGCGATGATGAACCGCTTTGCGGCAAGGCAACTCTGGCCGCTGTTGAGGAACCGAGACCGAACCGCCCCCTCCACTGCTCGCTCCACATCAGCGTCGTCGAGTACCACGAACGGATCCGATCCGCCCAGTTCGAGAACGGTCTTCTTCAGTGCGGACCCGGCCGCGGTCGCGACCGCGATCCCGGCTCGTTCGCTACCGGTCAGGGTGACCGCGGCGACGTGGGGGTCGTTGATCAGTGCGGTGGTCACCGCACCCACCTGCGCCTCGTCGACGAGCAAGGTGGTGAACAGCGATCGGGGTGCGTTCACCGATTCCGCAGCGTCGTGAAAGATTTCTTCTATTGCCAGCGCGCATCCGGTGACGGACGGGGCATGTTTGAGGAGCGCTGCGTTGCCTGCCGCGATTGCCGGTGCGCCGAAGCGGACGACCTGCCAGAACGGGAAGTTCCACGGCATGACCGCCAACACGACACCGAGAGGTTCGTAGCTGACCCAGCTCTGCGCTGCCGGCGAATCCACGATGCGGTCGGCGAGGAAGTCGGACGCATTCTCCGCGTAGAAGCGCGCGGTCCACGCGCACTTGTCGACCTCGGCCAGTGCCTCGGCTGTGGGTTTTCCCATCTCGGAGGTAGCCAGGGCAGCCAAGGCCTCGCGGCGCTCGGTCAGGCGATCTGCAACGGCGACGAGCATCGCGGTGCGCTGCTCCCGATCACTGGTGCGCCAAGCCTGGAAGGCCTCGTGCGCAGCGTCGACGCTCCGCTGGATGTCGGTGTCGCTGTGGGTGTTCCAGGTACCCAGGACATCACCGGTCGCTGGATCGATACTGGTCAGAGTTCCCATGTCACTTGAATCCTTCGGTGGGAGTCGGCTGGGACATGACTGCGTCGGCTGGGGGCATGACTGCGTCGGCTGGGGGCATGACTGCGTCGGAGAGGAACTTCACTCCGCCTTGGCTGGAGAATCCGCCGTCCACGGCGATCTCGGCACCGGAGATGTAGGTCGATTCGTCGCTCAACAGAAAGACGATGAGGTTCGCCATGTCGTCCACACTGCCGACTTTCCCCAGGGGCGTGCTGTCGATGTTGGCCTGGCGGAAGGTAGCGGGCGCGTTCGCGACCATCGGGGTTTCGATGTAACCGGGGTGAACGAGGTTGACGCGAATACCACGTGGCCCGAGTTCGAGACTTGCCACTTTCGACAGCCCCCGTACTGCCCATTTCGACGCCGTGTACGCGACTGTGTAATGGGGTGTGACAGCCGCGACGCTTCCGATCGTGACGATGGACGCCCCGGACTTCATCAGCGGCGCCATTGTCTGGATACCGAGAAGTGCGCCGGTGGTATTGACCCGGAACATGCGTTCCCAGTCCGCCACTTCGACGTCCATCAAGCGTGCGCGGTGGGTGAGTCCGGCGTTGTTGACCAATCCGTGAACCTCGCCGTACGTCTGGCTCAATTCTGCGCCGAGCGCCGCCCATGCCGCGGGATCCCCGACGTCGAGCTGGCGGTAGACGATGGCGCCGCCGAGGTCACCGAACTGCTGCGGATCGAGCTCCTCGGGGCGGGTGATGTCGGTGGCGACGACTCTCGCTCCCTGTGCTGCGAGTGCAAGCGCCTCCGCTGCGCCCTGCCCGCGGGCAGCACCGGTCACCACGACGACTTTGCCTGCCATACGTCCTGCCGCACCAGGTGTCGCGACGTTCATGCTCGGGCCTCCCTTGCTGCCTTGAGTGCGTCGAGGTCGGCGGCACGGGTAACCAGCTGCCGATCCGGGCGAGCTGCTACCACCTCGTTCGAGACGGTGCCGAGGATGTCGACCGTCATGGTTACGACGTCCCCGGTGCGCAGGGGCGGAGGATCCTGAACACCGCTACGCCCCCAGAACTCCGACAGTGCGCCGCGCCCACAGGTTCCCGATGCGACGAGGTCCCCCGCGCGTACCCATGCGGCACGAGATGCGTGCGCTATGAGCTCGGGAAAGGACCACCCCATGTGGGCAAGAGAATCCTCGCCGATGACCGCGTCGTTGACCTTCACCTGCATGCGCAGATCGTGTCGATCACCGATGCGGAACCCCTCGATCTCGTCGGGCGTGACCAGCCACGGCCCGATCGTCGTCGCGAAATCCTTGCCCTTGGCAGGGCCGAGACCGACTGCCATCTCCCGACGTTGGATATCGCGAGCCGACCAGTCGTTGACCACGAGATAGCCGGCGATGCACTCTCGTGCTTCGTCGGCGGTGAGGTCACGTCCGTCCCGCCCGATCACCACGCCGACTTCGAGTTCGAAGTCGAGACTGTCGGTGTCGGACGGGGGGACCACCGGCTCGTCGGCGCCGATCATGGCGTGGGGGTTGCCGAACAGAAATGTCGGTGCCTGTGCCCACGCGTTCATCGCAGCGGCCGGGTCGGGGCTCATCGACGACGCGCCTTGGACGTGTTCCTCGAAGGCCACGAAATCACGGAAGCTCCCGGGGTGAATCGGGGGGAGCAGTTCCACGTCCGTCAGCGCGACGCGGGGCGCATCGGCACCCGGAACGGCGCGTCGGACTGCGACGTCGAGGAGGTCTGTGCCGAGGGGGAACAACTCGAGGTGGTCGGGGGTCTCACCGTCCGGTGAGACCCCCACGATTGCCACTCGTGTTCCGGACTCGTGTCGTGCACGGGCGTACTTCATGACCGTTCTACCTTCGTTGGGCGCACTACCGCAGGACGCGACGTGATGTCGACGGTGCGCTGGGGAGGATGGGCGTCGTCTCGGGTCAGACGTCGAGGACCGTGCTGAACGCGCGCTCGCGGTTGGCCAGCGCCGGGATGGCCTTGCCGAGTGCGTACGTCTCGAAGTGCGGGTACGTACCGTGAGCCTTGAATGCGGCCTCGTCGTCGTACACCTCGAAAATGCGGAAGATCGAGGGCTGCTCGGGATCCTGGTGGACGATGTACGTCTGGCAACCCGGCTCGTTGCGGGAGGCCGGAGCGAGCTCGACGAGTGCTTCGTGCACGGTGCTCTCCTGGCCGGGCTGAGCGGTCCAGGTTGCGGAGCAGACGAACGACATGATGTATCTCTTTCTGTTGAAGGGTGTCGAGCGAAATTGAGTCAGAACGGTTGTGCGAGAATGCCCATCGACGCGCCCATGAGCGCTGCCGGGTCGGCTCCGGGGGTGTCCGGTTCGAGTTCCCACCGGGCGAGTTGTACCGAGTTCTCCACCACCATCTCGGCCCTGGCTTGTCGGCGTTGCATGAACAAGTCCAGGAGGGTCTCCACGTCGTGGTCCTGGCCGAGGAGCTCACCGAGCACGGCTCCGTCCTCGGTCGCCATGGCTGCACCTTGTGCGAGCATCGGGGGGCACGCATGTGCGGCGTCACCGATGAGCAGGACGCGGCCGCGGTGCCACGGTCCGTCGATGCGCAACGCTTCGAGGGTGCGGTAGTCGACCAGCGTGTCGGGGCCCATGTCCGCACGGATGTCGTCCCACAGTCCGTGGTAACCCTCGGTCCGTTCGGACATGATCTCGGGCAACGAGCCGGTGCCGAAATCGCTCAGCGGCAGATCGTCGTCGATGATGTAGGCGTACATGCGCTCCGGGCTGGTCGGGGTGAAACCGGCCTTGTACCGCGGGCCGCCGTAGAAGATCTGCGAGCACGTCATGTCCGCGGGCCGTGGACCTTCCATCCTGAAGATGGACATCCCGACCGACTGCGGTTGCGCATCGATGCCGATCGAACGGCGTACGGTGGAGCGGATCCCGTCGGCCCCGACGACGAGATCGAAGGTGTCTTCGGAACCGTCCGAGAACCTCACGGTGACACCGTCACTCGTGCTGTCGTCGTCGATCCCTTGGACGCACAGATTCATTCGAACGTCCACCCCGGATGCATCGACGGCGGTGCTGAGCACCCGCTGCAGATGGAACCGCATCGATCCCATGCCGGGAGGCAAGCCGGGGCCGCCCATCGGCGGCATGGGCATGTCGTTGATCAGGTTCCCGTCGGCGGTACGAAACTGAACGTGATCCCACGGATAGCCTGCCGCGAGGATGTCGTCGACTACTCCTACCCGGTCGAGCGCCATGAGCGCATTGCCCTGCAGGGTGATGCCGTGGCCGAGAGTAGGCCAGGCGCTCTGGCGTTCGGCCAGGACGACATCGATGCCATTGCGACGCATGGCAAGTGCTGCGACGGAGCCGGCGGTACCGCCTCCGACGACGAGCACACGATTGATGGATCGGGACATGGGTTTTCTCCTGGGAAGGACACGCGGACGCGCATCGTTGCGTGGCTGCCGGGCCCACGCGTCGTGTTTGCGGGCGGGTGTCCAGCACGTGAGATTCACTGACGATAGGAAGAACTCGACACAGGGTGTCGGTCGACGCTCGGAAGATCAGACCGGCGGCGCGACGAAGAGTGGGTCAGGGGTGTTGAACAGCTTCTTGGCGATCAGCTCGCCCATTTCGTCCGCAGTGCCCCACTGGTCTTGATTCTCGGGCTGGCTGATGTCGTAGACATGCGGATGCCAGGTGTCCTCGTCCAAAGTCTCGACGCCGTAGGTGTATTCGTGACCGTTGCCGTGGGGATCCAAGAAGTACATGAACACGTTGTCGCCGGCCATGTGGCGTCCCGGTCCCCACACCTTCTCCGTCCCGGCCCTCATTGCGCGGCCCGATCCGCGCATCCACTCTTCCAGTCCGCGCATCTCGAACGACGCGTGGTGCAGAGATACGTGCGGCGCTCGCGTGATGGCCAAGTTGTGGTGGTACGGGTTGCACCGCATGAAATACATCATCTCGCCGGCCTGAGGGTGAGCGAGCGTGTCCGACAGGTCGAAACCGAGTTGCTGCTCGTAGAAGCCACGGGTGCGCAGCGGGTCGGGCGAATTGATCACCGCGTGGGCCAGTCGCACCGGGATGGCTTCTCGCTCTTCGACCTTTCGGTGCCGGCGCGCAGCGACGTCGGAGGACACCTCGATCACGCGACCGTCGATGTCGAAGAATCGGAAGCCGTAACCGCCTCCTGGCGTCTGCATCGCCTGCGGTTCGGACACGATGCGGATGCCGTTGGCGATGAGCTGCTCGGCGAGCTTGTCGACGTCGGCCTCGTTGGCGGCACCGAATGCCAGCAGATCCAGTCGCTTCTCGGTGTCCTTGCGCAGACGGACGACATACTGCTCGGGCGAACCTTCTGCGGCGAAGAACGAGATACCCGTGTCCGACTCGGTCTGAGTCAAGCCCCAGGTGGTGCGATAGAACTCGACCTGATCCTCGTAGTCGGGGACCGCGAAGTCGACGTGACGCAAGTGCGTGATCAACCGGTTGCTCATGAAACTTCTCCTATATGGACGGGCTTCTGTCGACGCCTCGTTCGATGGCCGGTAGGTCGCTTGGTGAGACACAGCCTGTGGTGTGGGGCGATGTCTCCACTGTGCATGACCTCGATCACATAGGAAAGAGCGATTCGACGATGCCAGCAATAGGCACGAGCTATAGTGCGGAATGCCTCGAGTCAACCTGCGGGACTTCGATCTGAACATGTTGGTCACCCTCGACGCGCTCCTGCAGGAGAAGAACGTCACCAGGGCCGCACGCCGCCTGGGCGTCACTCAGCCGTCGGTCTCCGCCGCACTTGCCCGGCTTCGCCGCCACTTCGGCGACGACCTACTCCGTCGCACCGGCAGCCGATACGAGCTGACCTCGCTGGCGGAACTGCTCGCGACGCAGACTGCCCCGGCGCTTCTGGGGGTGCAGCGAGTACTCGACGTGGCACCCAGTTTCGATCCCGGTTCGTCCGAGCGGGAGTTCACGCTCATGATGAGCGATTACGCCACGACGATCTTCGCGGACTCGCTGTCCGGAGTCATCGCGGCGCAGGCTCCTGGGGTGCGGTTGATGTTCCGAGAGGTCAACGCATTCGCGGTCTCTCACGCCGCCGAAACACTACGAAGTGTGGATGGAATATTGTTGCCGCACGGATTCATTCACGATGTTCCGGCCGACAAGCTGTGGGAGGACACTTGGGTGTGCATCGTCTCCGGCGACAATGCACACGTGGGCGCTTCGGTCACGCTCGAGCAGTTGAAAAGCCTGCCGTGGATCGTGAGCTACAACAACGCGACGGCATTCACCCCAGCGGTCCAGCAGCTCCGCACGATCGGCATCGAACCGGACATCCGATCGGTTACCGAAAGCTTTCTTGCACTTCCCTTTCTGATCGCCGGGACCGACCGCATCGCACTGATACAAGCGCGGTTGGCCGACAGACTCCGCCACGCCGCCGACATTCGCATTCTGCCGTGCCCATGGGAGGTCAACCCTCTCGTCGAGGCGTTCTGGTGGCATCCGGCGATGCACGACGATCCCGCGCACGCATGGTTGCGGAAGTCGCTGCGCGAAGCCGGTCGCCGGCTCGAACGATCAGGCGCGCAGCCTCCGTCGAGAGCTCACCACTCGTAGAAGCCTCGTCCCGTCTTTCGCCCCAGATGTCCTGCGGCGACTTTCTCGCGCAACAGCGCCGGTGGATCGAACCGTGCGCCCACTTCGGCCGCCAGATGTTCGGCGATCGCCAACCGAACGTCGAGCCCGACCACGTCGGTGGTTCTCAGCGGTCCCATCGGGTGCTTGTACCCCAAAGTCATTGCGGTATCGATGTCTTCCGCCGACGCAACTCCGTCCTCGAGCATCCTGATAGCTTCCAGAGCGATCGCGACCCCGAGCCGTGACGACGCGAACCCCGGCGAGTCGGTCACGGTGATCGCCGTCTTGTCCAGAGACTCCACCCACAGCTGCGCACCGGAGACGACGTCGGCATCCGTTTTCGCTCCGACGACGATCTCCACCAGTTGGCTGGCGGGAACGGGATTGAAGAAGTGCAGTCCGAGGAATCGTTCCGGCCGAGTCAACGTCGCGGCGAGGTCGTCCACGGACAACGAACTGGTGTTGGTAGCGAGAACTGCGTCGGGTGCTGCCGCTTCCACACGAGCCAACACGGACGCTTTGAGCTCGACGATCTCCGGCACTGCTTCGACCACCAGGGTGCACCCGGCGAGCGCGGAGTCCTCGGTCGCAATCGTGAGTCGCTCGAGCGTTTCGTCCCGAGTCGAGTGCAGCGAACCACGTTCTGCTGCTGTGGCAACGCTGGTCCGCACACGCTCGCGCGCAGCATCACCCGCGGCCGAGTCGGCCTCGATGACAGTCACGTTCGATCCCGCGACGAGGAAGGCGTGGGCTATTCCGGCGCCCATTCGGCCTCCGCCGAATACTCCGACGTGCGTAGGCAGGGTCATCAGTTCTCCGATCCGAATCGTATGTTGTCCGAGTCGACTACGCGTACTCGGCTTCGCCACCCGGTCATGCCGGCCTTCGGGCGATCAGAAGCGTTTTCGTTCCTTGCTGAACGGTTGCACCGTGTTGGTCGAGCACGGTGACCGCGAAATCGACGATCCCCCGGTCCGTCCGATCGGAGACCGGTCGCTGGCCCGACACTCGATACTCCACCCGGATCGTGTCTCCGAAATGGATAGGACCTCGAAATCTCCAGTCCCCGATCCCCACCAACGCCAGCACCGATTCGTCGAGCTCGCCGGTGCGGGCCCACATCAAACCGTGAGCGAACGTCAGGCCCAGCAAGCCGTGCGCAATGCGAGTGCCGAAGGCCGTCGTCTTCGCGTATTCCTCACTCGTGTGCAGCGGGAAATGATCGCCGGTGAGACCGGCGAAGTTCCCTACGTCGGCCTCGGTGATGGTGCGCGAAGGACTCGACCACGACCTCCCGACGGTCAGATCGTCGAACCACAGCGACGTCATCCCAATCCGGTCGTCACGACGACCTTCCCCTTGACCTTCCCATCCTTGACGTATTGCATTGCGTCCCCGACCTTGTCCAACGAATATGTGGAGTCGACCGCCGCGTTCAGTTCTCCCTTGTCGAACCGCTCGAACATCTCGGCCATCGTCGAGCGCATCAGTTCCGGATCGCGATCGCGGTAGTCACTGCTCTGCAGACCGATGATGCTGATGCTCTTGACGAGGACATGACCCGGTTTGATCGGGTTCTGCCCACCGGCCGCGAAGCCGACGATGACGATACGGCCCTCCCACGCGGTCGCTCGAATGATCTGGGTCAGGAAATCGCCGCCGAGCATTTCGAGTACGACGTCGACGCCACGACCGTCGGTTGCGGCGAGAAGGTCGTCGCGTAGGGTCTCCGGAGTCGATGTCAGGACCACGTCGGCCCCCTGTCGACGGGCCAGTTCGCCTTTGGCTTCGTCCTGGGCGAGGGCGATCACGCGTGCACCCCACGCCTTCGCCACCTGCACGCCGGCCGACCCGACCCCACCGCCTGCACCGGTGACGAGAACGGTCTCACCCGGCCGCATCTGACCGCGTCGAAGCAGTCCGAAGTACGCCGTCGAATACACCAACCCGAATGCTGCAGCTTCTTCGTAGCTCATGCTGTCGGGCAGTGGCATCACCAGCTCCGCCGACACCCTCAACTGTTCGGCGTAACCGCCGTATTCGACTAGTGCCAGTACGCGTTCGCCCACCGACAGCCGGGTGACCCCGTCACCGACGGCGATGACTCGTCCCGCGGCCTCCTTACCCGGGCTGAACGGACGATCAGGCAAGTTCTGGTAGCTGCCTTCTACGACCAGAATGTCCGGGAAGTTGATGCTGACCGCACCGATCTCGATCACCACTTCGCCTGGCCCGGGCTGCAGGTCCGGCACGTCCTCCACGACGAGCGTCGACGGCGGGCCGAATTCCTTGACAAGTGCTGCGCGCATGAATCAATCCTGTTCTCGAACGAAAATGTGTGTAGGGCGGACCGATTCAATCCCAGAGTGGTCCATCGGGTAGTTCCTGGAGAGCGGGATACGGCACCGTCTCACCGACGCCGCGCAGCCCGGGGACAAGCGGACTCGGCAGTGTGGCGAACGACGCCTGCCGGTCGCCCGGTTGGGATACCCGCTCGGGCGTATCGACGTCCACCAGCGACGTCTCGACCGCCTCGTCCCAGCTGGCGACCACGACGGTACAGACGTCTTCACCGTCGAGCACCTCGCGCCAGTGCACCGCGCTGTGCCGGGAGAACACTTCGGTCAGGGCGGAGATGACAGCTTCTTCGTTTCCGGCGTCGTCGTGGAATTTCTCGTCGAGCCCCACGAGGGCGACCAGACGATCCCAGAACTTCTGTTCCAGTGCAGCACAGGCGATATGCCGACCGTCACTCGTCGGGTAGATGTGGTAGCGCGGGCTACCGCCGGTCAGTTGTTCGGCGCCGGGTCGTGGCCAGGACCCGCCGGCCTGGTGCGCTGCGAAGTATCCGTAGCTCAGGACCTGCAGGTTGTGGGCCATCGACACCTGAATGTGGCGGCCCTTGCCGGTCTTGTCGACCTGGCGCAGTGCGAGCAGGATGTTCACCACCGCCGGGTACGTACCTGCAGCGATGTCCGCCAGCACCGTGACCGGCAGCGAAGGTGATCCGGACGAGTCTCTGACGACCCCGAGCAGTCCGGTCTCCGCAAGATAGTTGAGGTCGTGTCCTGCCCGAGCAGCGTGCGGGCCCGTCGGCCCGTATCCGGTTATGGAACAGTAGATCACGCGGGGATTGACCGATTCGATCGCGTCGAAACCCAAGCCGAGGCGATCCGCGACACCTGGCCTGAACTGCTCGATCACCACATCGGCTTCGGCAGCGAGCTCGACGACGCGGTCCCGTTGAGCGGGGTCCTTGAAGTCGACACCGTACGCGCGCTTACCTCGATTGAGGACAGCATAGTTCGCACTGGCGTCACCGAATTTCGGCTCGTACGAGCGCATTTCGTCACCGCGACCGGGTCGCTCCAACTTGACCACGTCGGCGCCTGCCTCGGCGAGAAACAGCGTCGCGAGCGGGCCGGGCAACAGCGTCGACAGGTCGAGCACCTTCACCCCGTCGAGGGGCAGATCGGTGTCGGTCACAGAACCATCTCCCGCAACTTGAACTTCTGGATCTTTCCGCTCGGTGTCATGGGCAACTCGGGCATGCTGACGACGCGTTCGGGCAGGTAGTGCTTGGACATGCCCTGTTCGAGGAGGTACGCCGACAGGGTCTCCACGGTGAAGTCGGCGAACCCGTCCTTGACGACGATCACTGCGCACACCCGTTCACCGAGTCGCTCGTCGGGAATGCCAATGACCGCGACGTTCAGCACCTCGGGGTGATCGAAAATGGCCGATTCCACGTCGGTCACGGGGATGTTCTCCCCGCCCCTGATGATGATGTCCTTCGTGCGGCCGCGCAGGGACAACCAACCGTTGCCGTCCACACTCGCCCGATCACCGGTACGAAACCACAGCCCCGGGAGGTACGAATCCTCGGTCGCGTCACGGCGATCGTAATAACCGAAAACGACACCCGGTCCCCGCATCAACAGATCCCCGACCTCGTCGGCTCCGACCTCGACACCGTCGGGATCGACGACCTTGACCGCCGATCCGGCGAACAGCGACCCGTCGGTGCGCTGAATCTCGGACGGTGAATCGGGCGTGCACGAGCTCATGATGCTGCACTCGGTCAACCCCCATGCCGGGCAGATGTAGGCACCCAGTGCAGCCTGCGCCTGGGCGGGTAGATTTCGTGGTACCGACGATCCTGCGACCACGATGCACTTCAGCGGACAGTCCGGATCGCCCGCGAGGCTGGTCCGCATCATGTCCTGCAGGAAGGTCGGGGCTCCGAAGAAGCTCGTGACGCCTTCCTCGCGGATGACCTGAACACCCCACACCGGATCCCAGCGATCGACGTGCACTGCGGTTCCGCACAGCAACGTCGTCAGGACGATGCCCCATTCGAATCCGGTATGGTGCCCGGCCGGCGATGCCACCAGTTGCACCATCGGATCACCCCAGACGTCGGCACCGACGTGCTCGGCCTGTCGACGAGCCGAGTAGATCAGCGTGTCGTGACTGTGCATGGCGCCCTTGGGCTCTCCGGTCGTACCCGAGGTGAACCCCAGGTAGCACAACCGGCCGGGCTCCGGGTCCGCGAACCGCCGAGTCGGAATGTCGGCGTACGACGACCAGAGGGACTCCCCCGCGCGTAGATCGCTCGCGTCGTCGTCGATGATCACGACGTGTTCGAGCGTCGGAATCTGTTCACGCAGAACTCGGGAGAGCTCGAGATGCTCCGTACTGCGCCACCGACGCGGGATCACAAGCACTCTGGCTTTGCTGCGTCGCAGGATCGCCGCGGCCTGCTGCTCTCCGTAGGCGACAGGAATGCCGGCGTAGATGGCGCCGATCTCGTTGATCCCGAACACCAACTCCGCGTACTCGACCCAGTTCGGCAACATCAGTACCACTGCATCACCGACACCGACGCCGAGGGAAGACAGGACGCTGGCGGCGTGGGTGGCGTTCGCGTCGAACTCTGTGTACGAACGGGTGACGCGGTCACCGTCGGATCTGCGTCCGACGAGAGCCTCGCGGTCCGGGTACCGAGATGCGGCGTCGGTGAGCAGTGATCGAATCGACCGGTTCTCCCACCACCCGGCCTCGCGCCACTGCGCTGCTGTTTCCTCGTCGATCGGGGTGTATTGACCGTCGAGGAGGTCTGCGATCGGCGAGAACGTATCCGCGCTCATCACGCGTCCTTTCGTAGTGCAGAGGCCACCGGCGCGAGTCCGACCAGGCTTCTGGCTGTGAACAAAGCTGCGCCGCTCGAATCTGCTGCGGCTCGCAGAGATACAGCGTCACGCAATCTGCGTTCGGCGCTGTACTCGGTCAGATACCCGTACCCACCGTGTGACTGCAGCGCCTTGGCTGCCACGTCGATCGCAGTGTCACACGCAGCTCGTAGCGCGGCCAGCACCGCCAGCTCACCGTCCGCACCGTGCGCCGCGAGAAGAGAGACCGCCGAGTGCGCGGCCTGGTCCAGAATCGACTGCCGCACAGTCGGAATGGCAGTCAGCGCGTCTCCGAACTGGCGTCGCTCGGTCGCGTACTCGAGCGCGTCGTGCGCTGCGCCCGCTGCCAAGCCGGCGGCGACAGTTGCCGCGCCCCACCGCAGCCGAGAGCGAGCCGATGCCACATCGGCGCCTGCGATCTCGTGCCACCCGCCCGCGCCCGCGTCGATGTCCAGCGCACGTGTGAAGGCGCCACCCAGACCCGTTCGGCGCAATGGCTCGGCGTCGATTGCCGTGGGTTCGATCACCAGCGCGGTGTCCTCTGTCCCGAGAACCACCACGTAGGGGTGCTCGTGGGCAGCGTCCACACGGGCGATACTGCCGGACAACCCATCACCGTCGCGTCCGAGTCGCACGTGCACCGACATCTCGTCGACGACTGCGACAGCCGCGGATCCTTCGTGGACACGGGTGCACAGGTCGGTGAATCGTTCGTCGCCCGCCAACACGTCGACAGCGGCGTGTGCTTGAACCGACGCCCATCCGAGCGCAGGCCACGAGCGGCCGAGCCGCTCGAACACCACGGACGTCGTCACGCGGTCGGCCCCGCCTCCGCCGGCATTCTCGGCTGTACCCAGCGTCCAGACGCCGAGGGCGGCAAGTTCACCGACCAGGTTCGCAACGGTCGTCGTATCGTCGTGCAGGACGAGGTCATGTGCCTGAGAGAACGCATCGAGCATGGCCTGAAGGTCCAGTTCGTCGGGCCCCAGTTCCGTACCCCACCAACTGCTCTTGACGGTCACGACCAGAATCTTTCGGTGTCGGGCTGACGACGAGCACCGAAGGCTTCGCTCATCTCGTGTGCCTCCTGAGACTGCAAGTACAGGCTCAGATGCTGATCGTGAGCCATCCGGGCCTGTCCGGACACGCCGTTGTGGCGTGCCGAAAACGCGCCCTTCATACCGCCGATGGCGAGGGGGCTGCGCGTCGCGATCTCCTGAGCAACTTCGGTGGCACGGGAGGACAATTCCTCCGCTGACACCACCTCGTTGACCAAGCCCATTCCCAACGCCTGATCGGCGGTGTACTTCTTGTTCAGGTACCACATCTCCTTGGCACGTTTACGGCCGATGGTGTCTTCGAGGTACCAGCTGCCGTAGCCGGCGTCGAAGCTGCCGACCATCGGTCCGACCTGCCGGAACAGCGCATTGGACGAGGCGATGGTCAGGTCGCACACCGTGTGCAGGACGTTGCCGCCGCCGACTGCAAATCCGTTGACCGCGGCGATTATCGGCTTCGGGATGGTGTCGATGGCTTGGTAGACATCGATGATGGGCAAGACCTGCGATTGATCCAGCGAGGTGACCGGATCGTGCTCACCACCGATGCAGAAGAACTTCTCCCCCGCTCCGGTCAGGACAGCCGCACGCAACGATCTGTCCAGACGTAGCTTCTGCATTGCGTCGAACAGTTCGAGGCAGGTCTGATGACGGAACTTGTTTCCCGCCTCGGGCCGATTGATGGTGATCGTCAGGACCGGGCCGTCGACCGTCGTGAGGATGTCTTCGTATGTCATGTCAGTGGCCCTTCGGGGTCGTGTCGTCGGTTCGGAATCCGCGGCCGTTCTTGTTGCCCAGGCGCCCGGCGGCCACCATTTGCCGCAGCAGCGGCGGCGGCGCGAACCGTTCGTCCAGGGTGGCGTCGTAGGCGGCCTGCGTGGCGTGCAGATGGACGTCGAGGCCGATGATGTCGAGCATTTTCAGCGGGCCCGTCTTGTATCCGAGGCCGAGCTCGAGGGCGACGTCGATGTCCTCCGCGGTCGCCAACTCGTTGTCGAATTCTCCGATGACGTCGTTCAGGTACGGCAACAGAAGTGAATTGACCAGGAAGCCCGGCCTGTCCTTGACGACGACTGGGCTCTTGTTCTCCAGCGAGTGCACCAGCTCGACCAGCCGGTCGATCAGATCGTCGTCGGTTTGCAGCGCCCGAACGACCTCGACGGTCTTCATCACCGGCGCCGGGTTGAAGAAGTGCAATCCGGCGACCCGTTCCGGGTTATCAAGGCCTGCAGCGAGGTCGGTCACGGACAATGCCGAGGTGTTGGTCAGAATCGGAACGGCGGGCCCGACGACGTCCGCCACCGAAGCGAGGAGCCCCTTCTTGACGTCGGGGTTCTCGCTCACCGATTCGAGGATCAGGTCGACTTCGGCCAGGTCCGCGATCGACGTGGTACCGGCGATCCGCCCCAGAACAGCGTCCTTCTCGGATTCGGTGGCCTTGCCGCGTTCGATGCCTCCGTCGAGAAACTGTGCGATCGAGGCCGACCCGGCGTCGATGCGCTCGCGATCGGTCTCGAGAACGATGACCGTGCGGCCGGATGCCGCGAAGACCTGGGCGATTCCCGCCCCCATGGTGCCGAACCCGAGGACGCCGATCGTGGGAAATTCCGGTGTTGACTCACTCATTGCTGCTCCTCAGGATCCGAAAAGTCGGGTGTCGTCGTAGTCGTAGAATCCACGTCCGGTCTTACGGCCGAGATCGCCTGCGGCGACCATGCGTTCGACCATCGGGGGCGGGAAGAACTTCGGGTCACGGAGTTGCTCGTACAACCTCGTTGCGACCTGTTGATGAATGTCCATTCCCACGATGTCGAGCAGACGGAACGGGCCCATCGGGTGCCCGAGCGATCCGAGCACGGCCGCATCGATGGATTCCTTGGTTCCCAGACCGGCGTCGAGAGCTCTGATGCACGAGTTCTCCCACGGAATCAAGAACCGATTGACGATGAAGCCCGGACGATCCTGGGTGACCACGCTGGTCTTGCCCAGCGACGCCATGAACTCGATCGTCGCCTTGTGCGCCCACGTCGCCGTGTGGCGTCCGTCGGCGACCTCGACCAGTTTCATCAGCGGCGCCGGGTTGCAGTAGTGCGTCCCGACCACTCGTTCCTGATGCTTCGACCCCGAGGCGATACCGGTGACCGACAGTGTCGACGTATTGGTGTGGAACAGAGTCGATTCCGAGACGATGTCGTCGAGCGAGGCGAAGAGATCCTTCTTCAATTCCAGGCTCTCGTAGACGGCCTCCACGACCACCTCGCACGGCGCCAGGTCTTTCAGGTCGGTGGTTCCCACGATCCTGTCCTTGGCGCGCTGCCCGGTCTCGGCGTCGAGCTTTCCGAGCGCGATGCTCTTGTCGAAGAACCCGTGCACCGTATCGATGCCGCGCTGCAAGTTCGCGGAATCGATGTCGAAGAGGATCGTTCGGTGTTCCGCGCGCGCCATGACGGTCGCAATACCCGACCCCATGGTTCCGGCGCCGAGTACAGCTACGGTCTTGCTCTCGTTGTTCATTGCTTCTCCTGGGTCTGTCATCGGACGCTCTGGCCACCGTCGATGACGATGACTTCGCCGGTCATGAAGCTCGATTCGCTACCTGCAAGCAGGAGAAGCCACGGCCGTAGTTCGTCGGGTTGTCCCATCCGGCGGGCCGGAATCGCGCGAACCACGCGGGCCAGAGAATCAGGATCCTCTCGCATGTCGGCGTTGAGCGGGGTCGCGAAATATCCGGGCGCGATGGCGTTGACCTGCACATCATGGCGCGCCCACTCGATTGCCATCGAACGGGTGAAGGCAATGACCCCGGCTTTCGACGCCGAGTACGCACCGTGGTTGGCAACGCCCTGCAGCGCGAAGTTGGACGCGATGTTGACGACCTTGCCGGAACGCTGCGCCACGAAATGCCGACCGGCCGCTCGTGTTGCCAGGAAGGTACCGCGAAGGTTGGTGGCGACGACGCGATCCCACTCGTCGGCCGACTGATCGATCAGCGGAGTCGATGCCACGATTCCCGAGTTGTTGACCAGAATGTCGACCCTACCGAAGGTCTCGACGGTAGCCTCCACCATACGTTCGACGGACGACTCGTCGGTGATATCGGTAGGGCACGCAAGCGCCTGCCCACCTTCGGCTTTGACGCCGTCGACGAAGCTGTCGAGTTCGCTGACGGTCCGCGAGGCAACCGACACCGAAGCTCCTGCGTCGACGAGTGCGTGGGCCATCGATCGACCGAGACCGCGGCCGGCTCCGGTGACGATGGCGACTTTGCCTGCCAACGGGGTGGTGGTCATGACAACTCCTTCAGCGAGCGTGTTGTTTCGCGTCCGATCAGCAGACGTTGAATTTCGTTGGTGCCGTCGTAGATCTGGGTGATCTTGGCGTCGCGTAGGCATCGCTCGACGCCGATGTGTGCCAGGTCCCCGTATGGCCCGAGGATTCGAGCGGCCTCGACCGATGCCTCGAATCCGAGGTCCGTGCAGGACTGCTTCATCACACCGATCTGCCCCGGGGTGACACCGGGGTCGGTGTCTACGAGACGCGCAGTGGAGTGCAGCAGCAGCCGACCCTGCAGGATCTTCCCGCGCAGATCTGCGAGAGCGAAGACATGCTCGTCGGGAATCTTGGTGCCGTAGAGCATTTTCAGGCATGCAAGCGTTCGCGCGTAGGCCGACCGTGCGATACCGACTCCCTGGGCAGCCGCACTGATACGACTCTTGACGACCGACCCCATCACCACCGACCACCCTTTGCCCTCTTCTCCGAGAAGGTTGCGGCGCGGAATCGAGGCATGATCGAAGAACAGTTCTGCGGTACTCGAACCGTTCATTCCCATCTTGTGGAAAGGCTGTCCACCCGTCACACCGTCCCACCCGCCCTCGACCACGAACGCGGTGATGCCATCGCGCTTGCGGGCACGGTCGACGGTGGCGAAGCAGATGATCACATCGGCTCGATCGCCGGTGGTGATGAACGTCTTCTGTCCCGTCAACGACCACCCCTCGGCTGTGGGAGTCGCGGTGGTGGTCATGCTGGCCACATCGGACCCTGCGTCGGGTTCGGTGATACCGAGCGAGCCGTAGGCCGACGCGTCGAGCAGACCCGGAATGTACTGTTGCTGCAGCTCTTCCGAACCGGCGATGAAAATCGGATACGCCGCGTGCATCTGCGTCATGAACACGAGACTGGTCGCAGCGCACCCCGCAGTGATCTCCTCCATCGCAACGGCGTACGCGACGTTGGTATCGCCGGTGCCGCCGAGGTGTTCGGGAAAGATCAGTCCGCAGAGCCCCGCCGCCGCGAGCGCCTGCACACTGTCGTGCGCGAAGGTATGCGTCGCGTCCAACTCCGCAGCGCGAGGCGCGACCTCACGCGATACCACCTCGCGAGTGAGTGCACGGATGTCGCGCTCACGCACTGTCAGTGAGATGTCCGCAGCCGGCTCGTCGAGCAGTGCATGCAGTGCAACATAGGCTTTGGGATCGGTGTCCATTGCCAGTAGATCGATGCTCATCGTCTATGCCTCCGGGTTGTCGAACCGCGCCGGGCGGCGCTCGAGGAATGCGCCGATTCCTTCGGTGGACTCGTCGCCGGCCACGGCCAGTGCGGCCAGACCGGTTTCGATGGCCAGGCCTGCGTCGAGAGTGGAGTCACGACCCGCCCCGACGGCGGAGAGGATGCTGCGTACTGCGTCGGGTCCTTGCGCAGCGATTTTCTCCGCCAGGTCGAGTGCAGTGGGCAGAAGGTCGTCCGGACTGGTCGGCGGTATCGGGGTGAGCCCCAGCTCGAACGCTCGCGCGGCGCTCAGGCGGGCACCGGTCAGCATCATGTACGCCGCGGTGCGTTCACCGATCGCACGAGGCAGCCGCTGCGTACCGCCGTATCCCGGTATGAGTCCGAGTCCGGACTCGGGCAACCCGAGCGATGCCGATGTCGACAGAACGGGAAAGGTCGCGGTGAGGGCGAGCTCGAATCCACCGCCGAGCGCGAGCCCGTTGACTGCGGCAATGACCGGTATCGGAAGTTGCTCGATCAGACGAAACGCTCGCTGACCGTCGGTCATCGTCCGCCGCGCCGTATCCGGCGTCATGCCGGCAAGCTCTTTGAGATCGGCCCCGGCGCTGAATGCCTTTTTGCCCGAGCCCGTCACGATCACGGCACGCGTCGAGCGATCGGCCGCGGCATCGCTCATGGAGGCCAGTAGCGCACCGATCACGTCCGCGTTCAGAGCGTTGAAGGCCTCCGGGCGGTCGATGGTCAATGTGGTGACGGAGCCGGATCGCTCGGTCGTGACAACGCTCATGAGATGGTCTGTGCTTTCTTGGCTGTGGATGCAGCGACAACCGCGTCGGAGGCGATCAAGGCGTCGACCTCGTCGGGTTCGTAACCGAGCCCGAGGAGGACCTCCCGTGAATGCTCACCGAGATCGGGGAATCGCTCGTTCCGCGGGGGGACCGTCGCAAGCCGAAATGGACTGTGCACCGTCACCAGCTGGTCCGCGGAGTCCGGCACGTTCATCAGTGAGCCGCGCGCAACGACCTGCGGATCCTTGACCACTTCCGACAACGTCTGGACCAGGGATGCCGGAACGTCGATCTCACCGAACACTCGAAGCCACTCCGCCGCGGTCCGGCCCTGGAGCTTCGCCGCGGCCTGCTCGGTGATTCTCGCGCGTCCGGCACGACGCCCGGCGTTGTCGGCAAGCGACGGATCGGCGGCGAGATCGGTCAATCCCAGAGCCGTGCAGAATCTCTGCCACATCGAGTCGTTTCCGATCGCGACGACGATGGTGCGATCCGACGCCTCGAACGTCTGATAGACGGCGAGTACCGAGTCGGTTCCACCGCTCGGGGCAGGCTCGGGCTCACCTGCGTGGAACGCGGCGATCCTCGGCGCCATCAACGCAAGGTCGGTGTCGAGCAAGGACACGTCGATGGTTTCGCCCTCACCGGTCCGCGCCTGCCGCACGAGTGCCGCGTTGATCGCAATGGATGCGCACATTCCGGTGACGACGTCGGACAGTGCCGTGGACACGCGCTGCGGGCTCCCACCCGCTGCGCCGGTCACCGACATCAATCCCGAACGCGCCTGGGCAACAAGATCATAACCGGGCAAGCTACTGTCCGGACCGGTCAACCCGAATCCTGACATCGCACAGTAGATCAGCCTGGAGTTGCGTGCCCGCAGGGATTCTCCGTCGATTCCCATGCGCTCCAGTTTCGCAGGATTCATGTTCTGCAGGAAGACATCGGCGTTGTCGAGCAAACGAAAGAGGACTTCGCGTCCTTCTTCGGTCCGCAGGTTGAGTACCAACGACTTCTTGTTGCGGTTGGCCGATGCGAACCAGGCGGAGGTCCCGTCGACGAACGGCGGCCCCCACCCCCGCGCATCGTCACCGTGGCCTGGGCGCTCGACTTTGATGACGGACGCACCGAGGTCCGCCAGGTACATCGACGCCGTCGGGCCGGCGTACGAAGTGGTCATGTCGACCACGGTCACTCCATGCAACGGGCCCTGGTTCTCGAGGTTCATATCTGTCCTTCGTGTATCGAACGTGTTCGACGCCGTGCGCCACGCCGGTGGCGACGTGGCGCACTGGGGCTCCGAAGATCACACGTTGCGTGCGACATCGCTGTCGGTCGTCGCGGCCCTGGCCGAGCCGGCCCGGTCGTGGTCACCAGGTGTTTCCACCCAGTTGATTTCGTCGTTCTTGGACTCTCGCGACAGTCCGACGGCGACGATGGTGAGCAGACCGCCGATGGCGATGTAGATCGACAGTGGCCATGCTGCATCGAAGTGATCCAGCAGTGCCGCGGCAATGAACGGGACAGGAGCGCTGAAGGCCAGGCCACCGATGGTGTACGCGATACCGGCGCCGCTGTAGCGCAGCTGGGTGGGAAAGATCTCGGGCAGAAAGCTCGCCTGCGGCCCGTAGGTGAGCGCATGGCAGATCGGTAGCGCCAAGAACAGTGCGAAGAAGATCGCCAGCGTGTTGTGCGTGTCCAGCAGCCAGAAGAAGGGGAATGCCATGAGCGCTGTCGCAGCGGCGCCGACCATCATGATCGGGCGACGGCCGAAGCGGTCACAGAGGGTGCCGACGTAAGGAATCGTGAAGATCTGAATGAACGAGGCAACGCAGACTGCGCCGAGCACGGTGTTGCGCCCCACTCCCTCGTCTGCTCCGTAGGTGAGCGCGAAGACGGTCGCCATGTAGAACGGAATGTTCGCTGCGGCAATCGAAAGCGCTCCGAGGAAAACGCCCTTTCCTGCACGCTGGAACACGACGGCGGCGGGGTAACGCTCTTCTTGCTTGCTGTTCTTGAGTTCCTTGAACGCCGGTGAGTCTTCGATCTTCAGACGGATGTAGAGACCGGTGAGCACCAGCAGCGAGCTGAGCAGGAACGGAACACGCCATCCCCAGGAAAGCAGGTCTTCCTCCGGAAGCTGCTGGACGAAGTAGAACATGCCGGTCGCCAGAACCAAGCCGAGCGGGACCCCGACCTGCGGCCAGCTTGCGTAGAAGCCGCGCTTGCCCTTGGGTGCGTGTTCCACTGCCATCAGGACTGCACCGCCCCATTCTCCGCCGAGGGCGAGGCCCTGAAGCAGACGGCACAGGACCAGCAGGATCGGCGCCAACATTCCCACCTGGTCGAATGTGGGAAGCACACCGATGGCCACGGTACCGGCGCCCATCAGCAGCAAGCTGGTGACCAGCATCTGCTTCCGTCCGACCCGGTCGCCGAAGTGTCCGAAGATCAGAGCACCGAGTGGGCGCGCCACGAAGGCGACGCCGAAGGTCGCGAACGACGCCAGCGTCCCGACCAGCGGGCTGAGGTCGGGAAAGAACAGTTTGCCGAAGACGAGGGCGGCAGCCGTGCCGAAGATGAAGAAGTCGAAGAACTCGATCGTCGTACCGACCAGACTCGCCGTGGCAACTTTCGTGATCGATGCCTTCGGCGGTGGCGAAGTGGTGCTCATTGATTTCCTTCCGGGGCCGATTGCCTCGCCGCACTGTGAGGTGGCCGCGACGGCGTCTATTCGGTGACGGCTGTCACGTTAGACGTAAGGAGACCGATTGTGCAAGGTCCAACATTTACGAATATGTACAACACCACCACCGCAGGTTTTCGCGGCCTGCCTGACGAGTTACGCCGGAAGACGAGATCATCGTGTCATCTTGCGGGTCGATTCGGACCGATACGTCCGACTGAATGCTCCGACATGAGAATCACCGGTACATTGCGGGTCGCGAGCGTCGGGTCGCCACCAAGAGGTCCGACGCCACACAAGCTCCGAGAGGGTGCATGGACAAGAAACTTCGGGCCGACACACAACGAACGCGGGACCGTCTTCTCGACGCCGCAGGACGCCTCATCGAGGAACGAGGGCTGGACTTCTCGCTGCCGGACCTCGCTCGCGAGGCAGGGGTGAGTACTGCGACGGTGTATCGACATTTCGACGCGTTGATCGAACTTCGACGGCAGTTCTACGAGCGCGCCGTGTCACGACTGCTGGTGGAATTGGACGCTTTGGCCGAGAATTCGGCCGGGTTTCGCCTGTACTACGCGGTGTGCGCACGGGTGGTCGAGCACTACGAGACGTGGGCACGGCCTGCGTCGGTCGTCAGGTCTTCGCGTGGTTACCTGGAGAGGCTCAACGAAGGCGACGGTGCCATCGCGGAGCACTACGCATTGTTCGAGCGAGTGTTGACGAACTTGATCGAACTGGGGATCGTCCCCGACCAGAATCGGCCGACGGCACTGTTGCTGTGGGCCACGGTGTTCGACGAGCGCGTCTACTTGGACTTCAGATTCGGACAGGGCCTGTCGATCGACGACACGTGCCGAACGATGTCCCACAGCGTCCTGGCGATACTGCGTTCCCCGCCGATGCACGGACTTCTGCCTAATGATGGGGTCGATGAATGGTAACGTGCGTCACGGATGCCAACGTCCAACATTAACCGTAGTGGCATAAGGGGAACTGACGGATGCCGATCGAAAGTGAAGTCGCACGCAAGCCGATAGGGCAAGCAGTCCTGCGGCCTCGCCAACAGGTCGAAGAGACGATCAAATCGGCCATCCTGTCGGGCGACCTCAAGAGCGGCGAGATGCTGCCGCCCGAAGCCGAACTGGCCCGTCAGTTCAACGTCAGCCGAACTACGTTGAGAGAAGCACTTCGAGTCCTGTCCTCGCAGCACCTGATCCTCAAGGTGCCCGGCGCTCGCGGCGGAAACTTCGTCCAGTCCGTCGACTTCCGATCCCTGGGAACGGTCATGACCGAAGCCGTCGACAACCTCATGACTCTGGGAAGCATCCGCTTCGAGGAGGTCGCCGACGTCCGGCAACAGCTCGAGGTACCCGCCGTGCGGCTTGCTGCGGCGAACCGCAGCAGCGAGGACCTGGCTCGACTGTCGGACATAGTCGCACGCCAGAAGTCGGCCTCGGTCGACGATCCCGAGATTCCCGACCTCGACCGACAGTTTCACACGCACATCGCCCAGGCGTCCGGCAACAGGGTGTTGGCCTCGTTCGTCGCCACACTGCACCACGCCACCGAGCCGGTGCACTACCTCGACCTTTCCCCGGAAGTCGGCAGAGACACCGTCAGACAGCACGCAGCAATCCTGCGCGCCATCAAGAACCAGGATGCCGACGCAGGCGAGGTCGCGATCATCGAGCACCTGACCTACCTACGTCGACACATCCTCGCGCATCGCGAAAACTGACGCTACAGAACGCGGCAGACGACCAGATCTACGTTGCTGAAGTCTATTTGCCGGCGAGACCCGTTGCTGCTGCGAGGTATTCACGTGCGTCTCGAAATGTCTGCGTCACGCCGCGTCCCGCGACGGCGCGGTACCGACTGATCTGGTCGTCGTCGAGAAGATCGAGCACCGTGCTGGAATCCACGTGCATCCATCCACCGTCGCGGACCAGTTCGTGGGCGCGTTTGCCCTGCAGGGCAGAAATGCCCTCGACCCGGATGCCATTCGGGTCGGTCGACGCCGCGAGGTAGTAGGCCTTCTTGCCGGGGTAACCGGCCTTGACCTTCGCACGTAACCGCAGGACCGCGTCGGCCGCGTCGTCGATGGCAGACGACTTTTCATCGGAGCCCGACTCGGCAGCAGCGACTCGCGCAATCTCCGCATCCAGTCCAGCAAGCAATGTGGCCAGGTATTCGAGATCGCTCATCGCCTCATGATGCCCTACGACGCAAAGAAAATATCGGCGACCAGATCTAGCCCGACGATGGTCCCGTCGGCGTGCACACCACTGAGCATCGTGGCACGACGATCGCTCACAGCACTCGACGACGTCGAGCAACACCTGACCGTGCTGCTCGATCACCACCTCACCCAGGCAAACCCTCGCCGACAGCGGTGCCCCCGTAGAACAGGCAGACGAAACTCATCTCCACCTGCACTGTGCGGGTCATACGGCTGCGCGTACTTCATCGCACTCGCGTGCCCACCTGACGGATACGCGTAATCGGTTGCTGCGCCCAATGATTCCCACGGACTTCGCACGACGAGGGATCCGCCACCTCACGGCCGCATGAGCGCTCGGAGGTCGTCAGCCGGCGCTGCCGCTGCCGAGGAGTGCACCGAGATCCGGTGCCGTCGGTGCCGGATCTCCGATCGTCACGATGGGGGAAGCCTGCTGCACGGTGTAGGAGACCCACGGCGTGGTGGCCAGGACCTCTGCGAGGCCGGGATAGTCGGAAACCCAGACTGTGGCGGGGTCTACGTTCTCCGTGGCGCATGTGGCGAGCGCAACGTACGTGCCTGCGGGAATGCCGGTGACCGATTGCGTGCTTACTCCGCTCTGTCCAGCGTCCTCGTTCGAGTACAGCGTTTGACCGCTGCCGACGATCTCCCAGACCGGGGGTAGTACACCGCCTGGTGCGGCAGCCAGCGAAGTAGCGCAAGTCAGAGTGCTACCGGAATTGTTGGTGATCGTGTTGGTCACCGTCGACCCGTCAACCGCGAATTGGTAGGTTACATCCGATGCTCCCGTCGCCGACGCGGTCGCGGGAATGGCCAATAGCACGGGGGCGCAGACACATGCACCGAGCAGGAACCGGTTGATCGATCGCATCGCAATCCTCTTCGTCGAGTGAACAATGTTCGAGTTGTCAGCATGCCGCAAAAAGAACCAAGCGGCACTTTTCGGACCGAACGCCGACGAATGACATGAGAATCAAGCAAGAGAACCGAAACCCGGCCGCACAATTACAGTCCAGTGCACCCCGTTCCACACGTTCGAAACCGACCGCGTGTGCGCCCGATCGACTTTCTGTCAAGAGCCCAGGTCATCGATACGGCGGTTCCCACTGCGGTCGAGGTGATCGGAGTTGCGTTCGGTCATCAGGTCGCTTCGTCCCCCGGCCGCTGCCGTGCGCGATCGCGGAAGCGAGATCAGGTAAGGCCTGCATCAAGCGATCTACGCCGCTGAGCTCGATCGGACGCAGCACGACCGGTCGCGTCGCAAACCAGCGCCACCGCCCGTTGCGGCAGATGCTCGGACGTCTGGACCAAGTTGGTGATGGCGCTGGAGGACAGAAAAACAGCGTCGGCGAGGTCGACGACCAGACCCCCTCGGCGTCGGCAGCCGCGGTGGATGCGGCTGTTGCCGGATCCGGCCCAGCGGACATGTCCAGCTCGCCGAACAGTCAGCACTCGGGTGCGCCCTGCCGAGGTGAGAACTGCGCGAAACGGTGACGGATCCGCGTCGTCAGTCACCACAAGTGCACATTCCTCTGCGATGTCCACTACTTCATGGATGTCCACAGCATCATGCCCGTTTCAGTACCCGTCGTCCGCGCAGTCAACCCTCGACGTCCCGTTCGCATCAGCCTCTCTCGGACCGCACCACGACGACAGCAGTGACGCTTTGCGGTCGACGCATATCGGATCACGCGTCTATGCGTCGAGCAATGCTGGACTGCGACCGGTCGCAGTGGACATCTCAGAGCTCGATCACGATAGCTCCCCGGCCGAGACGAAGCGCGTCGGTTACGTCGGAGTATCGGTCACCGTTGCACTGATCTCACTGACGGCGGCGACGAATTCGACGGCGATCGAACGAAGGCGACGATTAGTGTTCTGAGACCGGGTGGACAGGATGTCGAAGGCCTGGTCGGGTCCAATGCGGTGCAGAGCCATCAGGATCCCTTTTGCCTGCTCTATCGGGGCCCGATGTTCCATAGCGGTACGCAGGACGTCCACGGTGTCCTGGGCGGCGCCGATCCGTGCGAAGTCGCCGACGGCGGATCCGATCGAGGCGGTCAATGCCGCGAGCAGGGATCGATCGATATCGTCGAAAGCATGCGCGGTGCGGCTGTAGAGGTTGACGGCACCGAATGTCACCTGCGCCGACGAGATAGGTTCGGCGACAATCGAATGCACACCTGCAGCGCGAGCGGTCGGTCCGAAGTCCGGCCATCGCTCGTCGATCACATCGCAGTCCGCGACCACTGTTTCCGGCGTGCGAGCAGCGGTCAGGCACGGGCCGGAATCGAGATCGTACTGCTCGAGGTCGATAGCCATCGTCGAGTCGTCGGTCGAGCACGCTGTGAAGCTTCGGCCGTCGACGTCGATGGTGACACTGGCGTGGTCGACATCCCCGATGTGCTCGCACGCTGCTCCGACGAGTCGGTCGAGGGTTTCGAGAACATGGTCGTCGTCGCGGATGGAGTCGCCGATCGAAGCGACCACCGCCCCGAAGCGAGCGGCAGCCGCGCGAGTTGCGTCATCGGCGGCAGCGAGGCTCTCGCCCTCCGCCGTACTGGCATCAGTGACCACAGAATCCTTCACCAACAGATTCGACCACACGATCATCCGGAACCGGAATCGAATGCGCCGCCGATGCTCGAGTTACCGCAGGGGCCAGGTTTGGGTACGCGGCAGTCGTGGCATCCGGGCTGCCGGTACCCCGCTACACGGACGTACCGCGGCGCGGGGCGCTGTCAAGAAACCGGCAGCGCCCCGCGCCACCCCGACACCGACACATCCGCCTGGTCTACTCCGTCCCGACAACCTCGAAGCGAGGGGTCGATGGATACGCATCGTCGTCGAACGGGACTTCGATACGCTGCTCGACGAAATCTGCTGGCGCACACTCGCAGGCTCCATCGGGCCACATCACCGGATCGATCATTTGTTCATCACCCCGTTCTTTCGTGGACGTGAAGCGCCACAACGGATATCGACACCAGACTGACCGCGGCGGTCAGGTCGACTGCGTCTCGATCGACCGTTGACCGTCGGAGGTGCCGGCGCTGATCTGGACCTTCCGCGGTCTGGCGCGCTCGGCCAGCGGGATCGTCACCGACAGGACCCCGTTGTCATAGGACGCGGAAATACGCTCGGAGTCGACGCCGTCGCCCAGCGCGAGCTGGCGACGATATGTACCGGCGAAACGTTCCGAGGAAATCCATTGCACCCCATCGGTATCGGGTGCAGTGCGATGCGCCGTCAGCGTGAGGGTTCCGCGGTCGACATCGACATCGATCGATCCCGGATCCACCCCGGGAAGATCCGCCGACAGAACGTAGTGATCGTCGAGTTTGTACAGGTCCATCGGCATGAACCGTGGCGCACGATCGGAACCGCTCGACGTCCCCAGCATGGCCGAGGTAATGGAATCGAGGTCACGGAACGGATCGAAGCGAAGCACAGCAACCACCTCCATCAACTCCAGATGCACCCGCCCCTGTAGCGGGCTGCTCTTGACTGTGCGATACAGAAATTAGCACTCTCGCCGCTTGAGTGCCAAGATGGTTGTGCACAATTTTTCGAAAAATTTTCGGGGCAGGTGCCGTCTCACGAGGACGGCCGATGATGCTGCGCGAGAACCGTATCGGGCAGCATGCGACACATGAAGGAGCACACGCAATGACGTTGACGGCCGACAGGAACAATGCCGAGGGAACCCCCGGCGGACCGGAGGATCGGCGGTGGTGGAACCGGCGGGCATTCGACCGCCGCGAGAACACCGACTCAGCGCTGATGATCGGCGCACTGTCCATCGTGTGCTTCTGGACCCCAGGTTTCGGAGTCGCGCTCGGCATCCTCGCTCTCGGCGCCGCACTCTGGGCCGACCGCAGCCCGATCCTCTCGGGGCCTCCCGCATCACGCACCGATGCGGCCCTCGCCTACGGCGCCGGCGCCCTCGGCATCATCCTGGGAATCGGATTCCTGACAATGGTTCTGTGGTAGTCATCGGCCCGCCGGGGTTTGACCACTGACCCCAGTGCACACGACCACCGGCAATCAGCGGAATCCCGCGGATACGGATCGATACCGTGCACTGGGGTCACCTGATCTCGAGCCAACGCACCTCGCAACGACGAAGGCCCCGACCGCGTGACATGGTCGGGGCCTTCATGTGCGGAGCCCCCTAACGGGATTGAACCGTTGACCGCTCGCTTACAAGGCGAGTGCTCTACCGCTGAGCTAAGGAGGCGTTGTGCGGGGACAGCATATCCGTTCATCGAACGCACAGTCCAAACAGGTACCTTGTCGGTGGATCACCCCAGCTACAGAAAACGGACATGAGCTTTCTGCAAGACTTGACGACCTCGCTGAGTCGTCTGACCGGCGAGCGTCGCGCCACTATCGATACGCCCACTGCAGCGCCGTCACCGCTGCAGCCGATCGACCTCACCGACGACGCAGTGGTGGCGGAGGTGCTCGATCTGGCGGTTCGGGTGGGCGAGGTTCTGCTGGCGTCGGGCACCGCTGCGATGGATACGACGACCCAGGTCCAGAATGTCGCGGCCACGTATGGTCTTGCGCGCTGTGATGTCGATGTCACGTACAACTCCATCACCATCAGCGCCCATCGTGGTCCGACGCGTCCGCCGTCGACGACGATGCGCATCGTTCATTACCGTTCGATGGACTTCACGCGGCTCGCGGCTGTCGACCGGTTGATCCGCAGCATTCGGTTGAAGCTGATTCCGCCGTCGCAGGCACTCGACACGTTGGACGCGATCACCACTGCCCCGCACCCGTACAACCGGTGGACGGCGACGTTCGCGTGGGCGGGCATGGCCGCGTCCATCGGTGTGTTGCTCGGCGGTGGTGTGCTGGTGGCCGTCGTGAGCTTCCTGACGACGATGGTGATCGACCGAATCGGCCGCGTCCTCAACCGGGTCGGTCTTCCGTTCTTCTTCCAGCAGGTCGTCGGCGGCTTCGTCGCGGCGACACCGGCGATCACGCTGTTCAACTTCCAGGATCAGCTGGGCGTCACGGTGTCGCCGTCGCTCGTCATCGCTGCCGGTGTGACGGTGTTGCTGTCGGGGCTGTCGTTGGTGGGCTCGGTTCAGGACGCCATCACGGGGGCGCCGATCACAGCGTCGGCCAGGTTCTTCGAGGTCTTGATGATGACGGGCGGCATCATTGCCGGCGTCGCCACGTCGTTGAAGCTGGCGGCGATCATCGGCAGCGATCTGCCGCTCATCAGCAATACCGCCCCGCCGGACATTCTCGAGGTTCCGACGAAGGTGCTCGCCGGTGCTGCGGCGGCGTTGTTCTACGCCCTCGCCTGCTACGCGGAGAAGCGTGCACTGACGGCTGCGTTCCTCGGCGGTTTCGCCGGAGCGTTGGTATCGCTGCTCGTGCAGACCGTCGACACGGGACCGATCATCGCCTCGGCGTTCGCTGCCACGGTCGTCGGCTTCGCCGGTGGTCTGATGGCACGTCGCGCGCTGATTCCACCGCTGATCGTCGCGGTCGCGGGCATCACGCCGCTGCTGCCCGGCCTTGCGCTGTACCGAGGCCTGTACGCGATTCTCAACGACCAGCTGCTGCTCGGCATCAGTTCGCTGTTCGCCGCGTTCGGCATCGGCTGCGGAATCGCCGCAGGTGTCACGCTCGGCGAGTGGGGCGCACGTACTCTCCGCCGTCCGCGCATCCTCGCGCGCACCGAAGAGCTGCTTCGCCCGACTCTTCGGCGCAAAGAAGAACCGCGCCGTCCGACTGTTCGTCGGCGACGCGGTCCTGTCGAGCTGAAGAAAAAGAAGAAGGCCTAGGCCTCGGGAGTGCCCTCGGCGGACTGACGTGCTGCAGCGTCGGCCTCCATGGCCTCACGCAGGCTGCGGGGGCGCATGTCCGTCCAGTTCTTCTCCACGTACTCCAGGCACGCTGCGCGGCTGTCCTCGCCGAAGACGACGCGCCATCCCTGCGGGACATCGGAGAAGGTCGGCCACAGCGAGTGCTGGTCTTCGTCGTTCACCAGCACGAAGAAGCGTCCGTCTTCGTCATCGAATGGATTGGTACTCATCTCGCCTCACTCGTCGCATACGTAAATAGGCAGTCTTCATGGGTGAAGTGCCCCCTGACCCTAGCAACGCACACTAGCGCAGCGGGCAGTCAGCTCTTCAAGAACTCGAGAATGACGTCGTTGACGGCGTCGGGACGCTCCAGGTAGCCGTAGTGACCGACGTCGGGGATCTCGATGTACTGCGCGTCGGGAATGGCTTTCGCGAGCTCGGCTCCGAGGAACGCGGGAATCATCCGGTCGTGCTCGAACCCGACCGCCAGGCAGGGCAGATCGATCTTGCCGTACGCCGAGGTGCGGTCGAAAGAATCGTCCATGCCGATCTGCGCGCGGACCCCCGGCGTGACGGGTGCGACGGAGAATTCCAGCAGATCCAGCCAGTCCCGAGCCGTCCTCGAATCCGCCAGCGTGGTCGGAGAAAGGTTCAGCGCGGCCGTGATGGCTGCGGCGTACTTGGGTGGCAGCTGAGTCTTGGCGTCGGCCAACGCGACCTCACCCTCGCCCAGAGTGCGCTGGAACTCGTCGAGGCGAGCATGGCCGGCGAGGAACACAGCCTTGCGGAGGAGCTCCGGACGTCGGAGAGCAAGCTCTTGGGCGACCCGAGCACCCATGGACGTACCGACGACGAACGCCTTCTCGTCGCCCTCGCACACCAGCTCGATCAGCGCGGCGGTGTCCGCGACCAGGTCGTCGATGGTGATGCCCTGCACGGACTCGAACGAGGGCGCGATGCCGCGGTTGTCGAAGAAGCACACCCGGTATCCCGCCTTGACCAGCGCCGGAACCTGATGCAGATCCCACACACGACCGGGGCTGCCGGTGCCCATGATCAGCACGACCAGCGGCCCGGAACCCTTGACCTGGTAGTTCAGCGTTATCCCGTTCACCGTCGCGGTGGGCATGAAACTCCTCGTCTGTTGCCTTGTGCTCGCGCAGAGTTTACGGCCGACCGTGGACATGCGTCGAACGACGGGTTTCCAGCAGTGGCGTTCGGGTAGTTCTCTCCCGCCCTATCGACACGACTGCACAGGAGGCACCATGACCGACGACAGTGCATCGCACGAGGCACGAAAAGGCCTGCTCGACGCCGTCAAAGGCAAGGCCAAGGAGGTCGCCGGCGCCGTGACGGGCAATGACTCGCTGACCACCGAGGGGCAGCTCCAGGCCGCGCAGGCCCGTGAGAAGAAGGAAGCCAAGGCCACGGAACTGGCCGCGGAATCACAGGCAGCCGAGGCCGGCGAGGGTCTGGCCGAGGTCAAGAACAGTGCGGACGCCCAGCGCGATTCCGTCGAGGCCAGTGCTCAGGAGTCCGAGGACGAGGCTCGTCGCGCTCAGCAGGCTCAGAGAATCGCTGCGGAGAAGGACAAGGACCGCGCGGTGGCCGCGGAAAGCGCCGACGCGGAGGTCGACGCTCGGGCCGAGCAGATCGAAGCCGCAGCCGACGCCCGGTCGGAGGTTGCGGACGCCGACCAGGACGAGTTGGAAGCCGTCGCCAAGTACCGGCAGGAAGCCGCCGCCGCAGACGCAGCCCGAGACGCCGCCGATCGCATTCGACGCAATGCGTAGACCAGCCGACACCAAGCATCAGGAGAACCGACAATGAGTGTGCTCGACATACCGCGCTCGATACTGCGCTTCCAGTATCGGATAGTTCGCATCCCGCTCGACCTGTTCGAGAGCAACGTCGTGCAGACGTGGTCCACCGAAGCCCCTGCACGGCTCGCGTACGAACGGGCCGTGGGGACCCTCGATCACAAGGTCGGAAAGATCCTCGGCGATGCCGACGTTCGATCGCGAGGGCAGGACAAGGTCGACCACGCGGACCACATTGGTCTCGCGAAGAAGCTCGATGCGCAGGCCGACGCCGCGGAGACCGAGGCGAAGACCAAGCTCGAAACGGCTCGTCGAACTGCCGAGCAGGAACGTGACGCCGCGGCGAAATCCGCACGCGAGGCGGCCGAGAACGCACGGGCAGAAGCCGAGCAGCGCAAGGCCGAGGCCGAAGAAGAGGCCGACCGAAAGGCTGCGGCCCGCAAGAAGCAGGCCGACGACGCAGCGGCGGCGCGGGTGAAGGCCGCCGAGGATGCGGAGCGCAAGCAGAAGGACCAGATCGACAAGGTCGAGAAGGCAGCGTCAGCGCCTGCGGAGTCCGAGCTCGCCGACGCGGCGGAGCGTCAGGAAGAGGCCGAGGACAAGAAGGAAGAGGCAGCGCGGATCGAGAAGCTGTTCCTCGCGGAGAAGGAATCGGACTGATCACCCGGGCTCGATAAATCGCTCGCTCGGCCGGCTCGACGTTCTCACGTCCAGAGGACCCCGTGCGCATGGCGGACATCTGCCGCGCGCTCGGGGTCCTCTGTTGTGCCGATCGACGGCCGCTCGGGCCGGCGCTAGATGGCGTCGTCGAGCCGGACCAGGTCGCGTCCGCGGGTTTCGGGCGCGAGGTACGCGGACACCAGAGTGATTGCCGAGTAGACCACCAGCATTGCGGCGATCGGCCACCAGCTTCCGGTCACTGCCGTCAGCGTTGCCGCCATCAGCGGGCCGATGGCCGTGGCCAGGATGCCGCCGATCTCCTTGGCGAGGGCCAGCTGGGTGAATCGCGTTCTGGCACCGAACAGTTCGGCCATCGTGACGCTCTCGAGCGAGAACAGGCCGAGCACACCGATGTTGAGTGCGAGAACGACCGAGATGATCAGGGTTGCGTTGTTACCGCTGGTCACCAGGTAGATCAACGGGAACGCCAACACCATCGTCGCGGCGCTGAGAATCATGTACATCGGGCGGCGACCGAACTTGTCACCCAGGATGCCGATGACCGGAATGGTGATGAATCCGAGCAGCGAACCGTAAACGATTGCCGTGGTGGCGATGGACTTCTCCAACAGCAGAGTCGACGCGATGTAGCCCACCAGGAACGTCTGGATCAGACCCGAGTTGCCGGCCTGCCCGAAGCGAAGCCCGAGGGCGACGAAGAACGCACGGCCCTTGCGCTGACGCAGTCCGGACTCGAGAACGCTTTCCTTGGTTTCCGCGTCGACCTGCTCGATCTCCGCACGCGAGAGGGCGACACCGTCGACCACGTCGGCGCGTTCCTCGAACACCGGGCTTTCCTTGAGGTTGGAGCGCAACCACACTGCGAAGAGCATCAGGAAGAAGCTCGCGAGGAACGGGATACGCCAGCCCCAGCTGACCAGTTGGTCGTCGGTCAGGACGACGAGCAGGATCGCCCAGATTCCCGACGCTGCAAGCGTTCCCGAGTTGGTGCCCAGCGAGACCAACGAACCGATGAGACCGCGACGCTTGTCCGGCGCGTACTCCACGAGCATGACCGTGGCGCCTGCGATCTCCGCTCCGGCGCCGAATCCCTGGATCAGGCGTAGCGCGACGAGCAGGATCGGCGCGAGGATGCCGATGGTCTGGTACGTCGGCAGCGCACCGATCAGCGTCGTGGACGCTCCCATCATCGCAATCGTGATGAAGAGGACCTTCTTACGACCGATTCGGTCGCCCATCCGGCCGAAGTAGATGGCACCGACGAGGCGGGCGACGTAGCCGACGCCGTAGGTGGCCATGGCTGCGATCAGGCCGATCGCCGGGCTGACGTCGGGGAAGAAGACCCGGTTGAAGACGATGGCCGCGGCCAGCGAGTACAGCTGGAAGTCCATGAACTCCATTGCTGTTCCCAGCCAACCGGACACCGCGGCCTTGGTCAGGTCGCGGGTCGACCGCTTCGGCTTCTCGTCGGCCACGGCTGGGCTCGGCGCTTCGTTCGTGTCGTGAGACATCTTGTGCTCCGTTTGTTCAAGGCTGTCCGGTCGTCCATCGCGGTGTCAACGGAATCCGTTGCACCTACGCCCCTACTGAGACCTACGACCTGCAAGAGATGGTGAGTGGCCCGTGCCACACTGATATACAAGCACTGTTATACCAATGAGTCAACAGTGCTGTCAGACCGAGCTGCGCAGACCTGCTGCCGCACGCGCCAATTCGCTCACTGCAGCCCACTCCTTGGCCTGCAGAAGGTTTCGAGGCGTCAACCAACTTCCGCCGACACACGCGACGTTCGGCAACCGGAGGTAATCGGTGGCGTTGCCCGTCGAGATTCCGCCCGTCGGGCAGAACGTCAGATGCGGAAGCGGTCCGGAGAGGGCACCGAGAGCGGCTGCGCCCCCGGAGGTCGACGCCGGGAAGAACTTCAGTTCGGTGTGACCCGCGTTCGAGACGTTCATCGCCTCGGTTGCCGTGGACACCCCCGGCAGCCACGGGATCGACCACCCGTGCGCAGCGTCGAGGAGGTCCGTCGGAGCGCCCGGTGACACCAGGAACCGCGCCCCGGCGTCGATCGATTTCTCCGCATCGCGACGCGTGAGCACCGTCCCGGCGCCGATGACGATCTCGGGCACCTCGGTGGCGATCGCTTCGATCGCAGCGAGCGCCGCCTCGGAGCGCAACGTCAACTCGATCACGTCGACGCCACCCTCGTGCAGGGCACGCGCCAACGGAACTGCGTCGGACGCATCGTCGACGACGACGACGGGAATGACCGGGCTGATGCCCATGACCTCACGTGTGTTCATGACAGTTCTCTTTCGATGTTCGCTACGAATTCGGTGGTGACTGCGGCAGAGCCGACGAGGAGTTCGGCGGCTGCCGCGACCCGGCGACCGAACGGGGATTCCGGACCGAGGTCGGCACCGAAGATCTGCTCGACGCTCAGTAGCGCTGCTATCGCGTCGTCCTGTGAGGCGGCCCGGGACAGCACGTCCGCCATCGGGTCGTCGAGGGCGCGTCCGGCGCGTACCTCGTCGATCACGTACGCGACCCAGGACGCCACCGCCACCGCGAGCCAGGTCGTCGACGATCCACGTTCCTGGGCGTCGCGCACGGTGCCCAGCAGCCTCGGACCGAGTTTCTGGGAGCCGTCCATCGCGACCTGACGGGTGGTGTGCGGCAACGTCGGGTTGGCGAAGCGCATGAGCACCTCGTTCGCGTACGCGTCCGGGTTCATGTCCGGATGCAACGTCGGAGCGACGTCGGTCACGATCATCCTGTGCGCCAACGATTTCAGGACTGGGTCCGCCACGGCGTCGGCGATGGTCGAGTGGCCCGACCGCACCCCGAGGTACGCGAGGAGCGAGTGCGACGCGTTGAGCACGCGGAGCTTCATCGTCTCCCACGGCTCGACGTCGGTCACGAACTGCACTCCGACGAGATCCCACGCGGGCCGCTCGGCGGCGAAGCTGTCCTCGATCACCCACTGCCGGAACGGCTCGCACACGACGACGGCATCGTCGCGTAGGCCCGTCTCGTCCTCGAGCCGACGCCTGTCTTCGTCGGTCGTGGCTGGAACGATGCGGTCCACCATCGAGTTCGGGAATGCGACAGCGGAGTCGATCCAGCCCTGCAGCGCAGTCGAATCATCCCTCTGCGCAACGTAATCACGGACGATCCCTGCGAGAAGAACCCCGTTGTGCGGTAGGTTGTCGCAGCTCAGCACCGTCACGGCAGCATCGATCTTCGCTCGCAGGGCAAGCCCGGCGACCAGCTGACCCACTACAGTCGCGGGAGAACGGCCGGTCAGGTCGGCCACGATCTCCGGGTCGCCGGATCGGAGCCGTCCGGTGGCCGGGTCGAGCCGATACCCCTTCTCCGTCACCGTCAGGGAGACGATCCGCACGCGCGGGTCGGCAATGGCGTCGACGACGGCATCCGCGTCGTGAACGGCGCTGATCACCTCGGTGATCGACCCGACGACGGAAGCGCGGTCGATACCCGGCCCCTTCTCCACCAGCGTGAACAGCCCGTCCTGAGGGCGCAGCTGCTCGGCGACGGCAGCACTTCGCTGCGTCACCCCGGTGATGCCCCACGACGAATCGCCGGTGAGCAAAGCTGCCTCATGGGTGAACGCAGCCTGATGGGCACGGTGGAACGCACCGAGCCCGAGATGGACGATTCCACGCGTCACCGGCCTCGGGACGTCGGGAGCCGTCGCCGACGAGAGCCTGCTCATACGGCGAGCCGATCGCGGTGCGCGCGGACCTCGTCGAGTGACGCGATCAGGCCGGTTCCGCCTCGCCCTCCGACACTGAGCGACGCCGCACTCGCAGCGAGCGCCGTGGCGTCGAGCAGGCTGTCTCCCAAAGCTATCCGCGCTGTCAGGGTGCCGGCGAACACGTCACCTGCCCCGGTCTGATCTACGACGGCCGGTGCCGGAACGGACGGCTGAAAGCGGACGTCGTCGCCGGTCACCACGGTGATGCCCTCGGATCCTTGCGTCACGGCAACAGCGTTCGCGCCCCACTCCATCAACCTGGCGGCCGCGGCCTGCGGGTCGGTGATGCCCAGAAGGTCGTCGATCTCACCGGGCGCCGACGGCACGACGACGGAGCAGTACGGCGCGATCTCGCGGAGGAAGTTCACGGACTCGGCGGCTGTGGTGAGCCGGGGCCGGAAGTTGGGGTCGTAGACGAACGTCGACGCGTTCTTCGCGGCGAACGCCAGTGCGCGACGTGCGGAATCGGACAGTGCCGCCGTGATTCCGCTTCCCAGCACCGCCCCTGCCGCGGCGAGGACGTCGGCCGGTACGTCGGAGACGTCGAGCCCCGACCCCACCGAACCGGTGCGCGCGTAGGAGAATTGACGCTGCCCCAACGGATCGATGTGCAGGAAATACGCGCCCTGCTGACCATCGACACGACTGACGAAGGTGTCGTCGATGCCGAGGGACCGGATCCGTGCACACACCGCGTCGCCCAGTTCGTCATTGGATACCCGGGCGACCAGGGCGACGGACGCGCCTGCGGCTGCCGCTGCGGCGCCTGCGTTCACCACGTCGCCGGAGACGCCGAGAACACTGGACGTACCGTGCGCGAACGGCTGCGTCGTCGATATCTCGACGAGTGGCTCGCCGAGGAGGACGACGTCGAAAGCTGTGTTGCTGTTCATTGTTCGTCTCACCAATCGTGCATGCTGCCGTCGAGGCGGCGGTTGACGGGAAGATAGCGGGGGTTGTACGGGTACTTCGCGGCGGCAGCCTCGTCGACGTCGACGCCGATGCCCGGCTTGTTGCCCGGATGCATGAAGCCGTTCTCGAACGTGTAGTCGGTCTGGAAGACGTCGGACGTCGGGTCGACGTGGCCCATGTACTCCTGGACGCCGAAGTTCGGGATGGACAGGTCCACGTGCAGGGCCGCGGCGAGCGACACCGGTGAAAGATCGCCTGCGCCATGCGAACCGGACTTGACGCCGTACAGATCGGCGAGCGAGAAGATGCGACGCAGGTGCGTGATTCCGCCTGCATGCGACACCGAGGTGCGGATGTAGTCGATCCACCGGTTGGTGATGAGGTCCTGGCAGTCCCAGATGGAATTGAAGATCTCGCCGACGGCGATCGGAGTGGTGGTGTGCTGACGGATCGTCGCGAACGCGCTCTGATCCTCGGCAGGCGTCGGATCCTCGATCCAGAACATCCGCATGTCCTCGAGGTCGCGGCCGAGACGACCGGCTTCGATGGGCGTCAGACGGTGATGGACGTCGTGCAGCAGGTGGAACCCGAAGCCGTGACGCTCACGGACGGCACCGAGCATCTCCGGGGCGAACTTCAGGTACGGCGCGGTGTCCCACGAATCCTCCTGCGGCGCAGCGTCGGACGCCGGCTCGTAGAAGCCGTTCTTGGGGATGCCGTAGGTCTTGTCCAGCCCGGGTATCGCCGACTGCGCACGGACGGCCTTGTATCCCTCGTCGAGATGCCGTGCGACGTCGTCGAGCATCTCGTCGACGCTGGTTCCGCTGGCGTGGCCGTAGACCATGACGCCGTCGCGCGCGGCGCCGCCGAGGAGCTGATAGACCGGCATGTCGGCGGCCTTGCCCTTGATGTCCCACAGCGCGACGTCGACCGCCGCGATGGCCGTCATCGTCACCGGTCCGCGTCGCCAGTACGCACCCTTGTACAGGTATTGCCAGGTGTCCTCGATGCGTTGAGCATCGCGACCGATCAGCAAGGGGCACAGATGATCACGCAGGTACGACGCCACGGCGAGTTCCCGGCCGTTGAGGGTGGCGTCACCCCATCCGACGATGCCCTCGTCGGTGGTGATCTTCAGCGTGACGTAGTTGCGCCCGGGCGCAGTGACGATGACGGTTGCGTCGATGATCTTCATCGGTTGTCCTCGGAGTTCTGTGAAGCGGTGTCGATGACGATCTTGAGTTGACTGGGGTCGGACAGTGCAGCGTCGAGCGCAGCGGCCGACTCTTCGAGCGGGAATCTGGACGTGACCAGAACGTTCAGGTTCACGCGGCCCTGAGCGGCAAGGGAAATCGCGTGGGCGAACGCGTCGGGTCCGTAGCGGAAGCAACCCCGGACGTCGAGCTCCCATCGCTGCACCAGGCCGATCGGGAATTCGGCGTCGCCGCGGCTCGGGACGCCGACCAGGGCGAGCACGCCGGCTGGGCCGAGGGATCTGGCGGCGTCGGCGATCGCGGCGGGGTGGCCGGAACAGTCGAAGGCGACGTCGGCGAAACCCGTGTCCAACGACGCTTCTCCGGAGCGCAGCGCGACGTCGGCGCCGAGCCGGACCGCGACGTCCAAGCGCGCCTGCGAGACGTCGGTGATCGTGACGTGCTGCGCGCCGAGCGCGATCACGGTCTGCAGCACCAGGAGCCCGATAGGCCCTGCGCCGGTGATCACGACGGTCTTGCCCAGCACCGATCCGGCTCGGGCTGCCGCCCACGCGGCCACGGCCAACGGTTCGATCAGTGCCGCGACGTCGTCGGTGACGGTGTCCGGGAGTGTGTGCGCGAAGGCGTCGGGCATCACGACCGACCCGCGGAGCAATCCGTTGTTCGGCGGGGAGCCGAAGCAGACGACGCTGGGATCGACGTTGTAACGGCCACGCAGTGCGTGCTGGGCGTGCGATCCCGGCACGGCAGGCTCGATCGCGACGCGCTGACCGAGGCGATGGGACGGCACGCCGTCTCCGACCTCGACGATGCGGCCGAAGCCTTCGTGCCCGAGCACCGTGGGTCGGGTGAGGACGTTGGTGCCGTTCTTGCCGTCGGCGTAGTAGTGGAGGTCGGATCCGCACAGACTGACACCGGCGATCTCGACGCGCACCTGACCTGGGCCGATCTCGGCGCGGTCGACGTCTTCGATTCTCAGATCGCGGCGTGCGTGCAGGATCGCAGCACGATCTCGGCCCTGGGTGTTCATCGGTGCCTCGCAGTTCCTCAGTCTTGAATACCAGCACTGCCATACTAGTGCGTAAGTGACGTGCGTCAACTTTCCTGTCCCTGCCGCGCATAGCTCACGTATCCGACCGGCCATTACTGTTGACGCGGTGAGCACCCGAAAAGTCACCGCGCGCGAAGCCGCCTACAAGGAGCTGCGGCACCGAATCGTGTCGCTGAAGTTGCCTCCGGGCAGCCCCCTGTCGGAGAACGAGCTGGCCGAACACCTATCGGTGAGCCGCACTCCCGTGCGCGAATCGTTGATTCTCCTCGCCGAGGAAGGCCTGGTGCAGGTCTTTCCTCAACTCGGCACGTTCGTGTCTCGGGTGGACACCGAGAAGGTCGCCGACGCGCAGTTCGTCCGGGAGGCCATCGAGATCGCGTCGTTGAAGGACGCGGTCGCCGGACGATCCGACGCGGACATCGCCGCCCTGCGTGACAACCTGGCTCAGCAGAGCGAACCAGGCCTGAGCATGGACGACTTCTTCGAACTCGACGAGAAATTCCACCAGGCGCTTCTGGCCGCCGGTGGGCACTCGGCAGCATGGCGGTCCGTCGAGTCCGCGAAAGCCCACCTCGACCGCGCCCGGCGCCTCGGCCTACGGGACACCCGCCCGATTCCCGAGCTCATCGCCCAGCACACCGCCATCGCCGACGCCGTCGAGCAGGCAGATTTCGCCGCCGCGGAACGCGCGATGCGCGATCACCTGCGCGCAGTGTTCGACGACGTCGAGCGGATCAAGGAAGCAAGTCCGCACCTGTTCTCGGACAGCAACGAACGGCCCACCCGACGAGTCATTGCGAGCTGGTGACGCCGGCCGCTGAGCTGCATCGTTTTTCGAAAGACCGCCTATCTACCACTCACCGGCGTGGTGCCCTCCCATGCTGCCCAGAGTTCTGCGTAACGACCACCGGCGGCGACGAGTTCGTCGTGGCCGCCCTCCTCGAGGATCCGTCCGTGTTCCAGCACGACCACACGATCGGCGGCAGCGGCTTGCGTCAGGCGGTGCGCGACGACGAGCGTGCTTCGTCCACGGGTCGCGGCGTGCGCCGCGGCCTCGAGATCGCGCGCACCGGAACTGCCTGCCTCGGCGGTCGCCTCGTCCAGGACTGCGACGGCAGGATCGGCCAACACGAGCCTGGCCAGCGCAAGCTGCTGCGACTGCGCCGCTGCCAGCTCGTGGCCACCCTCTCCGACCTGGGTGTCGACGCCGTCAGCGAGCGCGTCGACCCACGCGCCCGCCCCGACGGTCGTCAGCGCCGCGTGGATCTCGTCGCGGGTGGCATCGGGAGCAGCCAGCAGCAGATCCTCGGCGAGAGTGCCGGAGAAGACGTGCACCTCCTGGCTGACGATCGCGATGTGGCGACGCAGACCGTCGGCGCCGAGGTCGTCCAGGCTCGCACCGCCGATGCGCACCTGCCCGTCCGTCGCGTCGATGGACCCGGCCGCGATGGCTGCGATGGTCGACTTGCCTGCGCCCGTGGAACCCACCAGCGCAACGGTTTCCCCAGCACGGACCGTGAGGTCGATGCCGTGCAGCACCTCGTGCCCGCCGTCGTACGAGTGACGCAGCCCGATGACCTCGAGGGTGGCGTCGGCAGGCACCACGCCGGTGCCGCGTGACCGCTGATCCGGGATGTCCATGACGCCGACGAGTCGGGCAAGCGACGCTCCCGCCGACTGCACGTCGTCGAACGAGAACATCAACATGCCGATGGGATTGAACAGCCGATGGAACAGCAACGCCGCGGCGGTGACCTGACCGACGGTGACGTGGCCGTCCTGGACGAACAGGAAGCCCGCCGCGAGAATGACCGAGAGGCCGACGCATTCGGCGCGATTGCTGCGCGAACCGAACCGCGTGAAGAGGCGAAGCACCGTGATACCGATGTCCCGCGCCTTGCCCGACGCCTTGTCGATCTCGCCCAGGTGCGATTCTTCGAGTCCGTAGGCCCGAACGGTGCGGGCTCCCTGCATGCTGGAGATCAGGGCCTGCGACCGTTCACCCATGGCGACGCGTTCGGCGGCGTACAGCGGCGCGGACCTCGGTAGGTACCAGCGCAGCGCGAGCACGTACATCGGAATGGCAACCATGCCTGCGAGTCCGAGTCGCCAGTCGAGGCTGAGCATCGCCACGACACTGAGCGTCACCAGCAGCAGAGCGGACACGATGTTGGGGATCACTTCGCCGATGGACTTCGCCATGACGGCCACGTCGTCGCCGACACGAGAGAGCAAGTCTCCCTTGCCGACTCGCTCCAGGGTTCCGACGGGAAGGTGCAGTGCGCGGCCGAGCACACGTTCACGCAGCGACGCCAGGATGCCCTCGCCGAGCTTGCTGATCAGGTACGAACTCCACGCGGTGAACACTCCACCGACCACGGCGGCGACGGTGATGATCGCGACGACGGAGACGATGGTCGACGTCGGCGCACCGTCGGTGACCCGGTCGACCAGCACGCCGAACACGTAGACCGGCACGAGCGACATCGCCGCTGCGACAGCGGAGATCAGCAACGTGACAGCCCCGAGGCCGCGTCGCCCCTTCAGTTCGCCGCGCAGGAACGCCCACGATCGTCGGCCCGTCGCGATGGGCAGCAGTTCGGGTGTCGTAGTCATCGCAGCACCGTGTCCTTGTAGCGGTCGTCGTGGGCGGCGAGTTCGTGGTGGGTTCCCTCGGCGACAACCCGTCCGTCGTCGACGACGATCACCCGGTGGGTGACCGCGAGCAGCGCGGGACTCGTCGTGATCAACACCGTGGTCTGGGACTTGTCACCGTCGTGCCGCAGATCTTTGATGCCGGCTGCGATGGCGTGTTCGGTGACTGCGTCGACTGCGGTCGTCGGGTCGTGCAGCACCAGCACCGGAGCGGACACCGACAGTGCGCGGGCCAGTGCGACGCGCTGCCGCTGACCACCGGACAACGAGGCACCCCTGTCGGTCACGGCGTGATCGAGTCCGTTCTCGTGCAGGGCCACCACGTCCTCGACAGCCGAGGCCGCCAACACCGGCGCCAGCTCGTCGTTCGCGCGTGCGGCTCCGGCGGTGATGTTGGACCGCACCGTTCCGGCGAACAGGTCGGTGTTGTGGGGCTCCACCAGCACCGTGCGACGAACCTCCGTCAGACCGAGCGTGTCGACACCGGCGCCGCCGATGGTGACGTCGCCGACGTAGTCGTCGGACGCGATCTGCCCGGACAACACGGCAGCCAGCGCCTCCCCGTCCTGCGCGCGCAGAGCGACGACTCCCAGCAGCTCACCCGGCGCGACCGACATCTCCAGGCCGTCCAGCGACCGATATCCGACGCCGTGGACGCCCAAATTCGTCGACGACGGTGCGTCGGAGCCACCCTCGGGAAGTACGTGGTCGGCGCCGAGAACGAGGGCGAGCCGGTCCGCGGAACCACGCACCATCGCCGCGACGCCCGGCAGCCGCGACATCGTCGTCAACGGCTCGATCAGAAATTGCGACAACCCGACGACGGTGATCAACTCGCCCACCGAGATTCGGCCCTGCAAAGCGAAGAACCCGGCGGTCCCGGCGATACCGACCGACAGAAGCGCGGTGACCGTCGTCGAGAATCCGAGGTAGACGCTGTTGGCCTTCGCCATCTTCATCGTCGCGCCCAGCGCCGTCCGGCTCGACGCGTGGAACCGCGCCGCAGCAGCGTTCTCGGCGCCGATGCCGCGCAACGGCCGAACCCCACTGACCAGATCGGTGGCCATCCCGGAGACACGAGCGACCTCGGCTTGCTGCGTCGTCGCGGTCCTCGTGAGCAGCGGCGCCGCGCGCTGAAGGAGGTACATGATGACGGGAGTGCCCACCAGCACGGCGATTCCCAACGGAATGTCCACGACGAGCAATGCCACCGCGCACACGACCGTCGCGGCGATGGCAGCCACCGTCCGCGCGATGACGTCGAGAATCCAGGACGTCTTCTCCGCGTCGGACGTGGACACCGTCAGCAGTTCACCGGACACCAGATCGGTACGAACACCACGCGGGTCGAGTACCCGACCGGCGACTTCGACGCGCATCATGTGCGCCTCGCGTTCGATCGCGACGACGATGATTCGCGCCCCGAAGCGGTACGCGAACGACAGCACGACGAACAACCCGGCCAGGCCGAACAGTGAGATGATCATCGCCCGACCGTCACCGGTGTCGATCGCGCGGCCGACGATCAAGCCGATCGCGACGGGCACCATGGTCTCGCAGAACTGGTGCACGCAGAAGAACAGTGACGAAATGATCATTCGGGCCCGTTGACGTACGACGGTTCGCCGAAGAATCGCACTGCCCGTGACAGGAGTGGAGCCCGCGGAACGACCCAGGGGGCCAGGAGTGGAGCCTGCGGGAGAAAAACGCATTGCCTGATGCTATTTCATTCCGGGGGTCCGTCGGGACGCTCGCTGCCGGCGCAAAGTGGCGAGAGAGCACCGCATTCTCATAGAGTCGGGGCGCAACATACTCGAGCAGCCACAGAAGATGGAGAACACCATGGCCGCCAAGACCACCACCGACACCGACATCGCCGACGAGGACCTGGAGCCGTTGGCCGACGAGACCGCCAGCCAGGCGCAACGCGTCGTCGCCGCCTATGCGACGGACGCCGACGAGTGCCGCATGCTTTTGTCGATGTTGGGTATCGATCCCACAGCGAAGGTCGACTGACCTACCCCGTTTCGAGAAGATTGGACAGTAGTGGCTGACGCCTCGCAGGGCTCGGATTTTGTGGTCGTAGCCAACAGGCTGCCCGTCGATATGGAGAAACTCCCCGACGGCAGCACGCGATGGAAGCGCAGCCCCGGCGGACTCGTCACGGCTCTCGAACCGATTCTGCGCGCGAACAAGGGCGCGTGGGTCGGATGGCCTGGAGTCCCCGACGTCGACGTCGAGCCGTTCGTCGAGGACGAGCTCGAACTCTGCCCGGTCGCGTTGACCGAGCAGGAAGTGGCCGACTACTACGAGGGCTTCTCGAACGCCACCCTGTGGCCGCTCTACCACGATGTCATCGTCAAGCCGGTGTACGACCGCTCCTGGTGGAACGCGTACGTCGAGATCAATCGCCGCTTCGCCGAGACCACGTCCGCGGCGGCTGCCCAGGGCGCGACGGTCTGGATTCAGGACTACCAACTCCAGCTCGTTCCGAAGATGCTGCGGATGCTTCGGCCGGACCTCACGATCGGCTTCTTCCTGCACATCCCGTTCCCACCGGTTGAACTGTTCATGCAGATGCCGTGGCGCACCGAGATCGTCGAAGGCCTCCTCGGCGCCGACCTCATCGGATTCCACCTCGCGGGCGGCGCCCAGAACTTCCTCTACCTCGCCCGACGCCTCGCCGGCCAGGTCACCTCACGTGGCACCGTCGGCGTTCGGTCGCGGCTCGGTTCGGTGCAGGTCGGGTTCCGCACCGTCCGCGTCGGCGCGTTCCCGATCTCGATCGACTCCGGGGACCTCGACGAGAAGTCCCGCTCGAAGGCCGTCCGTGATCGCGCGAAGCAGATCCGCAAGGAACTGGGCAATCCGAAGCGCATCATGCTCGGCGTCGACCGACTCGACTACACCAAGGGCATCGACGTCCGGCTCAACGCATTCCGCGAACTGCTCGAAGAGCATCGCATCGACCCGGTGGACAACGTCATCATCCAGCTCGCCACCCCGAGCCGTGAACGCGTCGAGAGCTACAAGGCGATGCGCGGTGAAATCGAACAGCAGGTCGGCCGTATCAACGGCGAATACGGCCAGGTCGGCCACCCGGTACTGCACTACCTGCACCGTCCGATCCCCCGCGACGATCTCATCGCGTACTTCGTGGCCGCGGACGTCATGCTCGTCACCCCGCTGCGCGACGGCATGAACCTCGTCGCCAAGGAGTACGTCGCCAGCCGCAGCGACCTGGGTGGCGCCCTGGTTCTCAGCGAATTCACCGGTGCCGCAGCCGAACTGCGTCAGGCGTACCTGTGCAACCCGCACGATCTCGACAGCGTCAAGGACGCCATCGTCTCCGCGCTGGAACAGCCGGCGGAAGAAGGTCGACGCCACATGCGGGCGATGCGGCGCCAGGTCCTCGCCCACGACGTCGACCGCTGGGCGCGGGCCTTCCTCAACGCTCTGTCGAACCCGCAGCAGGAGGGCACACTCCCCACCCGGTCGCAGTAGAACACGTTTCTGTTTGCTTCGAGCAGGTGGAGCACGCCTGACCTCGATTCATGGCTGAAGCGATGAGAACACGTTCCAACCGGTGCTAGCGTGCGTATCCATGACCCATACGCTCACCTGGCACGACGACATCAGCCGCCAAGCCCGCGTTCTGTCCTGCGCGATGCGCCTGACGTTGAAGCCGACGTTCTCGCTGTGGCCGCTGACCGACGGTGGGATCAAGGCCATCGGTCAGCTCGACCGGGCCGTCGACAGGTTGCCGAAGCCCAAGCGTGTGACCATCGAACAGGTCCGGTTGGGCGGCGTCCCGTGCGAGAAGACGACGCACCCCAAGACCGCGACCGGATCGCTCGACGGCGCGTCGGTGCTCTACTTCCACGGCGGCGGATTCGTGTTCTGCGGTCTCGCCACCCACCGAAGTGCGTGCGCGACGCTGGCGGCTCGTGCAGGGGTCCCGGTCTACTCCGTCGAGTACCGGCAGATCCCCTACGGCGGCATCGGGACATCGATCGCCGACGCCATGGCGTCCTACCGCGCCGCGCTGGAGACCGTCGCCGATCCCAGCAAGATCATCGTCGCCGGTGACTCGGCGGGTGGATACCTGGCGATGAAAGTCGCCGAACTGGCAGTCCTCGACGGTCTCACCCCGCCCGCGGCGGTTGTCGGGTTCTCCCCGTTGCTGAACCTCGACCTGAAGAGCCATCCGAAAGAGTTCATGAAGAAGGACGCCTACCTTCCGATGAAGCAGGTCATCGCCTTGGAGGATCGGTGGCTGAACGGGCCCGACGCCATCGCCGGTTCACCGTCCCCGATCGACGTCGACCCGGCGATCTTTCCGCCGGTGTTCCTGTCCACCGCGCAGTACGAGCTGATGCGGCCCGACGTCGAAGCGATGACGGCCTCGCTCGCAGCAGCAGGCAGAACCGTCGAGACGCATGTGTGGAAGGGCCAGGTTCATGCCTTCCCGGTGCTGGCGGGCGCCCTACCGGAGGCACGCGTCCTCCTCGATCTCGCCGTCGCGTTCGTCGCTCGCGTGCTGGCCGACCCGTCTTCGCAGTGAGCGCCGTTTAATCGATGGCGTAGCCCAGTGCTGCCCTGATACTTTCCATCCACCCGAGCAGTCGAGGCGAGACGAGAGGAGGAGAAACCATGGTCATCCGGCGTACGGCCGTGCCCACGGCCTCCTTCTCCCCCATCATCGGCTGACCCGGGCACCGGGTCGGCCCTTCGAAAGGCTCACCCGTGTCCTCACCGACCACACTGTCCCACTTGGGTTTCGACACCTACTGGCACCAGCGATTCCACGAGAACAGCTCACCCGGAGAACCCGGGCGCGTCACCGCGGTCTACCGCGGGTCCAGCGACATCGCCACCGAACACGGAACGCTGCGCGCCCACATCGGACACCTCGACGTGTGCACCGGCGACTGGGTACGCATCGACACCCAGCCGACGGGCGGGGCCGTACTCACGACAGTCCTACCCCGCCGCACAGCCATCGTCCGCGCATCGGCAGGCACGACGTCCCACACTCAGACCCTCGCCGCCAACGTCGACACCGTCGTCGTGACCGTCGCCGCCGACACCGAACTCGATCTCGGCCGCGTCGAACGATACGTCGCCCTCGCATGGGACAGCGGCGCAACACCACTCGTCGTACTCACCAAGTGCGACGCAGGCGATTCCGGCCGAGTCACCGACCTGAAGGCGTCGTCACCCGGCGTGACCGTACTCGCGATCAGCTCTCGTAGCGGGGACGGAATACCCTGCCTCACCGAGCATCTCGCCGGAACCATCGCACTGATCGGACCGTCCGGATCGGGGAAGTCGACTCTGGCGAACACGCTCGTCGGACAGGAGGTCCTGAGCACTGGTGACGTGCGCGAAGCAGACGGCAAAGGGCGTCACGTGACGGTTCGGCGCGAACTCGTTCCGCTTCCCACCGCCGGAATGACGGTGATCGACACTCCCGGACTTCGCTCCGTCGGCCTCGTCGCGTCGGAAGTGGGCCTGCAGCAGACTTTCTCGGACATCGAGGACGCGTCGGCGCGATGCAGATTTCGCGATTGCACCCATCGCAGCGAACCCGGCTGCGCAGTACAGGAGGGTATCGACCCCCGGCGGATCGCCAACTACCACCGCCTGCAACGCGAGAATCACTGGGCCACAACGAGACACGATGCACGTGCCAACGAGCAGAGACTCGCCGAGGCCAAACAGCTCGCCAAGCTCCAGCGGCGCATGTACAAGTCACGTGGCCGATGACGCATTCATCACGCCCCTCGTTCAATCCGCCATATTGATGAGCAAAGGTAATGTTTCGCGCATCCGCCGAGGCCATTACTCGCAGTTAACTCGTGGGCAATACGCCGCCCATAGATTCTTGTCAGCTCAAAAGAGCAGCGCCGCAAGGCGAATCACAGAAAAGAGGAATCACATGGGACTCGTAGCCGGCCTGATCGCAGTCGTCGGAGATACTCTTCACCTGCTGCTCGGCGGACTGTAGAACGACCCACTTCCCGCCAGTGACCTGAGCGGGTAAGCCACGAGGACGCGGCCGTCGGGGACGCGTCTCTCTTGTTTCGCCGACCTTCAGTCGAAGAGGGTCGGCGAGTCCGGCTCGTCCACGACGGGCTTCGCAGCCTCCGAGGGTGACGCTTTGCGAACCACGGACAGCGTGGTCGTGCGGACCGACAGTCGATGACCGGCATGATGCTCGAGAAGCGCCAGACCCTGACGGATTTCCAGCACCTTCCACGGTCCGGCGTGCCCGGTCGCCTGAACCAGGTCGCCCACTGCGATCTCGGAAGCCACTGCTCATCTCCTCTGGTAGTCACATGCTGTCGGATCGACGTCCGGCCCAGCCTAGCTGCCTGGCCGATGAGCGTGTCATCGAGCATGACTTCACCCCGTCCAATCCCGTCGATCCGACCGGTCGACTGCCCTCGGCGGACAAAACGGACCCGATCTCGACAAAACACCCATGTATCAGCGAATTCACCCGAATACTTTGATACACAATACTTTTCGATTCGACTCCACACCTCGTCACCGATAATCTCCCAGTGTGTCGACTCCCACGCTCCCCGCCGAAACCTTGTCGGTCGTGATCCCGGCCCACAACGAAGAGGCCTACATCGGCCCCTGCCTCGACGCATTGGTCGCGCAGGGCGACGACATCCACGAGATCATCGTCGTGGACAACAACTCCACCGACCGCACCGCCGCTGTCGTCGAGGCCTACGCCGACGCCCACCCCAAGATCAGGCTCCTGCCCGAGCGCGCAGCAGGCGTCGCGCACGCACGCAACGCCGGGTTTCGCGCTGCCCGCGGTGACGTCCTGGGCCGCGTCGACGCCGACACCCGCGTCACACCAGGGTGGGCCAGGGCCGTTCTCGACTACCTCTCCACGGACGGAGCGCACGTCGGCGGTGTCACCGGGCTGAATCAGCCGTACGACTCGCCGGTCCGTGGCCTCAAAGCGTGGTGGTTCGGTCGTCACCTCAGAAAGGGCGCGATCGGAGGCGGTCGACTGATCACCAACCTGCACGGCGCCAACATGGCGATCCGCAAGTCCGCGTGGCACCGCGTCGAGCCATTGGTCAGCACCGACGCGGAACTTCACGAGGATCTCGACCTGGCCCTGTGCCTGACCTCCGTCGACGTCAAGCTGGCTCAGCTGTCCGACATGAACGTCGACGTATCTCCCCGCCGTGCCCTCACTCCGCCGTCGAAATTCGGTGAATACATCGAGTGCGGCATCAAGACGTTCGAGCGGCACGGCGTCATGACTCCCGAGCGTCGCAAGGCACTCCGGTTGCACTGGTGGTGGCACATTCTCGTCTTCGCCGTGTACCGGCCGTACGACCCGGCCAAGGGACGGTACTCCGTACGGCAATTGTTCTCTCCCGCGCCGTCGCGGGTGTTACCGGTCGGCACGAACACCGCGACACACGTCGCCTGACGTCCGGCGTCACCGCACGATGGCGCTCTCCGGGGTCCCGTTGTCGATCAACGCCGCGATCGTGGCCGCTTCCATCCCCGGTGAACCGCAGACAAGCACCTGGGAGTCGAGGAACGGCTGCTGCACACTCATGACATCGGCCAGACTGCCCTCCCAGCAGTGCTCGGGGCCGAACATCTCTGCGACACCGACAATCTCGGCTCCGATGGCATCGTGCCAGCGGTCGGGAGCCCACGGATCCGTCAACTGATCCACGACGGGAACGACGGTAAGCCACGGCAGTTCGGACGCCAATATCCACAGTAGGTCGGCCGCATAGAGGTCGCGTGGTGAACGCCCACCGACGTACAGCGTCACGTTCGGCGGTGTTTCCCGCCGGGACAGATGCAGAACAAGCGCACGCAGCGGTGCGAGCCCGGTGCCGCCTGCGATCATCACGACGTCGCGCCCGGAGTGGTCGACCTTCAGACTGCCCGCGGGATCGCGGAGCGTCCACACGTCACCCGGCCTCGTCTCGTTGACGATCGAGCCGCTGACCCACCCTGCCGGGACGGCCCGGACGTGGAATTCCAACTTTCCGTCGAGCGACGGCGGCAGCGCCGACGAGTACCGGCGACTCAGCCGCGCATTCTGCGGAACGGTGACATCGAGCGACTGACCTGCCTCGAAAGGTATTGCCTCACCTTCGAGTCGAACCACGGCCAGGTCGTTGCGCAACCGGTGGTACTGCACCACCTCGGCTTTCCACGTCTGCATGTGTCCAGACTATGCGGCGAGGGGCGGGAGTGGAGCCTGCGGAATGACCCAGTCGAGGCTGCAACAAGGACCGGTCACCAAGGGTCGTGGCGGACGAGGGAGAGGTCGACTCCTGCGCCCTGCAGGCGGAATTTGGTGGTGTTGATCATCGAAGGCGAGCCGACGATCTGAATGTCGCGCCCGTCCCATGATCCGAACTCCGCGACGACCTTCCCGACCTGCCCGACGATCGGCGACGAGCCACCGAGATGGTCCCGGTACTGCGGGCCGTCGTACCACCACGGATCTGTCTCTTCCTCGACGATCCCGACGACGGACAGCCACGGATTGATCGCCGCGATCTGCTGCAGAGTCTGCAGATCGTAGAGGTCGCACGGGTAGCGGCCGCTGTAGAAGACGTGGACGGACGGGTTGTCGGCCTTGGTGGCCATCTCCATGAGCTGCGCGCGCAGCGGCGCAATTCCCGTGCCCGATGCGATGAGGAGACGGTCACGACCGGGCGCGCTGTGCCGCGTCATGCTGCCGAGGGGCGCGCCGATGGTCCATCGGTCCCCGACCGAGGTGCTTCCTACGAGTGCCGGACTGACCCACCCGCCGGTGACGCGCCGGATGTGGAATTCGATCTCGCCCGCCGCGTTCGCGGGAATTGCAGGCGATAGATATCGCCACATGCGCGGACGACTCGGAATCGACACGCTGACGTACTGTCCGGCGCTGTAATCCAGCGGTTCGTCGAGCATGAGCCGCACGATCGACACGTCGTCGAGAACACGCAGATGTTCGACGACGGTGCCCTGCCATACCGGCGGTCCGTCGTCGGCCTCCGCGGCTTCCATCATCGTGCCCGCCATCACCGCGATGACCTCGCGCCAGGCGGCGTCGACCTCGTCGGTCCAGATCTCGTTGCCGGCGAACTGCTCCAAGGCCGTGATCAGTGCATCTCCGACGGCCGCGTAGTGCGCATCGACGATCCCGTACTTGCGGTGATCGCGGCCGAGCTGCGCCAGGAACGGCAGCAGACGATCGAGATCTTCGAGCTGGTCTATGGCATAGGCGATCGCCGTCACCAACTTGTCCCGCTGGGACTCCATCGACGCGGGGAAGAAGTCCCGCACCTCGGGATTGCGAGCGAACAGAATGGCGTAGAACGAGCGCGTCAGCTTCTCCGGACCACCGTCGACAGCCGCGACCGCTTTGAACGTGGTTCTCACAAGCGAAATCGCCCGAGCATCCATCTCTCGAAGGCCCCCTCACCGCGTAGAAGTCGGCGTCCGACGTCTACCCGGACGTGCGCCAAGGCAGTCGGCACTAGTTTCTCGACCGCCGTGATTTCCAGGCAGTCTAACCCAGGGACTCGGACATGACTCACCGAGCGAATTCGTCCGACCCGCTTTGGCTGCGTTAACCGGGAAATAGCTTGCCGTCTTCGCCGATAACCGACCCGAAGGTCGAAATCGATTGAGTCGCATCGATTTACAGGCCTTTTCACCGACAGTTCGAGGACCTAGGATTCGGTTGCGTCGAAACAAGATCATTCAGCGGTGCCGATCGAAACGGGGTAGGCAAAACGTGACTGTCGCTGTCGGGGCGGATGTGAAGGAACCAGCGAACGATCGGAAAGTCGGGCCACGTATCGAGGATCCGGGCCTGAGCGCGCGACTCGCCGAGTGCCGCGAGTTCTTCGATCAACCGGAACTGCAGCACCTACCCGCCGCTCGGGCAACGCAGGCGCTCGCCGAGCTCCGTGCCACGGGCACCTACGTTCAATCCGCCGAGGAGATCCTCATCGGCGCCAAACTGGCGTGGCGAAACCACGCGCGGTGCGTCGGACGCAAACACTGGCGGACTCTCAAGCTGATCGACGCACGACACGCCACCACGGCACAGGACATCGCCGACGCCTGCTTCGAACACCTCCGCGTCGCGACCAACGGCGGCGCACTGCAATCCATCGTCACCGTCGGCCCGCCGCCCCTGCCCGACGGCCGCGAATACCGGATCATCAGCCCCCAACTCATCCGCTACGCCGGCTACCGCGCCGACGACGGCACGATCACCGGCGACCCCGCGCACCTCGAACTCACCGCCCTGGCACAGCGGCTCGGATGGCGCGGCGAGGGCACCGCATTCGACGTACTGCCACTGATGATCTCCACGCCCGACGAGCCGATCCGCTGGTTCGACGTCCCCCGCGACCTCGTCCTCGAGGTCGACCTCGTCCACCCCAACTACCGCTGGTTCGCGGGCCTCGGGCTCAAATGGCACGCCGTACCCGCCGTCTCCAACATGGACCTCGAGATCGGCGGCGTCCGCTACCCCTGTGCACCGTTCAACGGCTGGTACGTCAACACCGAAGTGGGCGCACGCAACTTCAGCGACACCGACCGCTACGACATGCTCCCCACCATCGCCAAGAAACTACGCCTCGACATGAGCTCCGAACGGACACTGTGGCGGGACCGCGCGCTCGTCGAACTCAACCGAGCCGTCATCCACAGTTTCCGCGAAACCGGCGCCTACATGGTGGATCACCACACCGTCGCCAAGCAGTTCGTCGACCACGTCGACCGCGAAGCCCGAGCCGGACGCACCTGCCCGACGGACTGGTCGTGGATCAACCCGCCCATGTCGTCCGGCATCACCCCGACCTTCCACCGGCTCTACGACCCACCCGACATGGACATCCGACCCAACTTCGTCTCCCGCGGGGCGTCGGGTTGCCCGTTCGGGTGATGCAAGGCCGAGTGACCGAACGACTCAGTCGGTCACCAACCGGGGGTGAACGCGTGGGTTCCAGCCCAAGCACCTGTTGCAGCACGCGCACCCACTGAAACCCGCGCAGCCGGGGCCGAGTGCCGATGCAGCCGGGGCCCGGGCACGAAAAAGCTCGCCGACGCACAGGCGTCGGCGAGCGTGGGTCGGTTGTCAGCGCTGGTTGCGCGGTTTCCAGACGACGAGGGCGTTCCGCTGAACCGGTACCAGGTCGCGGCGGTAGCTCGCGTGGACGTTCGCCAGTTCCTGCGCCAGCTCGGACACCCGAGCCTGCAGAGCCTCGACCTGATTGGTCAGCTCGATGATGCGCTTGATACCGGCCAGGTTGACGCCTTCGTCCTGCGACAGTCGCTGCACCTCGCGGAGCAACGCGACGTCACGCGGCGAATACCGACGCCCACCGCCGGTGGTCCGGTGCGGGGTGACCAGACCCAGGCGGTCGTAGGTGCGCAGCGTCTGTGCGTGCATTCCCGCGAGCTGGGCCGCCACCGAGATGACGAAGACCTGAGCGTCGGGGTCACCGGGAGTGGAGCCTGCGGAATGGCCAGAATTACCCTGGCCCGAACCCCCGCCAGGAGGAACAGTCATTACGCACCTGCCCACCCGGCCCGCGGGTCGAATCCGCTGGCCTTCTCGGCTTCCAGATAAGCGTGCAATGCTTCGGTGGCCGGGTCGTCGAGCTTCTGCGGGACCGCGACCTTGACCGTGACCATCAGGTCACCGGGAGTTCCTGTCTTCTTCGGAACACCGCGTCCGCGGACGCGCAGCACCCGACCGTCGACAGTTCCCGGCGGCACCTTCACTCCGACGCGGCCGTCGAGCGTGGGAACCGACAGCGTGGTTCCGAGTACCAACTCGCCGTAGCTGACCGGGACGGTGACCGTCAGATTGTCGCCGTCTCGTCCGAACACCTTGTCCGCGCGCACGCGCACCGTGACGAACAGGTCACCCGACGGAGCTCCGCGGAGTCCGGCTTCACCTTGGCCTGCGAGACGGATCTTCTGGCCGTCGGACACGCCCGGTGGCACGCGCACGGTGATCGTGCGGGTGCGGTTCTGTACGCCGGTTCCGCGGCAGTCGGCGCACGGGTCGTCGATGATCGAACCGGTTCCGCGGCAGTCGTCGCACGGCTCGCTGAACCCGAACGCTCCCTGGTTGCGGTTGATCACGCCCGCGCCATTGCACTTGGGGCACACCCGCGGACTGGTTCCGGGCTTGGCACCGCTGCCGTGGCAGGTGGTGCAGGACGACGGACTGGTCAGACGTAGCGGAACCGTCACACCTTGCGTGGCTTCACGGAAACCGAGAGTGGTCTCGGTCTCGACGTCGCTTCCGCGTCGCGGACGACTGCTCGCGGTGCGCTGCTGAGTGCCGCCGCGGTTGAACAGGCCACCGAACAGGTCGCCGATACCGCCGTCGCCGCCACCTTGACCGAAGATGTCGCCGACGTCGAACGTTTGCCCACCGCCGCCGAATCCGCCTGCACCAGGATTGAATCCGCCGGCGCCCTGGCGACCGAAGCCGCCCGACGCGAACAGCCGCCTGGCCTCGTCGTACTCCTTGCGTTTGGCCGGGTCCGTCAGGACCGCATTGGCCTCACTGACGGCCTTGAACTTCTCCTCGGCCTTGGCGTTTCCGGGGTTGGCGTCGGGGTGATTGTCCCGCGCCAACTTGCGGTACGCCTTCTTGATCTCTTCTGCAGATGCGCTGGAGGAAACGCCCAGCTCCTTGTAGAAGTCCTTCTCGATCCACTCCCGCTGGCTCACCGGGCGTTTCCTCCTTCCGCGCTATCTCTTTTTTACTGCTCGTCGGATGCAGGCGCATCCGAGTGCTGTCCAGCATCGTCGACGACGCCGACCATGGCTGTCCGCAGAACCCGCTCGCCGAGCTTGTAACCCGGACGCATCAGGGTTCCGACGACGGGATTGCTTCCGTCGCCCTCGTGCGAGACGGCCTCGTGGATCGCCGGGTCGAACGCGTCGCCCTCGGCGCCGAACGTGGTCAGACCGATGTTGGCGAACACTCCTGCCAACTTGTCCGCCACCGACTTCAGCGGCCCGGTCTCGAGATCACCGTGCTGACGCGCACGCTCGAGATCGTCGAGGACGGGAAGAAGCTGGGACACGACGGACGCCTTGGCGTTCTCCGCGCCCGTCTGCTTCTCCCGGTCGGTCCGACGCCGGTAGTTGGCGTACTCCGCCGACACTCGCTGCAGATCTGCAGTGAGTTCGGAGACCTGCGTATCGCGCGGGTCGACGACCACCTCTGCTTCGATGCCCTCGTCGTCCACCGAGTCGGGCTGGGGCGCAGTGCCGGTGCCCGCGAGGGGCTCCGGTACTGCGTCACCCTCCCGAGGCTCACCGGTCTCGGGATCGATCTTTCGCTTGTCCACGAAAGTGACCGGTTCCTGCTCGGTGTGCTGCAGATCGTGATCGCTGTCGCGCGAGCTCACTTCTTCTCCGCGTCGTCGGCGGGCTCGTCGACAACTTCTGCGTCGACGACACCGTCGTCAGCAGCCTGAGCTCCGCCTTCTGCGCCGCCCTGCTCCTTGGCCTGAGCCTCGTAGATGGCGGTGCCGAGAGCCTGTGACTCGGTGGACAGCTTCTCCACGGCGGCCTTGACTGCCGAGATGTCGCTGCCTGCGAGAGCCGACTTGGCCTCTTCGATAGCCGTCTCGACGCGTCCCTTGAGCTCTGCGTCGACCTTGTCCTCGTTGTCCTTGACGAACTTCTCCGTCTGGTGAACGAGCGACTCGGCCTGGTTGCGGACCTCGGCCTCTTCGCGACGAGCCTTGTCCTCGTCCGCGTGAGCTTCCGCGTCGGCGACCATGCGGTCGATCTCTTCCTTGGACAGGCCGGAGCCGTCCTGGATCTTGATCGTGTTTTCCTTGCCGGTGCCCTTGTCCTTGGCCGTGACGTGCACGATGCCGTTGGCGTCGATGTCGAAGGTGACCTCGATCTGCGGGACGCCGCGAGGAGCCGGGGGCAGCTCGGTCAGCTCGAAGGAGCCGAGGAGCTTGTTGTGCGAGGCGATCTCGCGCTCACCCTGGAAGACCTGGATCTGCACCGAAGGCTGATTGTCGTCAGCCGTGGTGAAGGTCTCGGACCGCTTCGTCGGGATTGTGGTGTTGCGCTCGATGAGCTTGGTCATCACGCCACCCTTGGTCTCGATGCCGAGGGACAGCGGCGTGACGTCGAGGAGCAGAACGTCCTTGACCTCACCCTTGAGCACACCGGCCTGCAGTGCAGCACCGACGGCCACGACCTCGTCCGGGTTGACGCCCTTGTTGGGCTCGCGTCCACCGGAGAGTTCCTTGACCAGCTCGGAGACGGCAGGCATACGCGTCGAACCGCCGACGAGCACGACGTGGTCGATGTCCTTGACGGCGATGCCGGAGTCCTTGACCACTGCCTGGAACGGCGCACGGGTGCGGTCGAGCAGGTCGGAGGTGATCTTCTGGAACTCGGAGCGGCTGAGCTGCTCGTCGAGGAACAGCGGGTTCTTGTCGCCGTCGACCGTGATGTACGGGAGGTTGATCGAGGTGCTCTGCCCGGAGGACAGTTCGATCTTCGCCTTCTCCGCAGCCTCGCGCAGACGCTGCAGGGCCATCTTGTCCTTGGTCAGATCGATGCCGTTCTGAGCCTTGAACTTGTCCACGAGCCAGGTCACGATGCGCTCGTCCCAGTCGTCGCCACCGAGGTGGTTGTCACCGGACGTCGCACGGACCTCGACGACGCCGTCGCCGATTTCCAGCAGGGAGACGTCGAAGGTGCCGCCACCGAGGTCGAAGACCAGAATGGTCTGCTCGCTGTCGCCCTTGTCCAGGCCGTATGCCAGCGCAGCCGCGGTGGGCTCGTTGACGATGCGCAGGACGTTGAGGCCTGCAATCTGGCCGGCTTCCTTGGTCGCCTGGCGCTGTGCGTCCTCGAAGTAGGCCGGAACGGTGATGACCGCGTCGGTGATTTCCTCGCCCAGGTAAGCCTCGGCGTCGCGCTTCAGCTTCTGCAGCGTACGCGCGGAGATCTCCTGCGAGGTGTACTTCTTGTCGTCGATCGAGACGGTCCAGTCCGTGCCGATGTGGCGCTTGACGGAGCGAATCGTGCGGTCGACGTTGGTAACCGCCTGGTTCTTCGCGGGCTGGCCGACCAGCACTTCACCGTTCTTGGCGAAAGCGACGATCGACGGGGTGGTGCGTGATCCCTCGGAGTTGGCGACCACAACCGGCTCGCCGCCCTCGAGGACGGACACGACCGAGTTGGTGGTCCCGAGGTCGATACCGACCGCACGAGCCATAGTGTTTCCTCCTGTTTGTTGCTTGATTGGTTCCTAGCTGAGCGAACTGCACTCAAGTCTGCAAGACGTTTTCAACTTCTGTCAAACCGGACTTGAGCCCCATCCACTCAAGGCTACGAAAGCTCCAACGGAGGCAGTTGAAGATTTGTTCCCGGCCGGTCGCTCCGCGCTCTCATGTGAGCGGGGACAGCACTACGCCGCGACGGCAGATGCTCGTCGCGGCGTAGTTCGTCGTGCGTAGTCGGTGCGCCCTCTGGTGTGCGGGCTGGGAGCAGAGCTTCTACTCGCCGTCCTCGACGGGTTCGGCCGGGGAGCAGTCGAGGGTCAGGAACTCGACCTTGACGTTGTCCACGTAGTTGGCGTCGAGCTGGGGAGAGAAGGCCACGGCTCCGGCGGGGCGGGAGACCCACGCCGCGTCCCCACTGGGGACGGTGATCGTGGCGTCCTCGCCCTTCACGATCTTGTCCTCGGTGACGGCGCCGGCGGGGGCCGGGATAGCTCCGTAGTTCACCGAGACGTTCGCCGCATCGCTCTCGCCGACGTTCTTCACCGTCACCTCGAGGGCGACGACCTTGCCGTCCTCGGGCTTGTCGGCGGTCTTGTCGACACAGGTGGTTCCGAGCGTGACGACCAGGTCGGTCGATTCCGCGACCGAGGATCCGAATTCGGGGGCCGTCGGCTCGGGCTCGGCCGACGCGATGGGCGCCAGGGCGACCGCACCGACGGCGGCGGCGAACACGGCCGTCGAGGCCAAGACTGTGGTGCGGGCAATGCGACGCATGTGTGACTCCTGTGACTGAAGTGGCTGTTGTTGCGTTCAACTATTACCTATTACAAGCGGACTTTCCATACCAGGCAGTCTCGATACGGACACGGTCCGATACACCGGTTGTCTCGGCTTACACGCATGTAATTCGGTTTCGACCCCCGATTTTCAGGGCATGCGGGGAACTCTGCAGAAGCAGCGCCGGGTACGTAGGGTTTGGAAGAAAGCGAGGCTACGGAGGCACATGGATCCCGAAGTGCAGCACGAACCGAGCGAGATCACCTACGACGAGAAGTTCTATCCGGCCAGACCGAAGCCGCTACGCCCCTCCGTACGTCGAGCGAACCGAAACGGTTCGACGCCGCAGGACGGCGAACCTGCTGCCGACAACCCCGAATACGTCGAATGGCTGACCGAGCAGTCCATGCTGCGCGACGCAAAACTCATCGCCGAGCAACTCTCCGGCAAGGGCAGCATGTGGCAGAACCCGTATGCGGACCCCAATCCGCGCGGCGCCGTCGAGCGCGCACCCGTCTGGTTCACCGCGTACCCGATCTCCGTGATCAACGCGCCACGCACCAGCTTTCTCAGCACCCTCGGCGACGAGGCTCTGTGGCAGGCGTTCTCCGACATCGGGATCACTGCGGTCCACACCGGTCCGGTCAAGGTCGCGGGCGGCATTCACGGTTGGCGGCCGACACCCTCTGTCGATGGTCACTTCGATCGCATCGGCATGCAGATCGACCCGGCGTTCGGCTCCGAGGACGAGTTCCGACGCCTGTGCGTCGTCGCGGCCGCGTACGACGGAACAGTCATCGACGACATCGTGCCCGGCCACACCGGCAAGGGCGCGGATTTCAGGCTCGCAGAGATGGCCGTAGCGGATTACCCGGGCATCTACCACATGGTCGAGATCGAGCCGCAGGACTGGCATCTGCTCCCCCGCGTACGCGCAGGGGCGGATTCCCAGAACATCGACGCGGAAGCCGAGGCCAACCTCGCGCGCGCCGGCTACATCATCGGCCAGTTGCAGCGGGTGATCTTCTACGAACTCGGCGTCAAGGAAACCAACTGGAGTGCAACCGCGCCCGTCGTGGGTGTCGACGGCGTCGAGCGACGTTGGGTCTACCTGCATTACTTCAAGGCGGGACAACCGTCGATCAACTGGCTGGACCCGTCTTTCGCGGGGATGCGCCTGGTGATCGGCGACGCGTGCCATTCGATCGCCGATCTCGGTGCGGGTGCACTTCGGTTGGACGCCAACGGATTCCTGGGTGTCGAACGCCGCGCCGAGGGTCCTGGCTGGTCCGAGGGGCACCCCCTGTCCGAGGCCGCGAACCATCTGATCGCCAGTGTCGTGCGCAAGATGGGAGGGTTCACCTTCCAGGAGCTGAATCTGACGATCGACGACATCAAGGCCATGGGCACCAACGGCGCCGATCTGTCGTACGACTTCATCAACCGGCCCGCCTACCACCACGCCTTGGTCATGGGGAACACCGAATTCCTGCGTCTGACAATGACGTTGGCGCGCGATCACGGCGTCGACCCGGCCTCGCTCGTGCACGCATTGCAGAATCACGACGAGCTGACCTTCGAGCTCATCCACTTCGCCACGCTGCACGCCGAGGACGAGTTCGAATACTGTGGTGAAGTGGTGAAGGGGTCCGACCTCGGTGATCAGATTCGTGCAGACCTGACCGATCGCCTGACCGGCCGCTGGGCGCCGTACAACCGCACGTTCACCACCAACGGAATCGCCTGCACCACAGCCAGTGTCATCACGGCCTCGCTCGGCATTCGTGATCTCGATCGCATGGACGAGTCCGACATCGAGACGGTGAAGACCGCGCACTTGATGCTCGCGATGTACAACGCGTTGCAGCCTGGTGTGTTCGCACTGTCGGGCTGGGATCTGCTGGGCATCCTGCCCATCGACGCCGACGACGTGGCCGATCTCATCCGCGAGGGCGACACGCGGTGGATCAACCGTGGCGCGCACGACCTGATGGACAGCTACCCGGATGCGGTGCGCTCCGAATCCGGCATTCCCCGAGGCCGCAGCCTCTACGGATCGCTGCCCGAGCAGCTGAAGGACCCATCGTCCTTCGCCCGCAGGCTCGCTCGGATCATCGAGTTGCGCAACAGGTACGGAATCGCCACCGCCCAGCAGCTGGATGTGCCGACGGTGTCCCACAAGGGCCTGCTGGTGCTGGTTCACGAACTGGGTCAGGGCACCATCCAGGCAACCGTCATCAACTTCACGTCCGACGAGGTGGCCGCGACCATCCAGTCGAAGCATCTCACCGCGGGTGCCGGGGTGTACGACATGTTCGACGATTCGGACATCGGCGTCGTCGACGAGTTGAACAGTTTCCCGTTGACACTGGGTCCGTACCAAGGAATCCCGGTGATCCTGCGCTAGTGCAGAGGCTCCGGCACGTCGACGGATAGGATCTGCACCCGTGACCGAACCGGAGAACACCCGCCGAGAACTCCGCCCGCAGCCGGAGCGCCCCGAGTTCGCCGTGCAGCCGCTCCGCCCGCGCCAGGAGTCGGGGGGAACGAGGGACCCGAGGGGGCCGAGCGTTGCCTTCCGGATGGCCCTCGGCGCTTGGGCCGCCGTGACTGTCGTCGCGCTGGCGCTGGCAGCGGTCGTCGCCTTGAACTACGACGCGGTGCGATCTGCCCTGGAAACCGCAGTGTCGGACGACGGTTCCGGCGCCACCGCGTCGGAGATCTCGGACACGGTGACCGTGACGCTACTCGGAAGCGCCGCGGTGGGCGCCGTGCTGCTGATCGTCGCGGCACTCGGTTTGAGCCTCGCGGCATCCGGAAGGTCACGATCCCATGGGGCACTGAGCGGGCTCCGCTCCCTGTCAGGCGTCGTACTGCTCGTTGCAGGGTTGGCTGCGACGGGCGCGTTCGTGCTGTTCTGGTCCTTCATGTCCGACGCCGGGTCGGTGGCGGCGGGGGCGCTTCAGTGGGCTCCTCTTGTCGGGGCGGGGTGTGCGGGTATTGCCGCGGTGGCGGCGGGGAGTGGCCTCTCCGGTAAGTGATCTTCGCCGCCCGATTGTTGTATACATGCTTAGGCTTGCTTTACTTGCCAGGTGAAAACACCACTCCTCCGCGCTTCCGCCGCACTCGCGCTGATCGTGCTGGCCGCCTCGTGTAGCTCCACCGACGAGTCGACGCCGTCCGCGTCCGGCACCCATGACGTCGTCACCGAGTTCGGTACCGTCGCCGTTCCGGACACGATCGAGTCCGTCGTCGTCATCGACGGCAGGCGCGACCTGGACATCGCCATCGCGTTCGACCTGCCGGTGATCGGTATGCCTGTCGAGACCGAAGCTCCACCGGAAATCCCCGGCCCGCTCACCGAACCGATGAAGAGCCTGCGCGACGCCGGGGTGCCCGAGCTGTTCCCACGCAACGTCATCGACGTCGAATCGATCGCCCGCGTCGACCCCGACCTGATCATCGGCCGCAACGAAGTGATCGAGGAGATCTACGACCAGCTCAGCGCCGTCGCGCCAGTGCTGCCCGTCGGTTCGAACGGCACCGGCATCACCTGGCAGCAGGACGTCGAAGCCGTCGGCGAGGCCTTGAACATGCAGGACCGCGCCGCCGAGATCGTCGACGAGTACGACGCCCGCGTCGAGCAGATCAAGACCGACCACGCCGACGCCATCGCGAACACCGAGGTTCTGCCGATCACGACGTCCGACGGAAGCGGAATTTCGATCGGTCGTGAGCGCGTGTCGGCGGCGGCATTGATCGACATCGGTGCGAACTTCAGCAGCGCATGGGACCGGGCGACGCCCGAGCTGGATCTCGGACCGGAGAATCTCTCGGAGATCTCCGATGCGCAGGCGCTCGTCGCTGCGATCACCTCGGAGGAGGAGCTGCGTGCCCTCAACTCCAATCCGCTGTGGACCGGCCTTCCTGCCGTGCAGTCGAACCGGGTCGTGCGTACCGACAAGTTCACCAACGACGGCGGCCCGATCACCGCGCTGTGGAGCCTGGACCTCGCCGAGCAGCTGTACACACCTACGCCGTAGCCGCAATGCCCTCCGCACTGCGAGCGGCGACTCCGCACGCCCTCGCGGTGAACTGATCGAGAAGCGGATGGTCGGCTAGTCTGCGCCACTTCTGGGCGGCGGCACGCGCGCGATCGTAGCGTTCCGCCTGCCCGGAATCCGGGTCGAGGCCGAGCCGCACCCAGGAGTCGATGCCGAATCCGCCGATGAGCCTTTGCAATTCGGCGAGTTCGGGTTCCGGCAGCGTGGGCGTGGTTCCGCGCATCTTGCCCAGCAACCGCAGCTCCTGGAAACCGTGAACGTCGGCGAGCATTCGCCCGGCTTCGGCACGGAACTGTACAGACTCGGCAATGGGCCGAGCTTCCAACGTCCGCTGCAACGTCACCAACGCAGAATGCAGTTTCAGTTGATCCGCACGCTGGCCGAACTGGACGTCGATGACGGACCTGAGCTCGTCGAGCCCACTGCGTTCGACGAGTTCCGCGGCGAGCGTGGGCGAATCTCGTACACCGAGCTTGACGAGCGTGACGGCCATGCGGATTCCGAAGAGGCCGAACCGGTCGACGATCGACGCACGCAGGTCCGCGTCGACCGGCAACAGCCCGGGCCGCGAGAACCTGTCGGCGGACAACATCGCCAACTGCAGGTCCTCGTCGGGCACCTGTGCGAGGACCTCGAAGGCAGCGAACTCCGCCTGCCGCAACGTTTTCGCGGCCAATGCGAGCAAGCCGGCGACGGGCACGACGGCCTGGCACAGTCCGGTCGCCTCCAGTTCCGAGGCGAACCTGGCCGCCACTTCCTTGGCCGACATCATCGCGTCCATCCGGCCCGCACCGACCTCGTCGGCGCGCGACACGACGCCGACGACGCCGAGAGGCCCCGATTCGCCGCCGACGTGCGCGCCGATCTGACCGAGAAACGACACGTCCGTCGCGTTGAGGGTCCGCAGCAGATACACGACGGCATCCGCCCCGGACGACGCGTTCTCCGGCGTCAGCATCGACAGGGTCCGCGCCGACACGTCCCGAGACAACGACGAGGTACCGGGGGTGTCGATGATGGTGGTGTGCGTCAACGCCCGCGCGGGCCATTCGACGTCGAGTCGGTCGACCTGAGTCGCCGTCAGTTCGCCCAGATCGAACGTCAAACGCCCACTGCGACGCTGCACCGGAACGTGAGCGGATCGGTCGCCGTCGTACCAGGCCGTGACGCTCGGGGTCGCGCCGCTGCGGTACCACGTCACGACCTTGGTGCACTCGGTCGCGTCTGTCGGCGCGATGTCCTGGCCGACAAGCGAATTGAGCAGAGTGGACTTGCCCGCCTTCAGTGACCCCGCCAGCGCCACCCGCAGCGGCTGATCCAACCGCTCCAAGCACGCGGTCAACGTCGCGGCACCGTAGGTGTCGATGGAGTACGCGCTTCGAGCCGCGGTGATCAGAGCACGAGCATCGGCCAGCGTCGTCACTGTGACGTCTCACTCGGAACCAACGCAGCCGCCCGCTCGCTCAACTCGGCGACCACTTTCATCTCACGATCCAACTGTGCTGTGCGCGTGCCTCGTTCGGCCTGTTCGACGTTGGCGGCTTCCTGCGCTGCGCGCAAAGAATCGTTCAGCGACCGCAGCGTCTGCTCCGCGATCGACGTGAAGTGATCGCGCAGAACACGCTGGATCTGTCGAAGCCGATCCTTCGATTCCTTGCCCACCTGGAAGCTCACGTCGTCGGTGAACCGCCTGATCGCCATCTTGGCCTCGGAGCGCCTGGTCCGAACGCGATTCTCTTTGTCCTCCTTGTACGCCTTGGTTCCGAGGAGGACACCCGCGCCGATCGAGATGGGGTTGAGCAGACTCAGCCCGACGAAGGTGGTGATCAGTCCGAACATCAGCACGCCGCCGTAGGAACCGCGCATTCCGACGAGCACCTTCTGGGTGATGCCGATCTTGCCCGTCTCCAGGTCTGCAAGCGACGCAACGGGATCGAGCACGTCGTCGAGATCACCGAGATCGAGATCGGGAAGCGCCACCGCCCCTGCGGCGGCGAAGTGCTCGGCGACGAGTTCGGCCAACCACAGCGCACGCTCGTGCGCCCACACGAAATTGTCGCCCACCGATGCCGCGATCTGTTCCTCCAGCCAATCACCCAGCTCGGCCCAATCGGAACCGGGATCGCCCTCGTCCACGGTCTCCTCCGCTTCGCGGGTCACTCTGCGCAGCCGGTCCCGAAGATCATGATCGATGTCCGACGCCAGGTCGGCGATGCCGTCGGCGAGGGTCTGTTGCCATTGGGACGTCTTCTTGTGCAGGTCCTCGGCGGCGGACTTGGCTCGTTGCAGACCGGCCACTGCTGCAGCGGCTCGTTCCGGGTCACGAAGAGCGGCGAGTTCGCTTCCCATGGCGAGTGTCAGGTGTTCTGCGACGGAACGGATGTCGAGCGATACCGCCGTTCGTGTGGTGGCGTCGGCGCGCGCGACCACGTTGTCCCGGAGGAACGCGTAGAGGTCGGGGAATCCTGATTCGACGTTCAGTTCCTCGTCGCTGAGTCGCAGTGCGTGCGAGCGGAGCAGGGAGGACAGCGAGATCATCGGCACGTCCAGGCCTTCGCGCTGCAGGTGTGCGCGGTTGGCGTCCACGATCGAACGCCAGTGGGGGTACAGGTCGGTCTTGGTGATCAGCACTGCGACCGACGGGCACAGGCCGAGTACCTGACGGAGGAAGGCGATTTCGGGTTCGGTGAACTCGCGGCTGGCGTCGGACACGACGAGCACTGCGTCTGCGGACGGTATGAGGCCGAGAGTTCCTGCCGCATGCGGGTTTCCGTGGCCGCCGACACCGGGCGTGTCCACCAGGACCAGTCCGTCGGCGAGGAGCGGACTCGGAACGTTCACTTCGAGCCTGAGCACTTCGCGTCCCTCGGCTCGCGGACTGGCCGGGGTGATGTTCTGCAGCTCGTCCAACGGAACCTCGACGCGCACGGCGTCGTTACCTGGATCGGCAAGCACCAGTTCGGCATAGGAACGCTCGGAGTTCTGCACGACGGTCGGTATGGCCGTCGTCTCGTCGTCGCCGACAGAACAGACCTCTAGGTTCAGCAGCGAGTTGACGAACTGGCTTTTTCCCTGTTTCAGCGGCCCGACGACGACGATGCGTCTCCTCGGGTCGAGTACCCGTTCCTTCGCGAGTTCCATTCTCGACACCAGATCGGAGCGACCGACCGTCTGCGCCACTGCCGCAGTTCGATCGAGCAACTCGGCCAGCTGTTTCGCTTGCCCGTCCATGGCCTTCTTTCGGTGCTCGTGCATTCGTCCGACCTGACTCTAACGAGAGAAAAGGCCCCGGGCGGAAGAACCGCCCGGGGCCATACTTCTCTGGAGAGGAACGTTACGGGTTGATCAGGTCCGTGTGGTGATCGACCGACGCGATGTCGGCCACCGAGTCAGCGGTGCTGTCGGCGGCACCGTGCAGGCTGCCCTCCGAGTGGAGCGAGGAGTCCAGCGAGGACTGCGCCGAACCGAACACGTTCGAGTCCACCGAAGACCAGCTGCTGGAGTCGAACTGCGAGTCGAACGAGCCGGATGCGCTGCCTGCAGCGTCGGTGACGCTGTCGAAGCCTCCGGACAGTCCGCCTGCTGCGCCGCCGAGAACGTCTGCTCCCGTGGCCACTCCGCCCTGCAGTCCGCCTGCCACGTCGCCTGCGACGTCGGCCCCAGCCGACGCACCGCCGGCGAGGCCACCGGCAACGTCGCCGGCGATGTCGGTTCCGGCTGCTGCGCCGCTCGCCAGTCCGCCTGCGACCTCTGCACCTGCCGACGCACCCGCATCGAGTCCGGCACCGAGTCCTGCACCCAGTCCTGCACCCAGTCCGGCACCCAGTCCGGCGCCTGCCTGTGCAGCAGCGTCCACACCCGCGCCGACGGTTCCGTCGACGGCGCCTGCGAGCGAGCCGCCGAGTCCGGCCGCACCGGCGACCGCACCATCGACCGTTCCTGCCAGTCCGCCACCGAGACCGGCACCTGCCTGAGCAGCACCGTCCACCGCGCCTCCGACTGCACCGGTCAGGCCGCCGCCCAGTCCGCCTGCTAGGCCACCGCCGAGGGAGCCGAGGCCGGACAGTCCGCCACCGAGTCCGCCTGCCAGGCCTGCACCTGCGCCGCCGACGGCGGCGAGTCCGCCGCCGAGTCCTGCGGTCACGCCCCCGACTGCACCTGCGCCGAGGTCACCGGCTGCGCCGCCGGTCAGGTCGCCTGCGGCACCGCCTGCAGCGCCGAGGGCTGCGTCGACTGCTCCGGTCAACGCTCCGCCCAGTTCTGCGCCGCCGCCGAGTGCTGCGCCGAGATCGAGTGCTCCGCTGGTGTCGAGGACCGTGTCCAGTGCGGCGCCGAGGTCGGCTCCTGCCTGTCCACCCACGCCGAAGGCTGCTCCGAGGACGCCTTCCAGGTTCGTTGCTGCGTCGAGGTCGACCCCGGCGGACGCGTCGATCGCGGATCCGAGGGCGGCCGTCAGGCTGCCGATTGCGCTGGTGTCGAGATCGAGTGCGGTTCCGACGGCTCCGCCGACGAGTGCGCCCAGGTCGCCGGTTGCGACGCCCGCCAGATCGAGGTCCGCGAGGGCACCGGCGTCGAGCACGGCGCCGAGGGAGGATCCGATGGTCGACGCCAGGCCGCCGTCGGCTTCGAAGAGTCCTTCCAGACCGGTCGCGAGGTCCAGGCCGCCTGCTGCTCCGACGACTGCGTCCAACGCACCGTCGAGGGCGCCGCCGAGCGCTCCGCCTGCACCGAGAGCCGCACCCAGGTCCAGTCCCGAGCCGAGTCCGGCAATGCCGTCGAGTGCGGCGCCGATGCCTGCGCCTGCTTCTCCGCCGATTCCGAATGCCGCGCCGAGGATGCCTTCGAGGTTCGCGGCACCGCCCAGGCCCGCTCCCAGCGCGCCGTCGATGGCGGTCCCGAGGGACGTGGTCAGATCTCCGACGACACCCGCGTCGAGGTCCAGGGCGGTTCCGAGGGTGCCTGCCACGATGCCGCCGAGGTCCAGTCCGGCGAGGCCACCGAGATCGAGGTCTGCCAGGGCGCCGGCGTCGAGCACGGCGCCGAGGGAGGATCCGAGAGCCGCCGCGAGACCACTCTGCAGGCCGAACACGCCTTCCAGCCCTGCGCCCAGTCCCGCGCCCAGTCCGCCGCCCAGTCCTGCACCGAGGCTCGCGCCTGCGCCGATAGCTGCGTCGAGGGCCGACCCGAGTCCGGCTGCGACACCTCCGCCGAGGCCGAGGCCTGCGGTCAGTGCGGTTCCGAGGCCACCTGCCAGGCCGCCCACGAGGTCGAGCTGGCCGAGGTCGATCTGGCCCGCGTCGACGACGGCGCCGACGACGTTTCCGAGTGCTGCGCCGAGGTTGGCGCCGATCTCTCCGCCGATGCCGAATGCGGCACCCAGTGCTCCGCTGAGGGCCCCTTCGACGCCTGCGATGGCGCCCAGGTCGATTCCGCCGACGGCGCCGAGCGCTGCGTCGAGGGCCGTGTTCAGGCCTGCCGTGACGCCTGCGCCGAGCTCCGCGCCGATCCCTGCGCCCAAGCCGAGGCCGCCGCCGATGAGACCGGTCAGCGCGCCGCCGAGGTCGAGGCCGCCACCCAGGCCGAGGCCGCCGTCCAGATCGAGGCCACCGCCGATGGCTGCGCCTGCGCCGAGGATGGCTTCGAGTGCCGCGCCGAACGCTGCTCCAAGCTCGACACCGATCTGGCCGCCTGCAGCCAGTGCTGCGGTGAGCGCGGCGCCGATCTGGGCGGCGATGTCGCCTGCGAAGTCGATGTCGCCGCCGAGTCCACCGCCGAGTCCACCACCGATGACACCGCCGCCTGCGAGTCCGCCGCCCACGACGGCTCCGGCGGTGAGACCGAGTCCGGTCGACAGCCCGCCTCCGATGGCAGCGCCACCGGCGAGGGAACCGTCGAGGCTGCCTGCCGCGCCGGCGCCTGCACCGAGGATCGCGGAGAGCTGCGAACCTGCTCCGGCGAACAAGCCGGACTCGGCGACGAGCGGGGCGACGGCGACGATGTCCGCGTGGCAGACGTCGCCGAGGCCGGCCGCCGCGAGGGCTGCTTCGGGGTTGGCGCAGTACGCGGCTGCGGCTTCGTCGTCGCGAAGCAGGCTGAGGATGAAGTCGAGTACTGCGTTGGTGGCCATCTGAGGCTCCTTGGATGTTCGGAAGCGGGGTTCCGGAGGGTCGTTCGTGGTTGATCACAAAGCTATGGGTCGGGGGCGGTTCGCCCAACGGGGACGAACCCCCTACTCCATCGGCACCACCCAGGGTTCCGGCATTAGGGGATTCGGGGCCGTTAGGGGATTTGCCCGCGATCGGCCCGCCACCAGCTGTGAGACGTAACGAAAGATGCGATGCTGTCGACATCACCAGCAGCGTCGACGGGTGTCGCTGCCTATTACGAAGTCGGAGATGATGATGAGCGCAGGGATCGGTATTCGGATCGGAACGGTCACCTCGGTGGCCACCCTCGACGCCTCTCACGATCCGTACGCACCGCGTGATTTCGCCACCGACGAGGCCATGCCGACGGTCGAGCGTCGGACCGCCCTCGATCTTCGTCCCGACTCCTCCCCCGATCTCGCCGCACTCTCCGACCGCCAGCAGCGGCACCTCGTCACCGGGTTCGCCGACCGAGTCGGAGACCCTGTCCCGCTGATCGACGAAGAGGGCAATTCCTACGCCGCCGAGGACCTGTTCGCGACGGCAACCCACGTCCTCGTCTCCGAACTCTCGCACGACGCAGACGGTTCCGATGCGACGATCGTCGTCGCCCACCCCGACCGGTGGACCGGCTACACCTCGGACGTGCTGCGTGAGGCGCTCGATCGCGTCGGCCTCCCCGACACCACCCTCGTCCCCGAGTCCTTCGCCGCGATGCGCTGGCTCGAAGGCTCACGCGGGCAGCAGGGCGAGGGCCTGACCGTCATCTACGACCTCGGCGCCACCTCGCTCGGCATCACGCTCATGCGCACCGGGATCGACGCAGGTGTCATCGGTACCGGCGTCCACTCGCAGGACTTCGGTGGCTCGCAGTTCGACCACATCGTCACCCAGTACGTCCTCGACACCGTCTCCAGCAGCCGTGATTTCGAGTTCGACGCGTTCGATCCGGACACCGTCGGCGCTCTCGTCGAACTGCGCGCACGCTGCAGCGAAGCGAAGGAGCGATTGTCGTACGAGACCGCGACCACGCTGACCGTCGACCTCCCCGGCCTGCGCAGCGAGACACGGCTTGTCCGAGACGAACTCGAAGATCTGATCCGACGACCCATCCTCGATTCCGTCGAGCTCATCCGCGAGACGCTGCACACCACCGGCCTCGACGTCGGCGACGTCACCCAGGTTCTCCTGACCGGTGGAAGCTCCAGCATTCCCCTCGTCGCCGAGCTGATCTCGTCGGAACTGCGCGTCCCGGTCGTCACCGGTCCGCACCCCGGGCGCATCCCCGCCATCGGCGGCGCGATCATCGCAGCCGAGATCTCCGCAGCCGTCGTCGCCGACGCACCGCCCGCGCCCCCTGCAGCGACGCTCGCCGACGCCACCCGCCCCGCCCCACGCCCGGCTCCGACCTCGTCATCGGCATCGGCATCGGCGGAGCCCGCCGGAATGTCCGGCCGGAAGAAGGCAGGCATCGTCGTCGCCGCTGTCGCCGCTCTCGTCGTCATCGCCGGCGGCGGCCTGTCCGTCGGCACGGCATTGACGTCCGACGACAAGCCGGCCGAGACCGTCTCGGAGAACACCGCGGGAACGACGAGCACGACTGCGCCCGGCACGACGGCCGCCGTCGTCGCCGACACCGGCCAGGGCACCGACTCGGCCGCAACCACCCAGAACGGCCTTCCCGCACCGACCGTCGCAGCCGACGGAACCCTCGTTCCGGCACCGGGCACGATCATCGCACCCGACGGCACCGTCGTCGCCGACCCGAACGCCGCGCAGAACCCCGCCGCACCCGTCGCAGGGGGCACCGTCCCTCCGGCCGGCACAGCACCCACCGCACCGGTCGTGACGGTTCCCGACGTGACCGCGCCGAGCGTGAACGTCCCGAGCCCGCAATTCCCACAGGCACCGTCGGTGAATGTGCCGAAGATTCCAAATCCCCTGCCTGAAACCCTCGATAGGGCCGAAGGGATTGTCGATACGACTCTCGGCGGGGTATCGGGCATAGTCGAAAACGTCCTTCCCGGACAAAACTGATTCCGTGCACACTGCGCTGACCAAGTCGGACGTTGCAGCACTGGCCGCGTCGAGGGGCCGTCCGGTGTCCGCGGTGCTGGCCGCCGCGATCGCGACGCTCACCGGTGGTTGCCCGAGGTCGGTCGACGTGGCACTCGACGCCGCCACCCGGGCCGAGCCCGATGTTGCGGTCACCCGAGCAGTGTCCGACGCCGTGTTCGAGAACAGGGTCGCAGCCCTGCGCTCCCTCTCGGAGTCCGCGCAGACGGTTGTTCTGCTGGCGCACCTGGGCGGCGGCTCGGATCCGGAGGTCGTGACCGAGCTGGTCGGCAGCGGACCGGATGTCGTGTCCGCGACGGACGATGCCGTCGCCGCAGGGTTGCTGTCGACCACGCTGGAATCACTGCCGGAAGTCGAACGCGCGCTGCACTCCGTCGTCGGTACACGACGCGTGCAGTCGACTGCGACCGAATTACTCGAATACCGCTGCAAGACCGACACTCTCGATCTCGGTACCGCAGTAACTCTGGCGAGCATCGGAATCCGACATCCGGAGCTCGCGACGTACCTGACGGTTGCCGCCTCGGCGGCCGAGCCGGAACGTGCGGTCCGCCTGTACGAGCACGCCGTCGCTGCGGGGGCCGATGCTGTGAGCGTCGCACCGGCGCGGGCCGAGAATTGCTTTCTTCTCGGCGATCTCGACGCGGCCGAGGATCTGGCGGACTCGGCTCTGGCGCACCATGATTCGATCGACGTCGCTGACGTCCGCGTCGCGGTGCGTGTGTCGGCAGCCGTCGCGGCCGAGCGCGGAATGCTGACCCGTGCCGCCCAGCTCTACACCTGGCTCGGTCCGCAGCGGACGGGCGTCGACGCGGATCTGGCGATCGCAGCCGCCCTCGTCGCCGGTAATTCAGCGGCAGCCGAGGCGCTCGCAGCGTCCGACGCCACCGGTCCGCCGACTGCGGCCGGGGCTCGGGCGACGCTCCTCGCCGAGGGCATACGGCAGTCCATCCGAGCGACCTCGACGCCCGAAGTGTCGCTCGCGACAAGCACACTCCTGCAAGCGACCGCCATGTCGTCGGGCACGACTCGTCGCGCGAGCCCCGATTCCGCGGCGGCCGTCGCCGCACTCTTCGCGCTCCACACCGGTGATCTCGCACGCGCCGACGCCACCGCTCGCCGGGCTGTCGACGCCTATCCCGCGGCGCATCCACACTGGGCGAGGCTCGTTCTGCTGCGGGCGTGGGCATCGATGCTCGCGGGCGACACCGCAGACGCGCAAGCGCACCTCGACTCGGTTCGAATCCCGCTGTCTCATGCGCGAAACCGACTCTTCGAAGCGGGCCTTCGCGTCGGTCTGGCACGGCGATCCGGTGACACCGGAGCACTGCTGACCGCATGGGACGATGCCTTGGACGTCGTCGCGTCGTACTCGGTGGATCTTCTGTCCTTTCTCCCGGTCGGGGAACTGCTCCTGGCGGCCGTCCGCCTGGGACAACCGGAACGCGTCGCACATCTGACCGCGCAGGCCGACGCGGTGCTTGCCGATCTGCACGAACCTCACGCGTGGTCGTCGTCGCTGCACTGGTACGGCGTCCAGGCCGCGATTCTCGCCGAGCATCCCGCCGATCTCGTCCCGCACGCCCGTGCACTTGCCCAGGCCGCCGAGTCCAACCGGTACGCCGCGGCGCTGGCCGGAGCCGGCCGCGCGTGGCTCGGGGTACTGCAGGGCAGCCCGAACGTCGCCGACGTGGAAGCCGCCGCGCAGTCGCTGACTCGGTACGGATTGTCGTGGGACGGGGCTCGACTCGCCAGTGAGGCGGCGTTGCGCGTGGCGGACACCCGGGTCGCGACGTCGCTGCTCCAGACTGCTCGCTCTCTGCGGCTTCCCACCGCCGCACCGACGACGGACGAGACCGCGGAGCCGAAAGGATCGCTCAGCGCACGGGAAGCCGAAGTTGCCGAGCTCCTCGTCCTGGGCGTCACCTACCGCGAGGCGGGTGCGCGCCTCTACATATCGGCGAAAACCGTCGAGCATCACGTGGCACGTATCCGTCGTCGGCTGGGCGCCGGATCCCGATCCGAGTTGCTGTCCATGCTGCGCGCGCTCGGGTACGGCGCCGGATCGCCCGATCTGTAACTTCGAGACCCCCGAATGCGACATCCAGGTCAGTGAGCAGGTGCGTCGTGCGCCGGCTCGGAGCAGACCAGGAAAGCGCAGGCGATGGTGAACCGGCACGTGGCAGACGGTGACAACCTGGCGGCCGGTGACAACCTGGCGGACGGTGGGATTCCGGACGTCGGGCTGTACATCGACGATCAGCGGTCGATCGCTGCCGTCTCACACCCCTACAGCGCGAGCCCGTCGCTGCACATCGCGTCCCTGCACAACACTGTCCTCTACATCCACACCGATGGTTCCGCATCGCTCGGAGGTACCGACGACCCCGATGCGGCCGTCTTCACCGGTTACGTCGCCGACGAGGTACCTTCCGGATACGAGGCGGGCGACCTCGTCGCGATGACTCTTCGCTGCCTCCTCGCCGAGGTGTCCCAGTCCATCGGCGCTGACATGGCGTCGGTTGCCGCCGCCGCGACCTTCCCCGCCACCTGGACAGCCGAGCGCGTCTCGGCCGTCCGCATGGCGATGAACCGGTACGACCTCGCCCACGTCGCACTCGTCGCAGAATCCGAGGCATTGACCGCCTGGGCGGAGTCGAGTCAGTCCACCTGGGCCGGCTCGGATTCGGGTGTCGCCGCAGCACGCGGCGCAGCAGCGATCGCGTCGGAGTACCCGGTCGACGCGGTGACGGAACGAATCGTCGTCGCGCGCAGTGTTCGCCCCCTCTGGGCTCGCACGCCGGTGCTCGCCGCCGTCGCGCTCGCGGGCGTCCTGACCCTCGGCGGAGCCGTCACTGCCCTGGTGTTGCAGGATTCGTCGGCCCCGGCCTTGCCGGAGATCGAGAGCGCACCGGTCGCTGCATCGCCGTCGACCACACCCGCGCCGCGCGCCACACTGCCCTTCCCGACGGTCGTCCCCATCGCGTCCGACGTACCCGAGATTCCTGCACCGGCCGTCCAGTACATCCCCACCGAGCCCGCTCCCACGAGCGAGACCACCACCCCGGAACTTCCACGTACCGTCCCGGTCGCCGAAACACCTCCTCCCACCAGTACCGAGGAGTCTCCGACGGAAGAACCCCCGCTCGTGCAGGAGCCGGGCACGGACCCGGTCGACGAGGACACCGAAACCGGCGAAGGCGGTGTCGATGTCGAGGATTCCGATGAGGAAACACCCGCCGAGGAGCTACCGAGCGGTAACGCGCCGTCCCCGCGCGAGGCACCGCAGAACTGATCAACAGCGGCGTCGCCAGGCTTCCGACCTGCAGATTCCCGGGAATGTCCTCGCCATGCCCTATGGTGGGTCGCTGATGCTCAGCACCCGATGAAGGGACTTCATGCGTAACACGGGGGCACTGCGCGCCGCAGTGCTTTGTTCGACGGCGTTTCTGTCCATCGGCCTCTTCTCGGCTCCCGCTTCGGCGGATCCGGTGAGTGACGCCAACTCCGTGGTGCAGAGCCCCGCCGATCAGCTTCCTCGCGAACTGGCCGACGCGGTGGTGCGTGACCTGAAGATCTCTCCCCAGGAGTACCTCGACCGCGCGGCACGTGCACAGGAGTTGTCGACGTATGCGTCCGACTTCCGTGCGTCTCGTCCGTCCGATTTCGCAGGCGCCTGGATCGGGCCCGACGGCAATGCTGTCGTCGCCGTGACGTCCGACGCTGCCGCTCAGGCCGTGGCCAAGGACGGCTATGACACCGCGAAGGCACCGGTGTCCGCGGACGGTCTCGAGAAGTCGTTGTCCGACTTGAATGCGTGGATCGGGTCGCTGCCTCGTGAGGTCGCCAGCCAGGTCAACGGAACGTCGATCGACATTCTCGACAACCAGATCGTCATCGACGTGGTCAACAGCCCGATCGGTAATGCGCTCAATCTGCCGACGCTGCTTGCCAATCTGAAGGTCATTCTGTCCCCCGGTGCGCCGAAGCCCGTCGACCCGTCTCCGATGGGCGGCGACACGTACATCACCACCGAGTCCGACATCAAGAGCACGTCGCCGACGGACATCAGTGTCTGCTCGTTCGGGTTCAACGCCACCGACGGCTCGGGCAATCCGGTCAATCTCAGTGCCGGACACTGCAATCCCAACGCAGACACCGGCGCCGGGGGTGCGCCGGTGTACCTGCCGAACCCGGCGAACGTCACCGACAGCACCCAGATCGGTAGCTTCGACCGTTCCAGCCTCGGGTCGGCCAGCGGTCTCGACTGGTCCGTCATCGGCCTGAACGACAAGGGCGTCGCCTCCGGGCTGGACCGCCCCACCGTTCGCGGCGCCAACGGCAGCACCGTCACCATCACCGGCACCGCATCTCCCGTGGTGGGCGCACCGGTGTGCAAGTCGGGGCAGTCGTCGTCGTTCACCTGCGGCATCGTCGCTGCCGATCGTGTCGAGACTCAGCTGTACATGGAAGACGGCAGCAGCCGAGCCGTTCGCGGATTCGCCAGCACGGCATGCACTCTCGCGGGAGACAGCGGCGGTGCCATCGTCACCGGCACCCTGGCGCTCGGCATCACCAGCGGCTCCAACAGCGGTGGCGCACCGGACTGCACCGAGGCCAACCTCGCTCTCGCGCAGTACGGCGGCACGGCGAGCCTCGGCATCCCCATCGACCAGGTCGCCGCGGAAACCGGAACAACCGTGCGCACGTCGCCTGTCGCTTAGCCGTCGCAGACCTGTCGCCGCATCTCGCTACGAGATGCGGCGACATTCTTGTCCATGGAACAAACCTGGGGTTCAATTGCGGACGTTTTTTCGAACCGAAGGTATGCTTTCTCGGTCAGTGACTACGTAGTAGGGGGAGCGGAAAGTGTCTGCATTCAACGGAATTTGGCTGGATCTCGCGCAGTATCTCGTGACGCTGTGGCAAACCGCCATCGATTTCCTGCCGGCGCCGCCGCGCTGATCAACGAGCTCCGGCCCGCTCGGCCGCTCTGTGCAGCGTCGAGCGGGTTCGAGCCAGGATCGACGGAAGCGTACGGAGAGCCGACTTCATGCACCCAGAGAGCCACCAGGCCCTCGGAACTGCTGTCACCCGTAGTACGTCGTACCCCGCGTTGGCCCACACGCTCTTGATCTTGTTGACTCCGACGCCCTGATCCAGCTCGGCGACGCCCAGTCTGTCGTGCGCATCGGCGAACCACTCGATCAGCTGATGTCCCGGCTGAAGCTTGCCGATCGAGGAGTCGTAGTGGGTCAGCCACCCTTCCATCCGGCGGTGCGTCCGCACACCGATCTCATGCGCTACCCACCGTCCGTCGACCACAAGCCCCGTGATGCACAGCCTGCCCGCCCGAGCCTCGCTCCGAAGAAAGTCTCGCGCGAACTCTCCGTGGGGTGCCACCAGATAATTGACCTTGTCGGTCCCCTCGACCGATTCGGCGGCGAGCGTGACGATGTCGTTCCAACGCGCATCGAGATGGACGATGTCTCGGATCTCCTCGACCCGAAAATTCGACCGACGCTCGACCTCCGAGCGGTACTGACGAAGCCTCTTCAACGATTTGGCACTCCGGATGTTCGACGCCGTCTCACCGGGCCGCAGCACGACGACCGGGACCCTTTCGCGAACCACTGCGTCGACGTCCCACGCCCCGTGCCGCGCCATCCGCACCACCGTCGGATCATTGGCGATCATCGAATCACCGCTCAGCATCCACCCCCGATCGGCAATTGCACCGAGGAGAAGGTCCGAGGCGTCGGCGTCGTCGCTGAGAAATTCGAGGGGAACCCCCAACGTGCTGCCGATGACCTTCGCCAGGACGAACGGTCCACGCCTGACCGTGTTCAGCGGCGCAAGAGCGACCACACGGCAACCGCGACGCACGACGACGAACCTGACATTCAGCCGCAGCGCTCCCGCGACGTTGAGCACGAAGCCTGGCCGGGACGAGAACACGGTGCCGGACCTGGACGCCAGATCCTCCCAGTCGTCGACAACCGACTCGGCACTCGACAAGATTTCTACCGTAACCGTCGCAGTGCCTGTTTCCACCACTCCAAAGTACCAAGGGTTCGTAAAGGGAGCTACAAACTACATCCGTTCGCATGACACGGATCGACGCCTCCGACGCGGCCGTCGACACCTCTCGCGAGGGAACAACGCATCGTATGATCGACCCGGAAATTCGGTACACCAGTACCGACAGACATTCGCCCCTTCAACGAAAGGCCCCTCATGCTCGGCATTCTCGGCGTCGGCCTGGATCTCCTCGGTTACGCATTCACCATCGCAGCCGAAACGATCAAACTGACTTCGCCCGGAGTCTTCATCTGATTGAGCGTGCATACGAAAGAGCCCGCCACCTGAGTACAGGTGACGGGCTCTTTACGTTCGTGCAGAAGCTCAGTTGGCGAACTTGGTGGTTCCCGGAGGAGCGTTCAGCGTGTTGATCAGGTCGATGCCCGCAACAACGAGGGTGGGTCCACCGGCAACGATGGTGCCGATGATGCCGCCGATGGTGGCGAACGTCGGAACGGTGCCGAGTCCAACCGGTCCTGCGAGGAAGCCGATTGCACCGATTCCGAAGCCGATTGCCGTACCCGTGAAGCCACCGATGGCGGTCGCAAGGCCGAGCTGCGACGCGAAGGTCTGCTGAGCCTTGAGGTTCTCGTCAGGCGACGCGACGGGCGTTGCGCCGATGCTGCGCGAGTTGGCAGACGCCTTGGTCAGGTCCAGCTGCGGAACGAGGCGCAGAGTCTTGCCGTCGTTGTCGACGTTCTGCTCGTACGGGAAGTTCAGACCACCGAGGTTGAACGAGAGCGGGAGGGTGACGACGACCTTGTCGGTCGAGTCGAGAACGTCGACGGTCTTGCCGTCGTCGGCGACCTTGAAGACTCCGGCGTCGATCGTCGTGACGATCGTGCGGTCCTCGAGGTTGGACTCGAAGCCGATGTTCTCGCCGGCGGTGCCCTCTTCCGACGGTGCGGGGGCGTCGGTTGCCGGCTGTGCATAGGCAGTGCCGCTGGCAAGACCCATTGCGGCAGCGACGAACGCTGCCGTAACGACCAGTTTGCTGAGTTTCATGTGGAGATTGTTCCGTTTCTATGCAATCGAGCCTGGCAGTACCGAACAGAGGTAGCCCGTCAGACGCAGATACACCCCAGACTGGATCCGCGAGTAAGTCGGTGCGCGCAGCAGCATATCCCACAACTCCGACCGAACGTTATCCTCTTGGCGCCTGTGCGAGTCCCATTGGTTATCACCCGTCACAAAGCGCCGGCCCAAAATCGGTGAGACCAGTGAAAACAGGGCAATTCAGCCAATTCGAATCTTCTTGCCCCCAATTTTCGGGGCACCTCGACGGGGTACTTAGGACTGCCTTCTCTGCGCCCCCTTGGTTCGCTAGGCATAACGTGACCTACAGAACACGCCTTACTGACCGGTTCAGCCCGTCGGTCGGTGGGCGAAAACCCGCGGCTACCTGCAGCCGCATCTAAGCCGCACCTAAGTTACCGGCCAGTAACAACAAACTTGTTACCAGCGGGTAGCGCCGCTACTCTTAGGCTGATCGGGCTGACCCGAGGTAGCACAGCCCCGCTACCACTGAACGAAAGGCCGCTTCATGAACGCCCTGACGATCACGTTGGGCACGGTCGGATTCCTCCTCAGCCTTGTCTGTTGGGCCTACTTCTTCCGAGGAATCTGGAAGATGGTCGCCGCCATCGCACAAGGCCAGCCGGACAAAACCCGCTTGCGCCCGTTCATCCCGCGTTTCAAGCAGATGATGATCGAGTTCATCGCCCACACGCGCATGACGAAGTTCAGAACGGTCGGATGGGCCCACTGGCTCGTCATGGTCGGCTTCCTCGGCGGCTTCCTGCTCTGGTTCGAGGCATACGGCCAGACGTTCAACCCCGAGTTCCACTGGCCCCTCTTCGGCAACACGTTCGCCTGGCATCTGTGGGACGAGCTACTCGGCATCGGCACCGTCGTCGGCATCGTCACCCTCATCGTGATCCGTCAGCTCAACCATCCGCGCAAGCCCGAGCGTCAGTCGCGCTTCAGCGGTTCGCGCATGAAGGTCGCGTACGTCATCGAGGGCATCGTTCTGCTCGAGGGTCTCGGCATGATCCTCGTCAAGGCCGGCAAGATCGCCACCTACGGGCACGCGAACGCCTACTCGGACTTCTTCACGATGCAGGTCGCCAAGCTACTGCCCGCAAGCCCCGAGATGGTGTCCGTCTTCGCCTTCGTCAAATTGATGACCGGCATGATCTGGCTTCTGATCGTCGGCCGCAACATCAACTGGGGCGTCGCGTGGCACCGCTTCACGGCATTCCCCAACATCTACTTCAAGCGTGAGGCCGACGGCGGCGTCGCACTCGGTGCCGCCAAGCCCATGATGTCCGGCGGCAAGGTCCTCGTGATGGAGGACGCTGACCCCGACGTCGACGCATTCGGCGCGGGCAAGATCGAGGACTTCACGTGGAAGGGCTGGCTCGACTTCACCACGTGCACCGAGTGCGGTCGCTGCCAGTCGCAGTGCCCCGCCTGGAACACCGGCAAGCCACTGTCGCCGAAGCTGCTCATCATGTCGCTCCGCGATCACGGAAACGAGAAGGCTCCGTACCTCCTCGCCGGCGGCAAGAAAGACATGGCAGGTGACGAGGTCGGTCTCGTCGACGCCGACGGCAATCCCGATCAGGCGAAGCTGGACAAGATCCCGCAGTCGGCTCGTGACGAAGCGGATCGCAAGCTCGTCGCCGACGCCATCGAGGGCGGCATCATCGATCCCGAGGTTCTGTGGAGCTGCACCACGTGTGGTGCCTGCGTCGAACAGTGCCCCGTGGACATCGAGCACGTCGACCACATCATCGACATGCGTCGCTACCAGGTGCTCATCGAGTCGGAGTTCCCGTCCGAGTTGGCAGGCCTGTTCAAGAATCTCGAGAACAAGGGCAACCCCTGGGGCCAGAACTCCAAGGACCGTCTCAACTGGATCAACGAGATGGACTTCGACATCCCGGTCTTCGGCCAGGACGCAGATTCCTTCCGTGACTACGAGTACCTCTTCTGGGTCGGCTGCGCAGGCGCCTACGAGGACCGCGCGAAGAAGACCACCAAGGCCGTCGCGGAGCTGCTGGCCACCGCAGGCGTGAAGTTCATGGTGCTCGGAGCGGACGAGACCTGCACCGGCGACTCCGCTCGTCGCGCAGGCAACGAGTTCCTGTTCCAGCAGCTCGCAATGCAGAACATCGAGACGCTCAACAGCGTGTTCGAGGGTGTCGAGCAGAAGAAGCGCAAGATCGTCGTCACCTGTGCGCACTGCTTCAACGCGCTCGGCAACGAGTACCCGCAGGTCGGCGGTGATTACGAGGTGGTGCACCACACGCAGCTCCTCAACCGTCTCGTGCGGCAGAAGAAGCTCATCCCGGTGGCGTCCGTCAGCCAGGACATCACGTACCACGACCCTTGCTACCTGGGTCGTCACAACAAGGTCTACGACGCTCCCCGCGAGCTCATGGCTGCGTCGGGTTCGAACCTGAAGGAAATGCCGCGTCACGGTGAGCGGTCCATGTGCTGTGGTGCCGGTGGCGCACGCATGTGGATGGAAGAGAACATCGGCAAGCGCATCAACATCGACCGGGTCGACGAAGCCCTGGAGACCTTGGGTGGGAGCGGGGCACCAGCACAGAAGATCGCCACGGGTTGCCCGTTCTGTCGCGTCATGCTCACCGACGGCGTCACTGCACGTCAGGAAGGCGGCGCTCACGAGGGTGTCGAGGTCGTCGACGTCGCGCAGCTGATGCTCGAGTCGATCACTCGCGTCGAGTCGTCCGTTCTCAGCGAGAACATCAAGGTGATCCCGCGTGAGCTCACTCCAGAGGAGAAGCTGGAGTCCGAGGAAGCCGCCGAGGTCGAAGAGGCCGAGCGAATCGAACCCGTCGAAGAGCCTGCAGAGGCCAAGTCCGCCCCTGCTGCTCCGGCTCCCAAGGCCGGCGGCTTGAAGATGAAGGGTCTCGCGAAGGCTCCCGGAGCGAAAGCACCAGGAAACGCCAAGCCCGACGCCACCGAGGCACCTCAGGCGAGCACCGATGCTCCGGCCAAGCCCAAGGGGCTCGGAATTGCCGGGGGCGCGAAGCCGGGCGGCAAGGGCCTCGCGATCAAGGGCAAGGCGCCAGGAGCGAAGGCAGCAGCCCCCGCGCCCGCCGACACGGACGACACTGCAGCGGCACCCGCCGAAGCATCCGAGTCGACGCCGACGGTCAAGCCCAAGGGACTCGCGGTCAAGTCCGGTTTCAAGAAGCCGGGCGCGAAAGCACCGGGCAAGCCCGCCGAGGCAACTGAGCCCGAAAACGTAGCGGAGCCAGAAGCTTCGGACACGACTGCCGAAGCCGCAGCGGAGACTGCCGAGTCCAAGCCGACCGTTCAGCCCAGGGGCCTCGCGGTGAAGTCCGGGTTCAAGAAGCCAGGTGCCAAGGCACCGGGTAAGCCTGCAGCACCGTCCGAGGCGACTGCACCGTCCGAGCCGGCAGCAGAAGCTACTGAATCGGCGGCATCCGAGTCGGCGGCACCTGCTGCGTCGTCGGAGTCGTTGCCGACGGTCAAGCCCAAGGGTCTGGCCGTGAAGTCGGGCTTCAAGAAGCCAGGCGCAAAGACACCCGGTAAAGCTGCGGCAGCCTCGGACACCGCAACCGAAACGCCGGCTGAACCCGAAGCATCCGCGTCGGAGACGTCGGTACCGGAGACGTCGGCACCGGAGACGTCGGCACCGGAGACTCGGAACACGGAACCTCGGAACACGGAGGTCGACGGTTCCGCACCGGTCGAGTCCAAGCCGACGGTCGCGCCCAAAGGCCTGGCCGTGAAGTCCGGATTCAAGAAACCGGGCGCACGCACACCGGGCAAGGCTGCGGCACCCGCACCAGCCGAGTCACCTGCTGAAACCCCGGCACCCGAGTCGACCGAACCCGAGGCACCAGCCGACGCGTCCGACAACGCTGCCGAGGCCGAAGCGACTACGGCCGAAGCGACTAAGGCCGAGGCGTCGAGCAACGGCACGGAATCCAACGGGGACACCAGGACGCCTCCTCCGGCGAAGCCGGGTGGACTCGGGTTCCGTCCGGGCACCAAGGTTCCGGGACGCAAGAAGTAACCTGACACCCTTTTTACCGACTCCGCACGCCTGTTCGCCTCAGAGCAGGCGTGCGGAGTCGTCAGTAGGGGTGTTAGGTCCGTTAGCACACTCCGCCCTCGCCACTCCGCGAATGTGCACGCGAAAGCCCGAGTTATCCACAGCCCCCGTCTTTGTCCACATTTCGGAAACGGCTCTTGTTCCGCCTCGGAGCGCTTGCCACGATTCGCTCATGACTCGAATCGTTTCCAGGTCCGACGCTTTGACACGCGGAGTGTCCGACGCTGAATTGCAGCGCTTCTGCCGTACAAAGGCCTGGCGACGACTTCGGCCTGGAAGATTCGTCAGCCGAAGCGAATTCGATGCGCTCGTGCCCGCCGAGAAACACCGCGTCATCGCTGAAGCAGTATTCGACGCCGCTACTGCTGACGATGCGATACTCAGCCATACGACGGCTGCGGTCTTCCACGGTCTCGATGTGAACGCGTCGGACCTACGGCACGTGCACATCACGCGGAACAGAGCCGGCGGCGGCCGACGCAACGGTTATCGCATCGTGCACGGAGCGTCGTACTCCACCTCTGACGTGGCCGTCGTCGATGGCGTTCGGGTGACCGCCTTACCTCGCACCATTGCCGACGTGGCGCGATTGCTGTCGTTCGCAGACGCCGTCTGCATCGCCGATCTTGCTGCCAGAACGAAAAATCTGACTCCGGAACAGGTTGTCGCGGCGCTCGACGCATGCGCGAACCATCCGAACAATCGTCAGGCCCGTCGGGTGGCGGAGTTCATGAACGGGAAGTCCGAGAGCGTCGGCGAATCCCGGTGCCGGGTGGTGCTGCACCAGCTCGGCTACACCCCGAGGCTTCAGGTTCGAGTGTCCGACGGCAACGGCGTCTTCGCCCGCGTCGACTTCTACCTGGACGGCACCTTCACCGTGATCGAGTTCGACGGGTTCGTCAAATACGGTCGGCTGGTACCCGCGGGCGAAACACCGGCGGACGTAGCCTGGAAGGAGAAGGTCCGCGAGGATCGGATGCGTTCAGGCGGAGCGCAGGTGGTTCGGCTGACCTGGTCCGATCTCGACCGACCGGAGCACATCGACCGACTGATACGTGCGGCTGCCGATCGTGCCAGGAACTCCCCGCGCCCCACTCTGCTGTTCGCCTGAGCTAGCACCTTTTTTGCCGACCTGACACGCCGAATCAGGTCCGAGCACGTGTGCCGACCCCACAAAAAGGGTGCTAGCTCCCGAACCAGCCAGCACCGCTCACGGTCGCCACAGCTCCAGTTCAGGAATGCCGGGAGGCGTGAAGCCGAGCACCTGACCGTAGAAGGACAGTTCGGACTCTCGTGCGTTCACCTGTGTTTCGAGTGTGCGGAATCCGTGTGATTCACCCTCGTAGGCCAGGTAGGCGTGTGGAATTCCCTTCTTCACCAGTGCATCCCGGAATCGTTCGGCTTGCGACGGTGGAACGATCGGATCCGCCAGACCCTGCAGCAACAGAACCGGGCACGACAAGCCGTCCACGTTGTTGACCGGTGCGCGCGTGCGGTACAGGTCGAGCGCCTCCGGGAGCGGTCCGATCAGCCCGTCGATGTAGCGGGACTCGAAATCGTGAGTCTCGGCGACGAACATCTCCAGCTCGGCGACGCCGTAATACGATGCACCACAGGCAAAGACATCCGACGACGTCAGCGCAGCGAGCACGGTCCAGCCGCCGGCCGAACCACCCTCGATGGCCAGACGCGCCGGATCGGCCAGGCCTGTATCGGCGAGGCCGCGGACAGCGGCGACGGTGTCCTCGACGTCGACGATTCCCCACTGGCCTCGCAGTCTGTTCCGGTATTCGCGGCCGTATCCGCTCGATCCGCCGTAGTTGACGTCGACGACTCCGATGCCCCGGCTGGTGAAGTACGCGAACACCGGATTCAACGCAGGCGCGACGTGCGCTGTCGGGCCACCGTGGACGAATGCCACATAGGGTGGCAATTCGCCGTCCAGCCCGGTGTAGTCCGGATTGCGTGGCGCGTAGGCGATGGCGTGAACTTCGCGTTCGGGCCCCTGGAACGTGACCGGCTCACCGTGGGGGAGGTAGTCGGCGTCGGGGACGGTTTCGAGTCCGGAACGCACCAGCGTCGTGTCGCCGGATTCGAGGTCGAGCAGTCGCAGCCCGCTCGGGCTGTGGGCGCCACCGGCTTTGAGCAAGACCGATGTTCCGTTGCGCGCGCCGAGCGTCACCGACGTGAGCCCCGGCAGATCGATGTCCTGCAGGCTGCCCGTCGCGGGGTCGAGCACGGCAAGGGTGTCCGTCCCGAAAGTACGGACGGTCAGCAGCTTTCCGTCGTCCAACACCGAGTACCACCGAGCTCCGAGCTGCCACAGTGGGGCTCCGAAATCGGCTTCCGCGACATGCAGTGCAGTGGCATTACCGGTCAGGTCGGCCCGGTAGATGTTCCACCAGCCGGTTCGGTCGCTGACGACGTACAGGGTGTCCTCGTCGATCCACTCGGGCTGCAGAACGGACTCTTCTTTGCCTCCGAGCACCACGGTGATCTCACCGGTGGACAGGTCGAGAACCCGCAACTCGGTTCCATCCCAGGGCATCCGAGGGTGATCCCACGCGATCCACGCCAACTTGCTTCCACCGGGAGACAAGCGAGGGAACGCGAGGAAGTGAGATCCGGACACCAAAGACCGGACGCCCGTTCCGTCGAGCCGAATTGCGCAGATGTCGCGGGCGACTGCCGTACCGTCGTGCACCTCACGGACAGCGATGACCTCGTCGCCGACCACCGTCAGTTCGCCGTAGCGCACCGACGACGGGGTCTCGGGCTTCGGCGTCAGCGGAACCGGAGTCTCGCCGGGACGGGTGACGTAGACGCGCTGATCGGAGAACTCGGAGAACACGATTCGCCCGTCGGGCACGGTGGTCCATGCTCCGCCCCCGTATTCGTGGACACGGGTACGCACGTTGTACGGCTCCGGTATCAAGGTCTCGACTTGCCCGTTCAGGTGCCGACACACCGTCGTCCTGCCACCCTCCGTCGGCCGCATCTCGGCCCACCGGATCTCGTCGCCGACGAAGCGTCCGCCCTCTACCGGATGGCCGCTCGCGGACAGATCCGCAGCGGAAATCGGAGACGGCCAGGAACCGAAGGGCAACGAGGTCGCAGTCATGCGAACCAGCGTAGGCAAGCGGACAAGCCACGTGCGAGCTGCGGTCGTTACGTTGCGTTCATCCCCCGGATAAATGCGCTGGACAGAATGAAGTCTCGACCTAAGGGGGAACCGTGCGCAACACGACATCGAACAGCGTCGACGACGCAATCCTGGCATTCGGCCGATCCTGGTACGGCTACGGCGGAGGCAGCGACGAGGACATCTATGTCCACTTCGGCCTAGCAGCGCAGTCCTACTTCACCCGCCTCAGCGCTCTGCTCGACGGACCGGCAGGCAAGACCGTGGACGACGAGACCCGCGAGAGGATGCGAGCCGTCTGCGCACGGCGGCTACGTTAAGCGACCGGATTCAACAGCTCGGGGCTGTTGTTGCGCACACTGTTGACTGCCGTTCCTACCTCGTAGGGGAGCAACCGGGGCTCGGGAATAGTGGCCAGCATGTCCTGCACCGATTCCAACTTCGTGATGGACGGGTTGAGCCAGTCGTCACGAAGGTTCTCCGGGATGACCACCGGCGAACGATCGTGGATGTGCCCGAGCGCATCGGCTGCAGGCGCCGTCAGCACGGTGACGGACCATACCCAGCGATCCTCGTCGTCGTCGGCCTTCGTGGGGTCACGCCACAGCTCGTACAGACCGGCCATGGCCAGGACACCTTCGGCATGCAGGAAGTACGGCACCTTCGCTCCGTCGCGCTTCTCCCACTCGTAGTAACCGTCGGCAGGGACGATGCACCGACGCTTCGACGCAGCTTTCTTGAACGACGGCTTCTCGGTGATGGTCTCCGAGCGCGCGTTGATCATCCGGCTGCCGATCTTGGCGTCCTTGGACCACGACGGAATCAGGCCCCACCGCACCGACCGGAGCTGACGTACGGCGTCGGACTCCGGCTCGTCCTTGGGGATGCGTTCCAGCACCGTACGCACGGTCTGCGTCGGCGCGACGTTGTAGGACGGGGGAAGCTCCTCGCCCACCGATTCTGCGATGTCGAACACCGCACGGAGATCGCTGTCGCTCTGGGTGCTGGCATACCGTCCACACATGCCATCGATTGTCGCACCGATTACCGACAAGTAATCCGCTCGCGGTGAGAGAACCTCACCTGGCACGATAAGGGGCGTGAGCCATCCGCAGACGATCCACCCGACGCGCCATCGCACACTGCAACAGTCCACGAAGCTGCAGAACGTGCTGTACGAGATCCGTGGGCCGGTACACGCCCACGCGGCGCGGCTGGAAGCGGAAGGGCACCGCATCCTCAAGCTGAACATCGGCAACCCCGCGCCGTTCGGTTTCGAGGCGCCCGACGTGATCGTTCGCGACATGATTGCCGCGCTCCCCTACGCCCAGGGTTACTCGGAATCGAAGGGCATCCTGTCCGCTCGCCGTGCCATCGTCACCCGGTACGAGCTGGAGCCAGGCTTCCCCGAGGTCGACGTCGACGACATCTATCTGGGCAACGGCGTGTCCGAGCTGATCACCATGACGATGCAGGCCCTGCTCGACGACGGGGACGAGGTGCTGATTCCGGCGCCGGACTACCCACTGTGGACGGCGATGACCACGCTGTCGGGCGGCAAGGCCGTGCACTATCTGTGCGACGAGGAGAACGGGTGGAACCCCGACCTCGCGGACATCGAATCGAAGATCACCCCGAAGACCGTCGCACTGTTGGTGATCAACCCCAACAACCCGACGGGCGCGGTCTACTCGAAGGAAGTCCTGAAGGGCATCGTCGACCTCGCCCGCAAGTACCAACTGCTGTTGCTGGCCGACGAGATCTACGACCGGATCCTGTACGACGATGCCGAGCACACCTCGTTGGCGAGCCTGGCTCCCGACCTGCTCTGCCTGACCTACAACGGGTTGTCCAAGGCGTATCGCGTCGCGGGCTACCGCTCCGGTTGGCTCGCGATCACCGGTCCGAAGGAACACGCAGCCGGCTTCATCGAGGGCATCGACCTGCTGGCGTCGACTCGCCTGTGCCCGAACGTGCCTGCGCAGCACGCAATTCAGGTAGCGCTGGGTGGCCATCAGAGCATCGAGGATCTGATCCTGCCCGGTGGCCGCTTGCTCGAACAGCGCGATGTCGCGTGGGAGAAACTCAACGCCATCGACGGCGTCTCGTGTGTGAAGCCCCGCGGCGCGCTGTATGCGTTCCCGCGTCTCGACCCCGAGGTGCACGAGATCCACGACGACGAGAAGCTCGTGCAGGATCTGTTGCTGCAGGAGAAGATCCTCGTCGTCCAGGGCACCGGCTTCAACTGGCCCGGGCACGACCATCTCCGCATCGTGACGTTGCCGTGGGCTCGCGACCTGTCCGTCGCCATCGAGAGGTTCGGGAACTTCCTGGCGTCGTACAAGCAGTAGAGCGGTTGTCTCGCTTTTTCACTTCGACCCGCCCCGTCACCTGACGGGAAAGTAGGGAAAGTGATTGAAAAGTGACGCAAAAAACATCCCCGCTGCTCTACACACGGACACAAGTTTCTGTAGATTGGCGGTCGGCACCTAGTGTGCCCGAGCACTGGTCGTACCCCACCCCCCCCGGGGCGATCAGGAAGGTGGCGGGGGACGCCCCCCCCTGCTCCCCGCCACCGAGCTCCCAAACCTCCCGACCCCCGCGTCGCGCTGGGTCCGACGCGCCGTCACGCACTAGCCTTGCACCGTGGATTCACACGGGCACGGACACGGTCACGGTCACAGCAACGAGCCGGCTCCGCTCGGACCCGTCGCCGCCCGGATAGTGATCGGCCTGCTGTTGGCCATCGGTCTCGCTGTCGTTGCCGGAGCAGTGCTGCTCTGGCCGAGCAAACAGAGTGTCGAGATCCCGCTTCCGTTCCAGACCTCCGGTGGCGGGGCCGTGAACACCGAGGCCGGGACGGTCGTGTCCCAGGACATCGGCGCCTGCGGCAGCGGTTCCGCCGGACGCGTCTTCACCGGTAATCCGACGCCACCGATCGGTGCCGGCTACGAATGCCAGCGCAGCATCGTGACGATCGATTCCGGGCCGAACGCGGGCACACGAACTCTCATCGAGATCGTGCCCGGTCCAGGCCAACCCGACATCCGTACCGGTGAGAGCGTGCGACTGGTGCGGCAGACCGATCCGAACGGAACGACGCAGTATTCGTTCAACGATTTCGCGCGCGGGCTGCCGCTGTCGATCATCGTCGGCGTCTTCGCGGTCGTCATCTGCGTCGTGGCCCGGTGGCGCGGTTTCCGTGCGTTGATCGGCTTGATCATCGCCTTCGCCGTTCTCGTCGGTTTCATGTTGCCTGCGTTGCTCGACGGCGCCCCGGCGATTCCTGTTGCACTGGTGGCGGGGTCGATCATCCTGTACGCGGTGCTGTATCTGGCGCACGGAGTGAACCTACGCACGAGCTCTGCGCTGCTCGGGACATTGACGTCGATGGCACTCGCTGCGGTGTTGTCCTACGTCGCGATCCGAATGACTCATCTGACGGGTCTGTCGGAGGAACAGAACACCGACGTCCAGGCCTACATCCAGCAGGTGAGCATCACCGGACTGCTGCTCGCCGGCTTCATCATCGGATCGCTCGGTGTGCTGAACGACGTGACCATCACGCAGGCGTCGGCGGCGTTCGAGATCGCGTCCGCCGACGCCACCGCCACCCGACGGCAGATCTTCTCCTCGGCGATGCGTGTCGGCCGCGACCACATCGCGAGCACGGTGTACACCCTCGTGCTCGCGTACGCCGGTGGAGCGCTGCCGTTGCTGTTGTTGTTCAGCGTGGCGGGCCGGTCCATCCAGGACGTGCTGACGGGTGACGCCGTGGCGATCGAGATCGTGCGGTCGTCCGTCGGTGGCGTCGCCCTTGCCCTGTCCGTTCCGTTGACGACGGGCATCGCCGCACTGCTCGCTCGCCCGGGCGGAGTGTCCGGACCGAAGCGGGCGGGCCCGAAGAAGTCCGGTCGCCATTCACGCTGAGTGTCAGGCAAATGCTGCGGCGACGGTCTCGGACAGCAGTTCGCCTGCGTGGGTGCTCAACCCTGCTTTCAGTCCGGAATCCTGGGCTACGGCGGCTTCCCATCCCTTGTCCGCCAGTGAGATCACGTACGGCAGAGTCGCGTTCGTCAACGCGTAGGTGGAGGTGCGCGGGACGGCGCCCGGCATGTTCGCGACGCAGTAGAACACCGATTCGTGAACACGATACGTCGGATCGGCGTGCGTCGTGGGACGCGAGTCCGCGAAGCAGCCTCCCTGATCGATTGCGATGTCGACGAGAACCGAGCCCGGCTTCATGCGCTGTACCAGACTGTTGGAGACGAGCTTCGGAGCCTTCGCGCCGGGAACCAGCACGGCGCCGATCACCATGTCCGCATCGAGAACAGCGTGCTCGAGCTCGAGTGCGTTGGACACCACCGTTTTCACGGCGCCCTTGTAGTGGTCGTCGATTGCTCTGAGCGCCTTGACGTTCAGGTCCAGCACGGTGACGTCGGCGTGCATGCCGTGAGCGACGGCCACTGCGTTACGGCCGGACACACCGGCTCCGATCACGACGACGTTGGCGGGGCGCACTCCGGGGACTCCGCCCATCAGAACTCCGCGCCCACCTCCGCTGGCCATCATGTGATATGCCCCGGCCTGCGGTGCGAGTCGACCGGCGACCTCGCTCATCGGCGCGAGCAGGGGCAGCGTTCCGTCCGGAGCGGTGACGGTCTCGTAGGCGATCGACGTGGTTCCCGACGCCAGCAACGCGTCCGTGCACTCCTTCGACGCCGCGAGGTGGAGGTACGTGAACAGCACCTGGCCCGAGCGCAGCCGGTGATACTCCTCGGCGATCGGCTCTTTTACCTTCAGCAGTAGATCCGCAGCGTCCCAGACCTCGTCCGCGGAAGTGAAGATCTGAGCGCCCGCCGCTTTGAAGTCGGTGTCGCGCAGCGACGATCCTGCTCCGGCTTCGGTTTCGATGATGACTTCGTGTCCGCGCGAGACCAATTCGTGAACGCCGGCCGGAGTGATGGCCACCCGGTACTCGTGGTTCTTGATCTCGCGTGGAATTCCGATTTTCATGACGTGCTCCTATGCCGGATGGATGAGCTGGTACGCCAACACTGAATTATCAGCGGTGAAGCCACAACCGATGTGAACATAATTCTGTACAGTCGCATCATGTCTTCGGAAAATTCCGCAGGACGCCCCACGAAGGGTCGCCCATCGAACGATGTTCGGCACGTCCGACTCGACGACATCGACCACATCCTGATCGACGAACTGCGCCGTGACGCCCGCATCCCCAACAACGCCCTGGCTGCGGCCGCCGGGATCGCCCCGTCGACCGCACTCAGCCGAGTGAGGTCGCTCGTCGAACGCGGGGTCATCCGCGGGTTTCACGCCGAGATCGACCCCGAGGCATTGGGGCAGGGCATTCAGGCGATGATCTCGGTGCGACTGCAGGCCGATGCACGCAAGCGAATCAGCCAGTTCGGGAGCCAGATCGCGGCGCTGGAAGAGGTGCTCAACATCTACTTCATCGCAGGAGCGGACGACTTCCTCGTTCAGATCGCCACGGTGGACACCGCTGCACTACGCGATTTCGTCGTCGACAACCTCAGCGCGCACCCGGCCGTCGCCGCGACGGAGACGATTCTGATCTTCGAACACGTCAGGCCCCGCAACAGCCCGTCCCGCTGAACTAGGGCGCAGGCGGGAACAGCGGCGGAATGGTCGGCAACGTGAAGTCCGGCAACCCGGGAATCAGCGGCGGCGGGGCGGGCGCAGGTTCGGGAACCTGCTGCGTCGGAGCAGGCGGCGGCTCTTGCTGGGTCTCCGTCACCTGAGTTTCGACGCTCTGCGGCTGCTGCGGGGCGACGGTGGCCTCGGTCGGCGCAGGCGCTTCCGTGGTGGTCGTGACCGGCGGCGGTGGGGCGACCGGCGCGACGGGTGTGCTCGGGGCCGCCGACGGCGGTGTCGTCGCCGCAGCACTGGGCGCCTGAGTCACCGCAGTGTCGACCACAGCCGGCTCACTGCTCGGCCTGGTCAGAAGAAACCCGGACAGGGCAATCACCGCTGCCGCGGCGACCCCGACGACGGACCAGGAGCGGACTCGACGACGGGTCCGCTCGGACTCGTCCTCGCCATCGTCGTCCTCGTAGGCTGCATCGAGCCAGTAGACGTTCTTCAACGCGAAATGGGCCACCGGCTGCTCGGACGCTGGCTGCTCGGATACCGGACGCTCGGACACCGGACGCTCGGATACCGAACTCGACGGCTCTTCCGGTTCCGGTCCCGTGGGCGGCGCCGGTTCGATGGGAGGTACCGGCGGTGTCGTGAACGGCGGGGGCGTGAGAGGCGGGGGCGTGAGAGGCGGGGGCGTGAAAGGCGGTGGCGGGGGCGTCGCACGGCTGGGAGCCGAGGCAGCGGACAGGGCCGCTGCGCTCACCAGAGGCGGCAGGTCGGCGGGAAGGTCGTCGCGGGAAATCGAGATCGTCGGGGTTGCGTCGGTCGGGCGGGGCGCGGCGGGTGCGGCGAACGCTGCAGGACGCGCGGGTACCGGGCGACCGTTCGGCGCGCCGGAGGCACTGGGACGCGAGGGCGCTGCAACGTGCCCCTTCGCACCCTGTCCCTGCGCACTCTGACCCTTCGCACCCTGACCCTCCGCAGGCCTTGCCGAGAGCGCTGCGCCGCGGGCGGCGACCGATTCCGGCTCGTTGGGTGTGAGCGCGGGAAGATCGAGCGACGGGCCCACCCGCTTCCGAACGAGCGGGATACGAGACCCGCCGCCGACCAGAACCACGGCGTCGATGGGTACGTGCGCGGCGATGAGCACGTCGCGCGCGAACTCGATGGATCGATCGACCTCGTCGGTGATCAGAGTCTCGTAGCTGTCCCGTGAGAGCAGGATCATTCCGCTCTCGTCCGGCAGGCACACGGCGTCGTTGCCGGACAGGCGTTCCTTCGCGACGCGGCAGCGTCGGGTGAACAGGTCGATGTCCGGTGCATCAAGCGGCTTGTGAAGCCGCTGCAGTTGGTTGTCCCGGAGAATCTCGTCGAATCGGTCTCCACTGAACTCGGTGGTGCGACGTGTCGTGACGACGCGACGAGAGTCCAGGTCCACGACACTGACGTTCAGTCCCGAACTTCCGAGGTCGTACAGCGCCACCGAGGAGAATCCGGCTGCCTCGCCACTGGCCACCAGGTATTCGACGACTGCTTCCACCTCGTGCACCAGGCGGTAGTTGTGCAGGTGCTGATTGTCGAGAGCGCGTACCAACGTGTCGGCCTGATGCTCGTCGCGGTAGGCGACACCGGTGGACATCGACGGTTCGGACTCCGCGGCGACAGCACTGATGGACTCGGCAGCAAGGTATTCGACGTCGTCGTCGACGGTGTCGATCACCTGGTTGCGGAAGAACAGTTGCTGCGGAGCTTCGAGAACGCGGGGCGGCAGGACGGCTGTGCCGTTCCGGGGCAGGGCCATACGGACGGCATGGGCGCCCATGGACACCCCCAGCAACACGGTCATCGACTGCCTCGTTTCGAAATGCACGGTCGGACGAGAAGGGATCGTCCTCGAAGCGCCACGCTACCGGTTGCGAAGAGCCGGTGCGGCTCTGGCCCGAGGCGCTGCGTGCTCAGTTGACGACGTCGAGCCCGGTACCGGACCCGAAACCGACTTCGGCATACTGCTCGTCCCCGAACTCCGGGTCGACGGTTTCGTTCTGGTCGACGATCTCCGTCCCGTCCGGCAGCGCACCGGGCACTCCGGGATCGGGCACTCCGGGATCGGGCACCACGGGGTCGGGAGCACCCGGATCGGGAGCAACCGGATCGAGAGAAGCCGGATCGAGAGGAGCGGCGGCGGGGACCCCTTCGGCGACGGAAACCTGACTCGTCGGGCTGTCGACGGGATCGATTCCGATTCCCGGAGGTGGGGGCGTGTCACCACGGACGAAGACGACTGCCCACACCAGCACCACGACTGCCGCGACGGCGGCCATTCCGGTTGCGTCTCGAACGGACCACCGCAGACGCCGACGAGGCTTCGGGGCTGCTGCCTCGGTCGAAGACTTGTCGGTTTCGGTCTGCGTACGGGGCCCGGGGTGCGAGGCGGCTTCCCGGCTGTGAACAGGCTCCGCAGGCCCGGGCGCGACGATGCGAAGGGGTGTGGTGGGTGCTTCGGTGTCGTCGAGCGTCTGGACTTCCAGGACGTCCGTGCCGTCGTCGTTCCACTCGGCGGCGTCGGACTCGTCGAACAACCCCGGGTACTGCTCCTCCAGAACCTCGTCGAGGTCTACTTCCGGCTCGGCCGGGAGGGCTTCGAGTGCTGCCCCCTCCACGAAAACCGATACGGGTGACTCCGGGACGACCAGAGGGCAGTCCCATTCTTGCTCGACGAGGGTTCTGACCAGCGGAATCCGAGCTTGCCCGCCGACGAGCAGGACTGCGTCGGGGTCTTCCGGGGACGCCCATGCGAGAGTCTGCAACAGAGAAGAGGCAATTGCTTCCTCGAACTCTTCGCGGGTGAGCAGCATGGGTCCGTTACCCGGCGCCCGTACGCCGGCCGACTCGGTGATCAACTCTTTCAATTCGCGGAAGAACGCGCGGTACTCCCGCTCGGCCTCTCCCCCGTGGGCGGGCGGAAGGATGCCCTTGGCCATGACGAGACGCTCGACGATGTCATCGAGTACTTCGCCGGAGAACGCAGCGCGCCGCGACGTCCGAGTGACTTGACCGGCGGCGACGTCGAGCGTGAACGCGGAAGTGCCGTACCGCCCCAGGTCGAGCACGAGGAGCGCCCGTGCGTTCGCGAGTTCGTCGACGGACCGCGCGTAGGCGAGAAGGGCGGCGGACTCGTCGACCATCCGGATCGTCGAGCTGTCGCCGGCGTCGATCGAGGCCAGCAGAGTTCCGACGGCGTCCGAGTCGCGACCGGTGAGGACGACGTCGTCGAATGGTCCGCAGTCGGCCAGTTTGCCGTTCAGGAGCCACTTGGCTCCCTCGGCATCTATCGAGTCCTCGATGCGTCGTCCGTCTCGGAAATATGAGATGCGGACGGCATCGGACTCCACGGCCACGCCGCAGACTCCACCCATCGGTACGTGTTTCCTTCGAATTTTTTAGGTCCCGACCCCATGACCACTGTACTTTGCGTCAACGGCCGTGGCCGTCGATCGAACTCCGACAGATGCGACATCTACCACACCGCAGGTAGGTTTCCGCCAGGTGGCACGGAGCCGGAAAACGAATCCGAGAGCAAACTACCCCGACTTGGTAACGCTTCAAAACAATCTAAGATATTGTTTGGGTGGGTCTGGGGAGACTTCTGGGTTGGAACAGCAATGCCACTTCCTACCCACGGTCGAAAGTCGAGGCCGTCCGGTCTCGGACATCAACGAGATTCGGTGGAGGTACTCGGGTGGAGACGCTCAATTCTGGTGACGTTGCTCGCGTTCGGGATGTTCTGGACAAGTTCGGAAAGATGCCGGTGTCCGCGGCGGACATCGAGACGGACGCGGATTTGTACGACAACGGTCTGACCTCGCACGCGAGCGTCAACGTCATGATCGCACTCGAAGACGAGTTCGACGTGGAGTTCCCGGACACGATGCTGCAGAAGTCCACGTTCGGCAGCATCGACGCCATCGCCACCGCGCTCGCGCAGCTGACGGACTGATCGCCGGTGTCCACCGTCTACCAGACCGACGCCCCGACGCTGTCCGATGTTCTCGCCGTGTTGCGCGAGCACGCCGACTCGGTCGACCACGACGCACGCTTCCCGGCGGAATCCGTCGAAGCCATGCGCGGAGCAGGGCTGCTCGCTGCGGGCATTCCCACGGAGTTCGGCGGCGGTGGGCAGTCCCTGACCGATCTCGCGCACATTGCCCGCTCCCTCGGAGCGGAGTGCGCGTCCTCGGCGATGATCTTCGTGATGCACCAGTCTCAGGTGCTGTCCATCGTTCGCCACGGCAAATCCGACGCGATGATCGCGCTGCTGCAGCGTCTCGCCGAGGAGCAGCCTCTCGTCGCATCGGCTACCACCGAGATCAACATCGGTGGCGACGTCCGCACCAGCGGCTGCGCCGTGGAGTACAACGGGGAGAACATCACGCTCTCCAAGACCGCACCGGTGATCTCCTACGGTGAGTACGCACAGTTCGTGCTCGCGACGGCGCGCCGCTCGGTGGACAGCCCTCCGAGCGATCAGGTGCTCGTCGTCTGCGAGAAGCCGGACGTGGTGCTCACCAGGACCGGCGAGTGGAACACGTTGGGATTCCGCGGAACATGCAGTCCCGGATTCCAGCTGGAGGCGTCGACGACGTCGTCGAACATTCTGGGCGACAATTACGGAGACATCTCGGCGCAGACGATGCTCCCCGCAGCCCACGTCCTGTGGGGTGCAGCGTGGCTCGGTATCGCCGACGCCGCAGTTGCCAAGGCGCGCAAGTCGGTTCGTAAAGCAGCCAGTCGCACGCCTGGTGTCACACCGCCCGCGGCACTACGCCTCGCCGAGCTCTACGTGGTGCACGAGCAGTTGGTGGACACGGTGTTCGGAGCCGCGGGCAAGTTCGAAGCGATCTCGGATTCCCCCGCAGACCTGGGGGCGATCGGGTTCGCCGTGAAGATCAACAACGTCAAGGTGACTGCGTCGACGCTCGTCATAGACATCGTCGGAAAAGCGTTGCAGATCTGCGGTATCTCCGGTTATCGACAGGACGGCGAGCTCAGTATCGGTCGCCACCTCCGCGATGCGCACGGGTCGGCCATCATGGTCAGCAACGAGCGCATCCTCGGCCACAATTCGCAGCTCGCACTCGTGTACAAGGGGAAATAGATGACTGTCACCCACGACGCCACCGAACTGGACACCGCGCGCGCACTGTTCCGCAACGAACTCGTCGAGGCCGGTCTGCTGGTCCCCAGTTCCGTCGAAGGCCTGTACGGCCGATCCGGCGAATTCGAGGACATCATCGAGACCATCGACGAGCGAGTGAAGGCTGCGGGTGCATCCGAGCACGGTTACGCCGCACCGAGATTCCGCTTCCCCCCGGTCTTTCCGCGTGAAGCCTTCGAGCGCACCGACTACATCGCGTCGTTCCCCAACCTCACCGGCGCGATCAACACGTTCGACGGGGACAACAAGGCTCACGCCGCACTCCTCGCCGACCGTTCGGAAGGCAAGGACTGGGATCACCACCTCGAATCCGCGGGCACCATGCTGGTATCGGCCGCATGCCATCCCTCGTACTCGATGATGACCGGAACGTTGCCGGAGAACGGTCGCCTGCTCGACATATACGGCTACTGCTTCCGCCACGAGCCTGCCGTCGATCCCGCGCGGATGCAGGCCTTCCGGATGCACGAGTACGTGCGTGTCGGTACGCCCGACGACGCCATCGCTCACCGAGAGCGGTGGGTCGACCGAGGACTGGAGGTCCTCGCCGATCTCGGGTTGGAGGCAGAGGCAGTCATCGCCAACGATCCCTTCTTCGGTCGCGCTGGCCGCATGCTGGCCGCGAACCAGAGAAACGAGAATCTCAAGACCGAGCTCGTCGTCAAGCTCTACGGAGACCTCGACGACGGCACCGCGGTCGTCTCGTGCAACTGCCACCGTGACCACTTCGGGCACACTTTCGGGATTCACACCGTCGACGGCGAGCCCGCGCACAGTGCGTGCGTCGGATTCGGCATGGAGCGCATCGCGTTGGCGATGTTGCGCACGCATGGTCTCGACCGCAGCAAGTGGCCCGCCGCCCTGTCCTGACCCTCACGGCCGGGCATCTCTCAGCTCGTCTCCCCCCTCGACCCGATAGGAAGGACGCCGAAGTGAACGGTCGAAGTACTGCCCTGCACAACGCCGACGTGGCCCGCGCGGCCGATCCGACTGCCGAGGGGAAGTATTCGACGTGGTTCGGGCCCGAGGACGCCGGCCTCTTCGGGACGGTTCACGTTCCCGCCGGTGGCCTCGCGCGGGGCGCAGTCGTCCTCTGCCCGCCTCTCGGTAAGGAGCAGGTCGACTCCTATCGCGGCATGACACTTCTGGCGCAGAAACTGTGCGCACGAGGGCTTCTGGTCCTTCGATTCGATTATGCCGGTACCGGTGACTCGTACGGAGCACAGGATGCACCGGACAACGTCGCACTGTGGCAGCGCAGCATCGCGACGGCCGTCGATTACGTGCGCGGATGCGGCGTCACCGACGTCGCATTGGTAGGGCTGCGTGCGGGTGCACTGCTTGCCGCGTCCGTTGCGTCGGACGTCGGACCTCTCACTGCGATCACCCTGTGGGATCCTGTGGTGCGCGGCCGGTCCTACGTCCACGAGCAGAAGGCCCTGTACTCGGTCAGCGTGACCCAGGACTCGGACGTCGACCCCAGAGTGTCGATCATCGGCGCCGTACTGCACCCCGATGCCGCGAAAGCGCTCGGACGCCTGGACACCACCGCGCTGCCGTCGCTCACGGCACCCGTCCTGGTTGCGACCAGATCCGAGCGGGCCGACTCCAAGCCGATTCGCACCGTCGTCGCGAACCAGAACGCCGACGAACACACATTGTCCCGCCACGACGCGTTTCTCGAACCGAGCGATTTCGAGGTCGAGCTTCCGACGTCGGACATCGTGTACATCGCGGAGTGGATTGCCGACAAGTTCGGCGCCGACGCCGGCGAGGTGTCCGTACCGTTGCGCGCCGTCTCGAACCTCGGCACGGTCCGTGAGGAGATCGAATCTCTCGGTCCCGACGCACTGTTCGGCATTCGCACGTACTCGTCGGAGTGCATTCCCGGCGGACCGACGGTCGTGTTCTATCCGACGGCGAACGAGCACCGCGTCGGCCCGGTCCGAAGTTGGGTCGAGTTGTCGAGAGTGCTTGCTGCACAGGGCGTATCGACACTGCGTTTCGACCGCCGTGGTACCGGCGAAAGCGGCGAGGTCCTCGACGACGAGATCACCCGACTCTACAGCGACGCGGGCAACGAGGACGCTCTCGCTGCCGTCCGAGCAGCAGGAACTGCGCCGCGGAACGTCATGGTTGCCGGCATGTGCTCGGGCTCGTGGTACTCCAGCTACGCCGCACGCGAGTTGGGCGTCGGCTCCGCTGTCTTGCTCAACACACTCGACTGGACGACGAAGCGCCTGGAATTCGTCAAACGATCCTCGATGCACACCGAGGACACAGGTCTGCGCGGCAAAGCTCTCGACGCACTCCACGACATCGGAGTCACAGTGAAGAACCGCGCGCAGTCGGCTATGCCGTACCCACTGTGGTTCTGGCTTGGAAACCGCGGGCTGATTCAGGTGCCGGAGATCTCCCTGCGTCTGCTCGAAGCCGGCAACGTGCGCACCACCGTGCTTCTCTCACCCACCGACACTGCGTGGTTCGTCGACAACCGCGGTCCCGAAGGGATGGAACGGCTGCGCGGTAAGCGTGCGACGAGGCGTCGACACGGCGGGGCGGCGCGGCCGGCTGTCGTGAAGTCCTTCGACAGTGGTGACCACTCGCTGTACGGCCGAGACCTGCGAGAGACCGTGCGCGCCGAGTTGCTCCAGGCTGCCGCCGAGTCCTTCGACATCGACATCGTCTCTGCATCGCCTCCCGTGCCGATCGGGTGGAATCGGCTGTGAAGCACCGCGCTCCGAAAATTGCTCCGCCCCGGCACGACAATCTGCAACGGCTCGAGTGGTATCCGCTCGAACCGGTTCGCTGGGACATGGGTCTCATGGCTCACACCATGCCGATCCAGAAAGTGCAGGCACCCGAGCCTCATCTGCACGGCACCCCGCTGCTGCAGTCCGCGAACCTGGACACGTCCGAGCAGAGCACGTCGGGCACCGACACCAAGAGCTCCGACCGCAATCTTGCGCTGAACTCGTTGGCGATGATGCTCTCCACCGTCGTGACCGGCGGTCTCGGTCTGTTGTTCTGGGCCGCAGCCGGACGCCTCTACCCGGTCGCGGAGGTCGGCAGCGCGTCAGCCGTGATCACGTCTGCGGTGATGCTCTCGACCCTGTCCAACTTGAGCCTCGGGTCGATGTACGAACGCTTCCTTCCGGTTTCCGGCAGGCTCGCCAAGTCCTTCGTCGTGCGGGGGTACATCACTGTCACGGCGTTCGCGTTCCTGCTGGGCTGCGGATTTCTCCTCGTCGCACCGGTGGACAAGATGTTCACGACCACGGCCGAGATCGTGTCGTTCCCACCTTTCGTCGCGGTTCTCGCTGTCTTCGCGCTGCAGGACCAGACGTCGTCCGGGCTGGGAGTCGCGCGGTGGGCTGCCGGAAAGAACGTTTTTCACGCTGTCGTGAAGTTCGCTCTCCTGCTTGCTCTGTTCTCGACCGCGCGCAGCACCTCGATCATCGCGGCGTGGGCAGTCCCCGCGGTCATCGCATCGGTCGTCGTCTTCCGAGCGATTCTGAAGAACCTCAGGAACGAGCCGCGCTACAAGTCGGAGCCGGATCTTCCTCCGAGGCGTGAACTGTGGTCCTACTTCGGTTCCGCTTACGGCATCACTGCGCTGGGCTCGCTCGCTCCGTTGCTCGTCCCGATGATCGTGGTGGCCACCCTGGGGGCCGAGGACAACGCGTACTTCTCGTTGACATGGTCGATCGTGAGCGCGCTCTACATTCTCATCAGCGTGCTCGTCGGTCCGTTCGTCGCCGAAGTCGCGGCCAACCCCGAGCAGTTCAACCGACTCACCAAGCGATTCATGACGATGGTGTGCATCGTGGCCATCGGCGGTTCCTTCTTCCTCGCCGTCATCGCACCGTTCGGTCTGGGCATCGTCGGCGAGCAGTACCGCGAGAACGGCACCATCATCGTCCAGCTGGCGGCAGTGACGATTCCGCTGTCGGTCATCGGCTCGCTGTACGACGGCCTGGCACGTGTGCAGCGCCGCATGCGGCTCGCCGTCGTCGTTCAAGTGGTTGCCACGACGATCATCATCGTCGGCTCACTGACTCTGTCGTCCACGCTCGGGATCGCTGCCGTCGGGTGGGCGTACCTCGCCGCGGAAGCGTTCGGCGCGCTCGTGTTGATAGTTCCGTTGATCAAGTGGATCCGTGAATTGTCCTCGCGCGGCGAAGAGCCGCCCGAGGACCCGTTCCCGCCCAGCGGCCCGTACCCACCACCACCTGCACGCGACGACTCACCTCGTGATTTCGGTCGACCGACGCACCGCACCCAGGATCGCGAATTCAGTTCGGCCGGTGCTCATCACCTCCGAACCGTGGACCCGCTACATACTCCTTATCGAAAACCTGCACCCGGAAGGGGCGCACCGTGAGCCCAGCGAAATACAAGGCCAGCGCGATGGACATGTTGCGTTCGGAGGGCCGGATCGTCTGTGCTCTCGGACCGGCGGACTTCGGTGGGATCGACCGTGTCGGGGAACGGCTGCGACGGCTCGCGTCCTCTGGACGATCCAGCCGTCTCGGGTTGCGGGTCGACCCCGCCTCGCGCAGGTGGTCCTACCGACCGGAATCGGTCTGTGACCACGTCACGGAAGCGGCCCCGATCGGCCCCGCCGACGTGGTCGGTCAGCTGGAGCAGCTTTCTGCGTCGGTGTCGACCGATGTACCGATCCGCGTTGTTCTCGCCGGGGAGTACTTGCTGTTGGATCTGTCGCACGGATTCAGCGATGCTGTTCTGCCGATCGAGCTGTTCGCCTTTCTCGCGGATCCTGTTGCGGTTCCTGACCTTCCGATTTGGGCGAAGGCACGTACACTTCGCAACCCGCTTCCACGTGCACTGGCCGGTTGGATGGCGCGTAACCCCGGGAAGGTCGTCGACGTCGTCTACGGCAAGTTCGGGAACCCCCCGGCCGAACTCGTGGCACCTGCGTTGGCGCCGATGGAACAGGCACGGGTGCCGTGGGAACGCTCGCCTGCCGTGGCGACGGCAACGTCGTCTGCCGGTGCGCCCGCGGCGATCCGCGCGTGGCGGCGGGAGAATCTCCCAGAAGTGTCCGTCACGTCCATTCTGTGCGCGGCAATCGCAACTGCCCTGTCCGCACGCGGTATCTCGACGTCCTTTTCGGCTGGGTTTCTGTTCGACTGCAGGCGTTATCTGCGGACCGACGGCATCGTGCTCGGCAACTTCGCAGTCGGAATCGACTTCGAGGGGATCGACCCGACGAACGCCACCGCACTGCACGAATCCGTTGCGCACGCCATCGACAAGGGCCGCCCGCTCGCTGCCGGTGCCCTCAGCACGATGACCTACCTGCGCACCCGATCCGCTCTTCCGGCCATCGCGACCAGCACGGCTCCCGCGACTGCCGATGCGCGGCTGACGTTCTCCGACGTCGGGCGCATTCCACAGCTCGACGGCATCGCGTGGACGGCAGATCCGGAAGCGAGTGTCTTCGCTCCGCTCAGCGAGCCGAGCCTTCCGGAGTCCATCGTCATCACCGCGATGCACATTCGCGACGTGTTTCACGTGACCGCGTCGTTCCACGACAATTTCTTCGACCGTGACGCAGTACAGTCCGCGTTGAACTTGGCGATGTCCGATCCCACTGCTCTACTCACTGCGCAGGAAGTGTCCCGATGAGCATTCAAATGCAGCAGGCCCGTAGGGCTCTGCGCGGCAAACCGACCACCGGACCGGACGCGTCCCTGTGGGCACGCATCGGCTACTGGGCAGGTTTGTCGGTAGTTCAACTGTTCGTGTTCGAGTTCGTCGTCGCGGCCACGTGGCGAGGTCTCTACAGCTACCGGACCAACTTCATCAGTGAGCTCGGCGTTCCGTTCTGCGGCCCGACAGGCAACTGGCCGTGCAGCAAGCTGTACGTTCTGGCCGACGTCTCGATCGCGCTGGTCGGCGTCGCCCTCGTCGTGGCGGCCGTGGCGTGGATGGTCACCGGGGTGCTCGACGTCCGCGGCGGCGTCCTCCTTGCCGTCGCCGGACTGGGCGCCGTCGTCGCCGGGTCGATCAATCAGGGTCTGAACTACAGCGTGCACTCGTTCGGCGCGACGTTGATGTTCGTCGTCGGCTCGCTCGGACTGATCGTGGCGGGTGGGCATCGCTCCCTGCACCGTACGGTCCGGATCACGGTCACGACCCTCGGGTGGATCGGATTGGCCGCATCGTTGTTCTTCATCGGTGGACACAACTTCGGATTGGGCATCGGCACCATCGAACGCGTCGTCGTGTACGCGATTCTCGTCGCGACGGTCGTTCTCGCGGTCGCGCACCACAGGACTGCGCGCCGGCTGAAAATCCTGGACACCGTGGTGACGGGCAGTGAGGCGAGGGGCAGTGTGGTGACGGACTCCGCTGCTGCCAGTGCTACCGACGAGCGTCCGATCTACGGCAGCACGAATGCCGAATGGCGCCGATGACCCATCGCTATGATCCGCCGACGGTCGAGGTATCACGACTTCCGTCCGCCGGGACTCCCCCGCGTCCCTCGCGTCCCCCGCGTCGACTGTGGCCGTCGTTCGCAGTCCTGGCTGTGGTCGTGCTGCTGCTCGTCGGGGCGGGTGTCGTTGCCTACCGTGAGTTGTGGCCGCAGTCCGACGCCACCGGTTCGCAGGCCTCGGACGGTGAAGCAGTGAACGGTTTCACGGTCTACGACCAGTTCGACGGGCCGTCCGGATCGAGGATCGACTCCAGCAGTTGGAGTTACGACACCGGCCAGACGGGCTGGGGCAACAACGAGAAGCAGAACTACACCGACTCGGTCGGCAATGCGTATCAGGACGGATCCGGCAACATGTCGATATCGGCGCTGCGCACACCGGACGGTTACACCTCGGCGCGAGTGACGACCAAGGACAAGTTCGAGTTCACCTACGGCCGTGTGGAAGCGCGCATCAAGATGCCGGCAGGTGCGGGACTACATCCTGCGTTCTGGATGCTCGGGACCGACATCGACGATGTCGGATGGCCGATTTCCGGCGAGATCGACGTGATCGAGACGCTGAACGAGGCGGACAACTATCACATCGGCGTGCACGCCCCGCAGGCAGAGAGTTTGAACAGCCAGAAAGTCCAGCTGGCCGGTTATCCCGCCAACAACCTGGCCGACGAATACCACGTCTACTGGGTCGAGAAATCGCCGCAGAAGATAGTGATCGGAATGGACGATCAGGTCCTGCAGACGGTCACTCCGGCAGATCTCGACGGCGGCTCCGAATACTGGGTGTTCGACAAGCCGTTCTACCTGTTGTTCAACGTCGCAGTTGCAGGCGACTGGCCCGGCCCGACCGACGCCGACACCGAATTTCCCGCGACGATGTCCGTCGACTGGGTCCGATACCGAACCGACTGAGTGCCCTGCTCGACGAGCACCCCCGTGCAGTACCGAAAGGATCTACCCCGTGCCGAAACCATCCGTTCTCCAACCGGCTCTCGTCAGCGCGCAGCCGCCCGAGTGGGACGGCGCAGTGTGGATCGGAGACGTCGACATAGAGGCCGAGCTGCCCGATCGTCTCGCCCTCGACGGCGCGAAGGGTTACTTCCGGGCGCGGCTCCTCGTCCGTCGAGCTGCCGACCCGCTCGGTTTCGTCGATCTCCCGATCACCTCGGGTGGCGTCGACACTCATGAACTCGTCGAGGCCGTCCGCAGGCTCGACGTTCACGGCGGAGAATCGCTTCCGGAAGGTGACGGCACCGAGCCGGACATCACGGTCGTGATCTGTACCAGGGACCGGATCGATCATCTCCGTGGTGCGCTGGCGTCGGTTCTGGAGGTCGACTACCCGAGCTTCGAGGTCGTCGTCGTGGACAATGCGTCCGCAACCGACGCGACCACGCGCTACGTCACCGAACTCGGTGACCCCCGTGTGCGCGTCGTGTCGGAACCGGTTGCCGGTCTGTCCCGCGCACGCAACACGGGGTTGCGCGCGGCACGGCACTCGATCGTCGCGTTCACCGACGACGATGTCGTGGTCGACGCACGGTGGTTGTCTTCGATAGCTCGAGGTTTTGCACGGAACTCCCGCGTCGCGTGTGTCTCGGGGATCGTTCCGAGCGGTGAGATCCGCACTCAGGCCCAGGCCTACTTCGATCGACGTGTCGGCTGGGCTAGCTCGGTCACGCCCCGTATCTTCTCGCTCGCGGATCCGCCTGCGGATGTTCCTCTGTTCCCGTTTCAGGTCGGCATCTACGGGACCGGTGCGAATTTCGCGGTGCGTCGAGACCGGATGTTCGACCTCGGCGGTTTCGACGAGGCTCTGGGCGTCGGGTCGCCGACGAACGGCGGCGAGGATCTGGACATGTTCTTCCGCGTCCTGATGGCCGGGGACAAGTTGGTGTACGAGCCTGCCGCGATCGTATGGCACCGGCACCGTGCGGATTCCGACGCGTTGGCCGTCCAGGCCAGGGGGTACGGACTCGGTTTGGGTGCATGGTTGACGACGGTGGCGACGAACCGGCGCTCGGCATTGCTGGCGGCGAAGGTCGCGTTCCGTCGGCTGGGCAGCACTGTCGTGCTGTCCGCGAGGATGTCCAAGGTCGCTTCTCCTCCCGAGGATCTCGCGAGCGATCTACCCGACGGCATCGGCAGAATGGAACTACTGTCCATCGCGAAGGGCCCTGGTGCGCTGCGGCGCAGCCGTAAGGAAGGGCGTAAGCGTCAGCCGTTGTTGGAGGTGAACCGTGCCCCAGTCATCGGTTGATCGGCAGTCATCGGTCGATCGGCAGTCATCGGTCGATCGGCAGTTTTCGGTCGATCGGCGCGCGTCGATCGCTGTCACGCCACTGCCTGCACCCCGGCCCGAGATCCGATTCGCCGATGTAGCCGTCGTCGCTTCGGTGTGTGCCGGGCTGGCGATGCTTCCCGCTCCTGCTGTCGTGCGAGCTGTCCTCCTGGCGGTCCTGATCTTCACCGGCCCGGGCTCGACGATTCTGACCTGGATCTACGTGCCGCCGCGTGCTCGTGTCGCGGCGGTTCCGGTTCTGAGCTTGGCGGTCCTCACTCTGGTGACAACCGCTGCCATGTGGGGTTATCAGTGGAACCCCCGGTGGATCACCGCACTCGTTGCTCTGGTCCAGATCGGCTCGTCTCTGCTGTGGTACCGCAGGCACAAGGCGTGGCCCGACGCCACCGGGTGGTCGACGTGGCTGCGACGCCTGGTCGATCGACGCCAGCTCGGCGAACACGCGGCGACGCTGTCGAGCACTGTGTGGAATCGAGAATTTCTACGACGCAATGTGGCCGGCTTGATGCTCGCGCTAGCCCTCGTACTCTGGCTTCCGTCGTTACCGGGTCTGGAGAAGGCCGGTTACTCCCAGTTCGGTTTGCTGACTGCAGGCACCGGCCCCGTGCTGGTGGTGTGCATGGCGTTGGTCGTCGGGGCATTTCTGGTGGCGGTCAAACGTAACCAGTTCCGATTGGCGGTCGCCTCGATCGCCGCGGCCATCGTCGTGCAGCGTCTCACCGTCACCCTCGTCACCGATGCGCCTGTGTACGAGTGGACGTACAAGCACGTTGCCGTCACCGAGTACATATTGTCGTTCGGTTCACTGCCACCGAACGGTATCGACATCTACGCTCAGTGGCCGAGCTTCTTCGTAGTCACGGCGTGGTTCAGCGACGTGACCGGGTACGGCATCATGTCGTTGGCCCATGTCTTCGCGCCGCTGATGCACGTGTTGATCGCGTTCTTCGTCTATGCCCTGGCTCGTGTACTGAAGTTGAGGCCTCGGACAGCGGTGACCGCTGCGATGCTCGCGGAGCTGGTCAACTGGGTGGGGCAGGATTACTACGCACCGCAGTCGCTCGGCTTCGTTCTCGCCATCGGGTTTCTGGTCCTGTTCATGGCTTCGACGCAGCTTCGTGTAGCGGGTTTCCTTGCGCTCATCCCGTTCGCTGCGTTGGTGCCGACTCACCAGTTGACGCCGTATTGGCTGTTCGCTGTGGCGGGAGTCCTGCTCGTCACGCGCCGCGCGAAACCGTGGTGGTTGATGTTCCCGCTGGCTTTGATCTTGATCGGATATCTGATCCCGCGTCTGGACATCGTCGCTCCGTACGGTCTGCTGTCCGGTTTCGATCCGGTCGAGAATGCAGCCAGCAACGTGCAGACGCCTGGGATCCTGGGCAAGCAGGTGACCTCACTCATCTGTCGGGCATTGTCCGCGGGCGTGTTCGGTCTCGCCATGATCTCGATCGTCTACGCATGGCGAACGAAGAAGCAGTTCTGGGCGCCGATGGTGATGGCGTTCGGTTCCATCGGGCTTCTCGCGGGCCAGAGTTACGGCGGCGAGGCGATCTTCCGTGTCTACCTCTACGCGATCCCCGGTTGCGTGCTCTTGATCGCGCCGATGCTTCTCGCTGCACTGGATTCCGACGTCGCGGGTGCACGCAGCACGGTGCGCATGGTGTCGACGCGCGTGGCGGTCGCGGGTGCTTTCGCCGGAACGATCGGCGCAGCAACGTTCGGACTGCAGGGGTATTTCGGCCTGTGGCCGTTGGTCATCGAGAACAAATCTCAGGTCGAGAACACGCAGGCTCTGGTCGCGAATTCTCCGGCGGGCTCGAAGTTCACGATGCTGTACCCGGCCGGCTATCCCATTCGGTCCACGGCCAAGTACGTCGAGCAGGCCGAAGCCAACGAGATGTTCGACGCTCCGCTGAATTACTACGGACCCGAGTACATGCTGGAATTCCCGACTCCGGACCAACTCGAGGCGTTCGAGTGGGAGGCGTCACAGCAGGATGCGCCCTCCTACGTCATTCTGACGCGGCAATCGTTGGAGGCCATGAACTACTACGGGTTCATGAAGAACGGCGCTCCTGAGGCCTTCGAGCGCTGGTTGCGGTCCAACCCTGCCTGGTCGTTGCACTACCAGGACACCGACACCATGGTCTTCGAGAGACGGAACAGTTAAACCTCCCTCCGGTATGAGGTATCTCTCGAAACCGCCATACGGTTTGTTTATTCGTAGCTTGACAAACCCGTAGCTTCTTTTAAGGTTGTACTCAGTCAACGAAAACGGGATCCTGACCCTTAGCGGGGCGCAGGTAAACGTCTCTGTGGATCCGCCGGGGGTCGCGTCACAGATCTTCTGAGATCAGTCGGAAACACTGCACTCAACCCGTCTGGAAAAGGATATGTCGAACTCCCAGAACCCTCGCATCAGCGTTGTCATCCCAACCCTCAACGAGGCCGCAAATCTGCGCCACGTACTGCCCCTTCTGTCCCACGACTACGAACTGGTCCTGGTGGACGGGGGCAGCGTCGACGGCACCATCGATGCCGCGCGCGAGATTCGCGGAGACATCCGCATCATCAAGCAGACCCGCAAGGGCAAAGGCAATGCGCTCGCCTGCGGTTTCGAAGCTGCTACCGGTGACATCATCGTGATGTTCGACGCGGACGGCTCTGCCGACGCAGACGAGATCCCGCGCTTCGTCGACGCTCTCCTCGCCGGCGCCGATTTCGCCAAGGGCAGCCGGTTCACCGCCGGGGGCGGCAGCCACGACATCACCCCGCTGCGCCGCGCCGGAAACGGCGGATTGCACCTCGTCGCCAACACGCTGTTCGGAACGAAGTTCTCGGACTTGTGCTACGGCTACAACGCATTCTGGCGTGACTTGGTGCCGGTGCTCGATCTTCCACTGGTCGATCAGGACGATGTCGTGCCGGGCGAGATGCTCTGGGGCGACGGTTTCGAAATCGAGACCATCATCAACTGCCGGTTCGCCGAGGCGGATGTCCGGATCCAAGAAGTACCCAGCGTCGAGCTGGCTCGTATCTACGGGCAGAGCAACCTACGCACGTTCTCCGACGGTTTCCGCGTCCTGCGCACGCTCTTCACCGAGCGTCTGCGCGCCCGCAAGCTGGCGAAGAACTCCATCCCGCGTCCCGACCGTCGTACCAATGTCGCACGTACCGACATGGACCTCGAGTTCGAAGCCTTCGAGGTGTACGAAGAACTTCCGTATCAAGAAAAGTCGGCGTGACCGACGGGTCATCGGGGGCGAACACGGCGGCGCAGTCCACAACACCTGTTCTCGGGGCACCTGTTCTCGGGGCACCTGATTCGACGGCCCCCAGTTGCTCGGTGGTCATCTGCGCGTACACGCTCGACCGCTGGGACGACCTGAGTGCAGCGGTCGATGCAGTTCTCGCACAGTCGAGTCCCGCGTCCGAACTTCTGGTCGTCATCGACCACAACGATCGTCTGCTGGCCCGCGCGCGCGAGCAGTTCCTTCCGCGTGGTGAGACCGTCACGGTGGTGGCGAACGCGCATCCCCGCGGGCTGTCCGGTGCTCGAAACACGTCGTTGGACATCGCAACCGGCGACGTAGTCGTCTTCCTCGACGATGACGCAACTCCGCGGTCGTCGGAGTGGCTTGCGTCGATTCTGGGCCATTACTCGGACCCGTCGGTCTACGCGGTCGGCGGATCTGCCCACCCTGTGTGGCCGACGTCGCGTCCCCCTTTTCTCCCCACCGCTGTTGCGGGTCAACCGGGCGAGCTGGATTGGATCGTGGGCTGTACGTACAGGGGGCAGCCCACGACCACTTCGGCAGTGCGCAATCTGATGGGCGCCAACATGTCCTTCAGACGTGAGCCCGTCGTTGCTCTCGGTGGGTTCGTGTCGGGAATCGGCCGCATCGGCCGCATTCCGCTCGGGTGCGAGGAAACCGAGCTGTGCATCCGGCTTCGACAGACTCATCCGGAGGCAGAGATCGTCTTCGACCCGTCGATCGTGGTGGACCACACGGTCAGCGCGGACAGGACCCGTCCGAGGTACTTGTTGTCTCGCAGTTACGCCGAAGGCGTGTCCAAGGCTGCGATTGCACGGTTGATCGGTTCCGAGGATGCATTGTCGTCCGAGCGTGCATACACGGCAAAGATTCTGCCCCGCGCCGTCGGGCGTGAAGCTTCTGCTGCGGCCCGTGGAAACCCTGTTCGTGCCTGGGGAGCGATGGCTGTGGTGGCCAGTGTCGGCGCCGCCGGTTTCGGTTACGTCCGAGGCCGTCTCAGCCGTATTGCCGCTAGCTGATCTGCGCGCGCTTGATCGAGTTGAGCGCGCGCACGTGGCCGGACACCGTGGTCTTCGCCCCTGTCAGGGTCAGTACCCGCGCCGCCCCTGGCGCCAGGTGAAACCACGAGTCGCTGACTTTCATGCCGTCGATGTCCACGCACACGTAGTGCGCTGCCCACCGAGTCGACACCGTCAGCGACCACTTGTCCGGTCCTATGTTCTCCGCGGTGGCGCTCAGACCGACATCGTTCTGTCGAGGATGCCGGTCACCGATCAGATGAGTTGCCTGATCCAGTACCGATCCGTCCGCGCCGACCAGTTCGACGACCACGGCGGAGTACGTCTGTCCTCCGAACCTGTAGGCGTGATTGGCGTCGGTGAAGGATCCCAGAAGACGATCGAGCGACACACTGTCGGTGGTGTGCGCCCCGAGTGCGATGCGCGCCTCGGCGGGCTCGCCCATCGGGCCCGACGGACCGAACAGCACGGCTCTGAGATACCCCGATATCGAGTTGCCGGTGTCGTTGGCGGCCTGGATCGCAAGTCCGTCCAGGCCGTCGTCCACGATGAACACGCAGATCGGTGTACTCAGCCGAGCCAGGCTGTACCACGGTGCTTTCGGCGTTCCTGCCGAGTCTCGCAAACCCCAGCCTGCGCCGGGTACGAGGTCACGTAGCGTCAGCACCAGAGCACCTGCACATTCCGAATCTGCCCGACGCCAATGCGAGTACGCCGCGTGCACCGCCTCGCACACAGCCGCGCGGCCGTAATCCAGGTACAGCTCGGCATCGTCACGTCGGGTGAGGTGAGGGTCGACGCCGAAGATCTCCCGCACGTAATGATCGCGGACATCCTCGAAGTCCCACGACGAACCGCGATCCCTCGGTATCGCAGATTTCCAATCGGGATGATGGCCTGCGACATTCGCTGTCCCGAACATCGCGTCGACCGCTCGCCGCTCGGGCGGAACCGCGAACGCGAGACACTCGGCTGCGAATCGCACACGCGCGGTGCGGATGTCGGACAGCGGTCGCAAGTAGCCGCCGACGCCGAAGTAATGGCCGATACCGTCGCCGACATGTGTGTGCAGTTCACCGGAGATGGACGACGGACTGGACGTCACGTACGGGGTTCCAGGAAGTCGATGCGCGACGAACTCGGGAATCACGCTCTCCAGCAACTCCATCCGCTGATCCTCCAGCGGGACGCCGAGCATGGTCGGTTGTTGCTGAGTTTCGCTGCCGCCACTGACGACGGCCAGGGCAGGATTGCCACCGACGATTGCGGACACTGCGTCCAGCTCACGGTGGACTGCGTCGAGAAACTCGCCGCCGGTGGGCGGATCGGTAGTCGCGAACATCACGTCCTGCCACACGAGAATTCCGAGTTCCGCGCACAGAGACCAGAATTCGGGTTGTTCGTAGACCATCGTGCCGACGACTCGAACCATGTTCAATCCTGCGTCACGGATACTCGTCAGTTCTTCCCGTAGAGCGTCGGCCTCGACCCACATTCGAACCGGATCGAGGGGAACCCAACATCCGCCCCGGGCGAACACGCGAGTTCCGTTGACCGTGAACGCCACGGAGGCACCCGCCCGCTCGAGCTCGACCTGCCGAAATCCCAGACTGCCGCGTCCTTCGACGCGACCGCCGACCTCGAGCTCCCATGTGTACAACGCCGGATCGCCGTGTGTGTGCGGCCACCACCGTGACACGTCGGGGACGGTCACGGTGACGTCCAACTCGCCCTCGCTGCCCGGAAGGTCGAAGGAGTGGTCGCCGACGCGCAGATACACCGAGGCCGCCGGAGACGTCAGGCGAGCGCGCACTCGGACGGTCCCGTCGGCGCCGGACAGCTCGGCGTGCACGCGGATGTCTTCGGCGGTCCCGCGCTCGCGGAGCGTCACCGCTCGCCACAGTCCGACTACGGGCGGCACCTGCCCGTACACCGGCGCTCGTCCGAGAAGGCTGGTTCGCTCGTGTCGCAGACCTTGTCGATCCACCAGCGACGACCGCCAGCGTCCACGTGGCTTGCGCTGTTTCAGACGCGCATCCATCGAATCGACGCGGACGGCGACCTGCACGTCTCCGCTTCGAGGCGGGATGTCCACGGACACGGGAGCGAACATCGACCTCGTACCGGCCGATTCGATTCCGTCGATCCAGACGGTGGCGTGTGTCGCGATACCGTCGAAGGTCAGGACCGACGCGCCTCCTCCCGGTGCGGTCACGGTCGTGGTGAACCACCAGTCGACGGAATCCGGGGGCGCGACGGTGGTCGACGCGGCCACACTTCCGGGCACCCGAGCACGAGTCCAGACGAGATCTTCCTCGAGCTCGTCCGGGTGAGCCACCGAACCCGGCGCCACTGCGGCGACTCTCCACTGCAGTTCGCTGATGTGCGCGTCGGGAAGAAGGTTCGGGGTCACAAGCGATGGATTCTTCCTTCTCGGCTGCGTCAGAGTACAGCCGAGACGATGTCCATCGCCGACGACCAGTTGGACGCCATCTCGGCAAGTGGTTCGTCGAGCGTCACGGTACGCCCACGCGAGGCCCGCGCCATGCGAAATTGCACTGCTTTGGCGCCTTGGGCGACTTGGAGGAAGTGTGGGACGGCGTCGGCGATCCCCGTGGCGCCGCGAGCGTCGAGGTAGCCGACGAGGTCCGCTGCCAGTTCCGCGGTGGCTCCGCACTGCCGAAGCAGCCCGAACGACCACAGATGGAAGGCATCCGGGCCCGCCGTCTGCACGAGAGGGATGTCGGCGGTGATTCTTTCTGCAAGGCGTTCGACCGGATTGCCGTCCGCACGCCGAGCAAGGTGTGCACGTGCGACGGCGAAGTCGCGGTCCCCTACGCCGTCTGCGATCGTGTTCTTCCGCAGTCGAACCTGCTCCACGTACGGCAGGAGGACCTCGGGATGCGGTGTGGGAGCCAGATTGAACACGCCGTCGAAGTCCGCGCCGGACAGCTCGAAGTACCCGCGGTTGTGGAAGTAGCCGAGCACTTTCTCGGTCTCGTCCAGCATGTTGGGGACGATCGTCGTTTTGGTGTGCTGATTCCGGTAGCTCGTTCCCGCGGTGTCCGGTAGGTAGAACCCGTCGACCTCGACCGTGAGCAGAACGCCGTCTGCAAGGCCCTCGCGCACGTGCTCGATCACGGATCGCCATACGTTCATCTCTCCGACCTCGAGGCCGTAGAGGGTGCGCAGGTCTTCCGACTGCATCTTCACGAAATCCCACTGCCGACCGTCACAGTCGGCGCTCAATACGAACGCCAGGGCGGGAATCGGATCTGCGCCGAGAGAGTGTAGAAGTTCGATCCACAGGTCCACATAGCAGTTGGTTTCCGTCCACACGCGGTCGTGTGCATGGATCGAATGGGTGAGGTAGGACTGCGGACGAAGTGCCAATGCTCGGTGCGCCGTCGCCGGGAGCACTTCGACGGACTGAAAGTCGTCTGGGACGATGGTTTCGCTGGTCGGAAGTGTGTAGTTCGACATGCCTGGTGCCTCCTGCCGGATCACAAGCTCACGGTCCCCAAGCCGAAATGCCCGTATTGCCTGATTCAATCGCTCATTCTAACCAATCGGTTTGTTTACCGCTTCTTTTTGGTCCGTATGATCGTAAATGCGGTGCTGAGCTAACGATCGACCGCTCCGGTGATGAATGCCAGGATGGGCCGCCTGAAACGATCGCATTCGCACAGGGAACAGTCGCTTCCGCGCCTGTAATGCTGATGCGCGGTACGCACATGGCCACACTTGCATACGGGGTCTGAGCTGGGCACATACGGAGTCTAGTCAACCCGAGATCGACCGATTGCCGCTTGCGGCCTGGAAGAAACGGAGGCGAGCGGATGCGCCGCGTTCTACGCACATCGGCCGTCGTCATCGCTAGCGGAATCCTTGCCTTTTCGACGGGAATGCTGGTCGCACGCGAAGTCGGTGTGACGCAAATCACAGTTGTCGCTTTTCTCGTCGGAATGCCGTTCGCCGCCATTCCCGCGGCGGTCTCGGGTGGCCTGTTCGCTCTCGCCAGGTCCAAGGTGGGCGTCGCGGTCTCGCTGACCGCGGTTGCGGTCTTCGCAGCAGTCCAGGTTCCGAGTTTCGTCGCCGAGGACCACACGGCCGCCGGAACCGAACTGACTGTGCTCACGATCAACGCGGCCCATGGCGAAGCGGACGCCGCGGCCATCGTCGCCCAGGTGAGGTCGACGGATGCCGACGTCCTCGCTGTACAGGAACTGACCGACGAGGAAGTGAGCCGCCTCGTCGCGGCCGGCCTCGAAGAGGTACTTCCTCACAGCGTCACCGCGCCCCGACCCGTCGCCGACGGAACGGGTCTGTGGAGCAGGACGCCCCTCACCGATGGCGAGGAACTGCCGGACTTCGGCTTCGTGCCCGTTCGCGCCCGGACCATCGTCGACGGTGTCGGACTGACGCTCGTGTCGTTCCACGCGATGTCGCCTGCGACTCCCCGCCACACCGAGCAGTGGGACCGAGATCTCGCTCGCATGCGTGACCTTATGAACGGTTATCCGGGTGTCGTCGTCGTGGCGGGCGATTTCAACGCCACGGGTGATCACCGCCAGTTCCGCTCGCTCGCGTCCGACGGATTTCAGGATGCAGCGGACGCCGCCGGGGCCGGCTTGTTCCGCACCTTCCCTGCTTCACGACCGCTGGCGCGACTGGACCACGTGGTGACCAGTGACGGTGTCGACGCGCTCGAGGTGAACCCGGTGCACATCCCCGACTCCGATCACCTGGGCGTAGTAGCACACCTCCGGTTGCCTGCAGCCGAGGATCTACCGTCCACGAGCGTCGATCAGAATCGCGGCAGTTCGATGACCGGCGGTGGCGGAAGCTGAATCTGCGGTAGCTGGAACTCCGGGAGTCCGGGGATCAGCGGGGGTGGAGGCGGGGGTGCCGGAGCAGGTGCAGGCGCCTGGTACTCGGGCTCCTGGTAGGTCTCGACGGGGGCCGGAGCGGCCGGGGCAGGTTCGACGGTCGTCGTCGGCGGGATTGTTGTTGTCGTGGGCGCGGTGGTGGTACTCGGTGCCGACGACGGAGCCGAGGTCAACGGCTTTTCGTTGTCGGCAGGAGCGCTGGTGGAGTCCTCGGAGCCGCCGTATCCGAGTGTCAGGCCGAGCGCTGCGACGACGGCGAGTCCACCCGCCACGAGGGCTGCGCCGCGGATCTTGCGCTTGGAGGTAGCCGAGCGATCCGTCGGATCCGGACTGAGCCAGTCCGGCGCGCCGCTCAGCTCGGTGGCACCGTGCTGCGTTCCCGTGCCGTGTTGCGTTCCCGTGCTGTGTTGCGTTCCCGTGCTGTGCTGGTTACCGGCACCGTTCCGGCCCCCAGCACCGTTTCGGTCGCCGTATGCGGCGGGCGCCGAGTCGTAGAGAGGCGTCGAGGACGGACCGGCTGCAGGGGCATCTCCGACGGGGGTGGCGAGGAGCGCCGCGCCCTTGGCGGCAACGGATTCCGGTTCGACAGGCGTGACGACGTGGAGTCCGGTCCACGACCGGAGGATTGCCTCGACCAGCGGGATGCGTGCACCGCCGCCGACGAGGAACAGCGCGTCGACGTGTTGTGGGGATCGCGAGATGACGTCGCGCACCAGTCTCGCGGAGTACTCGATCGGGACGGTCACGAGCGCCTCGAACGATTCACGAGAAATGAGGATCACGCCGCTCTCTCCCGGCAGGCACACGGCGCCGGATGTGGAGAGTTGCTCTTTGGCGATGCGGCATCGCGTGACGAACTCGTCCAGACCGACCGAGTCGTTCAGGTCGACGCCTTGCTTGGCGAGCTGGTTGTCGCAGATGAGTCGGTCGAAGTCCGAGCCGCTGATGTCGGTGGTGCGCTCGGCGAGAAGCACCTCGCCGGAGGCGCGATCGACGACGCTGATGGTGAGGCCGGAACTGCCCAGGTCGTAGAGCGCGATGGTGCCGAAGTCGCCGATCTCGCCGGATGCCTCCAGGTAGGCAAGCGCGGCCCGCGCCTCGGGTACGAGCCGATAGTTGTAGAGCTGCTGGTCGGACATTGCCTGCTGGATGTCGCCGAACTGCTGCTGGTCGCGGTAGGCGACGCCCGTTGCTTCGACGTAGCGGTCACCGTGGTTCTGCGCGAGCATCACTCCGATGGTTTCGGCAGCGACTTCCTCGGCTCGGTCCCAGTGCGCGTCGACCGTGTCATTCCGGAAGTCGAGTTCGCGGGCGCCGGAGCCACGCAGGCGAAGGTCGGGCCGGGCCATGCGTACAGCACTAGCCCCCACCGACACACCGAGAACCTCAGTCATGACCTGCCTCACTTGGACTGCAGGGGACTCGCCGACAAGATTTGTAACGATCCAGTCTCGAACCCCCGCTCGGCCATCACTGTAGCGCGAGACCTTCCGGATTGCGATTACTGGGGAGCCTGCGGAACGGCCGGGGTCTAAGGTGGCCCGCGTGCATGTCCTTTTCGTTTGTACCGGCAATATCTGTCGATCTCCCACGGCGGAGAGGCTGGCTGCGGCGTATGCGCAGGAGAGCGGCCAGGAGCTGACGACGTCCAGTGCGGGGACGCATGGGCTGTCGGGGCATGCGATGGACGAGACGGCGGCGACGGTGTTGCGTCAGCTGGGCGGTGAGTCGGAGGGGTTCGTGGCTCGTCGGATTTCACCGCGGATCGCCGACGAGGCGGATGTGATCCTGACGATGACGACGCGGCACCGGGACGAAGTGCTGGCGATTGCTCCGCGGAAGCTTCGGCGGACGTTCACGCTTCTCGAGGCGGCTGCTCTGGCGGAGGCGTCGGGGGCGCGGACGGTCGATGCTATCGCCGAGGCGCGGGCGCGGCACCGTGTGGACGCTGCGGACATCGACGATCCGTACCGCCGTGAGCACGAGGTGTACGAGGCGGTCGGTCAGCAGATCGCCGATGTTCTGCCTGCGGTACTGCGCCTGCTCTGACCGCGCACGGATTCCCACGCCGAGCGCACCTGCGATGCCCTGCGGTAGCGTTCTCGCAGCACTGCCACAGGTCGATGTGGCGGTCCGAGCGGACAAGGCTTATCGAACATGCGCGACAAAGTCATCGCGATCTCGGCGGTGGCGATCGCCGGAGTTGCCGTCGTGGTCGGTCTGTCGATCGGTGCACTGGGTGGGGCGTTCGACGACACCAGCGACAGCGTCCAACCGCCTGCACTTCGTTCGGATCTGAGCACCGTGGTCAGTGCGACGAGTTCGTCGGTGATCACGGTTCCGCCGTCTCCGACATGGCAGGTCGCTGTTCCCACGACGCCCAAGCCGACGACGACCGAACCGACGACGACCAGGCCTACGACGACCACGCAGTCTCGGACGCCGGGGTCCGAGACGACGAGCAGGTCTCCGCGTAATCGTGGTACGACGACCGAGACCGATTCGGATTCGGAAGACACCACGACGACGCGGTAGGTACGACGACGCGGTAGGTCGTACTTTCGGAGGACGTGAATCTCGCTCCGACGGCCGACGCGGTGACGTGCTGTTCTGCGCGAGGCTTTCTTCCATGACAGTCATGAGGTTCGGACGATGATCGCCGCCGTCATCGTCGTCTGCGAGATCGGGTTCTGGGCGTTGATTCTGAGCGGGCTTCTGGTCCGTTACGTGCTGGGGAAGCGTCGAATCGCAACGTGGATCCTGGCTTCGGTTCCGGTGTTGGATGTCGTCTTGATCGTCGCGGTCGCGTTCGATCTCGGTCGCGGCACGCCGGTCGGTTCGATCCACCACCTTGCTGCCTACTATCTGGGGTTCAGTGTCGGGTTCGGTCCAGCGATGATCGCGTGGCTGGATGTGCGCATCGCGCATCGCTTCGCCGGTGGCCCGCCGCCGGTGAAGCTGGACAAGGATTCGGAGGCCTACCGCCGTTACCTGTGGGAGGACTGGTTCCGCGCGGTCAAGGCCTGCGCGATCGCGGCGGCAGTCCTGGTGGCCCTGGCGTACACGGTTGCATCCGACGAACAGGCGGCAACGTTGTTGTCCAGCATTCGTCCACTCGGCTTGGTTCTGGGCATCTGGTTTCTCGCCGGCCCGGCCTTCTCGCGGGTCAAGCAATCGGCCTCGTGATCCGCCGTCGCGTCATCAGCGTCCGGTGAATCCGATCTCGGCCAGATCCGCCACGTACTGCATGCCCGACGGTGCCAGCTCGGCCACCCAGATCAGTACCGCACGTAATCCGGTGGGTGCGTCGACGGTGATGTCGGTGGCACCTGTGCCGAGTGTCCCGGCTCCGAGGACTTGCGTCGACGCGAGGGTTCCGTCCTGTTCCGGTGGGGTTCGTATTTCGACGACGGCTCCGGGCTGGGGCGTCGCGACCCAGACTTTCGCCAGGTCGACAGCGTCGGCGAACGACACGACGACCCCGATCCCGTTGTCGGTGTCTCCGAAAGGCGCGCGATAGAGGTCGGTGGACCACGAGGTCGACGGGTCGGCGTCGACGGCGCGGGTGGCGTCGGCAGCGTTGTCGGGTGCTCGGACGGCCGACCATATTTCGGCGCCGGACGGCAGGATCGGGGTGTCGACGGGTGCTGCGATCACTGGTTGGACCTGCGCGGTGGGCAGGGTGGGAGCGGTCACGGCTCCGCGCACGTCGCCGTAGTCTCCGCCTGCGATGCTCGTCATCAGCAGCCATCCGCCGCCGCCGAGGACGGCCAGGAACGCGGCAGCAAGGGCGGTGGTCCCCAATACCTGTGCTGCACTCGGCTTTTCTCGACCGACCTCGGCATCGTGCGTCGGCAACGCTGGGTAGTCTCCGACCACGGCGACATACGGTGCCGTCGTTGCCGGGTCGACCACGCGGACTCGTCCGACACTGCTCGTTCGTGCCGATTCACAGAATCTGCGCACCGCACCGGGTGAGGGATCCCTCGATTGGATCGAGTCGACATGTGCCAGTGTCAGGATGGCGTGTCTGCCGGTCGAGAGGTCGTCGGCTGTCCAGCGCGTCAGCCACGGTGCGGAATCCTGCCTGGTCAGTAGCCGATAGCGTTGTGCTATCACTGCCCCGGGAACGGGTGACGGAACCATGGGCGCCTCCGTGTGCGGCGCTGTAACCCGGGCCGGTGCTCGGGGTCCACTCTCGGACCTACACCTGAATGGAGGAGCCGCACTAGACGGCTATTGTGCTCCGTCACAAATGGCGTTGTCCGGGTTTTGACCACGCGACTTACGTGGCGGGATCCCAGACCATGTGAACGGTTGTGCCGTCGTGGTCGGAGGTGACGGCCGTCGAGTCGGCCAGTGCGTGCATCAACGGCACTCCACGGCCGCGCGTCGCGTCGGGGGCGTGTACCGCCCAAGCACCGTGATCGCGCACCGTCACTTCGATGCGCCCTGAGTTGGGAGTCCACAGAGCGTGCATGTCGAGCGTGCCCGATGTACCTGAATACGCGTGCTCCACCGAGTTGGCCAGGGCTTCGTACGTCGCCAGCACTACGTCGTAGACACGTTCCGGCGCAACCTGCAAGCTCGTCAACCATTCACCGAGTGCAACGCGTAGCGCGGACGCACGCTCCGCAACCGCCGACTCTCCGTCGAATTCAAGGCGCATGACGTCCCCTGGAACTTGTGCGGAAGGCGGCTTGGCAGCAGCGACCACGGCGTCTTCTCCACCGAATGCAATTGCCATCATGATCCCGTCATACCCAGAAGTTCAGGAATTACCCGTCCGTAGCGCAGCAAGCGCTTCCTCGACGGTCGCGTAGATACCGAACACCTCGTGCAGGCCGACCAGGGTCAGGGGACGACCGGTGGAGGGGCCGTCGGCCACGACGGCGAAGCCCGCCGCGCCACCCAACTTCTGGTGGGTGGATGCCAGGAGGGACATGCCTGCCGACGCAAGGAACGACACGTCGGACAGATCGATCACCACCGCCGAAGGGCCCTTCTCCAGGACCAATTCCACCGACTCGGACAATTGTGGGGAGGTGACGAGGTCGAGTTCCCCCGACACTGTCACGATCACGGCGCCGTCGCGCCACTCCACAGCCACATCGAAATGCTGGGGGCCTGGCCCTGCCTCGTCTAGCGTCACAGCAGCCAACATACCCGAGTCCGTCCTGTGATCTCCCTCCGTGGACAGTGCCGACCGACTCGGCGGCCGATAAGGTCTCGTTGTGTGATGCCCACCCGCCCCGCAGTGAGCGCGACGGTGGCTTTCGGCGGGGCGGTCGGCGCGGTGGTCCGGTACGAGATCTGGCATTGGCGGGATTCGCCGAAGTGGCTGTTGATCAATACTTTCGGCATCAACGTCGTCGGGTGTCTGCTGCTCGGTGCGACGCTGGGTTACCTGTCGGGACGGAACGCGACGCTGACGCGTGCGGCCGCTACGGGGCTTGCCTGCGGTTTCACGACGTTCAGTTTCTACGCGCTGCAGGGCATCACTCACGACGGGGCGTGGAAGTCGGTTCTGTACATCGTCGCGACGCCGGTGGTCGCGGTGCTCGCTCTTGCCGCTGGAGCCCTCGTGACGAGGCCTGCGCCGCGATGACTCTGTTGTTGCTCATCGCGGTGGGTGGGGCGTTGGGTGCGTTGGTGCACTATCACGTCACTGCGGGTGTCACCGATCCCGAACGCGTCGTGATGCTCACACTGATCACCTGCGGGGTTCTGGGATTCGTGACGGCTGCTGCACCGCCCGAGTGGTTGGTCGGCGTCGCGAGTTTCGGATTCCTTGCCGCACTCGCGCCGATGAGTTCCGTGGCACTGGTCTTCGTCACGCAGGTCAGGGCGCGACGGTACAGGCGGGCGGTCGTGGTTCTCGCGGCGACGGTGGTCGGCGGTATCGCGTGCGCCATGTTGGGTTTCCTGCTGTACAGCTCGGGGTTGACGCTCTACCGCAAGTTCTGACAGTCGCCCTGCACTACGGCCTTCGCGAAGCCTGCCAGCTGGTAGAGGTACGTGTACTCCCAGTAGACGAGGGAGAAGTTGTAGGTCCGAGGGACGGCCTGCATGGTGACGTCGCCGTCGAAGCACTGTCCGAAGATGTGCTTGGCCCTGGGCAGGTGGTAGCGCCAGCTGACGACGATGACGTGGTCCCAGCCGCGCTCCTCCGCGAGGCGCTGCGTGAAGATCGCTTCCCCCCGAGTCGTGCTCGGGATCGGTTCCTCGCACAGAACGCTGTACTTCTCGGTCGTCACGCCGCAGTACTTCTTCATGTAGGGGTCCGACGGCCCATAGGGGTCGGAGAGCACGACGGTGTCCGCCACTCCTTGCTCCGCCAGCGACACCCCGTACGCCTCACGGCCGTCGTGCTCGCCACCGAGAACGATGATGGCGTCGGCTTTCGTGATCGGGTCGATGCGGGCTTTGGTGAACGTCAGATAACCGCCGACACCGACGACGGACACCACGAGAACCGGCAGGACCACGGCCAGCACCACGAAGAGATTCCGACGGTTCACTCGTCAAGGGTATGCAGGGTGATCCCCAACGCGCCCGGTCGGCGATGGACATCACGTTCTCGCCGGCGTGTGCGCGGTGTGCACCCACCCGAACAACGGCGAAGGCTGACCTGCGCCGTTGTTCGGTGAGCTGGGTCTACTGACTCGGCTCGGGAAGGTTGCAGTCGGTGACCTTGGGGTTCACGCCTGCGTAGTTGAGCGGGCCTGCGACGACGGTTAGCGCGATGGTTCCGACGCCTGCGCAGTTCTCGGGCGCACTGTCGAAGTATCCACGTTGGAAAACGGCGAAAGCGCCGATGACGAGCCAGACTACGACGATCAGAGTGACGAAGCGCATGATTTTCCCCTACCCGTAGCCGTGTCTCGGCTACCGCGAATCGGGCGAGTACCCGAATTCCGGCATGCTAACCGTCGACTACACGGTCACGGGTCGGAACCTGACACCCTTTTTACCGAGTCGACACGCCTTGTCGCTTCAACGTAGGTGTGCCAGGTCCGCACAAAGGGTGGTAGGTCCATCACCCCAGGTATTCCTGTCAGGCACGTACTGCCTGCGCCCTCGGAGCCGGGGTGAGTGAGGCGTCGGACAGGCCGAGGTGATCGCGCAGCGTCGTGCCGGTGTAGTCGGTGCGGAACAGTCCGCGTCGCTGCAGCTCGGGCACCACGTATTCGACGAAGTCGACGAAGGTGCCCGGCGCCTGGGCTGCGGACAGGATGTAACCGTCGGCCTCCCCGCCGTGGAAGCCCTCTTCGATCTGGTCTGCGATCTGCGAGGCGGTGCCGACGAACTGTGGCAACAGAACCCCCTGGGCGTACAGCTTGCCGATGTCGCGCAGGGTCAGCGCATCCTTGTCGCTGAGGCGTCGGGCCAGATCGAACAGGCCTTGGCTTCCGGGAACGGCGACGTCGGTGACGGGTGAGTCCAGGTCGTACTGCGAGAAGTCGTGGTCGGTGTGGACCGACAGTGTGATCAGCCCGGAAATCGGGTCGGCCAGTTCGTTGTGGAATGCCTGCTTTTCCCGCGCGATGGCTTCGGTCTCGCCGACGAAGGGGACGAACGACGGGAAGATCTTGATGTCGTCGGGGTTGCGGCCGAAGTTCGACGCCCGCGACTTCACGTCGTCGTAGTAGGCCTTGCGACCTTCTTTCGTCGGGTCGATCTCGAAGATCGCGTCGGCCCAGCGGGCGGCGAAGTCGCGGCCGGTCGGCGACGAGCCTGCCTGGAAGATGACGGGTCGGCTCTGCGGCGAGTGCGGTGATGTCAGGGGGCCGCGGGACTTGAAGTACGTTCCGTCGTGGTCGATGGTGCGTACCTTGTCCGGGTCGGCGAACACTCCGGAGACCTTGTCCTGCACCAGCGCATCGCGATCCCAGCTGCCCCACAGGTCGTAGGCGACCTCGAGGAATTCGTGCGCGCGGTCGTATCGCTCGTCGTGTGGCAGGTGGTTGTCGATCCCGAAGTTCTGGGCCTCGGCCTGGTTGAGGGAGGTGACCACGTTCCAGCCCGCGCGGCCACGGCTGAGGTGATCGAGCGTGCTGAAGATGCGCGCGACCTCGTACGGGTGGAAGTAGGTGGTGGACTTGGTGATTGCCAGACCGATCTTCTCGGTGACGCCGGCGAGTGTCGCGGCGACGAGGGAAGGATCGATCGTCGCCGACGCCTGAGTGCCGCTGCTGATCGGCACCGTGATGTCGTTGCCGTAGCGCACGGGTGTCGCCAGGAGGTCGGCGAAGAACAGGAAGTCGAACTTGCCGCGTTCGAGGATCTTCGCGACCCGCTCGTAGTAGTCGGGGCCGAGGTAATCGGTTTCCGACGCCGGATGCCGCCAGGCGGCGTGCGAGTGGGTGACGTGGGATGCGATGAGAAATCCAGCGAGGTGAAGTTCACGAGACATGTGGAAGCCCTTCTCAGAAGTATCCGTTGAACGGCAACGGCTCGCCGTTGAGTACGTGGTTCCCGATCGCCGACGCTTTGTAGGCGGCTGGGTTGTGCAGTGTGATGGTGCGGATGTTTCGCCAGTGTCGGTCGAGGTTCTTGGCGCGTGATGCTGCGGATGCACCGCCGACTTCGAACAGCACTGTTGCTGCGCGGGTGGCGATCTCGTCGATGTGAACCTTGGCTTCGGAGGCGCGAAGGGAGGCGTTCGCTGCAAGGGCAGGGTCGGGAACCCCATTGTTCAGTGAGGTGTGGGCGGTGTCGATGGCGTCGGCGGCTGCGAGGGTGGTGGCCTCGGCGGCGAATGCCGTGCTGGCGAGGGTTCCCAGTGCGCTCAGCAACAGTGGATCTCGGTGGAGTTCTTCGGTGGGTCCGTGTGCGAATCCGCGGGTGCGGCTCTGGATCAGGTTCTTGGCGTCGCTGACGACGTTACGGAGGATTCCGCTGACCAGTCCGTGCAGGTAGAGCTGCAGGAAGGCGAATTGGTACGACGGGTCCGGTGCTGCGTCGAGTGGGATGCGCGAGACGATGTCGTCGTCGGTGACGTGCACCTTCTCGAATCGTGTCGTTCCGGTTCCGGTGCGGCGCTGGCCGATACCGTCCCAGTCGTCGACGATCGTGACGCCGTCGCGGTCGGTGGGGACGACGACGGAGGCCACGGCGGTGCCGTCGACGTCGGCCCAGATGCTGACGTAATCGGAGAACAGTGTGCCGGTGGAGTAGAACTTCTGGCCGTCGAGTAGGTATCCGTCTGCGTGTGGGGTGAGGTGGGTTCCGTATTTGAAGTTTCCGACGGCCTGCGAACCTCGTTCGCTGCTGGCGTTGCCGAAGATTCTGCCCTGCAGGATCAGTTGGATCCATCGGTCGTTGTCGTACCCGGCGTAGTCGACGGCGGTTGCTTCGCGCAGTCGTTCTTCGACGAACCAGTAGTGTGTGCGCAGGATGTGCGCGACGATGGGGTCTGCCTCTGCCAGATCGATGATGACGCCGAAGGTTTCGCGGACTGTCAGTCCCGCTCCCCCGATGTCCTTGGGCAGTCGCAGGGCTCCGAATCCGGCTCGGCGGAGTGCGTCGATCTGCTGGTGTGGATTCTCGTCGGCGAGGTCGCGGGCGCTCGCGCCTTCGGCGATGGAGGCGAGCAGTTCTCGATACTCCGGCGAGCCCGGCTCGACGACCCCGACCGACTCGACTGTGGATGTCATGCAAAAGCCCTTTCGATCGTGTGCAGTCCGACCGATCAAACTTTCAATATCGAGAGCGCATTGTCACCAGTTGCGATCACGGTGAGCCTGAGAGTTGACTGTGACCGGGCGTCACTGCCAACGTGTCGAGCTCCCTTCCCTTGGTCTCCGGAGCGGCGTAGGCCATCCACAGCACCGCGAAGACGACGAACGCGGTGACGATGGCGAAGGTCAGTGGCAGTCCGAGGATCGGCCACATCACCGACCCGAACAGCAGGGGCGCGAAGCCGGTCGCGATACGGCTGACCGAGGAGGCGTAACCGAATCCCGAGGCGCGGAGCTCCGTCGGGTAGAGCTCGGAGACGTAGCAGTACAGGACCGGGATGGCGATCTGGATCACGAACCCGAACACTGCGAGCCACACCAGCACGCCGGATCCGACGTCGAGCATCACCGCGAACAGCACCAGCGCCGCGCCTGCCAGCGGCCCGGAGATGCCGATGACCCATTTCCTGCCGACGACCTCGACGAGGTATGCGGACACGGCGACGCCGACGATGCCGACGGCGGTCATCAGCGTCGTTCCGGCGAAGGCCGCGAAATCGTCGTAGCCCTCTCTGCGCAGGATCGACGGCATCCAGCTGAGTGCGGCGTAGTAGAGCAGCATGATCGACACGAACAGCAGCCACGACGCCGAGGTGATCCGTGGGCTGTAGCGCCAGACCGCGGCGAGGCCTCGTTTCGGGGAGGTCTGCGCGACGATCGAATAATCCTGCGGCGTAGCGCCTGTGCGGGTGACCATGTCGTCGATGATCGCTCGCGCCTCTGCTTCACGGCCCACCTTGGCGAGGTAGATCGGTGATTCGGGAATCCCGCGTCTGACCCAGAACAGAAGCAGCGCAGGCAGAATCATGAACAGCAGCATGATTCGCCAGCGCACGTCTCCGTCGATCGGCACCAACAGGGTGGCGACGACGCCGCAGATGGTGGCGCCGATGGGCCACCAACCGTCCATGGCGGACAACACTTTTCCACGAATCCGCCGCGGCGAGAATTCACCGACGAGGGCATAGTCGACGGGGATGCAGCCACCGAGGCCGAAGCCCGCGAGGAACCGCAGTAGTACGAAGGTCTCGAAGTTGGGCGACAGAGCCCCGAGCACCGAGAACAACGCGAAGATCAACAGAGTGATCGCGAAGGCCTTCTTGCGGCCGAGACGGTCCGCAATGGTGCCCCAGACCACGGCGCCGACAGCCATTCCGATGAGGTTGCCGGTGGCGACCAGGCCTCGCTCGGCCTGCGACAGGTCCCAGTAGGACCCGAGGAGTGGCGTCAGAAAGCCGTTGAGTGCCACGTCCCAGGCGTCGAACATGAAGCCGAGACCACCGATGACGAAGATGCGGCCTTGCACGCCCCACTTCCACGGGAGTTCCTGGACGATCTGTTCACCGGTTTTCACCGATGCATCCTCTCACTGCTCGGCCGTATAGTGTCATGTCCATGCGAGCTGGGGTGGCGCTGCTGGCGGCGGCGAGCCTGTTTCTTGCCTCCTGCAGCAGTAACGAAGTGCAGTCCGAGACGGAGTCGACCACGGAAGTGACTGCCGCGGATCTGCGGTTGGTGTCGGGTTCCTTCACCGTGGGCAGTCCTGTTCTGGAAACTCCACCGCCGTTCCACGGGCTGCCGTCGGACTCGACTCCCACCGCTCCCGGTGACGAGTACGGAGATTTCGGGATCGCGGACGTGCAGGTCGTCGACGCACGGGCGGTGTTCACGTTCGCCGGCGAGGGCGTGATCAATTACGTGGGGCGTTACGTCGACTCTGCCGCCACCTACGCGGGAGGCGACCTCGATGTGCCGGGGACGTCGATTCTGCAGGTCGACCTGATCTCGTCGCCGTCGGCCGATCCGGGGAACGACGTCGAGGTAGCGGCCGACGGCGGCATTCGGTCGTTGCTGACGTCGAGCGCGACAGCCGGGGTCGTTCAGGCGTTCGTCGGGACGGGGTCCGAACGTCCGGATTTCACCGTCACCACCGAATCCGATCCCCCGGCGCTGATCGTCACTGTCCTCGGTTAGTTCCCCTCGTCAGCGGTTTGAGCACTCGACTGGGCACCCAGTGCGTGACTGTCTCGCACCGATCCTTGGACATGAGCTGGTAGGTGACGCGGCCGATCCAGTCGCCGTCGACGGTCATCGACCATTCGGTCAGGTCCCCCGGCACGACTCGTCGGACGTCGAAACCGTCGGCGGTGAAGGTTCCACTGTGGTGCGGGGGTTGCGGGTACAGGACGGACAGGTCGATGAGGACCTTGACTGCAGGCGTCAGAACCTTGAACGGCCGTCGGTGCGGATCCACTCCGCCGCTGGAACCGTTCACTCGCATCGTTCGATCATATGTTCGAAACAAGATCGACTCAATCCAGCACTGACGTACACTGTACGGCGGAGAAAGGGCGCGCCATGACATTCGTACTTCCGTCACTGAACGAGCAAGCAGACAGGCTGATCGAACTGGGTGTTCACACCGTCGCGGGTATGACCGAGAATGACGTCGCCTCCGTCGTCTCCAACAACACCGACGGCGACGCCCTCCTGATCCTGAGCCGTGCTCAACCGTCGCAGCTCGCTCCGCTGGTGCAGCGGAAAGGTAAGTCCGGGTTCGTGGTGTCCGACATGGACGACGTCGACCGTTTCGAACCGATCGAGTCGTTGTCGATGCCGCTGGGGCCGGCGTATCTCGTCGATGCCCCCGAGCGTGGTGACGAGATGGAGAACTGGAACCCGGACGAGGCTCTGCCGTCGATCACGGCGGCCGGCCGCAGCCCCCTCACACTCCTCGAGGGTATTCACTGGCTACTGCAGGTACCCGAGGTCCTGGAACGAGGCCACTGCTTCATGACGATCGGTTCGCGTCTACGCAAGCCCAACGGCGCTCTCGACACCCGTACACCCGCGGTGTGGATCAGCAACGGCACCGGCCGCGACGGGGTGGGCAACCGCAATGCGCCCAAGGTCGGGTGGTGCTGGGCGGGCAACAGGCACACATGGCTGGGCTTCGCCTCTGCCGCAGGCAGGCGCGCGCTGTGACCGCGCCGATTGTCGTTCGTCACAACGGCCCGTAATGCGAGATTCGACATCGCAGCCCGGAACTGTGACTGTGGGGGACGCAGAAACCGTCGAGAAGTTTGGAGAAGTAACCGCATGAAGCCGTCGTGCCGCTCGATCGTAGTCCTCGCAGCCGCCCTGAGCCTGGGCCTCGCCGGTTGCAGTTCCGACGAGGGGACCGACGACAACGCCGAGGCGTCGGGCGGCGACCTCTGCGCTCAGCTCGAGGACATCTCCACGTTCGAGATGAATTCGCAGACTTCGGCGCAGATCGATCCGGCTGACTGGCCGGGTATGCAGGCAGTGCTCCAGGAGTACGGGGATGGACTGTCCGAGCACTACGACCCGGCCATCGCCGCCGCCGATCCGGACATCGCGGCTGATCTGACGACGGTCAGGGACGCGAGCGCTCAGGTGACGAATCTGGTGACCGAGGCGTCGACGTTCGAGGAGTACCAGCAGAAGACGGAAGCGACCATCGACGTGGACAGCTTCACCGCCGCGCGTGACGCCAGCGCTCGCATCGATACCTACGCGCAGTCCAACTGCGAGTTCGCGAAGCAGATGCAAGAGCAGCAGCAGCAGCAACAACAACAACCACAGCAGCCGCAGCCGCAGCTCGAGGAAGTCCCCGCTCAGCCCGGCGGCTAACCCCTATGTGAGTGGAAATGTAGGCCAGGGCCTACATTTCCACTCACAGACGAGTACCTTAGTTTTCATGACACTGCAGAAAGGCGCATGAGCGCCCCGCTTTTTTCGGACGGGCAGCCTCGCCGTAGGTTGTTGCGGCCCCGCCATATTCATGTCGCTGCCGGGTACGTATGGGTCATCGATGAAACCCAGCCCGTGGCAGCCCTCCTGGATCCCGCGACCGGCTCTCTCGATCGCCTTGTCTCGTGGCCGGAACTTCCCGCGACCTCCAGAACCCTCGACATTTCGAGTGACGAAGGCGGTCTTTGGCTCCACTACCGGGGCGCCGACGCTTTGGCCCGCGTCACTCCCGATGGTCTCCGTCATGCTGAATACATCGGAGGAGCAGCACTTCTCACTTCGGGCAGCATCGGAGCATGGTGTTTTCGACCGGGGCGGGCCCGGCGGGACGTCGCGCGGAGTCCGGATACTCCGCCGCTGCGGCGTTCTTACGCAGGCCCGCAGCTGCTGCTGGCGAAACCGGACGGCGGAACGGTGGCTGTCACCCTCCGCGGCCATCTGATCACGGCCGACTTCGACGAGAAGTCACTTCACCTGGGCGTCGAGCACGAACCGTGGTCACGCACCCACTCCGAGCCCGACGGATACGCACTGACCTGGACGCAGTCCTGGGTCGATGTTCCTCTCGATACTGTGGCCACGAGCATCGATCCGGCCGACTACCCGCGTCGCCCCCTCGACGGAGACTGGCACACCAGCGAGTACGCCGACGTCACGTACAACGAATCACACCGACGCAAGCGTGCCGTCGGTAACGGAATCAGATGGCATTGGGGTCAGGACACGTCGTGGAAAACGATGATGGTTCAAGCTGTTCGCGGCGACCGAGTGGTGCATCGCCGGACTTTCGCCGGCACGCGGGGGGTCGAAGGCGCGGCCACTGGGGAGGACCTGTATCTGATCACCTCCCAGCGGAGCCTCCTACACATCTCTACGCTTTCCGAACCCCGAACGATAACCAGCACTGAAGAACTCGACATTTCCGAGCACTGCCGTCCGGTCGCACCGTGGCCACCGGATCACGCGTCCTACGTCGCATACTGCATTCGTCGACTTCACGGCAGGCAGTTCTCCTCGCGCATGCACGATGTCGATGTCCGCTTCGTCGGCGACTGGCCTGACGGCAAGCTGCAGGTCAGCTTCACTCATGACAACTACGAGGGCATCACCCTCGTGTCCACTCTGAACCTCTACGACGAGGAAGGCAAGCGACTCGACGACGTGACCCGTTATGCCCCCGTCGAATTGATGGAACAGGCAGACACCCTGGCCTACCCGGATCCCTCCCTCGCCGTCGACGGGGTGCTCTACGTATGACCGTCCCTGTTCACCCCAGCTGCGGGGACAAGAGTGTCACCTACTTCGATCGGCCATCAGGAGACCTCCAGACCAGGCGTCAGGGCAATCGATTCCAGGAGTTCGAGCGAAAGCAATGGAGACCCGGCTGAACTGGCCGAGATCTGCACGCGGGTTCCGCCCGGCCGCGTCACGGTGACAGTATTGGAGGACCGCTGCTGGTAGTCACCGTCGCCGCCTTCGCCCGTGACGCCGTAGTAACCGGCCGACGTCTGCACGACGGTCCCGTCGGCGAGGGAGCGGAACGTGTTCTGCGTACCCGAGTACGGGTCCGGCCGGACCTCGTCCTCGACGGGTACGTTCTGGCCCCCGGCGATGCTCAGCTGCAGTGTTTCGTCGGCGCCGACGACGTTGGACGCCATGCACAGCGTGTCCGAACCCATGTCCGACGGTTGGAGTGTGTCGAGCTTTCGATCGAGACCCACCGCTCCCAGGTCGACCGATGCGAGTGCGGAGTTCAGTCGTTGCTGGTCTTCACGTGTGAGATCGGGTCCCCCGTTCTCGGTGTAGCCGCTGCATCCGCCGCTCGGCGGGGGTGTGCCGGGCGGAACCGGCGTGCTCACTCGTAGTGCGGGTTCTGTTGCGATCAGCTCCAATTCGGGGAGCGTCAACGGGATTTCTCCGCTGTTCGACGGCTCCGGTGTGTTGGCTCTGTCGTCGGCGCTCACGTGAATCCAGGTTCCGTCGCTTGTGTACGCCTGCACGCTGCGGCTGATGGTGCGGATGCCGTTGATCTCGGCCCATGTGTCGAGCAGATCCACGACCGTGCCGTCGGGCAAGGTCTTACGTTCGTCGAGCGAACCCGCGACGCAGTCCGGCACCGTTTGTGGCGCTTGTTGCACACTGACCTGGACCGAGCCCGACGCGTCGCCGCGGCTGACGGCGCCCCAGGCGTCGGTCGATCCACTGTAGGGGGGTTCGTCGTCGTCGCCGAAGTCGAATATCGGGCCGAACTGCAGCGATTGTTGCGGCGCGGCGAAGGCGAGTTCGACATCGTCGGGAAGCGCCGAGGCGACGGCGTCGGACATGGCAGTTGCTTTGGGTCCGTTGAACCATGGGAACCTGGGGTTGTCGTAGGACCGCTCCCCGACGAAGCTCATGCTGAATCTTTCCTCCTCCGCTTCCACGACGGTGTCGCATCCGGGGATGGGCGCGGAGGTATCCACCGGCTCGCTCACGCGCACGTATTCTTCAGGGGCGAGCGCCTCGGGTTCGACGGTGGGAGTCGTTGCTGCCATGGTCGATTCGGGCTCGACAGGACCCTGCAGGGCTCCGGCCACGAGGATCCCGACCGCGACGATACCGACGACGACGAGGCCGTCGGTCCACCGCACTCTCGCCGATCTTTCGCTCATGATGCTCGCTGCCTACTCGATGTCAGTACGACGGCAATGTCGTTCGTACCGACAGGTTCGTTACGAGGGGCAACGATAGGCCATTACGAGTGCCGACCGCCTAGCCCTGCGTCAATTCCTGTACGAAGGTGACAGTGTTGCCTGCTGGGTCCGGGGCTGCGACGGTTTTGACGACTCCGGGGTATTCCTGAATTTCGCCGACGGTGATACCCGCGGCCGTCAGTGCCGTCGCGTGGGCGTCGATGTCGCGCACACCGATGACGACGGAGGTTCTGCCCGCCGAGGCGATGTCGACGCAGACCTGCACCCAGGCGTTCTCGGCAATCTGCCATTCGGCGGTGTCTTCGATGGGTTCGATATCCGGCTCGCGGCCGAAAAGGGTGGTGTACCAGGCACGCGCTTCGGCGAAGTCCTCCACCGGGAGAATCGCAACCACACTGTCGAGCGTCATCTGGCCTCCTGGTATCGAGTGATCTGGACAATACCGACAGGCCACGGCACCTACAACCGATGTGCAGGCCGAGCCGGTAGCGTCCGACGGATGCGAATTCTTGTTGCTGCCAGTGGTGGTGAAGGCCATCTCGGTCCGCTGCTTCCCTTCGTCGATGCTGCGGCCGAGGCAGGTGACGACGTCACTCTCGTCGTGCCACCGGGGCAGGTGGCCACTGCGCGGTCGACGGGTGCCGATGTACGCGTCGTCGATGCACCGCCCGCCGACGAGGTGGCAAGGGTGCGGCGAGCGTTGGCGTCGAGTGACAGGGAGGTGCGGGTACGTGCCGCCGAGGTCGAGTTGTTCGGCCGCATCAACACGGCGGCGGCGTTGGAGAAGACCGTCGCTGCGGTGGCCGATTTCGAGCCCGACTTGATTGTGAGGGAGCCCTGCGATTACGCGAGTGCAATCGCCGCGGTGCGGAGCGCGGTACCTGTAGCCACGGTGGGCATTTCGCCTGGACTTGCCGATATTTCCGGTTTGCGGATGGCGAGCCGGGTCATCGAGGACTACGCACCGGGTGTGACCACGACGCTGGAGGCCGCGCCGTATCTGACGCGTTTCCCGGGTGACGATCCGACGGGGTATTCGGATACGCGCCGGTACGGGTTCACGATAGACCTGGATGTGCGCACGGAGCAGAACCCGCCGTTGGTGTGGCTGACGATGGGCACGGTCAACACGCAGCTCGAGCACATTCGTGGCACGTGGGATGCTGCGGTGACCGCGCTGGCCGACCTCGATGTGCGCGTCTTGGCCAGTACCGGCCGCGGTGGATCGACCCTGCGCGGCTCCGATCGCATGGAGGTCGTCGACTGGATCGAGCTCCAGGACATACTGTGTCGTGCGAGTGCCGTCGTGTGTCACGGCGGTTCGGGTACGACGCTGGCAGCGCTGGCCGCAGGTATTCCGTTGGTGACCGTTCCGATAATCGCGGATCAGCCGACCAACGCAACGATGGTCGAGAGCCTGGGCGCGGGAATCACCGTCGCGCCCAACTCGCCCGCCGCCGGTCTGACCGTCGAGGATGCTCCGCGGTTGCGTCGGGCGATCCACGATGTCCTGACCGATCCCTCCTACCGTTCCTCGGCACGCCGAGCAGCGGCCCGCTTCTCCGAAGTTCCGTCAGTCGCCGAACGCTTGGCCCAGCTCCGGCTCACGTGACGAGACCCTCGCTCCGCAGCCATTCGTAGGCGACGTCGGCGGGGTCTTCGCCTTCGATGTCGACCTTGCCGTTGAGTTCCTGCATCAGGTCGTCGGTGAGGCGCTCGGAGATCACGGCGACGAGGTCGGCTATTTCCGGGTGTGCTTCGAGGACGGGTGCGCGGACGACGGCGGTACCGCTGTACGGCAGGAAGAACTTTCGGTCGTCTTCGAGCACGGCGAGGTCGAGGTTCTTGATGCGGCCGTCGGTGGTGTAGACCATGCCGAAGTTGCAGGGCGAGCTCTGCGCAGTGGAGGTGTACACGACGCCTGCGTCCATTCTGGTGACGTTCCCACCGGGTACGCCGTTCGGTCCGTCGAGGGGAATGTCGTAGGTGTCGAGCATCGGACCGAATCCATCGGCGCGGGAGAAGAATTCGTCGTCGACGCAGAAGGTGCGTTCGTTCGTGGGCAGCGCGGCGACGTCGGACAGGGTTTTCACGCCGAGCCTCTCCGCGGTGCCTGCGGATGCAGCGAACGCGTAGGTGTCGTTGAAGTTGGCCGGCGGCAGCCATTCCAGGTTGTTGGAGCTGAGCTCGAGGTCGTGCACGCGTTGCCACAGCTCGTCGGGATCGGCGATCGTCTCGGTTTCACCGTGGTAGTTGACCCACCCTGTACCCGTGTACTCCCAGAGGATGTCCGCGTCTCCGTTGAGTTGGGCCTGGCGCGACGAGGCCGAACCCGGTGCACCTGTCAGATCGCTGACGTTGGCACCGGCTGCCGCGAGGTACGTCGCGGTGATCTTTCCGAGCAGTACACCTTCGGTGAAGCTCTTCGAGGTGACGACGAGAGATGCTCCGTCCAAGGGCTTTTCACCGTCGACCAGGTCGGTGGACTGAAAGGTTCCGGACGAGCTGACGAGTCCGCAGCCCGCGGCGACGCTCGCGATGAGCGCGAGAGCTCCGACCCGTAGAGAATGCCGAATCATGCCACTCCTCGTGGGGTTGCGAACAGTTCGACGAGGCGTCCCAGCCAGTCGATCGTCAGCGCCAGCAGCGCGACCAGGATGGCTCCGGAGATGAGCAGTTTCGGGAGGAACAGGGTCACGCCGGTCGTGATGAGGGTGCCGAGGCTGGTGGCGCCGATGAACGTGCTCAGCGTCGCGGTGCCGACCAGGATGACCAGGGCGGTCCGCACGCCGTTGAGAATGACGGGAACGGCCAACGGCAGTTCGACCTGGACGAGTGTACGGATACCGGAGTACCCGATGCCTCGGGCGGCCTCGATGGTTCGCTTGTCCACCTGGTCGATGCCGACGATGGTGTTCTGGAGGATCGGCAGGATGGCGTAGACGACGAGGCCGACGACGGCGGTTCTGAAGCCGGTGCCGAGCCACATCGTCAGCAACACGATGAGTCCGACGGCGGGTGCGGCCTGGCCGATGTTGGCGAAGTTGATCGCGAACGGTTTGAACGGCTTGACCTTCTCGCGGGTCAGTAGGATTCCGAGCGGGATCGCGATGACGACGACGAACACGGTTGCCGTCAAGGTCAATTGGATGTGGTCGAGAATCGTGGTTTTCAGGGTCGACCAGCCGAGCGATGCTTCCTCGGTCGGAGTGAGCGTCGTCGATCGGTACCACAGGAAGTATCCGACGCCCAGAACGATGATGAGCAGCGGCTCGAACCACACGTCTATCGGTGTGCGGCGCAGTCGATTCATGTGGCCGACCCCTCCGCGTGCTGGGTGTAGGAGACGTGGCCGTCGCCCTCGCGGGCTTCGTCGAGCTGGCCACGGACGACCGACATGACGGTCTTGATGGTCAGCGACCCGGTGACGACGCCACGGCCGTCGGTGACGACGACTCCGCCCTGGCTGGCGGCGAGCATGACGTCGAGTGCGTCGTTGAGCGTCGACGACGGTGCGACGACGGGTAGGCGTGGGTCGATGTAGTCGGACACCGTGTCCTTGGTGGCGACTTCGTCGAGCGATGGCCAGGACCGGGGTTTGCCGTGCTCGTCGACGACGACGATCCAGGTCACGCCTGCGGCGCGTGCGCGGCCGATGACTTCCTGCGACGAGTCGCCGACGCGTGCGGTGACGACGGGCTCGTGTTCGACGTCCTTGACCCTCGACAGCGTCAGGTGGGCAAGCGTTGCACCCGAGCCGATGAACTCTTCGACGAATGCGTTGGCGGGCTTGGCGAGGATCTCTTCGGGGGTGGCGTACTGCTCGATCTTTCCGCCTTCGGAGAGGATGAGCACCTTGTCTCCGAGTTTGGTGGCTTCCTCGAAGTCGTGGGTGACGATCACGATGGTCTTGGCGACTTCGTGTTGGATCGCGATGAGGCTGTCCTGCAGGCGGACTCGGGTGATGGGGTCGACGGCGCTGAAGGGCTCGTCCATCAGCAGGACCGGTGGGTCAGCTGCGAGTGCACGTGCGACGCCGACGCGCTGTTGCTGCCCGCCGGACATGTCCTTGGGGAGTCGGTCTCGGAAGGTGTCCGCGTCGAGGCCGACGAGATCGAGCAGGTATTCGGTGCGCTCGGCGATGCGTTTCTTGTCCCAGCCCAGTACTCGGGGGATGGCGCCGATGTTCTTCTGCACCGACCAGTGTGGGAAGAGCCCGCCGGCCTGGATGACGTATCCGATGGACTGACGAAGCTTGTCGGGGTCCTCGCCGGTGACGTCGCGGTCGCCGATGAAGAGCCTGCCCTCGGTGGGCTCGATCAGCCGGTTGATCATCTTGAGGGTTGTCGTCTTACCGCAGCCGGAGGGCCCGACGAAGGCGACGATGTGTCCGGCTTCGATCTCGAGGTCGATCTTCTGGACAGCAGGCTTGGTCTGGCCTCGATACTGCTTGACGACGCCGTCGAGCCGAATCGATGCACCCGAGACGGTGCGGTCGGTGTCGGTCATGACAATCCCTTCGAGATGGTGAGGCGCCCGAGGAGGACGAGCAGGGCGTCGAACACCAATGCGATGACGACGATGAGAACGGTTCCGGTGACCGCCATTTCGACGGAGTTGGTTCCGCCGAGCCTGGACAGTCCGTTGAAGATGAGCGATCCGAGGCCGGGTCCGAGGACGTAGGCGACGATCGCGGCGACACCGACGACCATCTGGGTGGACACGCGGATGCCGGTGAGAATCACGGGCCACGCGATCGGCAGCGATACCGACAGGAGAATTCGCCAGCGGGACAGTCCGATTCCGCGGGCGGATTCGATGGTCGCGTCGGGCACCGATCGCAGTCCGACGATGGCGTTTCCAATCACGGGCATTGCGGCGAAGAACGCGAGCATGATGAACGACGGGACAACGCCGAGCCCGAACGGGACGATGAGCAGGGCCAGCAACGCGAGCGACGGAATGGTCAGCGCCACTCGACTGCTCGTCAAAGTCAGTGCCGAGAACAGCGGCAGGCGGTGTACCGCAACCGCGATGACGATGGCGACGGCGCTGCCGACGAGAACTGTTTGAAACGCCAGTGACGCATGCTGATACGTCAGAAACGAGAGGAACTGCCCCCGTCCCTGAAGATAGTTCCACAAATCCACGCGTATCTCCCCTTTTGCAGCCGCGTATTTCACCGAACACAGTGCTGCCGGTTTCAGTTCGGGGACGTTACCGGCATTTCCCCGCCTTCGCGGGGTTTTACTTCTCCCGCGGGTGTGGGGTCGGTGCGTCGCGAAAACGGGATCGTGGCCCGTTCACCTGCAGGGATTCCAACCTCGGGGACGCTTCGCGGAACGCCGGTCGCACTTAAAATCAGCTCGAGCCGAACTACCCACTCTCGCAGTTTCCGGACTGCCGAGCGGTCGGGTTCGTCGAGTGAATCGTGCGACCCGACGGGATCGGGCGCGGATCGCGGGCAGCGCGACGGTTTGCGGACACGCGCGGTCAACAGGGGCCCCACGCTGGGGCAATGCCTCGGGTACCGTTATCGGACCGGGAAGTTCGGTAATGAAATCTCGCCTACTTCCGATGAACCAGACACATTCCGAGCCAGGAGGGACATGCCGAATCGCAGCCGAGCACCCCGGCACGCTGCTGTCCTGGTGAGCGCGGCTGTCTCGGTGGGGGCCGCGGCGATGCTGGTGGCCGGGTGTACTGCCGACGCCGAGGCTCCGACGCCGGTGAGCTCCGCGGCACCCACCGCGACCACGGCCTCCGACAGCACATCCACCAGTTCGGTTCCGGCGCCCGCACCTGCTGCCGAGGCGACGACGCCCCTGCTGGTCCCACCGAGTGTCATTGCCTCGGCGTCCGAGCCGCCGCCGTACGAGCCCCCGCCCGACGAGCCACCGTACGATCCACCGCCGTACGACCCGACGACGCGACCGCAGGATGTCACCTACGATCCGCCGCCGGTCGCCTCGTTCGATCCGCCCGAGCCTGTGATGCCGCCTCCGAACCCGATCGATTCGCGGGGATTTCCGCTGGGCACGACGTGCGGTCCGGTGTCCTGCACCTCGCCCGACGGTCTGATCTTCGTCAATCCCGAAGCGGTCCCCAACTTGAGCGACCGGGGCTTCGACCTGTGCGATCACACGTACTGTCCGCCTCCGGGCCTGCAGATCGTTCCGGATCAGTTGCCGTCGACGGGCAGCTCGGGCGGGACTCCGACGTCACCTCGCTGAGCGCGTACGGCACAATTCGGGCGTGCTGAAGACGCGACGATATCGCCTCCTCCTCGCCGGGGGAGTTCTGCTGGTGATCGTCGCGGGACTACTCCTCGGCCCCCTCCGGAAGCCTGCGCTGTATGTATGGAATGCCGAATGCTTCGGCTGGAGTACCTCCGGTGGTGGCACTCGCATCGCCGCACTGGGAGATTCCATCGCGGAGGGAAATTCGGCCGTCGGGTGGGGAATTCACGGTGACACCTCGTGGTATTCCCATCTTGTGTGCGGGGCGGACGCTCGGGGCGCCGATGGAATCAATGCAGGTCGACGAGGGCAGACGACCGCCCAGATCCGGGCCCGTATCGACGAAGTCCTGGACTCGAATCCCCAGGTGCTGGTCGTGGGCGGTGGTACGAACGATCAGGCCCGCGGAGTGCCGCTCGAGCAGACAATGGACAATCTCCGTTTCATCCTGGACAGGGCGCGGGACATCGAGACCGTTGTTCTGACGACGGTGCCGCGGTCGCGATCGGCGACGGACGATCGGCTCGACACTGCGATCAGAACCCTTGCGGCTCAACGGGGGATCCCACTGGTCGATTTCGCGTCGACGTTGAAACGACCGGGCGCGACGTTCGACGGAATCCATCCAACGGCCGACTCAGCCAGGATCATGGCGGATCAGGTGGCCGACGCCGCCGGTCTGCGCATGAGAATCGCGTCGAGCGAATAGCTCACCCGAATCGTCTCGATAGTCCACTATTGACGCCATGAACCCGGACCACGGCATGTCGACGCTCCCTGATGTGGAGAGCGCGCAGTCGATCACGGCTGTGTTGTTGTCCGCCGGCGGGGAGTCCGACGGGTGGGCCGGGGAGGTATTCGAGGCACTGTGCCGGACGCATTCGCGAGCACACCTGCATTTCATCCTGCCTCCACCCTCGAATACTTCGATGGAGTTGTGCACGTCGATGTCGGCGGCGTTCGGAGCGTTCACCGGCCCGTTGCCGGAGTACTCGACCGCCGATACCGTGGTCGCAAAGCTGGCCGTACAGTTGGCGCCGACCGGACGCGGTTGGTCGTGGGCGGCGAGCCCGTCGGTGATCGGTAGGTCGGCCACGGCCCGGTCGAAGCCGCGCACGGTTCTCGGGGCAGGTCGTCGGCCGCTGTATGCACTGTGGTTTCGGGCCTTGAGATACCGGCCCATCTGACCGCTCGGCGGCTCGTTACCTTTCTGTGATAACTCGGTTATCGCACCGTGATGCAACGATTTATGGTGGCGAGACCTTCGACTGCGAGAGTTGTCCTCGACGAACTCACGACGCGAAGGCAGAGAACATGATCACTGCAGCACATCCACTGTCCGTCGACCTTGCTTCCGACCCACAGGAGCACGCTCCTCGGTTCACGATCGACACCGAGTCCTACTCCTCCGACTTCGCGGTGCTTCGGGCCACCGGCGAGTTGGACATGACCGCGCGCTTGCCTTTGATGGACAGCATCGAGGCGCTCACCTCCGAGCACTCGGATGTACGCGTCGACCTGTCGGCTGTCACGTTCATCTACTCCGGAGCCGCCAGCGTCATCGTCGACGCGGTCATGGCCACCACCGCCGAGGTTCGCATCTTCGCGCCGACCAGGCCCGTACGCATGATCCTCGACGTCCTCGGTGCCGGTCACCTGATCGTCGACACCCTGGATCCGCAGGGGTCGCCGCGATGACGGGCGACGACGCCGGGCCTGAGGAGCGCGACGAACAGCCGACTACGACGCCGGGAACATCGTTTCTGCAGATGTTCCTCGAAGCGAAGAACTCTCCGACTCAGAAGTGATCGTTCGCACCGAAAGATTGAGGCTGCGCCCATACCGTTCCGGCGATGAGGCTCAGCTGCTCGAGTTCTACTCCGACGACGACGTGTGTCGGTACCTGCTACACGGACCATGGACGGCGGATGACGCAGCCAAGGCCGTTCGAGAGCGGCAAGATCGAAAGGCCCTGGCCGATGGCGCTCTGAATCTTGTCGTGGAACTGGACGAACACGTCATCGGTAACGTAGCGGCGTGGTTCGTCAACGACACCGATCACACCGTAGAACTCGGGTGGGTATTCTCGCCCAGCTACTCCGGCCGGGGGTACGCCAGCGAAGCGGTAGAGGCCCTGTTGAATGAGGTGTTCGCGTTGGATCGTGTGCACCGGGCGACCGCTCAGATGGACGGCCGCAACACCGCGTCGGCGCGATTGGCCGAGCGCGTGGGCATGCGTCGCGAAGCGCATTTCCGCGAGGACTGGCGGAGTAAAGACGAGTGGACCGACACTCTCGTCTTTGCCGTTCTACGCAGCGACCGGCCCCGAACTAGCGAGCAGTGACTGCGCGCGTGAGGAATTCGTGATTGGACCGGGTTTTCGCGAGTTGCGTCACGAGTAGTTCGATTGCTTGCTGCGAGTCGAGGCCGCTGAGCAGGTGTCGGACTTTCTGCACGGCCGAGTACTCCTCGGCCGACATCAGCAGTTCGTCTTTCCTCGTTCCCGACGGGTTGACGTCGATGGCTGGGAAGATTCGCCGTTCGGCGATCTTGCGATCGAGTTTGAGGTCGGCATTGCCGGTGCCTTTGAACTCCTCGAAAATGACTGTGTCACCTTGAGATCCGGTTTCGACGAGGGCTGTTGCGATGATGGTGAGCGATCCACCGTTCTCGATGTTGCGAGCGGCACCCAGGAAACGTTTCGGCGGATAGAGCGCTGTCGAGTCGATTCCTCCGGAGAGAATCCGGCCCGACGCGGGTGACGAGTTGTTGTACGCCCGACCGAGCCGGGTGATGGAATCCAGAAGCACCACAACGTCTTCGCCGTTCTCGACGAGACGCTTGGCGCGCTCGATCGCCAGCTCCGCCACGGCCGTGTGGTCCGTCGGCGGCCTGTCGAATGTCGATGCGATCACTTCACCCTTCACCGATCGCATCATGTCGGTCACTTCTTCCGGGCGTTCGTCGACGAGGACCACCATGAGATGGCATTCGGGATGGTTGGTTGCGATGGCGGCGGCGATGTCCTTGACCATCGTGGTCTTACCGGCCTTGGGCGGCGATTGGACAAGCGCGCGTTGACCTTTGCCGATGGGCATCACGAGGTCGACGATGCGGGTGGACAGGCGGTCGGGAGTGGTTTCGAGCCGTAGACGCTGATTGGGGTACAGCGGGGTCAATGCGTCGAACTTCGGGCGCTTCTCCCTGGCGTCTCGGCCGTTGATGTCGTCGACTCGGACAAGTGAGTCGAGCTTAGATCGTGACTTGTCCGGTGGACGTGCGGTGCCGGTGACGAGGTCACCCTTTCGTAATCCGTTCTGCCGCAGGATGTTCGACGATATCTGCACGTCGATCGGCCCCGGCAGGTAGCCGGTGGTCCGCAGGAATGCGGCGTTTCCGTGTATGTCGACGATGCCGGAGACAGGACGTAGTTCCGACTCGGACGCGGCATTCGATACAGGTGTGGCGTGTGCTGTGGTCATGAGAATCTACTTTCGAGGATTGCGCCGATGCGCAAGGTAGGCGGAAGCTCAGAATTTTCCGCGGGATGGTCCTCGACGCGGACCAGATCAGGTCGGCGGAGAACTATCGCCAAAGTACATCAGCACTCCGGTTTCCACAACCCCTCACCCTTATGTGAGGTCTTATCGTTCGATCCGACGCCTCCCCGTGAACAGCGCCTCGATGCCTCCGACGGCAAGCAACAAACCGATGAGCGTCAGTCCCGTGTACGCACGGGGCGCCCAGATGTCGAGCACGAGGTACTGCCACAGTGTCCACCCGACAGCGATGACGCCGACCACGCCGGCGACGACACGTGCGCCGGGGGTGTCGACGATCACGCCCGCCGCGCACACCAGGGGCGCGATTCCGAGGGCTACGAGCACGAAGGCGCCTGCGTAGCGGTAGTCCCAGGTGTGCCATTCGGGGAGCATGTCGACGCTCAGGCCCAGGGTGCCGCCGTCGGGATCGGAGACCAGGGCGATGCCGTTGAACAGCCCTGCGGCGCCGAGCATCAGCAGTACCGCTGCGGTGACGAACTTCTTCACACCTTCACCTTGCCGCATTCGAGCACAAAATTGCCCCCGACCCATGACGGGTCGGGGGCAGTAGAGAGGTGGATGGGAATCAGATTCCCATGCCCTTAGCGAGCACCGGCCACGAGTCCTTCAGTGCCTGCTCCCAGTACGGCCAGTAGTGCGTGCCGACCGGCGGGAACTGGTACGTCGCCGGGATGCCGACGGAGTCCAGCTTGTTCTTCAGGTTGTGCGAGCAGAAGTTGGTGGCGCCTTCGATGACGATGCCGAGACCGAGGTTGATGACGCCCTGGGGTCCGTTGCCCTCGGTGTAGTACCGAATGTCCTCGGGCTGCGGGTTACCGTTACCGCTGGAGATGTACAGCTCGGTGCCGCGGAGCTTCTCGGCGTTGACGACCGGGTCGTTCTCGACCCATGCGGGGTCGTTGTCCGGGCCGTACATGTTGATGGTGTTGCCACCCTTCCATGTCTCGACCGAGAACTTCACGAACTGGCGGCCGATGGGATCGGCGATCTGTGCGCATCCGCTGTATGCCGCGACCGCGCCGTACAGGCCGGGCTTGGCTTCGGCGAGCTGCAGAACCGAGGTACCGGAGGTGGAGACACCGGCGATCGAGTTCTTGCCGGTGGAGCCCAGAGTTTCGTCGAGCAGCGGAGGCAGTTCCTCGGTGAGGAACGTCTGCCACTTGTTGACGCCGAGGACCGGGTCTTCCTGCTTCCAATCGGCGTAGTAGCTGCCCTTGCCACCGATGGGGAGGACGAGGTTGACGTGCTTGTCGGAGAAGAATTCGAGCGCGTCGGTCTGCTGCTGCCAGCTTGCCGATCCTTCGCCTGCATCGAGGCCGCTGAGCAGGTACGCGTTGGGAGCAGGCGTGGACTCGTCCAGAGGGCGCTGAACCTCGACGGTGATGTCCTTGTTCATCGCGGCGGAGTAGACCTGAAGGTTCCAGTTCCGCCCGTCCTTGTCGATCGACGAGACTGCAGGCGCCTTCGCGGGCTCGGCCGTCGCGACGCCGCCGAGAGCGGTCATTGCCAGTGTGCCTGCCGCGATGAGTGCAGCGGCGCGTAGTGAAGAAAGCTTCATCTCGAAGTCGATTCCAGTTCCCGGCCGGTCCTGAGCCGTGTTAGTTCGTCCCCCGCACGCATGCGGCCTTCGTGTCCCTCGACACTTTATGTCTTCTTGGGCCCGCTGTTCGTTACTGGGTCGAATCAGATGAAATTCTTGACCCGATCGTGTCCGTCCGTCTCAGCGGGCCTCGCGCCGATCGACACCGATGCCCGACGGCTTCTCGTGGCAGGCTGGACCACCTCGGAGGTGGAATCGAGCGGGTCCGCGTGGGTGCACGGCCGTCGGTTCCCAGGCAGGATCACGGCTATGAACACATTCCAGCGCGTCGCCGCTCGGTTCAATGCGCTCGTACGTCCGCTGTTGAACGCCCCGATCATCGGCAAACTCGTTTCGGGCACAATCACCGAGGTCACCTACACGGGCCGCAAGTCCGGCAAGAAGTTCAGCGTCCTGGTGGGCTACCGCCGTCGCGGCGACGACGTGATCATCGGCGTCGCGATGCCGGACAAGAAGAACTGGTGGCGGAACTTCTACCCCGACGGCGGTCCCATCTCCATCGACCTCGACGGCGCCACCCGCACCGGCCACGCCGTCACCCGCAAGGACGGGTCTTCCGTCTCGGTGAAGGTGACCCTCGACCCACGCTCCTGATCGAGTCGAGGACCTAGGCTTGAACCATGCGTGATCTGCGGCGGTTGCTCGCCCTCTTCGATGCTGCCGTCGGCCTGCTCGTAGTGGTGGCACTGTCCGCGTTGCCCACCGGTCCGTACCGGTCCGACTACGTGTTCGTCGAATCCGGCAGTCGAACAACATTTGTCGAGAGTGCGACCGAAACGCCGATGCTGTTCGTGATCGGCGTTCCGGCCGCGTGCGCGCTCGTCGGCTGGTTCGTGGGCAGCTTCTTGATCAGGCGTGGCTGGACTTTTCGCTGATCTACTTCTCGAACAGTGCGTCCGGCATTGCGGTGTCGACGTTCAGGATGTCGAGGTCCCGCGCAGATCCTTCGGTTTCGAGGTAAACGCAAATCCCTGTACGGACGTCCAGTCGCACGGTCGACGGTGATCCGGGTATCCATTCGTCGTCGACGAACTCTCCCGCGAGCATCGGGCAGCAGTCGCACCGTGGGTCGTACGCGGCGGTCGGGGTGGCGACCGCTTCCCAGGCCGCGCGGCCGTGGTGAGTCACCACGGCCACGTTCGCCAGATCGACCGTCGGACCGGAAGTCGTGTCGTGGGCGGATCTGGCCAGTTCGACGGGGTTGAGCATCGCGACCCAGAGGTAGTCGTCGAACATCGGGTCGTCCCACTCCACCGACGGGCCGTGAGTCTCGGGCGGCACGCTCTCGACGAGACCGTCGGCGTCATATATCGGAACCACTGTGGACGGCCAGCGACCCTGCACCGGCAGTAAGCGCCCGTCGTTCCTCGTCGCCATGGCACCGTCGAACGGTCTGCGCGCTTTGTGCACGACGACGCGACCGCCGTTCTCTTCCACCCGCATTGCCCCTGGCCGACGGATCCACGCGTGGACACCGGTATCGAATCGATCTGGCGAACGGGTGAGTTCGACGCTCGTCCACAGCCACGGCGACGACTGCGCGAGGCGGCGGAACTGCAGAATGGACGGGTTCTCGATCACCAGTTCATCCTCGCAGGCCCCGCCACTGATTTTTCCTTCTCGCAGTTCGTTCCGCCCTCAGGCAGGATCAGGCAAGTGATCACTCCGGAAGTGCCTTTCATGTCGCTCAGAACGGCATCGGGTTGGACCTCACCTGCTCGTTCCTCGGCCGGCCGTGTCAGGCCGAGCACCGAGAGTCTTTCGGTTGAATTGTGACTGTTCCTGGCGGTGAACTCCGTCGTCGACTCGGGCTTGTCGATGCAGTGACCGTCGGATTGGGCGCCATGATCGGCGCTGGAATCTTCGCGGCGCTGGCTCCCGCCGCTCGGGCTGCGGGATCGGGTGTGCTCGTTGCATTGGCCGTCGCCGCCGTGGTCGCCTATTGCAATGCGACGTCGTCGGCACGGCTTGCCGCGTTGTATCCCTCGTCGGGAGGAACGTACGTATACGGCCGTGAGCGTCTCGGCGAGTTCTGGGGTTACATCGCCGGGTGGGGATTCGTCGTGGGCAAGAGTGCGTCCTGTGCCGCAATGGCATTGACGGTCGGTATGTACGCATGGCCCGAACACGCGCATGCAGTGGCTGCGGCGGCGGTGCTCGGGCTGACCGCTGTCAACTACGTCGGAATACAGAAGTCCGCGTGGTTGGCGCGAATCATCGTCGCCGTGGTCGTCACGGTACTCGTTGTGGTCGTGGTGGTATCGCTGTCGTACTCGCCCGGGCATTCGGTGGGAGTGTCGGCGACCGATGTCACCACCGCAGGTGTGCTGCAGGGTGCGGGCCTGTTGTTCTTCGCCTTCGCCGGCTATGCGCGCATCGCGACGTTGGGTGAGGAGGTCCACGATCCGGCTCGTACCATCCCCCGAGCGATACCGATCGCGCTCGCCCTGACCTTGGCCCTGTACACCTCGGTCGCCACTGCGCTGCTGTGGGTGCTCGGCCCGTCGGGGCTCGCGCACGCAAGCGCACCGATTTCCGACGCGGCCCGCGCCACCGGTCGATCCTGGTTGGTTCCTGTGGTGAGTGCGACCGCTGCAGTGGCAGCGCTGGGATCGTTGCTCGCGCTTGTACTCGGCGTCTCACGAACCACTTTCGCAATGGCCCGTGACCGGAACCTTCCGCATGTTCTGGCGGCGGTGCACCCGCGGTTCGACGTACCTCATCGAGCAGAGTTGATGGTCGGCGTGGTCGTCGCCGCCACGGCAGCCACCGTCGACATTCGTGCCGCGATCGGCTTCTCGTCGTTCGCAGTGCTCGCTTATTACGCGGTGACCAATGCGTCGGCGTTGACCATGTCTCGCGCCGAGGGCCGCCCAGCGCGCGTCGTTCCTGTGATCGGCCTCGTGGGTTGCCTCGTGCTGGCGTTCTCGTTACCTGTGTCATCGGTGGCAGTGGGCGCAGGCGTGCTCGCAGCGGGTGCCGTCGTATACGCGCTCAGGAAGCGCCGATCACACGACGACTAGTCGGAAGCTTTACCGGCAGAACGCATCGCGCCCACAAGGATCGTGGCGGCTTTCGCACTGATGTTCGAAAACTTGTCGGTGGCACCGGATAGTCTTCTCACATGCTTTCAGGGGGAGATTCAGAAGCAGTGGCCCAGTCCACGATTGTCACTGATACACAGTCACATTGGCGAGCATCCGGTGACGGTGTTCCTGTCGTCGGTCCCTCGTCCCTGCGCGAGGTCGTCGAGATGATCGAAAGAGGCGTCGAGGAAGTCGGTCGCATGCAGACAGCCGGGCTGGACAATGCGGACCGACGCGCTCTGCTGGTGCGCATGGAAGTGGTTCGGCACAAACTGTTCGCGTACAGCCACACCTGGATCGCAGATCTCGTCGACCAGCGCGGCTTGGACGACATCTACGGATCGGTCCCTGAAGCACTGTCGGTGTTGTTGCGATCCTCCGGATCGCGCGCAGGGCAACGTATCCGCTTGGCCATGGAGTTCGGTGAGCGCACATCCATCACGGGTGAGCGTTTGGAACCGTTGTCACCGAACACTCTTCGCGGCGCAGAGGACGGGCTGATCAACGAGGAGCATCAACAGATCATCAGAAAGTTCTTCTGGCGTCTGGGATCGAAGGTCGACATCGAGACGAGGGAGAAAGCAGAGGCACAGCTGGCAGAACTGGCACGCCAGCTCAGCCCGGACCACCTGAAGGCAGCTGCCTCGCGCTTGTACGACCTGATCGACCCCGACGGAGATGACGAAGACCCCGCGCGGGTCGCGGATCGATGCTACGTCCAGTTCGACGAACAGGGAGCTGACGGCTTGTCCCGCGGAAAGATGGTCGTCGACTCTGAACTGCGTGCATACATCGAGGCTGTATTCGACAAATGGGCGAAACCCGGACAGGCCAATCCCGCAGATCCCCCACCGGTCGTCGACCCACCTGATGACGCGGATAGTGGTGACGATCGACCTGATCAGTCGAGCGTCCCGACAGACGTCACGGACGACAGCCAGCGCGCCGAGGGCGAACCGGTCAATGAAGAGGCGGCAGCGCGGGCGCGTCGAGATCATCGGGGCAAAGGGCGACGGCAGCACGACGCGATGAAGATGGTGTTCCGGCAGATGCTCGCATCCGGGAAGTTAGGGATGCACAGGGGACTTCCGGTGACAGCCGTGTTGACGATGAGCGTCAAGGATCTCGAAGCCGCTTCGGGCCATGCGGTGACCGCAACCGGGTCTCTGGTGGGGATGCGGGATGCCATTCGGATGGCGTCGCACGCCTATCAGTGCTTGGTCATCTTCGACAACGACGAACGCCCGCTGCAACTTCGGCGCGCCAAGCGATTGGCGTCACCGGACCAACGAATCGTGTTGATAGCAGCCGATCGTGGATGCAGCTTCCCTGGCTGCACCCGTCCTGCAACGTGGAGCCAGGTCCACCACATCGAAGAGTGGGCGGCCGGTGGAAACACCGATATCGAGGACCTCACTTTCGGATGCGATCGGCATCATCCCCTGGTCGGCCCGAAGGACACCGACTGGGCCACGACCAAGGCCGGCCCCGACCACCCCTATCCAGGTCGCACGCTATGGCATTCCCCGACAACGCTCGATCCACTTCGACGTGGGCTACTCAATCACTATCACCACCCCGACGAGTACATCCGACCCATCCCGGAACTCCCCCTGTTCGGTCCCCTCGACTCCACCGATACTGAAACCAACGACCCCGAAACCAACGACCCAGAACCCGACAACCCAGGGGCCGCCCGAGAATAGGGCAGCTCCGGAGCAGACCCACAGCGGCACAGAGCTTGACATGTGCCGCCTACAGTCATGCCCTGAGCCCGCTGCCGGTGCCGTAGACCGCTCAACCGGAAGACCCGCCGGCAGAATGCATTGCCCGGATGTACTGCCCCGGTGTTGTTCCTGCGACGCCTTTGAAGTCGCGGATGAGATGTGCCTGGTCGGTATAGTCGAGGGCTGCGGCGATGGCGCTGACGTCGGCGTCGGGAAGTGACAGTCTGCGTACGACTTCCTGCAGGCGGATGCGTCGGGCCACTGCCTTGGGGCCCATGCCCAGTGTCTCCTTCAGCGCACGCTGTATTGCGCGTTCGCTGACGCCGAGCCGGTGTGCGAGGGCGGGTCCGGTTCTCGATCGAACGTTCTCTGCCAGGTCGGTCACCACAGCGTTCGCGAGGAGCCGGGACTCGGAGATCGGGTGCTTCTGCAGCAGATCCTCGATCAGACGGTCTGCTCGTTCGGCGCGATCCGAGGGGGACGTTTCGGCTGCGATCGTCGTCAGATGTCGGGTGAGGACGGTGTCCAGATCGGCGGTGACGGGTTGCTCCTGTTCCACGCTCGACGGGTCGAGGTCGGACAGCACTCCCAGTCCTGCGGGGCGCAAACGGATTCCGAAGACCCTGCCTGTTCCGCGGATCGTTCTCGACCATGCCCGGCGTTGGACGTTGGTCAGGACGAACGGTGCGGGAACCGAGCCGGATTCGATGCTCAGCGTGACGGCCGGGAATTCGAGCACCTGCTGATCGATGTCCGTTCCGTCCGGGAGGTTCCACTCGACGCTCCAGTACGTGTCGACGACGTCGCGCACGGACTGCGCAGGCGTGAACCACTGCGCGTCGAACAAGGGCAGGTTGGCCGGAGCGAGCACGCCGGATCGTTCGGTCACGTCGATCGGTCGATCCACCGGGTGTCGAACCATGTCGCAATTGTGCAATACGCAGTCGCCGCCTGTGGGTGACGATGTCGCCATGAGCACCGATTATCGCAATGTCTTCATCGAGGCAGCCCCGGACTGCCCGGCCACCGAGGGCGAGGAGCCGCCTGCCGGGCGCGGAAATCCCACGATTGCGAGGCTGCAGTACGAACTGCTCTCGCAGGCCCCGTACGAGATGAGCTCGGACGACGTGCTGTTCGCCGTTCACGCCGCGAGAACCAGCGTTCCGCCGAGCGAGATGGACGCAGCACGGGCGGCGTTCTTCGCCAAGGATCAGGCGTGCCTGCGTGCCTCCCCGCTCGGCAAGCGCTACGGGTGGGGCACGCACCACGACGGTGAGGGACGCGTCGCGCTCTACGGAGTGGGCACAGCCGAGTACGAACGCCTGGCCCGCGACCCGAATCTAGGGCACAAGTCCGCCATGAAATCACGCAGGTGAACAGCGTCTGGGGTGTGGACAACTCGCGCTTACGCGTGCACTTCGCGGAGCGTCGAGGGTGGAGCATGCTATCGGGACTTAGCACCCCTACTGCCGACTCCGCACGCCTGATCTGAGGCGAACAGGCGTGCGGAGTCGGTAAAAGGGGTGTCAGGTTTCCGCCTGCGTCAGCCCCTCGTAGGGAAACGACGGCGAGGACACTGCGAGGCTGAGACGCTCGTCGTCGGTGAGTCTGCCGATCAGTCGGTAGCCGTCGGGTGAAGTTGCACGGACGGACCCGAGGTCGCCGGCAGATCGGTCGTCGACGCTCCATCCCCAGTCGGCCCAGGCGTGTGCGAGGACGGACAGCGCATCCCGCCCGTTGCATCCGAGTACCCAGTACGCGGCCGAGAAGCGATGTGGCCCATCGATGGTGGTGTTGTCGTCGTAGGCGGGCTCGAACTTGCCGGGGGCGAGCTGTGATTCCGGGAAGCTGGGGTGCCTACGGTTCAACTGCACGTTCGACGGCAGTGCGCGTCGAGACTTCTCGAGTGCGTCCAGTGCGCTGTCTCGTGCGTCGGTGCCGGATATCGGGGTCATGCAGCACCCTTGCCTGCGATGATTCGGCCGATGGTGTCGAGGGCGGGGTTTCCGCGGTCGAAGTAGTTGCTTCCGTCGAAACGCGCGGTGCCCTCGACCGGGCTGGTGGCGTCGAGCGATCCGGGAAGCGACGTGTCGGCTGCGGCCACGACGACGTCTCCGTCGCCCAACGAAGCCCGTTCGACGACGACGCTGCCGTACCCGTGACCGAGGACGGTGTGGTGCGCGGCGTCGCCTTGGTGGGCCGCACGCAGACCTTCCTGGAACCGTTCCAGCCGCGGGGCGCCGGCGTCGGCGAAGCTGTCCGAGGTGGCGTCGAGCAGTGTGGGAGGGGCGTTGTATCCCAGCCACGCGATGACCGAGTTGCGTGCGCCGCTGACCATGTTGGCGGAGTCGAGCAGGTTCTCCGCGCGTGAGAGGTCTCGTCCGATGGAGGCGAGCACCGTGGATGCTCCCGGCACGTAGGTGGCGACGTTGTGCGCGGTGTCGGGGTTGTTCAATGCCAGTGCGCCCCGGCCGTGTTCGTCGATGTTCAACAGGTAGGTGGGCGCGCCGGCTCGGCTGAGCTCGGCTTGGACGGTGTCGTATCCGGCGAGGGCTGTCTCGGCGGCGTCGCGGTCGTCGAGCCATCGGGCGTAGTCGCGCAGGGCTGCTGCGTCGTCGTGGTTCTCGCTGGGGAGGTTGCGGTCGTGCAGCCAATCGGTATGGCGCGCTTCGACTTCGGCCACATGGTCTCGTGCGTCGGACACGAGGGTGCGCAGGAGGACGGTGTTGTATCGGGACTTGTCGTCGGCAGGCAGTCCGTCGCGGTTGCCGATGGTCGGGTCCCACACTGCCAGGCCGTCGCGCTCGTACGGGGTGAGCCTGCTCCACAGCTCGGCCAGGTCGTGGGGTTCGTCGGGGAGGATCGATCGGATCTCCGGGATGTACGGCTGCGGCTCGGCGACGGGTTGGAGGCCGAGGACTACGTCGACTGCGCGCTGCAGTTTGGTGGCGTAGGTGTAATCGGTGTCCACTGCACTGCTGAGCATGGATTGCAGTTGGGTTTCGATCCCCTGCGCGCGCTGCTGCAGATCGGGGTCGGCGACGCGCACGCTGCCGTCGTCGAGGACGTCGAATCCACCGGCGAGCGCGGTGTCGACGACCGCGAGAACGGACTGTCGGACGGCGGCGATCTCGCGAGCGGCGGCGTCGAACACCGCGGTGTAGGCGTCGACGGCGTCGACGATGCGGGTGTCGGCGACCTGGTCGACGAGAACCCGGGCGGTTTCGGCGGCGTCGCCTTCCCAGCGCTCGAGGGTGTCGCGTGCAGCGCGGGTGACGCTGCGGAGGGACTCGTCGAACATGCGGTTGATCTGTGCGATGTCGGCCCCGACGCAGGTGAGAGCGGCGGGATTCCAGGCTCGCAGTTGCGAGACGGTCACGGTCATGCCTGCTCACCGAGGAACTTGTGCAGTTGCTCGCGGAAGGCAGCCTCGGTTCGGTCGTAGCTCGTCGCACTCGATCCGGCGGCCTCGGCGATCTGACGGATACGTTCGGCGGCCGTGCGGTAGGCGGCGAGGACTGTTTCGGCGGAGTTGCCCGCGACAGCCCCGAACGCCGAGTGAGGCATGGCCTCGGCCCCTACCCGTAGCGGCGGCGACGGGTCGAGCGATGCCACAGCGTCGGCTGTCCTCGTCAGTGACGACGACAGCGCACGCAACGAGTCGGGATCGACCTGAAGCATCCGTACCCCCTCGGTTCGGCGACCGTGCCTCAGGCCGCCATCCGCATCAAACGCCTTCTATTCCTGTTCGACGCAGCAGGGAGTGAAACGGTTCCCTCGATTTCCGAGATGAAGCTACAACTTGCCTGTCATGGCCGCGGCAGCGAGAGCTATCAGCACTGCAGTCCACAGGCCGACGACCGCGGCAACGTGGAGGGGACGATTCTTACCGGGTGGGCGAGGGGGCGCCGTACGTGATGGCATGAGGACGATTGTGCAGGAACATGCTCCTGGATTGGTTTCGAGAACAAAAAAATACTTCGGTTGAATGCATGAGCTTGGTCATACCTGCTACTTGTTCGACGGGGATGTCACGATCCGGGAGTTTGTTCGTCCGACGCATTCAGGAAGCATCCGGTCTGCGAGAACAGCGCTGCAGCCTCACGTGTGCCGAGCCCGAACTCTGTCTTGTCCTCGGCGAGCAACTTCACGTCGTGATGTCCCGGCTCGTCGACGCGGACGACCAACTGTGTCGCACCGACGCCGGCAGCGATCGCCTGCACACGCTCGAGCGCGGTCACCCACAGCTCGTCGGGGATGATGCCGTCGAACGCGACGTTGGGCAGTTTGTACGCCGTCGCGCTCGTCGGGTCGCCGGGGACCGCTTCGCACGGCATCGTCATTCCTTCGCGCACCCGTCGCCACGTCAGGCCAGGAACGACCGCGGACACTGCGTCGGCCATCTCCTCGACGACGGGGTCGAGCCGCGCAGCTTCGTCGAGAAAAGACCCTTTCGCGGCGAGTTCGGATTCGAGGTCCGGTTGCTGCTGTGGTTCGTTCACCGTCGAGCATCCCCCTGTGGTCAGTGCGAAGATCGCGAGAATTGTTGCGAGGGCACGTTTCATTTCATCACCAGGTCCGGTCGGCCGATCCCGATGACGGCGAGGTTGTATCCCGACGTCCGTAGTTCACCGTTGCTTCCGAGCCTCGGGTAGCCGGAGTGATCGTCGACGCCGTCGCGTGCAATACCGTCGGGTGTCGTTCCGGGTGCCGTCGAGATCTCTTGGTAGTTGTTGTTGTACGGGCCTGCTTCGAACGGCGAGAACGGGCCGAGTCGGCCGAGGCTCGTCACGTAATCGCCTTCGGCATCCATGACCCACACGTCCTCGTAGTCCATGCCCATGTCCGAGGTCCCGACTGCATTGAGTCCGGGTGAACCGTAGAACACTGCGTTGTCCACCACCTCGGATCCGCCGTGCTGCAGCGCTTCCGACGTGGTGAGGGAACCGTAGGAGTGGCCGAATGCGCTGATGTTCGGGTCGGGGTTGGTGGACGCAGCATCGAGCCCGTGGAAGTAGGACGCCAGCGATGCTCCCCCGTCCTTCGCGATCTCGTCCGATGCTACGTCGCCGGCTCCGCTGATGCTGTCCCACCAGCTGACACCGCCGAGTTCCGGTGGCTGGTAACCGATCCACGCGACGTTGGCGACGGTCTCGTCCGAACGTCCGGCGAGTTCGAGCTGATCCATCATCTCGCCGTTGATGTTCTTCGCCTCTCGGACCATTGATTCCAGCGAGTCGCCGATGTTCGTGCCGAGCCCCGGTGTGGTGACCGTGACGTGATCGGCGCTGTCCGGGTTTCCGACGGCGATGGCGGCGAGTCCACGCTCGTGGCTCGTCATGTCGTAGACGGTCAGCAGCGCGCCTGGGTTGTCCTTCAGGGATCGCTCGATGGACTCGAGGTCCGCGAGTTTGTTCTGGACATGTCCGAGCGCGGCGTCGTCGTCGGAGAAGAATCCGCCGAAGGTGTTGTCGTCGAGCTTCGCCCGCAGGGCGGTCGCCTCCTGTTCGAGTCGCTCGCGGTCTCCGGCGATCTGGGAGATGTTGGCTTCGCTCCTCGCCGACGCCGGAATACCGTCGAGGTTGCCGATGAGCTGTGGATGTTCCGAGATCATCTGTGCTCGTTGCTCCTCGGGCAACGCATCCCAGTAGGCGTCCACCTGCGATGCGGTGGCGTCGCGAGGAGGGAACGGTGCGCTCAGCTCGCCCTGACCGGCTCCCGTGGTCAGGCTCGACGCGAGATCGACGGCACCGTCGCCAACGAGGGTGCCGTCGCCTGCTCTGGCCAGCACCTGCGCGGCGTCGGCGTCGATGTCGACGGCCTGCATGATCAGCGCATGCGCGGAGTCGTGCAGGTCGGCGCGAATTTTCTCTCGAACGGCACGCGCCGATGGGTCCGTGGGCGGTACGGCGAACGCCGTGTCGAGAACACCTCCGGCTTCGGTGATCAGCATCGAGTTGGCCGTCGCCGTCTCACGCAGGCCGCCCAGTTGCGACTGCAGGTGTGCGACGGCTACCCGCGTCTGCTGGGTCAGTGCCCGCACGGCACCGATCCCGACTGCGTCGTGGTTGACGTCGGCTCTCGTCAGCCCGGAGGCGTTCCGTGCCGCGGCAGACGCGTCGCCGGTCCATCCCGGGAGACTTTCGATGGCCGCGAGCTCGTTCTCCACGTCTGCCAGGACCGCGATCCGCGTCGTGAGCGTTTCTTCCAGCGCATCGAGCGCGCCGATGTCCCACCGATCGATGTCCCCCAGATTCATTCCGCCCCCGGTTCTGCCTGTCCCCACAGGCGTGGCCAAGGATAGACGACAGCGCCGCGAACTCAGTCGAGGTTCAGGAGCGGCGTCCGGTGCGAGGAGACGGCCGATGCCGTGGTCGCGTCCGCGTGTGCGTATCCGTCGGCCGAGAATCTCAGACCTTGTTCGAGGTCGTCGAGGTTCCGCACCACGGCGGTGCGCGCAGTCGACATCTGCTCGACGAAGGCGTCGAACTGTGGTTTCGAGGTCACCGACCACCCGCGCACGGATCCCGATGCGTCGGCTTCGGTTGTTTTCAGCCTGCTGTTCGCGTCGTCGGCGAGTGCGCGGGTGCGACCTGCCGCGGCCGCGAGTACTGCTGGATCAACGTCCATCTGGCCCCCCCTGGGCATCGATTCAACTTCCGATCGGCCGAAATCCTGCTCCTGTGCCGCCGCGTGTGTTCAACCGGGCCAGAGATTCGGCCGCGGATGCGTAGACGGTCGGGCTCAGGACGGGGACGGTGTCGGCGTGGCTGGCGATGCCGACGAGTGTGGTTCCGCTGACCAGAGCTCCGCCCGAGTCGGCCCACAACGTGGGTGTTCCGGTGACGATGTCGGTGTCCGGTCGGACGTCCAGGACCGTGCCGCATGTCGTGGCGGTGGCGGCGCCGATCTTGCAGACAGGCTGGCCGGGGAATGTGGGTCCGATGTCGGTAACGGTGATCCCGCCGCGCGAGGACACGGGCACCACCTTGGCCGGGTCCAGTTCGACGACACCGTAATCCGGCCCCCAGTGACCCGAAACCGTGACGCCGACCGGTCCGGCACCGGGGTTCTCGACGAGGGTGACCGGCAGGCCCGGGGACAGCACACAGTGCCCGGCGGTCAGTCCGACGAGTCGTCCGCCCGCGTCGTATCCGACAGCAGCGAACGAGCACGCCGTGAGGTCTTCGATGCCTCCGGTCGTGATGTATCCCGTGCCCGGCCCGACGAGAGCAGCGGGGACAGCGGGGGCAGCGAGGGCCGGCGATGCCACCGCAACGCTCGCGACGAACGAGAACACGGCGGCTGCGCCGAGCTGCTTCGCTCTCATTCCTTGTATCGCCTCGACGGTGCAACGCCGTTGTCGAGTGCTCCCGGCTTGCGCACGGAGGTCGCCGGTGGCCGTGGGGTCCCCGGTGGCGTTCCGGGAGGCGTTGCCGTCGGCGGACGCGGTGTCGACGTGCGAGGCGGCCCGGCCTCGTAGGACGACGGTGCAGCCGGCGGCTGTCCCGTTCCGTACGGGGATGCGGGTGGCGTGGCCGGAGGCGGGGTCACCGGGGGCTGTGCTGCGGGAGGCGCAACCGGTGGTGACGCTTGAGGCGGCGCGGCCTGCGGTGAGGAGGCGTGCGGTGAGGAAGCCTGCGGTGAGGAAGCCTGCGGTGAGCCAGCCTGGCTGCCGTCCCATGCTGTGGCGCTCGATCCCGGTGTCACTGGATTGGGGGTCTGACGAGGAATCGACGAGTCCGTCTCGTAGTAGTACGAGTAGTTGTCGCCGCCCTTGCGTCCGGCGGGCATCATCGTGAACACGGCGCCCAGGATGTGCGCACCGATGGTTTCGAGGTTGCCGACGGCACGGGCGACCTCGTTCTCGGTGGTGTGGCCGTAGCGGGCGACGACCAAGGCGCCGTCGCTGTGGGTGGTCAGCAGTGCGGAGTCGGTGACCGGGAGCAGCGGGGCACCGTCGACGATGATGTAGTCGAATCGGCCGCGGAGTTCGTCGATGACGCGCCTGGATGCTTCGGAGCCGAGGAGCTCCGACGGGTTGGGCGGCAGCGGTCCGGAGGCAAGTACTTCCAGGCCTTCGTACTTGGTGGGCTGCATGACGTCGGACAGGTCGGCCTGGTTGGCCAGGACGGTGGACAGACCGACGGATCCGATCAGTCCGAGGTACTTGGAGACGCGCGGACGCCGCAGGTCACCTTCGACGAGTGCGACGTGGTGGCCGGCCTCCGCAAGGGCGAGGGCGAGGTTGACGGCGACGGTCGTCTTTCCTTCGGCCGGAACGGCACTGGTGACGACGATGACGCGCGGCGGGTGGTCGACTTCGAGGAACTGCAGGTTGGTGCGCAGTTCGCGGTAGGACTCGGCGCTCGGCGAGTGTGCCGCGCCGAATTCGACGACGGCGTTCTCCTTGAGGTTCTTGTCGAACGGCAGGCTTCCGACGAGGGGTGTCTTGGACGCTGCTTCGAGCTTGGTACGGGTCTTGATGGTGTTGTCGAGTCGGTCGCGCAGTACTGCGAGTGCGATGCCGAGCAGCAGGCCGACGGCGGCACCGAGGGCGAGGTTGCGGGTGGTCTTGGGGCTGACGGGCGCCGACGATTCCTGTGCTTGCTCCACCAGTCGCACTCCGGCAGCGGGTGTTCCGCCGTCTTCCGGCGTCTCGAGTTCACGGACCAAGGTGGTGAGCTGCGTTGCGAGGGAGTTGGCGATGTCGCGTGCCAGGCCCGGTGAGGTGTCGACGACGACGATGTCGAGCAGAACGGTGTCCGGGGTGGACGTGGCCGTGACCTTCGAGGCGAGCTGGGCCGGCGTCATGTTCAGGCCCAGTTCGTCGATCGTCCGTGCGGCGAGTGTCTCACCGGTGACGAGCTCGGAGTACGACGCGACGCGCTGCTGCGAGAACAGGTTGCCCTGGTAGGTCTCGCTGACGGTCGATCCTCCCGATGTCGAGACGAACACGCGGCTCGACGACTGGTAGGTCGGTGTGGTCAGCAGTGACACCGCAAGTGCACCCAGCACTGCGACGGCCACGGTGACCACGATGACCATCCATCTCGTTCGCAGTATCTGTAGGTAGTCCTGGATTTCCACTTGGGGCTCCCTCATCTTTTCCAGCAACGCTCGTGTTCATGTTTTCATGCTTGTCGGTCTTCTCGCGCGCTAGTTCATCAGCACTCGCCCGGCGTCAGGGTGAACTGCACGACATCTATGCGGCCGTCCTTGAATCTGGACGAACATCCGGTCAGGTAATGGATGTATCGCTCGTAAACTTCGCTCGAAGACAACGCAATTGCGTCGTCTCGTCTCGCAACCAAGCGATCGGTCCATTCGTCGAGCGTTCTCGCGTAGTGCGGCCCGAGTGCGTGCTCACGTTCGAGCCGTAAGCCCGCTTCGGACGCTTTGGCGACCACCATGTCGGATTGTGCGAGCTGTCCGCCGGGGAATATCTCCCGCATGATGAAGCGTACGAAGTGTGCGTCCTCGCGGGTGAACACGACGCCGCTGGCCAGCACTTCCGCGATAGGCCTCATGACAATGGTGTGCAACAACATTCGGCCATCGGGAGGCAGCAGGGCTCGGCACTTGTCGAAGAATGCGGAGTAGCGCTGGCGCCGGAAGTGCTCGAACGCCCCGACGCTGACGATGCGGTCGATGGTTCGACCGGCGGGTGGGCTGAACTCCTCCCATCCCTGCAGACGGATCTCGACGCCGTCGAGGTGTGCGACGACGGCACTGGCGCGGTCGAATTGGTTGCGGCTCAGTGTCAGTCCGATGACGTCGACGCCGTACTTCTCGGCGGCGCGCTTGGCGAGTGCACCCCATCCGCATCCGATGTCCAGCAACGTCATTCCGGGTTGCAGATCCAACTTTCCGAGTGCCAGGTCGATCTTGGCGGTCTGGGCTTCCTCGAGCGTCATGTCCTCGCGTTCGAAGTACGCGCAGCTGTAGGTCATGCTCGTATCGAGGAACAGGGCGAAGAATTCGTCCGAGAGATCGTAGTGTGCTTGGACGTTGTCCACATAGGGCTGCAGATTGGTGGTCATCACGCCACACCTTCCTTCGGCAGAAGTAGGCCGAGTTCTCGGCCGAGTGCGTGGGCGCCTGCTTCACCCAGCATGTTCTCGTGTTCGACGTCGACCCGCACTACCGAGACCAGGCCGTCGACGAACTCGTGCCACTGCTCCGCGCCGCTCGATCCGCGTGCTGCGAAGTAGAGAACGTCCCCCTTGAACACCTGCGGCCGGTACGCGGCGACCCACTGCGGCGCGTCGGCGACGGGTGCGTACATGCGACGCAGGTTGTCGACGGTCAGGAAGGCGAGTTCGCCGCGGCCGTGGACCAGTCCGTCTCGGATCTCGTCGAACGATTCGCCTTCCACGCCGAGCTGTTCGGCGAGGTCGGCGATACTGAACGGTGCGCTGTCGGTGGGCGCGGTCAGGGTCGCGTCGATCAGCGTCAACTGCGCCACTTCCTCGCCCATGGATTGGAGCTGGACGGCGGCAGCGTGGGCGATCACGCCGCCGAGCGACCATCCGAGCAGGTGGTACGGGCCCTCGGGCTGGACGGCGCGGATCTCGGCGACGTAGCGCGCGGCGAAATCCTCGATGGTCGACGGCGCATCCTCCCCGCTTGCGATGCCGGGAACCTGCAGTCCGAAGAGTGGCCTGTCGGTCTCGCTCAGCAACGCGAGGTAACTCCACGCGATCCCGATGGCCGGGTGGATGCAGAACAGCGGCTCCCCGGGGCCGTCGGTGCGGATCGGAAGCAGCACGTCGAACGCGCCGCCGTGGTCACGGGCGCCGGTCTGGAGCTGCGCGGCGACGCCGGCCACGGTGGGGTGAGTCAGCATGGCCGTCACCGGGATCGTCAGCCCCAGGCGATCTCCGAGAGCGTCGACCACTTGCACCACCGACAGCGAATGACCGCCGAGATCGAAGAAATTGTCGCCGACGCCGAATGTGTCGGCCGGCAGATCCAGCACGCCGGAAAACACCTCGTGGACTGCTCGCTCGAGCGGTGTCGTCGGCGAGAGCTTCGGATCCGACGCCGGCGCCGGCTCCGGCAGGCGTGCCACGTCGACTTTGCCGGACCGCGTCATCGGGAGGGTGTCGACGCGGGTGACCGTGCTCGGAACCATGTAGGCGGGCAGGGTGCGGGCGAGGAACTCGCGCACCGAGCGCGGCCGCGCTGATCCGACGATATAGGCGGCAAGCGATCCGCTGCCGTTGGAGCCACTGCCGTCGGCTCCGCTGCGTCCGATCGCCGACGCCTGTTCCACTCCCGGGTGCTGCAGGAGCGTGGACTCGACTTCGCTGAGTTCCACTCGGTGACCACGGATCTTGATCTGGGAATCGGCGCGGCCCAGGTATTCGAGCGAGTAGTCGAGTGAGTCTCCGAACCATCTCACCAGATCACCTGTGCGATACAGACGTCCGGTTCCGAACGGGTTGGCCACGAAGCTGCTCGACGTCCATCCCGGCTTACGCAGGTATCCCTCGGCGAGACCGTCACCGGCCAGATAGAGCTCGCCGACGATGCCCTCCCCCACCGGTCGCAGCCGGGCGTCGAGGACGACGGTGGTGAATCCGCGGGTCGGTCGGCCGATGGTAACCGGGCCGGCCGAGGGCGCAGCGTCCGTGCACGTGCTCATGACGGTGCCTTCGGTGGGTCCGTAGGCGTTGAACACGCGGCGACCCGTCGACCATCGTTGCAGCAGCGCGGTATTGGCAGCTTCACCGGCCATGATGACGACCTCGACCGATGGGGTCGCGTGCGGATCGGTGATCTGCAGGACCGTCGGCGTCAGGCACACGTGGGTCACCTGGTGCTGCGCGATCAGGGTTTCCAGTGCGCGTCCGGCGTACACGTCGGGCGGGCCCACCACGACAGTTCCGCCGGCGCCGAACGCGAGCAGCAGTTCGAAGACGGATGCGTCGAAGCCGAGCGATGCGAACTGGAGCACGCGTGAGCCGGGCGTCACGTCGAACAGTGCACGCTGGCTTTCGACGAGGTCCGCGATCCCTCGGTGCGTGACGCGCACACCCTTGGGCGTTCCGGTGGAGCCGGAGGTGTAGATGACGTACGCGGTGCTGTCGACGGGAACGGGCCGAGCAGCGAAGTTCTCGCCCGACTCCGGGCCCACCGTCAGCCATGTCGGCTGGGCGAGGCCGGAATCGATGGCTGCGATACCGGTGATCGGTGCGGCGTCGGACAGGATCTCACGGATCCGGTGGGCCGGCAGCGTCGTGTCGATCGGAAGATATCCGGCTCCGGATTTGGCGACCGCCCAGAGCGCGATGACGGACTCGGCCGACCGTGGCAGGGCCACAGCAACGAGCGACCCCGGCTCCACACCGCTCCGAACCAGGCTCTGAGCCAGGGCATTCGAGCGCTCGTCGAGCTCGCGGTACGTCAGCTGCGCATCACCGTCGACGACGGCGGTGTTGTCCGGCCACCGACGCGCCGCCTCGGTGAACACGGTGGCCAGCGTGTACTGCTCGGCAGAGCCGTCGGTGCTGACGACTGTCGAGGGGTCTGCTGCGGCGAAATCGGCACTGCCCAACCGGACGCTCGGGTCGCGCGCGACGAGGGCGAGCACTGCCGCCAACCTGTCCGCCAGCGCAGCGGGCACCGACGGCCCGAAGCGTGACGGCGAATAAGCGAGGCGCCCGGTCAACCCGTCGACTGTCTCTTCGACGACCACTTCCAGGTCGAACTGTGTGCTCTCGATGTCGATGCGCCGGGGCATCACGGAGGCGGATCCGAATTCGATTGTCGGCGAATCGAGTTCACCCATCGCGAGCAACACCTGGAACAGCGGGTGCGTGTCGAGTGTGCGGGTGGGCGCCACGGCGTCGACCACCCACTCGAACGGAACGTCGGAGTTGGCGAAGGCATCGAGGTCGCGGTTGCGCACGTCGATCACGAATTCCTCGAACGTCGTCGACGGCTGCACGTCCGTCCGCAGTACGACGGTGCCGACGAACATGCCCACCAAATCGTCCAGCGCGGGGTCCGTCCGGCCGGAGACCGGGGTACCGATGGCGATGTCCGATGAGCCGCTGGCCTCGGCCAACACGGCCGCGAGGGCTGCGTGAACGACGACGAACACCGTCGCCCCCAGGCGATGCGCCAACCCGCGGAGGTCACCGAGAGTCTCTGCGTCGATTCGGAATTCGCCGGGAACGTACGCAGCGTCGACGTCGGGCGTGCCGGTCGGCAGATCGAGGTAATCGGGTAGTCCTGCCAGCGCGGTGCGCCAGTAGTCGAGCTGGGGTGCGGCAACGCTGGCGAGGACGTCCTGCTGCCACAGCCGATAGTCGGCGTAATCGACTGCCAGCGGCTCGAACTCGGGTGCCGAACCTGCACCGCGCGCTGTCAGTGCAGTCTCGACATCCCGCGCCAGCGGGCCGAGAGACAACCCGTCCACAGCAATATGATGCGCAACCACCGTCAAAACGTTGACTGTGTCTCCGGGTCGCTCCTGCAGGCTCCGCTCCTGCAGGGAGAGTCTCACCGGTGGTTCGATTGTCAGATCGAAGCCCTCGATGGGTGCGGCCGATGCGTCGGCGTGCCGTTCGTCGAGAGAGGAGACGACGGTGTCTGCGTCGAGCAGCGTGGTCGTGGGGCCGTCCGGCGTCGACGGGTACACCGTGCGCAGCGGCAGGTGGCGCTCGACGACGTCGGTGATGGCTGCTCGTAGTACCTCGACGTCCACGTCGTCGGGCAGCGGGAGTTCGAACGCGATGTTGTAGGCCGCGGACTCGGGTGCGTACCGATTCTGCAGCCAGATCCGGCGTTCGGCGGGGGCCAGGTGCGTGAACGAGCGTGCTTCGGCGTGATGGATCAACGCAGGTGGCGGCATGTACCGAGTGGACAGCTTCTGCACTGATGCGCCGAGGAGCTTTGCCGTCGGCGATTCGAAGATCGTGCGGACGGGCACATGGGTTCCCAGCGCCGCACCGATCCGGGTGGCGGCTCGGGCCGCGCTCAACGAGTCGCCGCCGAGGACGAAGAAATTGGCGTCGACGCCCACATTCTCGGCAGTACCGCCGAGGATGTCGGCGAAGATCCCGAGGATCACGTCCTCGGCGAGGGTGCGCGCCACCGTGTCACCGGCGAGCGCTTCGGGCGATTCCAGCGAGCGAGTATCGACTTTTCCATTGGCGGTCAGCGGTAGTCGATCGATGGGCACGATCGCCGTGGGCATCAGCGTCAGCGGTAATCTCTCCAGCAACCACAGTTTGGCGTCGTGCTCTCCCAGTCCGACGACCCACGCCACGATTCGGCCGTCGCGTACGTCGGCGACGGCCGCAGTGACATCGGGGTGTGCACGCAGCGCTGCTTCGACATCACCCAGTTCCACTCGCACACCGCGAATCTGGACCTGTGAATCGATGCGACCGCGGAAGTCGAGCTCGCCGTCCTTGCCGATGCGTACCTGGTCACCGGTCCGATAGAGGCGGGTACCGTCCGGGCCTGCGACGAACCGCTCGGCCGTCAACGCTGCACGCGAGCCGTAACCTCGGGCCAGACCGCCCGCCAGATACAACTCGCCGACGCCTCCGCGCGGCACCGGCTGCAACCGCGTGTCCAGTACGTGCGCCGAGATGTGTGCGAGGGGGCGCCCGATGGTGACGGGAGTGTCGGTCGTCAGGCCGTCGGTCAGCGTCGCCACCACGGTGGCTTCGGAGGGGCCGTATGCGTTGAGCATCAGCCGGTTCGGGCTCCAGTGCGTCACGACGTCGGCTCCGAGGACGTCACCGCCGACGGCTACCGTCGTCACGCTGTCCACGGGCGGGACCGTGGCGAGGACTGCGGGTGTGGACAGGAAGTGCGTGACGGCATGTTCGGTGAGGAACTGGGCCATCGCGTCGCCGTCGACCAGGTCGGTCGGGGCGGTCACGAGTGTAGCGCCCGCACCGAACGCCAGGATCAACTCCAACATCGCGGCGTCGAAGTTTACCGAATAACCGTGCAGTACACGGGATTCTGCGTCGACGCGATAGCGCGGAACAACCTGCTGCGCCAAGGCGTGGACGGTTCCGTGGGTCACGGCGACCGGTTTGGGTGTGCCCGTGGACCCGGAGGTGTGGATGACGTAGGCGGGGTGCGCCGGCAGCAGCGTCGAGGTGCGCTCGGCGTCGGTGACGGGTGCGTCGCTGAGCAGCAGGGCCGCGGCTTCGTCGACCCAGTCGATTCCGGTCTCGTTGCCCCCGAACCCGATTCGGATGCCGTCGAGGATTGCTGTGCGTCGGACTGCGGGGTAGGTCGGGTCGACGGGGACGAACGCGGCCCCTGCCTTCGCCACGGCCCACAAGGCCAGCACGTAGGCCGCCGAGCGTTCCAGCGACAGTGCGACCAGTGATTCCGGCCCGACTCCCTCGGCGATGAGCAGGCGCGCGATGCGGTTGGAGCGACGGTCCAACTCGTCGTACGTCAGCGTCTCGGCTCCGTCGAGAGCGATATCTCCGTCGGTCCACACGTCCAGCAGAGTGCCGACGGGTGCATCCACGGCGGGCTGCTCGATCTGCCCCAGTTCGATGTCGCCCACCACCACGTCGGGTGTGTGGGCGACGGTGCTGAGCACGGTGAGCAGGATGTCCGCGAAGTGCTGGACCGTCCGGTGCTCGTACAGGTCGGCGGCGTACTCGATCTGGCCGGTGATGCCGTCGGCGGTCTCGGTGAGCACGAGTCCGAGGTCGAACTCCGAGGTGTGCGTCGGAACCGGCACGACGGTGATCGGGAGGTCGTCCACCGGTTGATGCTGCGCGTTGTCGAACGCGAGCATGACCTGGAAGATCGGGTGCCGGTCCAGCGATCGGTCCGTCGCGAGGGCGTCGACGATGCGCTCGAACGGCAGCTCGGTGTGCGCGAACGCCTCCAGGTCGTTGTGCCGCACGGCGGCAAGCAGTTCCGTGAAGGTCGACGAGGGGTCGACGTCGACCGCCAGGGGCACGGTTCCGACGAACATCCCCACCATGTCGTCGAGTGCCTCGTGGCCGCGGCCGGCCGACGGTGTGCCGACGACGGTGCGGGTGGCGTCACCGAACCGGCTGAGAGTGGCGGCGAGTGCTGCGTGCACCACCATGAATGTCGTTGCGTTGGAGGCCTTCGCGAGATCGCGAACGGCGGAGTGCACCGACGCGTCGACGGTGATCGGGACGTCGGCCGTGACCAGGGACTGCACCGGCGGGCGTGGACGGTCGGCGGGTAGCTCGGCGGGTAGCTCGGCCAACGGGCCTTCGATATCCAGCGCGGCTGTCCAGTAGGCGAGCTGACTGTCCGCGACGGCGTCGACGACAGCTCGGTTCCACACCGCGTACTGGCTGTACTGCGCGGGGAGCCTCGACCACGTAGGTGCGTGCCCGGCGAGTCGAGCGGCGTGTGCGACGGCGAAGTCACGGACCAGCGGGTCGATGGACCAACCGTCGATTGCGATGTGGTGCAGCACGATCACGACGGTCACGCTCTGACCGGAGCGCAGAACAGCAGCGCGGATCGGTACGTTGTCGGCAACATCGAAGCCGGCCGACGCCAGTGCGGCGATGCGCGCGCCCAAATCGTCGGAGTTCACCGCGTACGTGGGGATGTGGCCCAGCACCTGGCCGGTGGGCTTCACCACCTGGCGTGGGCCGTCCTCGTCCGCGGGGAAGTACGTGCGTAGCGATTCGTGCCGTTCCAGCACGTCCCGCAGTGCGGCCACCACGATCGATCCGTCGCCCGCGGTCGCATCGGTGATCTGCAGCGCGACCGGCATGTTGTACGCCGGAGAGCTGGCGTCGAACTGGTTGAGGAACCACATTCGCTGCTGCGAGTAGGACAGTGGAATACGTGCCGGCACCGGCATATCGAACAGAGCCTGGGTGTCGAGTAGATCCAGCGACGAACCCTGATCGGCGGCTGCGTCGAGGGCGGCGGCGACTCCGGCGACGGTGGGGGCGTCGAACAGCGTCGGCAGTGTCACCGCGCCGCCGAGCCTGGACAGCACGCGCGTGGCGCTGAGAGAGTCCCCGCCGAGGTCGAAGAACGAGTGTTCGCGTCCGACAGCCTGTCCTGCGAGAACCCCGGCACCGAGAACGCCGGCACCGAGGACGTCGGCGAAGACGGTCGCGACCAGCGTTTCGGTCTCGGTCCGCGGCGCCACGTACGCGGTGTCCTCGCCCACGACCGGCGCAGGCAGGGCACGTCGGTCGATCTTGCCGCTCGCGGTCATGGGGAAAGAATCGAGAACTGTGATGTGGGCCGGCACCATCCACCGCGGCAGGTGCGCGGTCAGATGCGCGTCCAGGTTGTCGGCGGAACCAGTGATGTACAGCGCGATTCGCTGATCATGCACCGCCGCGACTGCCGCCGTGACGCCGGGCAATCGGGCGGCAACCGACTCGATCTCGCCGAGTTCCACGCGTCGCCCCTGCAGTTGGACCTGGCGATCGCTGCGGCCGAGGTACTCGAGCGCACTGCCGTCGACAGCCCACCGCACGACGTCTCCGGTGCGGTACAGCCGGGCGCCCCCGACGTCCGCGACGAATCGCGCGGCGGTGAGACCGGGTTGGCCGTCGTATCCGCGGGCGATGCCGTCGCCCCCGAGATACAGCTCGCCGACGCCTCCGCGCGGTGCGAGACGCAGGTGCGCGTCGAGAACAACGGCGCGGACGCCGGGAAGAGCGGAGCCGATCGTGACGCGTTCGCCCACCGTCATGGGCTCGGAGAGCGTGGCCAGGACGGTCGCTTCCGTCGGTCCGTATGCGTTGAGCATCTGCTGACTGGACAACGCGCCGGCGGGCATGTGATTGGAGGCTGCAGCGAATCTGTCACGCAGTTCCGGTGGGCATTCTTCACCGCCGACGTCGAACACGTCGATGCCCGCGAGGTCCTCGGGTTCGAGTGTCGAAAGGACAGCCGGGGAGGTCACGAGGTGGGTGATGCGTTCTGCGGCAATGAACTCGGCCAGCGCCCTACCCGCATACACCTCGGCGGGTGCGATCACCAGGGTGGCGCCGGCTGCGAACGCGGAGAGGATTTCCTGGATCGACGCGTCGAAGATCGGCGATGCGAGGTGCAGCACCCGAGACTCCGGCGTCACCGAATAGCGTTCCACCACAGCGGTTGCCAACTGCGCGAGCCCGCGATGAGTGACGCTGACGGCTTTGGGACGCCCGGTACTCCCCGAGGTATGTACGAGGTAGGCCTCGTTGTCGACGCGTGTGGTCGGAGTAGCTATCTCGAACGACTGCGCGTCGAGCAGATCCTCGATGGCCAGCCACCGCACCGAGCCGGGCAGCGACGACGCGAGCTCGCGGGTGGTGATGCCGACCTCGACGGACGCGTCGGTGAGGATCTGCGTCAGCCGATCGGCCGGCTCGAACGGATCGACGGGCACGAACGACCCACCGGCTTTCGATACCGCCCACGCCGCCAGAAGCGAGTGATACGACCGTCCGATCGCCACGGCAATTCGCGTCTCGGCACCGGCCGGCAGCTGAGATGCCGCTCCAGCCGCGCTACGAGTGAAATCGACAGCAGTGTAGTCGATTCCGTCGTATCGAACGACGGCAGATTTCTGTACCAACGAGGTCAACCGCTGCGGCTCGGTGGTACCCCACGCTGCGCTGTCCTCCGCGCCGGGCACGGTGAGCTCCGAGACCGACAAGCCGTCGGGAGCGCCCACGAGTGCCCGCAGTAGGTCGAGAAACCGTGCGTGGTGGTAGCCGAGCTCCTCGGTGGTGTACACGGCCGGGTTTCCGAGGAAGTCGACGCGGGTGGTGGCCCCGGCTACTCCCGGGTAGACGTTGACCATCATGTCGTCGATGGGACCGCTCGACAGCACTCGATACTCGCCGACGACGTCGCCGAGTCGAATTGTGCTGTTGTACATCATGATGTTCACCGACGGGCCGAACGATCTTCTGTCCAACCGGAACCGCTGGTGCCGGAGTGCTCCGGTGAGCTCGACCTGAATGCGTCGGAGAAGCTCTTCGACGGTGACCCCGGCCTCGACGCCGATGCGCAGGGGTACGACGTTGGACATCATGCCGGAGGAATCGCGCAGCTTGGTCGTCGCGCGGCCGGAGACGGGGAGGCTGAGCATGACGTCCTCGGTGTCGGTCATCCTCGCGAGGTACAGCGAGAACGCTGCGAGTACGACGGGCACGTCGGAGGAGTTGTAGCGGCGCGCGAGTTCGGCCATGGCGTCGGCGATCTCGGGCTCGAGCTCCGCCCCGACGCTGATCGAGATACCGCTCGGCACCGAGGACGACCGCGCGAGGCGCGGGGCGTCACTGTGTCCGTCGAGCCGGCCGAGCCAGTACTGACGGTCGGTCTCGTAGCGGGACGACGCGGGGTAGGCGGCCTCGTAGTCATAGATTTCGCGGACGCCGACGGCTCGGGTCTTCGGCGCATCGGTGCCGGTGAGCAGAGCGGTGTAGACGGCGGCGGTGCGTTCCTGGACGGAGATGGCTCCGAGGCCGTCCATGACGATGTGGTGGGCGCGGCTGAACCAGTAGTAGTGCTCGTCGCCGACCTGGATGATCTCCGACGCGATCAGTTGATCCCGCACCAGGTCGACAGGTGTGCGGTACTGCGCGTTCATGTACTCGTGGGCGTAGGCGACGGGGTCGAGCTGGACGCGGAAGTCCCGGTAGATCATCGCGTAGGGCACGCCCGAGTCGAACCACTGGTAGGGACGGCCGTCGATCTCGGTCAGCCGAACGCCCGGTGACTCCAGGTCACGACAGGCGATATCGGTGGCGCGGATGAGCGTCGGCGGGTCGATGTGGCCGCGGATCTCGACGTACTGCGCGATCGTGAACGGCACGTCCGGTGCCAGCTTCTGCGCGAAGTAGATGTTCATCTGGGCAGCAGAAAGCGGAAACAGGCCATCCTCCAACGGCGCACTTCCAGAAGACACTTCTGCTACCCCTCCTCAGGCTCACTGCGGACGGCTTCGCAGACAACTCAGCTACCCATACGGTCGTTCTGTAGGGTCGCAAAAACGACCTCGACCTCTCGTGGCCCCTCTACAAACTAGTGGACGGGCGGCAATTGCTCTACTTGCCGGGAAATGTCGGGGCATTTCGATGTTCGGGATTCGGCGAACCCTCAGAAATGGCCTCGAAAAAGGTCGACTTGCTTGTTTTTCGACGGGAAATCACACGAGGTCAGGTCGTTTTCCAGCCGTAACGAACCGCGCTCGCCGTCAGGATCAAGATGCGGATATCACGGAAAAGCGACCAGGACTCCACATACGTCCTGTCGAGCGAGTGAATGTCTTGCGGTGTCAGTTCGGTCCGGGGAGTGAGCATCCAGAGGCCGGTCATGCCCGGGCGTAGCCGAACCTCGATCGGCCTCTCCGACAGCGCAGGTCGTACCAGCCGGGGACGTGGACCGACGAGGCTCATGTCTCCGCGCAGTACGTTGAACAGCTCGGGCAAGTGGATCAGACCGTACTTGACCAGCGGCCGGTTCTTCCGCTGGTCAGCCGGTGCGGAGAAGTTGAGCAGGTCGAACGCCTCACCGCCGAGACCGAGCCGGGGCAGTGTGGCCACCGGGGCCTTCGAGGGACCGGTGACCTTGGCGTAGATCCAGCAGCACACGAACACCGGAGCGAGCACCGCGAGAGTGCCTGCGGCGACGATCTTGTCGAACACTTCCTTGGTTGTTGCATCCCACGAACCGAGCGCTACAACTCCCGCATTCGAATGTGACGGGTCACCGCCACTTCGACCCAGTCGGTCGCCCTGCACCGATTTTTCACCCCAACTCGTACGTCTGCCGAAACTCGACTCGAATGTCGTATGTAAGCACCATCACGTTACGATCACGCTAACGCGTTGGCCTTTCCTCGGTTTCGCGCATTGTTTCGATTGCTTGAAATGTCATTCACGTGAATTAATCGCTACTCTTCCCTGAGCATCGTCACATTTTTCACGGTGTGACGCTCACCGACCTAGCCCACAGGAGTTCTGGCGACATGACGACCGGTACCGAGACCCGCTCATCGTCACGTGGACGCAGGAAGCGCCCGATTCTGTGGACCGTCGTGATCGTCCTCGTGCTTCTCGTCGCGTTCGTGGCCTGGCTGGCGTACGAGGCCGTGACAGCGAAGTCCAACCTCGAAACGACGCGTGACGCCGCCAACAAGGCCAAGGATTCTCTGCTCGACGGTGATGTCGCCGGTGCGCAGGCCGCAGCGGCGGAGGCGTCGGACTCGGCGAAGAAGGCACAGGACGCCGCATCGTCGATTCCGTTCTCCATCGCGGGAGCAATCCCCTATTTGGGCAGCCCGCTCGCGACGGTGTCCGATATCGCCGACGTTGTGCACGGTCTCGCCGTGGACGTGCTGGAACCGGCGTCCGCTGCGAGCGCGAGCATTTCGCCCAACAGCCTCATCGAGGGCGGCGGGCGAGTGAACCTGCAGGCGTTGACGGATGCCCAGCCGATTCTGGCCGAGACGTCAGCCGCTGCGGAGGATCTGCACGCCCAGGCTCAGGCGATCGAGGATCCGGCGTTCCTCGGAGTGGTGCAGGACGCCAGGGTTCAGCTCGAGAACCAGACGCACGATCTTGCCGGGCTGCTCACCAACACCTACACCGCGAGCCGCTTGGTTCCGTCGATGATGGGCGCTGACGGACCGCGCTCGTACTTCATGGCGTTCCAGACCAATGCCGAGGCACGCGGAACCGGCGGTCTTCTCGGCGGTTTCGGCATCATTCGGGCGGACAACGGCACCGCTCGCGTCGATACCCTGGGAGCCAACAGCGATCTGGATTTCGCCGAGCAGCCGATCGATCTCGGGCCGGAGTACAACGCGCTCTGGGCGCCGCGCAACACCACCGTCGACTTCCGCAATTCCAATGCGAGCCCGAACTTCCCGTACGCGGGACAGATCTGGTCGTCGATGTGGACGGAGCAGACCGGTGAGCAGTTGAACGGCGCCATCGCGACCGATCCGATTGCTCTGAGCTACATCCTCGACGCCACGGGACCTATCACCCTGGCCGACGGCGAGGTGATTTCCGGAGACAACGTCGTCGAGGTGACGCTGTCCACCGCGTACGCGCGCTTCGGGGACGATCAGATCGCGCGCAAGGCGTACCTGCAGGAGATCGCGGCTGCTGTCGTGGCCAAGATGACGACGGGCGTGGCGCCGACCCGCCAGCTGCTCGACGCCGTCGGCCGCGCCGGCAGCGAAGGCCGCATCTCGGTGTGGAGCGCGGACCCGGCTGAGCAGGACATTCTGGCTGCGACCAAGATCGGCCATGCGCTACCGACCGAGCCTGTCCCCTACGCCAACGTCATCGTCAACAACGCCGGCGGCAACAAGCTGGATTACTACCTGGCCCGCGACATCACCTACACCGCCGAAAGCTGCAACGGTCCAACCCGGAAGTCGACTGTCACAGCGACATTGACCAACACCGTCGATCCGAACGGTCTGACGCAGTACGTCGCCAGCACCTTCCAGCCGGGAGTTCCGTACGGCACCAACGAGTCAATCGTCTACCTGTACGCAACCCAGGGCGCCAAGATCCTCTCCACGAAGGTCGACGGAGTCAGTGCTTTCGCCGTTCAGGGCGGCGTCGAGCTCGGCCACCCCGTACAGGCTGCCTACGTCACCATTCCGCCAGGTGAGTCCTCCACGGTGACATGGGAAGTCGAGGAGCCCACCGTTCCGGGCGAAGCCGTGGTTCCCACGCAGCCTCTCGTCGACGACCCCAGCATCACCGTCGACGTCCCCACCTGCTGACCCCGCCCCCCTTCTCCCCTTGGGGTCCTGAACACCCAGCGCAAAACTCTGAAACGAATATTGCGCAATATTCCTTTCGGAGTTACGCTCGGTTCATGAACGAACCGCGTCCGGTCTCCGAGGTGTCTCAGCTGAAGGCACTGACGCACCCTCTACGGGTGCGCATTCTGTACGCGTTGCGTGCCGAGGGGAAGGCGACGGCGAGTCGGTTGGGGCAACTGGTCGACGAGTCGCCGGCGTCCGTGAGCTACCACCTCCGAAAGCTGTCGGACGGTGGGTTCGTCGTCGAAGCGGCCGGAGCAGGATCGGACGGCCGGGAGCGTTGGTGGACAGTTCCACCCGAAGGGTTCAGTTGGACGCCAACGGACTTCGCCGATACCCCGGAGGGTGCGGCGGCCAGCCGGGCCGCCAAGCAGGTGCTCGTCGACAATCAGTTCTTCCGGCAACGCGAATACGACGCCTCAGCCAAGAGCTGGGGTGACGTCTGGAATCACGCGGCTCTGAGCTGCGACTTCGTCATGAAGCTGACGGCAGCAGAAACCGAAGCCATGATGAAGGAGGTGCAGAGCGTGTTCAACAGGTGGCGTGTGCACTCCGACGAACGCACCGACGCCGTACCCAGCCCTGCCGACACCGAGCACGTCATGGTGTTCGCCCACGGATTTCCCTATCGACCATGAACCATCGACCATGAACCCACCCCAGCGAGGGACTCACCCATGAATCCTCTTCCACCCGAACTCTTTCTGATGCTTCAGCAGTGGGACACAGCACGGCATCTGGCCGGGCAGCATCTGTTCCGTCTGGCCGAAGCGCGCCGCCGGGCCGAGGCCGATCGCCTCGAACTGGAGCGAGCGTGGCAAGTACTACGCCGAGCCATGGAGGCCGAATCACGTTCTCGTGAAGAGCTACTGGCGCTCACCAATTGATACCGTTGCTTGCCCGAGCAAACAGATACCGAACCTGACTGCCCCCATGGTTTCCGTGTCGTTCGATCACATGTAATCCGATTGCCGGATACCCGTTCTGCCCGCCCCCTGTAAGCATTGCTTCGACCGATGACATTCACTGTCGTTCGTAACTACGTCGTGCGGAGCAAACATGTTGAGCCATAGACTGATCCGAAGTTCCATCGCTGTGTCGGCGACACTCGGTGCCGCTCTTCTCCTCGCGCCTGGCGCTGTGTCCGCGCAGCCGTCGGTCGGGAGCGCCGACGGAGCCATCAGCGGCGGTAGCGCAATTCTGGACAGTGGTAGCAGCGTTCTGAACGGGAACGTCGTCGACGGAGTCACCGGCATCGTCAACGGCGGCAGTTCGATCCTCAACAGCCTTCCAGGGACCGGCTCGTTCGCTCCGCGCCAGCCGTGCAACCAGGGCACGGTGTCCGGCGGTCCCGGCGTGACCCAGACCAATCACGATCTGGGACGGCCCGGCCCGGCGTCGTTCGTCATCAACTACGAGACGGAGAGCGTTCCCGACGTCATCGAGGTGTTCTACCAGGGTGGTCTGGTTCAGAGCATCGGTCCTGTGGGTGACAACATCAACGAGGGCACCGGTTCCGCCGTCGTCGCTCTTCCGCCCGGTGGCGACACGTCCGTTCTGGTGAAGGTGACGGGGCCGGCGGACACCATCTGGGAGTACACCGTGAACTGCCCCTTCGCTTGATCAGCGGTTCGGCGCGTGCATCGACGGCGCCACTCGTGTGAAGCTGGGTCCCATGGGAACGCGAAGATGGTTCGACAACACATTCGCCGACACGTGGGGCCCAGTTCTGATGTTGGTGCTGCTGGCTGTGATCGGCCCCGGCGTGATCGACAGCGCGCTCGACGAGCGGTCGCCGTGGAAGATCTTCCTCGTGCTGGTGTGGGCGCTGCTCGTCGTCGTCCAGGTGACGGAGCTGATTCGTCGACGAACCCACCATCCCAGCACTCAGCGGGTCGACCCGGCCACCATCCCGGTCGACGACGTGACGGATGCGATCTCCGACGCTCCGTCACGCGTGAAGGCCGTCAAACTGCTGCGTGAACGCCACCCCGGCCTCGGCCTGAAAGAAGCGGCGGACTTGGTCGACGCCCACCGATAGTTCAGTATTTCCTGAATACAGATTCTGATGTACAGTCACCGGAATGGACGTCCTGACCCGTGTATCCGTGCTGTCGCGCTTCGGCCATGCCCTGTCGGATGAGACCCGCACTCGGGTACTGCTGGCACTGAAGGAAGCGCCGGCCTACCCCGCCGAGCTCGCGGCCGAGCTGGGTGTGACCCGTCAGAAGATGTCGAATCACCTCGCGTGCTTGCGTGGCTGCGGCCTGGTCGTCGCGGTGCCGGATGGCCGGAGAACGCGGTACGAGCTCGCCGACGCCAACATCGGGCGGGCTCTGGACGATCTGCTGCAGGTTGTTCTCGCCGTGGATCCCACGTGTTGCCCGGCGTCGACCACCGAGGACTGCTGCTGATGGCCACCGACATCGGACTTCCAGCTCCGAATGCGCGACGACGGGCGGTGCTGTCCAGACGAATTCGGTGGTTCGTGGCGGCGACGATTGCGTACAACGTCGTCGAGGCGATCATCGCCATTTCCGAGGGCGCACGGGTGTCCTCGACGGCATTGATCGGGTTCGGTTTGGACTCGATCATCGAGGTCTCGTCCGCGGCCGCGGTTGCGTGGCAGTTCTCGGCCGCGGATCCGGAGTCGAGGGAGAAGGTCGCGCTCCGCATCATCGCGTTTTCGTTCTTCGGCCTTGCCGTGTACGTCACGGTGGATGCCGTGCGAACTCTCTTCGGGGCGGCCGATGCTGAACACTCGTCGATCGGAATTGCGCTTGCGGCAGTGAGTTTGGCCATCATGCCCGCATTGTCCTGGGCTCAGCGCCGCGCAGGTCGTGAGCTGGGTTCGGCGAGCGCGGTCGCGGACTCCAAACAAACATTGTTGTGCACGTACCTGTCGGCAGTCCTGCTGGTCGGCCTACTGCTCAACAGCCTCCTCGGGTGGTCCTGGGCAGATCCGATCGCGGCACTGGTGATCGCCGGCCTGGCCGTCAAGGAAGGTCTGAACGCGTGGAAGGGCGACACCTGCTGCGCGACGCCGATGTCTGCGCCGGCATCGGCCGGAGCCGATCACTGCGACTGCTGCGACTGACCCGCATCACCATTCCCTCAGCGCTGCTCGCGCGGATTCCAGGGCGGATTGCGGACTTTCGAGCAACCAGTTGGCTTCGCCTGCTTTATCGAAGTCGAACCACAGCAACCCGGAGACGCGGGTAGTGGCGAGGTAGGCGAAGAGGTCGGTGATCCATTGCGCTTTGTCTCCCAGGGCATCTCCGCTGCCGGTTTCGTAGATCCACACGGGCTTGGAGGGTGCCACAGAGTTCGCGGTCGCGATGGCGTCGGCGAAAAGGTCGTCCGGGGTCTGCCAGTACGTGCCTTCGCCCCCGCCGTTGTATCCGTCGATTCCCACGAGGTCGACGTAGAGGTCACCGGGGTAGGACTGCGCGGCGATGTCCAGTCCACCCGGGCGGTCGCTGCTGGCGTCGTAGGACCACACCCATTGCACTTTGCTGGCCCCTGCCTGCAGAAATATGTCGTGCACCCGGCGGTAGGCGGCGACGTAGTCCTCGGGGGTCGAGCGTGAGCCGTCCACCGACCACGGGTACCAGTTGCCGTTCATTTCGTGCCCGAACCTCAGCTGCATCGGTTGGTCGAACTCGGCCGCGCTTCTCGCCCACCCGGTGATGTACTCGTCGAAGTCTCCGGCAGCGATCCGTGCGGGTCGAAATCTGTCCTGGTACTCACCTTCGTCGGGATGCCACGGCTCCCACGTGACGGCGGGGATGGCACCTCGATCGTGAATGTCGTACAGGGTGTCGAGCGCGAGCGGACGCTCCCAGGCCCATGCCTCGAAGTAGTTGATCACCTCGGGGGCCCGGTTCAAATCGTCGCCGGTCGCAAAGGCCGTATCGACACCTGAGTTCTCACCTTGCGAGGACAGGCCGAACGTTCTCGCTGGAACCTCCGCAGTGGCCGCGCATCCGGCCGACGCGAGCACCACTGTCGTGGCCACAGCCAGGAACAGGAGTGTGAAGCGGGTCATAAGAATCCAATGTGTCGGTCAAACGGCGGACAGGTTTCAAAAGGCGGACAAACCAAACTCGAGGTAGGTTTCAGTTAGTCGGGTGTCACTTCGGTCAGCGTCGACCATCTTTCTTCCCTCTGCGATCGAAACTACAACAGTCGATTGGCCTTCATGACATCTACATACGAGGACCGGATTGCGCTTGCATCCCGGTCCGTCGACCCAGCGCTCGTTGCCCCTCCTACCGATCCCAGCTTGCCCTCGCCGCCGACGGACGTCGAACGCGACTCCTACCTTCAGAGCGAAAATCGTTGGATTCCTTTGGCTTCCACCTTCGGCGGTTTTCTCACGACGGTCAGCTTGCTGTATCTCGTCCAGGGCCAGATGTGGGCTATTCCCCTGCTGATACCCCTCGCCATCACGACGACGGCGATGGTTGTCTCTCTCCTCACGTCCGTGCAACCGCGTCGAGACACCCTGGCCGGCCACATCGCTCGGGTGCGTTCCTACCAGCCGATTCACTATCCGAGTGTCGACGTGTTCCTCCCCAGTGCAGGCGAAGATATTGCTGTGCTGCACAACACGTTCTGGCATGTCAGCCGGTTGGATTGGTATGGCGAGATCACCGTGTACGTGCTGGACGACTCGGATCGGAGTAGTGTCCGCGAGCTGGCGGAGACCTTCGGCTACGAGTATCGCGTGCGCCCCGACCGCGGATTTCTCAAGAAGGCAGGCAATCTCCGGTTCGGTTTCGACGAGTCCCACGGAGAGTTCATCACCATCTTCGATGCGGATTTCGTGCCCCGGCCGGACTACCTGCACGAGCTCATGCCGTACACCACCGAGGACGACGTGGCGATCGTGCAAAGTCCGCAGTTCTTCGACACCACACACCGCATGAACTGGATGGAGTACGCCGCGGGCGCGACGCAGGTCCTGTTCTACCGCTGGATCCAGGCTGCACGGGACAAGAGCGACGCGTCCATCTGCGTCGGCACCTGCGCCATCTACCGTCGGAGTGCCCTGGAGCTGGGCGGTGGGTTCTCGGCCATCGAGCACAGCGAGGATGTCTACACGGGCGTCGACCTCATGCGCGTCGGTTACCGGACGCGGTACGTCCCGGTCGTGGTGTCCAAGGGCTTGTGCCCGGAGACTCTGGATCAGTTCGCGAACCAGCAGTACCGCTGGGCCAACGGATCCATGAGCCTGCTGAAGTCACGCGCTTTCCACAAGATGCCGTTCACGCTTCGTCAGCGTCTGTGCTTCTGGTCCGGGTTCCTCTACTACATCGACACTGCGGTGAACGTGTATGTCATTGCGCTGCCGCCGATTCTGATGGCGTTCCTCGCGCCCGACGATGTGTCGATCAACAACTACCTGTTCGTGTTTCTGGCCATGGTGGTGCGCTTCGCGCTGGTACCGGTCATCACCATGGGCCGCGAGAGCACCCTCGGACTCGATCGCGTTCAGGCTTTCTACTCGTACATCCACTCCCTGGCGGTCGTCGACGTCATGCGCGGACGCACCGATGCCTGGCAGGCCACCGGAATCAAGACCCGCTCGACCACCGCGAGGCGCGTCAAACGCGTCATGACGACCTGGTTGGTCCTGGTACAGGTTCTGATGTGGGCGGGAATCTTCTGGAGAGCGCCGGAATACGGCTGGTCCAACTATGCCCCGATGATCGGCTTCGCTGTCTTCAACCTGATCGTCGTGTATCCCTTGATGTTCTGGCGGACCCAGTTCCCGGCTCTGCTGGATCCGATGACCCTTCGCCGCAGGCTCTTTCGCTCGGAGGTCATGACTTTCACCCAGCCACCCTCGTCGGAGAGGTTGCCGGAGCGCCGACGCAGGATCCGCATCGAGTGGAAGGCCTCTGCTGCCTGGCCGTGGCTGCTCGTCATGGGGGTTGTCTCGGCGGTTCTGTCGTTGCGGCCCGGTTCCAACAGCACCGCGTTCCAGGACGAGGGACTGTACTTATTCATCGGTCATCGCATGCTCGAGCACGTCACCGACGGTGCAACCGTCACCGAGTACCCCGGCGGCTATCTGTCGGGCGCGCCGGGGTTGTTCCCGGTGTTGGGTGCGCTCGCCGATACGGTCGGCGGCCTGGAAGCAGCGCGGATGGTGAGCTTGTTCTTCACCTGGGTTGCCATCGTCGCCGTCTACGGAATCGGTAATCGCTTGTTCGGCAAGCTGGCGGGATTGCTGGGTGCGGCTGCATTCACCTTGTCGGGATCGGTGATCTTCCTGTCCCACATGGCGACGTTCGACGCGATGGCCATGAGCCTCGTCGCCGTCGCACTGTGGCTCACTGTTCGCAGTGCGCAACAGAATTCGCTGCTGTGGGCCCCGGTCATCGGCGCTGTCCTCGCTCTCGCGTTCCTGACGAAGTATGCGACGGCGGTCTATGCGCCCGGCGTCGCGGTGATCGGCATGATTCTGGCGTGGCCGAGCATCCGCTGGGGTGCGGCGCGCCAGGCGCTGCTCGTGCTCGCGTCGGGCACGGCGACGGCGTTTTTCATCTTGATCTTCTGGGCTCAGGATCTCATTCCGGGAATCATGTCGACGACGACCAACCGGACGCCCATCTCCCCCGCGTCGGCATCACTGCTGTCGACGAACGTCGCGACGTGGGTCGGCGCGATCCTCGTCCTGGCGCTGGTGGGCGCTGCGACGCAGTACCGGCGGTGGCCGATCGGGCTCGTCATGCTGGCCTTCTCGGTCATCGGGCCGGCCCAGCAGATTCGTATCGGTGAGGAGACGTCGCTGTCCAAACACGTCGCCTTCGGTCTGGTCTTCGCCGCGCCTCTGGCGGGTGCCCTGTTGGCGTGGTTGATCATTCGAGCCAAGTGGGTCGGCATACCGGTGGCCGGTGCAGTTCTGGTGATGCAGTCGGCACTCGGGTTCACCCAGTCTCAGCAGTTCTTGACGACGTGGGTCGACGACACCGCCATGGTCGCGGCACTGCGCGACGAGATCGCCGCGTCTCCGGGGAAAGCGATTCTGGGTGAGGAACCTTCGGCTCAGCGTTACGCCCTGCGCGGTGAGGTGGAGCCGATTCTGTGGACGGACACCTTTGCGCTCGGGTACGGCAACAAGACCGGGATGCCCGCGTATCGCGAGGCGATCGACCAGTCCCACTTCGGCACGATCTACCTTAACCTCAATACAGAGAACGGCAAGCAGATCAACGAATATCTCACGACGACGGAGACTCCATACCGTCTGTCCAATCGAGTCCCCTTCACCCGATACGACGAGTTCGCCGGTTACTACCTCGTCTGGACCCCGAAGGTGTTGGAGCGGTGACGCACGATTTCGCCGGCGTGCTCGTGTGCGTGCCCACCTACAACGAGTCCAGCAACATCGAGTCGCTGGTCCACCGGACGCTGAGTGCGGTGCCCGGTGCGTCGATTCTGGTGATCGACGATTCGAGCCCGGACGGAACAGGAGATATCGCCGACGCGTTGGCCGCGGAACACCCGTGCATCTCGGTGCTGCACAGGCCCGCGAAATCGGGCCTCGCGACGGCGTATCTCGATGCGTTCCGCATCGGACTCGAACGGGGGTTCACTCGTCTGGTGGAGATGGACGCCGACGGCAGCCATGCGCCCGAGCATCTGCCGGCGATGGTCCAGGCATCGGCCGAGGCGGGTGTCGGCTTGGTCATCGGCTCTCGGTACGTCGCCGGCGGGCGTACCGAGGGCTGGCCGTGGACCCGGAAGGTCCTCTCTCGGGCCGGGAACGGCTATGTCCGTCTGCTGACGCCTCTGCGAGTTCGCGACGCGACCGCGGGCTACCGGGTCTTCACCGCCGACGCCCTGACGTCGATGGACCTGGATTCGGTGACGTCGAAGGGTTATAGCTTCCAGGTGGAGATGGCGTTGCTCGTGCATCAGGCTGGGCTGGGTATCACCGAGGTGCCCATCACCTTCCGTGAACGAGAACTCGGCACGAGCAAGATGAGCCGCGCAGTCATCCTCGAAGCACTCTGGCGGACAACTGTCTGGGGTGTCTCGGACAGAGGTAAACGTTCGGAGACCTCGCCCATATCGGTGTGAACTCCTGACGGTCGTAGAAACCCGCGGCCACTCCGTAATCGCGCCCCGTACCGCTCGGTCTGCAAGGGATGACCCGATGCGGCTCATCCGATCGATGGCGGTCCTGTTCGCTGCGTCAGCGTTGCTCGTGGGCTGTTCGGAGGATCCGCCGGCCCCACCGGCGCCTGTGGTCGTCTCCTTCGACGACGGCTGGGGCCAGGTGTTCGTGATGAATGCCGACGGGACTGGTCTGCGACAGGTCACACCGACTGTTGCAGAGGACATGTCCGACGGCATGTATGCCAATTACACGGCGCTGTCCCCCGACGGCACACAGTTGGTCTACACCCGCGCGGGACGGACGCTCGAGGCTGTCGATCTCGCGTCGGGCGAATCCAGAACCCTGCACGAGGGCGGGTACCAGCCTGCGTTTTCTCCGGACGGGTCGATGATCGCCTTCACCAGCGGTGGCAGCATCAGCGTCATGAACGCCGACGGGTCCGACGTACGGGTGGTCGCCCAGGAGGACTCCGCATTCGGGTCTTCCTTCTCGCCCGACGGCTCCCGCATTCTCTTCGACATCGCGGGCTACATTCTGGAAGTGCCGGCGTCCGGTGGCGAATCGACGGTGATCCTGCGAGACCAGTTCTGGAATGCGGACGCGGTCTACTCGCCCGACGGATCCACCCTCGTCTTCTCGAGCAATCGGGGTGGAAACAACGGTTCCGAGATCTATTCGATGCCCGTCGGCGGCGGCGAGATCACTCAGCTCACCACGACGTACGCAGTCCATCCCGAGTTCAGCCCGGATGGTTCCCGCATCTTCTACACCAGGGCGACAACGCAGTCCGGTGAACTCGTCACCGATATCGGCCTGTCCAATCGCGCCGAACTGGCATCGATGAACCTCGACGGTTCCGATCAGAAGCGCTTGACTCCCCGGTCCATCACCGGCCAGAACCCCAGCATCGGCGGGGGACGGTAGACCGAGGCAGGCCAGCTGCCTACGAGGACGTCCGCCACTGAATGCCTCACTCGGGCAGTGTCACTTTCGCCTGCTTGCAGACCTCACTGTCCGAGTCGACTGCGTACTGTTGAATCGCTGGACGAAGGCGGACGGTAAAGGCTCGAGCTGACGGATCCATTCGACGCCCAGGGCACGGAACCTTCGAGGAGATGCGCTTGAACGCACCGGATCGGTCACGCAGTACAAAGCATTCGACCGAATACGACACGTTCCCTGTTTATTCGGACATTGTCCCTCACGAGTCCCGTACTGCACACGAAATGCCCTAACCTGCGGGAAGATTCGTAGCTTACGTCCAGCAAATCCAATCGCTGTTGCGTACCATCGGCCGTACAAGCCCACCGGGCCACGTCTGTCTGATAACAACCAAGGCTCATTCGAAGAGTGGGGGCATCTTTGAGTCCGACGGTAGCGATCATCGGTACCCGCGGTTATCCGAGCTTCTACGGTGGATTCGAGACACTCGTGCGCCATCTCGCACCCTACCTTGTTGATCATGGTTGGAATGTCGTTGTCTACGGACGCGAAAGGTCACTCGACCACAACCCGGCTCACAACGATCCTCGGGTGCGCTCGGTGGTGACTCCAGGGGTCGACAGCAAATCAGCGAGCACGCTGACCTACGGTTTCACATCGGTGCTTCATTCCTCGGCCACGAAGCCGGATGTCACCTTGGTGATGAACGTAGCAAACGGGTTCTGGTTACCGTTGCTGAGATTCAGAGGAATTCCTACCCTCGTCAACGTCGACGGCGTGGAGTGGGAACGGGAGAAGTGGGGGCGCCTGGCCAAAGCAATTTTCTTCGTCGGGGGTCGACTCACCGCCAAGTTCGCGACGACCTTGATCTACGATTCGCGCGAGTTGGGTGTTCGCTGGCAGGAGCTGTCCGGTCGCGAGGGGGTGTTCATTCCTTATGGCGGCGATCCCCGCAGCGGGGATGATCCACCAGACGATTTGCCGAAGCGGAAGTACGTGCTCATGGTTGCACGGTTGGTACCGGAGAACAGCATCGGCCAGTTCTTGGAGGCGGTCGAACTCATCGGATCCCGTTGGGATGTAGTGATAGTCGGATCATCCGGGTATGGCGGTGAGATTGAACGACGTGTTGCGAACATCGTCGAGCGGAATCGAAACGTACGCTGGTACGGTCACCTCAGCGACGACGCCAAGCTGTTCTCGCTGTGGGAGAACGCGGGTGCCTACTTCCACGGCCACAGCGTAGGTGGCACCAATCCTGCTCTGGTACAAGCGATGGCGTGCGGCGCACCGATCATCGCTCGCGACACCGTGTACAACCGCGAGGTCCTCGGTGAGACCGCCCTGTTCGTCCGGCCGGACGGTAGAAGCATCGCTGACTGCATCGACAGGATGATCAGCGACGTGGACCTGCAGCAATCACTGAGCGCCAGCGCCGTGGAGCGGGCGAAAGACTTGTATACCTGGGACCGCGTGTGCCGCGATTACGACGACGCCCTTCGTTCTCACCTCGAGGCCGAAAGAATGGCAGACTCTCAGGAATAATTCACGCTGCGATTCTGACGTTCTTCAGTGCTCGCTCAGCAACCGCGCGGGAGTGGTCGAGAAACTGCCTCGCGGACGCTCTGTGCGTCAATGTATTTCGTCGATCCACTCTAGATTGGATCAGAAAGACGCAGGCGCGCAGGCACAGGCCACTGGACACGACGATGCCCCACCACACCCGCTGAGCTCGATTGCGTGCAAGGTCAGCTGCATAGAAATCGTAGAGGTTGATTACCCAGGCCGAGTTGGTGTGTGTCGCTTGTTCACTGTTGCTGCTACCCACGAGATGTTGTGCGGTCGCCGCAGGTTGGACCAGGACTTTACCTCCGGCCTTGCCTACACGCCAACAGAACTCGATGTCCTCGGCGTACATGAACCACCTCTCGGAGAGGCCGTCCATCCGACGCCATGTTTCTGAGTCGACCATCAAGCAGGCACCAGTCACCCAATCAGCCTCGAAGGGTGATGATTCGAGATCTTCGGACGGTAGGTAGTAGTGCCCTCCCAGCCATTCACGTCCCTCGGCAAGCCTCGACAGACCGAAGTAATGGGTGAACATGCGCCACGACGTCGGCATCCTTCCGGCGGACACCACCCTGACCAGTCCGGAGGAATGCTCGATCATCGGCGCCACCACCCCGCCGCGGGTACTCGGTACGGCGTCTCGGAGTACCCCTACGGACACGGAGTCGATCACCGCGTCAGGGTTGAGGAGCATGATGTGGTGACCGCGGGCTGCTGACGCCGCCTTGTTGACCGCCTTGGCGAACCCCAGATTCTCCGCGCCTCGGATGACGCGTACTGTCGGAAAGCATTCCAACACAACAGCTACGGTTTCGTCGCTCGACGCGTTGTCGTAGACGATCACCTCGATGTCGATCGCTGCGCCAGTTTCGATCGCTGTGCCACTGTCGACCACGAGTGCACCGAGACATGCCTCGATGACGTGGGCGCTGTTGTAGGTGACGATCACCGCCGACACGTCAGGCTGTGTCATCCGGGTTTCCTACTCTTGATGAACTTGGCGGGAACACCCCCGTGTATCTCGTATGCCCCGACGTCCTTGGTCACCACCGAGCCGGCGCCGATGATGGCGCCCTCACCTATCGTCACTCCGCGCGTCACGACGCAACCCGCGCCGAGCCAGGTGTCGGCACCGATCACGGTAGGGGCTCGCAGGTAGCCCTGCCTGTTCATCGCGACGGTCGTATCCGCCGATCCATGATCCTCGCTGAAAATGGAGACGTGCGGCCCTATCAACACGTTCTCGCCGATCGTCACCCCGCCTTGACCCCAGATGACGTTGTACATCCCTACCGCGGTGCCCTTTCCGATGCTCACTCCCACACCGGGTTCCGAGATGACTCCCGACCCGTTGATGGACGACCCCCGACCGACGGTGACAGAGTCGCCGAAGATGATGCCGTGTGCGGAGTGCGCGTCGATGGAGACGCCGTCGCCGAAGACGACACCGCTGCCCACCTGAAGTTTGGCCGCGTTCTTCACCCGAACCCCGCGGCCTCGAAAGTGCACGGCGGGCCCTTTCAGGTAGGGCATGCCGAATACCTGCCCGCGGACTGCCTGGACCACTCGGCTCCAGACGAAGCCGAGCAACGTTCCGGCTGCAAGGTCTTCGGGTAAGTGTCGTTGTCGCAGACGCCAATAGATCCTGTCGATGACGCTGTGCAGCATGGATTTTCTCCTCGTTGTCTGGACAGCGGTCCGCATTGTGGTGACGACGGAGGCCCAACTGTCGGGCTCGAAGTGCGGAGCCACCTCGGGTCGTGGTTCGTCGAGTATGCGTCGCATGCGGGCACCGATGGCACTTTGATCCGACGGATCCGCGTAGTCGACGTGCCCCGCGAGCACCTCACGAAAAACCGGAATGTCGCTGACGAGGACAGGTGCGCCGAAGTGCAGTGCCTCCAGGGGTGGCAGACCGTACCCCTCTCCGAGCGAGAGATACACGAACAAGGCTGTGTTGGTGTAGAGCCAGGACAACTGCGACTCGTCCACGAAGCCTGTGTAGACGATGGATCCGTCCGAGACAGCGGCGGATATGACTGGGTCGGCTACGTCACCGGCTCCGTTTCGCTCACCGACCACGACGTACGGGAAGTCCGGGGTCACGATGCCCTCAGCGAGGGCGCTGCGAAGAGCCATCGCGAGGTTCTTGCGCACGTTCAGTCGGCCCACGGACAGCAGGAAGCCCTGTTCCCGCAGCTTCAGATCGACGGGTGCCGACGGGTCTGCCCGCACCAGCGCCTGCGACAGACCCAGTCCGGTGGGCACGACCCCTTTGAGCGCAGGGTTGTGGTGCTCGATCCGGGCGGCTTCGGTTCTCGATGACGTGAACAGCACGTTCGCCAGGCGTGCGTTACGGGGGTAGATGGACAGGTAAGCCAGCTCGAGCCTCGAGAACCATTCGGGATTGGACTGGAACAGAACATCGTGAAGGAAGACGGCCGACGTACCTAACAGAGGGGTGAAGTTCTGGGTCACGACACAGTCGAAACCGCGTCTGAGCGAGAGCTCGACTCCGTTCTTGAGAGGATGCGTCGGCAGTCGCGTGCGGATCCAGCCCAGACCTGCAGCGGTCAACTCGGCTACCTCGTCCGGTGACGGATCACGCGCGAGCGCAATAACCAACTCGTCGTCCTGGAACTCGGAGCCCCATGCCTCCACCAGGTCGTGAATGATCGTGATGCCGGCAGGCGGGCCTTCGAACCAGTGATAGGCGTCGAACAGGATTCTCATGCCTGGCCTTCCTGCAATGCGGATGGTTCCACGGTTCGCCCGACGCGAGGAAGGACGAGCAGCATCCCGGTGGAGATGATGACCCTCACTCCACTCGTCACGACCAAGGCCACGATGAGCCCTCCCGCCCCTCCGAGCGCCACACCGAGTCCCTGGAAGCCGACGTCGGCGAGAACGGATACGAGGCGAGCCCGGTGGATCACCACGGGCGTCATGAAGAATCGGCACCCGAGCAATGCTGCGTCGAACATCTGGGCGGACAGAATGGCAATGCCGACAGGCACGATGTAGGGCACTGCGGCGTTCGGCCCGAGTTCGGCGAACACCGTCGACAGGATTACGCCGCCGACTACGCCGCACACCGCGAGGCCGACTGCGACGACGACGTTCCACTTCATGCACGCGGCGGCGGCGGCTCGCGGACCTACCGCACTGATCCGCGCCACGTGCTTGAAGATCAAGGGCTGAAGACCTTGGATGACGACAAAGGCTGGCGCGAAGACGAGTGCGTACGCGAATCTGATTCCTGCGGTGGCCTCGTCGTCCTGAGCGAGATACAGCAGAAGCGTTGCAATCTGACTTCCCACACCCAGATACAAGGCTTCCGCGGTCATGCGCCACGCGAACGCGATGCGGGATTCGAAGCCGATGTCAGTGGTTTCGTCACCGCAGAACGCTATGCCCACGGTCAGGATCAGAACCAACCCCACACACCACGTCGTGAGCAGGTAGGCAAAGCCTTGATCGAACACGAACGCGAGCGACCCGACTACGCCGAACACGACGTAGATTCCGCTCAACATCGCGGCTCTGACGTACCCGCCCCGAATGATGAGCACCTGCCTCGGCAGGTCGGACACCACCAGCAGAGCGGCCAGCGCGCCCAGCACTGCGGCTTGGCCGATGTCACCGCTGCGGCCGACCCAGCCGAACACGATCAGCCCGGCGACGGTGGCGAACAAGCATGCTCCTCGCCACGCCGACCACCGGTCGATCGACGTCTCCGGTGAAACACCGAATCGCGCCGCCGCGACCATCGCGGAGTTCACACCCCATGCCCGTGATGCGCCGACGGCGATGAATCCGATTGCGGCAGCGACGGACAGGGACGCGAATTGATCGACGGGGAGTGCGATGCCTGCTGCAAGATTGAGTGCGAAGAATCCGAGCGACCACATGCCCTGGTCGATCATGCGCAGCACGAAGACACTCTTCGTCGCCATCACGTCAGCGCGGGTCATGTGCCCACCAGTCTTCGGTGAGAGTGGCACCCATTTCCGCGAACACTCGCTCGAAGAACGAATCGACGTTCACCAGATTCGAATCATCCACCACCGCAAGGCAGATGACATTCTCCGAGCGCTCGGAATAGATGTTGAGACCGAGGCCGTCGTCGAAGACACCGGAACAGTACAGGTGCCGGACTCGTGTGCTGGACCACGGCAGATGTTCGAAGACCGGCGTTCCTTTGACGTGGGAGATCGTGACCTGACGGCCAGGGGTGAAGGGGCCCTTGTTCGATCGGTCCGGAACGAACGGTGGTGGCCGAAAATCACGAACCGCTCCGCGCACGATCGAACCGAGAGGCGCCGCGGAATCCAGTAGGCCTCGTAGTCGATCACTCACGAGTTGGCCGGACCAGCCTTCTTCACGAAGCCTACCGATGCTCAACGCGGGCGCGAAGTTCCCGCTGACGAAGCGCTCGGTTCCGATATAACGCCTGCTGTCGACGGACATGTTGACGGCAAGATCGATAGACGGGTCGACCTCCGCGGCAACCGCACGGATGATCGCGACCGTGATGCCCTCGTTGATGGAGATGCGACGTCCGCCTTCACCCAGTCGGTCCGCGAACTGGCGAGCCTCGCGCGCATCGATCACCTCGCACCTGGTCACACGCCAGGGAACCTCGGGAAGTGGGGCCGGACGGGGGAGGTTCGGCTGATGTTCCTTGAGTGAGGTCAGCGCGTGGCGCAGCATGGACGGCCTGTACAGGCCGGTCCTGAACACGGCCGTGATCAAGGGGAGGAACGCTGCGCGTCTGTCTGTCTCGCGCACGGCGTCGGTACCGGTGATGGCGGCAATGATGTCGCCGATGTACGCGCTGCCTGATATCCCGTCGAACCACACATGCTGCGGCCGGAAGGCGACGTAGCTGTCGGTGAGCGTGATATCCATCGGGAACTCGCATGCTGGCCGAGCGTGCAGTTCGTAGCAGAGGTCACCCATGCTCTTGGCGTCGCTCCGTGAATACACCAGACGGGCGTTCGCCGTCCGGTCTCCTCGGAGGGCCCGGAAACTCGCTGTGCTCCTGTCGATTCGACGCAGAAGCATACGGCCGTTCCGCGAAGTAAGAAATGCCTCCAGCCTTGCATCGGCCGTCTGCGGGTCGGGTAGGTCGAAGGGGCCGTAGATCCGCAGCGATTGCAATTTGACGAAGGACACGTCGCGCGGAGCCATCAGTCTGGTCCGCGGCATCGGAACTCTCGGGACGGTGATCCTGCGGTACCAGGGCGGTGCGGGCACTCCTCCACTCGGATTGCTCATGACACTCCGACCCGACGGGTGGACCGATGCTCGATTCCTTCGCCCCACAGCTGTGCGGCGAGGTCGACGAAACGCGATGTGCTCCAGACCGCCGACTCGCACCGCGGCATCGCGGCAGCGTCCACGACGGCCGCTGCGATTTCTTCGCGGTTCGTACCCGCCCGAGCCGGCAGAGCGATCCCGGAGGTTCCTGCGTACTGCAAGACGGATGCCGCTCCGGTGCCGGCGAAGCACACGACGGGGAGTCCTTGCGACGTTGCTTCGCCCACGACCCCGCTGGCACCTTCTCGTCCGGAGGGGTGCAGGAGCACGCTCATTCCTGCCATCATTGCCAGCACCTCCGAGTGTTCGATACCGCCGTGGAATACCACGCGGTCCAGTACGCCCGTCCGCTCGCACTGGGCACGCAGGGCAGCAGCATGTGGGGTGCTCGTCTGTCCGACGATGTGCAGGGTCGCTGATGCAAGCGCCGGCGCGAGAAGGGCGTCGATTGCTATGTCGATCCGCTTACGCGCAATGAGGTGTCCCACGCACAGAATGTCCAGGCCCGCTCGATGGTCGACGCTCCGGCTCGATTCGGCAGAGCGCGGAACCACGACATTCGGGAAGATGCGCGTCGGAGTTCCTATCGATCCGAGCACGTCGACGACCGCCTCGTTCTGAGCCAACACCAGGTCACACCCACTCGCTGTGCGCCGTGCCGGCAATGCGATCAGAAGGTCCCGAAGCGCCTGCATACAGAATTGCCGCAGCGACGTCGCGGTCCGTGGACGGATGCGGAACACTGCGGCCACTCCTCCAGCACCGATCGGACCCCAGACCTTGAACACGTCTGCGGGTAGTCGGGTTATCGGTGTGGACAACAGTTCGGTAGCGAAGACGACGTGGTGCGTATAGACAACGTTGTAGCGCCGTGCCAGTGACGGCATGCGGCGGCCGGCGAGGTTCACCCAGATCTCGTGTTCGATGCGGGTGAAGCGGGGTTCGTGCCAGCGGAAGAACGACGGCGCTCGGGGAATGTCGATGGCGACGACCTCGAGTCGGCTGGCGAATCGGGCCGGAACCTGGCCGCGGCAGGCGATCTCGGACCGACGGTTGGTGAGCAGGACGACGACCGCGTCGACGGCTTGCGCGTGTTCGAGCGTTGCCAGTAGGAATTGCCATCCGATGCCTGGTTCGCTCGGCATCGTCGGGTGCACGACGAAGGCGGACACGACCACCGCGTTGCGACCCGCCACCAGTCCCCCCTCGTCGATCCGGAAGACGAACAACAATTGCCGCCGATCCATACCGTAACTGCGAAGGGCACAAACGTCACCTCGATAGGAGTTCGCGTGGGATCGGAAATCTCCTGCGTGTCAATGGAAGCGACGATTAGGAGGTTCGACGCTCACGTTTCCATCCTTCCGACCGTTATTTGTTGCCTTCTCCCGATGAACAGTCGATTTATTCCAGAAGCAGCCGCGCGCATGGAATTTCGAGCTGCTAACAAGTCTCACGACTGGCAGGAATTGCAGGCGCATTGGGGTTAGAGTTCAGCGAATACCGTCCGGTCAGGTCAGAGACCGCCCGATTACCCACGAGGAACCGAATGACACTGCTTGCAGGGCGCGGGGGTCCGGAAGCAGGGACGACTCGAAGTCCAGACGTTCACACCGGGAGCCCTTTCGGATACCGTGCCGATATTCAGGGACTGCGCATGATTGCCGTTGTCCTGGTGGTCCTCGATCACCTTTTCGGCTGGCCCCATGGGGGTTTCATCGGTGTCGACGTGTTCTTCGTCATTTCGGGTTTCCTCATCACCGGCCTCCTGCTTCGCGAGGGAAACCGCAGCGGTCGGGTATCGATCTCCAACTTCTATCGTCGTCGAGCCCGCCGCATTCTTCCCGTGTCGTTGCTCGTACTCGGCACCACGGTCACCGCCTCGTACGTGCTGCTCCTGACCAGCCGTTTCGAAGACGTCGTCGGGGACGCCTGGTGGTCGCTCTTCTTTATGGTCAACTGGCATTTCGAAGCGGTCGGAACCGATTACTTCCAGTCCGCTCTGCCCCCGTCGCCACTGCAACATTATTGGTCGCTGGCGGTGGAGGAGCAGTTCTACCTTGTCTGGCCGCTCCTGATCGGCGCATTGTTGATGGCGACCAAACGTATTGTCCCGAGGGTGTCACTGGCAGTCCTGACGTGCGCATTCGCTGCGGCCATCGTTGCGTGTTCGTTCGCGTTGGCGTACCGCCAGAGCATCAGCGCACCGACTGTCGCATACTTCTCCACATTCACCAGGGCATGGGAACTCGGCGCAGGCGCTCTCGTCGCTGCCGGAGCATCGCTTCTCACCCGACTCCCCGGCATCATTCGAAATGCCATGGGCGCACTCGGAATTGTCGGAATTGTCGCATCCGCCTTCGCTATCGATCCCGCGTCTACGTTTCCTGCACCGACGGGTGCGCTGCCGATCGTATCGACGTGTCTGGTCTTGGCCGCGGGCATCGGCGTCAGTTCGGTCCGCTCGAATTGGATCTTGACGCTCCGACCCTTCGTGTACGTCGGGGCAATCTCTTATTCGCTGTACCTCTGGCACTGGCCCGTGATCGTCCTTCTCGAGTCGGTTCTGGCGCCGGGACTCGTGTACTACGTAACGGCCATTTCCTTGATGACCGTGCTGACGGTCGCCTCCTACCACCTCGTGGAGAAGCCGATACTGGGTTCGTCCTTCCTCGCGCCTGTCCGGCACGGCAGGGGCCGTAGGCGGAGCGCAGGCTCTCGCTCGAACCACGATGCACATGTGGTGGTTGTCGGTGCCCTGGGGGTTGTCCTCGTCTTGTTGTCCATTGCCGTCTTCAACCAGCCCACTCGAGTGCTATCGAGCGACGCAGCACCCCCGGTCCTAGCACCCGTCGCCGCGTCCGACGCTCGGGCCGAGGACCCGCTTCAGGTGGCAATCAAAGATGCCCTGTCCGCAACGGAGTTCCCATCGTTGAGTCCGCCGTTGGACGACATCGAGAGCGGCATTCCCGAGGAGATGAATCCGGACATGAAGTGTATCGACTCACCGGACATCAGCTTGGACCTGTGCAACTTCGGAGATCCTGCTGCGCCTCGGTCCGCGTTCGTGGTGGGAGACTCGGTCTCGATGTCGTGGATGCCCGCGATTCGCGGTGCGTTGGAACCCAACGGCTACCGCGTGCACGGTTTTGCAATGGCGAACTGCCCGTTCGTCGCTGCGGACATTCTCATCGAGGAAGATCCCGAGTACTCGCAGAGGTGCAACGACAGCCGCGACACCGTCGTAGAGCAGATAAACACTGCCAGGCCAACTCTGTTGATCATCTCGGACATGGAGTACGGCATCGAGCGACTGGTCGACGAACCAGGATCACCCCAGGCTTGGATGAAGGCACGGACAGGTCTGATCGATCAGGTGGCGGAAAGCGGCGCCCGCATCGTGATCCTTGCCCCGGATCCGTTTGGCAAGGCCGTCACCGAATGTGCGACGCGAGTGTCATCGCCGTCGGACTGCGTCAGCCCGATTTCACCCAACTGGACGACCAAACGAAACGCCGACGAAGCCGCAGCCAAGGCCACCGGAGCAACTTTCGTCGACACGAGGCCGTGGTTCTGCTTCCGATCGTCGTGTCCGATTTTCGTGTCCGGCATCGTCGTACGTTGGGACACAGGCCATATCACGTCCAACTACGGGCGGTACTTGATCCCGCGCATGACCGAAGTACTGCTCCCGTCATGATCACCCGCGCGCTGCCGGCAACCGTGGTCGCGACGGCCGTACTGGTGGCTGCGTTCCTGTTGATCCCGGCTCGCCATGCCGGCGCGTTGGATCCGTGGTTCGGAGTGGACAGCTCGGATGCGCTGCGGTACATCACGATGGCGAACGGTGGCGAGGTCGAGTACCCGTGGGGTGGGCGATGGTCGATACCGTGGATTGCCTCCCTGTTCGGAGATTCGGCGACGACGGCACTCAGGGTGCTCAACTACGTGTTCGCTTTCGCAGCAACGACTCTGATCACCTACAGCGCAGCCAAGCTGTCCGGCTCGTACCGCGCGGTGGCTGCAGCGTGGTTGTTCACTGCGACCGGCGCCGCCTACACCCTGCTTTTTCAGAACCCGTATCTCTTGGACTCGGCTGGATTGCTCGTCATTGCGCTGATCGGTTTCTGCTACCTCCGGCACCGAGACCTGCCCATGCTTGCCCTGATCCTCATCGGCGTCACGGTGAAGGAGGTAGTGATCGGCTTTCTAGTGCTTCTCCTCTTTCGGCGTCAGTGGGCCTTGTTCTCGATCGGCGCCGTGGCGTCGTGCGCACTCCTCGCGTACGGGATCCACAGTTCACCGTCCGGGTCGGCCCTGTTCCCCGAACTAGGGTTCGGCATCGTCGTCAAAGGTTGGTTCGGCTTCGGCGCCGGATGGGTGCTGATCCTGGCAGGTATCAGCTCTCTCGGCCTGTACATTGCTCGGTCGTCGCACAATGCGAAAGCAGTCAAGGAACTACGCTCGAGTGGGACAGCTCAGTACTTCGCGACGGTTGTCGCGATCACGCTCGCCTCGTTGCCGTTGGCGACGGATACTTCTCGACTGCTGGTGTTCGCTCTGCCCGCCACACTCCCGATCACTGCCGTGGTGCTGTCAAAATGCACCCGTCGCACGCTGCTGATTGCCTGCGGGCTCGCTGCACCGGCCGTGTTCGTGGTTCTTCCGACTCGTGTGTCCTTCGCCCTCAAGCCTGAAGTGCTGACACAACTCGAGGAGTGGTACGCCGCCAACATCGCTGCCATCTTCGTCGCGACCGTTCTGTCGACCATCGGCGCGTGCATTGCCGCGCGCCCGTTTCTCGCTCGGTCACCGAGCCGAGTCGACGCGCTGAGCGATTTCGGAGTGGCACAATGACCGAAACCGATCGCTTATCCGGTTTGCATCGACGCAATTCGTCGAATGTATTGAACACCCGTGAAATTGTCGTCACAAACCATTGTTCTGCAGAGGACGATATTCGCTTGTGTAGAAGTTTCCGTTGTGCCGCCAGTACATTGATCAAGCAGTCTCGGACACGTACGGCGGCGGCGTGTACATTACGCGGGCCGTCAGCTCTTTCGTTTCGGTCACCGTCGAGCGTGATCGCAGAAGATGAGGAGACAGCCAGTGGGCGTTCGTGAGTATGCGCTGGCCCTACGATCCCGGTGGTTGACGATCGTGGCGACCACGCTCGTCGGCGCTATCGCGGCCCTTCTGTATTCGCTGCTGGCCACGCCCGTGTACCAGGCCTCGACTCGCTTCTTCGTATCCACAGCTGCGATATCGGCAAGCGATGTCTATCAGAGCAACCTCGCATCACAACAGCGTGTTGTCTCCTATACCGATCTGCTGTCCGGACGCGCCCTTTCGGAGCGCGTGATCGAACAGCTCGGCCTCGGGGTCAGTCCGAACGAACTGTCGGCGCAGATACTGGCGACGTCCAAGCCGAACTCGGTGCTGCTGGATGCCGCTGTCAACGACACGTCACCCGAGCGCGCCCGTGACATCGCAAATTCCATCGGCGCACAGTTCCCTACGCTGGTGAGCGAACTCGAAACTCCATCGGACGGAGGCACTGCCAGCGCGACGGTCGCGGTCGCCGAACAGGCCGAGCTGCCGACGCAGCCGATCTCACCGAAGAAGGTGCGCAACGTCGCGCTCGGGATCACTGTCGGTTTTCTCCTCGGCGTCATCGGCGCGCTGATCCGCGACCGTTTCGACAACACCGTCAAGGACGCCGCCGTTCTGCAGGAGCTGACAGACAGCGTCCTGGTCGGCAACGTTCCGTACGACAAGCAGGTCAAGGACAATGCTCCGATCGACTTCGGCACGTCCACTGCGCCCGTCGCAGAGGCCTACCGGGAACTGAGGATCAATCTCAAGTTCCTCGCCGTCGACAACCCCCCGCGGATGCTTCTCATCACCAGTGCTATTCCGGGAGAGGGGAAATCGACCACGGCGGTGAATCTGGCATTGTCGCTTGCCGAGATGGGCAATCGCGTCGTCATAGTCGACGCCGATCTTCGGCGTCCACGGATTGCCGATTATCTCGGCATCGTGCCCGCGGTCGGCGTCAGCTCGGTCATCTCCCACGACGCCAAGGTCGACGAGGTCGTTCAGGCGTCGGGATACGAGAACGTGTGGGCCGTCGCAGCAGGGCCACCGCCGCCGAATCCCAGTGAATTGTTGGGTAGTTCAGCTGCGCAGTCACTGCTGAAAGACCTGCAGCGGGCATTCGACTATGTCGTCGTGGATTCCCCGCCGGTGCTACCGGTCACCGATGCCACCGTGCTTGCAACGCAGTGTGATGGCGCGATACTCGTGACGCGCTACGGGCACACGACCAAGGATGAAGTCTCCCGTGCCGCCGCGACTCTGGAGACCGTCGGCGCAGCGTTGCTCGGGGTCGTGATGACGGTGATACCGACGTCGAGCCGTCCGGGCTCGCGGTACGGATACGACGCGCCGCAACCGGCACAGCCGCCCAAGGATGCGCCCGTCCCGACCGCCGCCGCGCGCAAGCCTCTTCGTTGACCCGCCGCCCCATGGCTCTGCGCTGGAGATCCTTGCCCGTCGAAGGGTCATTGCGGGAACTGTTTGCGTTCGTAGCGATCGCCTTCGTCGTCACCTACGCGACTTTGGCCGAGACGATGCTGGTCACTGCCGTCGCATCCATCATCGTGGTCTGCGTCGCCGTCGCGGTGTCGCTGTCCGATATCCGATGGGCATGGGCCCTGTACTTCTTGGCGATCTGCTCCAGCGGCGTTCAAACCACGGTTTCGGGCCTGACAGTGCGGCCAGAGTACTTCGCAGCACCGATTTTCGTTGTCGCTCTGTACGCCCACTCGCGACGCGACGGCACCTCGGCGGCTCGCCGTCCGGTGCACGGGGGCGTGTACATAGGCGCGGCGGGCCTGGTGGCAACAGGTCTCTTGTCGAGTCTGCTGGTTGCCCCCGAGGCCGGCGCGAGCTTGCGGATGGGCGTGCAGTTGATCGTTGCGCTACTGGCCATGATTCCACTGGCATCGGTGAACATCGATATCAGGACGACGATCTTGTGGGGCTCCGTCATTCTCTGCACGATCTCCGTCGCGAGCATCCTGTACTTCCTCGTCGATCCCTCACGCCGGGTCAGCGGACTGGCTTTCGAATACAACATCATGGGCAGTCTGTGTGTCGGCTGGATCGGAGTGCTGTACTACTTTGCAGACGACGCCAAGGTGGTCACACGGCAAGTCTTTGCGATGTCCGTCCCGATCGTGATCGCGCTGATCCTCACCTCGACCCGTGCTGCCTGGGTTGCCCTGGGATTCATCCTGCTTTTCTGGGCTGCGCGCAACGTGACGAAACAGCCTGTCACAGTAATCAGTTCATTGCTCGCGGCTGCGCTTGCTGCCTTCTACCTGCAGGAAATCTACTACTCGGTCGGCGACCAGGACACGTTCCTGTGGCGAGTGGTCCATGTCGTGGACATTCAGACAGGAACCGGCGCTTACCGGGTGCAGCTGTGGAACGACGCGCTCACTCAGATTGCGACACGAGATTGGGGCGTGCTGTTCGGAACCGGATTGAACTCGTTCCCCCAGTTCAATCCGGTAGATCCCACCTTTGTCGCTGCGGCGTACCTGAGCTCGATGTGGCTGGCCGTTCTCTACGACGTCGGAATCGTTGGCACCATCTTCTTCCTGACCCTCGCCACCAGCCTGTTCCTGGCAGTGAAGAACAGGTGGCGGGCAGTTCCTCTCTTCGTCGCACTTGCCGTCTGCACGTCGGTCACCAACATCATCTGGTTCGCATTTCCCTGGACTCTCATAGCGCTCGTCGTCAATGCATCTCTCGTGGGGACAACTGTGCCTCTGCGAAAGCCGAAGCGATCTGCTCGCGGTGCTCACCGTCGCCGGCACAGGCTGGTCCCGTCGTGAACACGTGCTCCCTTGCAAGGAGGTCTCCACAGTGACCCGGAATGTTCGTTGGGCGGCAGCATGCGTCGCCCTCCTTGCTGCCGCCGCGATACCGGGATGCAGCACTGCGTCCGACGATTATCAGTCGACGACGGCAGCGACTTCTACCGCTGAACCGACGCAAACCTTCGCCTCGCGTCTCGCCGCAACCGACGCCCCGCTCGATATCTATCTCGTGGGAGACGGTACGGGCGCGTCGCTGGGCGGCTGGGTCTACCTGACGATTCAGTCCCTCGCGCAGACGTCGGGGCGTCCCGCCGATATCCGCGAATGGGACGTACTGGCGGGCGAGGGATACATCGAACCCGCTATTCATGTGGCCGACGGCGCCGGGCAGCCCATCACGTTGTGGAACGCCTCGGTCTCCCGCAACATCGACTTCATCAACGACGTGCTGCCCCAGATGCGACCACCTGCCGAGATCGACCTGGTGCTGGTGAACAACGGACTCGACATCGGACCGGCCATGCTCGCCCAGGAGTCGATACCTCTGATGCGTGTCCTCCGAGACCAGAATCCGGGGGCATCTGTCGTCTCGATCCTGCAGCCCGCACCAGGTCAGCCCGAAGCTCAGAGCGATCAGCAACGCGCCAACACCCGGGACCTGGAGATATCGAGCCGGAAGAACGAGTTTCAGACCATCGACGTGGCGACGGCCCTGAGCGAAGCACCCGACTTGTACGACGGCGTGGACCGCTATGCGAACACGGAAGGCCAGCGCATCTGGGCATCGGTGGTCGCCGACAGCCTGACTTCCGACATCACGGTGCCAAGCCAATAGCGTCGCGCGAACCGGGGGGATATGAACAGCAGCGGAGATCTTCCGAAGCGCCGGACCATGCGACGACCCAGCGTCGTCGCCCTCGTGGTGGCGTCGGTGCTCGTCTTGGTCGTCAGCGGCATCGCCGGCTGGTCGATCGGTTCGATGTCCGAACCTCCGGCTCAGGACCGTGGCACGTCTGCCGGGGTACCGGACGTCCCCACGTCCGTGCCCGTGGTGGCGTTCATCGGCGATTCATACAGTCAGGGAATCGGTGCATCCTCGGCCGGCACGCGATGGACGACGTTGGCGTCGGCGGCCCTGGGATGGTCGGAAATGAACCTTGCCGTCGGTGGCACCGGTTACACGACCTCTTATCTAGGACAACCGACGGATTACGCGACCAAGGTCGAGTCGGTCCGCGCGGCACAACCCGACATCATCGTGGTCTCTGGGGGTAGGAACGATTACCTCACCAGCAGCCCGCCCGAGATCGGCACGGCAGCCGCAGCGCTGTACGGGCAATTGCGCTCGGCACTCCCAGATGCCGAGCTTGTAGTGGTCAGCCCGATCTGGGAGGCGACGGACATTCCAGTGGAGTTCACCGAAATCATCGACAGCATCCGGCGAGCAGCCGAGGGTGCGTCGGTGAAATACCTGAACATCGGTGAACCGCTGTCCGGTCACCCGGACTTCATGGTGGCCGACGGCTTGCACCCCAACGACTCGGGCCACCACAAGATCGCAGAGCAGGTAGTCGCCGTCGTGGGCTGAGCTCATCGGGTGATTCGGATCTCGTTCGGACCCGGAAAGCGACTCCGATCTTGATTAATCCGATTTTTCCGACCACTCTAATCGCCATGTGGCTGATGAAGCAGCTCGCAAGACTGGTTTTGATGAACCAACTACGGCGAGCAGAAAAACGCGAATGTGTATGCATGGCTTGCTGTTACTGTAGGTAGGCTAACGAAAACATAGTCCTACCAATATGCACCCACAGACTGGTCGCTCACTCTAGAGAAGCCCGAATATGCACGGGGACCACGCGCATGGGTTCTGCCTGAGCGTGTTGCGCGTACAAGTTGTCTGGCGCCTAGAGTGCAGCAGCATGTAGATTGTCTTATGCACGGTGACGGTCATCCGAGCGACGTAGCAAGTCGGCAAAACACCGGTCTGTACGGCAAACTCTCTGCTATGAATCAGGCCGACCTGAAGTTTGCTCTCTTCGCGGGTGCGCTCGCATCCATTCTCCTCGCAGTCCTCGTCATGACCGGCGAATTCGACCTATGACCGACTTTCCGCGAACTCAGGCCCGGCGCAGCGCACCTAAAGACACTGCAATCGAGTCACTTCGTGGCCTTGCCGTGGTGCTCATGGTTGCCGGCCATGTCATCGGTTCCGGCGCGAACAGAGGAATGCAAGTCGCCGACGACTCAGTCTGGCGCCTCTTCTACCTGGGATTAGCCGACATACGCATGCCATTGTTCACCGTACTGTCAGGACTCGTTTACGGTCTGCGCCCGATTACTCGGCGAGGCGACTACAGCGGGCTAGTACGAGGAAAGATCCGTCGCCTCATTGTTCCTCTCCTCACAGTTGGCGCCCTGCTCGTTGTGCTGCAGATGGCTGTCCCCGCAGCAAACTCCGAACGTGCCCCGTCGGAGGCCTGGAAGGTCTGGGTGTACGGCGAAGAGCACCTGTGGTTTCTCGAAGCGGTGTTCCTGATCTTTCTGACTGTCGCCGCACTGGACTACTTCGCCGTCCTATCCACACGCTACGGTTGGGCCGCTTGCACCGCCTGTGCACTACTAGCTTTCGTTGTCGTCCGGCTGCCCGACTCTCTCGACTTCTTCTCGATCAATGGATACATCCGCCTGCTACCATTTTTCCTGATCGGCTACGGCATGCAGCGATTTGGACTGTTCACAGTTACCCGCTGGAAGGCTGTGGCCGCCGTCGGGCTGTTCGCCGCCGTATACGCCCTGCGTTTGACGACAATTCTTGGTAGTTGGGAGCTGCCCGAATTGGTTCAACGTGTGGCCAGTCTCGCCGTGGGGGTCCTCGGCGTCACATTGATCTATTCAGCACGTCGTGTGATCGAACAGCGACCGTTGGCGTGGCTCGGCGCATTCTCGTTTGGGATCTACCTCCTGCACGTCTTCGGAGCTGCCGCCACGCGTATCGCGCTCGGACAGGCAGGCGTTCAACAGGATGTGATCATCTTCGTCGTGTGCCTCGGCGCAGGCGTTGGCCTACCCGTGATCTTCCAGAAAATCTTCGGTGCATGGAACCCAGTACGCGTGTTGGTGCTCGGAGAGAAACCTCTTAGGGACCAGTGACATCCAAAATAAGCCAATAGGATCTCAGTCGGTGCGAACTGGTCAAAATCAAAACGCGTCCTGCTATACCCCTCGAAGCACCGGACCGAAACAAACCGCACGGGTATACTTATCCGCCTCTACTGGACCTTGCCTCGACTACTAAATGCGATGTAAATACGTCACCCCATCCCGCACATTCGACGATCCGCCTGATCAGGGCCACACTCGACCACCAGACCGCTGCATACCCCCCCAAAAAAAACCTCAGTCAGTTCCGTCTGTTAGAAGTAACCCGCACCGAACCCGATTTCATCAACCTTGCAAGTTTCAATGACAGAGAAACCCATGCTACACAGTCTTGGGCCCCTTATAACGACCTGGCTCGTGCTGGCACCGGCCGCGCCACCCAGCCAGGCACTAAGGCGCAGGTGCGAAACAAGGCCAACTTCGTCATACTTGGAAACAGATTGCTGCCGACGCTTTATGACCCCTGCACGTGCAGCCTCACCGCGATCGAGAGTCGAGAATCAAAGCATGGCTGTAACGCAACAGCGACAGGCCGATACAGAACCCCACGACGGCCTAAAGTTCGTCCGGCTGTGCTTCTACCACGTCTACATTGCTTGCACACTCGGATTAAGCACGGTGTTGTTGATACCGAGGTCACAATCCGGAGCGGTCGCAGGGGGAGGCGCCATATTCCAAGCAAGCTGGGTTTTCCTTCTCGGCCTTACCGTCGTCACACTGCTAACAATCCGCCAGCACTTCGGCCCGAACTTTTTCTTCGCATTCATGGTGTGCGCCTACGTAACATCATCGGCAATCTGGTCAGTCAATCCGTCGTCAACTTTGACCTATGGCGCACTGTTCGCAGGAAACATACTTGTTGCATATTCTATCACCACCGAATACAGCATTGACCAGATAATCCGCTACATATCGCGAATCATTTTAGTGCTGACAGTACTCGGGCTGGCCGCATACGCGGCAAGACTATCCTTTACCTTCTACTTCGACCACCAATCACGGGCAAATCTACTCGGAATCCAGCCTCTCCGTGGACTATTCCCGCACAAAATCACAGGCGGACTCTACGCCGTAATGGGCGCAATACTCGCATTGAAGCTCTATCGAGGCCCCCTGCGTCTAGCGGCAGTTTCCCTCTATGCATTATTCGTAGTACTTTCCGGGTCCGCATCTGCACTAATACTGGGATGCACCGCCACGCTAATATATTTCGTGGTTAATTTCGCAGTGCGGCGAAAAATTCGAAGCGGTATGTTCGCGCTGCTATTTGGCACCGCGGCATGCGTCACGTCCATCACCGTATACTTAAATCAATCTTCGATTCTTGATTTATTGGGCCGCGACAGCACCTTAACTGGTCGAACGTCACTTTGGCAATACGGCTTAGATGAGTGGCAGAAGCACCCTATTCTAGGGTGGGGTTTTAACGGATACTTTAGTTCAGACTACGCACAATACCTGCGGCACATCAGCGCGTTCCAAAACTACAACGTCCCGCACTTCCACCAATCGTACATTCAAACCATGGTCGACCTGGGGCTAGTCGGACTTATTTTGTTAGTGGTAATGCTGTCGTACATTCTTTACTTCAGTTACAAATGGGCATTACAAGACACTTCAGGTGCCGGCTGCGCGACATTCACATTAGCCTCATCAATTGCAGTAGCAGGATTTGCCATTTTTGTCGTATTCGAGTACAACCACTTTGCAACTGTCATCCTATTCATCATGTACTTTGGCCTGCGACGCAGATTCGCAAAACAACCAAACAATTCATCTGCGACGCGCATGCTTACCGCGAATCAACCAAAAATGAGAACTTAGGATCATCACCGGATTTCGAATACATACAATCCTTCGGATTCACTTAGAAGCGAATTAAAATTCTAATCATTTAACAATGGAAAATGGCCACAAGAAGTCACGAACCGAGGTTTTGTAGACCTTCCGACACTTGGCAATGTACATCGCTAAGAGTAAATACTGACCTACGATCAGCCCGACACAGCCTCCTACCGGACCAACAATCGGAACCAAAACGACTGCCACTATGCAGTTAACTATCAGACCTGCGACCACAAGTGCAGATCCGAACGACGCGCGTCCCATTCCGGCTAGGCTGGGGTAAATAACCTTACATGCCGCAGTTGCTGGCATTGAGATGGCTAATACCTGTAGCAACAGAACCGCTTCTGAATATTGACTGCCCACTACCACCCGAAGCAAAAACGGGGCAAATAGCGCGAGCGATATCGACGCCAGCACGAACAACCAAAAAAGAGTAGCAGCTACGTGCGCAGTCTCCACTATTGTAGTCTTCTGGTTCAAACCATTTCGTGCGGAATTTGAGAAAAGCACCATTCCCAACGCGGAGGCGATCTCAAGAAATATTTCACTTACACGGATAGCTGCAAAGTACTGCCCTGCAGCATCGGATCCGTCGAAGTACTCGATTACAAACATCGAGATACGATATGACAGCATGATTGCGAAGAGATTGAACGCAAATACTATTCCATACCTAAGCATCTTAAGAGATCGACCAACTTGGAATCTCAATCTTGATTGACGGCTGAACGCCAATAGAAAGAGCACCGGAAAAGCCACCACACCTGCTACCGACTGTATCCAGAGGGTAGCTTCGAAGGTAACTGCGGAAAAAATGAATAATAGCAAAACTGAGACCGACACCAAAAGATGGGGCGCGGCTTCACTAAAGGTAAACGAACGAATCCGCCCCGTTCCGAGAAAGACTCCCTGCAAGAGATTCAAACTAAGCGCCGATAGTACACCAACCGCGATAACTCCGATACCTAAAACGACACTAAACCCCGGTAATCGGTTTGCATACAATAGGCTAATAATTGCTGCGGACGGCAATGCCAGGATGGGCAGAACGCACAACGTCAGACCAAGCACCTCGCCTACGCTGATCTTCCCGCGGGCAATCTCATACGCAAACGATTGGCGAAGCCCAAGGCTACCCAGGGCGCCGACTAGTGCAAAAGCGGATGTTAGAATCCCAAACCACCCAAACTCAGATGGCGACAACGACCGGACCAGAATTATCAGGGAAAGAAATTGAACAGCACGAATAAGCGTTCGACCGCTGAGAACGGTTAAGGCCTGACCTAGTATTTTCTTCATGATCTGTAAACGGGTTCATTCAAAATGGAATCATTTCCCTAGAGGATCTGCAACTAGCTGACTTTCTATGGACGCTGTTTATCTGGGCCAAGTACTACACAAGAAGCGGTGCTCTTAACCCCCTGTCGAACCCCCAGATATAATCCCGAAAGAGCGACGACAAGTGCAGGCCACCGCAGGCCAGACCAACGCTCACGCATTAGCCCAAATGCTTGCGCTACCTGCCGACCACTCTGCGTAGCGAATGCGCCTCGTAGAAGAATCACACCGACAAAGTCGGCATAGGCCACATTGTCCATCTCTTCAGCATGCCGCTTTAGAAATCGCAAAGATGAGTCGGGGTCGTATTGCTTTGAGACCGACCCCACGGACGCCTGCGCCACGTGGACCAGTGGCTCGTTGAGAAAGACACTCGTGACATCAGAGCGCTTTTCAAGACGCAGGGCGTAATCCCAGTCTTGATGCTTTCGCAGCGTGCTGTCCCAACCACATGTCCGTGCCACCTCAGAACTGACGATGAAACTACTGGATTGAACAAGGCTGTAACCGAAACGAAGACCTGGCCTGCGCACCATGTACGAGGCCAGGGACTCAACCTCTGGATTGTATGGAACTCCTGGCAAGCGTCTTAGATCAGACGCGCTATGGAACCAGGCAGATCCAAAGCAGAAATTCGCCCCGGCGCCCCTCATTACCGCTACCTGGGCTGCGAGCTTGGTCGGCTCCCACCAATCATCGTCGTCAAGAAACGCTATAAAGTCGCCTGAGCCGATTCTCGCTCCCTCATTGCGTGCGGCTGCGCCGCCATGGCCCCTATTTGGAACGACACTGGCACTATGTCCGACCATATTCACGACAGTTTCGTACATATCAGGTCGATCAACTACCACAATTATTTGTGTGTCGACGTCTTTTTGCTTGGCGGCACTCAAAACTGCACGCGATACCTCCGGACGCCCGATCGTTGGAATGACAACAGTGATTTGTACGCGGTTGGTTTTACCGTCTTCTGCACTAATCATTTAGATTTTCCTCTGCGCGCGACTAGAACTGCAAGAAAGATTGGCTCGACAAGGTATCGGAAGAATAACCGGCGCGGGTCGCGGACTAGCCGGAAAAGCCACTCCAACCCCAGATCTCCAAGAAATCGAGGCGGCATTTTTTGAAATCCGCTTAACTGATCGATGGCGCCACCGACGGTAGCGTACACCGATTCAGGCAGGAGACCATAGTACGTGTCCAAAATAATTTCTTGTTTGGGCATTCCGAGCCCCAAAAGCACAAGATCGGGGCGAAACTGAGAAAGTTCTTCGAATTCGCTGATTATCAATTTCGTTAAACCCTCATACCCGTCCCAGCCTTGGACAAGTACTTTCGGCATTGTTCTAGAAAACCGTTCTTGGAGTGCAAGGTTCGAAGCAGGTGACGCTCCGATTATCGCAATCTTTTTGATTCTACTTGGCTGAGCGTCTTCTAACTCAATGATCCAGTCGCACGATCCGACTCGAGGGACTGGGTGTTCCTTGTCTTTTCTTCCACCGAGACGCATAAGTAAGGTTAAGGGAAAACCGTCTATCAGCACCACGTCCGCAGATTGAAAGCTTCGCTTGAAATCGCTATTCGTATATGACAGATACACGCTATGGAGATTATGATTAAGAAGTCGTCTCTTTCCGCTGGAAGAGGATAGCCAGTTCACAATTTGCGTCGCGCTACCGGGAGTTACATCGACGCCCAAAACTGGCACTAGGCGGTGTATAAAATTGTGTTCTTGTTCCGAGCTAGTTTTCATGATTTTTCCTGATTGAAATCTCGGTTACCAATCCAGTCTTAATTCCGTCTCGGTGCTCAATCTCCTTAAACTGGCACACGGATGCACTGACATGGCGTGATAGATCCGCCACGACAGCCGACGCATTCGCAAGCGCCTCTGCGCTCTCATTTCGCTGAGGCACTACGGCGTTAAAGTCCAATGAATCTTCTATCGGATTTGAAAGTATCATGGTCGTAAGTCCGAAATATTCGAGATGCGTCCGGACCTTGTGCTCATCATCGGAGCTTATACATATGGCTTGTGCACCTTCTGTAAGCCCAATTATGAGCGCGTGGATTCGATTGCTGCACACGAATCGTGACTTCACTAAAAGGCCTCGGACGATTATTTCCTGTTCAAGGTGAGGAGTAGTTGAAGCCCACGCTATGTACTCCCACCCTTGGTCCTTGGCCAGTTTTTGCATCGCGACTTGGTCGCGTCGAACCTGGCAGTAGACTATTACTTTCAGTTCATACCGCTCAGCCATCTCACGTATCCGTTTGATTGCGTATTCATCGAATGCATGCCCACGATCTGATCTGTAGGTGACTGCGAGCAGCGTTCGGCGGTACCCATCTTTATCCTCAGATGGTTTCTCGATTGCCCAGTCAGGCACGAGTTTTCCGCCGCCAAATTCGTCGCGAGACGCAACGTCTCTCCAGCTGCCTATTGAGGTAGCTAAGTTTGCGACCCGCACCGCTAGTTTTGCCAGGACTGCGATTGGTTGTGTAACGCGATTATCGAGCGCTGTACCCGTCCGCACGACCGCCCCGCCGCGTAAACGAATGATCGCCGCGGGTGCCCACAACGACATATAAGCAACCGTGGTTTTTAAGTTAAGCTGCACTTCGCCCGGATTAAAGACCAGGACCGGCGGTCGACGCTGCAGTGTGTTCATGACCATAGCTAATAGCCATGCCGTTTTGCTCGTGTAAACATGTGCATCTACCGGGATTCCGAGGCCTTTGATAAAGCCCGCAGATGCGGAACCTACGTAGACATGGAGAGACTGTCCTTCGGTATCGCGCTGGTTTAGAAGAACGTTCAGAAGCCGGCGGCGGAGCACAACGTCTCCGAGATTGTCGTCTTGACCGGTGGACCAATAGAATACGTTCAGCATTAAAGCTCTTTTGTTTGATCTCAACCGTCAGTCCTCTTTCGGCATAATTCACTTTCAGGCCAAACATACAATCAACGAAGTGAACCGCAGATATCCTGCGTCGAGGTGAACTAGTAGGCTCCAGAGCTCCCCGCAACTGCCTTCACCGTCTTGGCAATAATCAAAAGGTCACCGACCATCGACCAGTTCTCGACGTACGAAAGATCGAGACGCACAGTCTCTTCCCAGGAAAGATCCGAACGCCCGCTCACCTGCCAGAGTCCAGTAATCCCAGGCTTTACCAGGAGGCGCCGGCGAACCTCGCCGTCGTAGGTTTCAACCTCGCGACGCAAGGGCGGACGAGGGCCGACGACGCTCATCTCTCGCCTCAGCACGTTCAGGAACTGCGGCAATTCGTCGATGCTGAAGCGGCGCATGAACTTTCCAACCTTGGTGACACGCGGATCGTCGCGCATCTTGAACAGCACGCCGCCCTCGCTCTCGTTCTGCGCGAGTAGAGCGTCGACCTGCTTGTCTGCGTTCTGGACCATGCTGCGGAACTTGATCATGTCGAACGGCTTGCCGTCGATGCCCATGCGCTCCGACTTGTAGAAGACCGGACCGCGGCTTGTGAGCTTCACGGCCAACGCTGCGACAAGGAGAACGGGGGTGATCATGAGGAGAACCGCACTGGCGAATGCAAAGTCGAACGCTGTTTTGCTGAAGCGCGTTGCGCCGTTGTACTGCGGCTTCTCCACGTGGATCAGAGGAAAGCCAGCAACGGGTCGCATCACCAATCGCGGGCCGGCAACGTCAACCACGCCAGGCGCGACCACTAGGTCTACGTTCTTCTTCTCGAGGTCCCAGACCATCTTGCGAATGCCCTTGGTTCCCAGGTGCTCAGTGGCGGTGACGGCCACCGTGTCGGCGCCGGACTTTTCGATTGCGTCGACCACGCTGTACTCATCACCGAGGATCGGGATCTCGAATCCGTCGACCGTGATGGCATCGCGCTCGGGCTCGTAACCGGGCAGGCACATTCCCACCACGCTGTAGCCTGCGGCGGGGTTCCGCTCGAACTGCTTAGCCATCGAGACAGCTGCCTTGCGGCTTCCGACGATGAGCACGGCAGTCTGGTACTGACCTCTACTGCGCTTCGAGGCGACGGTCTTACGCCACGCCCATCGGTTCAGCAGAAGACCGAGAAGTCCCACGGGCAGCGCGATCGCCAGATACAGCCGAGCGATATCGATCTTGAAGAGAAGCGACAGAATCGCGATCACGCCGAACAGTCGGAACGTCGCGGACACGATGCGGCGGTATTCTTCCGCGCCGTTGCCGATTACCCTGGGCGAGCGGGTACGGAAGATCGCGAGAAACGAGATCCAGATTGCTGCCAGCAGGACCGATACTCCGGTGTAGCTCGCGAAGGCGCGTGCTCCCTCGGACTGTAGCTCGCCGAACCTGATCAACTGAGCTGCGGCAACCGCAGCGATGACAACGACAACGTCCGTGACACGAAGCCTGTCGACGTACTGATGCTCCCAGACACGGCGAGAGGTAAGTCGTCTCTCACGCTTCGGTGCCTTCTGTAGCGTGCCCCCGCCCGGAGTCCGCTGCACTGATCCGATAGTTGCCACCGACTCCCCTCCTCACTCTGCTCCCGCAGCTCGAAGGCCGGCGGACTGTCGTCAATGAACCGTGGCTCGACACATCTGCACTGACGTGAGGGAACCGATCGCTACCTGCCCGCTGCTCGAGCATTCAAATTTTCGCACGCAATCGGAAAAGCGACTCTCCAAGTGGGTCACATCACAGAATGATTACGTCGACCCAACTGGTTTACCACACCCGCAATCTTGCCCGTGGGCAAGTTTGTGAGATTTCCCGACGCGAGATGCATCGACAAAAATTCAACTTTCGTTACAGCCAACTCAGCCAGAGGCCAAGTTTTGTGAGTCTCACTGCGACACAACGGAAGTCTGCGTAAGTTTCACAACTTCGCCTCGTTGAGCGAGCTTCATTTACATCGTCGAAACATGCAAGTGCGCCTGATTTTTACACAAGACGTCCAATTGCTTCGACAAACCTTCCATGCGGCGCGTCGTTAAGCACAAGCGGTCATTGTGCCGGTTTTGCTTGTCCCGCACAAACGTCAAATAGAAATTGTTAATTCACATGAATGACGCTGGTTTCACGCAATCTTCAAAACCCGAGTTGAGCGTCTTGAATGGGCTGAAACAAGCTTCGAGGACGGTTACGGACGCCCTAGCCCGCGGTAAGTCCATCCAGCGGCCCGCCACTCGTCCGGGTCGAGACAGTTCCGGCCGTCGATCAAGGTTTTGGACCGAACCACTCCGTCGAGGTCCGCCGGCTTCAGCGCCTTGAACTCTTTCCACTCTGTCAGAACAAGCACTACGTCAGCGCCCTCGCACGCCTCGAGGGCAGACGAGCTGTACCCCAGCGTCGGGAACAGCGCACGCGAGTTGTCCATGGCCTTCGGATCGAACACGTTGACTGCCGCACCCTGAAGCTGAATCTGGCCGGCGACGTTCAGCGCAGGAGAGTCGCGCACGTCGTCGGAGTCCGGTTTGAACGCCGCACCGAGGACGCCGACGCGCGCCCCGAGGAGAGACCCGCAGGCTTCCCTGGCCAGCTCCACCATGCGGGTACGTCGGCGCATGTTGATGTTGTCCACCTCGCGCAGGAATGTCAGTGCCTGGTCGGCACCGAGCTCGCCGGCGCGAGCCATGAAAGCTCTGATGTCCTTGGGAAGGCAACCACCGCCGAAGCCGATGCCCGCATTCAGAAACTTGCGGCCAATCCGGTCGTCGTGGCCGATCGCGTCCGCCAAAACCTTCACGTCGGCGCCGGAAGCCTCGCACACCTCGGCGATGGCGTTGATGAACGAGATCTTGGTGGCCAGGAAGGCGTTGGCCGAGGCTTTGACCAGCTCGGCCGTCGCCAAGTCGGTGACCAGGAACGGAATCTTCTCGTCGAGCAATTGGGCATAGACCTCACGTGCCAGGCCTTCTGCACGACCTGACCGGTCTCGGTCCACACCGAGAACCAAGCGATCAGGATGCAGCGTGTCCTTGACTGCATAGCCCTCGCGGAGGAACTCCGGATTCCAGGCGACCTCGACGTCAGCGCCCGCCGGCGACAGCTCACGTGCAAGCGCGCCCAGGCGAGATGCAGTGCCCACCGGGACGGTGGACTTGCCGAAGATGACGGCAGGCGTGGTCAACAGCGGCGCAAGCGTCGTCACGACGGCGTCGACGTAGATCATGTCCGCAGCGAACTCGCCCTTCTTCTGGGGAGTGCCCACCCCGAGGAAGTGGACCTCAGCGAACTCGGCAGCCTCTTCGTAGGAAGAAGTGAAGCGGAGCCGGCCGGCCGCGATGTTGCGTTGAAGGACCTCTTCCAACCCGGGCTCGTAGAAGGGAACCTCCCCAGCCTCGAGCTTGGCCAACTTCGCCGGGTCGACATCGACGCCCAGCACCTCGTGGCCCAGCTCAGCCATACAGGCTGCATGCGTGGCACCGAGATAACCCGTGCCGAAAACGGTGATACGCATCGTTCTGTCTTCCCCCGTAAGAGTGCCGAACCCGAGAGCCGGATGAATACGTCAGAAATATATGAAGGCTCGTCGACGTCGACGGCTTGACCTTGCCTGGCACATAGTAGTCGGACAGCCCGACAGAATGCGCGGCGTGTGCATCCGCCATTTGACCTCGCAGCGCAATAGTCGGTGTTCGAGATCGCCCGCAGGCCAACGAGACACAAACATCGGGTGAACCAAGCGTTGGTCACTTTTTCAGCACTCATTCATGCGAATGACACGTTGGACCGATATGAATCATCACGATCACAACTGTGTACTTCCACCCCTCCGTCACAGACGATGAACACTCCCCAGCCGAAAGAGGTGACACCATGTCCGATGCCCCGCACACGCACATCGAAGACGACGTCCAAATCCTCGTTCGGCTGTGTGGCTACTCCCCCGAACATGCCCGCGCGGAACTGACTGCCTTCTCCTACCGCGAGCGAGCCGGGTTGATCCCTGTTGGGGATGCGCTCGCGACCCTCGCCCGCACACCGGACGAAGGCAACGCCGTCGGCAACCGTCGCCGTTGGCGGGATGCCCTCCGGGGCTCGGCCGCCGCAGGCGAACTGGCAGCGTGACGAGGCACGGTACCGGCGTCGCCCAGCCGTGATAGTTCCAGCGGTAGACCGTCGCCGGATCGGCTCAGGCCTGGGGCGCAATGGTAAATTTCCTCCGCCAGCAGACTGCCTGGGAACAGGTGGTCAGGGAATCCGGTGGGAATCCGGAACTGACGCGCAGCGGTGAGATGGACCGGCGGGGCGACACGCCACTGAGCACGAACGCTCGGGAAGGCGCCTCGTCGGGATGAATTCGAGTCCGAAGACCGGCCGGCAACGCTTCGCCGAAGGCGGAGTGTTCATACCGAGACGGACTCCGCGACCCGAGTCCCCGACGAAGCGAGCGTTCCTGCATGCGCATGGCCACACCCAGATTCACCACCACCGTTCTCGCCGTCCTGATCGCCGGATCGGCAGTTGCCTGTTCCTCTGACAGCGGCGACGCACCCACGGAGAACGACGCCGCCGCGTCTGTGAGCAACTGCGATCGAACGGTCACCATCGACGAACCCATCGAGCGAGCGGTTGCCGTCAACCAGCCCGCTGCCGAGCTACTGCTCGCACTCGGCCTCCAGGACCGGATGGTCGGCTACGCAATCAGCGACGACGGTGTGCTTCCCGAGCTCGAAGACGCGCTTTCACAAGTCGAACCCCTCGATGCCGAGTTCCCGTCGTTCGAAACCGTCCTCGATCGAGACCCCGACTTCGTCTACGCCACCTTCGACTACACCTTCACCTCCGAGGGCATCGCGAGCCGCGACCGGTTCGACGAGATGGGTGTTGCAACCTACCAATCTCCCAGCGAGTGCAGCGGGCAGGAAGCAGAACAGACACGACCGCTGACGCTCGACGATCTCTACGCGGAGATCGGTGAGGTCTCGGCTCTGTTCGGGGTCGAGGAACGCGGCGAAGAACTGGTCACGAGCTTGCGCGATCGGGCTGCCGAGGCGACGACGGATCTCGGTGCCGAGGACGTCAGCCTCGCCTGGTGGTACGCCGCCACCCGCACTCCATACCTCGCGGGCTGCTGCGGCGCGCCCGGACTCATGACATCGGCGGTCGGCGCCATCAACGCCTTCGCCGACAGCACTCAGTACTGGCCCGAGATCAACTGGGAGGCCGTCTACGACCGCGATCCCGACGCCCTCGTCCTTGCCGACCTCGACCGCGGTGGCGACGGAGACAGCGCGGCCGCCAAGATCGCGTTTCTCGAATCCGACCCCGTAGCAAGCCAGCTCACCGCCGTGAAGAACAAGCGATACATCATTCTCGACGGCACCACCATGGATCCGTCCATCCGCAACGTCGGCGGCACCGAGCAACTTGCGGACGGGCTCCGTCGGTTCGGGCTGGCCGGATGAACTCACAGGAGATCCTGGCGAGCTGGGACGCGCAGCAAGCTGGCTGCACTCGTCGAAGCAGGACTGCAGCAGGACCAGAAGATCGGGAGGAAGCGGTTGTCCATCAACCGGGATTTCCTCGAACTACTGGTGCGGTCCGAAGGAGCCCAGGTCAAGAGGACGTAGCAGGAAACTTGCCACATCTCAGGTACATGTAAAAATTTCGGCCAAATCTTTGCATGTCATAACCCGGCCGGGCTCGACGTGCAGTTGCGTCGCCTCACGCTGACCGGGCCTGGCATTGATTCGCTTTACCACCTGGTGAATGCGCGCGGCCGCCTCACGGAACTTGCGCTCGGCTTCTGCCGGTTACGAGTCCACTACGATGCGAGACATGTCCGATCACAGTGACGCCGCCACCAAAGTCGAGGCCCTGTCCGCTGAGCTACGGCAGTTGGACGAGCGGCGTATCACGATCGGTGCCGAGTTGGTAGACCTGCAGTTCGGGCTCGACGCCGAAGCGAAGATCGCCGCAACCTCAGTGCTGAACGACGAGTACTTCGGTCGGCTGTTCGCGCTCGCCGACGAGTTGAAGAAGGACCACTAGTACCGACTCACACACAAGACGAGAGGATCCACCCGTGGCGACGATCAGGCCCGGAACCGCAGCCGACGCAGGCGAAATCGGGGAGATCTTCAGCGAAGCATTCGAGGACGATCCGGTGTGGGCGGCGCATCTTCCCGATTCGTCCTCCCGTCGCCGCGCACTCGCCGAGTTCTACGCAAGCGAGGTCGAGAGCGAACCCGAGCACGTCGATGTCGCAGTCGACGAGGATGGACAGCTGCTCGGCGCACTGATCTGGGAACCTCCCGGCTCCCGCAAAGAATCCCGCAGCTTCAGCCCCACCGAAGCCGGACAGGCACATGATCGAGCGATCGACGATCAGCGGCCTGACGAACCACACTGGTACATCCACGACATCGCTACCTCAGCACGAGCCCGAGGCACCGGAGTCGGCACCACGTTGATTCAGCACCGATTGGACCACGTCGGCTCCGCGCCGGCTTTCCTCGAATCCACGACTCCCGCGAGCCGAAGGCTATACGAACGCTTCGGGTTCGAAGCGCGTGTCACCGACGACATGGTCCCCGGCTCGTCGGCGATGACCCGCCGCCCGTCGAACTGAGCCACACCTGGTTGTACACCTTTCCTCAGCCGAAAGACGTCAGGTGACTGCACCCTCCGGCTATGAGCAGACTGGCGCTCGTTTACTCGCTCGGAGACCGTGCCGGAGCCCGATATGCAGCCGGTAACAATCCGCCGGTTCATGTGCGAAACAAAAGCTTTCAGACTTTTATGCTCGCACCGGTCGCGGGTGCGTGCTGGCTCTGATACCAATGGAGCCGGTACCGGCGGATCACCGATCTCGCTACCTACACCGACCCCAACTCTCGAGGAGTTCATCAGTGTTTTCGTCCAGTGAAATCACCCCTTCCCTTCTTCTCCTGCTCGCTCAGCTGTTCTCGGGGAGCTCCGAGACCGCACCTCCCATCGAGCTCTGAGCCACCCTCACTGGCACCGGCGGTCATCGGCAACGGTGACCGCCGGTGTTCTCGTTTCACCCGAGCCACCGAACGCCACGAAACCCGGATCGCCGGTCCGGGGATAAGCGGGGTGTGGTTCGGCAGCCCGAACGGGCGCACAGTCGAAGCATGAACATCAACGCAAACAACACGATCTTCATCCCCGGCGCTACCTCGGGCATCGGCCTCGGTCTGGCCCTTCGACTCCAGGCCGCGGGCAACACCGTCATCGTCGGTGGACGTCGAACAGCGCTGCTGCGCGAGATCGCAGCCGCCCATCCGGGAATCGACACCATCGAAATCGACACGTCGAGCACGGAGTCCATCTCCGCCGCTGCAGCCACCCTCACCGAGCGGCACCCGGCACTGAACACCCTGGTCACGATGGCAGGAATCATGGAGCCCGAGAACCTCCTCGACCCTGCATCGATCGACGTCGCCGAACGTACGGTCACCGTCAACCTTCTCGGCACCATCCGTCTCGTCCACGCGTTCCTGCCGCACCTGCAGGCCCAGCCGAGTGCCACGATCATGACGGTCAGTTCCGGGCTCGCATTCGTTCCCCTCCCCGTGACGCCCACCTACAGCGCGACCAAAGCAGCCGTTCACTCGTTCACCGAATCGCTACGCGTGCAGCTCACCGACACCGCTGTCCGTGTGGTCGAGTTGGCACCTCCGGCCGTCCAGACGACGCTCATGGGCCAGGAGGACAGCCCGTCGGCCATGCCATTCGACGAGTACCTCGATGAGGTCATGTCGCTGCTCGCCGCGCAGCCCGAGGCCAAGGAGATACTGGTCGAGCGCGTAAAGTGGCTACGCAACGCCACTGCCGAAGGCCGTTACGACGAGGTCCTCCAGGCCCTCAGCGGCCGCAGCCACTGACACAGATTGCCAAGCCATGCCCCAATTTCAGCAGCAGCAACTCGGAGAGTTCCTCCGCAACCGGCGTGACCGCCTGCGGCCCGCCGAAGTCGGCCTGACCGCCGGTCCGCGTCGTCGAACACCGGGATTGCGCCGCGACGAGGTGGCGATGCTGGCGACCATGTCCACCGACTACTACGAACGCATCGAGCAAGGCCGGGGACCACAACCATCCCCGGCCATGCTCGGCGCCATCGCACGCGCACTGCGCCTGACCCTCGCCGAACGCGACCACCTCTACGTCCTCGCCGGACACCACGCACCCGAACCTGCCGTCGCCCTGGGGTTCGCCGACCCCGGCCTGATGACCGTTCTCGACGCCCTCGCTCCCCGCGTGCCGGCGTTGATTGCCGACGACATGCACAACATCGTCGGACAGAACTCGCTCAACATCGCGCTGCTCGGCAAACTAGTCGGCGAAAGCGGTTTTCACGCCAACTTCATCTGGCACTGGTTCCTTGACCCGGACTACCGCGCGCTGTACGCGCCCAACGACCGAGACCACCTGAGCCGCAACTACGTCGCCGACCTCCGCGTCGCAGTGACACGGCGGCCCGATGACACCCGTGCAACCAGCCTGATCGACGAGTTACACCGCGAGAGCGAGGAATTCACGCGGATCTGGGAACTCGGAGACGTCGAAACAGCAGCGAGAACCCGAAAGCGGTTGCAGCACCCACGCGTCGGCCTACTCGACTGCGAATGCGACGTCGTCATCAGCCCGCCCTCCGGGCAACGGCTCGTCCTCTTCCGCGGAGCGCCCGGCACCGATACCCACGAAAAGCTCGAACTCCTCGGGGCAATCGGTATGCAGGAAATCGGCTCCGAACACTAGAGCCGATACGCTGACTCGATGGCGCGAAGGACATCGCTCGACAGTTGGGTCTATCGGCGGCTGACGGCTGAGCCGACCCTGGCCAAACCGCCTGGCCCGATACTCCTGACCTTCGTGACGGTTGCCGCCGCGGTGTGGATCTGCGTCAAGCGAAACTTCTGGCCGTCGCCGTTCGGCGCGCACACCTGGCTTGACCCGCTACTCGCCCACCTGGTCGTCCTCGCAGTCCTGGCCGTCACCGGGCTGATCTGGGCCATCCGAACCCTGTACGTGCTGGGCCGCGACCGCCGGTGGTCCTGGTGGGTACTGCCTGCGCCCATCGTCGTCCTCAGCGCTTTCGCGTTGGTGGTGTGGGGACCTTCCACCACATTCCTCGACAAGCGCGTCGAGTTCGAAGCCATCGCCGTCGACCTTCGGGATAACCCCGGCACGTCCCGCGACGAGTTCGAGATCGGGCCCTTCGACATCAGACGCGCGAACAGCTACACGCGAGGCGAGGTCTACTTCGTCGACAACTCGACCGTCTTCTTCAGCTTCACGAGCGGCTGGGTGTACTCACCGGACCATCCACCGACCGGATCCTCCAGCGAGGACAGCTCCTTCACTCACCTCGACGGCCCATGGTACGAGTACGAATCGGTGTACAGGCTCTGATCGTCGTCGCGCCCTCGTGCGCTGTCGCGGTTATCGGAACGCCGCTTCTCCCGTCATTGCCCTGCCGATGGTGAGTTGGTGCATCTCCGTAGTGCCCTCGTAGGTCAGCACGGATTCGAGGTTGTTGGCGTGCCTCATCACTGGATATTCCAGTGTTATGCCGTTCGCTCCGAGGATGGTCCGACACGTCCGTGCCACGTCGATCGCTTCGCGGACGTTGTTGAGCTTGCCCGTACTGACCTGCTCCGGAGTGAGACCGCCACTGTCCTTGAGCCGACCCAACTGGTACGCCAAGAGATGACCTTTGCCGACCTCCAGCGTCATATCTGCGATCTTGGCCTGCGTCAGCTGATAACCGGCGAGGGGCTTGTCGAACACTTCACGGGACATCGAGTACTCGACGGCCGTTTCCAAGCAGTCACGCGCTGCGCCGATCGAGCCGAACACGATCCCGAAGCGGGCTTCGTTGAGACAACTCAGCGGGCCGCGCAAGCCCTGAGCGGTCGGGAGCATCGCCGACGCCGGCAACCGCACACCGTCCAGAACGAGTTCGGAGGTAACCGACGCACGGAGCGAGACCTTCTTCTTGATCTCCGGCGCGGAGAAGCCCGGGGTGTCGGTCGGCACGACGAATCCCCTAATACCTTCGTCTGTTTGGGCCCAGACCACCGCGACGTCAGCGATCGAGCCGTTGGTGATCCACATCTTCGTACCGTTGAGAATCCAGTCGTCGCCGTCTCTCTTCGCATTGGTTCTCATACCGGCGGGGTTGGATCCGAAGTCCGGCTCGGTGAGCCCGAAACAACCGATGGCCTCCCCGCGCGCCATGGGCGGCAGCCACGTCTGCTTCTGTTCCTCGCTGCCCCACCGGTGAAGTGCGAACATCGCCAGTGAACCCTGCACCGACACCAGGCTACGGATACCGGAGTCGACGGCTTCCAACTCCAGGCATGCCAGACCGTAAGCCGTAGCACTCATCCCGGCACAGTCGTATCCCTCGAGGTGCATTCCCAGAACGCCCAGGGACCCCAGCTCCTTGGCAAGGTCCCGCGCAGGCAGGGTGCCCTCCTCGAACCACTGGGCGACGTGTGGCCGGATTCGATCCGACGCGAACTTCCGCACTGTAGAGCGAATTTCGATCTCTTCGGGTTCGAGAAGCGAATCGAGACCGAACAATTTTTCCATCGAGACAAGAGCGGACAAGATTCCTCCGTATGTTGTGCGTTCGTTCGGCAAGAGAGTTCGCGAGTCTTCGCGTCGGCGTAGTCCGTAATAGGTGACTGTCGTCAGAGGTAACGGTCGTCAGAGGTGACGGTCCTCCGAGAATCGGGCCATGACCTCGTCGGTGTCGGCGCCGAGTTCGGGAGGGGCGCTTGCCATCGTGGGCCGAACTCCCCCGAAACTGATCGGCGACGCTACCTGCTCGAGCGGGCCGATCGACGGGTGTTGCACGGTCTCCACCATCCCCAATGCTGCGGTATGCGGGTGTTCGTAGATCTCGTCGAGATGCAGGATCGGCGACACGGGAACCGCATGAGCGTTGAGCTGCGAACACCAGTACTCGACCGACGCCGTGACGAACACCGACGACAACTCTTTCTCGAGAGCGTCGCGATTGTCGACACGGTCGCGGTTGTGCAGAAACCGCGGATCCGCCCCCAGATCGTCGCGTCCGATGGCACGGCACAGCTGTCCCCATTGAGTGTCGTTGCCGACTGCGACGACGAAATGCCCGTCCGACGCAGGAAATGCCTGATAGGGAACAAGGTTGAGATGTGCCGACCCCATGGCGACCGGCCGCTCCCGGGTGGCGAAGTAGCTCGTCGCCCAGTTCACGTGCAGCGCCAATTGGCACTCGTAGAGCGAGGTCGTGACGTACTGCCCTCTACCCGTCCGCGAACGTTCGTGCAGAGCAGCGAGAATACCGATCGTGCCGAACAGGCCGGCGCCCAGATCACCCATCGCAAAGCCGGCTTTGACCGGCGCGCCACCCGGCTCGCCGGTGAGAGACATCAGCCCACCCGCTGCCTGGGCGAGAATGTCGTAGCCCGGTTCGTCACGCAGCGGTCCTTCGTCGCCGAAGGCCGAGATGTGCAACACGATGAGGTGGGGGTGCCGCTCGGACAGTGCTCGGTAATCGAAGATCTTCTGTAAACCACTGCCGGGCTTGAAGTTCTCGACCACGATGTCGGATTCAGCAAGCATGCGGTGTATCACCGCCTGCCCCTCGTCCGACTTGAGGTCGACCGTCACCGACTTCTTCCCACGGTTGATCGCGAGGTAGTAGGCGGCGTCGTCGCCGACGAACGGTGGTCCCCACGCGCGAGTCGGGTCGCCGCCGTCGGGATGCTCGATCTTGGTCACCTCTGCACCCAGATCGCCCAGGGACATGGTGGCGTACGGTCCGGCGAGGATCTTCGACAGATCGAGCACCTTGATACCGGCCAGCGGTGCCGGCCCCTGACGGGTGGCGTTGTTCATCGCAGCGCACCCACCGTCGAAGCCGCCAAAGAGCTGACGTGCAGCGCGGATTCACGATCGACGGAAGTTCCGTCCACGACAGCCTCGAGATGGCGCAGCGCCTCGGCCGAGACGTCGTCCGAACGGTCGAGGTATGCGTTGGCCACCAACAGTCCGCGGTAGTCACCCGTGGTGGTGATGGAATGGTCTGCCAGGTCGAACAACAAGGTCTGCATGATCGTCTGCGCGAGCGCGTTCGCGTACCGCGCACACCCGGCCTCCGCTGCGTCGTTCGAACCAGCCAACAGACGGTCGCCTCTCTCGACAAGTTGGTCCCACGCGTCGACCAGAACCGCCCGGCCGTCTGCGCACTCGGATCCGAGGTCGGTCAGCATCGACGTCATGGCGGCGGCAATGTGCCGGTGCGCGTCGAACTTCCGCAAACACCGCAACACATCCAGTGCGATGACGTTGCTCGAACCCTCCCAGATGGAACCGAGGTGCGAATCGCGCACCAAACGCGCATGCGCCCACTCCTCGATGTATCCGTTTCCGCCCCGCACCTCCATCGCCTCCCCGGTGACCACGCGCGCCTTCTTGCAGATGAAATGCTTTGCCAGCGGTGTCAGTACGCGAATCAGCTGCTTCGCAGCGGGATCGCCGGCGTCTGCTGACTGCAAGCACTGCGCGCTGTAGCCGACCATCGCCAGGGATGCCTCCGATTCCAGGCAGAGCTCGAGCAGGGTGGCACGCATCAGCGAATGCTCGAACAGGGGTTTACCGAACACGATTCGTTGACGTGTGTGGTCGACGGCGTCACGAACCGACCTGCGCATCAGAGCACTGGCGCGCATCGCATTCGACAGTCTCGACGTGTTGACCATCTCTGCCATCTGCAGAAACCCTCGGTCCAGCTGCCCCACCTGGAGCGCGAACGCTCCGGCAAGAGTGACCTCGCCACTCGGCATCGACCTGGTGCCCATCTTGTCCTTGAGGCGGTCGATCGTATAGCTGTTGCGTGTGCCGTCGGCGAGTGTCTTCGGCACCATGAACATGCCCACCCCCCGGGTGGAACCGTCCTCGCCGCCGGGGAACCTGGCGAGCGTCACGATCACATCGGCATCGGGGTTGGACGCGAACCACTTCTTGCCCGTGAGGCGCCATTCACCGTTGCGCGACTCGGCCACGGTCTCGGTCATCGCAATGTCGGTTCCCGCTTGCGGTTCGGTCATGAACATCGCGCCGGTCATCGAGGTGGCCGGATCGGTGGAAGTGAGACCGTCGATCCACCGATCGAAGACATCAGGATCTCCGAACAACTTCAGAACACGCGCTGCTGCGTCGGTCATCGACACGGGGCAGGCAAGGCCGAACTCTGCTTGAACGAACACGTAGGACGCCAAATACTTAACCAAGTGCGGAGGGGCCGCATCCCAGCCGTGCAATCCTCGGTGCGAGAGAGCCGAGAGGCCGTATCGACTGTAGGCAGCGTCGCACAGTTCGAGATACGCAGGGTGATAGTCGATGTCGTCGACACGGATGCCGTCGCGGTCGAACTGGCGGAGCACCGGCGGGTTCTTGTCCGCGACGGCGGCGAGAGCATCGAGTCTCCCCGCCGCGTCCTCTCCCAGGGTGTCGAGCAGGGCGTCGAGCTTCACTCGATCGTCCCCGTCGGTCCAGCGACGGACAACGGCGTGGAGCGCAGGGTCACGGCGTGCGTAGTTCATTGGTCAGGCCTTTCCGGTGGTGCTGAGTGCCGGTGGTGTCGACGGGTCGTCTGCCGCGATCAGTGCGAGCCGCTTGCCCCGGCGCAGCAGCGCCGTCATGCAGACAACCGACAACAGGACGTAGAACAGCCCGAGACCGACGACCACCCAGATCGAGCCGGTGGCGGTGAGAAGAAATTGCGAGAGCAACGGGGCGGTACCGGCAAAGATCGCCGTCGAGAACTGGTAGGACAGGGAGATCCCGGTGTACCGGACGTTGGTCGGGAACACTTGCGCCAAGATGCCCGCAAGAGCCGCGTAGTACATGGCGTGCGGTGCGGTGGCCAGGATCATGCCGACCATTGCCCATGCCACCGACCCGGTCTGGATGAGGAAGAACATCAGCGGCAGTAGCACCAACTCGGGCAACAGCATCCATTTGATCGCCCTCGACGGGTCGATCTTGGTCGCAAGGATGGCGCCGAAAGGTTGGATGATGACCTGCGCGACCAAAGCAAAGGTGATCACCAGGAGAAAATCTCCGCGGTCGAAACCGAGATCCGTCGTCGCCCACGACAACGCGAAGGTGGTTTTGACGTACGTGATAGCAACGCCGGCGACCACGGCCCCGACGCCCAGGACCAACTCGATCGGGTGCGAACGTAGCACCTGGACCAGCGGCAAACGTGTTCGCTCCTGCTTCGCGACCGCCTTCTGCATCTCGGGAGTCTCGGAGATGTGCAGACGGATGTAGAGGGCGATGACGACCAGCAGCGCCGACGCGACGAAAGGTATACGCCAACCCCATGATTCGAAGACGCTGTCCGACATCGCGGTCAAGGCGAGGAAGGCGACGGTCGCCATCAGGTTGCCGACGGGCGAACCCTGCTGTGCGAACGCGCCGTAGAGGACCTTTTTCTTGGGTGGAGCGAATTCGGTAGCGATGAGGACGGCACCACCCCACTCACCACCCATAGCGATTCCTTGCACCACACGAAGCGTGACCAGCGCGATCGGCGCCCAGATGCCGATGGTCTCGTAAGTGGGTAGCAGCCCTACTCCGACCGTGCCTACGCCCATCATCGCCAGCGTGATGACCACGGCGTTCTTACGGCCGAACTTGTCGCCGAAGTGGCCGAAGATTATGCCGCCGAGCGGACGCGCGAGGAACCCGACAGCAAACGTGGCGAAGGCAGCGAGAGTGCCGACCGCAGGCGAGGCATCAGGGAAGAACAACTTGCCCAGCACAAGCGCCGAAGCGGTCCCGTAGATGTAGAAGTCGAACCATTCGATCGTCGTGCCCGCGAATGCCGTGATGCCGGCCTTGCGCGCCTTCTTCACATCGTGAATCGGCGCCGCGGCGCCGTCACCGTGTTCTGGGAGAGTCACTCGAGTGTCCTGACGTTGAGATGGGTGTCCTACGGGTCTACCGAATGCGATACAGATCACTATTCACGACCTATCTTGTAGAGTCCAAGACGTAATCGAAGTCAATTGAGTGGCACATCGTCTTGATGCTTAATTTGTGCCATTCGCTGGAGGAAAACATGGAGTTGCGGCATCTCGAGGCGTTTCTCGCCGTTGCTGAAGAACTGCACTTCGGCCGCGCAGCAGACAGGCTCCACGTCGCACAGTCACCCCTGAGCCAGACGGTTCGCGCACTCGAACGCGAACTCGGCACCGAGTTGTTCACCCGAACCACCCGCTCGGTGCAGCTCACCGACGCCGGCACAGCACTGCTGGAACCCGTGCGAATGGTCAATGCTCAACTAAACGTCATTCGCAGTGTGGCCCGGTCTGCGCGGACCGGCGAACTGGGTTCGGTCCGAATCGGCTTCGGTGGAGCGAGCGGCTATCAGGCCCTCTCGCGTCTCGCCCGATCCATCGCGGACACTCACCCGGGTATCGACCTGCTCCTTCGGCCTCAGATGTACTCGGGGGAAGTCATCGACGGCTTAGCCGACGGCACACTGGACATGGGAATCGTGGGCCTGCCTGCACCGCCTCACCTGGCCTCCGTGACCGTGAGCGACGAGACGCTCATCTTGGCCGTCCCGGCGGGGCATCGACTGGCCGGGGCGCGTGAGGTCGACCCGGGCGAACTGGTGAACGATCGGTTCGTGTTCTATCCGGCAGAGCACGGGTCGATAGTGCGCGCCGCGACACTGGCCATGTGCGCCGACGCCGACTTTCTCCCCACGATCGCGCACGAGGCACCCGACCCCTACAGCCTGCTCGCGATGGTGGGCGCGGGCGTCGGCGTTGCCGTCGTCGTCGCGTCCACCCGACTGCTCACGATGGACGGCGTCCATTATCTCCCGCTGGCCGGGCCTGCGCGCACGCTCCGAATCGGGATGGCCTGGGACCCTGCCAATCCCTCACCCGCACTCCACGGCGCCGTCGATGTCCTTCGACACTCGTTCGGCGACAACAGAAGTTCCGTACCGCTACCACCGTCACTACCTACACCTCCGTGAACGGGCCGTTCACGCGGAACCGGTGGGCGATCGCCCAAAAGATGCCGACGAAGTAATCCCTCCGAGCGCCCACACCCTCGCTGCCGTGAAGGTGGCCGAAAGAACAAGCACCACAACGAGAGTTGACGCCACTGCTACGTACGGCCGGGTGGTGAAGTCGTACAACCATGCCGTTCCCACACCACAGGCCGTCGCCACGATGCCACCGACCGGCAACAGCACGGCCACACGCTTCGTCCTGCGAGACCCGAGATCGTCGCCGGTGACACGAAGAATCGACCACACCAACAGCAATGCCGCGCAGAACGCGAGAACCGCCCGGGTTGCCTGGACAGGCATACGCAGCAGCCCGCTACCGAGCGGCAACGCTCTCGAAGAGCGCTGCAGCTGCGGCGTCGGTTCGGTGTACATCGCCAGTGGCGAACCGGTCGACAAGAAGACCACGGAATGCCGCGCCCAACACCGTCGCACGCTCCAAGGCATCGTCGAATCCACACCTTCGGAGAGACTCAGCGAGTGCATCGGTGAGCGAATGCACTGTGGCTGCCGCGAAATCACCGAGCACACCGCTGTTGATCGATCCGATTCCGATGACCTGCATCAGGATTCGTGAACTGACGACGTCGTCGCCTACCGTCATCGATGTCCACAGCTCACTCAGTCGGGTTCGCAGGCCGCTGGCGTCGTGGACGTCGCCGAACATTTCCGAGAATGCGGGTCGCTGACTCGCGAGCGCTTGCACGATCAGATTCTCGCGCGACTCGAAGTAATAGATCAGCATGCGCGAGCTCGTTCCGAGCGCTGCCGCGAGAGGCCGAAGGGTCAGATTATCGAGCCCATGCGTCCCGATGTAGTCCACTACCTCGGCGAGGAGTACCGCTCGCTTCTGCTGATCCATTGGCCGCGCCACAGGTTGACTGTACCGGTCGCTACATGTACTCATGGAACGCATGAGTGAACCGATCGCTACACAAACTCTGGCCCGCAACGCCGTCATCACCGGATACACCGCCACGACAGCGCTGGCGGACGACGCCGACGAGACCTGGAAGCTGTTGCTCGACGGCCACAGCGGAATCGGAAAGCTGGAACGCGACTTCGTCGCCGAGTACGACCTGCCAGTCCGAATCGGCGGCGTTCTACAGTTCGATCCGGCCGACCAGTTGACGCGTGTCGAGCGTCGACGGCTGTCGTTCGTCGAACAATTGGCCGTCATCCTCGGCCGGCGGCTGTGGGTAGACGCGGGACTCGAAGACATGGACAGAGACCGACTGGCAGTCGCCGTCGGAACAGGGCTGGGCGGCGGCGACGCGCTGATCGGCGCGGTCGACGCCATGCGCGCCGGCGGACACCGGAAGGTCTCGCCCATGTCGGTTCCGATGGTGATGCCCAACGGGCCTGCCGCACACATCGGCCTCGAGATCGGCGCCAAGGCCGGAGTATTCACACCCGTGTCTGCGTGCTCGTCGGGATCCGAGGCATTGGCTCATGCATGGCGACTCGTTTCGACCGGGGAAGCCGACGTCGTCGTCGCGGGTGGCGTCGAAGGGAACATCGACGCGGTTCCCATCGCAAGCTTTTCGATGATGCGAGCGATGAGCACGCGCAATGACGAACCGACGCGGGCGTCACGACCGTTCGACCGAGACCGCGATGGATTCGTGTTCGGCGAAGCAGGGGCGCTGATGATCGTGGAATCGGAAGAGCATGCACGCGCACGCGGCGCTCGCATTCATGGTCGACTGCTCGGTGCGGGCATCACCTCCGACGGCTACCACATCGTGGCCCCGGACCCGGAGGGCAACGGAATTCGCAAGGCCATGACCAAGGCCTTACACGTCGCAGGTCTGGAGAACACGGACATCACGCACGTGAACGCCCATGCCACCGCGACACCGATCGGCGATGCATCCGAGGCCACCGCCATTGCAGCCGTAGCGAGGCATGCATCGGTCTATGCGCCGAAATCTGCTCTGGGACACTCGATCGGCGCAGTCGGTGCGCTCGAAGCAATCCTGACCATGCTGACCATCGAGCACGCCGAAGTGCCGCCAACACTGAACCTCGAAAACCTAGATCCAGCAATCGACCTGGATGTGGTGACTCATCGTCGTCAGCAGAACATCGACTACGCCCTCAGCACGTCCATCGGTTTCGGCGGGCACAACGTCGCGCTGGCGTTCGGGCGGGCGTGAGCCCACCGACGAAGACGTTCCGCAATGATCTGTGTAACACGCGCCGGCCTCGAACCGACCAAGTGGAATGAAAATGATCCGGCTTGCCCGCTATGCCTCCGTCCTCGCTGCCTGCGCAGGCGCGGCGGTGTTCGCTGCCCCGAACGCGTCCGCAGAGGTCGTCTCACTCGACATCCTCCCCGGGCTGAGCTTCGGACCGACAACCCCGTACGGCGTCGGATGCACCTATGTCGCCGTCGCTCGAACCGAGAGCTTCTCGGAGCCTCGAACGGACATCGGGCCGATGGATTACAGCATGGTGATGCCCATCGAGGAATTCATGTGGCAGTTCGACGGATACTGGTACTCACCAACGATTCTCGGGCACAAGTTCACTCTGGTGACACCCACCGCACCCGGTGAACACTCACTGATGGCCTACCAGACCTCGGCGGGCGGACCGATCGCGACCATCGACGTCAACCCCGCAGTTCCCGTGGGTCCCATATGCCTGGTCGCGCCCTGAGATGGGCAGATGCTGCACAACGATCCCGTCACAATGAACCACCAGGCCGAGCCCACACGTCACACTGAGGAGTGCTCACCCTGGTTCGGGTGCGAGTGCAGCGAGGATCGGAGACTGATGATTCGACTCGGCAAGGTCGCGGCAATGGTCGCGGCCGCAGTCATGGCCATCTTCGTCGGGTTCGGCGCCGGCGCCGTTGCGCACGCAAACCCGGCCGTCGATCCGGTTTCGGCCCTGCGGTCGGCTGGCGTACCGGCCGAGATCGCTGCGCTGGCCACCGCGCCCACACCTGTCGCAGGCACCGTCGATACCGTCAACCTCGCCCACCCGACGGGCGGATTTCCCGGATCGCGGGTCGACGCCGTCATCGATCACTCGGCCCGCTCCATCACCGTCGTGCAGCGCTGGCTGGAGTACGAGCCGTCGGAACTCCACGCAGGATGGGTCAACCTCAGGACCGGCCAGTCGGGAATCACCGAATTCCTCGGCACCGCACCAGGAACGATCGACGGCCTCTACCCGACCATCGACAGGACCGCCGTATTGCCCACCGGCAGCGGCCCGGTCGTCGTCATGGTCTACGGCCGCATACCAGGATGGTCCGGATTGATCCCCTTGGCGCCCGAATACTTCGGCATCCTCACCCCAGCAGTCGCCCTCATCCAGGTCTAGACGAGCAGCGCAGTCACACCGGCGTCACCCTCGAAGTCCCCTCCTCCGCCGAAATATGCAACACCGAGCGTGGCTCCTTCGTATCCGAAATCGACGTCGAACCCGGTTGTGACCACCGTGTATACCGCTGCCGAGAACGTCACCACGGCAACGACCGTCGCGAGAATTGCTGTGCGTGTACTCATGCGAACACCGACCCCGCTGTCTGCACGATGGACTCGCATCGGTCCATACACCCTGATTCCCACCCGAACTCCGTCGGTAATCGAGTCCACCCGCCGTCAGCCGCCTGGAACACGACCATGAGTCATCGCAGTGACGAGCTGGTCGATCACAGCCCGCGTCGCGGCGGGCGACGGCGTGTGCGTCAGAAGACCTTCGACGACGAACGTCCCGATGCGGATCATTGCGTCTGCCTCCGGCCCGGAGAAGCCCGAGGCGGCTACGTCGACAGCGAAGATCGATTCGGCATACGAGTGAAATCCGTTGTGCCAGAGATTTATGGCTTCCGACTTGATTGCGCGTTCGTGCACGGTGGACACCAACGGCCCCACTCGCTGTAACCGCTCGACAAGCCATTCGAGACGTTCAGCGAGAGGGCGATCGGCGATGTCGGCGTAGTCCGCTGCGTCCTCGGCCACGATCGCCGTCAGAACGGCGACCAGGATGTCGTCCTTGTCCTCGAAATACCAGTACAAGGTGTTGGGCGTGATACCGACAGCTTTGGCCAACCGACTGATGGATGTGCGCTCGAAACCGTCGGTCACGAACAGTTCACGAGCAACGCCGATGATCTCGGCCCGCTTCGCCTCCCTGTCGTGCAGTCCGCGGTTCTTGGGCATGCCAAACATTCTATCTTGAACGCCCATCAAGACACTGCTACCGTTCTTGATGACCATTCAAGAGACGGGGGCCTGCAATGAGCATGACCGGGAGAACAGCGCTGATCACAGGTGCATCGGCTGGCATCGGCGCGCAATTCGCACGCCACTTGGCCGCGGAAGGACACAACCTCGTTCTCGTTGCACGTCGCGAGGAACGGCTCGTCGCACTTGCGGACGAACTGGCGAAGCGGCACGACGTGCGCTGCGACGTCGTCGTCGCTGACCTGACCGACAGCAGCGCCCCGCGCACGATCATCGAACGCACGAACTCCCTCGGCATCGACGTCGACATCTTGATCAACAACGCAGGCATGTCGGGCAACTCGTCGTTCGCGGACGCCCCGTTCGACGCGCTCGCCGCCGAGATCCAGGTGATGATCACCGCTGTCACCGAACTCGCACACCTGACCGTCCCCGGCATGAAGGAACGCGGATACGGACGGATCGTGAATCTGTCGTCGCTGGCTGCCTTCATGCCGCCGGCAGCCAGCCTGCTCTACACCGGCATCAAGTCCTACGTCCTCGATGTCTCGCAAGCTCTCGACATGGAGCTTCGTCCGTATGGCGTCCACGTCACCGCTCTCTGCCCGGGCTTCACCCACAGCGAATTCCACGATGTCATGGGGACCCGTGATGCAGCCACCTCGAAACTACCGTCGATTCTGTGGCAAGACCCCGAAGCCGTTGTGCGGGAGGGCTGGCGGGCAGTCGAGGCGGGCAAACCGGTGTGCATACCGGGCGTCGTGAACAAGGTGACCGCAGCCGCCGCGAAGCCGATTCCCACCCGGCTCGGGTACTTCCTGGGCAAGACCTTGAACCCGTTCAAACACTGACTCGCTCATCGCGAATCGCAAGGAGATACTCGATGACCACCCACGAACGTTCCAAATTCACCCGTACCGAAGCATCATTCACTTCCGACGATATCCGCTGCGCGGCAACGGTATTTCGACCCCAGGCAGCGGGCGCCGCACCTCTGCCGGCGATCGTCATGGCGCACGGCTTCGGCACACCCCGGGCAATGCGCCTCTACGCGTACGCGGAACGTTTCGTCGCCGCAGGCTACGTCGTGTGTGTATTCGACTACCGACACTTCGGTGACAGCGACGGCGAACCACGACAACTGCTCGATGTACCGAAACAACTCGACGACTGGCGTGCAGCTGTCGCCTTCACGCGGACGCTCGACGGAGTCGATTCGAGCAGGATCGTCGGATGGGGAACGTCCTTCGCCGGAGGCCACGTACTCACCCTCGCGGGCACCGGCGTCGAATTTGCCGCTGTCATCGCGCAGGTACCCCACATCGACGGGATCGCCGCCGTCCGTGCAGTCGGATTCCGGCACACGCTGCGTGTCCTGCCCTCGGCCGTCAAGGACGTCGTTCGAGCACTTCGCAAGAAGTCACCGCATTACATCGACAGTGTCGGCCTGCCTGGAACGCGCGCTGTGATGGTCTCGCCGGATGCGAACGCCGGGCGCGATCGGATGATGCAGGAATCCGGCCTCACCCACGGTGACTATCCCCAGACCGTGGCAGCTCGGATTCTGCTGAAAATCGGTTTGTACTCGCCCGGCCGAACGGCGTCGGCGATCGGCTGCCCCACGTTGGTGCAGATCATGTCCGAGGACACGGTGACTCCCGCCTCGGTCGCCCTCCGTGCTGCGCAGAAGATCCGCACAGCCACGGTCCGCACCTATACCGGCGGTCACTTCGATCCCTATGTCGATTTACTCTTTTCGGCAGTGATTCGCGACCAGCTCGCCTTCCTCGCCGAGAACGTGCCGCTCACTGGGCGCTCAGCCCCCACCGCATAGCTGACCGGTTCACCGCTCTCCTTCGTTTCCAGCCGATAACGTGTTGGACATGTCCATCGATCAGGTACCTGTAGCGGGCGGAAGCATCGCCGTCGAGACTCTCTCCGGCACCACCGAACCCATTCTCGTGGTGCACGGGGTCTCCAGCCAGCGCACACTGTGGGGTTGGCTGCACGCGGAGGCTCCGCATCTGACGCTCGTCGCACCGGATCTGCGCGGGAGAGGAGACAGTGCGGACGTCACAGGCCCGTCATCACTGTCCCAGCACGCCGAGGACCTGGACGCTGTTGTCGATGCACTGGGCCAGGATGCGGTGCACGTGTGCGGGATGTCGATGGGTGCGTTCGTGGCGGTCGAGTTCGCAGCCCGCTACCCGTCCAGAGTGAAGAGCCTCGTCCTCGTCGACGGCGGCGTGCCGGTAGGACCGCCCGAGGGTCTGACACGGGAGAACGTTGCAGCAGTGTTCGGGGACAGGATCGCTCGAACACAGCAGCAGTGGAACAGCGTCGACGACTACATCGAATTCTTGGTCTCGACGTCGTTGCCGCTACTCGACCCAGCCGACCCGCTGCTCCGGCAGTACGCCGAACACGACCTGGTCGACGGCTCAGTTCGACTGTCGGTGGATGCAGTCGTCGCAGACGCCACGGACGTGTTCTTCGGCCACTCGAGGTTCGAAGAACTGACAGTGCCCATTCGATTCCTGCACGCGCAGTGGAGCGTCGGAGCCGATTCCCCGCCGATGTACTCACCGCAGGACATCGAGGCCGTCGACATGACCTCCGTCCGCCCGTTGGCCGGACTCGATCACGCCGGAACGATCATGACCTCGGTCGGTGCTGCAGCTGTAGGCGCGATGATCGACGAGGCAGTGCGGGGAGGGTAATCGCGTGCGATGACTGAGCTCGTCGCGATACTTCTCAAGCACGTTCACGTCGGCGGGTTTGCGGAGACCTGCAACCGGGCAAGTACCTCCACAGTGAAGTAACTTCGTCACAGCGATACCTAGGCGGTTCGCGGGAGGAACACCATGTCGAGATCGGATCAACGGCCCGCGCGGGTCCTCGTCACCGGCGCGAGCATCGCCGGACCCACCTTGGCATGGGGTCTGGCCAGAGCCGGATTCGACGTCACCCTTCTCGAGCGATCTCCAGCTCCGCGCGAGACCGGGCAGAACATCGACATACGCGGACTCGGGCGCGAGGTGATACGTCGGATGGGCGTCGAGAACACCATTCTGGAAAATCTGACCGGCGAGCAGGGCACGCGGTTCGTCGACCGGCACGGAACGCCCCACGCGGTGTTTCCTCGCGAGGAGGGCCAGGACGGACCGACCGCAGAGATCGAGATCCTCCGCGGACGGCTCGCCCAGATTCTCGTCGACATCGTTCCCCGCGAGGTGGATCAGCGGTTCGGCGACTACGTCGTCGGTGTGGAGCAAGACTCGTCCAGTGTCGACGTCACCTTCGACGGTGGCGGCGCCGAACGCTTCGATCTTGTACTCGTCGCCGAGGGCCGTAGCTCTCGGACCCGACGCATCGTGTTCGACGACGAGACCACGCTGCGGGATTTCGGGGTCAGCATCACGTACGGCACCATCGATCGACTACCCACCGATGTCGATACCTGGGATTGGTGCACTGCCGGCGGAGGTCGCGTCGCGACGCTGCGGCCCGACAACGAGGGCACAATACGAGCGACTCTGTCCTTCGAATCCGAGCCCTTCGGATTCGAATCCCTACCGGTGGATGCCCAATTGCACATCCTGACGGAGCGATTCCGCGGAGCGGGCTGGCAAACCGGACGCATCCTCGACGGCTTTCACGAGCGGCCGCAAGATTTCTACACCCAGCGTATGGAACAGGTACTCGTTTCCACGTGGAGCAAGGGCCGCGTCGCGCTCATCGGCGACGCTGCATGGGGATCCGGCCCGACCGGCATGGGCACCACACTGTCCCTCGTCGGGGCACATATCCTTACCGGCGAACTCACAGCCAACCCCGACAACCATCGAGAAGCGTTCAGCCGCTACGAGAAGCAGATGCGCGCGTACGCAGACAGCGCGCAAGGAATGCGACGAGGGAGCGCTCGGCTACTCCACCCGTCGTCGAATATGGGTGTGAAGGTCCTGCATTCGGCGTACAAGGTCGCGGCTTCGGCACCGGTACGCCGGTTCTTTCAAGCCAACCTGCTGACGCACGAGAAGCAGGTTCCGACGCTTGCGGACTATCCGCTTCTGCGCGCCTGATCACCGCCTGGCCGAAAGGATCGACCGATGTCGACAGTGAGAACCGAAACGCTCGAAGCGCTTCGTCACTATGCGGTGAGCTACCAGGAGTCCGCGTATCAGCTGGCTCGCTGGATGAACCTGCCGACCAGCGACGGCAACGCGCTCGGCGAGATCATCTGGGCCGAAAACGAAGGCACACCACTGTCTCCCGCCGTACTGTCGGCCCGGATCGGGTTGACCTCCGGGGCAACGACCGCACTGATCGATCGCCTCGAAAGGCAGGAGCTCGTGCGCCGCAGCCGGGAGAGCACCGACCGGCGAAGTGTCGCATTGCGCTCCACGTCGCTCGCGCGCGAACGAATCGACCCGTTCATACGCCGGGCATCCACCGACCTCGAAACCGCTCTCGCCGACTACGACGACACCACCCTCGCCGTCATCCGCGACTTTCTTCTCCGCTTCGCCGCCGTTCTTCCCCGGGAACGACGGAGCTGAACTACACGCTGCCGTTCCGTCGCCGCTGCAGCACCATTACGCCGACGGCCGATGCAGCGACAGCGACCAACGACGTTGCCCACAGCCATGAATAGGGGGAAGTCAATGCACTGGTCAGGGGGGTGTACGCGGTCCACCCGAACTGGACGGTGATCGGTATCGCCGCTGCAAGCGGAATCGCGGTGACGGCAATTACCGTCGCCGGACCACTCGACGGACGCACCGACGCGTACAACATCCCCCACGCCAACGGCACGAACACCATCCCCATGAGGAAAACGCCCAACGCCTCGGCGACGACACCGACAGCCAACAAAGCCAGCGCAACCACAGGTCGCGACCACCTCCACCCCACCCCGAGACCTGCGAGCAGAGCGGCCAGCAAGATGACACCGGACTCGGACCCGTACACCGGAGACGCCACCGACGCCAGAGTCACCAGCGCCGCGAGCACCACCATGCCCGTCGACCCGGGCAACACGAACGCCGCACCGACGAACACGACGATCATCAGCAGCGCAAGTGGCCACCGCTCGAAGAAATCGAACGACGAAGCAGCCACAATGCACGCCGGCAGCCCAAGTCCGGCGACGATGAACCGTCGTCGATCCGCAGCCGTGATCGGGTCACCTGTTTCCGCCGACTGGAAGAGGCCAGCCCAGAACGCCGCAAGCAACAACACCGCGGAAACGCCCATCGCGACGTAGTGGGTCGTCGGTACGACCGGCTCCGGGAGGTAATCGGCATACCGCCGCGGGATCGACTCGAACATCGGTGACAACGCGAAGCCCGCGACGGTGCCGACCACCAACGCGCCCAGCGCTGCTCGGGTCCCGGCAAGTCCGGAGGCAAGGCCACCGACCACCAAACCCGCAGCAACGCCCGTCACCGGTTCCGAGAACGGAACAGCCAGAATCAGAACACCCAACACCGCAGCTGCACAAGCAGTTCTGCCACCGAGGACCATAGCCGCCGCGAAAGCCACAACCGCGCACACCACACCCGACCCGACACTGCCCTCCATCGTCATTCGCAGCGCGACGACGAACGCACCACTCACCGACGCCAGAACCGCGAGAGCAGGTTTCATGCAGTGACCCTAGCGCGCCGAGCAGAAGCCCCGACGCTGCCCATTTCCCGCTGTACCCGACGGTCCCTCCCTCGCACGATGACCGATACGCGCTGTTCTACGGGCTAAGCTTTGCTGGTGCGAGATACCCGGCGACGCGGTGGCGTGTGGATCGACGTCCTGGTCGTGGCGGCTATAGTGACCGGCGGGACGGCGATTGCCGGTGCGACCAACAACCCACAGCCCGACGCCGTGGCGATACCTGGCTGCGATGTGGTCCAGCCCGCCCAAGACGGTGTCTCCTTCGCCATCGGCTGAATCACTGCCCACTGGAGTCGAACTGCAGTTCGCGGCTCCGTCGACCTCGCTTGTGTTCCAGTCACCGGGACTGGATCTGTAGAAAGCTCCCGATCGGCATGCCGGGACAGCATGGTCCAAAAACGATCACCGTCTCATTCGACGAGCTTGACGATCGAGCTGGAGCTCACGAAGTACACCCCGGATTCCGCCTCGACAACCGTTCCCGACGCAGTGAACCCGTCGACATCCACTGGCAGTGACCACGCCCAGAACACATCCCCGGTTTCACGGTCAGCAGCGATGATCGAACTGCCGTCCTGGGAGTAGACAGTCTCTCCGATCGTCTTCTCGACCGCGTACGGATCCTCCAGCTTCCATACCTCGGTGCCGGATTTCGTGTCGAAGACTGTTGTTTGCGAGCGTAATTTGAGGCTGTCGACGGCCGATCCCGTCACCGTATCGAAGAACTCGGCGTCGCTACCGAGAGTGATGACGCCCCGATCGTCGTGCACGTGTATCAATGTCGACTCGATACCGTCCCAGGTGGCGAACCCGGTGACGGGTAGAGACCAGGCGCCGGCCAACGCGTCGACGCTGCCACCGTGCAGGACCGATTCACCGTCCTCCGGGTTGCCCTCCAGGATGAACACCGATTCGCCGTCGGACTCGATCCCGTAGGTGAACCAACCCTGCGGCAGGGGAACTCGGCGCATGGCCCCATCCTGCGCATCGATGGCGACGATGGCCGGCACGTCCGCGTACGAATCCAGGCACACCAGTTCTCCGCGAGTGAGTCGACTTGCGCAGGTGTCGACACCTCCGGGCGACGCCGACCAGCGCACGGTGCCGTCACCGGCGTCGATTCCCAGCAGCTTCGGCGAATCGAACGAGTACGTTCGTGGGTTGGGCAAGCCAACGGCGGTGATCAGCACGTCGCCACCGTCGACGACGCCGTAGAGGCTGGAATCGAACAACAGCCCTGCCGAAGGCGCACGCAAGGCTGCGAAGTCACGCCCGTACGCGGCCGACGCGTCGGTCGACCACTCCGGTGTGTGCGCGGGACCGGGCGAGGCCTCGGTGGTGGTCGCGGACTCCACTTCGCTGTACTCGGCCCAGTCGGTCATCGATGCATCGTCGGTGGGCGCATCGGGGGTGGTCCGAGTGAGGGCGACGCCCGCTGCCGCGACGGCAGCCACGGCGACCACCACTGCTACTGCGGTCCGCAGCGTGTCCTTGCGTGCTCTGCTCACGGCCACTGTCCGATCGGGGTGTTGGCGACGGCGTCGAGCACTTCGGCCGACAGAGGCTCGGGAAGCGTCAGGGGCGCTCGTCCCCCTGCGGCGATCTCGACCGTCGACCGCGCCGACACCTGCACACCGGACGGGCGAGTGACCGTCACCGACCGCGACAACAGCCCGGTACCGTCTTCGGACGTCATCATCTGAGTGATGTCCGTGTCCAGAAACTCGACGACCGATCCGTCGGGCAGCGTTCGGAGAACCGGTAGTTGGCCGTAAAAAGATGGATCGTACGGGTCCGGGGCAGTCGGGAGGGGTTGTCCGCCGGCAACCGACACCGCCAAGCGAATGGTGCCGTCCCCGACGCCCACGTCCGTGCAGATTCCCGACCCGGAACCGTCCGGGACCAATGATCCGATGGGGCGGTCCAACGCCGGTGCGTCCCGAATTGCCGCCCAACTCGCAGTGAATGCTGCGTTCGCTGCATCCACGGCCTCGCGGCTCAGATCTTTCACCGTTCCGTCGCCCGGCGGATACACCGAGCAATCGACCTGGAGCACCGGGCTTTCAGTCGGTGACGGGGCCGACATCGCCAGCTCCGGTATCGAAGCAATGGCCGCGGCTTCTTGCTGCTCCAGCGGCATCGCCGGCGACGAACCGGCACTCTGATACACGCTGACGCGCGTGCCGTCCTCGCGATAGGCGGTGGCCGAGCGTGAGTAGGTCCGCACGCCGTCGATTTCGTACCATGAGTCGCCACTGTCGACGACGGTTCCGTCGGCGTCGATATCGCGCCGTTCGAGAGCGCCTGCGACACATGGAGGTACGCCATCACTCGACGGCCCGACGTTGACCGAGACGAATGCCGTGACACCGTCACGCGTCAACTCCGCGTACGCGGTGGTCATAGGGTCGAACTCGCTGTCGCCGAAATCGGTGACAGGACCGAAGTTCAGCGAATTGGAGGGTGCTGCCAACTCGATCTCCACGTCGGCCGGCACTGCTGCACGCACGGCCTCGGACATCGCCGCGGCCTTGCCAGTGGTGAACCACGGGAAAGCAGGGTTGTCGTAGGTGCTGTCCCCTCCGAAGGTGGCCCGGGAGTACAACCCGCCCTCGTCGTCCGGCGGTTCGACGGTGTCGCACCCCGGGATGTCCGCGGACACGTCGACCGGCGCGCTGACGAAATCCAAGTTCGTGGACGGGACGGTCTCCCCCGACGGGATGAAGCTCGCGACCACGACTCCCACCGCAACGATGGTGACGACCACCGAAATGGTCCTGATTCGATCGAACAGCCCGCTGTCGGTCACCGTATGACAGTACCGACCAGTGCTACAGCGACACCGAGCGTGGTCCCACCACATCGCTCCCCCACGATGGCCTCGAGCGTTGCCCCGACGCACGGCGCCGAAAACCTTCGAAGCACGGTGTGTCCACGCGTTTCCGTCACGGACCCTGCAAGTCCGGTTCATCGCCGGTGATCGGCTCGTACGCGAGAGTCGACACATCACGGAGCAACTCGGACGCATCGACAACCCCGATGTTCGGGTTGGTGACGAATGCCTGGACTATCTTCTGCTCGGCCCACATAGCCGGGCTCGCCACGTTGAACCCAGGGAAAGCCAAGATGACAGCGGCCGTGTCCTCGTCGACTTGCTTGCTGATAGAGATCTGCGCGCCCTTGTCCTGCGGTTCTTCGCGTTCCCACCCGAGCCGCTCCAACGCAAGCAATTGAGAAGTTGCAACCTTGGTGTTGTCCAACACCGCCAATCCCGAGGACACATCGTCGCGGAAGACGTCCCTGTCCACCTGCTCGAAGGGCTGCACCAGGTGAGCATCAGCGAAGGCAAGTCGCCACAACTCGATCTCGACACCCATTGTGACGGGGTGGATGACGAATACGTCGTCGGCGTCATCGATGCTCGGGTCGGACCCATCCCGACGCACTGCGTTCCGTGAGGCCGAGAAAGCGAACTGGTCGCCGCTGTCGGTGGACCACACGAGCCGACCCACGATCTGCCATGCCACCGGGTGTCCGACGAGATGCCGTCGAACCTGCCCGTATGTCCACCTGCGGCCGGTGACCATGGCGCGTTCGAAGCGCTGGATCAGCTCGCCGCGCGCTGCGTCGAGGTCCCGTCGCAACGTGGTGTACCGCTTGAACTCCTCAGCCGCTTCATCCGCATCGTCGGGACCTGGCCGCGGCATTCGAGCGCGCGTTTTCCCGTTGCTGTCGGTGATGGCGATCTTCAACGCATGGTCCAGCGACAACGTGAACGACCTCGACCCATAGTCGAACATCGTTGTGCCGTCGGCGTCGAGGCCCAGATCGGGAATGAGTCGGTCCGCGAGATCGGCCGGGGTGAGGGCCAGTTCGTCTGCGATCTGCCGAATCCGAGCGTCGGCTTTCGCGCGTAAAGCCGGGAACCGCAACCCCTGCGATATCGCCCAGATGTGTCCGAGCGCCGCATCGGTTCCGATTGCGGCGAGCACGTCCAACCCCGCCGCTGCTCGCCGGTGTGCGGACTGCAGCGGCCATTTCCGCACGAACGGCGCCAGACGCCGTGCAGTTTCGTCGTCTCCGACTATTCCGAGCGCGTCCAAGCACCACCGTTGCGCATCGGGACATCCAGCGCTGGACCAACGTTCGAACAGATCCCATGCAAGTGACTCGAGACTGCCGGGAGCGACGAGCGTGCGAACCACCGCAACGCCGGCATATATCTCGTCCAACTTCGACAACGCGAACATCGTGCAGATGTTCCCGACCGCCTCCGGAGGCAACGGCTCTTTCCTGTCGACCGAAGTGACAGTGGGCAGCAAAGCGGGATCCAGCCATGCGGGCAAGGTAGGTATTCGCGTCGGTAGGTCGAACAGCGGGTCCGAGTCCACGAACGCGGTGACGGCAGTGGCAGCCGAGGATCCGAACTCGGTCGCTGCCGCAACCAGTGCGTCGCGGTGCCCACGCTTCGCGAGCGTGCGAAGTGCTGCGAGGGCAGCTTTCCTCGCATCACTCGATTTCCCCGATGCTGCCACGACTACGACTGGCGCTGCACTGTCGATATGCCGATCGAACCACTGCAAGGCGACCGGCCGCATGGCTTTCGAGCCGAGCCAGGTCGCCATAGTCGAAGCCACCGAAGACCCCGTCACCGGCAGCAGCACCGATGCGCTGAACGTCGGCCTGGCTACCACCACCCGGAAGACGTAATCCACTGCGTCGTCGCCGAATCGGACCAACAGCCTCCGGAGATCGGCCTCGGGGCGAAAAATCCAGCGCGGGATCGCGGCGTCGGCAAGCAGCGGTCGTAGTAGTTCTTCTGGACCGCGCGAGATCTCGTACAACTGGTAGGCGTCGGAACCTTCCGCGACGGGACGGAGAATGTCCGACCAGGTACGACGACCCAGATACATCGGGTAGTCCGGCTCAGGTTCTGCGAAGTGGTCTCGTTCGTCCTGAAGCCACGTGACGGTCAACGCATCGCGCGGAGCCTCCAGGTCGAGGACGGGCATGCGGGCTTGTCTACGATCACCCGTCCACGGCGGTTCGGCAAGCAGGGTCGGCACGGGGCCCGCCTGCGGTACCGACGGCTCGTTCTCATCGCGGTCCCCGGAAAGGTCGGGGTGGAGCCGTTCGAGATCCAATTTCAGTCGTGCCGCCTTGGGGCCCGCTGTGGCACCGAGCAAACGGTGAGCGCGGAACGGCGCGGCCTCCATCGCTGCCAGGACAGCGGGCTCGACGTACTTGCGCCCGAGACGCTCGACCAGTTCGAGGAACCCGTCATCGGTGTCGAACTCGGCGAGAATCGCAGCACATCGCTTCTTGTTCTGCGAGGACAAGTTTCCGTCGAAAAGCTCTCCGACAAGTGGTTCGACGCCAGGGCCAAGGTTCGCGCAGATCGCGTGCACGAGATTCATCCGCATCCCGAGACTCCACATCGCGTCGTCGCGTGTCCTGTGCGCGTCGAGTATTCGTTCGACATCACGGGCGGAAGTGACACACGCCAGCAGCGGCATGTGGTCTTGCTCGTGATACCGAGGGAGACCCGAAGCAGCAGCCAAGTCCTCCTCGACCCAGCTGGACTCGGTCGGCAGGAGGAACGAGATCGACAGGTCGCGTGAATAGCTGGCGCCTCTCAGCGTTGCCAGGACATCGACGACGCACCGGTACTCCTCGTCCGGCAGTGCGGCGACCGCGGTCCGCACACGAGAGTGCATGTCTCCTATGCCGAAGTTCAGCATGTCCATATCGCGGCGTTCGGTTACCCAGACCGTCAGGACGTTACCGCGAGAACTCCGCTCCGACCTCATGTCGACCCGCATACCGGCCGCGGCGACGATCACTTCGGCAGCGAATGCTGCTCCCCTGGTGACGATGACCTCGTCGACGAAAGGAACACTCAGCTTGTAGTTGGTGTGATCGATCGTGGCCCTGAACGCAAAAGCAATGGCGCGCGCTGTTGGCGCCGTGCCATGCGAATGCGCGTCGAGAAACTCCAGACCCGCTGCAGCCGAGACTGCGTCGGTATCGGGGTGGCGGATGGCGTCGCCGATACGCGTCGCATCTCCCACCAGCCCCTGCATGACCGATGACTCCCGCACCCGCACCTTGCTTCTCGTCACCGGAGTCCGGCCATGCACGGCCTCGCCGCGACGCCACCACACTGGAGGGACTGCCCAGGGCCGTTCACCGATCGTCACGAACACACCCTAGTGTGCCAACTATCTTTATATGACCTCTCGACCGCCTGCAGCATACGTCGCCCGGAGGTAGTGCTCGGCACGATCCGAGCCGATGATACCCGGGCCCATTTTGTTCATCATGTACGAGAACGTCATTCGGGTATCCGGGTGCATGACGATGAGCGATCCGCCCCATCCTCCCCAGAAACAGATGCGCCCGTCCGGGATGTAGGGCACTGTGTCCAGTTGCGGGAGTCCGAAGCCGATACCGAATCTCAGGGGCACGCCGAGAGCGAGGTCGATTCCGTTGCTCTGCTCCTGGAAGATCAAATCGATCACGTCCGGCCCCAGCAGGCGCACGCCGTCCACTTCACCGCCCCGCGAGATCACTGACAGGATCCGGGCGACCGATCGAGCATTGCCATGGCCGTTGACCGCGCCCATGTCCGCACGTCTCCAAGCCGGGGTGTTCGCGGACGCAGCCTGAACGAGTGGGCCGAGAAATGTTCGACGCCTGATCCTCAGCGGATCGGAGTACGTGTCCGCGGCCGGTGGCGGCGGCGGTACGACGTCGGCGATGCGGTGCCAGTCTCTCTCGTCGGCCCCGATCTGGAAGTCCGCGCCCAGTGGGCCCGCTATGTCGTCGGCGACGAACGAGCGCAACGACTTTCCGGTGACGCGTCGTACCAGCTCCCCGATCAGATGTCCCTGATCGGCGGCGTGATAGCCGGATGTAGTCCTCGAATCCCACCACGGCTGCTGAGCCGCGAGCTTCGACGTCGCCAAGTCCCAGTCGTACATGTCCTCGGTGGAGAACGGCCTATCCCACCCGGAGACGCCGGAGGTATGCGACATCAGGTGCCGTACCTCGATCCGATCCTTCCCCGCAGCGGCGAACTCCGGCCAGTACTGCGCGACAGTCGAATACGGGTCCAGCAATCCACGATCGATCAGCATCAGCGCCGCCAGGCTGGTGACGGTCTTCGTCGTCGACCAGACGTTGGTGATCGTGTCCTCGGTCCACTCCGTCGTTCGATCCACGTCGCGGTACCCGCCCCAGATATCGACGACGCGCCTGCCGTCGATGTCGACGACGATCGACGCACCGAGCTCGTCACCCGAATCGATGTTGGCGGCCAGAGCATCCCGCACACCGCTGAACTCGGCAAGGCACTCACCGTGAACCGTCATGCGCGGGCACCCAGAAGGCGGCGAACAGCGAGTTCGACGTAGTTGTCCGCGACGTCCTCGATGCTCAGTTCACCGTCGTCGTGGAACCAGTTGCTGATTCCGTTCAGCATGTCCGTCAACGCGAACGAGGCGAGCCGCGCATCGGGCACCGTGAACTCACCTGTGCGCATCCCCGCTGCCACCACGTCGCGCACGCGACGCTGATACTGACGGCGATAGTCCTCGACGATGGCTCGGTGTTCCGTTGTCAACGAAGCTAATTCGTGCAAACCGACGATGTACTCGACGCGTCGAGAATTGAGATGCACCAGATGTGCGCGCACCAGTGAGGACATTCGCTCGGTCGGTGTGCCCGGCGCGTCGAGCAGCGGAAGCGTCTCTTCCACCGGGACCTGCGTGACCGTCAGGCACACAGCGAACAGGATGTCTTCCTTGGACGGGAAGTGGTGATACAGGCTGGCGCCCTTGATGCCCACGGCGTCGGCGATATCGCGCATCCCGACGTTCGCGTACCCGTCGCGCGCGAAGATCTCGGCGGCTTTCGCCGCGATGTCCTCCTTGCGACGCCTGGTGCGGATCTGGCGAGGGACCACCACCTCCGATTCGTCGGGCGCCGTCACACGACCTCCGTCGCGACAGCCATTTTCCGAAGCTCACGCTTGAGGATCTTGCCCTGCGCATCCACCGGGAGCTCTGCGATGACGTGCACGGCCTTCGGCGCCTTGTACGAAGCAAGCGACGTCCGGCAGTGCTCGATCAGCGCAGCTGGATCCGGCGTCGACCCCTCCGCCGCGATGACGAACGCCGTGACGGCCTCGGACCAGTACGGATCCGGCATCCCGACGACGGCAGCGCGCAGCACGTCCGGGTGCGCGTGCAGGGCGCGCTCGACTTCCTGGGACGACACGTTCATACCTCCGGATTTGATCATGTCCTTCATACGATCGTAGAAGAACAGATTTCCGTCGGCGTCGATGCGCACCATGTCACCGGTGTGCACCCAGCCGTCTGCGAAGACATCAGCCGTCTTGGCCTCGTCCTTGAAGTACCCGAGCATCACCGACGGTGTCCGGCAGAGCAGTTCACCGATCTCCGCCTCTTTACCGTCCGCGTCGACCACTTTGATCTCGAGGTGCGTGACCGGCTTGCCGATCCACGACGCATCGCCGCCCGGAATGTCGTCGAGAGTGGTGAACCAGCCGACCGAACCCAGCTGAGACAGCTCCGACTGACCCCAATACGTTCCCCAGATCGCCTCCGGCGCAGCCTGAGCCCACGCGGTGATGGTGTGCGGAGAGACCTGACCACCGTAGGTGAGACAGCGTCGCACCTGCCCGACGGCGGCAGGCCCGAAGCTCGCCTCCCGCGCCAGCGCCAGATAGAACGTCGGAGTCTGCGCGATGACGGAGATGTTCTCGTCGGCGATGATCTGCAGCGACCTCGTCGGATCGGCCGTCGCAGGCAGGACCAGTGTCGCCCCCATCAACGTCAACGTCGTCATCGAACCCAAGCCGGCGATGGTGTGGAACGGCATGACGAACAGCCACGTGTCCTCCGGCCCCGTCCGCAGTCCCCAACTCCATGCCGGAGCCGTCGAGATCAGGAAGTTCCGGTGCGGAATCATCACGCCCTTGGGCGCGGCCTCGGTACCCGAGGTGTAGATGACCATCGCGACGTCGTTCTCGTCCATGTCGACGTCGGGTTCCGTGGTGACCGTGTTCGCGGTGAGCTCGTCGTAGTGGGCCCCGAACCCGACGAGCGTCGCGGAATCCGGCTTCACCGACTCGATGACGCCGAGGAACTCGGGATCGGCGACGATCACCGTCGGCTCCGCGTGCTCGAGTTGGTGCTTCACCTCCGGCCCCCGGTAGAGCACGTTGATGCCCGTGAACGCGGCACCGACCTTGAGTGTGCCGTAGTACGCGACGACGACGTCGACGCTGTTGCGCGCCATCGACGCGACGCGGTCACCGTGCCCGACGCCCAGATCGAGAAGCAGGTTGGCGAATCGATTGGCGCGGGTGTCGAGGTCCGCGTAGGTGGTGACCACACGGGCACCTGCTGCGTCGTAACTGATGAACGCCGTCTTGTCGGGTTGGGTTCGCGCGTGGCGACGAAGTTGATCGCCGATGGTCGCGCGGCCGATAGCGGCTCTGTGCTGGGGGGCGGGTCCGGGCACGGTGGGCTCCTGAGATCTTTAAGTGCGGGGAATCTCTACAGTGCGGGGGACAGATCGAACATGGGCTGCGAGAAGGTCTCCAGCGCAACGATTTCCTCGACCGGGCTGCGCGTCAGCTTCTTCGGGAAGTTCTTCTCCGGGTAGCCGACGGTGATGTGCGCGGCGGTGATGTACTCGTCGGGGATCTCCAGCATTGCGCGAACAGCCGGCTCTTCGTGGCACAGCAGAGTGGTGACGGCCGTCGCGACGCCTTGATCGCGAAGCGCCAGGCACAGGTTCTGCACAGTGGGGTAGATCGACGCACCGCCGACGACGGAAAGTCGGCCGAGCTCGTGATCGGTGGGATGAAGCCCGTCCATCGCGGCGCAGACAACCACGATCGCGGGAACCTCCGCAAGGTGACGGGCGAAATAGTCCGCATCCTGCACGGTCTTCGGCAAGGCCCCCACCGCGACGGTGCCACCGGTGATGCCGGCGAAGTAGGCGTCCCACATGGGGAGATACAGATCCGCGAGTGCTTGCTTGCGCGCAGCGTCACGGACGACGAGCCACCGGACCGGCTGACGATTGCCGCCCTGCGGACCGAAGCGGGCGACGTCGAACGCGCTCTTGAACACCTCGTCGGGTACCGGCTCGGTCGAGTAGCGCCGACACGTTCCGGTGGTGCGCATTGCCTCGGTGAGTTCCATGGGGAGTTCCCTTCGCCTGTCCACTGTTAGGTAGTGGTGACAGCATTGTGTGGCGCAAGCCACATTGTCAAGGGTCGGAATCCGGCGTTGCACGCCTATTGCGTCAATTTGCCTAACTGTGGTTAGTTTGCGAGAGGCCCGTGCGACTCGTGCCACGAAGGAGGTTCCGGTGACCGTCACAGCCCCGACTGCACTGAGAAGAGATCGGCTGGTCCGAGCACTCGACGCGGCCAACATGCCCAGTCTCGTCGCAGTGCTCTATCAACTCACCGGCGACCGCACGTGGCTCGAAGACCCGTACCGCCCGACGCGCAGCCGCGGCATGGACGACAACGACAGCGGTGGCTTCGCACCCCATGTAGCCGACCTCATCCGGGCTGCCGCACTGGACGCGATCACCGACGGACGACCCCCAGCACTGCCGACGCCGACGGGAGACGAGCTGGTCGAGATGATCTCCGCCGCCGTCGGAGAATCCGTCCCTCCCGAGTTCGCGGAGATGGTCGCCGAGGACATGGGGTTCACCTCCGAACCCTCGCCCCAGGATTCTTCTGCGCCTGCGACGCCGTGCGACTTCTCGGTCATCGTCATCGGAGCCGGCGTGTCCGGCATGCTCGCCGCCATCAAGCTGCAGGAAGCCGGTATCGAGCACATCGTCCTCGAGAAGAACTCCGACGTCGGCGGTGGATGGCTCGAGAACACCTACCCCGGCGCGGGCGTGGACACACCGAGCCACCTCTACTCGTACTCGTTCGCACCGCGGTCCTGGACCACACACTTCGGCAAGCGCGACGAAGTGTGGCAGTACCTCAGTGATGTTGCGGCCGAACATGATCTGCGGGAGCGGATCAGGTTCGACACCGAGGTCGACTCCGCCGTGTATCAGCCGGACACACAATCGTGGACCGTCACCACGATGGACGGCGACACCCTGACGGCCGACATCGTCATCACCGCCACCGGCCAGCTCAATCGTCCCAAGGTGCCGAATATTCCGGGACTGGACACGTTCGACGGACCCATCTTCCACACCGCCGAGTGGCCCGACGGCCTCGACCTGCAAGGCAAGCGGGTGGCCATCGTCGGCACCGGCGCCAGCGCGATGCAGGTACTACCCGCAATCGCCGAGACCGTGGGGCACGCGACGGTGTTCCAGCGATCACCGCAATGGGTGGCGTCGAGCGACGTCTACTTCGAACCCATCGACGACGACGTCAGCTATCTCATGGAAGCCGTTCCGCTGTACCGATTGTGGTACCGAGTGCGGCTTGCCTGGAACTTCAACGACCGCGTTCACCCGTCGCTGCAGGTCGATCCCGAATGGGAGAACCCGAGCCGCTCCATCAACGCCATCAACGACGCGCACCGCCGCGTCTTCACGCGGTACGTCGAGAAGGAACTCGACGGTAGGCCGGACCTCATCGAGAAGTCTCTGCCCGACTACCCGCCCTTCGGCAAGAGGATGCTGCTCGACAACGGGTGGTACGCCGCGCTCAAACGCGACAACGTCACGTTGGTGACCGAAGGAGTCGCATCCATCGGACCGGACTCCGTCGTCGGATCGGGCGGACACGTCGCCGAGGTCGACGTCGTGATCCTCGCGACCGGATTCGAAACTCACAAGCTGTTGAGCCCCATCGACATTCGAGGACGATCCGGCGTATCGATCAAGGACTTCTGGGGACCCGAAGACGCCCACGCGCACCTCGGCATCACCGTCCCCGACTTCCCCAACCTGTTCCTCACCTGCGGACCGGGAACCGTGCTCGGTCACGGCGGAAGCTACATCACCATCGCCGAATGCCAAGTGCGCTACATCGTCGACCTGCTACGCACCATGGCGGACAACAACATCGGTGCCGTCGAATGTAAACCAGAAGTGGAACAGGACTACGTCCGACGCCACGACGACGCCCACTCCCGCATGATCTGGACCCACCAGGGCATGGACAACTGGTACCGCAACGACGCCGGCCGAGTCGTCTCCACACTCCCCTGGCGCATCGTCGACTACTGGAACATGACACGACACGCGGATCTCGACGACTTCGACGTCGAGAGCGCGAGGAGATAAGCGCACACCGGTCCTGGTGTAACAATTGCGCACGCGTGAGCCGGGATCCCGCCTGACGGGTACGCAACTGTTACGGCAGTCCCGGGCCGTTCGTGGGGTAGACCGACAATCCTCATCTGTGGTACCAATTTCCTATGACTTCATTCGACACGTCGAAAGGCGCATGAGCGCCTTCACGTTCACCACCTTCGGTCCCAGCGAACCGGGGTGTAGATCATGAAACTCGCAGAAGCGAGCACGTTCCGCGGTCGACGAAGATCGGACCGACCTCTTGCGCGGCGAGAAGCGCCCGAATAGACACTGGCTCAGCATATTCGACGCATCACGGTGTAGCGCGCACACCACAGTACAACTCGATCCACTCACCGGGCCTGCGTCTCCGTCATGACGCATCGACTATGACCCGCGTACAGCACAGAAGCAGGCGACCACGCACGAACAACGGGACCCTCGACTTGCTCGATCAGTGGCGCCGACGCGTGGAACGCGTCGAGCGGCGCGTAGCTTTCGAGTGCCGTCCCACATCGAACTTCGATACCTACCCGGCCATCGTCGCGGGACCGACCGGCTGTCCCGCATGTGACAGCCCGTTCACGGGCAACGGAACCCGAGACCGCCTCGAACGGATAATGCGGGGCAACAGCCGCAAAGCCCACCGCCTCAGGGCAGCAGTCACTCATCTCGACGAGAGGTACCGCGAGGCAACGATAGAAGTCGACGCACCTGCCGGGTTGCAATGGTGGGACCGACGCTTGCCATGGGCATGACGGCGCATCAACAGTTTTGGAGTAACTTCATTCGGTTCGCGTCAGGATCGACAGCACATCGGCGGGGATTGCGCGGTAATACCCGAACCCGGTTGCACGTTGACAACCATCGAGCTCGAACGACACGAACGAGCTGCCAGAGCCGTCTGGACGGCGCAATTCGGTCGACGCAATGCGGCTACTTCGTCTGTCGCAGGCCGGCGCCAAGGGCGCGTTCGCCACGGATCTCACAGTCGACGCACTGTCCTCTCGGCTGAGCGTCATCGCCTGTCCGACCACCGAGATAGAGGGGTCGAGGGGCTGTTCGGTCGATGTGGGGACGGTGCACAACTGGAGTTTGTCCACATCGTCCATCGGCATCACCAGGGACGGCACCACAGTGCTGTCGGGGGACTGTTCGCGTTCCTCGGCGGCAGCTACGTCCTCAGGTGTTGTGTTCTCGAATTCCCATCCATAAGCACCGGCAGCGCACGTGGTGTCGTATCGGTCGGTGTAACCGGTCGGGTGAGAGACGCGAGAGACTTCGGTGAGGTCGGCGAGGGCCTCGATCGGTGCGTTCTGAAGTCCGCACGGGCTCGCCGGCCAAGCCGGTCGAAACGCCTTGCCGACGTCGTCGACCAACCACAGACCAACCGGAGGCTTCATTGCATACGCACACGACGCCATCACGCCGTCGGGAAAGCGCTCCGATTTCGCAGAGAACGCAGCATCCACGGCGTCGATGTCACCTTCGAGCCGCACCGAATCCACCGTCATGAACCCAGCGTCGTCGGTGCCACGCTCGCAGCGAACCACCGCAACAGGCACAAACGCAGCCGGCGGGTATCCCGGAGGCGACGCATCGGACGTCAACGCCGGATCCCACGGTCCCAAGCCGGTCAGGTCTGTGTAGATGTTCTCCGCCAGACAGTCCTGGGACGAGTCCACCGTTGCGGTCGGTGGTCGGTACGAGACGCTGTCGACGAACGGATTCAGACCAGATGAGCACGATGAAGACACCACCGCCAGAACAGCTGCAAGGCACAGGAGAGACCTCACGCTGCTCATGATCGAAGGGTAGTCGCAGACTTTCGTCTTGCCAGTCGTATAAGGGCGCTACAGGAGCACAACCGAAGGGAAAGGCAGGACGAATACGGGTGCTCAACGACCGTTGACGTCCCAGATGTACAGCGTGGGTCCGAGGATGCCGAAGGGATTCAACAGATGCTTACGCCCCTGCGGATCGAGTTGATACGCCGACGTCTGCCCGTGGAACGACGAGCAGCGGATGTCAGCGGTTCCGTACGGACTGATCACCGCACTGCGCTCTCCAGTCCACGCATCCAGCGACCAGGGGACCGCGAACTGGTCGCTGCATGCATAGTCACTGAAACCCGCGTCCTGCGCCGACGCCGTCGGCGCAAAGAACACACCCAGACCGACAGTCAGTGCACCTGCGCCGAGTACAACCTTGATCCTCATACGACCGCCCGATGACGAGAACGACACGACTTCAGCTCGATCCGAACATGATCGGGAACGGGTTGACACCCTTGTCGGCGAGATAACCGAACCACCACAGCCACGACCACACGGGATAGAGGAAGTCGGGGAGCCACTCGTACTGCGGAGCCGACGGACTGCCGGGACTCGCATTGGCGGGTCCGGACGTGACGACCAGGATCACTCCGATGACACATGCAACGAACGTGGCGCGCACTGTATTCATACTCACGTATCGCCCAGTCCGAATCCGTGTTACGAGCCTCCGGGAACCTCACCTACATCCTCAGTGGTGCCGTTCGGCCGCCCTCGGCGCGCTTGAAGAAGCAGGTACGCCCCCGCCGCGGCCAGGACGGAACCGACGCTGATTGCCGTCGACGTCCACTCCCACCCGCTCGGAGAAAAGACAGGCTGCGCGCGTGTCAGTGGCGTGTAGGCCGTCCACCCGAACTCGGCGACGATCGGGACCGTCACTGCGATCGGGGTGGTCACGGCGATCACCGAGGCCGGTGGGCTCGTCGGAAGCAGCGACGAGAAAAGGAGTCCAAGGGCGACGGGCAGGATCACTACGGTGGCTGCCGATTCGATGGCGTCGAGCTGAGAATCGGCGAACAGTCCCATCGCTGCAACCAGCGCGATCAGTAGGAAACCCACTAGGGGAAGCGGACGCCGCCACCCCACCACGACGCCCACGATCGACGATGCAACGAACACGACCGCGGAAGCGAATCCCATCGAACCCGTCGTCTGAGCCGCCACGCACGCCAATGCGGCGAGTACGACGGTGCCGGTCGTCCGGGGCAGAGCGAACGCCGCGCCGACGAGCAACGGCACCACGGCGATGCCCAGAAGCCAGCGATCCTGCATCGCTCCGTCCGAACCGAGCCGGTCCACCGAGCGCACGAACAGCCAGTACAGAACCAGACCGCCGACAGGGACGAGAACTCCCACGGTCAGCACTCGTGTGCGGTGCTGCACCCGCTCGACAACCCCGTCGACGTTCGAGAGAACCAGCAGCACGACCAACACCGCAAGAGCTACGATAATGTAGTGCCCGGATGAATCGTTGGAGAGGTACTCGGCATAGCGGACCGGGCTCGATTCGATGTGCGGCACCAGCACCATGCCGGCGAGCACACCGACTACCAACGCGCACTGCATGGTTCGACGATTGCCACAACCGGCGAGCACCGCACAACCACCGAGAATCAACCCACCCGCGAGCGCACGCAGATGCATCTGCACGTCGAACGAACCGAAAGACACAGCCGCGAGCAGCACGACGCCGATACCCGTTGTCGCGTACACAGTTCGACGGCCAGTCACGAACACAGCCACCACGACGGCCACGACGGCTGCCACTGTGGCCGCCGCAGCCGCACTTCCGACGAAGACGTCGAGGCGGTCCCCTCCCGCGACGTACGCGAAGTTATGCGCCGGCGTGACTACCACCGCCCACACTGCCGTGAACGCACCGACGAAAACGGTCAGGTGAGCCAGTCCGCGGGATGCCATTCCAGAGATCTCAGGCGACCGTGAATCTGACAGTATTCGCCAAGGGGTTCAGGTATGTCGTGCTCACCGCGTTGGGCGTGACGACGACCGAGCCTCCACCGGATGGCATCGGGAAAGTGACTTCACCGGTCAATGGAACGAACGCCCGGGAATCGAAGGGAAGCAGGATCGACGGATTTCCACTTCCGGGACCATCCGAACCAGCAGCGGACAAGTAGTTCACTGAGATTGCGTTGTGGCACGGACCGGTGAAGAACGGAAGCCACGTGACGCTTACGGTGACTTGGCCAGGCCTGTCGTGCGGGGTGTGCACAAAACCGGTCAGCTGCCCGCTGCACGGGACCGAGAAATTCTCGCCCAGCGAGTACGCCACCGGTAGTGGCGTGAACTCCTGGTGATGCGCGTGCGCCACGGCCGGTACACCGAAAGCCGACGCCACGATTGCACCGGCAATCGCCACCGACCTCGCCACAGCTGATCTGATCATGAATGCGGACACTACAGCCTGGGCAAATCCGGCACACCCCGAACTTTGCCTACGCACGCTCGACAGACGGGCAGCTCGGGACCGGCCGGACGCAACAGAACGGCCGCCGGTTTTCCGGCGGCCGGGATACACAAGTCGATTCAGGTGGTCACAACTACGCGGCTGCGACGTCGTCCGCATCGAGAGGCGGCACAACTGTGAGAGACCGAGCTTCGGGAGCCAGCCCGAGAATCGATTCCCACCACGCCTGCCGCTGAACGTTTTCTTTCCATACCACTACGTCGTGCTCGTCATGCATACGTTTATTTGCCCTCCGCCGTCTTCGGTAGCCGTGTCGCGCAAATGCAGGAGTGCCCCGAAGACTGCGGTACCAAACCGGACCTCCGGTCGGATGTGATGTTTCTCCCTGCCATCCAGGGGTATAGCCGGAGGGCTGATGCATTCCCAGCACGCCTCCGAAGGCGGAAAAGCGACAGTCAAGTCTCGGCGTCGCAGACAACCCGATCGTTCACGCTCGATGCACTGCTGTCCTAGGGAGAATCGTGTATCTACACACCGAACAATTGATCAACGACATCGCCGTCGACGAGCCGGATCCGGCCGCTGCCAACGCCCTTCAGGAGGGCCTGGGCGGACAGTTCGGCGAAATGCGCACCATGATGCAATACCTGTTCCAGTCCATGAACTTTCGCGGAGATCCGGCATCGAAGCCGTACAAGGACCTGTTGCAGGGCGTCGGTACGGAAGAGATCAGCCACGTCGAACTCATCGGCACCACAATCTCCCGTTTGCTCGACGGATCCCCCGAATACAACGGCAAGAAGACGGACCCCGTCGACAAGCCCGGCGCCAAGGGCGCTACACCCCTGAAGATTGCTTTGGACACCAGCAACATTCACCACTACCTCGTCGGCGCACAGGGTGCCCTCCCGGTCGATGCTGCAGGAAACCCATGGTCGGGTTCCTACGTCTACAACAGCGGCAACCTCGTGCTGGACCTGCTGTACAACCTGATGCTGGAATCGACGGGCCGACTTCAGAAGTGCCGCATCTACGAGATGACCGACAACAAGACTGCCCGCTCGACGATCTCGTACCTGATCGTCCGCGACCAGGCGCACGAGAACGCGTTCGCCAAAGCACTGGAAAGCTTGGGCGTGAATTGGGGCTCGGTGCTGCCGATCCCCAAGACCAACGCGGAACGGTTCCCCGAGGTCAAGAAGTTGCTGGACAAGGGCTTGCAGAGCATCCAGTACACCTTCAGCGCCGACGACAAGAGCCAGGCGGCCAAGCTCTACCGCGGCGCCTCACCGTCGAACGACGGAACCGAATTGTCCACGGCCATCATGCCGGAAGGCGTCCCCATCAAGATCTCGCCCGAGCGGCGCGAGGAGTTCTCACCGGGCCTCGACAAGGATCTTCTGGCGCTGATCCAGGCCACCGCCGAGGTGGAGATCGCTGCAGCGAACGACCCGAAGGTCAAGTAATACAACTGAATCAAGACAGGTGGAGGCGACGCGGTGACACCGCGTCGCCCTCCACGTGTTTCCCCACCACATCACGGAGGTTCGCATGCGACCGAGACGGACCCACGACGGAGCGATCGACGCGACGCAGGATCGGCAGGACACCACACCTCTTGCTCGCGCGATCAGCGGCAAGATGCTGTTCGTCTTCATCCTCGGCGATGTGCTGGGAGCCGGCATCTACGCCCTCGTCGGCGAAATCGCGGGAGAAGTCGGCGGCGCCGTCTGGGTCCCCCTCGTCGTCGCCCTGGTGATGGCGATGCTCACCGCCGCGTCCTATGCAGAACTGGTCACCAAGTACCCCCGCGCCGGCGGCGCCGCCGTATTTGCTCAGCGCGCTTACAAACTCCCGATCGTGTCGTTCATGGTCGGTTTCTGCATGCTGGCGGCCGGCGTGACCAGCGCAGCCGGCCTGGCACTTGCCTTCTCCGGCGACTACCTGCAGGTCTTCGTGGGCGTTCCCACCGTGCCCGCAGCACTGGCATTCCTGGTCATCGTCGCCCTCCTCAATGCACGCGGCATCACCGAGTCTCTCCGCGCCAACCTCGTCATGACGGTGGTCGAGGTGTCCGGCTTGGTCCTGATCATCGCGCTTGCAGGACTGGTGCTCGGGCGCGGCGACGGCGACCCGTCCCGCGTTCTCGAGTTCGACGACAGCTCCACGCCCGCCCTGGCGGTGCTCGGTGCAGCGTTGCTGGCGTTCTACTCGTTCGTCGGATTCGAGACCTCCGCCAACATCGCCGAGGAGGTGAAGGATGTCCGTCGCGTCTATCCGCGGGCACTCTTCGGGGCACTCGCCGCGGCCGGAGCGGTGTACGCACTGGTCGGCCTCGCCGTCACCACCGTCGTACCGCCGGAGGCCCTCGCCGCGTCGAGCGGGCCTCTCCTGGAAGTGGTCGACGCCGCCGACGCCGGCATCCCCGCGTGGTTCTTCAGTCTCATCGCACTCGTCGCCGTGGCGAACGGAGCGTTGTTGACCATGATCATGGCCTCACGGCTGACCTTCGGAATGGCTCGCGACGGCCTGCTCCCCTCCGTCCTCGCCAAGGTCCTTCCCGGACGCCGCACGCCGTGGACGGCAATCATCGCCACCACCGTCGTCGCGATGGGACTCTGCCTCACGGGATCGGTAGCAGCCCTGGCGGAAACCGTCGTGCTGCTGTTGCTGTTCGTGTTCGTCAGCACCAACGTCGCCGTCCTCGTCCTGCGTCGCGACCACACCGGCGAGGACCACTTCCGCGCGCCGACGATCCTGCCGATCCTCGCGCTTGTGACCTGCGTGGTGTTGGCCACCCAGCAATCCGCCGAAACCTGGCTTCGCGCAGCACTACTCCTGGCCGTAGGCGTCCTGCTGTACGTCGTTCGCCGTTTCACCACCAAGGCATCTCGGTGACGATTGCCGAGGACCGAAATCGCGTATCAGGTTGCGACTGCGCCGAGTACGAGCGGTGTGCCGAACAGAAGCCAATCGCCCAGAAGATGCGTTGCGTACGACAGCCAGAGGTTCTTGGTTCGGATATAGACGTAGGTGTCGAAAATTCGTCCCACACCGATAACCAGCAAGCACTGCGCCCAGTTCCAGTCGTAGGTCGGCAGATGCGAGAGCCCGAACACGATCGAGGTGACGATCAACGCCACCACCACAGCTGAGTTTCGGCCCAACCCGAACTTCTGCACGAACAGATAGAGCAGCGCCAGGAACGGAAGGATCACGAACAGCTCCTCGCCCATGATCTGGATGGCGCTGCTTACCAAGAAATGCAGAGCGTCTCCAAGGGAGGAGTCGACGAGTTCGTCGGCTTCCGGGTTGCCTGCCGTACCGACGGTGGCACGCACGATCACGTCCATGACCGCCGCCACTACCAACCCGAGGGCGATGAAACCGGCAACCAGTCCGAAATCTCGGATCGCGACGCGGTGGTAGAGAGCCGTCCACCGGCCGCGAGTCACAACGGCGAGAGCAACCAACGGCAACAGGGGAAGCGCCACTATCGGGATGAAAGACAGGATTTCATTCTCGAACTCGACCGTGACCAGAATGGCATAGGCGACGAGAACTGCGACGACCACCAGAATCCATTGATGACCGCTCACCCAGACCGGCTTGCCGTTGTAATACGGAAAGTCGAGGCCGTCCTGGCGTTCGATGCGACGGCCGAACCGTTGCGATGCCGGATCGTCGACGCGTTCGTGAGTCATCGGTATCCTTTTCTGACCTGATCGGACGTAGCGCTGCAATTCGGTCCTGGAACCAGGTTTCCTGTAGCTGACTGTGCGAGAAGCTCTTTGGATTCTGGAGGTCCTGAAAACCTAGCAAACAACGCCACCCATCGGCATCGATGACGAATTCTTCAACCGAAGTCGGGTTTCGCCGCGCAGGATGGAACGCCTAGCCCTAACGTGAACTGTTATGACGAGCCGAGCGCCCTCATCCCCGACCGTTTCCGGACGCCGACTTTCGGTGGGAGGATTCGTTGCCATCGCCGTGATCTATCTGGTCATAGTCCAAGGGCTGAGCTTCTTCATGTCCAGGAACGACGACGTGAAATACGCAGCCCCAGCCGATGTGGGACAGCTATGGAGTGCATATCTCCTGCCGGTCGCGGTCTCCTGCGTATTCGCCTACGGCGTCGTCGCCTATCTGGGGTGGTGGCGACCGGTATGGATCGACGACCGCCCCGTACAGGGCTGGTTGATCTTCGTACCGATCCTGATGGTCCTCACGATCGTCGTCGTCACCGACTACAGCGCACTGGCTGACAAGGGCGCGACGTTCTCCATCCTGCTTCTCGTCATGTGCCTGTTGGTCGGCCTCACCGAAGAGACAATGTTCCGCGGGATCGGAGTCACCGTCTTTCGGCGCAACGGCTTCACCGAAGGCAAGGTAGCGCTGTGGAGCACCGTCCTGTTCGGAGTCGCGCACTCCACGAACCTGATTTCCGAGGGCCCCAAAGCGTTCATGCAGGTCTTCACCACCATCGTGGCCGGCTACTTTCTCTACATCATCAGACGACGTACCGGAGGACTTCTGATCCCCGCACTCATCCACGGACTCTGGGACTTCTCGCTCATCTCCGGCCAGGTCATTCCCGACGAGCTCTACCCGCTCGGCCTCCTCGCGATCCTCACCATGGTGGTCCTGGCCATCGTGCTCTTCGTTCGCCGACGCCACATCGAACCGCACGGATCCGCAACCTGACCTGTGCACTGCACCGACCACACACTTGGACAAGGAGTTCCATGTCGACGACATCCCCGCCCCGATCGCCCGCCTTCGATGATTCGACGCCTGCGCCATACGAGCCACCGGACTCGTGGATACCCGCCGATCAACGCAAGCTCGGACTCGACCGCCGCACGATCATCCCCGGGCTCGTGGTGCTGGTGATCGCCGCGTTCATCTCCTTCGGACCGACCGCGCTCGACGGCCGGATCGACTACGACGACCCGACTGTGTCCGGGGACGTCATCGCCGTCGGCGAGGACGTCACCTTCACCCCGATCCCGGGGTGGAACGTCATAGCAGGACTGCGTGAAGGTGAGCCCGCCGCAGGTGGTGAGTACCCGACGGAGGCGGTGCTGACCAAAGGCGGTGTGACGTTCGAACTTCAAGCGGCCTCGTACGACGGCACGCCCGACGACCTGCTCGATCGGATTCGAGACAACCAAGAGGCCTACGGAATCGAATCGCCGGTCGTCGAAAGCAACACCGTCGCAGTGACCACCGGTGACGGGCATCGGGGTGTCATGGCCAGTTACGACGGACCGAACATCGACGGCATCATCGCCGCGTTCGTAGGCAACGGCACCGGGCTGGAAGTCGTCGCAGTGTCACCGACCAACTACGACAAACAGTCGACCGACGACGTCGCCCGCATGATCGAGAGCATCACCATCTCCGGGGAGAACCAGTGAGTACAACACAAGGAAGGCATTCCACCGCGACCGACGACTCCACCGACGGTGCAGTCGACAACGGCCGAACCGCCGAACAGGTGCGCGCGCAACTCGATGCGATCGAAGCCTCGGGCCGTGCCGCACGCTTCCACTTCGCCCAACCACGCAACCTGTGCTGGTGGGTCTTCGTCGTATTCGTCGGCTACGGTGTGCTCGGCGCATTCACCGAGTTCCCGACACCCCTGAAGGTCTACGGCGCCGCCATCGGCGCGTCGATCACACTGCTGGCGATCTACGGAATCGTGCTGTGGTGGTTCACCCGTCACATCGACCGATACTCGCCGGTACCGGGAAAGCTGATTCTCACCGCGCTTGTATGGGGTGGCTTCGCTGCGACGATGGGGATTGCGATCTGGGCCAACACACCTCTCGGGTCGATCTACGCCAAATTGTTCGGACAGCAGTTCGCGGCCGACTGGAGTGCCGCTTTGGCCGCGCCGTTCACCGAGGAGATATCGAAGGGCCTCGGCGTCGTACTGCTGATGTATATCGCGCCCAAAGTGATTCGAACCGCGTTCGACGGGTTCGTCGTCGGCGCCTTCGTCGGACTCGGGTTCCAGATAGTCGAAGACCTGCTGTATGCGCTCAACGTGGCCGCGTCAGGATTCGGGGTCGATCCCGGACAGCACGCGTTCCTCAACGCAGTCGTGCGTATGGTCACCGGACTCTCCGGCCACATCGCATATTCGGCGATCTTCGGTGCGGGCGTCGTCTATCTACTCGGCCGTCGCCCTGGTGAGCCACGAAACCTCGCACGTGGACTCGGGTTGATCGTGCTGGCAATGCTGATGCACGGGGTGTGGGATTCGATGTCCGCGCTGTTCCCGTCCTCGTCCTTCCCAGTGTCGATGGCGCACATCGCGATCGCCGTAGTCGTGTTCCTCGCCATCGTCATCTGGGTGTTCCACCTGGTAGTGAGCAAGGAACGAGGGTACTTGCGAGACATCCTCGCGCCCGAAGCAGCCGACGGTGTTCTCACCGAGGACGAATTGACGGCGATCACCGGAGATCGTAAGCAGCGACGTCGATTCCGCACAGCGCAGAAAGGTCGAGCCGCCAAACACCGCGAAAAATGGATCATCGCTGCCGCTAGCGACCTCGCCGACCACATTGCACGTGACCGCGGCGCGAACACCCCGGCTGTGCAGTTCGCGCGATCCGAGGTGCTGCGGCTTCGGAACCGCAATACCTGACAAAGCGTGAAAACCACGAACGGTCCGTCACCTTCGGTCGAAGGGCGGACCGTTCGTGTCGGTCAGCCCTGCGAGGTGCTGTCGAGAGTTTTCACAAAGTCGTCGATCCCCAGATTTCCAACCGGGGCTGTTTCGACTTCGAGCGCAACACCCGAGGTGGTGTCCGTGAACGTCAGATGCAGAACAGTTCCGCGACGGCGATGTGTCACATTCAGGTGGCGGCGTGGAATCTTCACCAGCAACCCCAAGTTCTTCCACGAACCGAACAGACTTGAACGCTTACGCGCCAACGCATACAGCGTCGTCTCCGACAGGGCGAGCACGACCGACGGCGGCATCTTCTGACGGCGTTCGGCCATACCGCGGCCAGCCAAGAGGCCACCGACCTCCCATGCCGTGGTCGAAGAACCGCCTCCGCCCACACCCGCGCCGAGACCCATACCCACGGCCCCGGCAAACGTCGACCCCTTCGGAACAGTCAACGCGACGTCGAGAATCCGATCACCACCGACGGCCGCCTGCGCCCCTGCACGAGCCTTGTCCTCACGCGACATGACCACTCCCGATCCTCACGTGCTCCCGGCCGGTCACTTCTGCGCCGCGAACACTCTTCATGTGACTCCTGAATGTTCCCGTTTTCTGGACTGATTCGTCCCGAATCAGGTTAATCGAATCGGTCGACTTCCGCCCCGGGACCACCGGCACAACGCGAATGGATCGGCCCCGCCGGACCGGTCTAGGTCAGAACCGCAGACAGCTTGGGCACCAGCAAGTCGGCGAGCTCTTCGTGCGCGAGAGGGCCGACGGACCACGCTCGACCGAAGTGGCCGGTGAAGTCCTGACGCTCACCGTCGTAGGTGACAGTGTTGTCGGCCGCCAGGTTCAGAATCACGGTCCGGCCCTCCTGCACACTGGGGAGCCGCTGAAGCAGGGGGCTCGAATACCAGGCGTCGAACTCCGCCTGGTCGGCAGCCTGATTGGAGATCACGAGAACGTCGCCGGTCAACGTGCCCAGCAACTCGTCGCTCAGTTCTCCGTCCTGCGGCAGCACTGCGGCGTTGGTGTTCTCCGCAAATCCGAAGGAGGTCAGCAGCGCCTCGGGCTCACTGTCGATGGTGTTCATGAAGCCGGTGCCACTGCCGCCTCCCCAGTACACGAGGTAGTCGACGGTCTTGCCCTCGAACTCGGGGTGCTCGGCGCGGATGTTCTCGAAGGTGGTGCCGTACTCGTCGATGAACTGCTCAGCGCGGTCGGACAGGTCCAGAGCTTCACCCAGAAGACGAAGCCGGTCTTCCCACAGGGGTGCCTCGATGCCGGCCGGTGCGCCGACGACAGGTGCGATGTCGGCCAACTGCTCGGTGTCCACGGGGTCCGCCGCCAGGGTGTCGACGACGAGGTCAGGCGTGGTGTTGGCTACCTGTTCCGCCGGATACGCGGTGTCGCCGATGGGCCAGACCGTCTCGATCTCACCCGGGATCTTCTCGACCGCCCACGGATAGAAGTCGATCTGCTCGTCGGTCCCCACCGGCGTAACACCCAGTGCAGCAAAAAGGTCCGCGTCCCAGGAACTTGCCATCACCACGCGCTCGGGACGCTCCTCGATCACTGCCGGACCGGTCGCGGTGTCCACGGTGAGCGGATACACGGTCTTGCCCTCCGCCGCCGGCAGCAAGGAGTCCGCAGCCGCGGTGGATTCCGCCGCCGAGTCGCTGTTCCCGGAGCACCCCGCAAGAGCGATCACGGTAATCGACGCGACCGCGACACCACGAAGGGCAGCAGACATCCTGGTGGAAACGTTCATCGTGATGGGATCCTCCGGACTCGTCGAACGCCACAGCGGCGCCCGAGAGGGAGGTTAGACTAACCTTCCTTGGCTGTCCAGATTGTCGGAGTCAGACCTCGGGTGGCTCGTATTGGCCGTACAACCCGCGAGGCTCACCACGCAGGAACGCCTGATGCTCGGCGTCGGCGCGCGACCGGAGATCCGCGCGACGGCGCTCCTCGAGCTCGCGTCGAGCCTGACGTTGAACCGCACTGTCCTGAATCAACCACAGCGCGACGGCCAGGATCGCAACCGCACCGAACAACAACCAGAACCGCAGTACCAGGCCCAAGGCCATGACGGCCACCAGCAGAGCAGTGACGACCAGCCTGACATCGCCCGCGTTCCATCGCCACCCGCCCGCGCCGTAGCGCGAACCGTCGTCGATGGTTCTGCTGGCCATATCACCCACGGTACCGGCGCAGACCGGCGAGCACCGCCCGATCTCGGCATCGGCTACCGGGCGAGCAACTCCTCCGACAGGTCCCACAGCCGTCGGGCGTCGTCCATGCCCGTCATCGTCTTCCACATCGACAGAAGCGCGGGAGGGCCGCCGACGACGCGGGTAGGGCCGTAGAACTCGTCCCCTTCGGCGTGGATACCCGCCGCTGCGACCACCGCAGGCATCGCTGCACTGTCCACGCTGCCGGCGATACCCACGCGGGCCAACGCGTCGACGGCCCTCCGCGCGAGCGTGTCCTTGTTCCTCCCCATTCCAGGCTGAGCAGCAAGCAAATTCGTCGGGGACACACCCGGATGCGCGATGTTGCTGGTAATCCCCCACCCGCCCTGCTTGCTCCGAGCATCGAGTTCACGCGCGAACAGCGCGACCGCGATCTTCGACTGGCTGTACGCCTTGCCGACGTCGTAACTGCGTTCCCAGTTCGCGTCGTCCCAGTTGATTCCGCCGCTACGAGCAGCAATGGACGTCTGATTGGTGACCCGGGCGCGACCGTCGCGCAACAGCGGTAGAAGTCCCCGGGTGAGCGCGAAGTGACCGAGATGATTGGTGCCCATCTGCAATTCCAGACCGTCCTGGGTGACCTGCCTGTTCGGTGGCTGCATCACACCGGCGTTGTTGACGAGGATGTGAATCGGCCTCGCCTCGGTGGTCAGTCGATCGACAAGCGCTGCAACGGATTCCAGAGACGACAGATCCAGCGCCCTGATCGAGACGTTGGCCCCCGGCACAGTTGCTCGGATCTGCTCCGCGACCCGCTCGCCCTTCGTCGAATTACGCACGGGTAAGAGCACTTCGGCGCCCGCGGCAGCGAGACGCGTCGCTATGACACTGCCGATACCGTCGCTGGCGCCGGTGACGACAGCCAGCTTGCCTGTCGAGTCGAGAAGTTCTGTACTGATCTTGCGTGCCATGATGCAGCTCCCGTCGAAGTGGATGTGTGAACACAAGTTTCGGCGCATGGAACCCGACGAACCAGGACCTACCGATCCACCTCTATCCGCTCACAGACCAGGCTCGGCGCCGACGACCGCGAGGAGCTGCAGCTTCTCGTAACTTTCACTGCCGGGGACAGCGGTGTAGACAAGGAGGCGATGCGACTGGTCCGGGTCCAGCAGCGTCTGACACTGCAGCTCCAGCCTGCCGACGGAGGGGTGATCGAATCGCTTGACGTCCGGCGGACGCAGGCCCACCTCGTGGTCCGCCCACAGCCGCGCGAACTCGTCGCTCTCCGACTCCAACATCTCCACCATCGTCGCGGCAGGCGACCCCGGACCCCGCACCGCCACCACCTCACGCAAGCCCGAAACGTAGAGCCGCGACAGGAATTCACGCTCCTCGGGTGGATAGAGCTCACGAGCGGCAGGATCAGCGAACCACCGGTAGCCGAGGCTTCGCGACGGCCCATTGCGTAGCGAAGCATCGCCGGTCAGCGCCACACCGAGAGGAGTTTGCCGCAACGTCTCGCCCAGTTCGGTGATGACCTCGGCAGGAGTGTCCTGAAGCCGATCCATGATCCGCAGCAACCCGGGGCTGACGTGTTCGCTCGCCGACCCCCGCGCCGGGGGACTGTGTCCCGCCAGACGGAAGATGTGATCACGCTCCGCCAGCGTCAGATGCAGCCCTTGAGCGATGGACGCGATCATCTCGGCGGACGGCCGAGGACCGGTGCCGCGCTCCAACCGCGCGTAATAGTCCGTGGACATGTGAGCCAGCTCCGCCACTTCCTCACGCCGCAGCCCAGCAGTCCTCCTCCGCTGACCACGCCGCAACCCCACGTCCTCCGGCTGCAACAACGCCCGACGGCCGACCAGGAACGCCGCCAACCCTTCGCGATCGATCATGCCCTGTTCTTACCGTCAGCAGCCGGGCATTACCAGGACTCGAGAATCCACCCATGCAGGATGGAGACATCGACTCACCCGAGGAGAAGGACACCATGGCCAAGCTGAGCGCTGGAATCATTTTGTACAGAACGGTGAACGGTGAGGTCGAAGTCCTCATCGGCCACCCGGGAGGGCCGTTCTGGGCGAAGAAGGACGAAGGCGCGTGGTCGATCATCAAGGGTGAGTACGAGGACGACGAAGATCCCTGGGCCGCAGCTCAGCGCGAATTCCTCGAAGAAACCGGCTCACCGGTGCCGGCGGGCACAGACCCGATACGGCTCACACCCGTCAAGCAGCCCAGTGGAAAAATCGTGACGGCCTTCGGCGTCGACGGCGACCTCGACGCGGCCGGCGCACAGAGCAACACCTTCGAAATGGAATGGCCGAAGGGATCGGGAAACATCGAGACGTTCCCGGAAATCGACAGGCACGAATGGTTCACCTCCGACGAAGCCGAAGCCAAACTGCTCGGAGGCCACCGCCCGATCCTCGCCGAGCTGCTGAGGTATTTGCCCATCTGACGCGGTACGTGCGACTCCGTGCCTAAGAACCGGTCCGCTGGAGCAGGGTGGTGGCGGCGTCGAGGACCACATCGCGGTCGTAGGTCAGTCGGTAGTCGTACATGCAAGTACCGTCGGGTGCCGCGCCGACGGGAAGGGCAACGAGCGCGACGGTCAACACGGGCGAAACCACCACGATCGAATGTTCTTCGGCAAGTGGCTCATCGGGTCCGACGGTTACCTCGCGAAAGCGATGACGGGCATCGCCGGTATCGGGACGAACCGACTCCGGATCTCGTGTGCCGAAGACAACCGTCAACGCACTGTTCGCCGCAACGTCGTTCACTTCGGCGGCGTGGATTCGGTTGAGAGAGAGCGACGATCCGGTCGTCACAAGGACGATCGTCGACGGTCCCGCAGTCATCGCTGAGCAGCAATCCCGATCCGAGTGCGCCGACGAGAGCTTCGTCCGCACGCCGCGACCGCGTTGCCGCACTGACCACTCCGTACGGGGTCACTGCCGCCGGGGCGCGGACGGTCACCGCGACGTCGCGCGCTTCCGGATCCACACTCCTCGCCCCACCGCCGAACGCCGGAAGCGGCGCGGGCGGGCCGAACAGATAACCCTGACCCCAGCTGGCGCCCATGTTCAGTGCCGTCCGCAGGTGTTGCTCGGTTTCGATGCCCTCCGCGACGATCCGCGCACCGGTCCGATCGGCTTCCGCTGCGACCGCCGACACGACAGCTGCGGTGTGCGCCGTAGGCCGGCTCTGCACGAGCCCCATGTCGAGCTTGATCACGTCCGGTCGGAGGAACGGCAGCAGCGCCAGGCTCGACGAGTCCGCACCGACGTCGTCGACGGCCACGCGCCAACCCAGGTGCCTCGCGTGTTCGACGGCTCGCAGCAGACGCGCAGGATCTCGGAGGAGGTTCCGCTCGGTGATCTCGATGACGATCGACATCCCACGGGCCTGAGCGAGCAGCGTCGACGACTGACGAGGCGGCGAACTCTCGAGCGCGACGGGCTCGGCATTCACGAACAGCATCAACCCATCCGGCAGACCTGCGTCGAGAGCTCCGCGCAGAGCCGTCAATCGGCATCGCCAATCGAAGTCGGCAATCACGTCGTGCGATTCCGCTGCCGACAGCAAACCTGGCGTCGTCGGCCAGGGACTACCGGGGCCTGCCCGGGTGAGGGCCTCGAACCCGACGATGCAGTTGCTGTCGAGGGCAACGATCGGCTGATACACCGAATCGATGTCGACCGTGAGCGGTGAGGCCGCAGCCGTGTCGTGGTGGCGCACGTGCCCGTCCTCCTTGCTGAAACCCGACGAAATCCACCCCACCCGGCCTTCATCATGCCCTGCGCGTCGCCTGGGCACCGGGTGCGGGGCGAAGACACGACGATATGGTTCGACGTAATCGCACACTCGGATCGGACGGACACATCGATGGTTGGATCGGATCGGCACCGTCCATCGGACGAGCAGTTCCTGTTCGCCGGGCGGTATCGACTCGGCGAGGTTCTCGGCCGCGGCGGCATGGCCGAGGTGGTCACGGCCGTCGACGACGTGCTGGGCCGATCGGTGGCAGTGAAGATCTTCGCCCACGCCGGGCCGCAGGACACGTCGGGACGCATCGACGCCGAGAAGCGCACACTGGCCTCGCTCACCCACCCGAACCTCGTCGCGCTGTACGACGCGGGCGAGGCAGCAGATCCCGGCGGCGTGGTCGTTCCGTACCTGGTGATGGAACTCGTCGACGGCCCCACCCTGTCCGCATTCCGCTACGGCCGCGCACTGCCGCCGCAGGTCGTAGCCCGAATCGGCGCCGAGTTGGCCTCTGCGCTGACCTATATCCACAGCCGCGGCGTCGTACACCGCGATATCAAGCCAGCCAACATCCTGATCGCAAGTCCCGACGGCCCGGACGACAACCTGTTCACCAAACTCACCGACTTCGGAATCGCTCGCATCGTCGACGGCATCCGCCTGACCGACCACGGCACCACCGTCGGAACCGGGCATTACATGAGCCCCGAACAGGCAACCGGCACCGCCGCCGGACCGGCAACCGACATCTACAGCCTGGGCCTCGTCCTCATCGAATGCCTCACCGGACGCATGGCGTTCGAAGGCAGCGCCGTCGCCGCCGCGATCGCACGCTTGCACCGCGACCCGGTGGTTCCCGACGCTGTCGGACCCGAGTGGGCGGCGCTGCTCACCGCCATGACGGCACGCGACCCCCAGAACCGTCCCGACGCCGCCCAACTCAGGTCGCGACTGCAGGACCTCACCCGCACCGGACCCGCAGCTGGGGCCACCGCCGCACTGGACCCGCAGTTCCTGACGGCCTCGGTGACCACCGATCAGATGGCGGTCCAGCCAGTGACCACCCGACGACGCAAGCTCTGGATACCGATCGCTGCCGCAATGACCGCACTTGCTGTTGCCGTTGCCGTTGCCGTTGCCGTTGCCGTCGGATGGTCGAGCTTCGGTAGCGACGACACCCCTGTCCCCGACGCCGTGCAGACATCCCCTGTGACATCCCCTGCGACATCCACCGAGCCGACGCCGCCCCCGACCACCATTCCTCCGGAACTGCCGATCACCACGCCACCGGCCGCAGTCACACCCGCACCCGCTCCCCAACCTCAGGCACCCGTCGTTCCTCCCGCGCAGAACGGCAACGGTAACGGCAACAACGGAAATGGGAACGGCAACAACGGCAACAACGGGAACTCCAGCAACGGAAACAGCAACGGCAACGGCAACTCTGGAAACGGCAGGAACTGACCGATTCCTCGTCGCATGACGGGGGTCGACCGACCCGAAGACTTAGATACCCCCCGGGGTACTTGCATACCCCCCTAGGTATGTGCCACAGTGAGCATCGGCAGAGCATGTCGCCCCAACCCTCGCGGCTCACCCACCCGAGAGACAAGTGGGCCCATGTGTATACCCCCACCCGTATCAGGAGAAATCATGGCCGAGTTCGACACCGCGCCGGCGCCCAGCCGCGTCGCCCCTGATCGAGCCCGCACCCTCGGTGCGCTCGGTCGCCTCGGAAGCGTCATGGTTACACGCCGCCGATGGGTGTTCGGGATCTGGCTCATCGCGCTCGTCGCACTGGGTTCTGTAGCGCCGTCCGTCTTTTCGTCGCTCGCAGGTGCCGGTTGGCAGGCCAACGGGTCCGAGTCGGTTCAGGTCCGCGAACTCGCCCAGCACCATTTCGGCGGAAACTCCTCCGCCGCGGTCCAGGTCGTCGTTCACTCCGACACCGCAGCCATCGATGACCCCGCGGTGCAGCAGACACTCACCGACGTTGCGGCTGTGTTCGACGGCGACACCCGCTTCGGCGACGTCATCGCCCCACAGCCGGGGATGACCATCAGCCCCGACGGGCACACCGCGATACTCATCGCCGGCGCCAACGCGAGCACCGACGATATGGTGAAAGCCGTCGACGACGTCAAAATGCAGCTCACTGCACTGTCCCGGGACGGTATCGAGGTCTACCCCACCGGATCCTCAGCGCTCTGGTCGGACTTCAACAAAGCCAACCACGATGCGATGATTCAAGCCGAATTGTTCTCGTGGCCGGTCACATTGGCGATCATGGTGCTCGCCTTCGGCTCGCTCGTCGCCGCAGGTTTGCCACTGCTGCTCACCGTCGCCGGTCTCGTCGCCTCCGCAGGCGGATTGGTGCTCCTCAACGAGGTGACGCCCATTTCGGTGTGGGCGATGAACTTCGCGATGATGTTCGCGCTCGCACTCGGTATCGACTACGCCCTGTTCATCGTCGCCCGTTTCCGCGACGCTCTACGTGCGGGCGACCCACGCGCCGCGGTCGCCGAGACCATGGACACCGCAGGCAAAGCAGTGGTCCTCTCCGGACTGACCGTGCTGGTCAGCCTCTCGGCAGTGTTGCTCGTTCCCGCGCCGGCCGTCCGCACCATGGCCGTGGGAATCATGCTCGCCGTCGGCTTCGTCCTGGTCGCGACCATGACACTGCTGCCCGCCACACTGGGCGCGCTCGGCACCAAGGCCAACTCCGCCTCGTTGCCGTTTGCCAAGCGTCAACACCATCGCTCCCCGAAATTCGCTGCATGGGGCGAACTGCTCCACAAACACCCCTGGCCCTTCGCACTCGTCTCCGTCGGCATCCTTGTTGCCCTCGCACTGCCGGTGCTGGGACTGATGGTCGCGATGCCGTCGATCGCTGTCGTCCCCGAAGACGCACCGGTCAGGCAAGGGTACGAACTGGTGCAAGCGCAGTTCGGCAACGGCGCACCCGGTGCACTGCAGATCGTCGTCCCGACCACCGACGCAGCCACGACGGCGACCACGGCGAGCGAGGTGGACGGGATCTCGATGGTCACTCCACCTCAGCTCGCAGCGGACGACTCCGATTACGCACTACTCCAAGCTCTTCCCGACGTGGACCCCTCCGACGCTGCCATGGGCACGATCCTCGGCGACCTCCGCGCACAGCTGCCGGACTCCGCGCTCGTCGGCGGCGCACCGGCGGAGAACCTGGACCTACAACAGGCCCTGAACACTTACCTCCCGCTCGTCATCGGGATCATCCTCGTGCTCGGCTTCCTCCTGCTGCTCGTTGCTTTGCAGGCACCACTGATCGCGATCCTCGGCACCGGAGTCAGCCTTCTCTCGACCGCTGCGGCATTCGGCGTCGCGAAGTCGATATTCCAGGACGGGCACGGCGCGTCGCTACTCGGTTTCACGCCGCAGGGCTTTCTCGACGGCTGGGGACCTGTGTTCTTCTTCGCGATGATTTTCGCGATCGCCATGGACTACACCGTGTTCCTGCTCGCTACCGCCAAGGAGCATTACGAACGTTCCGGCGACCCGAAGAAGGCCCAGGTCGACGGTCTCGCTCACTCCGGACGTGTCATATTCGCCGCCGCCGCGGTCATGGTCGCAGTATTCTTCACCTTCGCGCTCTCCGATCCACTCCCACCGAAGGAGATGGGCATCATCCTCGGGGTCGCGGTTCTGCTGGACGCGTTCTTGATCAGGCTGATCCTGCTCCCGGTCCTGTTGCGGCTGAGCGGCCACGCCGCCTGGTGGTCTCCCTCGTGGCTCCGCAGTGTCCTGCCGTCGATCCACTTCTCGCACTGAACACGTACTCGAAAGGAATCTCAGCCATGAGCATCGCACTGTCCACCACGTTGGCCGACACCGACTTCGGCACCGTCGTCCAATCAGTCAAGGCAGCATTGTCCGACCAAGGATTCGGCGTACTGACCGAAATCGACATGCAAGCCACCTTGAAAGCCAAGCTCGGCGAAGACATGGAGCAGTACCTGATCCTCGGTGCGTGCAATCCGACACTCGCGCACCGCGCCGTCGGAGTCATGCCACAGATCGGTTTGCTCCTGCCGTGCAACGTGGTCGTCCGCGCCGACACCGCAACGCCAGGATCGGTGATCGTCGAGGCAATGAACCCGGACATCATGGTTCAGGCCACCGGCGAACCCGGGCTCGCCGACGTCGCCGCCGAAGCCACCACCAAGTTGCAGGCAGCCATCGATGCACTGGGGGCATGCCCCCGGGGGTAACCTGGGACGCACTTCGCTACACCGCACAACGAGGAGCCTCACCATGATCGGCGACGAAGACAGCATCGCACTGGTACTGAACCGCCTGCGCCGCGCCCACGGACAACTCGCCGGCGTGATCGGCATGATCGAGAACGGGCGCGACTGCAAAGATGTCGTCACCCAACTTGCCGCCGTATCCCGCGCGCTCGACAAGGCAGGCTTCAAGATCGTCGCAACGGGTCTTCGCGAATGCATGACCGGTGAGACCGCCGACAACAGAGAGCCGATGACCGAAGCCGAACTGGAAAAACTCTTCCTCGCATTGGCCTAGGTTTTGCGCGGGCCTTGACGCCTGATTCGACAAGAGTCAATATAGACGAATGTCGAATCAGACCCTGCCGATCGAAGCCGTCTCCGCAGGAGAATGCTGCTCGCCACTGGTTCGCGAGCCGCTGACGGTCGATCGATCGGTAGACCTGGCTCGCATGTTCAAAGCCTTGGGTGACCCGGTGCGGTTGCGCTTGCTCAGCCTGGTCGCCAGCCACGACGGCGGCGAGGCATGCGTCTGCGACATCTCGCCACACTTCGACCTGTCGCAACCTACGATTTCCCACCACTTGAAAGTGTTGCGGGAGTGCGGACTGCTCGACTGCGAGCGACGCGGAACCTGGGTGTACTACTGGGTCGTTCCGACTGCACTGGAAGAACTGTCGACCGTCCTCGGCACAACGACGTCGGTGACCTCGTGAGCACCACGACCGTCGTCGGGAAGCTCTCGACGCTGGACCGGTTCCTCCCGGTCTGGATCGGCGTGGCCATGGTCGTCGGCCTGCTGTTGGGACGGTCGATACCCGGATTGAACGACGCTCTGGCGGCCGTGTCGATCGACGGCGTCTCGCTGCCCATCGCAGTCGGCTTGCTGATCATGATGTATCCGGTGCTGGCGAAGGTGCGCTACGACCGACTCGACACCGTCACCGGCGACCGGAAGCTTCTCGTCGGTTCGCTCGTGCTGAACTGGATCCTGGGTCCGGCACTGATGTTCGCTCTGGCGTGGATATTCCTGCCCGATCTGCCGGAGTACCGAACCGGACTCATCATCGTCGGCCTCGCCCGCTGCATCGCCATGGTCATCATCTGGAACGACCTCGCGTGCGGAGACCGTGAAGCCGCCGCCGTGTTGGTCGCGATCAACTCGGTGTTCCAGGTGATCATGTTCGCCGTTCTCGGGTGGTTCTACCTGTCGGTCCTTCCCGGATGGCTCGGTCTCGAGCAGACCACCATCGAGGCGTCACCGTGGCAGATCGCGAAGTCGGTGCTGATCTTCCTCGGCATCCCGTTGGTCGCAGGCTTTGCATCGCGCTACTTCGGCGAACGCGCCAAGGGCAGGGAGTGGTACGAGTCGACGTTCATTCCCAGGATCGGGCCGTGGGCGCTGTACGGCTTGCTGTTCACCATCGTCGTTCTCTTTGCGCTGCAGGGTGATCGGATCACGTCACAGCCTCTCGACGTCGTACGCATCGCACTTCCGCTGTTGGTCTACTTCGCGGTGATGTGGGGCGGCGGCTACGCCCTCGGCGCCGCGATGGGCCTGGGGTACCAACGCACCACCACACTCGCATTCACCGCTGCGGGCAACAACTTCGAGCTCGCCATCGCCGTCGCGATCGCCACCTACGGCGCCACATCCGGGCAAGCACTCGCCGGAGTGGTCGGACCACTCATCGAAGTACCGGTCCTCGTCGGACTGGTGTACGTATCCCTGGCTCTACGCAAGCGGTTCACACTCGAAAGGACGTACCCATGACGAGCGTGCTGTTCGTATGCGTGAAGAACGGCGGCAAGTCGCAGATGGCTGCCGGACTGATGCGCAAAGCCGTCGGCGATTCCGTCGAGATCCACTCCGGCGGAACTGCGCCCGGAAGTACTGTCAATCCTCTGTCTGCGCAATCGTTGCTGGAAGTAGGCGTCGACCTCACCGGCGAACGCCCCAAGCCCATCGACCCCGAACTCCTCGCCCGGATGGACTACGTCGTCACTCTCGGCACCGAAGCGAAAGTCGACGCCGTGGAAGGACCGACGTTCGAGAACTGGGACACGGACGAGCCGTCGGAACGCGGAATCGACGGTATCGAACGCATGAGACTCGTGCGCGACGACATCGCCACCCGCGTCGACGATCTCGCCCGACGCATACTCCGTTAGGCCTCGACGAAAGGACGTCACCGTCATGTCCGCTCACCCAGTAGTCGTCATCGGAGCAGGACCCATCGGCCTTGCCGCCGCAGCCCACCTCACCGAAGCCGGCACTCCCGTCCTGGTCCTCGAACGTGGATACTCGGCCGGTTCTGCTGTTGCGCAATGGAATCACGTGAGATTGTTCTCGCCGTGGTCGGAAATCGTCGACCCGGCCGCCGGACGCCTCCTCGAACCCACTGGATGGCGCGCACCGGACGGTAGCGCGTACGCAACGGGGCGCGAGTGGGTCGAGAAGTACCTCGCACCGCTGGCCGCAGCTCTCGGCGATTCGGTGCGTTTCGACTCCGAGGTCGTGGGCGTCGCCCGCCGCGGGCGGGACCGTGTCGTCGACGCCGGTCGTGACACCGAACCTCTCACCGTTCACATCGGAAGAACCGACGGCACCGAGGAACGCATCCTCGCCAGCGCAGTCATCGACGCATCGGGAACATGGGGAAGCCCGAATCCGCTCGGGTCCGAGGGACTCCCCGCCGTCGGGGAACATGCTGCCGCCGATCGCATTTCGTATCGAGTCCCCGACCTCTCGGACGAGTCGATACGCAGACGCTTCGCCGGCACGCACGTCGTCATCGCCGGAAGTGGCCATTCCGCTCTGACCGCGATCATCGCGTTCGCCGACCTGGCCGCGGCCAACCCCGGCACGACGCTGACGTGGGCCGTGCGGCGCGCGGTCACCGAATCGGTCTTCGGCGGAGGCGAATCCGACGAGCTCGCCGCACGCGGTGCGCTCGGCCTCCGCGCGAAGAAAGCCATCGACGACGGCCTCCTGCAGGTCGTCTCCGGTTTCCGGACAGAGACGATCCTGCAGGGCGACGGCACACTGACACTCCTCGGCGACAACGGACGCCGGATCGACGGCGTCGACCACGTCGTCGCGCTGACGGGGTTCCGACCCGACCTGACCTGGCTGTCCGAAGTTCGTCTGGACCTCGACCCGACACTGCAGGCACCACGGTCGTTGGCGCCGTTGATCGATCCCAACGTCCACTCCTGCGGCACCGTCTACCCGCACGGCGTGGACGAGCTCACCCAACCCGAGCCCGGGCTGTACCTGGTCGGCATGAAGAGCTACGGCCGGGCACCGACGTTCCTGGCGATGACCGGCTACGAACAGGTCCGCAGCATCGCCGCCGAACTGTCCGGCGACCCCGAGAGCGCTCGCACCGTCGAACTACGTTTACCGGATACCGGCGTCTGCGGCGGAGCAGGGTTGTTCGACGATCCCGAAGCCGACGCCTCGGTAGTGGGCGGATGCTGCGGCACGCCAGGACCCGTCAGCGTCGGACTCGGGTCAGGATCCGGTCGCTGAGTCCGCGTCGGAGTCGATGTCCGGCACGGACATGCCGAGATGCTCGATGTGATAAACCGCCTCGTCGAGCAGCATGGCGACGTGATTGTCGTACAAGCGATAGATGACGCTGCGGCCGGATCGTGCGCCGGTCACCAACCCCATCGCTCGGAGCAGTCGGAGTTGATGGGAGACAGCGGACTGCTCCATCTCGACGGCGTCGGCGAGGTCGTTGACGCCGCTGGGCCCCTGCCGGAGCTGGGTGAGAATGCGTAGCCGACTCGGCGTCGCCAACGCCTGAAGCGTCGCTGCCACCGTCGCGGCAGACTCCGCATCGAGCTGCGCCGGAGGAGTGGTGCGTCCCTCGACTCCATGTCCCATTCGACGATCATAGTTTATGTTCACATGTATAGGTCTTCATGTGATGAGGTAGCGTGACGTCATGACTTCCATCGGGACCGCCCCGTCTCCGTCGATCGACAGCCCTCGGACCGGGACCGCCACCCGCATCCGATTGCTCACAGTCGCCGAAGTCCGGTGGGCATTCGCCGCCACCGCACTGTTCGCGGCAGGGCTGCTCGTGCAGATCACCGGTGGGCCGACGTGGCTCTACTGGGCGCTGTACCTGGCGTGCTACGCCGTCGGCGGCTGGGAATCGGCGCTCGAAGGTCTACGCGCGCTTCGCAACAAGACACTCGACGTCGACCTGCTGATGATCGTCGCCGCCATCGGGGCTGCGTCGATAGGGCAGGTGTTCGACGGGGCACTGCTCATCGTCATCTTCGCGACGTCCGGCGCGCTGGAGGCGGTCCTCACCGAGCGAACCGCGGACTCCGTCCGAAGCCTGTTGGGCCTGACGCCCGACACCGCGGTCCGGCTCGACGCCGGCGGCACCGAACACCGAATCGACGCGACGGACCTGACCGTCGGAGACATCGTCGTCGTCCGCCCCGGCGAGCGCCTCCCCGGTGACGGAACCGTCGTCGACGGTGGATCCGACATCGACCAGTCCTCGATCACCGGCGAATCCGTCCCGGCCTTCAAGACCGTCGGCGACGACGTGTTCGCCGGGACCATCAACGGCACGGGCGTGCTGCGAGTCCGAGTCGACGTCGACCCGTCGGACACCGTCATCGCGCGAATCGTCACGATGGTCGAGCGCGCATCCGAGACCAAAGCGAAGAAGCAGCTGTTCATCGAGAAGGTGGAGCAGTACTACTCGACCGGTGTCGTGGCCGCCACGGCAGCGGTGTTCACGATTCCACTACTGCTCGGCAGCGACCTGCAGTCGGCGTTGCTGCGCGCGATGACCTTCATGATCGTGGCGTCGCCGTGCGCGGTCGTCCTCGCGACCATGCCGCCCCTGCTCGCCGCGATGGCAACCGCCGGCCGCAACGGAGTCCTCGTCAAGTCGGCCGTCGTGATGGAACAGCTGCGCCTGACCGACGTCGTCGCCTTCGACAAGACCGGAACCCTCACCGAGGGAACACCTCGCGTCGAACGGGTCGACGCACTGGGCGGATTCGATCACACCGACGTCCTGCGATGGGCCGCGTCCGCCGAAGTGGGAAGCGAGCACCCGGTAGGAGTCGCAATAGTCGACCACGCCCGTAACCGCGGGCTTACGCTACCTCCGGCATCGGATTTCGAATCGACACCGGGCGTCGGCGTACGCGCACAGGTCGACGGACGGCACATCAGGGTGTCCAAACCCGATGCCTCTCACACGTCTTCGTTCCCGCCGGACATCCGAACGCACGGAACGACCGCCGCCGTCGTCACCGTCGACGACGTTCCCGCCGGAATCATCGCTCTGGTCGACACCATCCGCCCCGGGGTGGACGGCGCCGTGTCCGAGCTGGAGCGTCTGACGGGCGCCCCGTCGGTGCTGATCACCGGCGACAACCTTGGATCGGCGCAGGACATCGCCCGCCGCGCCGGAATCTCCGACGTGCGAGCCGGATTGCTGCCGGAGGGCAAGGTCGACGCCGTGCGTGGACTGCAAGCACGCGAACAGCTGGTCCTCGTCCTCGGCGACGGCATCAACGACGCACCTGCCCTCGCGGCCGCCGACACCGGGGTTGCCATGGGCCGCAAAGGTTCCGACCTCGCACTCGACACCGCCGACGCCGTCCTGGTGCGCGACGACGTCGCCGCGCTCGCCAAGGTGATCGAACTGTCGCGTCGAGCCCACCGCATCGTCGTCGCCAACCTAGTCATCGCCGGCACGTTCATCGTCGTGCTCGTGGCCTGGGACCTGATCGGAACCCTGCCCCTGCCCATCGGTGTCGCCGGGCACGAGAGCTCCACCGTGCTGGTCGCTCTCAACGGCATGAGACTTCTGTCCTCACGCGCGTGGCGAGGGGCGAAACAGCCGGCCTGACGGCCGAATCCAAAACCTGTCGGTGGGTCGCGGTACCTTTCCCCCCATGCAGAAGTTGGGGGACTCGAGCACCGCAGCGGAACTCTCGGACAGAGACGTCATCGCCGCCATCACCGAGCTCACCCACGCCCAGAATCAGACTGCCGCACGTAAATACGTTCTGCTCGACGAATTCGCCCGGCGTGGCCTGAACCTGAAGACAGGGCATTCGACGCCACAGCATTACATCGCCTCGGGCACCCGTGTCACCCTCGCCAACTCGACCCGGCAGTTCGTCACTGCCAACTGGCTCAGCCGATGGCCTTCGGTGACCGAGGCCCTCGCCACCAGCGACATCTTCGTCGACCACGTCAAGGAAATCCACGACGGCTACACCAACATCAGCGGCGCGGACTCCACGCTCTCCGAGGAAAGCCTGGCCGCAGCCGTCGCAGACCTACTCGCGACCGCCATGGACGGCACCGCCCACCAGGTCAAGCAGCGCGCTCAGGTCTTGGTGCACGCAGTCATCGACGACGCCCGCGCCCGATACGACAGCGCACTCAGACGACAAGAAGCACGCAAACAGAAAGAACGCGAAGCAGAAGAGCAAGGACAGCCCCTGCCCGACGACGATGCTGGGGATGATCCCGACCCTGACACCGATGTGTTGAACAACCCTCCGCCACAACCGGTATCGGAGAACACTACGCTCAACAAGCTCGAGCTGTTCCTCCTGGCCAACGGACGCCTGGGCTTCAAGGGGGACGTGGACAAGGTTCTCGGCGAGAAGCTCCGGTCAGCACTGTCCCCGCTCTCGCGGCCACAACCTCAACCCGACGGCACCCGTGATCCCCGCAATGCATCCAGGCGTCAGGCCGACGGGTTGTCGCGGCTCCTCGACATCGTCGGTGGCGGCACGCGTTCCACCGGGCCGGGAACACCACCGGCGACGGTCAACGTCACCGTGAACCTCAGTGACCTTCTCGCTGACAGAGCCCGTTCTGCATCACCGGACACCACGAGTGGCACAGACACTTCCGGCGCCACACACAGGTCGCCGAAGATGGGCGACCCGGACTGGCCGTTCCAGCTCGAATGGACAGGGCCCTTGAGTCGCAGCCTCGCACGCCTTCTCGCCTGCGACGCGAACCTCAACCCAATCATCCTGGACAACAACGACGTTCCCCTGTCGATGGGGAACGAAGTCCGGCTCGCCACTCCTGAGCAACGCGCAGCCGTGGCCGTCCGCGACAGATGCTGCGTCCGATGCGGCCTCCCCGCGATGTGGTGCCAGGTGCACCACATCGTCTTCTGGGAGGACGGCGGGCCGACCGACCTCACCAATCTGGTCCTGATCTGCGGCGACTGCCACCGCCTCGTCCACAATCACGGCTGGGACATCGACTTCGGTATCGACGGCCACCCCCGCGTCATCCCACCCGCCGCCATCGACCCCGAACGAAAACCGATACCCAGCTTCCACCGACAACGCCGCCCCGCTGCCTAGTCGGCCAAGCCCAGAGGTGTTGCGCAAGCACCGCGGCGTCCGAGCAAAAATCGCTAGGCTGGCCGGGTGTTCTTCCTCTTCGGTTACGGCAGCAAGCAAAAACACCTCGGCGCAGGCCAGACCCGAACGTGTCCCCGGTGCAACAACACCACCCAGTGGTCGCGGATCCGGACCTACACACAGTTCACGGTGTTCTTCATCCCTGTCGCGCGTTGGAGCCGCCGGCAACTCGAACAGTGCAGCATCTGCGGCGCCTCCGTCGAGGCCTGACCACCCCTTTCGGCGCCGGATGCACCTCCATCGCCGTCGCTCGCACCGAACGCATCGGCGAGCCGCGCACCGACATCGGACCGCTCGATCAGAACTCGACCTTCCCGATCGAGGAGTTCATGTGGCAGTTCGACCCCTACTTCAGCACCCCGACCGTCGTCGGGCACAAGGTCACCCTGTAGACCCCACTGACTCCCCGGGAGCCCTTGCTCATGGGCTCACGGACGAACGCGCCTTCACCCGTGCCTGCGGCGGTACTCCGCCTCGGCGCCCGGGTGGAGCGGGATCGCACCGGTCATGACGAGCGACCGGGCGTCGAGGAACTGACTGCCGATCGCCTGGCGAGGAACCAACGCCGACGAGCTGTCCAGCAGCACGCTCACCAGCGCTGCGACCGTCTCGTCCGGCACATCCGGGCGGACCAGCAGCAGATTCGGGATGCCTACCGTCGTCACCTCGGGGTGCTCGCCGTACACACCTGCCGGCACCGGTACCGCCTCGTACGCGGTCCCGAACTCGCTCCTCAGACCCGCGACCACTCCGCCCAGATCGAGTAGCCGCACCGGTGTCGGAGGATCGGCGAACGCAGGCGTCGGCAACCCACCCGCCCACATCACCGCGTCGACGTCGCCGGCGTACAACGCATCTGCAGCCTCGTTCATCGACAACTGCACCTCGCGAACGGCGCCGGGCAGCCCGGCCGCATCGAGCACCCGGCGGGACACCAGCGTCGCGCCGGAACCAGGAGCGCCGATGCTGACGGACAGCCCCCGCAGGTCGTCGATGGACTCGATCCCCGAATCGGCGCGCACAGCGACCTGGAAGTAGTTCTCGTACACACACCCCACCGCCGTCAGATCCCGAGCGGGGTAGTCGTAGGCCGCGTCCGCGAGCGTCATCGCCAACTCGGCTCGCCCGGCCTGCAGCGCATCGAGGTTGTCGACGGAGCCCTCGGTCGTCAGCGGGACGAGGTCGGCCGCTCCGGCACCCGCGGCCGCGTCGGCGAGCAGTCCGCCGAACTCCCAGAAGAACCCGCCGATCTCACCGGCCGCGAGACGCACGCGAGGCGACGGCTCCGACGAGCACGACACAGATGACCCTGCCACTGCACCGGCGGCAACTACGCCGACAGCCCGCAGAACTGCTCTTCTCGAGAACAGCGCTGCGGGCTGGGCCATGGTTCTCACCCTAAGACGAGGTCGCTTACTGGAAAGCGCGACCCTGTTCCCGGTCCAGAACCGTCTCGGACTTGTTCCGCAGAACGAAGATGTAGACCACCAGCGACACCGCGATCACCACCGTCACGTAGAGGATGAACCACGGGACGTGGCCACCGTTCTTCGCGGCCTGGTAGATCAGCGGCGCAGTGCCACCGAACGCCGAGTTCGCCAGCGCATACCCGAGGCCGACGCCCAGCGCACGCACGTGCGACGGGAACAGCTCCGCCTTCACGATCGCGTTGATCGAGGTGTAGCCGGTCAGGATGACGTAACCCACGCACACCAGCGCGAGCGACTCCACCACCGACGTCGCGGACGGCAGATACGTGATGAGTACGTAGGTGTACAGGACACCGCCGATACCGAAGAACACGAGCAGCGGCTTGCGACCGACCTTGTCGCTGATCATTCCGCCGATCGGCTGCAGCAACATCAGGAAGATCAGGCCGAAGAGATTGATCCACGTGCCGGTCATGCCGCGGTCTTCGTACGCCGTCTTGATCATCGACGGAGCGTTGACGCTGTACGTGTAGAACGCGATGGTGCCGCCGATCGTGACCATGAAGCACACCAGCAGCGGGCGCCAATGGTTCAGCACGAGTTCCTTCATCGAGCCCGACGCACGGTCGGCACCGCTGCGCACGGCCGCCAGCTGATCCTTCGTCAACGATTCGTCCATGCTGCGACGCAGCCAGAACACCACCACCGCAGCGACACCGCCGATGAAGAAGGCGATGCGCCAACCGAACTCCTCGATCTGCCCCCGGTCCAGGAACGCCTGCATGATCAGCAGCGTCACCTGCGCGAGCACATGTCCACCGACGAGGGTGACGTACTGGAACGACGAGAAGAATCCCCGACGCTCCCGCGTCGCGGCCTCGGACATGTACGTCGCCGACGCGCCGTACTCGCCGCCCGTCGCGAAGCCCTGCACCAGACGGCACAGAATCAGGATGACCGCTGCCCACACACCGATGCTCTCGCGTCCCGGCGTCAACGCGATGACCAGCGAGCACGCAGCCATCATCGAGACGCTGAACGTCAGCGCAGCACGTCGGCCGTTCCGGTCGGCGTAGCGGCCGAAGAACCACGAACCCACCGGACGCATGAGGAACGTGACGGCGAAGATCGCGTACACGTACACGGTCGAGTTCTTGTCCGCCGAATCGAAGAACTGATTCTCGAAGTACGTCGCGAACACCGTGTAGACGTACACGTCGTACCACTCGACGAGGTTGCCCGACGACCCGCGGAGCGTGTTGAACACCGCGCGCCGGGTCGCCGCGGGAGACGAAACGGGTGCGGACCGCGGTGAGTCAGCGGTCGAGGTGGCCTCGTTGGCCATGGGCAGTCCTTCCACACAGGGGCTCGTGCTGGTCGCCGCGAGGTGTACGGCAACCGTCTGCCCCTACTGTGACCCCAGGCACAGCCCCGAACAAAACCGTTTCCGATTTCCTAACACTCTCTTAGGAAAGGACCGCCGGTACTGCCAGCTCGACGCGCAGACCCGACGGCACACCCGCACTGACCTGCAAGGACCCTCCTGCTCGCTCGGTCAAGGCGTGGACGATCGACAGGCCGAGCCCCGTGCCCTCACCCCCGACCCCCGGCGCCCGATAGAACCGGTCGACCACCTTCGGCAACTCACCCGTGGGTACTCCCCCTCCCGAGTCCGCCACCCACACGAGCACGTGGCCGTCGCTCTCTCGGCACCCGATCTCGACAGACGAACCCGCGCCCGCATACTTTGTGACGTTGCTCAGCAGCGCATCGAGAATCCTGATCATGTCGTCCTCCGGCAACGCTGCGCACGGCACATCGTCGGCGACGGCGAGCGAGAAGGACATCCCCGCGACGGCCAGTGTGGTCGACCAGAATTCGACGCGACCCAGTATCGCCGCCCCGGTGTCGCACCCTGTCGGTCGCGCGCTCGCCGGCGTCTCGGCAGCCGCCAGGACGAGAAGATCCTCGACGACGGTGCTCAGCCGGTCCACCTCCAGAGTCGTCTTCAGGTGCGCCTCGGACGCCGAATCCGGCACCCTCATACCCAGCACATCCAGTCGAATACGCAGCGCAGCCAGCGGATTACGCAACGCATGGGCGGTGTCCGCGACCAGCCGACGCTGAGCCGCAGTGGCCGCCTCCACGTCGTCGGCCATGGCGTCGAAGGCACCGGACAGCTCACGCACTTCCGGCGGCCCGACGTACTCGGTCGACTCCGGCCTCGGCGTCTCCTCCGCCGGCAGCTCGGCGTGGAACTTGTCTCCGAACGACTGCACACGCGACGACAACGCCGTCAACGGCCGAACCACCCAGCGCGACAACGCAGCAGCGATCACTGCCACGGACACCAGGATCAGCAGCGCACCTGCGCCGATGACCACCCACGCCACCGCCACGTCTCTACGCGCCGCATCGGTCGACGCATCGATCACCACCGCACCGTCCACCTGTGTTCCACCGCCGACGGGAGCCGCGACCAACACCTCGGACTGGGCCCACGGCGTCAAACTCGAAGGGACGTCGCCGCGTTGGTTACGTAGTGCTCCCGACACGGCCTCCTGCACGTCGGGCCGGCCGACGTCGATACCCGCCGACGCACGCACCACACCGCCCCGGTCGACGATGGCGAGCCCCTCGCCGTACAGAGAGTGGTAGCGCTGCACGGACTCTCGTAGTCTCGGAACCCCGGACTCGTCCTCCCGCGAGGACAACTCCGCGAAGAACGTCGCTGCCGCAGCACGGTTCTCGCCGAACCTCTGCACGCGTTCCCGCCCCACCAACACCGCCAGAGGCACTGCAAGCGCGAGCACGACGACGATGGAGTAGATCATCAACACGACCAGCACCCGGCGTCGCACGTCAGGTGTCCCAGCGGTAACCGAAGCCGCGGATGGTGACGATCGCCCCGGGGCGCCCGAGCTTGGCCCGCAGCGCCGTCATGTGAACATCGAGCGTGCGCGAGATCGCCACGTACGCATCACCCCAGATGGCGTCCATCAACTGCTCGCGGCTCACGGCTTCACCCCGCCTCGTCACGAGGTGAGCCAGCAGGTCGAACTCCTTGGTCGTCAGCCCGATGTCCGTGCCGTCGACTTCGACGCCGCGGCCCACGAGATCGACCACGACATCGCCGAGCACCACTCGGTCCGCCGAGGACTCCGCCGCCGCACTGCGACGCCTCGCCGCCACCTCCAGCCGCGCATGCAGTTCACCGAGCCGAGCGGGCTTGACGACGTAATCGTCGGCACCGCCGCGCAGCGCGCGCACCACCGAACGCTCGTCGTCCCTCGCCGTCAGCACCACGACCGGCACCGGACTGAGAGTTCGGAGCTTGCGCAGCACCTCGAGCCCGTCCATGTCCGGCAGCCCGAGGTCGAGCAACACGACGTCCATGTCGTGGTAGCCGAGCAGTACATCCGCTCCGCGGCGCATCCGAACGGGCGCGTGGCCGACTTCGGTCAGCGCCTCGACCAGCGCCTCACCGAGTCCGTCGTTGTCCTCCACCACCGCGATACGCATCCACCACAAGATATATCCGACGCCGGCGCGGCGGCCCCGGGACACCCGAACACGTCACAGCGCAGGAAGCGCCTGGGGTGCCTCGGGACCGTCGTACCGGGCGATGGGCCGGATGATCTTACTGTCCGCGGACTGCTCGACGATGTTGGCGCACCACCCCACGATCCGACTGCACGCGAAGGTCGGCGTGAACATGGACCTGGGTATCCCGCACAGCTCCATCAGCACGCCCGCGTAGTACTCGACGTTCGCGTAGAGCTTCCGGTCCGGTTTCAGATCCGCCAGCGCCGCGGCGATCACCTTCTCCACCTGCGCGGCCTTGTCGATCAGTTCGCCTCCCAGCTGCTGCGCCGTTTCGCGGAGCATCACCGACCTGGGGTCCTCGGTGCGATACACCGGGTGACCGAACCCCATGATGCGTTCACCCGCTGTGATTTTCGTGCGAGCCCAGGAATCCGCGTCCGCCAGGTCGGCAATCTGATCCAGCCCGTCCAACGCCCGATCCGGCGCACCTCCGTGCAGCGGACCGGCGAACGCGCCGATCGCCGCACACACGGCGGAGGCGATGTCCGACCCCGTCGACGCGACCACTCGCGCCGTGAACGTCGACGCATTGAACCCGTGATCGATGGTCGCCGTCAGGTACCGGTCGACCGCCCTGGCATGAGCGTCGCTCGGAACGTCGCCACTGATCATGAACAGCCAGTTCTGCGCCGTCGTCAGATCCTCCCGCGGTTCGATCGGCTCCTGACCCGACCGAAGGCGATGGACCGCAGCCAGAACGGTGGGCGTCACCGCACACAGACGCAACGCCGTCGCTCGTTTGTCGGCCTCGGTGGATTCGTACAGCGGAACAGCGCCGGGCATGCCGGACAGAACCGTGCGCAGCGCCAGAAGCGGCTGCTCCGGACCGGTCGCGGCGACCGACGCCACGGCCTCGCGCACCTGGGCCGGCAGGACTCGCAGCGGCGCGACCGTACGGCTGAACTCTGCTCGCTCGGACAGGTTCGGCAGACGACCCTCCACCATCAGGAACCACGCATCCTCGAAAGTGCGGCTCTCGGCGATGTCGATCGCCGAATACTGACGGTAGTGATAGAAACCTTCGTCGCCTCGGACGTCACCGATCGACGTGGACGTGACGACGACATTGTGTAGCCCACGCGGGGCGTCGAGAACGCTCATGACATCTCTCCTCTGCTGGTCACCCACCACGATCCGCGTTAACATTGATCGTTGTCAATGTTGATAGAGTCAATGTTCAGCACGCCGAACCGAGAGGCGAACATGCCATCCCCCGACGGCCGAGATCTCCTCACCACCGCCCAGGCCGCCGCCCGGTTGGGGGTCAAACCCGAAACCGTCTACGCCTACGTCAGCCGCGGGTTGCTGACCAGTAGTCGCCTCCCCGGCGTCAGGGGCAGCGTCTTCGACGTCGAGGAAGTCGAAGCACTCGCCGGTCGCGACACCGCACGCCGCACCGACATCGGGACGGTGGAACGGATCAGAACTCGGATCACCCTGCTGGACGACGATCACCTGTACTACCGCGGCCGCAACGCCGTCGACCTGACCGCCTACTCGTTCGAGTCGGTAGCGCACTTCGTGTGGACGGGACAACTGGACTCGGAGCGGTCTTTCCGCATCGATTCCGTTGTGGCACAGAAGTGCCGAGATGCCGCTGCCTCACTGTCGCCGGAGTGCCGGTTCATCGACCGCATCCGCCTCGCCGTCGACGTCGCCGCGACCCACCGCCCGATGCGGGTCGACATCAGTCCGAAATCGGTTGTCTCCGAGGCCGGCCAATTGTTGGCGACCGTCGCCGCCTCTCTGACCGGACCGGCGCCGCACACCTCCGTCGCGGAGTCGATGTGGGCTGCAGTGCGATCGGAGACATCAGACCCTCGCGGGCTGGGCGTACTGCGATCCGCCCTCGTGCTGATGCTCGATCACAGCCTGGCGGCGTCGACGCTCGCCGTGCGGGTCGCGGCCAGCACGCGCGCCCACCTCTACTCGGTCGTCGCCGCAGGCTTGGGGTGCATCGACGGACCACTGCACGGATCCGCGGCCGAGCCGGCGTACCGGTTCATGATGTCCGCACGCGTCGACCCGATTTCCGCACTCGCACAACACCTTCGATCCGGCGAGCGGGTGCCGGGGTTCGGCCACGTGATCTACACCGACCGGGACCCGCGCGCCCAGGAGTTGCTCCGACTGCTGCGCGACCCGGCTAGCGGCGCGGACCCCGCCGTGGTGGCAGCCGCGGACATCGTGATCGACGAGATGCGCGATCGGTTCGACACGTTCCCCAACTCCGATTTTGCGCTCGCCACGTTCACGTGCGCCTTCGGTCTCCGGCCCGATACCCCGGAGGCACTGTTCGCCTTATCCCGTATCGCCGGGTGGACCGCGCACGCCCTCGAGGAGTACGACGAACCGCCCCTTCGCTTTCGAGTGCCCGGTATCTACACAGGCATCCGGCCGGGCACCTGAGTAGCTCCCTCGAGTCCTGTGTAGTTTCCGCCGAAACGGGCACACTCTCCTCGACCGCGTCCGCGGCGCTAGACCGAGCTTCGAACCCCAGGAGACCTCATGACGATGCCCAGCGACGCCGACGCCGCAGTGGAATCCCACGGCACCAACGACGGCCCCCGCGACCACCCGGCAGACGAGAACACTGCCGTGGGCGCACACGTCGACGACGAGAACGTGCCACACCCACCACGCGACGACGAGTCGACGGGCTAGCTCGACTGTCGAACTACGGAACGTAGAAGGTGGCGAACCCGGGAACCGTCGTGGCGTAGGCCGGAACGGCGACAACAGCGACCTGTCCCGGCCCGGTCGTGAGTACTGCCTCGCGTTGTGCGCCGCCCAATCCGTCGGACATGCGGGCCGCACCCGACGCTCCGGTGGAGAGGTTCAGCCAGCGCACGTCGGCGACCTGATAGCACCCAGGCCTGCCGTCGGCCGGGCTGGTGATCCTGGCGACGCCAGTTTGTTCGCCGAGTACCGCCACGCAGCGGACCTCGGGCGAATCGAAGCTGCCGTTGGTGTTTCCGTACGGCGCCGGGTCGATCTGGAACGGCACCGTGACCTCCGCGGACGCGACTGCCACCGGACCGAGAACCGCACCGATCACCACTGCCCCACACACCGTCAGTTTCCGTACGAACGTCTTCATGGGTTCGATCCTCTACCCGATGACGGTACGGCGCGCCTTATTGGACCCAAATGCCGTGCAACCCCGCGGGAACACGGATGGGCAGCTCGATCGTCGCCAGCGGCCCGTCCGCTGGATTGTCGGCGTCCAGGATGTAGAAGCGGGATGTCAGATCCTCGGGGTCGGTGCCGATCGCACCCCAGTAATCGTGTGTCTCACCCGGAATGTAGATGGGCTCGCCGATCGCCACTCCGGGAGACCACACCTCGTCGCGCCCGGAGTGCACGTCGTGGAAGAACAGTGATTCGAGGAATCCGTCGTCGACCTCGGATTTTCCGACGGTGGCGATGCGGCCGTGATCGAGCGTCAGCAACCTGTCGTCGACGCGCGGGAATTCGATACCGAACCGGTCACTGATCTGCGTACGGCTCACCGCACCGGTGGCAGGATTCAGCAGTGCACGCGTCAACGCCGGGTTGTTGACGCCCGTCGGCTTCGTGAGTCCGCCGGGAAAGAGATGCTCGACGTAGTCGACGGTGACGGTGCCGTCGGGATTGTCGAAGGCGTTGGCGAAGTGCCACACCCAGAACGCCTCCGTGTCGATCCACCGAATTGCACCACCGTCGCGAGGAATCAGCGCGATGCGGGTGCCCCGCTCCGGCTGCCACGACAGCAGCGCTCCACCGGTCATCGCAGCGGCGAGGTCGAACACCAGCGGATTGACGAACAGCACCACGTACTTCTGCGTCAGCGCCATGTCGTGAATCATGTACGGCTTGTCGAGACCGTCGACGGGAGTCGGCGACAACAACACCCGGCCGTCGGCGCCGACGATCGACCACGTCAGATACGGCGCTTCCAGCGAATAGTTGAACAGCACCATCTCACCGGTATGCGGATCGATCTTGGGGTGCGCCGTGCTGCCGACCCGCATCGCACCGTCGCAGTCCTCCTGCGCGAGCGTCGCGAGCTTCTCGCGGTCCAGCAGGTACGGCCGGTCGCCTTCTGCCATCGCCAGGAGCTTGCCCGCGTGATCGACGATGTTGATGTCCGGCAGTTGACGGGTGGTGCCGGCGAGAGCATCGCCGACGACCGACGCCGGCGGCGTGTACCCGTCCATCACACCGGACCAGATCGCCTCTCCGCGTTGCTCTTCGAGCTCGACCATCGGCGTCCGAACGAATCGATTGGTGTACGACGCTCGGCCGTCGGCGATGCTGACCCGGTGAACCATCCCGTCGCCGTCGAGCGGGAAGACGAACGATCCGATCGGGTCGAAACGCGGATTGGGTCCGTTCCGCAGGTAACTGCCCTTCAGGTCGGCCGGGATCTCGCCGACGACAGGCAGATCCACGACGTCCACCTCCTCGCGCTGCGGGGCGAACACACCGTTCAGGTGAGTGTGGTGGACGACGTCGACGGGCGCCGGCCGGTGCGGGTCGGTGGTGAGCGTGTCGTTCGTCATGAGGGGACTCCCGTTCGTCGGTGCGATGCTTCGATCCTGGTCTTCGGCACCGTGGAGGAACATCGGTCAGAGCACGTAGATATCCCTGCCAGTCACTCCCGGCGGCCGGCGACGAGGGCGGCGAGTTCCACTCGGGTACGCAGGCCCAGCTTGGTCAGTGCGTGCGAGACGTGCGTCTGCACGGTGCGCTGGGAGATGAACAGGCTCTGCGCGATCTCCGGGCCGCTCCGACCGCTCGCCACCATGTCCGCGATGGTCGTCTCCGTCCGGGTGAGGCTGTCCCATCCCGTCCGCGGTCGCTCTCGGACGGTCCGTGGATCCAACCGCACGCCCAGCGGGCGCAGGCGCATGGCAATTCGCGAGGACAACGCGGTGGCGCCCATGTTCTGAGTGATCAGCAGCGCGGTCCGTGCATGTTCACGTGCAGTGGTCTTGTCTCCCGACGCCGCGAGCTCGCACGCTGCTTCTTCCCAGGCTGCGGCCTCGGCGATGACGTTTCCTTCCCGGCGAGCGTTCTCCGCGCTCCGAACGGCCTGCGCGACGACGGCCTCCGAATCACCCGCGCACAGTGCCCGGGCGAGTGCGACCGGTCCGACGCTCGCGACGGGCAGTGGATCGGAAATCTCCGCGAGGGTGTCGACGATCTCCGCGGCGAACTCACCGTCGTCGGTCCGCCGAGCCAGGCGAGCGCAATCGACGGCGAACGACGGAAGCCACCCGTAGATCCCCAACGCCCTGGCCCCACCCCAATACCTGCGGGCCGCGGCCACCGCAGGCAACAACTTGCGGCCGGACTCGAGCAACGACACCCGCGTCATCCCGCAGATCGGGAGTCCGAACTGATGCGGCTGGCCCGAGCTCTCGAACGCATCCAGCCGCGCGAGCGCCGCCTCCACGTCGCCTCGGTACAGGTCGATCTGAGCGCGGGTGCCCTCCGCGATCGACGTCCACCCCATGTCCGCCGAGCCCGCGCGTTCCAACCCGGCGTCGATGTGCGCGGCCGCGTCGTCGAGCCGGCCTCTCTTCATCGCGATGCCTCCGCGGGTGAAGTCCTGGTACGCCGTCATCCACGCCGCGCCGCGGTCGGTCCGCAGCTGCTGAGCGCGGTCCATCAGCGCTTCCGCCGCGACGGGTCCGTGCGCGTACAGCTCGATGAACGGCGGCCAGACATCCGCCGACGTGCTGAGCTGAAAACCTGCGCCCACCGCACCTTCCTGCTGAGACGCTTCGAGCGCAAGGTTCAACCCACTGTCGACAGCGCCGGAGAGAAACCGTCGCAGCGCCTCGGTGACCAACACACTGACCGGTCCCTGAACGGCCCCCAGCTCCCCGCCGGGCACCGGGGTGACGCCCTCCAACAGCGAGACGTACCGCTGCGTGTCCAGCAGACCCGCGCGGGTGGCGTCGTCGACGGGCATCTGCAGCGTCGACGAGATCAACCCGAGCGCGTGCTGCGACTTTCCTTGCGCGATCGAGGTGAACAGCAGCGTTCGGTACAGCAACGGCACGACGGCGGGATCGGTCGCGTTCGACAGACCCTGCGTTGCAACCTCGGCCGATCGGGCGAGCTGGCCGCTGCGCGCCAGTGCCGTCGCCAGGTCCAGCTCGAAAGACCCTGCCACGGTTGCCGTCGCCGTCCCCAACAGGTCGACGGCGACCGCGGGAACGTACTGCAATTCCTCCTGAGCCCGGCTCACCGCCGCACCGAGAACCGACTCGTCCCCGCCCGCCGCAAGCAGGTGATGCGCCACCATCTGTCGGTTGCCCGCGGCCTCGTGGTGACGCGCGACCTCCGTGTGCAGAATCGCCCGAAGCGGCGGCGCCAGACCGTCGTACGCCACGTCGGCATAGACGTCGTGCGTGAACGTCAACTCCCCGCTCGGCGACGCGTCGACCATGCCCGCGTCGATCACCGTCTGCGCCGCCCCGACCATCACCGCGGCCGACGTGTCTCCGAGGTCGGCCAGCTCGGCCAGTGTGGCAGGCCCGCCCCACACCGCGAGCTTGCGAACGAGATCACGTGAGGATGCGTCGAGCAGCGAAAGCTGTTCCGCAATGGCGGATTCCAAGCTGCTGGACGCCGACGCGTCGAGCATGCTCGGCGCGGTTGCCCTGCCGTCCTTCACGACGACGGTGCCCTGCGCACGCAGCTCCGTCAGCATCGTCAACGCGTGCATCGGGTTACCACCCGACCGCGCCAGAAGTGTCGACAACGCGGCATCCGGCCACGCACCGAGTACCTCGTGGGCCAGCACCTCGAGATCCGCGGCGTCCATTGCCGGCAGATTCCACTCGCGGACGGTCGGACGGGCCAGCATCCGAGTCAACAGCTCACGGGTGGGCAGGTGACGCCGCGCGACGAGCACCACCAACGGCAGATCCTTCGCCGCCGCGGCGAGGTGGGACAACACTTCCAGGCTGCCCGCGTCCGCGTTGTGCGCATCGTCGACGACCAGCAGCTGCGGCCGAACCGCGCACAGCGAGTCGACCGCTGCATAGAGCTCGGTGTCGAACCCGGCCGGAGCCGTCGTCGGCACGGCGACGCCGATGAGAGCCGCGGCCACCGCATAGGGCTGACGCCAGGACAACTCGTCGGCCGTCGCCCACCGCGTTTCGATGCCCCGGCCGGACACGAGTCGACGCAGCGTATGCGACTTGCCGCTGCCCGGCCCGGCGGTGACCACCAGCGTCCGCGGACCGATGCCGTTCATCGCCAGGTCCAGCGCGGAGTCGATCTCGTCGACGATCGACCTGCGCGCCCCGGTGGACGGCAACTTCATACTTACGACGGTAACGCCGAGGCGGCGCCGACCTCGGCGGAACGCGTCGATTCATACATATCGGGTGAGTGGCAGCGAATCGTGCGTGCCTACACCGATGATCTGCCACGCCGATCGTTGGAAGCTGATCTCATCGAATTCCGCTAGTCCGGCGCAGTGCTGTCGAAAGGCTCCCACCATGAACGGCAAAATGATGATCCTCGGCCTGGCGCCCTGGGCGCTGTTCGCCATCCTGACCGAGAGAATGGGCGCGAGCGCAGTCGGGATCGCCGCACTGCTGGCGTGCGTGAGTTCGCTCGCGCTGGCGTTCGTCGGCCGCACCAAGTCCGTGGCCAGGGGCAACGGCGGCATCAAGATCATCGACGCGGCCGGCATCGTGACCTTCGGGATCATCGCGTTGCTCGGGTTCCTCGGCAACAGCGGCCTGAACGACGCCCTGGCCGACTTCGGCCGCGGCGGCGCGACGTTCGTGCTGGCCGCCGTCATGGCCGTCTCGGTCGTGACGGTGCCGTTCACCGAGCAGTACGCCCGCGACTCGGTGGACCCGCAGTACTGGGGCACCCCGCGATTCCACGAGAAGAACAAGTCCATCAGCGCGATGTGGGCGGGCGTCGTGTTCGCGATGGCCGTCTGCCACGTCATCGCCGGTGCACTGGCGTCGTCCACCGAGATGACCAACAACCACCCGGGCAACCTCCTGCTCAACTGGGTCGTTCCCATCGCGTTGATCGTCTGGGCGGTCAAGCGCACCGGCAGGATCGCGGGCGATCACTCCGCTGCGCCTAACAGCGCGACGCCTCAGGCCACCTAGGCCGTCGATCACGGCCGCTGGAGCACCTGCGTGATCGCCGCCAACGCGGGTAACGCCGCTGCCACCGCACGCCGATCGCGCTCGGGGAGCGTCGCGAGGGCGTCGGACAGCACTTGCGAGCTCGACCTGTCGTACCGCGCCAGCAACTCGACCGCCTTCGGCGAGGCGCAGAGCTGCGCACTCCGTAGATCCGTCGTCGCCGCGGTCCGCTCGACGAGCCCGTTGGTCACCATCGCCTTCACCAGGTTGCTGACCGTCGATCGCGCCAGATCGAGACGGGTCGCCAGCCCACCCGGCGTCGACGACGGATCCTCGACCAACGCGCGGAGGACTTCGATCTGGGCATCGGGGATGTCGGGCAGGTCGGCAGCGGTCCGGGTCGCGCGCAACAGGGCGCGTCGCAGCGGGCCGAGCCGACGAGCGAGTTCGCTCGCATCTGACGTCATGTGACCATGCTCCCACAGGATAGTTTTGTGACCATACTAGTTTTGTGGCAAAATCAAAGTATGACCACAGTGCAGAATCCCATTCCCCCACAGGATCTCAGCGGAATCGTCGGACACCGCTTCATCTACACCTACGCCAACAATTGGCCATACGAGATGTACGTCAAGAACGCCACCACCATCGACTACCGCATCCACACCGGCATGGTCGGCGGACGATGGGTCAAGGATCAAGCCGTCGACCTGGTGCAGTTCGACGACGACGTCTACAAGATCTCGTGGAACGAGCCGACAGGAACCTCCGTCGTCGTCAACGTTCTGCCGGGCAAGCGACGCCTGCACGGCACCATCTTCTTCCCACAGTGGATCGAGCTCGACGGCACCAAAACCGTTCTCTACCAGAACGACCACCTCGACGAAATGCGCGCCTACCGCGACGCAGGGCCTACCTACCCCATCTACGTCGTGCCGGAATTCGCGAAGATCACTCTGTTCGAGAACGTCGGGGCCGACGACGACACGATCATCTCCGCCGCGCCGTCGGACCTGCCCGCCGGATTCGCCGACCGCGTCAACTGACCCGCGCACGACAACGCCGCGCCCACCGCCCGTCTCGATACGAGGGCAGTGAGCGCGGCGGAGTCAGAACTACGTCGAGCTGAGAACTACGTCGGGCTGAGACCGATCAGGTTGTCGCTTCCGCGTCCAACAAGGACAGCGTGCTGTTCAACTGATCTTCCGTGACCAGCGGGAACTTCACCTTCTCGAGAAGCTTCTTGTCCGTCACCTTCGACCAGTCGTACGTGTGGCGCACCAGCGTCTCGTTGGGACCCTGAGATTCCAGCTCCCACAACCACTCCCACCCGGGAGGCTCGGTGCCCGCAGGCGCGGTGGTCCACGCGAGCAGTTTGTCCTTGGCGTAACCGGTGACGTGGTTGTCGGTCTGGTACTCGCCGCCCATGTGATCGCCGGCCATGTTCATCGTGAACACCTCACCGACCTTCTGAATGCGATCGGCATGATCCACGCCGCGAATGAAGCCGGAGGCGTCGATCTTCTGATGCCGCTCGGGATTGGAGAGCACATCGAACACCGCGTCGACGGGAGCTTCGATGGTGCGTTCTACGGTGACCTTCGTTGTGTCGCTCATACAACTACGGTGCCCGACGATGAGTCTGCCTAAACGTTCCCCGGCCGATCCACTCCCTTGAGTAAGCGAAGGCTAACCTGAAGGTCCGCATCGTTCGACGTACAGGATCTTCATGAAGCTACACATCACCGCAGTCGCCGTTGCTGCAATCGCGTCCCTCGCACTGGCCGGATGCAGCGCCTCCGACCCCGCCGACAACTCGGCTGCCACACCAGCAGCCGAGGGTTCCTTCCCGGTCACCGTCGACCACATGTACGGCGAGACAACAGTAGAAGCACTACCGGAACGCGTCGCAACCTGGGGATTCGGCACCACCGACGCAGTCCTCGCCCTCGGCGTCGTACCTGTCGCCATCCCGTCGGCCGAATACGGCGGAGGCGACGACCTGATGTACCCGTGGGTGTCCGACGCCATCGAGGACCTCGGCGGGCCGACCCCGGTACTACTCGACAACTCGGCGTACGAACTCCCCGTCGAACAACTCCTCGCCACCGACCCGGACGTGCTGATGGCACCGCACTCCGGCCTCACCCAGGCCGAATACGACGCTGTGACCGCGGCAGGCGTCCCCGTCGTCGCACCGCCGGAAGAACTGTGGTCGACGCCGTGGCGTGACGTCATCACCACCACCGGGGAGGTTCTCGGCCGCGCCGACGCAGCCCGCGACCTCGTCGCCGACCTCGATCGACAGGTCACCGACGCCGGCGATCAGCACCCCGAATTCGACGGTCGATCCATCGCCTACGTGTCCGAGGCAGCAGACGTCTACTACCTGCTCTTGCCGACGGATCCTCGCGTCGAGCTGCTCGAGAATCTCGGATTCACCACGCCCGAATCGGTGACGTCCCTCTCGAACGGTGAATCGCCGTTCTCCACCACCGTCTCGGCGGAGAACATCTCGAAGATCGACGCGGACATCGTGTTCACCCAGGTCGACACCGACCAGGCGTTGCAGGAGTTCCTGACCTCGGACGTGTCGCGGCAGATTCCGGCCGTCGCGAAGGGCGCCGTCGCCGGATTCGTCGGCCAGGAAGCCGGTTCCGCGATCGGGCCGACGGCGCTGTCCATCCCTTTCTTCCTCCCGACCCTCGTCGACGGTCTGGGAGGCGCAACAGCAGTCGCTGGTAGCTGACGCAGCCGCGGGTGTACGGTTACTCGCACGGTGACCCGACGCCCGTGACGCTTCGCCGCACGGTTCCCCTAGTGCGTCGGGACTGACATGAGCAAGCCAGGAGTGGAGTCCGCGGAACGACCGAAAGCTCTGCGCATATTCGTCGCAGGCTGGGTCATCCAAGACGGGTCGTTCCCACGTGCATCGGTGGGCGACGTGGTCGACGTCGCCCTCGAGCACCACTCGGCGGGCCCCGTCCGCTCGGTGCTCGACGACAAACGCAGGGCCACAGCCCGTCCCGCCTTCGGAGCCGGTCCCCGAGGGCGGGACGGAGAACTCCGGTGGTTGCACCTCGTCTACGGCGACGGCTGGAGCGGGCAGTGGTGGGCGGATTACCCCATGAACGGGTCGGTGATGCTCGACGGGAGGCTCAGTGCGGTCCTCGACGACCGAGCGATCGACCGACCCGCTCGGGTGCACGGTCGAATCGAGCGAATGCACCTCGTGCACAAGCAAGTCGAGAACATCGACAACGGCTGGCGCGGAGTCGACGGAACCGAGCGCCTCGACGAGATCGACGCCGTCCCCACGGGTGATCCTTGGTGGGATCCTGAGCCCATGGAGAACGGCCACATGCAGACGACAGGGATCCTCGTCGATCTCGATCTCGATATGCTCTCACCACCAACGCCTTTCGTCGCCGGCGCCGTGTCAAGCGACGGCAGCGACGTGTGGGTCATGCATGCGTCGGACCCCGTCCTGTTGCGTGTCGAGGCAGCAGGTGCCGTTCCCTCGACTACCCGGTTTCTGTTGCCGCTCACCATCGAACCGACCGACAACCGCTGGACCCGACGCCTCCACGCCGTCCCCGGCGGGTGTTGGATCACGTCCGAACACGACGTCCACCGATGCACTGTCGTCGACGAGAACTCCGTGATCATCGACCGGTACGCCACGACGGGCTCCAGCGCGTCGGCCGTGGTCGGCGGGTCCCTCTATCTGATCGACGCGTCCGGATCGCACATGATGCACAACCGTCGACACGGGGTGATCCGAACCTGGCCGAGCACGAAGGTCCGGGTCCTCGACGAGCAACACCGGCGAACAATCGATGTTGCAGAGGAGGATCGGCCCGACATGACGTTCTCCCGAGCAGATCGCGCCTACGGCCCGCACGGAATCGAATGGCAGGTACACGAAACCGACGAGATGCTGAAGCTCGACTTCGAGGCGGGAACGACGACGCGGATCGACCTGAACCGCGGGGTGGTTGATGGGCAGGTGCGAAACATCACCCCCAGCGCCTGGGACGACCCCGTCAACGCCGCACTCATCGCCTCCATCACGGTGCCCCCGCCGAAACGCGCGTGAACTCGGCGCCGACGTGGCACAGTGTCGTGGATGACCGACAGGCCCAGGGGGGCGCCGTGGTGGGTTGGACTGACGATCGTGGTGGCGGCACTCGCCGCTCTCGTGTGCCTGCTCGTGCTGTGGGCGTACGTACCGCCCGAACGTAACTACCTGTACTTCGGCATCGCGCAGGGTGCCGTGCTCGCCGTGGCCGCGGTGTGGCTGCTGCTGGGCCTGGTCGGGTGGGCGAAGTATCGGACGCTACGGCTGACGGCGATCGCGCCTGTGTTTGCGCTGGTCACCGCCGTCCTCGTGTCGTTGTCCATACCGTCGGCCTTTGCCTTCGCCGTGTCCGAAGGCGCCCTGACTGCGACCGCCGAAGAGTGCCCCGACGTCGACACCGCCGAACGACGGGTGGGGCTGTACCGCGTGTGGCACACGATGCCGGTCGATCCAGATGCGGCAGGGCACGGCGGCTGCGTGCTGTACGTGCGGGGCGGTGGCCGAGTCGACGGCGTGGGCCTGGCCTACCTCCCGCTGGGAATCCCGAACTCGTACACCCACTATGCCGGACGACCGGACATCGAGTACTCCCATTACGACGGTGATTGGTACCAGTTCACGCAGGTGTTCTGAACAGCTCGGCCAGCGCCGCGTCGTCGCCCCGAAAAGCGTTGGCGTCGATGAATTGACCGGCTACCGAGGCACTCTCGGAGAACTGCAGGATCTGCACTGGCTTGCCCCCCATGTCCGCCCAGCCTCCGAAACTGCCACCACCACCACGAGCCGGTGCCCAGTTGTCCCCGGGATACAACCGGGAAGCGAAGTCACGCCCGGTCACGTAATCGCTGTTCCAGACCCCCACCGGCAATCGCTCCAGAGGCGCACTGCCCATCCGGGTTTCCCAGAACCAACGCGGAAGATACACCGGAAGAAACTGCTGGAACCCCACCGCGCGGTAGGCGTCGAACCGCCGGAGAAGATCGTCCACCGACCCGCCGTTCGTCGTGTCCTCGTAATCCACCTGTAGCGGAAAATCAACGCCACCAGCGTGATTGCGCAGCGTCTCCGCTTCGGCCGCCGGCTCGGTGTTCGTTCGACAGAACACGTACCCGCCCCACCGCCCGGGAAAATGCGTCGCCATCTCCGCAGCGGCCCGCGGCCAGAACGGATCGCGATACCCGGACCCCTCGGTGATCTTGTGCGTCGCGAACGCGAACCCTTCGGCCTTGGCCGCGGCGAAATCGAAGTTGCCCTGATGATTGCTGACGTCGATACCGAACAGTGTCACACCGACCACGGTGCCACATGGCTACGACACGAACCCTCGAGCTCATCCTTCTCGACGAGAAGGGTTAGGGTTGCCTGACCAAATAGGCGGAATCACAGATCGGGTTGATGAGTTCGATGAAAATCGGTGCAGCGATAGCCGGCGCGATGCTGTTCGCAGGCGTTCTGACAGGGTGTTCCCACTCGGAAAGCGAGACGACGTCCACCGCCCCCACCGGCGAGTTCCCCGTGACCATCGAGCATGTCTTCGGAAGCACCGAAGTGCCGTCGACGCCGGAACGCATCGTCACCCTCGGGGTCTCCGATGCCGACGTCGTACTCGCCCTCGGCCACGTTCCCGTCGGAAACAGTGGTTTCGCGTTCTACGAAACCGGGCTCGGCCCGTGGGCGCAGGAACAAGTCGGCGACGCCGAACTCACCCGCATCGAGTCCGACTCGGAACCCAACCTCGAGCAGATCGCCGAGCTCGCACCCGACCTGATTCTCGGCCTCAACGCCGGGTTCGACGAGGCGACGTACAACAAGCTCAGCGAGATCGCACCCACCGTCGCACGGCCGGAAGGTACGGCGGCGTATGCGGTGCCTCGCGCTGCTGCAACCGAAACCATCGCCACCGCAATGGGAATGAAGGAAGAAGGGGTACGGCTCAACGAGGAGACCGACGCTCTGATCGCCGACACCGTCGCCGCGCATCCCGAGTTCGCAGGCAAGACCGGCGTCGCCGTCATGTCCTACAGCGGCGTGTACGCAGGCTTCCTCCCCGGAGACGGACGCGGACAGTTCCTCACCTCCCTCGGGTTCGCGACGCCGCAGCCCGTACTCGACGGCGACACCGGCGACACGTTCTACGTCGAATTCTCGGCCGAGAACGTCAACATGCTCGACGCCGACGTCATGCTCGTCCTCGGACCCGACGAGACATTCGACATCGTCGCCGAGAACGCTTCGTTCGCCAACACCACCGCCGGCCGCAACGGAGCGATCATTCCCGCCACCCTCGACCAGCGCGGCGCGATCACCTACAACTCGGTGCTGTCGATTCCGTACGCCATCGACACTCTGGTTCCCCGCATCGCGGACGCTCTTCGCTGAGTCCGGATTGACCGGTTCCATAACGGGGTACCACCGTGCATGCCGTCGCTACGACACCTGTCCCTCGCGCCCCTCGCCGCCGTCGCCTGCGCATTCGCAGCGGCGGCACCGGCGTCGGCGCTCCCCGGTCCCGAGAACTTCGCCGACGTACCTGCTCGGACCTCGATCTCCTTCGAGCACTCGCCCAGCGGGCTGCGCCTGGGAACCGCCAACGAGAACGACGCCCGACCAGGGTTGTCGACGGTCAAGCTGTACCTGGCGGACTACGCACTACGACACGGAGACGGGTCGGCCGGTGACCGCGATCTCGCAGCACGGATGATCCAATCCAGCGACGACGGCGCCGCGTCCGCACTGGACTCGAAGTACCCGAACGCCATCGACGCCACCGCCGGTGAGTTCGGATTGCCGTCGACCTCGCGAGGAGGTTTCTGGGGTAGTTCCTACACCAGCACTGCAGATACCGTCCGCTTCCTGGAAGCGAAGAAAAGAACCGACCCGGCCAGCCCGATCCTGGGATGGATGAACTCGTCGAGTCCCGTCGCCACCGACGGCACCCAGCAGGACTGGGGCACAGGCGAGCTCGCCGATGTGACCGGAACCAAATGGGGCTGGGCCGACGACGCGTCCAGCGTCGTCGCCTCCGCATCCATCGGCGACGGCTTCTCGGTCGCCGCCAACACCTACGGCTCGGCCGCAGCCCAGACCGACGACGTCCTCGGCGCCCTCGGCGGCATCGACCTGTCCCCGGGAGTCGTAGCACCTCCCGCGCTACCCACCCTCGAGCAGTTCCTCGAAATGTTCGGGCCCTAGCTCGAACCTCTCGACCGAAGTTCAGCCGCCTGCCACAGCGGGGGCCTGCACCGCACCGAAGCGGGTCGATCTACATGTGGACCCGAGGCCAACAGCGCCTATGGCCTTCGCGCGGAGTGGAATCAAGTAGGGTCGGCGACCATGCCTGCAACCGATCGGACATGGTGGAACTGGGCGTCCGCCGTCACCACGGTGCTGGTAGCGCTCGGGTGTGGCCTCGTTCTGTGGGCCTTCACGCCTCCCAGTCCCAACGGCCTGTACCTCGGTCTCGCGGTGGTCCCGCTCGTGGTGATCGCGGTGCTGTGGTCGGCATTCGCCCTCATCGGCTGGTCCAAGTACCGGGCACGGGGGTGGAGTGTCGTCGCACCCGTTCTCGTACTACTCACCGTCGGCGCGGTGGCGTTGTCGCTGCCCCGGACCGTTGCGTTCGCAGTATCCGAGGACGCGCTGACGGAGACTGTCTCGCAATGCCGTTCCGCATCCGGGGGTCAACGAATCGGCGTCTACACCGTGGTGGCCGTCCGCCCACTGGGGACGGGGTGCCTTGTCTTCGTCGACAGCGGACTGGGCGGCTCCATTGGATTCGGCTACCTCCCCGACGGTCCCCCGGCGCCGGGCCGGCCACAGTACGACGAGGCCATCGAGTTCTACGACTGGAGCGGAGACTGGTACCGATTCGAGCAGGACTTCTGACCGGTCACTTCGGAGACCACCGCTTCCATCGCCCATCCTCGGGCATCGCGACACGTAACTCGGGAATCGGGCTACGACCCGAATTGCGCCAATTACCGCCTTCCCACACATGCTCGACCATCGAATCGACGATGCGCTCGTAAAACTGCCCCGAGACGAGAGCGGAGAGGTACCTGTTCAGGTGGCCGATCAGATTCTCGACATCCTCTTCGCACGCGTCGCACCCGCACGCGGGCAACGCGATTCGCTGTGATGCACCCACATCGAGAAGCACTCCGGGAAACGACGTGAACGAGACGATCAACGGCGCCTGATCGTCCTGCGCTGGTACGAAGTGAACGGCCTCGACCACCTGCGAACCCGGGTCACCGGCCACACGAGTGACATCGACGTCGAACCGTGTCGCCACCTCGTCCGCAAATTCTTTCGCCGCAGTCACCAGCGGCGCGAACCGCTCCGGATTGGTCACCCGTCCGTACGCCTCGTCCGACACGACTCGTTACGATACGCACCGTGCGTTCACTCGTGCTGCTGCTGAGCCTCACCGGTGCTGTTGTCGGTCTTCTCCCTGCGGTTCTCGAGCTCGTTCAGCAGGCATACTCCCTCTCCGAGGTCGAGTACAACGGTGTGTACGAACCGCTGCGGGGAGTGCAGATGAGCCACGCCTACGAGACCTCGCAGGACATCTCGTTCCAGGTTCGATCGGGGCTGTTCCTGCGACGGGCCGTCTGGTTCGCCCCTCTGATGGGTGCGGCGCTCGGGGCTGTCGCAGGGATCATCGCGTACCGATTCGGATTCCGGCTTACCAGGGGTGCCTGACGCTCCAATTTGTGGCCTCATATTCCCGGATCTGCCCGTCAGCACCGAATAGTGGAGCTTCAGGCCCGGTCCCGAGCCCTCAAGGGAGGCTCCTCAGCACCAAGCGGATACCCACGACGCCGGCGAGGGGGAAGACGGCGGCCACGAGCCACGGCGTGCTCGACCCCCACCCCGTCGATGGAGCCGCGTCGATGACTGCCCCGATTGCGACCGAACCGATCAGAACGCCGATGCCTCCGAGTGATGCCATGAAGCCGTAGTAGGCACCCAGCCTGCGCTCACCGGCCAATCGCGGGACGATGTCACGGGCCTGCGGCATGGCGATCATCTGCCCGAGTGCGAGCAGGGCAACGAAACCTGCCGCCGGGAGCAGGCCGACGAACCCGCTGAGCCCGAGGGGAGTCGTCAGTGCCACGACCACGAACGACAGTGCCATGACTGCCAATCCGGCCGGCAACGTGACCCGGGGTGATCGTGCGCCGACCATGCGGGTGATGCCCATCTGCGAGGACACCACGAACACCGCGGAGATCGCGAAGAACCACCCCAGCACTGCCTGCGATCCCCATGCCCGTTCGACCTCCAGGGGCAGCAGCAGATACAGCTGGTTGTACGCCACCAGTTGGCTGCTCATCGCGACCGCGAACAACACGAAAGTCTTGTTGCGCACCACGTCGTTCCACCCGGAGAGCCACGACTCGCCTCGGTGCTCGCCCGGTTCGTTCGGCAGCCATCTCAGGTGTGCTCCGATGACGCCGACGAAAATTACGGCAGCGACCGTGCAGGCGACACGGAAGTCGACGACCAGCAGTACCGATCCGATCAGCGGGCCGGTGAACGAGCCGATTTGATTGCACACCGACAGCAGCGCGAACGTCTCGACCCGGCTGGGCCCGTCGTCGCGCTCACTTCTTCCCGCCTCGATGGCGATCGCGGACTCGACGGCGGGGGAGAACAACGCGGCTGCGAAGCCGATGGCCACCGTCGCCGCGACCACACCGGCCAGTGAACCTGCGACCGCCATTCCGAGGAATCCGAGCACCCGGATGCCGCAGCCGACGAGAACGATCGGCTTGATACCCCATCGGTCCGCCAGGGTGCCGCCGATGAAGAACAGTCCCTGCTGCGAAAACGTGCGGATCCCGAGGACCACACCCACCACCGCCGCACCGAGCCCCAGATCGGACGTCAAGTGCACCGACAGGTACGGCAGCACCATGAAGAATCCGATGTTGAACGTCATCTGGGTCAGCACGAGAAGCCGGATCGTCGGGGTTGCCCGCGCCAACTCGGTGAGGAACGACCAGCGCCATCTCGAATGTCGGCCGTCGACGCCCGCCGCCACGATCAATCCCCTCGTTCGTTCAATAGTCCCAGCGCGATATGACTTCGGGGATCGGCATAGGTTAGCCTATCCGCGTTCGTCGCCTCGTACGTTCTGCGCGAGTGGATCGCGCAGACATGCCGCGTCCACTCACGCATTGTGCCGTCCCAGAAAGTGTTCATCGTGAGTGCATTGCTCAGGCGCGTCGGCGCCATGGCCGTCGTCGCTGGACTTCTCACCGCGTGCGGTGAATCCGAGGCCGTCACCGATTCCGACGCCGTCGGCGGCAACGGCGACACGGCCTACCCACTCGTCCTCGACAACTGCGGCGAGTCGGTCACCGTCGATGCTCCCCCGCAGCGCGTGGTGTCGTTGGACCAGAATTCGACCGAGATCCTGTTGTCTCTCGGCCTGCAGGAACGCATGGTCGGCACCGCGTCGTGGACCGACCCAGTGCGAGAGAACCTCGAAGCGGCGAACTCCGACGTCCCCCGCCTCGCCGACAACGCACCCACCTACGAGGTGGTGCTCGACGCCGACCCCGACTTCGTCACCGCGTCGTTCGGCCGTCACTTCAAGGAGGGCGGCGTCGCCGAGCGTGCCCGCTTCGCCGAGACCGGCGCCCAGACCTACCTGTCGCCGACCGACTGCGACAACGGCCTCAGCATCAACGGCGGCAACACCAGAACCAACCCCTTGACAGTCGATGCGCTCTACCAGGAGATCACCGAGATTGCCGAGATCTTCGACGTGCAGGACCGCGGCGCCGCCCTGGTCACCGAACTGCAGGATCGCATGACCGCCGCGACCGCCGAACTGGCCGAAACCGGTGAGACCATGGCGTTCTGGTTCGCCGACACCAAGAGTCCCTACGTCGCCGGCGGACTCGGCTCCGCCAACCTGATCGCGACGACAGTCGGCGCCACCAACGTCTACTCCGACCTGGACGACGACTGGCCTGCCGTCGGGTGGGAGACCATGGTCGACCGCGGCCCGTCCGTGCTCGTGCTCGGCGATCTGCTTCGTGCCCGCTTCCCCGGCGACCTCCTCGCCGACAAGATCGCGTTCCTGGAATCGGACCCGGTCACCAACACCATGCAGGCCGTGCAGGACAAGCGCTACATCTCCCTCCACGGAGCCGAGATGAACCCGTCCATCAGGCTCGTCGACGGTGTCGAGAAAGTCGCCGCGGGCCTGCGCGAGATGGGCCCGCAGTCCTGAACACCACAGTCCTGAACACCACAGTCCTGAACACCACGGCGCCTGCCGCACGTCGCAAGCTGGGTCTGCCCGCCGTTCTGGTGGGCGGCCTCGCCCTGCTCGTGGCATCGGTCGCCATCGCGATGACGCTGGGGCCTGCGAGTGTGTCACTGGTCAACGTGCGCGATGTCGTCACCAATCATCTGGGTCTTACCGACATTCCGGTGAAGGTGTCCAAGAACGCGATCGTGTGGGAGGAGCGACTACCTCGCAGCCTCGTCGCCGCCGCCTGTGGGAGTGGTCTGGGCATCTGCGGTGTCATCATGCAGTCGCTGCTGCGAAACCCGCTGGCGGACCCGTTCGTTCTCGGTATCAGCTCGGGAGCCTCGACAGGTGCTGTCGTCGTCGGCATCCTCGGAATCGGTGGTGCCGCACTGGGGCTGTCCGGTGGAGCGTTCGTCGGCGCCCTCGTCGCGTTCGGACTCGTCCTACTGCTCGCCCACCTGTCGGGCGGAAACAACGACCGGGTCATCCTCGCGGGTGTGGCCAGCACACAACTCTTCTCGGCGTTGACCTCGCTCGTGATATTCGCGTTCGCCGATTCCGACGAGACCCGCGGCGTCATGTTCTGGCTACTCGGATCACTCGAAGGCGTTCGCTGGGACGACGTCGCCCTGTGCGTCGCGGTGGTCGCCGTCGGAGTCGCCCTCTGCTTCTATTACGCCTTCGTCCTCGACGCCTTCAGCTTCGGGAACGAGGTGGCGTCCTCCCTCGGAATCAACGTGCGCGCAGCACGTACTGCACTGCTCGTCGTCACCGCGCTGATCACCGCGACGCTCGTCAGTGTCGCAGGCGCCATCGGATTCGTCGGCCTCGTACTGCCGCACGCCGCACGATTTCTCATCGGATCACGACACAACCGGCTGATCCCCGTGACCGCGCTGATGGGCGCGGTGTTCATGGTCTGGGTCGACGCCGTCTCCCGCGTCGCCTTCGCGCCGACGCCTCTGCCCGTCGGCGTCGGCACGGCGCTGGTGGGAGTTCCTGCATTCATCGCCATCCTGGCCAGACGGAAGAAGTCCGCATGACACTCGCAGCGTCCGACGTGCGGTGGCAGCGCGGGGGTGCTCTCGTCGTCGACGGGGTGACCCTGACACCGGCGCCCGGCGATACCGTCGGACTGCTCGGCCCCAACGGATCCGGCAAATCCTCACTGCTGCAACTGATGAACGGCGCCGTCAAGCCGACGTCCGGCGTCGTCACGCTCGACGACGCGGAACTGGCCGGCATGCGTCGACGCGACATCGCGAAAGCCGTTGCCGTGGTGAGTCAGCACGCCGACACGGATTTCGACATCACCGTCGCAGACGTCGTTCGGCTCGGCCGCATCCCGCACCGTGGCGCGTTCGGCGGTAATGCGTCGGCGGACCAGAAGGCAGTCGACGCTGCGTTGAAACACACCGGGTTGACCGACAAGGCGCACCGATTGTGGCACCAACTGTCCGGTGGCGAGCGGCAGAGGGCACAGATCGCGCGCGCCCTCGCCCAGGAACCGCGCGAGCTTCTGCTCGACGAACCGACCAATCACCTCGACATCCATCACCAGCTCGAATTGCTGTCCCTCGTTTCCCGGCTGCCCATCACCAGCGTCGTTGCGTTGCACGATCTCAACCTCGCAGCGATGTTCTGCACCCATATGGTGGTGTTGTCGCAGGGCAGAGTGGTCGCTGCGGGCACCCCGGCTGCGGTACTGACCGAGGATTTGATCTGGGAGGTGTATCAGGTGCGAGCCCACGTGAGCACCCACGGGCCGAACGACACAGTGTTCATCCGTTTCGACTACCGGTAGGAGCCGAACACCGGAACACGACGCGGCCCACTACTGTGACGAATATGCACACCTGGCTCGAGAAGCACCAGATCGCTCTGTATCTGGCTGCTTTGACGGTGGGAGCCGTGGTGGGGTTGGCGTCACCGCAGTCGGCGCCGGTGTTCGAACACGCCATCAACCCGGTCCTGATCGTGCTGTTGTACGCGACGTTCCTCGCAGTCCCGTTCGCGTCGATCGGAAACGCGTTGAAGGACAGTAGGTTCCTCGGAGCTGCGGTAGTACTGAATTTCGTGGCAGTACCGGTCGTGGTGTTCGCTCTGACGCGGTTCGTCTCCGGCAACGAGGCCGTTCTCGTCGGAATTCTGCTGGTGCTGCTCGCACCGTGCATCGACTACGTCATCGTGTTCAGCGGACTGGCGGGAGCCGCGTCACAGCGTCTGCTCGCCGCCGCACCGCTCTTGATGCTCCTTCAAATCGCGTTTCTGCCACTGTATCTGTGGATGTTCGTCGGCTCCGACGTCGTGGCTGTCATCGATGTGACGCCGTTCGTCCACGCGTTCTTCCTACTCATCGTCGTTCCCCTCGGATCGGCGGCTGCGACACAGGCCGTGGCACGCCGGCACGCAATTGGCCGGACAATTATGGACACCGCAGCGAAAGCGATGGTTCCGTTGATGATGGCCACGCTGCTGGTGGTGGTCGCGTCGCAGATCGATTCCGTTCGTGACCGCGGAACGGAACTGGTTTCCGCCGCAGCAGTATTCATCGCGTTTCTCGTGGTCATGGCGTTCGTCGGTCTGGCTGCGGGACGGATCGCTCGCCAGGACGTACCTGCGACGCGTGCCCTCGTCTTCTCCGGCGCTACCCGTAACTCGCTCGTCGTGCTGCCGTTGGCGCTCGCTCTGCCGGATTCTCTGTCGGTAGCCGCGGTGGTCGTGGTAACGCAAACGTTGGTGGAGTTGCTCGGCATGGTGGCGTACGTTCGACTCGTCCCGCTACTCGTACCCTCCCGAAAGCGAGGTCGTCGTGTATGACGTGGTGATCGTCGGCAGCGGTCCGACGGGGTTGATGCTCGCCGCCGAACTGAAATCGGCCGGGGTGGACGCCCTTCTCCTGGATCGACGCTCGTCCCAGGACCTCGTGGGTTCCCGAGGCGGCGGAATACACTCCCGCACAATCGAACTACTCGATCAGCGAGGCATAGCCCAACGGTTCCTCGACGAGGGCACTACCGTACAGGTGGCGTCGTTCGCCGGTACGCGGCTGGACATCGGACAGCTACCCACCCGCCATCCGTACACCCTTGCGCTGTTCCAGAATCACATCGAGCGTTTACTGCTGGAACACGCCCTCGAACTCGGCGTGACCATCAGACGTACCAGCGAGGTCACCTCGGTCGACTGTTCAGCCGTCGACAACGCTGCAGTCGTTCTCGATTCAGGCGAGAGACTGGACGCGCAGTACGTCGTCGGCGCCGATGGCGGCCGGAGCGTCGTACGTCGGGAGTCCGGAATCGACTTCGTCGGACCCGACGCCACCCGCAGCAGCCTGATCGCCGACGTATCCGTCACCGAAGAACTTCCCACTGCCGGGAAGATCGACGAACGCGGTGTTCACGGCCTGCACGCCATGGGCGACGGCACGGTGAGAGTGGTACTGACCGAGAAGGAGCTACAGCGAGGCACCGAGCCCTCGCTCGACGATCTCCGGCGCGGTCTCGTGGAGGTGTTCGGCACCGATTTCGGCGTTCACTCACCCACCTGGCTGTCCCGATTCACCGACGCCACGCGCCAGGCGGCGTCGTACCGGAAAGGTCGAATCCTGCTCGCCGGCGATGCCGCACACGTGCATTCGCCGACGGGAGGCCAAGGCATCGGTCTCGGACTGCAGGACGCAGTGAATCTCGGGTGGAAGCTGGCTCAGGTAGTGCGGGGCACCAGCAGCGACGCACTGCTGGACACCTACCATTCCGAACGGCACCCCGCCGGCGCACGAGCATTGAAATACACGATGGCGCAATCGCTCTTCCAGAAAGCCGACCCGCGGCAAGAGGCAATGAAGGATCTGCTCGACGAGATAGTCGTCGGCGATGGGGCAACTCGTATGGCAGCGTTGATCTCCGGGCTCGACGTGACCTACGAGATGGGCGTCGGACATCCGCTTCTGGGGCGGCGCATGCCGGACCTGGACCTCGTCACCGATACCGGGCCGACCAGGGTGTTCGAATTGCTGCACTCTGCCGCGCCGGTACTACTCGAATTCTCCGGGCCGTCGGTGAACGGAGTGCGCGCGCGATGTGACGGGCCGTGGGAACTGCCCGTGATGGGCGAAGTTCCGGCGCCGACAGCCATACTCGTGCGGCCGGACGGTTACGTCGCCTGGGTGGGAGAGGGCACCGACGACGGATTGTCCGCCGCACTGACCACCTGGTTCGGGGGGACTCTCCCCGGCTGACTCACCCGCCGGAGGCGGGCTTCAGCACCGCGTCCACTGCGAAATACAGTGTGGCGGTTTCGGTGTGCAGAACCGAATGGTCGATGGGCACCGCCCGATCCAGCGACAGGCCGGTGACGACGGTGTTGAGGAACATTGCCTGCTGACCCAGGTCGCCGTCGGCGCGGGCTCCCTCCTTGTCCAGGACGCCCAACCAGTGTTCGACCCTGCGCCTACCCTCGTCGGTGATCGCCGCGTACGAGGCGCGAAGCCGTTCGGTGGGTTCGGGTTCCACGAACGATGCCATGAAGTTCAACCACGCCTCCCGCGCCTTGTCGCCGACGAGCGGGCTCAGAATCAGACGCAGGCACTGCACCAAGCGGTCGCGCGCCGGCACTGTCTCGTCGTGAATGACCTGGTCGTCCGTCGTCACCACGTCGTAGATGGTCTCGAGAACAGCATCACGAAGCGCGCGCTGCGTCGGGAAGTGGTGCCGTAGCGACCCCATGCTCACTCCGGCGCGCGCGGCCACCGAGCGCACGCTCAGCGTCGACGCCTGATCCTCGCCGATCATCTCGCACGCCGCGATGATGATCTTCGCTCGCGTATCGAGCACCTCTGCCATCGTCTCCCTCTTTCCACTCGACTAGCACGCCGTGCTAGCACAGTGTGCTAGTGTCGGCTCATCGCTTACGACAGTACAGCGTGCTAGTGCTTTCACCAGGAAAGGAAGAGCAGTGTTCGACGAATGGAAACAGCGCAGGGCCACCCGCCGGGTGCGAGTGGGCGACGGACGCGCACTACAGCCATTTCGCTGGTGGCAACTGCCCGGCCGCGCGCTGTTCTACCTGAAGCGCGAGAACACGGAGTACGCGATCGACGTCAGGCACTGGCAGAACCAGAGCTCGGGAGACGTCAAGGCAGACCTCTACCGGGACGGGCGCCACCTCGCAGAATCGAAACTGCCGGCGGCGTTCACCGTCGACGACGGCATCATCGACGTCGCGATGAGCGGCTTCGGCCTCAAACGCTGCCACTTCATCGCCGACGACGGTACCGAGCATCAGCTCGTGCCGGACCCCGCGTCGGCAGAGGGGCGTCGGGCACGCCTCGACCGCCACCACCCGATCGCCAGCCGCGCCATCGGGGCGGTATCGGCAACGATGCTGATCGTCGGAGTCGTGCTACTGCTCCTGCAGCTCGCTGACGCGGTGTCGAAGGCACCGCCCATCGTCGACTCCCTCGGAGTCTTCACCTCACCCGTCAGCTTGCCGGTGTGGCTGAACATCACGCTCACCCTTGCCACCGCCGTCGCCAGCATCGAGCGCGGCCTTCGCCTGCGCTACCACTGGCTGCTCGACGCAGCGGCCAACTGAACCGAAAGGAAACACACCATGAAAGTGATTCGCCCAGCATTGATCCTCGCGGCGTCCGGAACGGTGATCGCCGGTTGTTCGGCGTCCTCCACCCCGGACACGGACGCGCACCCACCTCCCGCCTCGGCCGCATACGACTGGACCACACACAACGAACCGATCACGTGGTCGGCCTGCCCCGACAACTTCGACAGCACCGGATTGCAGTGCGCGACAGTGCCCGTACCACTCGACTACGATGACCCGGACGGCGAACGGATCGACCTCACCATCTCCAAGCTCGCGTCGACGAATCCCGACGAGCGACGCGGCTCGCTCATGCTCAATCCCGGCGGCCCCGGCGGCACCGGACTGGACCAACCCAAGTTCCTCGTCGAACGCGGAATACCACAGGAGACACTGGACAGTTACGACCTCATCGGTATCGACACACGCGGAGTCGGACACTCGTCGCCCATCAACTGCGGAATCACCGACGACATCCAGTACCGCGGAGCAGTTCCACCGTATGCCTACGACGACAGCGCATTCGACGAACAGAACACCGTAGCGAGGCGCGTCGCCGAGAACTGCGCCGAGGGCGACGACGGCCGCATGAAGCACGTGACGACGGCCAACATGGCGCGCGACCTCGACAGCATCCGCCAAGCACTCGGAGACGAGAAGGGCAACTTCCTCGGGTACTCCTACGGATCCGCCCTCGGGGGTGCGTACGCATCGTTGTTCCCGGACAAGACCGACCGAATAGTGTTGGACAGCAACATCGGTGACACACACCTCGACCGCGACGGTATGCGTAGTTACTCCGAAGGCATGGAGGACACCTTCCCCGATTTCGCGAACTGGGCAGCGGAGCGCAACGAGCAGTACCGATTGGGCAGTACGCCGGAGGAAGTACGGCAGACGTACTTCACCATCGCCGACAAGCTGGATCGCGAACCTGTCGAGGGACTCGACGGCCGCAGCTTCCGGCTCGGAATGTTCGTGGCGCTGTACAACCCGGCCTCGTACGACGCGACGGCGCAGATGTGGAGGACAGCGCTGGACACACTCCCCTCCGAGGGCCCACCCGTCGGACAAGGAGCGTCCGCATTCGACAACACCTGGTCGGTCTTCCTGGCGGTCACCTGCAACGACGTCGAATGGCCCCGCGACCCGGAGGTCTACAAGCAGGCAATCGAAGAAGACCGCGAGAAGAACCCACTGTTCGGCGCCGCAGCCGCGAACATCATGCCCTGCGCGTACTGGCAGCTCGAGCACACCGAACCACCCGTGCCCGTGGAGGCCGACGGACCGACGAACATCCTCGTCGCACAGCACCAGCGCGACCCGGTCACCCCGTTCAGCAACGGCGAACGAATCAACGAGATGTTCGGCGACCGCTCACGACTGCTCACCGCCGACGGCAGCGGCCATGGCGTCTACGCTCTCGGGCAGAACCAATGCGCCCAGGACGTCATCACCGACTACCTGGTCGACGGGGTCATGCCGAACGACGACGTCAGCTGCTGACTCGGGCTACGAATCCCCACGCGCGATTCGCGGACCCGACCTACGCGTCGCAGCCACTGGTACCGGTGCGACGCGTAGGTCCGTGGTGCGTACGTGAATTGCGCGTCAGGATCTTCGCGCGAGCCAGCATCAGAACCACCAGCGCCGAAAGCCAGCCGACCTGGGACAGCAACACTCCCACGCCAGCCTGCCCTGTCGAATCGGTGCTCGCGCTGACCGCAAATGCAGTCGTGAATCCCCCTGCGGTGCCCAGGGCAGCGGCCAACCCGCCGGCACGGGCCCACCTGGACAGCCGTGCTGCGCCGAAACACACTCCGACAACCGTTGCACCGCAGGCTACTACCTGCCACGTCGGAAACTGGTTCGGCGCGGGCAATCCGGGCCCTCGGACCTCTCCCCTGTAGTCGGCCGACCAGCTCAGCCATCCGGCGCACGCCACGAACCCACCGACGAACGCAATCGAACCGGTGCCCCACACTCCCACTCGTCCACTACCCGTCTGCCCGGCGAACCGTGCCCTCTCCGACCACAGCGCTGACCACACCGCACAACCGCCGATCACGGTCGGCACACCGACGAAAATCAGCACGATCGACGAGAACTGCGACCACGTGAACTCGTCTGCCATCTCACGAGTATGCATCCTGACGCAGCGTTTGACCTCGAGTGCACTCGAGCTTCTACCGTCGACTACATGAACACGACACGGGACATGCAACCGCCGGAAAAGCAACCCATAGGATTCTGGACCGTCCGCGCAGGTGAAGCGATCCGCACCCGGACCCAGGGCGCGCTCCGCGACATCGATGTGGCACAACCCGAATGGTGGCTTCTCCACCAACTTTCTCTGCACCCGGGAGGCGTCAATCGTGATGCGACCATCGAGCTGATCGGCCACAACGACACCCCACAGGCGATCGTCGACGCCATCGACTCCGCAACGCACAAGGGGTGGGTGACGCAAACAGACACCAGGCTGACGTTCACCGACGCGGGCGCCGACAAGTTCCGCGACGCCGCCGACGTCCAACGCGACCTACACACCGAACGGATGCAGGGGGTCAGCCCGGAGGACTTCGCGACGACCATTCGAGTGCTGCAGCAGACCATCGAGAACGTCGGCGGTGACGCCTGGCATTGGTAGCATCACCGACAGTTCACGGCACGGAAAGTCGAGAATCCACACTGGGAGCACTCCTATCGTTTCGGTCAGAACGAAGGAAGGCAGGACGGCATGCTCGGTCGGTGGAACGATGCTCTCGGTTACATCGAGGACAACTTGGCGGGTGAGATCGACGCGACGGAGCTTGCGCGGATCACGCTCACCTCGCAGTATCACTTCCGACGCGTCTTCTCGGCGCTGGCAGGCATGCCGCTGTCGCACTACATCCGAGCCCGCCGAATGACGTTGGCAACCGCGGAGATTCTCGACGGTGTCGGAATTCTCGACGTCGCGTCCAAGTACGGATACTCGTCGTCGGACGCCTTCACTCGGGCGTTCCGCCAGATGAACGGCCTGACGCCATCGGCGGCACGCAGGCCGGGTGCAGTCCTTCGTTCGCAGCAAGCGGTGACATTTCACCTGACCATCGAAGGACGGAGCACCATGCGATACCGAATAGTCGACCTGCCGGAGTTCCACATCGTCGGTAGAAAAACGCGAATCCCCTTGAAGTATCAGGGCGAGAACACTGCGATGACGGAGTTCCACCAGAGCCTGAAAACCGGAACCGGGCAGGCGCTCGAAGCGGTCGCCGACGTTCCGGAGTTACCCGAGATCTTGTTCGTCAGTGACGGATTCGAGCAGGATCGAGAAGACGGGAGCCTGTTCGACTACTACTTCGCGGTGGCGTCGTCGACGCACCATCCGGAGTGGGACTCGCTCCGGGTGGCGCCGTCGAAGTGGGTGGTGTTCGAGGCGCAGGCGTCGGAGAACTTTCAGTCTGCACTGCAACAACTCTGGGCCGACGCGTTCAGCGAATGGTTCCCTTCCAACCCCTACCAAGTGGTCCCGGGGCCGGAACTGCTGACCGTCACCGAGAAGAGCGCCGACTGGACTTCGGGACGCGGCGAGCTCTGGATTCCCGTCGAGCGACGCTGAGTATGGGAGTGGCGCGGAGCTAGGTACCGCTCAGCTCCGCATGCCGGAAAGGCTACCGTTGGTCGGTGACCGCCTACTCCGATCGTGTCGCCGAATACGTACACCTGCTGGACTCGATGGGCGCGGTGCATCCGTCGGATCGGCAGTTGGTCACCGAGTGGGCGACGTCGGTGTCGGGACCCATCGTCGACGTCGGCTGCGGCCCTGGCCACTGGACGGACCATCTCGCGTCCCTCGGCCATAATATTCGGGGGATCGATCCGACGCCCGAATTCGTCGAACATGCGTCTCGCAGATATCCAGGGCGACGGTTCGACGTCGGGGTCGCCGAGAAACTGCAGGGACCCGTCGGCGGGATCCTGGCCTGGTACTCCCTCATCCACCACACACCGGACGAGATCGCCGCGCCGCTCGAGGAATTCGCACGGGTGCTGCAACCAGGTGGAAGCCTGCTGATCGGGTTCTTCGAAGGGTCCGAACTGGGCCCGTTCGATCACGCGGTGACGACGGCCTATCGGTGGCCCGTACCTGCGCTGACGGACCGGCTGGGAGCGTTCGATGTCGTCGAAACACACACCCGAACGGGCGTCGGCTGTCGACCACACGGGGCGATTTTCGCTACGGTGAAGTCGTGAACACACACATGTTGTGGGGTTTCGCGATCGCCGCGGCGCTGGCGTACGTCATTCCAGGGCCCGACTGGTTCGTGGTGCTCAGACACTCGTCGCGATCACGAGCCGACGGTCTGCGCGCCGCGTTGGGCGTCCAGAGCGGGCTGATGGTCCACATGACCGTGGCGGCACTCGGGCTGTCCGCTGTCCTGCTCGCGAGCTCTCAGGCGTTCACCGTCGTCAAGCTCCTCGGGGCCGCGTATCTCGTGTTCCTCGGTGTCCAATCTCTGCGCGACGCCGTACGCGGCAGACCCGCGCCGGACACCACCGACCGATCCGGGCGGATCTGGGCTCAGGCATTCCTCGCCAACGTCCTCAACCCGAAAGCCGCACTGTTCTTCGTTGCCGTACTGCCCCAGTTCATCGACCCGGCCGCGGGCGTGACCCTGCAGATCGTCGTGCTCGGGGTGGTGGACATTGCCCTCGGTGCACTGTGGTGGCTGCTGTTCGTGGTCATCACCGTGCATTTGCAGGGCCTTCTCCGACGCAGGCGCGCCCGGATGGCCATCGACGGCACCGCAGGTATCGCCCTCTGCGGCCTCGGTGGAGCGCTCGCCTTCACCTCCCGCCCATGACAACCAGCGAAGCTACTGCAAGCCGCCGCGACGTTCTCCTCTGCGCCGGGCCTTTCGACGGCCATGTCGAGCCTCTGCTTCCGGTCGCGAGTGAACTGATACGCCAGGGGCATCGTGTCGACATCCTCGCCGGTGCTCGTTACCGCGATGCGGTGGAACGCACCGGCGCCTCGTTCGAACCTCTACCGGGAGCGCTCGATTTCGGCGTCCAGGACTTGGACGAGACGTTTCCCGCACGCCGTGCGCTCTCGGGTGCACGACGCAGTCTCCACGACCTGGAACACTTGTTCATCAGGCCCATCGGAGAGCAAGCCGCCGCCATCGACGACATCCTGGCACGTCACCCGGTGGACGTCATCGTCGCAGAATCCATGTTCTTCGGTGTGGTCCCGCTGCTCTCCCGCGCACAGTCGCCGCGACCTCGCGTCGTCGCCTGGGGAACCAATCCGCTGTCGATCCCTGGCCGCGGCCGCCCACCGGGCGGTCTGGGGTGGCACCCAGCCCACAACGTACCGACGCGGCTGCGCAATGCCGCGGCCACGTCCGCGGTCGAACACCTCGTGATGGGCCCGAGCCTTCAGAAGGTTGCCCGCGCATGCGTCACTCGAGCCGGTGGCGTGCTCGACGTGTTCGTTCTGGACTGGCTCACGCTCGTCGACGACATTGTCCAGACAACGGTCCCTGGGTTCGAATTCCCGACCGACGGTCCTGTCCACTACATCGGACCGGTATCGAGAAGTGAAGGTCCGCTTCCGGATTGGTGGAGTGATCTCGATCCGAGCAAGCCGACGATCCTGGTCACCCAGGGCTCGGTGGAACTCGACCTGTCCCACGTGGTCGCGCCGACTCTGAAAGCTCTCGCCGACAGGCCGATCAACGTGATCGTGTCCGCACCAGGCAGACCGCCTTCGCTGCCGAACAACGCATATTCCGCTACCCACTTACCGTACGACGCGGTGTTCCCACACCTGTCCGGTTTCGTGACCAACGGCGGCTACGGCGGCGTCGGTTTCGCGATCCGCCATGGCGTTCCCGTTGTCGCCGTTGGCAAATCACAGGACAAAGCAGATGTCGCGGCTCGTGTGTCCTGGAGCGGACTGGGAATCGGGGTCGTCAGCCAGTCCATTTCGGCGGCGAAGGTCGGAGCGTCGACAGCGAAAATACTCGACGACCCCCGCTACGCAACTCGCGCGCGCGAGCTGCAGCAGCAAGCGTCGACGCTGCCAGGTATTGCAGGGGCCGTCGAGATTCTCACACGAACATGAGAACAGCTGTCAGTTGGCGGCTTCGTACGCCTCGACGATTTCCGCGGGAATACGGCCGCGGTCGTTGATTTCGTAACCGCTGTCCGCGGCCCACTGCCGGATCGCACGAGTCTGTGCCGGATCACGCTTCGTGGTCGGGGCGGACACAGCAGGCGCGCTCTGTGCTGCACCGGCCGGTGCAGCCTTGCGCTTGCGCCCACCGACACGTGTGGCGTATTCGACGTAGAATTCGATCTTCTTGCGAAACTCGTTGGCGTTCTTGTTCTTCAGGTCGATCACGTAGTCGACACCGTCGAGCGAGAATTCGATGGATTCCCCTTGGCCCTCGTCGATCGACGTGCCATCGATGTCATCGATCAATTCGTAGATAACCTGCTTCGCCACGGTGCGAGGCCTTTCGTATCGAGGGATTTGTCTTCAAGGCTATCCAACAGCGAATGGAAAAGCAGAATCGGGCCACGAATCGTTATTGACGAAGTCCGCCGTGGCGACCGTTCGGTACGCGAGTACGCGAATGCGAAGGATTGATTCCACCCGAAACGGGTAACAGTGGTCGCGGACAAGAAGGGACTTTCACCGATGACGCTCGACCGCGCTGCACACGCTGACGACAGCAACCAATCCGAGGAGTCGATACTTCTCGACGCCGTACCGACGAAGATCGTGCTCGACATCGTCGGCGCGACGACGCTGTTCACCGCCATCGCACTCGCTCTCGACGTGTCCGACGGGGTCCTGGTCACCGCGATGGTCGGGGCGCTCGTCGTAGCCTCACGGCTCCTGCGGCGGCGTGTGCCCGACGAAGTGTGAAACAGGTCGCCGGCGGGTAGTACAGGGCACATCTACCCAGCGAAGGATGTTCCCCATGCCCACCTCACGTGAGACCACCGCCAGCTGCGACAACGTGTGGGAAGTGCTCGCCGACGGGTGGACGTACGCCACGTGGGTGGTCGGGGCGAGCCGCATCCGCGCAGTCGACGAGAAATGGCCCGCCGAGGGATCGAAAATTCACCACTCCGTCGGAGTCTGGCCAGCAGTGTTGAGCGACGAGACTCGGGCTGTCGGAATGCACGAGGGACGTGAATTACAGCTCGAAGCCCGCGCATTACCATTCGGAAAAGCCCACATCACACTGCGTCTTCATCCTCAGGCGTCGGGCTGCACAATCGAAATGATCGAACATGCGTCGTCCATGCCGGCCAGCATCGTTCCCGATTCGGTACAGCACTTGTTGGTGCATCCACGCAATTCCGAGGCATTGCGACGTCTCGCCCTGCTCGCCGAGAAAAGAAACGGCTGAGAACGCTTCTTCAGGACGGCCGCCCACGGGAAACGAATCCACGGCGAACGAAGGACCGCACCGTGTCCGACACGGTCCTCTTCCGCATCGGCGGACCGTCGCCGAACGCGCGGTCCTGCATTCCGCGCACCGTCTCCCTCAACACTGCCGGACCGTCTTTTCTTGCTTGCCAACCCAATTCGTCGCGGGCACGGGTGGCGTTCAACAAAGGCGTCGCGAAGGCCAGCTCCACCCAACCGTGATGAATCGGCAGGACGTGAGCTGTGAAACCCACCCGGACGGCGGCCGACAACACCCTCTTCGGGGTCGGCACGATTCGAACACCGAACGCATCCGCGACCGTCTCGGCCCGAACCGGCGTCGGGGCAGCAAGATTGAACGGACCCGACGCACGACGCTGCAGTACCTTGACCACCGCGTCGGCGACGTCGTCGCTGTGCACTGCGGGAACGACGAAGGATCTGTCGATGGGTAGGAACGGAACGACGTCCACGACGGAGGACGGTACGAGATCCGGTAGCGCATAACGCAACAACGCACTGCCGAACGAATACTGACTGATCAGCCCGGGACGAAGACGAGCAACACGCATTCGAGTGGACAGACCGTCCAGGACGTCCTCGGCAGCAGCCTTGTCCATGCTGTACGTGGACGCCTCGACCCCTGTCCTGGGCCAGGATTCGTCGACCTCGACGCCGTAGGCCCCCGGCGCATAGATGCCACCGGACGACAGATGAACCAGCTGCCCGACGCCTGCAGCCTCACAAGCCCGCGCCACACGTGCGGTGCCGTCGACATTGACCCGCCGCAGATATCGACGATCCCGCATGGGCTGGAATGCAATGGCGAGATGAACCACCGCGTCGACCCCACTGAAGGCGTCGAGCAGAGTTTTCTCGGAGTCCTCGGATGCAAGATCGACCTGAACCCAGGTGACGCCGTCGAAGGGCGGCTCCTGGGGCGGGCGCCGTCGAGACAACCCGACGACCTGCGCATCCGGGTACGCATTTTGAAGAGCCCGCAGAACAGCGGTGCCCACGTTTCCGCTCGCACCGGTCACCGCGATGCGCACTGCGGTCCTCGTATTGCCTTCACACAGCGTGGAATTCCCGGGTTGGAAGAACCCAAACTCCGTGAGTGGAGATACATCGATGTACCTCCACTCACGGACGTGGACTAGAGGAAGGGGCTAGCGGACGTCGAACCGATCGTTGTCCGCGACCTTGACCCAGGCCGCGACGAAATCGTCGACGAACTTCTTACCGTTGTCTGCCTGTGCGTAGACCTCGGAGATGGCCCGCAGCTGCGAGTGCGAACCGAAGTTCAGATCGATGGCACTAGCCGTCCACCGCTGCTCACCGGTCTTGCGTGTCTTCCCGACGTAGGACCCGTCGTCGGCCTTGCTCCACTCGGTGTCCGAATCCAGCAAGTTGACGAAGAAGTCGTTGGTCAACGCACCCGGACGGTCCGTGAACACGCCGAGCTTGCTGCCATTGTGGTTGGCGCCCAATGCACGCAGTCCGCCGACCAGAACCGTTGCCTCGGGCGCGGTCAGGTTCAGCAGGTACGCGCGATCGAGCCACAGAACTTCCTCCGGCGTCTCCTCGTCGCTCTTGTAGAAGTTGCGGAAACCGTCGGCGCGGGGCTCGAGGTATCCGAACGACTCGACGTCCGTCTGCTCCTGCGAGGCGTCCGTGCGACCCGGCGTGAACGGAACGGTCACCTCGTGCCCGGCATCCTTGGCAGCCTTCTCGATGGCAGCGGATCCGGCCAGAACGATCAGGTCCGCGAGCGAAACCTGATGTCCGTCAGCACCGTTGAAATCGTGCTGGATCTGCTCGAGCTTCGGCAGCACCTCCGCGAGCACGGCAGGCTCGGATGCCTCCCAGCTCTTCTGCGGTTCGAGCCGAACACGTGCGCCGTTGGCGCCGCCACGGAAGTCCGTGTGGCGGAACGTGCTTGCCGACGACCACGCGACCGACACGAGCTGCTGCACCGTCACTCCCGAGTCGAGGATCTTCGACTTGAGCGAAGCGATATCGGCATCGTCGATCGGCTCGGACGTCGCCGCCGGAACCGGATCCTGCCACAGCTGCTCCTCGGGAACCCACGGACCGAGGTAGCGAGAGATGGGGCCGAGGTCGCGGTGCAGAAGCTTGTACCAGGCCTTGGCAAAAGCGTCGGACAGCTCCTCCGGGTGGTCGAGCCAGCGACGGGTGATCTCGGCGTAGATCGGATCCTCACGCAGCGAGATGTCGGTGACGAGCATGGTCGGTGCGCGTCCGGGACCGCCGAACGGGTCCGGGATCTCACCGGCGCCCGCGCCGTCCTTGGCGACGAACTGCCATGCGCCCGCCGGGCTCTTCTGCAGCTCCCACTCGTAGCCGTACAGGTTCTCGAGGTAGCCGTTGCCCCACTTGGTCGGCGTCTTGGTCCACACGACCTCGAGACCACTGGTGACCTGATCCTCGCCCTTGCCGGTGCCGTGGCCGTTCTTCCAGCCGAGACCCTGCTGCTCGATCGGTGCGCCCTCGGGCTCGGGTCCGATCTTGTCCGCGGGACGGGCGCCGTGCGTCTTGCCGAAGCTGTGACCACCGACGATCAGCGCAGCCGTCTCCTCGTCGTTCATGGCCATACGGCCGAACGTCTCGCGGATGTCGTGCGCGGCCTTGACCGGATCCGGCTCGCCCTCGGGCCCTTCGGGATTGACGTAGATCAGACCCATCGTGGTTGCGCCGAGCGGCTTCGCGAGCTCACGCTCGCCGGTGTACCGCTTGTCGGTACCCAACCAGCTGTCCTCGGGACCGTAGAACACTTCCTCGGGCTCCCAGATGTCCTCACGACCGAACGCGAAGCCGAACGTCTTGAATCCCATGGCATCCAGCGCAACGTTGCCGGCGAACACCAGCAGGTCGGCCCACGAGATCTTGTTGCCGTGCTTCTGCTTGACCGGCCACAGCAAGCGGCGAGCCTTGTCCAGGTTGGCGTTGTCCGGCCAGCTGTTGAGCGGTGCGAAACGCTGCGCGCCCTGACCGCCACCACCGCGGCCGTCGAACACGCGGTACGTACCGGCCGCGTGCCAGCTCAATCGAATGAACAGACCACCGTAGTTGCCGTAGTCCGCAGGCCACCAATCCTTCGAATCGGTGAGCACAGCCGTGACGTCGGCCTTCAACTCGTCTACGTCCAGCTTCGCGAATTCTGCCTTGTAATCGAACTTTTCACCCAACGGCGTCGACTTGGACGTATGCGCATGGAGGATCGACAGGTCGATCTGGTTGGGCCACCAGTCCTTGTTGGTCAGTGGAGCGCCGCTCTTGGGCTTCGGCGACTCGATGACCGGATTTTCGCTCTCGCTGGTGCTGTCGGTCTTCGTGTCGGAGTGGGGTGGGCGGGCGTCGGAGGTCACGCGTGGTCCTTTCCGGTGGGCTGCATTTTCGGGCTGTGATCAACGCCTGGCGATGATCAAGATCTGGTCGCGCAATCGGGACAGAAGCCCCAGAACGTGACCTCGGCCTCGTCGACGACGAAACCATGGCTATGGGACGGCGTCAGGCACGGAGCCTCACCGAGCGCACAATCAGCGTCGGCGATGAGACCACAACTGCGACACACGACATGGTGATGATTGTCGCCGACGCGCATCTCGTAACGGGCCACATGACCCGCCGGTTGGATACGACGCATGAGACCGACAGCCGTCACCGCATCGAGAACGTCGTAGATGGCCTGACGGGACACCGCTGGCAGGACTGTACGAGCCAGCGTGAAAACAGTATCCGTGTCGACGTGTGGATGACTGTGCACAACGTCCATGACGACAATGCGAGGCTGCGTGACCCGTAGACCGGCTGCACGTAGCCGATCCGCATTGCTCAGGTCCGTCGTCATGACACCGACGATAACCAGATCCAACCCAAAAATCTCGTGTTTTCTGGAATTAGTCAAAATTTCATCGCGGGGTTGCAGACGCCTCATCGGCTGAGCAGGGAGGTTGCGTATCCCCTCCCGCCCCCGGACCGAAAGCGGACTCTGGTCAGTCAGACGGACCGAACC
>NZ_JBHUZE010000001.1:737433-830984 GCF_042667435.1 Rhodococcus sp. NPDC057297 | reverse complement strand
ACCCCACTTTCGCTCCGACGAGGGGGAGCGCTCCGACTGGGTCAGCCCCTCCCCCCGGACCGAAAGCGGACTCTGGTCAGTCAGACGGACCGAACCCCACTTTCGCTCCGACGAGGGGGAGCGCTCCGACTGGGTCAGCCCCTCCCCCCGGACCGAAAGCGGACTCTGGTCAGTCAGACGGACCGAACCTCACTTTCGCTCCGACGAGGGTTGCGCTCCGACGAGGGTTGCGCTCCGACGAGGGTTGCGCTCCGAGGGGAGCGCTCCGTTGGACGGGGCTCGGGCTGTCAGCCGATGCGGCAACCACCGGCAAGGGGGACGTCGTTGAGCCGGTCGGTGATGTAGTTCAGTGCCAGTCCGGTGCCGTAGCCGTCGATGAGGTCCGGGCCGAAGTGGTTCGGCAGGACGGCTCCGGGGAGGATCGGCGGCAGGTCGTTGCTGACGAAGTCGACGGTGGCGCCCTTGTCGCACCAGTCGACGGCGAGCTGTCTGGCCTGCTCGTAGGGGACGGTGTCGTCGTTGCGACCGCTGGTGACCAGCACAGGGGTGGCCGGAGTCAGCGTGCCGATGCGCTGTTCGTCGAAGATCGGCGCTGCTTCCGGAATCGTGCGCAGATTGGCCAGCAGGGGCTGGTGGTCGGCGGTGAACGTCTCGGTCCGCAGGAAAGGTCGGCGGAGGATGACGTCGCCGATGCAGGCGTTGCTCAACTCGGCCATGACGGCTTTACCCTCGGGGGTGAGTCGGGCATTGAAGGGTTCCAGCAACTCGGGCCTGCGAGCAACGAATCCGTTGACCGCGAATCCGATGACACCACCGATGAGTGTTCCGTCGACCTGCCCGAGTGTCGCCAACAGGTCCGCCGGCGGTGCACCCGCCCAGGTGCCCTTGACGTTCAGTTCCGGTGCATACGTCGGCTGCATCTCCGCGGCCGCGGCGACGGCGCCACCGCCTTGCGAATAGCCCCAGAGCGCAAGCGGAGTCGACGTTCCGGTACCACTGAGGACGTTCGCGACGCGGGCTGCGTCGAGCACTGCATGTGCTTCTTCGATGCGGTTGACGTACGTGTGCACACCGGGCGTGCCGAGACCGACGTAGTCGGTGACGAACACCCGCGCACCGCGTGCGATCCAGACGGACGCCGCGAGCTGTTCCTGGTTGGCCGAGAACGAGACCGGATCGAGTGTGGCGTTCAGTCCCGTCTGGAACGCCTTCGACGGCGCACACTGATCCCCCTGCCCGACGGTTCCGGGTGCCACGATGATCGTGGGGCGCTCCCCGGTGCCGAGCCAGGGCTGGCTTGCCTCGATGTACGTCCCGGTGACGGCGACCGGCGAATCGTCCTGCAACCGTGAGGAATACATGACCCGCTGGGCCTTGCCGGGCCAGGTGCCGTCGGCGCCGGGAAACGACGCGAGGAGAGGGAGCGGCTCGGTGCGGACGAGCGAGCCCGGCGTCGAATCGAATTCTGCGGGTGGAGAATAGAAGTCCGGGGCCGGGTCGGCCGATGCCGTCGCCGCCGGAATCAACACCGCAGCAGCTAAAGACAGTACGACCGTGACGACGCGCAGATTCACCGTATCCCCCAAGGATGACCCAGTCGCGGGTGGCTTGGATCACACGCGAAGTGGGCTAAACCTAGACAGAATCGGCGGTGAGTGTCAAGTTCCGCAGAACGTCTGGAACCCACTCGCGAAGACAGCAGGCGCCGGTCCGGCGAACTCCGCCCAGTCGGGACGAACCTCGAACGGATGAGTGACAACCTCGAGAAGCGTCGTGAACTGGCTCATATCCCCGCCCGTCGCAGCCACGAGGGCCGCGTCGACGAGGTGATTTCGCGGGATGTACACCGGGTTGACGCAGTCCATCGCATCGGCCACGGCCGCGGGATCGCCGACCAACGCCGAACGCCAACGCGGCTCCCACGCCGCAAGCCACGAGGGAACGAAAAATCCAGCCCCCACGGTCGTTCCTGCCGGCTCCACTCCTGCCCCCACGGTCGTTCCTGCCGGCTCCACTCCTGCCCCCACGGTCGTTCCTGCCGGCTCCACTCCTGCCCTCAACGAGTCCGCCAGCATGCGGAACGTCCCTGTCCAGTCCGCACCCTCGGCCTGCAGGACCGCCAGGAAGTCGTCGATCAGACCCCTGTCCGGCGAGGCCAAGCCGAGCTTCGACGCCATTCCAGCCGTGAAGTAACCGTCGTACCGCGTGTCGAAACTTTCCAGTACTGCGGTGACCTGGGCGATAGCGTCGTCGGGCACCTCACTGATCAACCGCAGCAGGGTCTCGCCGAACCGCGCGAGATTCCACTTCAGCACCGCGGGCTGGTTGCCGAACGCGTACCGCCCGCCCTGGTCGATGGAGCTGAAGACGGCAGCCGGGTCGTACCCGTCGATGAACGCACACGGTCCGTAGTCGATGGTCTGGCCGGAGATGGTGGTGTTGTCGGTGTTCATGACGCCGTGCACGAACCCGGCGAGCATCCACTTGGCCACCAACGATGCCTGTGCATCGACCACAGCCTCGAAGAACGCCAGGTAATCGCCCGTCGCGGCGGGGTAGTGACGCTCGATCGCGTAGTCCGCCAACGGTTGAACGAGGCCGTCCCGACGAACGGCGAACTCGAACGTTCCGACCCGAATGTGGCTGGCCGCGACGCGCGTCAGCACCGCACCCGGCTCCGGCCCGTTTCGGTACACATCCCGCCCGGTGGCCGTCACGGCCAGCGAACGCGTCGTGGGAATCGCCAACGCGTGCATGGCCTCGCTGATCAGGTACTCGCGCAACATCGGGCCGACGACAGCAAATCCGTCGCCTCCGCGGGAGAACGGCGTCGGGCCGGATCCTTTGAGATGAACGTCCACCCGCCCGTCGCCGACGGGCACTTCCCCGAGCAGCAGTGCGCGTCCGTCGCCGAGAAGCGGTGCGTAACCGCCGAATTGGTGACCCGCGTAGGCCATGGCCACCGGGCTGGCCCCGGAGGGAGCGCTGGCGCCCGCCAGAACGTCGACACCGACGTCGGGGATCCCCAACTCGCCGGCGAGGGCGTCGTTGAACACCAGCAACTGCGGACTCGGTGCGTCGGCGCCCTGCCAGGGCAGCACGAGCGCATCCAATCGATCGGCGTAGGTGCTCTCGAACGTCATACTTCGACAGTAACCTCGAGCACGGTCGACTTCCGACTACTGCGACACGGATTCGGCGGCCACGAGTTCCGCGGCAACGTCGTGGAGTCGCTGGTTACGTTCTTGCGACAGCTTGACCAGCAGGTCGAAGGCGCGGAGGGCGTCGATGGAGTACCGCTCCATCAGCATTCCCTTGGCCTGGCCGATGATGTCCCGTCGTGCGAGCGCCGACTTCAGTTGGTCCCGCTCGCGCGCGGCCAGAAGGGCCAGCGCTGCGTGGGTCGCGACGGCTTCCCCGACGACCAGATCGTCCTCGTCGAACGCGTCGGTGCATTTGCTGTAGAAGACCAGGGCGCCGAGGTCGCCGTCACCGGAGTACAGCCGGAACGCAGCCAGGGATCGCACCCCTTCCGCCACCGCGATCTTCGCGAACTGCGGCCACCTCTGCTCACCGTCGAGCTCCCCGGACACGACGGTGTCGAGGTGCCGGAGTTCGTTGTCGATGGGACCTTCGTCCAACTCGTACTGCAGGCGGCACATCTCCTCGGCGACGGAATCCGTCGAGGCGACCACGGTGCGTTTCCCCTTCTCCAGGGTGGTGACGCATCCGTGGTGGACATTGCCGATCAGGTCGATCGACAGCGCCAGGATCTGCTGGACGGTTTCCTCGACCGTGCGGTTGCCCTTGCGCAGGTCACGCGCGAAGTCCGCGAGTCCCGACAACGTCGGCGAATTGTCCGACGCTCGCGCGGTGGGTTCAGCCATCGTTCACCTCAGTCCGAGCTGCATGCAATCAACGTTGATGCAGGTAGCAGCGCGGAACCATGGCGTGCACCTGCTCCGGGTGACGACGCCGCTGCTCGACGGATGCCCCTCCGGTTCGACCACGAACTGCGATCGACGACGCACATCATATCCGGCGTTCTAGAGATCCTCGTCTTCGTCGTCCCAGTTGCCGATCGATCCAAGTCCACGGCTGATGCGCAGAGCGAAGATGAGCGCTATCACGATCCACAGCGCCACGATGCCCAGAATCCACCACCACATTTCGCCAGTGTGCAGGGAAACGAGCAGGTTTGTCGGGCGAAAGGACGAAGTGGTTCGAGTCCGCCATCGTTGGGTATCCGACGGCTCTTGTGCGCTCCCATGGATTCAGCACTTATCGACTGGACCAGGCCATACCATGTGTTGTCGACTGTCAGTTGGCCTGAAAGGACGGCTATGCCGGATCCGACCGATGACCTGGCCGTACTGCAGGCGATACTGGACCTGTCGCCCGATCTGATCGCATTGTCCGAATTCTCCGGTGCGGTGCTGTATGTCAACCCGGCCGGGCGTGCACTCGTCGGACTCGATTGCTTGCCGGACGGCGACGCTCTCACGACTGACATGTTCTTCACCGTTCGCGGCCTCCTGGTGGCTGACGAGGTCGAGGCGAGTCTGAGGCATACCGGTCAGTGGCGGGGATTGAGCGAACTTCGCCATCACCGCACGGACGTCGCCATCCCCGTCGCAGTCTCAGCTTTCGTCCTCGAGAGCCACGACGGCTTCCCCGGCAAGATCGCCACGATCATTCGGGACAGGACGGCCGGGCACCACCGCGACGAAGAATTGCAGGCCGTGGCCGCGACGGCCAGACAGCACGCAGCCGAGCAACAAGCGCTCGCCGAACTCAGCCGCCTCAGTGTGCACGCCGACCTCGCGCAGTTGATGTCGGCCGCAGCTCTGGCCGCCGCGACGCTTCTGGGCGTCGAATCCGCAGCCGTCGTCCACCAGACGCATGCCGGGGACAGCACCCTGAACGTTCTCGCTGCCAGCCGGACCCTGTCCCCGCGCGCGTCCATTCCGGCCGGCAACCATTCGATGGCCGGTTACGCACTGCAGCACAACATCCCGGTTATCTGCCCGGACATCGCCACCGAAGATCGCTTCGACACCTCGACAATGGCAGGACTCGAGATGCGCAGCGGCGCAGCGGTACCGGTCCCTTTCGCCTCATCGGAGCACTGGGGTGCACTGGCGGTGTACGGACACGAGCCACGGATGTACAGTGCCGACGAAATGAGCTTCCTCGCCGCCGTCGCCAGCGTCGTGACGTCAGCGCTCAAACGCGTGGAGCTGGACCGACAGCTGTGGCTCAAGAGCATGCACGACGCCCTGACGTCACTCCCCAATCGGACGCTGGCGTACGAGTTCGTCGACGATGCGCTCATGCGGAACCACTCGGAATGCAGTCACGTTGCGCTCCTGCTCCTCGACATCGACGACTTCAAGATCATCAACGACAGCCTCGGACACGAGAGCGGGGACCGTGCTCTCGTCCGATTCAGCGAGCGCCTCACCGACGCCGTGGGAGAACGAGGCACCGTAGCCCGGCTCGGGGGCGACGAGTTCCTCGTCATGTACCAGAACATCCAGGGACCTGACGAGGCAGAAGAGTTTGCCCGCCACATAATTTCGATGCTGGGCGCGCCTCTGCGCCCGGGTGACGGCCCCATCCCGATGAGCGTCAGCATCGGCATCGCCCTGTCGGAACCGTCGATGACCCGGCGCGATCTCATTCACCGAGCCGACCTGGCAATGTACCGCGCCAAGGACAGCGGCGACGGCGGGTACGCACTTTTCGACCGCGACGACCTGTACGACGCGGACCGCGTCCGATCGTTGTCGATCGACCTACGGAACGCCCTGGCCGCAGGAGATCTCAGACTGCATTATCAACCGCTGATACAGATCTCCACCGGTAAGATCGTTGCAGTCGAGGCACTGGCACGCTGGAACCATCCGGAGCGAGGACCGATCGAACCGACCGAGTTCGTCGCCGTCGCAGAAAGGACCGGCCTGGCCACCGCCCTGGGCTCGTGGGCGCTCCGCACCGCGTGCGCGCAGGCGGTGCAGTGGAGAACGTTCTCGGACATCACCATCCGTGTGAACGTAAGCGCTCTTCAGCTGCGTAACAGCGCTTTTCCCGACGACGTCGCCGCCGTACTACGCGACACCGGGTTACCTCCGGAGGCCCTCGGCCTCGAAATCACCGAAACGGTATGGGTCTCCGACACCGCCCGCGTCTCCGCGACCCTCGCAGCCCTCGGCGCGATGGGCGTTGCACTGCTGCTCGACGACCTGGGCAAAGGGTACGGCTCCATCGCCTACCTCGACCGCTACCCGACGTTCGAGTGCCTCAAGATCGACAGGTCCTACATCGCCGAACTGCCCGGGGAACGTGCCGAAGCGGTCGTCTCCGCGATCGTCATGCTCGCCACTGCATTCGACGTCACCGTCGTCGGCGAAGGCGTCGAGAACCAGGCGCAGTACGACGCCCTCGTGGCCGCCGGATGCCATCTGGCCCAGGGCTTCCACCTGGGTCGACCCGTCGATGCGGAACGCACGACGGCGCTACTGCGACAAGCGTGAGCACACCGCGTGCCCGAAGGTGACTCCGTTTACCGCCTCGCCCGACGCCTGAGAGCGGCGCTGGACGGGCGAACACTGCGCATCGGCAGGTTGAATGTCCCGGCGCACGCGACCGTCGACCTCGCCGGGCGGGTGATCACCGGGCACCGCACCCATGGCAAACATCTGTTCACCGACTTCGACGACGGGACCGCGCTGCACACCCACCTGAAGATGACCGGATCCTGGACCGTCACGCGTCCCGGCCGCCGACTACCCGCACGCTTGACCCCCGATGTCCGAGTTCACCTGTCCTGCACGGACGGACCCACCGCCTATGGTCTGACGCTTCCCGTCGTCGACTACGGCTCCCGATCCGACATGAACCGACTTCTCGCGCACCTCGGGCCCGACCCGCTGCACGACGATTTCGATGCCGCGTTGGCCACATCGAACGTCAGGGCGCAAGGCGGCGTGCCGATCATCTCGGCCTTGCTCGATCAACGCGTCATAGCCGGGCCCGGAAACCTCTGGGCCAACGAACTCTGCTTCTTGCGTGGACTGCACCCGCAGCGACCAGCCGACTCGGTGGATGCACCCGCGCTCGTCGCGTTACTGCACCGCGCGATGACACATTCCGCAACAGTCGACGGAGCCCATCAGATCACCACGGGTGACCGACGAAAAGGACGGCAGCACTGGGTCGCCGGCCGAGCAGGCAAGCCCTGCCTTCGCTGCGGGACCATCATTGCAGTCACTGCCGAAGTCCCCGGTGATCCCGCGCGACGCCGAACCTGGTGGTGCCCCTCCTGCCAGCCGGCAGCATCGGGTTAGGGCATCAGGACAGGCGCGCGACCGCGTCCTTCTCCACGAACAGCGGCACGAAATCACGGATCGACCCACCGTCGAACTTGCGATGCGCTTCCGCGACGGCCGCGTCGACATCTGCCTCGGGGAACCGGGCAGCAAGCCTCGAACGGATCTCGTCGAGGGCGCGCTGTTCTTCTGTGGTGATGGTCTGCTGCATGCCACAGATGATGCCCGTGCGACGCTCGGTTTTCAAAGGACATCCGTGCACTAACTTGATATTCGTTCAGCTCAGCGGCGCTGTGCGCTGCAGCGATGCGGTGAACGTCACGTTCGGCGCGACAGGCCAGCATCTCCCACATCCCATGCGAAATAGAGTAGCGTAGCCTAACCTCTCGTCCGAATTGTCTACTTCGAAGGGGCCTGTCCATGCACTCCACCACTGCGAAGCGTCGCTGGTCGCGCCTGATACCCGTAGTCGCCGCGACGGCCGCGCTGGCGCTCGTCGGATGCTCGTCGTCCGAGAACCCGGAGGAAGGCGGTACCGATTCCCCGACTGCCGGCCTCCTGCCCGACGCCGAGGGCACCACGCAGTACCCCTTCACCGTGGACACATGGGCGGGCGATTTCGTCATCGAAGAGCGCCCCGAACGCGTTGCCGTGATCGGCTTCAACACCGGCCTGGACGCCCTGCAAGCACTCGATGTCACGCCGGTGTACGCGCTGACGGAGGATCCGGTCTGGGAATGGCGAGACACCGACTACTTCTCGCAGATCGAATTCGTCGACGGAGCGACCCGCAGCGACCCGGTGAACTTCGAGAACATCGCCAACACCAACCCCGACGTCATCATCTCGCTGAACTACGGACTCGAACAGACGGACGTGGATCGCCTCACCGACATCGCACCCTACGTCGACCTGTCCACCGTCCCGGGTGACAAAGCGGACTGGCGCGAGGGCCAGCGCATCGTCGGCGAGGTTCTCGATCTTCAGACTGCTGCGGAGGCCGTCATCGACGAGGCCGACCGCAGAATCTCCGACGTCGCCGCCGCACATCCCGAGTACGAGGGCAAAACCGTCACGATCGCAACGGATTACGCCGGCAGCGGCATCGACTACTACTCCGTCGCAGGCGGCACCGCCGAATCCTTCATGACGGATCTGGGATTCACTCCCAATCCCATCGCCACCGAATTCACCGACGATCCCGCCGTCGCCGACGAAGCACTCGAGAAACTGGACGGCGACATCCTGATCGTCTCGTACTTCGACGACGCCACCCAGCAGGCCAGGGAGTCCTCCGGGCTCTTCCAGCGCCTCCCGCCCGTCGTCGACGGCCGCTACCACGCCGTCAACGACGCCCAGCCGAACTCGGGATCACAGGCCACCTGGGTCCTCCGCCGCGGCGCCAGCGCCCTCAGCCTCCCCTGGGCCGCGGAAACCATCTCCGACATCTGGCTCGCCGATGTCGTGAAGTAACCCTCCGTCACCCGTGCGCGCCGAACCGCCTCATCCGGCCCGCACGGGTGCAGTGGGTGCACTCTCGATCAGATGTCGGGTGTACTCGTGTTGTGGGTTCCGGAACACCTCAGCGGCGAGCCCCTCCTCCACCACTGTCCCGCGCCGAAGTACGACGACCCGATCGGCGACGCTGTCCACCACAGCCAGGTCATGGCTGACGAAGAGGCAGGCGAAGCCGAATTCTTCCCGCAACTCGGCGAACAACTCCAGTACGTGAGCTTGCACCGACACATCGAGCGCGCTCGTCGGCTCGTCCGCTACCAGCAGCTTCGGCGACAGCGCGAGAGCCCGAGCCAGTGCGACGCGCTGACGCTGCCCACCCGAGAGCTCCGACGGTCTGCGGTCCACGAAGTCCGCTGGTAAACGGACCGATTCGAGCAGTTGCTTCGTCCTCGACCGCACCTCGGCGCCGGTGGCCACTTTGTGCACCACCAGAGGCTCACCGATGCTCTGCCCGACGCTTCGGCGCGGGTCCAGCGAGGCCGCAGGATCCTGATGCACCAGGGCGACGCCTCGCCGAAGCGCCCGCAATTCCGACGCACGCAAGTGTCCGACCGTCGCCCCGAGTAGCTCGACTCGGCCGGTGGTCGCAGGCACCAACCCCAGGGCCAGTCGACCGAGAGTCGTTTTGCCCGAACCGGATTCACCGACCAACCCGAGAACTTCGCCGGCCGAGAGCGTCAGGTCGACGCCCTCGATCGCGGTGAAGGACGCCGCACCGAAGCGACCCGGATACACGACGGAAACGTCGCTCAGACGGAGGACCTCGGCGGATCTTTTCTCGTGCACCCGATCACGGACCTCGTGCAGTCGTGGAACCGCGTCGAGTAGATCGCGGGTGTATTGGTGCGACGGATCGGAGAACAATCGGTCCACCGGCTGCCTCTCGAGCACTCGGCCCTCGCGCATCACCACGACCGAATCGGCGATCTCCGCGACGACCCCCATGTTGTGGGTGATCAACAGAATGGCTGTGCCACGAGTCTTACGCAGCCGCTGCAACAGGTCGAGTATCTCGGCCTGCACGGTGACGTCCAACGCTGTGGTCGGCTCGTCGGCGATCAGAAGGTCAGGTTCACCGGACAGTGCGAGGGCGATGACGACACGCTGCTTCTGACCCCCGGACAGCTGATGCGGATACCAATCGACCCGGGATGCGGCGTCGGGAATCTCCACCAGTTCCAGCAGTTCGATTGCCCGGCAGCGAGCCTCGGACTTGGATATCCTGCCGTGTGCCTGCAGAGCTTGCGTGATCTGCCACCCGATCTTCTGGACCGGGTTGAGAGCGGTCTGCGGCTCCTGGAAGATCATCGCTGCCCGGACGCCTCGGACGGACCCGAGCAGAGCCTCGTTCGCGCCGATCAACTGTGTGTCTCCGAGAGTCACCGAGCCGGTCGCGTCGGCACCGTCGGGTAGCAACCCGAGAATCGTTCGGGCCGTGAGCGACTTACCGGAACCGGACTCACCCACCAGTGCGACTATCTCACCGTCGTCGACGCCGATGCTCACTCCGTCGACGACCGGGGCAGCCGTCCCGAACGCGATGGTGAGATCTTCGATCTTCAACAAGGTCATGACCGGCGCTCCCGTCCGATGCCCTGGGCGATGAGGAGAAAGCCGAGGACGAGCAGTGCGACGACGACGAGCGGTCCGACAGCGAACGCCGCGTTGATGTCCAGATTCGGGATGGAGTCGGAGATGATCGACCCGAGCGACGGTTCCGGCGGCCGGACGCCGATACCGATGAAACTCATCGCACTCTCGACGAACACAGCGAGGGAGAGCGACAGCGATACCTGAACTCCGATGGGCTCCAGCGAGTTCGGCAGCACGTGCGTGCGCAGGACGAACAGTTTGCCCGCTCCGATGACCTCGGCCGCTTCGACGTACGGTTGTTCCCGCACCTTCAGCACCGATGTTCTGATCAACCGACCGAAAATCGGCAGCTCGGCCAGGACGATCACCACGCCGACGGTGAACGCACCAGGACCGATGATGGCGGCGAGCGTGATGGCGAGGATCAAGGCGGGGAAGGCCAGCACGACGTCGAAGATTCGTTGTGCGGCAGTGTCGGCCGCCGGATGCAGCGTCGACACCAACCCGACGAGACCACCGATGATCGCACCGATCGGCACCGCGACAAATGCGATCTCGAGATCGATTCTGATGCCGTACAGCACTCGCGAGAGCACGTCGCGGTTGACCTGGTCGGTTCCCAGCCAATGATCCGCGTTGGGCGCCAGCAAGTTTGCGCCGGAGATCTGTTCCAGCGGATCGTACGGAGCCAACAGCGGAGCCAAGATACCGGCCAGCGCAATGACACCGACGATGATCACTCCCACCAGCCCCTGACCACTCGTCAGGCCACTCCACCTGGTCCGCGTCCCTACTGGTTCGTCGAGGACGGTCATGACGGTGCTCCGATGCGAATCCGGGGGTCGAGGTAGGCGTGCACCACATCGGTCAGGAGCTGGACTGCGACGAACACCGTCACGGACAACAGCAGCAAGACCTGCACGACGGGGTAATCACGCCGGCTGATGCCCTGCTCGATCAACTGACCGATACCTGGCCACGCGAAGATCGCCTCGACCAGAACAGCACCCCCGAGCAACTGCCCGGTCTGCAAACCCAACGCGGTGACCATCGTGGGCAGTGCGTTTCGCAGCGCCGAGCGCGACACCAGATTCCACTGCGACACTCCCAGGGACCGAGCTGTGGTGATGTAGGGCTGTTTCAGTTCGGTGCGCAGGGACTCCGTCAGAAACCGCGTCAGAGCGGCCGCCACCGGTAATGCCAGGCACACGGCGGGGAGAAGCAGATACTGCACGGTGATGTCGGGACGAGCGAGGAACCCGTCGGGCGGTACCCCGCCCGCCGGCAGTACCGGCAGCAACACAGCGAAAAACAGAACGAGCAGCACACCGGACACGAACGGCGGCAACGCCACGGCAACGGTGTTGGCACCGTTGACCAGCGCGGTGAGCCAGCGTCTCGGCCACGCCACGGACGCAACCGAAAGCCCGACCGACACCACGACCGCCAGCAGCAGCGCCGTCACCGACAGCACGACGGTGTTGAGCAGGCCGTCGAACACGAGGTCCGCAATGGTTCCGCCGATGACGTACGAGCGCCCGAGGTCGAACGTGACCACGCCCCAGAGCCAGGTCGAGTACTGCACCGGGATCGATTTGTCCAGTCCCAGTTGCGCTCTGATCGCGGCGATGGATTCCTCGGACGCGTCGGGCCCGGCCAACGTCGTCGCGGCGTCACCCGGTACCAGGCGAAGCACCAGGAAGATGACGACGGACGCGAGGAACAGTACGAGCAGTGCCGACGGAATCTTGTGCAGCAGGTAGCGCGTCATGACAGAAAGACATCCGTCAGCAGGACTTCCGATCGCTTCGTCCAATCGAGACCGTGCACGCTGTTGGCGGTGACAACCTGGTTGAACGTCACGCCGATCTCGATCAGGAACAGGCTTTCGAGCAGCTCCAGGCTGACCGCCGAGTACTTCTCCTTCGCCTCGTCGCCGGTGCCGTCGGCCACTTGCCACGCCGCGTCGGCAGCAGCCTGATACGAGGGCGACTCGTACCGTGACGCGTTCTTCAGTGCATTGAACGGATACGCGCTGACCGTCAGCGTCGACGGCGTGTACTGCGCCCAGGAATGGAACGTCACCCACAGCGCGGGGAACTGTTGCCCGATCAGCTGTTTCACGAACGCGGCACTCTCGACCGGATCGAGTTCGACCGTGACGCCGATCTCGGCCAGGTTCGCCTGCACGATCTGCGCGGTCGCCTCGTAGTACGGGTTTCCCGCCTGATAGGTCAGCGGCAGGGCGGGAATGTTTCCGACCTCGGCGACCAACGCTTTCGCGCGGTCCGTATCGAGAGTGAAGGTCGCGTTGAGGTCCTCGTCGTACGCGGGTGACGTCTTCGGCCACGGAACATTGATCGGGTATCCGGCACCCCGGAATACCTCGGTGATGATCCGGTCACGGTCCAGCGCGAACGCGATCGCCCGACGCAGCCGGACGTCGGACAGTGCCGGGTTCTGCACGTTGGTGCCGACGTAGATCTGCAGCTCGGCACCTTCGAGGTTGTTGGTCGTGTGTGCTCCGCCGTTCGCGAGCGTCTCCGCGTCGCGGTAGTTGATGTTGGTGACCGCCTGCACCTGACCCGACCTGATGGCGTTCGTCAAGGCCTGGGCGTCGGGGATGATCGACACTTCCACGCGGTCCAGATACGGGCGCTCCGGCACCCGGTAACTGTCGTTGCGGACGAAGGTGAGCGACTGATTCGGCGTGCGTTCGGTGAGAACGAAAGGACCGGTACCGACGAACTTCTCACCCGTCCTCAGCTGGTCGATCGATTCGCTGTCCAGGATCGGGACTGTGTCGAGGAGATCGAAGATGTTGCCCAGGGGGTGCGCGAACGTCAGTACGAGCCGGTGCGGATCGGTGGTGTCGAAGGCCGTGATCGCCGCCGCGGTACTGCGCAACTGCGCCGTCCACGTGGGGTCCGCATAGGTGCGAATCGAGAACTCGGCATCCGTCGAGGTGAACGGCCTCCCGGAATGGAACGTGACATCGTCTCGCAGTTCGAGCGTGAGCGACAGGCCGTCGTCGGCGAGTGTCCACGACTCTGCAAGCAAAGGCGTCGGCGATACCTCGTCGTGCGGATACCGGATCAAGCTTTCGTAGACGAGGCCGATGACCGTTGTCGCACCCGCAGTGTTGGTCAGGAAGTTCGCCGGCACCACGTCCTGCGTCACCGCAGTTTTCAGCGTCCCGCCGCGCACCGGGGTCGCGTCGGACGAGCCTGCGTCCTGCTGCTCACCCACCGCGGACGAGCATGCGGCCGCACCGAAGATGGCCAGCGCGCTCAGGCCCACACCGCGCAGCAGAGTGCGCCGGTCGAAAGACATGTTTGTACTCAAGAGGATTCGCTTTCAAGGAGAGACGCAAGTGTGCAGCGAAGCTAGCACCGGCACCTCCGGAACCACAACGTTTCGAGGCACTTGCAATCTTCGTGATCCAAACTGTGGATTGCTCGACGGTTCTATGGTGCGGTGATGCAATCCCGCTCTGCGCCTCAGTTTTTCGCGCAGTGCACCTCCGACGGAAAGGCTCGCTCCATGTCAGTAGACACCGTTCCCGCGACAACCCTTCGGGCAGTGAAGGTCGGCGGCAAGATCGGCGCGCGTATCGAGGGTGTCCGCCTGGGCGGTGACCTGGACACGGAGACCGTCGACTTCATCCGGCGCGCACTGCTCGAACACAAGGTCATCTTCTTCAGCGGACAGGACCACCTCGACGACGAAAGTCAGTACGCGTTCGCCGAGCTTCTCGGTTCTCCGACGACGCCGCACCCCACCGTGACGTCGCGGGGCACGAAGACCCTTGCCATCGACTCCGAGTACGGCAAGGCCAACAGCTGGCACTCGGACGTCACGTTCGTCGACCGCATCCCCAAGGCATCGATTCTTCGCGCCGTGCAGCTCCCGGAATACGGCGGGAACACCACCTGGGCATCGCAGGTCGCAGCCTACGAGAGCCTCCCGGACTCGCTGAAGGCTCTTGTCGACAATCTGTGGGCGACGCACTCGAACGCCTACGACTATTCCGCGACGTCCGCAGAGAAGATCCAGAACGAGAAGTCGGCGGAGTATCGAAAGGAATTCCAGTCCACGTACTTCGAGACCGAGCACCCTGTGGTGCGCGTCCACCCTGAAACCGGTGAGAAGACCCTCGTTCTCGGCCACTTCATCAAGGGATTCATCGGCCTGCCGACCAAGGAATCACAGGTGCTGTTCAACCTTCTCCAGGACCGGGTGACCAAACTGGAGAACACCGTTCGGTGGACGTGGTCCCTCGGCGACGTTGCGATCTGGGACAACCGCGCCACCCAGCACTACGCCGTGGCCGACTGGGACGACCAGTACCGACGGCTCGAGCGCATCACCCTCGCCGGTGATGTCCCGGTCCACCCGAACGGGCAGAAGAGCCGCGTCGTCGCCGGCGACGCAGAGCACTACTCGGTCATCGACGAGCCAGTCCTCATCTCTCTCTGATGTCGATCCCGCCCTACGCGCGGGGGTACGACGGATTCCAGGGTCGAGTCGGCAGAACGGCTGCCGACTCGACCCCGGCCTGGGCCTATCCTCCGTCCGCACCCCCTGGTGCCCCCAACATCGTCGTCATTCTGATCGACGACATGGGCTTCAGTGACACCGGTCCTTACGGCTCGGAGATCGACACTCCTCACCTCGACCGGCTGGCCGCGTCGGGTGTGCGTTTCACCAATTATCATACGACTCCGCTGTGTTCACCGTCCCGCGCGTCACTTCTGACCGGCATCAACGCTCACCGCGCGGGCTACGGTTACGTATCCAACGCCGACCCCGGTTTTCCGGGTTTACGTCTCGAGCTCGCGGACGACGCGCTGACACTACCGGAGATGTTGCGTGACAACGGGTATGCCACCTATGCCGTCGGAAAATGGCACCTCGTCCGCGATGCGAACATGGGCCCTGGCCGAACAAAGGATTCGTGGCCGACGCAGCGCGGATTCGACCGCTACTACGGGTCGCTCGAAGGGCTGAACTCGTTCTTCCACCCCAATCAGTTGACCTCCGACAATGGCGCGGTCGAAACCGAGGAGTACCCCGAGAACTATTACCTCACGGACGATCTGACCGATCACGCCGTCGGCTACATCAAGGATCTACGAGCACACTCGCCGAAGCCGTTCTTTCTGTACTTCGCGCACGTGGCGATGCACGGCCCACTGCAGGCCAAGCAAGCAGATCGTGCGAAGTACCGGGGCAAGTACGCCGCCGGGTGGGACAGGCTGCGCGAAAGTCGATTTGCCCGGCAACTCGCGGACGGGCTCTTCCCCGAGGGAACACGGCAAGCACCGCGGAACAGCGAACCCGGATACGACGTCGAACCATGGGACTCGCTCACCGAGGATCAGCAACGACGCTTCGCGCGCTACATGGAAGTCTATGCAGGGATGGTCGACAGCATCGACCAGAGCATCGGACGTGTACTGCAGGTCATCGAGGACCTCGGTGAACTCGACAACACCATCGTGGTGTTCACCTCGGACAACGGAGGGACAGCGGAAGGCGGGCCGGAAGGGACACGGAGTTACTTCGCGGAGTTCGCAGGCGTGAAGGATCCGGACTGGGTCGGCGACGTGCCCCACGACGAAGATCTCATCGGGACAGCACGGTTGGGAGTGCACTATCCGCGTGGGTGGGGCCAGACATCCAATACGCCGTTCCGGTTCTACAAGGGTCAGACATTCGCCGGCGGTGTGCGCGTGCCCTTCGTGCTGTCGTGGCCGGCAGGGCTACCCGCGCGCGGAGAAATCCGCCATCAGTACGCGTACGTGACCGACCTGGCGCCGACACTACTCGACCTCGCAGGACTGAACGTGCCCGCCGAACGGCAAGGTCGTCCTGCCCTGACGTTCGACGGTGTGTCGTTCGCCGAAGTACTACGTTCCAACGACCCGTCGCGACACCTCGAACAGTATTCCGAGATCACCGGACATCGCGGCTTCTACCGAGACGGCTGGAAGCTACTCGCCCTCGCGGGAGAGGACGTCGGCGCCCCGCAGTGGCAACTGTTCGACGTGCATACCGACCCGACCGAACTACACGACGTATCCACGGACTTTCCGGACAAGGTCGCCGAACTCGCAACTGCTTGGGAGCGCGCTGCGTGGGAGAACACGGTATTCCCGTTGGTCACGCGCGCCGACCTCGCACGGCGCAGGCCCGAAGAAGCGCAGCTGTCCCACCCTGTCACGCTCCTTCCTGGAACGCCCACCCTGGAGCGCTACCGGTCGTCGAGGCTGATCGCCTACCGAGACTTCTCGATCGACGTTGCTCTCGGAAGTGTCGCCGACGGGGTACTCGTGGCGCACGGCGATCCGCAGGGCGGGTACATCCTCTACGTGGAGGACGGACAGATCGTGTTCGGCTTGAACAGTTTTGGACACTACAGATCGGTGAGCGCGTCACTGCCACCGGATGCCTCCCTCGTCACCCTCGAGGCCGTGGTGGCACCGGGATTGCGATGGGACTTCGCCGTATCGGTCGACGCTGTGCACGTAGCAGCACTCCCGAACCAAGTCCAACTGGTCGCGATGGCACCGTGGACCGGCATCTCCGTCGGAGTCGACTCGAGAGGACCGGTGTCCTGGGACCTGCGCGAACGCCGAGGAGTCTTCCGATACACCGGTGCACTGCAGTCGGTCACCTACCGCCCAGGACCGGTACGGGTTCCCCCGGTGACAGTCGACCGCATCGAGACCGAGGCAGAGATTCTCGCGGACTAGGACATTCACGGCTCCGAACAGAAAGGCTCACATGATTTCCCGCAGAGGATTCCTGACCGGCACAGCGGGAGGAGCAACGGCATTGCTCCTCGCCGCGTGCTCGTCGGCGGTCGAGGAAGCGAAGAGCGGATCGGGAGAGACAGGCGGCACACTGGTGATCGGAACACTCAGCGACCTCAACCCCGCGACCATCTTCTCCCAGTCACTGACCTCCATGACCATCGGCGGACTCGTCTTCGACACACTCGTCCGCCTCGACCCCGATACGCTCGAACCGACTCCGCGCGTCGCCACCTCATGGGAGGTTTCCGACGACGGCCTCACCGTGACCCTGCAGCTCCGCGAGGACGTCACATTCCATTCGGGTCGACCCTTCACGTCCAAGGACGTCGAGTACGCGTTCACGAACCTCGCCAAGGACACTGCCGGTTCGCAATTGCAGGCAGCCGCGCGCACGATCGAGGCGGTGGACACCTCCGACGACCACGTCGCCGTACTGACCTTGACGCATCCCCTGGTCAACCTCCACGACCTCCTCGAGTTCACCCTCCTCACCGACTCCGACACCGAAGCCGCACTGCTCGCAGGCGAACAGTTCGTGGGCACCGGCCCCTTCGTCTTCGATTCCTGGCAGCGCGGCCGGCAGTCGGATTGGAGTCGCAACGGGAGCTACTGGGACACCCCCGCATTGCTGGACAAGGTCACCATCCGAGTGGTACCCGACAACTCCGCACTCCTGTCCTCGGTGCGCTCCGGTCAGACCAACGCCGTCATCGGTGTATCCGCCCAGGACGCCAGGCCCTTCTCGGGCGACGGATACCAGGTCGAGAACGAAGACGTGTTCGACGTGGCGTACTACGTCGGGGCGAACGTCGTGGACCCGGCGTTGGCCGACAAACGAATCCGACAAGCAATCTCCTACGCAGTCGACCGCGAGCGAATCCTCGACGAGGTACTCGGCGGCGTCGGTATCGCCTCCAGCGCCCCCTGGCCGGAGTCCTCGCCTGCCTACGACGAGGCCACCCGCGACTTCTACTCCCGCGACCTCGACAAGGCACGCCAGCTACTCGCCGACGCAGGAGGCCCACCGTCACAACCCGTATTGCTCTCCTACGGAACCGGTCTCGCACCGGCACGGAACATCGCCGCGATCATCGAGAACAATCTCGCCGACATCGGATTCACCGTCACCCTCGACCCACGCGAACAAGCGACACTGTCACCGTTCCTGAACAGCGGCCAACACCAACTGTGGATCAACCCACACGGCTTCGCCCAACTCAACCCGTCGACCCTCGCCACCGGCGCTGCACCGTTCAAGCCTGCAAAGAACCTGTCGGGCTACACCTCACCCGAATACACCGCCATCGTCGACCGCCTCTGGACGCAAGCCGACCCGGAAAGCGACACGGCCACAGCGTCGTACACCGAGTTCTCGGATCTTCTGCTCGACGAGCAGTTCGTCATCGACCTCGCCATCACCACGAACACCAACGTCTACTCCGCCGGCGTCTCGGGCATCGAATGGAATCGATACAAAAATTTGATTCTGAACCGCGCAACGGTCTAGGAACTCGGCGCCGATGGTTGACATCGGCGCCGAGGTCTGTCACTAATTAACTACAACATTAGTGAAAGGGTGTTGGTGATCGAGTTCAGGATTGATCGGAAGTCGGGAATCCCGACGTACGTGCAGCTCGCCCTGCAGGTCAGACACGCTCTACGACGCGGCGACCTCGCCCTCGGCGACAAACTGCCCACAGCCAAGGACGTCGTGTCCACCCTCGCGATCAATCCCAACACGGTGCTCAAGGCGTACAAGGAGCTCGAACACGACGGTCTCGTCGAGGGCAGGCCAGGCCTGGGTACGTTCGTCGTCGGATCGCTGGCGAAAGCCGGGATGGCCGAAAAGAACGCCCTCGCAGGCGAACTCGACACCTGGGTGAGCCACGGCGCGAGCGCCGGACTCGACCGCTCCGATCTCCAAGCGCTCTTCGAGGCTGCACTCGACCGCGAATTCCCCGAACCGGAAGGACGACCGACGTGACCGAATCAGTGCTCGAGGTGTCGGAGGTGAGCAAATCCTTCCGCGGCACCACCGTCCTGGACTCGTGCTCCTTCGAACTGCAACGAGGATCGATCACCGCCCTCGTCGGATCCAACGGTGCAGGCAAGACAACCCTGATGTCGGTCATTGTCGGACTTCTGAGCCCCGACTCCGGGTCGGTCACCGTCCTCGGCAACACCGTCGGAGATCGAGGAATTGCACCCGGATTATCCTACCTCGCACAACACAAACCTCTGTTCGCCCGGTTCACTGTCGCCGAAATACTGCGATTCGGCCGCGCCACCAACGACATGTGGGACGACGCCTACGCATCGAGGATCGTCGACGAGGCGGGCATCGCAACCACCAGCAGAATCAGGACATTGTCGCCGGGCCAGAGGACTCGCGTCGCCGTCGCCCTCGTCCTGGGCAGGCTTCCGGAGATCGTCCTGCTCGACGAACCACTCGCCGATCTGGACCCGGCTGCCCGACGCGCAGTTGCGCAAACCCTGATGCGCGACGCCGCGGAACGAGGAACCACCATCGTGCTGTCCTCGCATGTGCTGGCCGAACTGGTCGACGTGGCCGACCGACTACTGTTGCTGCGCGGAGGTTCGATGCAGCTGGACGGAGAGACCGAGAACATCGTGAACGGACACTATGTGCACATCGATCCGGACCAGCCTCCGACCGGCGACATCGTCGGCTCGACAATCGGATCGACGTCGACCACCCATGTAGTGCGAGGTCCGCGTCCGACCGATGTGCGTACCTCCCCCGCCACGCTCGACGATGTCGTGCTTGCGTACCTCGGCGAGGTGAGCTGATGTTCTGGGTCACGTATCGCCAGTTTCGCGCTACTCTGCTCGGCACGCTCGGCGTCATCGCACTCGTGGGCGCCCTGTCACTTCTGGCGTCGCTCAGCCTTCGAAACTATGCCTTCGGCAGTTCGTTCGGTCAGCTCGACCTCTGCTACGGCACCGGATCTACCGCGTGTGTTGCCCAGACAACTCTGACTGCAACCACGTTGCTCACTGCCGCGCTACCGTTCCTCATCGGACTCTTCGTCGGAGTGGCAACGTTCTCCCGTGACATCGAGCGCGGCACTCACGTACTGTCGCTGTCTCAGTCAGTCGGCCGGCTCCGCTGGTACTTCTGCCGAGTACTGATCGTGTTCGTTCCCGTCGTTCTCGCGATGTTGGTGCTGGGAATCCTGTTCCTCAGGGTGCGCGCCACGAACAACGTGTGGTCGAGTTTCTCTGGGTTCGAGCACTCACGCTTCGTGTTTCCGATCTTCGAGACGTCAGCCCTTGCACCCGCCGCCTACACCCTGGCAGCCCTCCTGATCGGCAGTGCGTTCGCACTTCTCCTGCGGCACACCGTCGGAGCGATGGTGCTCACGTTGATCACCACCGTCGGGCTGCTGGTGTTGTTGACGGCAGGCTTGCGCCCGCACTACGCCACCCCGCTCGTCGAGGCCAGGCCACTGGTCGATGTTGTCACCACCGGTGAATACGTCGGCTACGGCTCCTCGTCGCGGTGGACAGTGGACTCCAACTATGTGGACGCACAGGGCAACAAGCTGACCATCGACTACAACGCGTGCAACGAAGACCAATCGTTCTACGAACAATTCGACCAAGATCCCGACGAAACGTACGCCGCGTACGAAGCTCGGACGGACGAACTGAACCGGCAACAGATCGCTCGCCGCGCCGACTGCCTGGCCGCCCAGGGCGCTGACCGATTCGAGGTCGAATACCACGTCGACAGCCAGTTCTGGAGATTCCAGGCGACGGAAGCTGCCTTGTTGCTGACGCTTTCCGCGCTTGTCCTCGGCGTGTCGACCCTGCTCGTCCGTCGCCTGAGGCCGTGACGTCCCTCGATACCAGCTGGCCGGGAATCACTCTCGATTCCCGCCTCGCAGGCGGATCACGAACCGAGGCGTGGACCGGTTTCTACGCCGGGTCCCGCGTGGTCGTACGGAAGTCGACACGATCGCCGGAATCTCGCCTCTGGGAATGGACGTTGCTGAACCATCTCGTGCAGCAAGGCATCGGCGTCCCGCACCTCGTTCGCACGGCCGACGGCCGGCTCGATCACGACGGTTGGCATGTCTACCCCTTCGTCACCGGAGAACACCCCGACCAGGATGACCCCCGACAGGCGGCTGCCCTGGCTGCGGTACACGCCGCCACCACCTCATGGCCGCAACGACCTGGGTCTGCATCGAGCGTGGACCTGCACCTCGGCGATCGAGGCGGCGACATCGACTTCGGTTCGATGCCAACGGAACTGGTGGCGACAATTCGCAATGCGTGGTCGCAGGCGGGGTCCGGGGTCACCAGTGTCGTCCACGGTGATGCCGGACCCTCCAACGCCATCATCGATGCTCGCGGCCGATGCGTACTGATCGATTGGGACGAAGCGCGTGTGGACCACACATTCTTCGACCTACCCTCAGGCCCGTTCGAAAAGCGGGCAGCGCTGGCGTGGGAGGTCGCTACGTGCTGGGGTACCGAGCCCGACTACGCTCGTCGACTTGCCACCAGGCTTCGGAGGCGGGAGTGATGTAACAATTGCGTCGATTACAGACGGTTTCCCGCCTGAGATCGACGCAACTGTCACACCACGCCCGACCACAGTCATTCAGGGTCCAGCGCCTTCCGTCCGGTGCACCGGAACGGTCCCCGCAAACAGGACGCCATCACCACGGAATGTCGACGGGACACGCCACCGGCTCGGCACCGTAACCGGACGCGGTGATCGAAGACATCGGCTCCACCCGTTGTCAACCGAGCTCCTGTGTGTTCGACTGGCATAAGTCACCACTTACTTACGGGGTCGCTATGGGTTCGGACACACGCGAGCGCATCATCGAGGCAGCCTTGAAGCTGTTCGGTGAACGAGGCTTCGCAGCTACGAGCATTTCCCAGATCGAGAGAGAGGCCGGCCTGTCGGCAGGAAGCGGCGGACTGTACCGTCACTTCTCCTCGAAGAAAGAACTACTCACAGAATCGGTTCGGGCACGATTGACGGACCGCTCGGAGTGGGAGGCGTTCCTTGCTCCGGAATTCTCCATCACCGCCATGATGGAGTCGCTGGCGCCTGGTGGATCGATCACCGACACTCTCGTGACGCTGTGTCACATCGGAATGGCTCGACTGGATCACGATCGTGACATCAACCGCCTTCTGCTGCGCGACAACTCAGTCGACCCCGACGTTCTCGATATCTTCCGGAGGGACGAGTACGAACTCATCACCTCTGTAGTGACGAAATCGCTGGTAGAGCTCTCGTCGGGCGCGCAGGAAGATTGGCGTTCAGCAGCCGCGGTAGTTGTCGGGGCCATCGTGCACTACTGGCTGGTCACCGACATCTTCGGCGGAACGCACCCCCTTGCCATCGACGCAGACTCGTACATGCGCGCTACCGCCGAACTGGTTGCCGCGCGGATCGAAACAGCCAGAACACCAAGGGGGACAGAATGAAAGACCTAAGCGTGATAGGCGGGGGTATCGCGGGACTCACCGCAGCCGTATCCTGTGCCGAAGCCGGATGGCGGGTGACGCTGTACGAGGCCCACAGCACGCTCGGAGGTCGAGGTAGGGCAACGGACGGTCCGTACACCTTCCACGACGGCGGACACGTCTTCTACACCGGCGGCAACGACTACCGTTGGTTACGTAGCAGGGGATTCGTCACGAATCTCGGCTGGCCATCTTTATCCGATCTGTCGCACATGGGGTTTCGTGTCGACGGAACTCTTCGTCGCACTCCGCCGGCTTCGATGCTTCGCGCGCTCTCCCACAGATGGCTCACTGCGTCGGTCGACGAGGATTTCGACACCTGGGCGTCCCGTAGATGGGGCTCGACAACTGCGCGTCAGATGAGCAGCGCGATTGCAGTCACTACGTACGACGCCGATACCGGTCGGTTGTCGGCCGCATTCGTGTGGAATTTGCTCCAACGAGTTCTCGGACCACGAATACCCACGATTCGGTGGGTGCGTGGCGGCTGGCAGAAGGTAATCGATCGCATGGTAAGCCGCCCCTCGGAACTGGGAGTTCGACTCGAAACGAGAAGCCGCATGGTGGAATTGCCACCCGGACCGACAATCGTCGCCACGGAGTTGGCCTCTGCACGCACATTACTCGGTGACCAGTCTCTCTCCTGGACAAGCGGGCACTGTGTCCTACTGGACCTCGCCGTCGAGTCCAGCAGGTCCGACGGCACAACTGTATTCGATCTCGACGAAGGCGGATTTCACGAATCCTATTCCATGTACGACGATTCCGTAGCACCCAGTGGTCAAAGCCTTTATCAGATGCAGATGCCCGTCCGGTCCGGCGAACTGCCGTCAGAGGCCAAAAACCGGCTGGAACGGTTCGCCGATTCGGTGACACCGGGGTATACGCACCGAACGACGTTCACGCGAAACGGATCGGCCAGAACTCGCACGGGCGCGGTCGACTTACCTGGATACACCTGGAGGGACCGACCGTCCATCCATCGAGGTGATGGCGTCTACCTGGTCGGCGACATGGTGGCCGCGCCAGGAATGCGTGGTGAGGTCGCTGTCAACAGCGCTCTGCTCGCCGCCCAATCGATCACCGGACAGAACTGAGCATCCCATGGTCCCCAAGGTCGTGATACTAGGAGCAGGGTACGCAGGAGTGAGTGCTGCCCGACGACTTGCTCGCGCAGACACCGCGGTGACGATCGTCAATCCGCGCCCGGAATTCGTCGAACGCATAAGATTGCACCAATTCGTGGTCGGCAATCACAGGGCCGTGCATTCTTTGCAGTCGGTACTCCCCGAATCAGTTGCACTTCGTCAAGGTTCAGCCACATCGATTGCCACCGCGGAGCATCGCGTTCGTCTGGTCGACGGCACTGAAATCGACTACGACTACTTGATCTACGCAGTCGGAAGCAGCGGTGCTGAAGTGATCACCGGGGCGGGAGAGCATGCCGTGCGATTGGCCACTTGGGAGGATGCTCTAGCCATGCGCAGTCGGTTGAACGCACTACCGATCGGCTCCACTATCACAGTTGTCGGGGGCGGACTCACCGCGGTCGAGGCCGCTGCAGAACTCGTGGGTGCCAGCGGGCACCGGATACGAATCATCACCGATGGGCCGATCGCGCACTCGGTCAGCGAGCGGGGGCGGCAGCGGATTCGGGATCATCTGACACAAGATGGGATCGACGTGATAGAGCACTTCCGAGTATCCGAGATCGGATCCGATGCTGTCACCCTGACGGATGGACGGGTGCTCGAATCTGACCTCACCGTCGATGCTTCCGCGGTGGCTGTTCCCCCGCTCGCTCGCGCGAGTGGTCTTGCAACAAGTCCTGAGGGAGCGCTCACCATCGCCGACACCCTCGTCAGCATCAGTGACTCCTCGGTCATCGGCGCAGGTGATGCAGTTGCACTTCAGTACTCACCGTTACGGATGAGTTGCCAGGCGGCGATACCTTCGGGCGTACACGCAGCTGAGACCGTGCTGCACCTCGTTGCCGGTACCGAACCCGAGCGGTTACGGAGGAAGTTCGTCGCACAGTGCATCAGCTTGGGCCGCACGAGCGCGCTCTTGCAAACCTCCAACTCGGACGATCGACCCCGCCCCCGGGCAATTCTTTCCGGACGGCCCGCCGCTGCTGTGAAGGAAGTACTCTGCCGGTCCACACTGCATTTCGGTCGAGTCGGTCCGGTCGACTTCAGCTGGTCCTGACAGCTCACCCTCGGTGTCGAACTTCACAGCGTGTAGGGACCGGTCGGCCTGTCGTGGTATCCCTTTCGGCCGATGGATACGGTCAGTTCGCTGAAAGGCTGCCTCCCTTCTGCCAATTGACGCAGGGCATAACCGAAATCGAACTTCGGTACCCACTCCAGGTCCCGTCGCGCTGCCGAGTTGACGTACACGCGATCGAGACCGGTGAACATCGTCCACCCAAGGCTGTCGTAGATCCGTTGGAAGTCCGGATAACGACGGGAGACCACCGAAGGTGCATCGGCTCGAAGATCGACTCGATCCGCTTGATCGAACGGGGTTGTCGCACTGACGATATAACGACCGAAACCGAGGCGAGGTGCGGCGAACAACGCACGCTCATGTGCATCGACTGCGTCGGCGATGTCGACCCGACGATAGAGCAACTCGTTGGTCTTGACATTCCGGTCATCGAACCTGCGAGCGATGTCCGATCTACCGTCGGCCTCGGGGAAGAAACGCGCAATCCTGAGCACGACCACGGGAAGGCCGTGGTCCTGATGGACCAGCCTGCAGATGTCCTCGGCCGCAGTCTTGGTCACCCCGTATATGTTTCGTGGCACCGGAACCACGTCCTCGGTGATCCACGACGCGGGCGCATCGCTCGACGGCGTCATCGCCCTGCCGAACGTCGTGGTCGAACTCGTGAACACGAACCTCCCCACACCCGCGGCAACCGATTCCTCGGCCACGACAAGGCTTCCGGTCACGTTCGTTGATACGAAATCTTCCTTGGTGTGGCTGACGACATGCGGCTTGTGCAGCGTCGCCGTATGCACGACCGCGTCGCAGCCCTGTACGGCGTCGCGAACTGCACGCCGATCGACGACAGACCCGACGTGCGTGGTCGTCGGAGACTGTGTGATGTCCAATCCGACAACATGATGTCCGCGCTCGGACAACACACGTACCAAAGCTTCCCCGAGATGCCCGGAACTACCTGTCACCAAGATGCGTAGACGGGGTTCCACGTCGGTGACCCTAGCGGCCTCGAACTGCCGACTCCACCTCTTTACTCACAGGGTCAACCGGTACCAACGGTCGGAGTACGCGCTCGGTGCGTACGGAGGTACTTGTCGGTAGCCGCGGCGCTCGTACAGCCGGCACGCTTCGACGAGGTCCGAGCGGGTGTCGAGTTGCACCGAGGTACATCCCGTCTGGGCTGCGAGAGTCTCGAGGTGATCGAGCAGCTCCGACCCCACGCCGGTTCCACGCGCACCAGGAAGGACGAACACCTTGGTGAGCTCCGCGCAAGCGTCATCGAGGAAACGAATTCCTCCGATTCCCACAGGTCGATCGTCGACGAGTACCGCGGCGAGATACCCGGAGGGCGCAGCCAGGTCATCGGCCGGTTCCGACGCTGATGCTTCGGCAATTTCCGATGACGTCGCGGGCCTGCGATACCAACGCGACACGATGTCGGTCATGTACTCGACGAGCAGTTTCGATGCGATCTCGCTGGTGGGGTCGATGCGTCGAATGATCCTCATCGTTCAAAAGTTACCTTTCATCCGATGAGATGGCTTCGATGGTCCAGTCGAGCGACACCGGGTTCAGATGGAGCTGAATGCCGCCCACATGCGTGAGCCCAGGTCACGCTGCCCCGCGGCGTTGTAGTGGATTTTCTCGGTTTCGCTGTTGTACAGGCCCTCCGGGCCGGGGACGAAGGCGACGCGGGGCCGACGGTGGGGGGTGTCTCGGTGCACGGCATCGATGACGGGATAGTCCTGGTGTCCCGACGCTATTTCGTCGGGAACCATCTGGCCGATGACGAAGGGTATGTCGCCGAATTCCTCTCGGACGGTGTCGATCACGCTGTCCAGTTTCTGTGCGTACACGGGCCCTGGTGTCAGCGGTACATCGGATTCGCCTTGGTGCCACAGCACTGCGGCCAGTTCGTTGCCGGGGTGCAGGGCGAGGGCGGATCGGATGCGCTCCATCCCGTTCCAGAACAGGTTGAGTCGGGCGGCGCGGTCGGCGGGGTCCCAGGTCACGCCGTTGACGCGCGCGAATGCCGAGTCGCCCCGTGCGTACGGGACCAACAGCACGGGCCGGCCCGTCGAGTCCGCGAGTTCCCTGGCGAAGACGGGTGCGAATCCGACTGCCTTGGAGGGAACTTCGTGGAACAGGGGGTCACATCCTGCAACAATCGTGTTCTTCGACTTCCCCGACGCAGCCCACTGGTGGACTCTCGGATGCGGCGCGTCGAGTCCGCTCATGTCCAATCCCACCCCGGCGCCGTGCGCGTTGGACTGCCCCAGGACGGCGATGACCAGGTACGGCTCGTCGAACACCGTGACGGGCAGACCGGTTCCCAGTCGCCGCTTGATCACGTCTTTGGCACGCACTTCGAGGTTCTTCAACAGTCCCACGGCTCCACCTTCAGTTGCAGTCGTCGACGGCGGGAGTGCCGGCGAACCGTTCACCTATCCAGTCGTTCACTGCGCCGCCGTCGACGTCGCCGTGTCCTTTGCCTGGTTGACGGTCGATGGTGATCACATCCCCCAGGAAACATGCCGTGGCGAGCGCCGCATCCGTCCATTCGGCGTCGATGTAGGTGTCCGCGTCTCCGTACACCACCAGCATGGGCGCCGACGCCTTCTGCTGCGGCACAGCCATCTGTTCGAGGTAGTACCGCAACAAGGATTCCGCGTCAGGCGTCTTCGGCGCGAAGTCACGAGCACCGATCCGTTCCGCCGCATCCGCACGTGCCGACGCCTGCGCCGGGGTGCAGCCGCTCAACGCAGCCCAGTCCTCGGCCGCCGATCCGCTACGGTACTGATCACGATCGAAGCCGGGGAACCTCCTGGCCAGAGATTCGATCACCCACTGCATCAACGGCGCTTGGTCGTCGGTCAGAGTGCCCTGTATCGCCTTGTCCACCAGGCCCACCATGTTCGCAGCCGGCGCCAGGCTGACCGATCCCAGCAGTTCGAGTTCCGGTGCGTATCCGGATTGTTCGTTCGCTGCCCACGCTGCACCGCCGCCCTGCGATCCACCGAACGCGACCCACCGGTTGGACACGTCGGGGAACGTATGCCGAAGTGCCCGAACGGCATCGATCATGTTGTAACCGGCAGTCGGGTTGTCCAGATAGTGGTGGACGCCCTCATGACCGAGACCTTGATAGTCGGTGATGGCCACGGCAAATCCGGCCGAGGTGAATCCAGCTGCCAACGCGGCACTTCCGAGCAGGTCCCGTGAGAGTGACGGCCCGCACGCGTTCTCGATTCCCGTGGTGCCGTGACCGAACGAGATGACGGGCCAACCGCCCTCGGGTGCATCTCCGTCGGGCACGAATACGCTCGCCGAGACCTCGGTGGCGCCGCCGTCACCGGACTGGGTGGACCGATACACCACGCGGGCTGCCTCGGAACCACGCTGCACCGCCGACGGAAGATTGGGCATGGTCTCCGCAGTGATCACCGACCCGGCTCCGGTACCGGGATCGGCAACGTCGATCGGCTCTGCGGGCCGAAGCTTCTGCGATTCCGCGAAGATCGCAGGCATGCTCGTCACCAGCGGTATCGCCGACGAACAACCCGTCAGCAGGACGGTCCCGAGTACCCCCGCTGTCCACGCCGCGTGAAAACGCGCAAGCCTCATCGCGACTCCACCGTCGCACCGGATTCGGGAGACCAACGGATGGTGCCGAATTCGAAATCCGACACGAGCATGTCGCCGTCCTGGTACTCATCGCTCACCGGGAAACCGAACTCGGGAGTCCACGCTTCCAGAATCGCTCCGCGTACGACGAACGTTCCGGTTCGGTCGCTGTGGAACACTCGTGCGCCACCGTCGACGTCCAGTTGCTGCATCCCTTGCACGTACGGGCCCGCAGGAAGATACCCGGATGCGAGTACCGCGGTGGACACGGCCGACGGCGATGCCACGTAACCCTGTTCGGTGCCGAAGAGAACGCCACCGGCGAACTGCTGCGCGAGGTACTTTCGTCCGATGCCGTCATGTGCCGGATACACCGGCGTCAGTGCTTCACCGAGGTAGTCGAACTCCTTCGACACTTCAAGCATCGCCAGATGTTCCGGGTCCGAGCTGAACCCCACCTCGATGGCTGCCACCAACGCCTCGTACGCAGGCTTCGCAGTGAAATCACGGTGCAGCACACCGAAATTGTCCTCGGGATTTGTCGATCCCGCCAGCCGATCACGAATTTCGTGCACGTACATCGGTCCGGCGAACGGCAACTGACTCCACTCGTGCACGAACGCCGTCATCAACTCACCCTGGCGAGCTTCGTCGATTCCGGCACCCTCGTCGGTCGGCGAGCCGAATTCCGTTGCCCACAGCTCCTTGTCGTCGTCGCCCCGCGCGATCATCTCGCGCCGCATGTCCGCGATCATGTGCAGAGCGCCGTCCGGAAACTGCTCGGTCCCGACGAGCGTCCCCGGGTACGAGTACGGATGCACCGACAGGGCGTCGAAATACCCATGGGCCCCTGCGTCGTACATGCGCCTGAGAAACGTGAGCCCGTTCATGGTGTTGTGGTTGTCGCCCACGGCACCGATCGCACCCCCGATCACCAACGCATCGGGATCGGCGGCACGAATTGCGCCGAACGCCTCACGAAGCATCTCCGCGTACAGCTCCGGATCGGCCCATGGAGCGAAGAACACCGATCCGTTCGGCTCGTTCCAGATCTCGTACGCCGTGACCCGGCCAGCGAAGTGCGCCGCGACACTGCCTGCGTATCGGCCGTATTCCTCCGCCGACGCCGGCTTGCTCGTCAACCCGAGGGCCGGGTCCGCCGCGGCCCAGTCCGGTGAGTAATCGAGAATGGCCAGGACGTCGATACCCCGGTCGAGTGCAGCGTTCACCACCCGATCCGTCGGCTCCCAGACTTCGAGTCCCCGTTCGGGTTCCAGGAGTGGCCACGCCACATCGAGCCGTAGGCGCGTCGAACCGGAGGCCGCAACGGCGTCCAGACTACGAGCGAGGTCCTCGTCGCTCGCCCACAGCAGTGGCGCACCTCCGGTGAAACCGATGGGACGCAGCGGAAGTGGATCGAGGGACGCAGGATCCGGGCCCTGCACGAAACCGCCGACGAGCGAGATGTCCACCGGTCGCGACCCTGCCACGTCCGGTGCACCGCAGCCGGTGAGCAGTAGCACCGCAGCGGACAGCGCCGCCCACGATCTCGGCACTACTTACCGGACTTGTACTTACGCGCCAACATCAACGCAGGCTTCTCGACGAGCCGGTACGTGATGGTGCCGAACAGGACGCTCACCGCCGTCACGACGACGAAGTTCCACAGCATCCCCACCGGACTGTCCCCGGCCATCCAGCCGAAGCGTCCCACCATGATCAGGACCGGAAAGTGCCACAGATAGACACTCAGCGAAATGGTGCCGACGTATTCGAGCGGCTTCCAGTCCGCACGTTCGGCGAGCTTCGACCTCTCGCCTCGCGCAAGGGGAGCGATGATGAACAGGATCAACAGTGCGGATCCGAGCGAGACGAACGTGGTCTGCCAGCGCGAGTTGTCGTCGATGAGCTTCAACGAGATGGCCGCAACGGGCAGCATCGCCAGGCCCGTCCACCACCGCATGTTCTTCGCGATCCAGCCTTTCAACACCCCGGTGTCGACGGCAACGAAAATGACAGCAGCTGCCATGCCGAAGGTGAAGTTGTCCGCAAGGGAGAAGAAGCTACGGCTGAGGACTGCAACCTCGTTCGGTCCCCAGTCCAACAGCAGCGGATCGGTGATTCCCGACGGCTCCACCCGGCTCGCGGTGTAGAGCTTGCCCGCGACTCCGATAGCGAACATCACCACGACGGGGATCAGCACGAGTACCGAGGCACTGATGTTGGTCCGGCGTGCGAGGTAGAACGCGATGCCGGTCAACAGCGGCAATGCGATGTAGAACATCAGCTCCAGCGTCAGCGACCACGATGGATTGATACCCGTCTGCAGCATCGACGGCACATAGGAGTGAACCAAGGTGAGGTTGCCGAGCAACGTCACCGGATCGGTGATCATGCCGAGCCCGGCGTCGGTGAAGTGTTCCTCGGCCACCGCCGCGTTCTCGGTGAACACCGCCCGCATCACGAAGTTCGCGAACAGGAAGATCACGATGTACGCCGGAAACACCCGCAGAATGCGGTGTACTGCATAGCTTTTGTTGTCCGGCATGGGTTTACCGGCGAAGAGCCGTCGGACCATCGGCAGAAAGATGAGGAAGCCGGACAGCGCGAAGAAGAAGATCAGACCTTGCCCGAGCAGGCCGAGTTTGTAGTTGGCCACCGTCACGGGGCTGTTGTGACCTCCCACGTGCACGGCGAGGACGCACAGGCAGGCGAAGCCCCGCGGGCCGTCCAAACCGAGGATCCTGGCCGGTCTCTTCGTTCCGGACGTCGAACTCGATGCAGTCGAACTCGGTGCCGTCGAACTCGGTGCCGTCGCTGCGGCAGCGGTGCTGTCCGGGGTTGCTGTCATGGTTGGGCCTTCACATCAGGGTGCGGCGGGCGGAGGGCAGTAGCTGACGGCAGGTTGCCCCGCGAATCTGTCGTTCAGCCACGGAAACGCAGCAGCACCGTCGATGTCTGCGTGGCCGGCCTCCGGCTGGAGTACCGACTGGATGGAGTCACCGCTCGCGCAGCCGGCTGCGACAGCGCCGTCCGTCCACGCCTGCGATACGAGTGTGTCCTTGCCACCGTAGAGCACCAGCATCGGTGCGGCAGCGCGTGTCTGCGGAAGACTCATCTCCCGCAGGTAGCCTTCCAGTGCGCGTTCGGCTTCCGGAGTCGACGGCTTCAGATCCTCGTCGCCGATCTGTGCGGCCAGCTCCGTGCGGTCGGCCGCCAGGGGTCCGCCACAGGCGGACAGTTCGTCCCATCGTTCCTCGACGATGCCGCGCCGGTAGTCGGCCAGGTCGATCTCCGGGTGGGACTGCGCGAGCCCGACGAGCACCCACTGCAGCAGCGGCTTCTGATCGGCGGTCAGCGTGCCCGCCGCAGCCGCCCGGGCGAGACCCGAGATATCCGCGGCAGGAACGAGACTCACCGATCCGACCATGTCGAGCCCCGAACCGTACGTGTTCGCGAGTTCGTTGGCGGCCCAGGCCGCCTGTCCACCCTGCGAACCCCCGAACGACGCCCATCGATCGGACGTGTCCGGAACCAACTTCTGTGCAGCGCGCACCGAGTCGATCAGGTTGTTGCCTGCCGTCCGCGCATCGAGGTACGGGTGGTAGTTCCCTTCGATCCCCAGACCCTGGTAGTCCGATACCGCAACCACGTACCCGGACCTCACCAGCGCCGTGACGATGGGAGAACTGCCCAGCAGTTCGGGATCGGTCGACGGCCCGCAGTCCGGCAACACTCCCGTGGTTCCGTGGCCGTAGGCGATGATCGGCCATCCGCCCTCCGGCGCGGGGCCCTGCGGCGCGAAGACGGTCCCGGACACCTCCGTCGGGGATCCGTCGACACCGGACGTCGAGGTGTAGACGACCCTGGCGGCCAGCGAGGAGATCGCGCTGACTCGCCTGTCGATGGTGAGCAGTTCCTCTGCACTCTTCAGACTGCCAGGACCTGCGTCGGTGAAGTCCGCCTCGATCGTTCCCCCGAAGGCCACCGAATTCGCTTCCGGCGACGTGTCCTGACCCCCGCACCCGGAGGCCAAGAGAATCGACACCACTGCAACAGTCCCCACTGTCTTCCTCATCGACTAGCTCCCCCTGTGTAATCGAGCTTTTCGGCCACACGTTCCTCGGCTAGAAGGTCGGTGACCTGTCGCCGCGAGATGATCGAATCGCGTCGCACCCCCGCCCCGACGACCAGCACTGCGGCAACAGTAGCGCCCATCGCCCCACCGAGCACCAGAGCAGACGACACCGTGGACGGCGGCGCCGGCACGGCCGCAGCGTCGATGAGCGTCACCTCGGACACGGGCCCGTTCGCACCGAGGTCGATCTCCTCGGCGAGCTGGATCACGTTCAGAGCAACGGAATTGGCCACGTCACGCGCACGCGTCGGATCGTCCTGCGTTGCACTGATGTCGATCAATGCGGACCCGGGGGTCGACACGACGAGCAGATCAGCCTTCAGTTCGTCGGGAGAGACCGGCAGACCCACGTCGACGATGGTGCGCCTCAGGACTTGCTCGGACGTGGCCAGCCCCACGTAGCTCTCCACCCGTACCAGCGAACTGCGGTTTCCCTCCATCGCCGCACGAGGTGACGACGGACCGGGCGCAGTCAGGAACACGCGCGACGTCGCCGTGTACTTCTCTGCGACAAAGGAATCAGCGATCCACGCGGCAGCGACCGAGAGTACGGTGGCCGCGAGAATCAAGGCCCACCCGCGGACCAGCATCCTGCCGTAGTCGCGCAACGTGGGAACACCGACAGGAGTGATCATTCGACCTGCTCACACGTGTTCACCGCGCGCTGCCCGGCGAACCGAGCCTTCACCCACGGCACCGACCGAGAACTGTCGAGATCTCCGTGGCCCTCGCCGCTGTGCAGCTCGTACTCCACCACATCTCCCGCGTCGCATGCCCGGGAGAGTGCCTTCTCCGTCCACGACTCGAGAATCAGGTCGTCCTCCGACCCGTACATGACGAGAAGCGGTGACGTTGACTTCTGCGTCGGAAGGGCCATGTCCGCCAACCACCCTCGCAGCCGATCGGTGGCCTGCTGATCGACCGGACGCAGATCCGACGCCCGCAGCCGAGCCACGAGCTCGGGAACCTGATCCGACCCAGGAGGAACGCACTGCATGAAATCGTCCCAGCGTTCCCGCGCCAGACCGGAACGATAGTCGTCCAAGTTCATCTCCGGGTGCGTGATCGCCAGTCCGTGCAGCGCGTACATCAGCAACGGATACTGGGCGCGCGTCAGGGTTCCCGACGCCGCCGCGTCGGCCAGCCCGGCCATGTCCGACACCGGCACGATGGCTGCCGTCCCCACCAGTTCGAGGCCACCGCCGTACTCGGCGTTGCGATCGCTGGCTGCCCACGCGGCCATCCCACCGAGCGAGACGCCGTACGCAGCCCACCGGGTGCTCAGCGTGGGAAGGAAGTTACGGGCAGCGCGTACGGCATCGATCATGTTGTAGCCGAACGTCTTCGAATCCAGATACGGGTGGTAGTTGCCGTCCAGGCCGAGACCCTGATAGTCCGTCATCGTCACGGCGTAACCGTTCAACACCAGAGCCGCGACGATAGGAGCACTCCCGAGCAGGTTGACGTACTCCGACGGACCGCAGTTGTTCAGAACCCCCGTCGTACCGTGACCGAAGGACACGACCGGCCATCCACCCTCCGGGGCAACACCGCCCGGAATCACGACGGTGCCCGACACATCCGTCGGCTCACCCGTGACACCCGACGTCGACCGATACACCACACGGGTTGCTGCAGCGCCTAATTCGGTGATGTCCACCGCGATGTCCTCGATCGGCTCGGCCGATAACAACGAGCCGGGCGCCGTCCCACCGAGTATCGGAGCCGGGCTCGGCTCCGGAGGCGTCACCGACGCCGTCACCGGCGTCGTCGGAGCATCAGGAGGGAGCACCAGTTCCTGACCCTGGGCGCAGCCGACGAGCATCACTGCAGCCGCGCATACTGCACCCACCCGCACCGACCACGTCCGAAGCCCCGAACCCAGTCGTTCCGCAGGCTCCACTCCCGCCCCACCCGGTCGTTCCGCAGGCTCCACTCCCGCCCCACCAGGTCGTTCCGCAGGCTCCACTCCCGCCCCACCCGGTCGTTCCGCAGGCTCCACTCCCGCCCCACCCGGTCGTTCCGCAGGCTCCACTCCCGCCCCTAGCCTCTACCGACGGTGGCCGCCGAGGACTCTCGCCCCTCGACCTCGATCTTCGGCTTCGCCACCGGCCCAGCAGAACCCGGGTTGGTCCGTCGACGACGATGTGGCTCGAATGTCGTGACGACACCCAGAACCTTCCCGCCGACTCCGCCCAGCGTCTTGATCGCTTTGCGCAGTTGATCCCGCGTGGTGCTGCCGACACGGGCGAGCACAAGACTTCCGTCCGCAAGAGCTGTGAGAATTGCCCCGTCGGAGACCGACAGGAGCGGCGGAGTGTCGACGACGACGTAGCGGTAGTCCCCGCGGACTGCTTCGAGCAGGATCTGAGCGCGATCGGAACCGAGGAGCTCACTCGGGTTCGGCGGCACGGGACCGGCGGGGAGAACGTCGACCCCGTCGACGACGTCGCGCTGAACGGCGTCGTCCAGTCGGTGTTCACCGGACAGAACCGTGCTGAGTCCGCGCTCCTGCGTGATGTCCAAGCGCTCGGCCACAGTTGCCGTTCTGATGTCACCGTCGACGAGCAGAACCTTGTGACCGGCCTCGGCGAGGACGGCTGCCAGGTCGATGGCCGTGGAGGTGCGGCCTTCACCCGACTCGGCACTGGTGACGGTGAGCACCCGCGGCGGAGATCCGCCTCCGAGGAAACGAATGTTGGTCCGCAAGGTGCGGAGCGGCTCACCCATCTTGGAGAACGACGCCACCGGAGTCTTCGGGCGCTCGGCGTCGATCGGGAGTCCGCCGAGGACTGCGTTGCCGGAGATCTCCTCCGCCTTGGGGCGGTCACGAATCGAACGGTCGACGAGCCCGCGAGCGAGAGCGATCACGACACCGAGAGCAAGACCTGCCACTGCGCCCAACCCGAGAAGCGTCACCAGCCCCGCGCCGAGCGGAGACGTCGGCACGTCGGCCTGATCGACGATGGTGGCTCCGGCAGCCGGGCTACCGCCGCGCTGCGACGTCTCGAGTTCCTGAACCAACTGCGTCAGCTGACCGGCGACCGCATTGGTCAACGCACGTGCGACGTCGGGGTCGGAATCGGTGCCGCACAGGTCGAGCAGAACTGTGCTCTCGATCGGTGTTGCGGTGATCATGGCACGCAAATCGTTCGCGGACAACGGCAATTGAAGCTGATCGACAGCACGCTGTGCCACCTGGGTACTGGTGGCCAGTCCCGCGTAGGACGTGACACGTTCCTGAGAGAAGAGGTTGTTCTGATAGGCCTCGCCCACGGAACTGCCACCCTCGGTGGTCACGAACAACCGGGCGCACGCCTGATACTGAGGCGTCGAGAAGAACGAGTAGGCCCACCCCCCGACGATGCCGAGCACCGTCACCGCCGCGACGATCCACCAACCCGCACGGAGAATCCGTCCGTACTCTCGAATCTCCACGAATGCTCCAATCGAAAAATCCTGGTTCGCCGATGAGAATAAAGTGCCGTCATCGATTCGGCATCACTTAGCAGTTGCAGAGGTGTGAAAGCGTGACAACATCAGTGCCCATGAGCATCTCGAAACGAGTCGACGCGGCGGTCATCGTCGTCGTCCCGGTGATCGTTACATTCTTGATGATTCTCGGCGGAACACCCGGAAAACTGGGCGCGTTCGCACTCGTCGGACTGACCGTTGGAGCGTACATCGGCCTGCGCCACCCACTCTATTTGACTCGTGCTCTTGCATTTTCGTTGGGCGCATTGCCATTCGGTTACGTTCCGGGGGTGCACGCTCCCCTGGTGTTCACCTTGGGCGCGGCAGTCATCCTCGCGTCGGTGATTCACCGCACAGCCGTGACTCGCATCACAGTCGGTGAAATGGCCGTCATCGCACTGATCGTCACTTCGGCGATTTCCGTCTTCGCTACGGCCGGCACGACAGTGGATTATGCAGAATTCGGTAAATGGCTCGTTTCCACACTTGTTGCAGTGTCACTTCTCCGACTCCCCCGCGAAGAATTGGAACTGTTCGGGCGGATCTACGTCTATTCCGCGTCGGCAGCAGCCGCGTTCGCACTCGTCATCCTCGTCGCCGACCCGTCGGGCAGATTGATTCGGTATCTGTCGCCGTTCGGATACGGCACCGAGGAGGAAAGCACCCGCTTCGTCTACACCGACGGTGCCGCGACGGTTCGACTCGCCGGTACCTATATCGACCCGAACGCCGCAGGCATCGGCCTGTTCGTGGCCCTCATGCTGTGCGTTCTGCTGATCCGCGGGCGTCTGCGGATCGCGTTGGCGCTGCTGCTCTTCGGGTCCATCGTGCTGACACTGTCACGCGCGGCCCTCTTCTCCGTGGTCTTCGGCGTCCTTCTGATGCTGCTCTTCCAGAACCTGCGCACCCGGGAACGCGTGGCCATCATCGGTGGTTTCGCCCTCGCGTTCGTCGGCGCCCTTGCCGTCCCCACCGTCCGCAACCGCGTGTTCTCGTCCTTCGGCAGCGGCGACGCCGGATCCTCGGCCCGTGGCGATGCGCTCGTCGATTTCCCAGGTCACATGGCAGGGCATTGGCTCTTCGGGCTGGGCTGGGGGCGCGAGGAATTCAAGGATCCCGGCACCGCGTTCGACGTCAACTACGTCGCGAATGCTCCCCTGTTGTCGGTCTACCGCGGCGGAATCTTCACCGGACTCGCATTCCTGGCCATCATCGTCGTCGGGGCCTACCTGGGTTATCGCTGTCTGCGCTCGCGCAACTGGGAACACGGATTCATCGGCGGCGGATTCATCGGATTCTCCGTCGTCGCGCTGCAGTTGGATTTCCCCGTCGTCACCATTCCGGCCACGACGATGGCCTTTTCCGTACTGATCGTTTTTCTCATCCTGGCGCGCGAAAAAGCAACGGATAACCTGCCCGACGACGGGGAAATGCCCGCATTCTCATCCCGAAGACCGGATACAGCAAAGACAGCTTGACCAGCAGTTTCGTCCCGTCAACCGTGATTGTTTTCGTTTGTACAAAACTCCCTGTCGGGTGCAATGATTTCCCACAATCGGCTCGCGACTCCCCTCCGACGAGCCCCTTGCGGAGAGATTCACCATCATGAGAAGGACTCGAATCGGCGCGCTGATTTCTGCCGCGACCGTCGTTCTGGTCACTGCCACTCTGACGTGGAGTGGACCGTCGCTGCTCGCATCGTCCGAGGCATCCGTCGGACCTGGGGTCGCGCACGCGCAGACAACGCAGCCTCCACTCGGAGTCTCCGACAGCGGCGCACTTCTCTGGTCGTCCGACGCCGAACTGAACACCACCCTGTCCATGCTCTCCGCAGCAGGGATCAGCTCCATTCGACTGTCCATCCCCTGGTTCAACGTCGAATACACCCGGAACCAGCTCGACTGGTCCTCCGTCGACCGCGTCGTGAACGCCGTCCACGCACGCGGGATCTCGATCCTCGGAATCATCGCCTACACACCCCCATGGGCAACCTCACCCGCCGGTCAGCCGCTCAACACCCGACCGGCGTCACCAGCGACGTTCGGGCAGTTCGCCGGCAAGGTCGCCGCGCGATACGCCGGTAAGATCAGTGCCTACGAGATCTGGAACGAGCCCAACGGGGCCATGTTCTACGGACCGTCACCCGACGCCGCGGGCTACACCCAACTCCTGAAGGCCGCCTACCCGGCGATCAAGGCAGCCGACGCGTCGGCGACAGTCATCGGCGGTGTTCTGGGTGCGGTCGAGGACGGACCGGGGATGGTCAACCCCGTCACATTCGTGAACCAGATGTACTCGGCGGGCGCGGCCGGCTACTTCGACGCCTTCTCCTACCACCCGTATCAGTACTCGTTGAAATTCGGCGACGGTGTGTACGTCGACCACTCACCTGCCCGTCAGGCCATGGACATCCACGCGGCCATGGTCGCGAACGGCGACGGCAACAAGAAGATATGGGCCACCGAGTACGGCGTCCCGACGGCGTACGCGTCGGAGACCGCCCAGAGCGACATGATCACGAACTTCATCACCAAGTGGCGAGAACTGCCCTACGCCGGGCCGATTCACCTGTACCAGCTCCGCGACCAGCAGACAGGCAGCAGTGACCCGGAAATGACGTTCGGCCTCCTGCGTACCGACTGGAGCGGCAAGCCGGCACTGTGGGCCGTCATGTCGCAGATCATGAACGGCTTCCCGACGTCGGCCGAACACACCCGCTTCCAGAGCGTTCCCGCCTCGTCGGGCGCCGCCCTCTCACCGGTGTTCCTCGTCCGCGACACCTGGGCACAGATTCGCCAGAACGCCGTGGTCTTCGAGATGCCCGGCGGATTCGTCACCTCCCCGAGAGCCGTCGCCGACGCCGTGCGCTACAGCGGATTCCTCCCCACCACCAGCTTCAACGGCACCTACCAGGACTTCGACAGCCCCTTCGGGCTTCGCGTCTTCTCGACGCAGCTCGGTGGAACCCGGCTCATCGGCGGCGGCATCGTTGCTGCCTGGGACCCCACCCTCGGCCCCGCCACCTCCGACGAAACACCACTCCCAGGCGGCGGCGTTCGCGTGAACTTCCAGTACGGCAACATCACCTGGATTCCCGGCGCAGGCACAACAGTCACTCGCTGATTTCCACCGCTGGAATTTCGAGCGCGAAGAAAAACATTCCCAACGAATGTTTCACCGTCTGAATACTCGACCGAGAGCCTGATACTCGGTACGCTTTCCTCGAACTGCCCACCCGTTCGTCATTGGACATGAAAATCGAACAATGCCGGTCGGTTTCCCTTCGCATCACCCGTGCCGAGCATCATGAACCGGCCCGCTCGGAGCAAATATTTCGCCGATGTTAAATCTGGACGAATGACGAGTATCCATACATGCGTTGTCCCGAATTCGCACTGTGAACCACCTCACTTAGCGCTACCAATTACGGCACTTAACGGATACTTATAGAGCGAACGAATGACACGGAATTTCTTCCGTCGACTACTGTTCCATCCCAGTCGGGGGATGCACGAAGGATCGCCGCACCAATGTTGGTGTGGCGTTTCTGGATTAACCAGCACTGCAAAGTTCAAGCACCGCTGACTGATTCACGTTCTTCTGGGGGCTCGACCACTGTTTTGTGCACGGCTCGACACGACGGGTTGAAGATGCAATTAGCAACAATCGCTCCACGGCATTGCTCCGCCCATTTCGCGGATACCGGGAAGGAACGCGAATGACCGAGGCAGAGCCCACGATTCGCGTCGCGATCGCCCATGACTACCTGACACAGCGAGGCGGCGCCGAGAAAGTAGTACTGGCCATGGCTCGCGCTTTTCCGGACAGCCCCATCTACACCACACTGTTCGAGCCGTCGACGACGTTCCCCGAGTTCGCCGACCTGGATGTGCGGCCGTCACGGCTCAACAACATCGGATTCCTGCGCAAGAACCACCGCGCTGCCCTTCCGCTCCTACCGTTCGCGTCGGAGTCCATCACCATCGACGCCGACGTCGTGCTCACCAGCACCAGCGGGTGGGCACACGGCTTCAGGACGCCCGGTCGCAAACTCGTCTACTGCTATTCACCTGCACGTTGGCTCTACGAAGCCGAGATGTACCTGGGCGAGTCGAGCAGCCTTGCGAAGCGAATCATGTTGGAAGTTCTCACATCTCCGCTGCGACGCTGGGACAGACGGGCAGCGAAGTCCGCGGACCGATATCTGGCCATCTCCACCGTCGTGCAGAAGCGGATCACCGATGCATACGGGTTCTCCTCCATGGTCCTGCCTGCGCCGTTCACCGTCGACAGTGCACCCGAGGAACCGATCGCCGACGCGCAAGCCTGGCTCGGCGAGGATTCTTTCTACCTGTGCATCTCGCGTCTGCTTCCGTACAAGAACGTGGACAAGGTGATCGGTGCATTCGCCGACGGATCTCGTAAGCTCGTCGTCGTCGGCCGAGGACCGGAGGCCGATCGCCTGCGAAAGATCAAGTCCGACAACGTCCTCATGCTCAGCGACCTGTCCGCCGGCCAGATGACCTGGTTGTACCGCCGCTGTAACGCCGTCGTCGCCGCGAGCTATGAAGATTACGGACTCACCCCCATCGAAGCCGGCTACCACGGCAAACCGTCCGTCGTTCTTCGCTGGGGCGGATTCCTCGACACCGTCGAGGAAGGTGTCACCGGAGTCTATTTCGACCAGCCCGATCCCGAATCGATTCGAGCCGCAGTAGACGCACTCGAAGCAACGACCTGGGTGCCACCCAAGATCCAGGCTCACGTGGAGCAGTTCAGCGAGGAACGCTTCGCGGCAGAACTGATTTCGGCAGTCACCGACATACACGAACACACAATCGAGAGGACTTTGTCGCGATGACGAAGCGGGCATTGATCACAGGAATCACCGGACAAGACGGCCTCTACCTTGCCGAACTGCTACTGAGCAAGGGATATAAAGTTTTCGGATTGCTTCGCGGACAGAACAATCCGAAGGCAGCAATGCTGGACCGAGTCCTCCCTCAGGTAGAGGTCCTCACCGGTGACCTGCTCGACCTCTCCAGCCTGATGCGTGCCTTCGCAGTCGCCGACCCGGACGAGGTCTACAACCTCGGCGCAGTCTCCTTCGTCGCGTACTCGTGGGAGAACGCACGCCTGACCACCGATGTCACCGGCGGCGGAGTGCTGAACATGCTCGAATCCACCCGCCTCTACCAGGATGTCGCAGGCAAGCAGGTCCGCTTCTACCAGGCCTCGAGCTCGGAGATGTTCGGCAAGGTCCAGGAGGTTCCGCAGCGCGAGGAGACCCTGCTGTGGCCCCGGTCGCCGTACGGTGTCGCCAAGGTCTACGGCCACTACATGACAATCAACTACCGTGAGTCCTACGGTATGCACGCGAGCTCCGGCATCCTGTTCAACCACGAATCCCCGCGTCGCGGCATCGAATTCGTCACCCGCAAGGTCACCCAGTCCGTCGCCAGGATCGCCCTGGGCTTGCAGAGCGAGATCGCACTCGGCAACCTCGACGCCAAGCGAGACTGGGGATTCGCCGGCGACTACGTCGAAGCGATGTACGCGATGCTCCAGCAGGACGAAGCCGACGACTACGTCATCTCCACCGGCGAGACCCACTCGATCCGCGAACTGCTCGATCACGCGTTCGCGGCCGTGGACATCAAGGACTGGTCACAGTACGTGCGCATCGATCCGCGGTTCTTCCGCCCGGCCGAGGTCGACCTCCTCGTCGGCGATTCCACCAAGGCGCACGCACAGCTCGGCTGGAAGCCCAAGGTTACGTTCGAAGAGCTCGTGAAGATGATGGTGCAGAACGACCTGGCGGAGCAGTCGCCTCACGCCATCAAGATCGCGTGACCGACAGGCAGGAGAGGAGCCTGCAGGAACGACCGGACAGGCGGGAGGGAAGCCTGCAGGAACGACCGAAGACCGGGGGACCGACGGCTCTGGTCACTGGGGTCGCGGGACAGGACGGTAGTTACCTGTCGGAGGCTCTCGTCGAGATGGGCTGGACCGTACACGGTGTGGCCAAGCCAGGGTCGACGGAGGTCGTCGACGATGTCACGATGCACGCGACCGACCTCGGTGAGCCGGGGGCGGCCTCGACGCTCGTACGCGCGGTGGACCCGGACTACGTCTTCCACCTGGCGGGCATCTCCTCGGTCTGGAGGTCGTGGAACGATCCTGTGCTGACCACCCGTGTCAACGGTGTCTCGGCAGCGTCGCTCCTGGATGCCTGCTTCTCGCATCAGGAGGCGTCGGGCAAGCGTGTGATGGTGATCAACGCGTCCAGCGCAGAGATCTTCGCAGGCTCGGGAATCGCGATGCAGAACGAGGAAACACCGATCGCTCCCACCTCACCGTACGGCGCATCGAAAGCACTCAGTCACAACATGGTCCAGGTCTATCGCGCGCGCGGGCTGGAAGCCACCAACGCAATTCTGTACAACCACGAGTCGCCGCGTCGGCCGGAGACGTTCGTCACCCGCAAGATCACCAAAGCAGCGGCAGCGATCGCACGAGGAACGCAGAGCGTCATCGAACTCGGCAGCACGTCCGCACAGCGCGACTGGGGTTGGGCGCCGGATTACGTGGCAGCCCTGGTCAAGATGGCGGAATACGGCAAGGGAGACGACTTCGTCGTGGCGACGGGACGAGCTCACTCCGTCGCGGACTTCGTCGCCGCTGCACTGTCGACCGTCGGAATCACGGACTGGCAGAGCTACGTACGCGGAGATCCCGACATGCTGAGGCCGGCCGATTCGGCGAGAATGGTCGGCGACGCGTCCAAGGCACGCGAGATTCTGGGGTGGGGGCCGACCATGAACTTCGAGCAAATCGTCGAAGCCATGGTCCAATTCGACATGAGCGAGGAGTTGGCAGCATGACAGCGGTAGAAAGGCCCCAGGTCCAGGGTGAGGTGCAGGGTGAGGTTCACCATGTCTCGGACTACAAGATGCAGGACATCTCGCTGACGCGCAAGATCCGAAATCGGATCGGCACGTTGGGTTTCAACATGATCGTGACCTACATTCCGTCGCACTTCGTTCGCCAGAACTTCCTTCGGGCCTTCGGCGCGACGATCGGCAAGGACACCTCGATCTTCCGTGGAACGACGATCCTCGACATCGAGAACCTCGTCATCGGTGAGGCGTGCTCCATCGGCTTCCGGTGCATGTTCGACGCTCGCGGCGGAATCACCATCGGCGACAACGTCGTCATCGCCAGCGACACCCACATCATCGGCGGCTACCACGATCACAACGATCCCACGTTCAAGCCGATTCTCGAACCGTGTGTGATCGGCGATTACGTGTGGATCGCCAGCCGCAGCACGGTGCTCAGCGGGGTGACCATCGGACGTGGCGCCGTCGTCGGTGGCTGCTCGATGGTGCGCAAGGACGTCGGGGAGCTCGAAGTCGTGGCCGGGGTTCCCGCGCAGGTCCGCGGCACCCGCGATCCCGACGCTCTGCAGTACCGCCCGAAATATCGTCCACTGTTCTACTGACCCCCTTGTGAGTGGAAACGTAGGCCACAGACCACATTTCCACGCACAAGGCTCCGAAGGAGCACTCGCCGTTGATGCTGAGCGACTACCGTCTCGTCTACGTCGCCCCCCGATCCGGGGTGGGCGGCGTGGGCGACTACGCCGACGACTTCGTCGACGCCGTGCGTCCTCACTTCCGGGATGTCGTGGAGCATCGCCACGACGGCCCAGGACACGACTCGGTACGCGATATCCTCCGTCACCGCAGGGCAATCGAAGGACTAGTCGACGACCCGGAACGCACCATCGTGCACTGCGAACTGAGCGGTGGATCCGTGGTGCCCTTCTGGGCGACGTGGAAGCTCGACGGTGATCCGGTCGCGACGGCGACTGTGCACGATCCTCCCGGTTTGGTCTGGTGGCCTGCACGCACCAAGTTCCTCGCCGGACAGAAGGTGCTCAACCACGGGTTGCACTACCCGCTGCGTGCGTTGTGGCGAAGGCTCGAGACAGCGGTGGCGGGCGAGCGTACGTTCTTCGCTCTCACCGCGGCAGGCGCGGATTCACTGGCACGCGAATATCCCAGGGCCACTGCCGCAGCGAGCACGCTGTTCGTCCCCGAACGCGCCGATCTCACCCCCGCCGAAGACCGTCCCCTCGCCGTGGGGTTGTTCGGTCTCGTGTACCGCGGCAAAGGCTTCGATCAGATCCAACATCTGCGCGATCGACTTCCTCGCGAGATCGCCATCCGCGTCGCCGGTCGAGGCACCGAGCAGCTTCCCCCTGTCGACGGTGTCGAGATCGTCGGCGAAGTGAACGGTCCCGACGAGGATGCCTTCTTCGCCTCCATCCGCGCGCTCGTGGTTCCATACGGCCGACGGACCATCTACGGCGACGCCTTCCCCGCCTCGTCCGTCGTGACCAGGGCGATCGCCTACCAGACACCGATCGTGTGCATGAAGTACGGGGCACTGGCCGAATCCGACGGCGGCGCAGTGGTCGTCGACGGTGACATCACCGACGTCGCCGACGCCACCGCGGCACTCGTCACCGACGAGATCGCGCTCGGCAAGCTCCGACGCGAGGTCGAGGCACTGCGCCGGACGAACACCCCGGAGTTCGTCGTCCAGGACTTCCTGTCCGAGTGGAACAAGGCCGTCGGCGCCGGCGCCAGCAGGTCGGGTGCGCAGTGAACAGCAATCTGATCAAAGCAGGTGTCGCGGCACTGTGGACATACGGCGGGCGCGGGATCGGTCTGCTGTGGACGGTGGCGCTCATCGCCCAGCTCGGAATCGCCGACTACGGCCACTACGCCATGGCGTTCGCACTCGCCGCGATCGTCGCCGCACCCCTCGATCACCCGTTCGGTGTCCGCTCCATCCGAGTAGCCGAGGACGACTATCTGGGTGAGCGCACCACTCGATCCTTGATCGGCGTCGGGCTGATCGTTGTCGGTCTGTGCATGATCGAGGTCAACTACATCGCGTGGTTCGCGCTGGTTGTCGCCGGCGGTGAGATGACGTTCAACGCGTTCAAGAGCCGGGCGCTGCGTGACGGGCACCCGAACATCACCCAGCGGATGGACACCGCGCGTCAAGCTGCGAGTATCGCACTCGCGACCGCGTACCTGTTCCTCGTCGCCGAGCCGACCCTGTTCGTCGCCAGCCTGCTCTACGTCAGCCCGTACTTTCTCATCGCCGTTCTTGCACTCGCACAGTCCAGGACCTCTCGGCCACGAGCTCCCGGATCACGGCGTGAGATGTCGCTGCTGTTCTCGGAGAATCTGGCCAACGCCGTCTACATCCAAGGCGATGTCCTGCTGCTCGGATACCTCACCGACAGCACCATCGCCGGGTACTACTCGGTCGCGTCGGTGACGGCGTGGGCCGTGGCCTTCGTCGGCCAGTCGTTCGGCCACACGTTCCACGAAAAACTCCGTGAAGCAGGTGGACTCGTCTCCGCGGGACCCGCCCTGAAACACACGGTCCTGCTCGCGTCGGCGGCAGGTTCGCTGCTCCTCGTCGCAGGCGTCGTATTGTTCTTCACCCCCGCGCCGTCCGAGGTCGCAGGCGCCCTGGCCGTCATGAGCGTCTTCGTCGTCATGCGCGTCGTGAACTACGTGTTCACGACGGTTCTCTATCTGCAACACCGCGATCGGACTCGCGTCCTCGCCGCCGCCACGCTCGCACCGCTGAAGATGGTGCTGATCCTGTGTCTGTTCCCGCTCGGCGCTGTCGGTGCGGCGATCGCGTCGGTGATCACCGACGCAGTGCTGCTTCTGTGGTTCACCCGAGCGCTCTACCGCGTCCCCGTCGAAGAAGAGGTGCTGTCGTGAGACGAGCGACATTCCTGCTGTCCAAGGACCCCGTCACCGAACACGGTGGCGATATCGCATTGTCGCGCTTGATGATGCAGCTGGCTCGCGAAGCCTTCGAGGTCAGGTCACTGTGCCTGTCCCAGGAGACCGAGCCGTCACCGGACCCGGATGTCACGCGTGTCGCGAAACCCACCGTCGATGCCAGGCTCCTGCTGAAATCGCTGCGGCTCGATCGAAGTGTGGTGCACGGGCGCTACGACGTCGACGCGTTCGTCGACGCAATCGACGCGTCCGAATCCGACGTCTATGTAGCAGAACACAGTTACATGGCCGAACCGTTCATTCGGTCGGCGAAGTTCGGATCACCGTTCGTCATCAACACCGTCAACACCGAGTCGCAGGTGTGGAAGGTGACGCGCGGACTCACCGGACGAATCGAAGCGCCACGCATCCTGCGCGACGAGATCAGGGTGGCCAGGAAGGCCGACGCCGTCGGCACCTACGACGCCGAGGAAGCCGAGATGTACCGCGCCAACGGAGTCGGTGACGCTCGCTGGATCGATCTGACCCTCGAGCCCGCGCCGAGGCTCGATCTGAGCGACACCGCAAAGCGACTGGTGTTCATGGGTACTCGCGGATGGCCGCCCAACCAGGAGGCCTTCAAGATCGCGCTGCAGTACTGGCCGCAGATCTCCGACGGTATCGACGGCGCCGAACTGTGCATCATCGGCGCCAAAGCAGACGGCGCCACAGACCCCGACTATCCCGACGGTGTCCGCGACCTGGGATTCGTCGACGACCTCCAGGAGTTTCTGGGCACCTGCCGCGCACTCATCGCGCCGGTCGCCACCGGCGGCGGCGTGCGCGTGAAAATTCTCGACGCAGCCAGCAAGGGCCTGCCCGTCGTCGGAACATCCGCCGCCGTCGGATCTCTCGGCTCGATCTTCGAACTGCCCACCTTCGACGACCCGGAACAGTTCATCGCGGAATGCAGGCGGTACCTGCTGGACCGCAACACGGCCGTCAAAGCCGGGGAGCGACTGTACGACCTCAACGCCGAACGGTGGGAACAACGCGCTCCTCACACCTCGGTCGCATCACTGGTGGGCGCGTCCCTCCCCGGCACCTTAGGATCATCGTCATGACGCTCAGAGCCCGCCTGATCACCGTCGCCGCCGCCGTGGCGCTCTCACTGGGTGTGACGGCACCGGCCGCGCAGGCCGCCCCGCCGTCGGGACTCGGATTCTCCAGCGGTGCACCGTTCCTGCTCCTCGACAACGCGACCCTGAACAACGAGCTCGTGGCCGGACGGGAAGTCGGGGCATCCTGGGTGCGTGTCGTGGTCAACTGGGCTCAGATCGAGACGGCGCCAGGCGTGTTCGACTGGGGCAACACCGATCGCGTCGTCGATGCTGCACGCGCGCAGGGGTACTCGGTGCTCGCGGTTCTGGCCGGAACTCCCGCATGGGCACAGGGACCCATTCCCAGCCTTCTTCCCGGAGCAGTTCCGGTCGACCCCAACACCTACGGCGCCTTCGCCGGTGCCGCGGCGGCGCACCTGGGCAACCGCGTCGACTCCTACGAGGTCTGGAACGAACCCAATATCCCGTCGTTCTTCGCACCCGTCGACGCCGCACGCTACGTCGGGCTGTTGCGTGCCGCCTACCCCGCCATTCACACCGCGGACCCCGGCGCGACGGTGCTGAGTGCGGGCCTCGCGACGACGATCGACACCGGAGCGTGGACCGTCGCGCCCGTGACGTTCCTTCAGCAGATGTACGCTGCCGGAGCCGGCGGCTTCATGGATGCCGTTGCGCTGCATCCGTACACGTTCCCCTTCACCGTGGAGAACGACCCCAACGGACAGTGGGCACAGGTCGACCAGGCGTACGGAACGATGGCAGCCAACGGTGACGGTGGCAAGAAGATCTGGATCACCGAACTGGGCGCTCCCACCGGCAACGGCCCGATGGCCGTCACCGAGGAAGCCCAAGCCGCGATCATCGGCAGCAGCCTGGCGCAGGCGTCACGGCTCCCCTACGTCGGACCGGTGTTCGTACATGCGTTGCGCGACGCCGGAACCGACGCCTTCGACTCCGAGCAGAACTACGGACTGCTGCGAGCCGACTTCAGCCGGAAACCGTCGTTTGCCGTCGTGCAGGGGTCCTGACGACTGCGGTGTACACCCCGACCACCAACGCAGCGGCGACGGCCGTCCACCCCACCGTCGCGTTGTCCAGGTCGCCCGCCAGCCTGCCCTGCGCGATCCACATAAGGCCCCACACGATGCCGAGCGCCGGGCCGATCGCGCCCCGGGAGTAGGTCGCCAGCCCGACGCCCACCACGGCGGCGATGACGAGAACGACCACGGCCCACATCGTCGCCCAGCCCTCGATGCCGAGGTCGACGAGGAAGGCGGTCACATTCGCGATCGTCGCGACGCACACCCACCCGAGATACAAGCCCATCGTGCCGTCGGTGACGACCGCGTCGAGCCTGCTCTCCGGCCTGATCGCCTGCGTCGAGACGAACACACGAACGAGCACCACGAGCAGTAGCACGATGATCGGCACACTCAGCCACAGCTGATCGAGCTGGATCGACAGAATCCACGCCGCGTTCAGAATCATCGACAGGGCAATCGGCCCGCGAAGGGTCTCCTGCCTCGGTCCCGCGAAGAATTGCCAGATCGCATACGCCGCGAACCCCACGTAGATGACCGACCAAATCGAAAACGCTGGTCCCGACGGCGCCACCAGCGTCGACGTCGCACTCAGCGCACCGCCCGCAGCCTCCGCGATGGGCGTGCCCACCCACGCCCCCGAACCGATGAACGAGCCCACCACGGCCACGATCGCACTGACGAGTATCCCGACTTTCATGGGCCGGAGAATGCCCCGTTCAGGACGTCGACAAACGGGTGGGGTGTGGTTCTCCCGACCCTCGAACGAGCAAGCGCCCGGAAAACTCGTTTCTCGCACGCCTCGTCATGGGCAGGAGCACCACAAATCCCGCGGCGGCGAAGGCCAGCGTCAGGTAGTAGACCGAGTGCACCGAACCGGAGGCATCGATGATTACACCACCCAGTGATCCGCCGAGAAAGATGCCGAAGCAGATGATCGATGTATGCACGGTGTTGACCACGAACGACACCCCGCCGACGCGCATCACCCGCACAGCGAAGGCAGGGTTGAGGCTCACCCCGGCGAGTCCCAGGGCAAGCTCTGATCGAAGCCCGCACGGTCGGTCAGAATCGGTGAGAAGTAGCTGAAGATCGCGAACACCGCGCCGATGAGCAGCCCACTGGTCGCGTAGGCCAGCCACAATCCCCCGTTCCTCAACTCGGACAACTGCGCCCGGATCTTCGGTGGCGCAACCGCATCCACGGTAGGCACGAACTTCACAACGACGGGCACGCTAGCAATAGCGTATCGATCTGTCCATACAAAACGACTCCCCCTATTGTGAGTGGAAATGTAGGACCATCGGGTCGCTCCGCAGGGCCTACATTTCCACTTACGTGTCAGGCGAGCCGGACCGTCGCCGTAGCGCGGTGGCCGAAGATTCGCTTGCCCTCGAAGGTGGCGTTGAGTGCCACGACCGCGGTACGCGTCTCCGGGTCGAGGGACTTGATCTTTCCACCGAACTGAATCTCGGCGGCGCGGTGACTGTCCACGGGAATCGGCGCGGTGAAACGAACGGTGTAGTCCTTCACCGCACCCGGGTCACCGATCCACTCGGTGAGGTAGCCACCGCCGAGGCCCATGGTGAGCATGCCGTGGGCCAGCACGTTCTCGAGGTCGATGAGCTTGGCGAAACCCTCGCTCCAGTGAATCGGGTTGGCGTCGCCCGCAACTCCGGCATAGTTGACCAGATCGCCCCGAGTGAGACGAAACGACTTGCCGGGCAACTCGTCTCCGACAGAGACGTCGTCGAAGTTCACCGACGCCGACGACGGCACGTCGACGGCGGTCAGCGGCGGGTGCTCCACCTGATCCTCGTCCTCGTCGTGATCAGCTGCACCCGCGCGCGCCGCGAGAGTCGTCGCGCCCTGCATGACGAGATTCTCCGCAGCCTCGACGATCCCCTTGTCCACGTCACCGTCGCGCCCGATGAGCAGCGTCGTGTACGTGGTCTGCACCAGCTCACCCCGCTGATTGGAGACGATGTTCTTGGTGACCATCATGTCCTTGCCCATGACCTCCTTGTAGGAGTCGAGCGAGACGTCGCAGTACAGGTGATCGCCGGCAACGATCGGCTGATGGAACTGGAGGACCTGATCGGTCTGAAGCATCTGACTCAAGTCGAACCCGACGGCGATCTTCTGCAGCAGGCGCTTCTGGGCCAGCGTGCCGACCAGCGACATGAACGTCAACGGCGCGACGACACTCGAATAACCGAGAGCCTCGGCCGCGTCACCCTCCCAGTGGACGGGGTTGAAGTCCTGGACTGCACGTGAGTATTCGCGAACCTTCTCGCGTCCGACGTCGTAGTAGTCGGCAGTGCGGTAATGCCGCCCTACCATCGCTCGCACATGTTCGGCAGGGTCGAAGGTCTCGGCAGGGTCGAAGGTCTCGGCGACTGTCGCATTCTCACTCATTGGACGCAACATACCGGCAAGAGCGCCGCCAGTACACGCGCGGCGCGCAGCTTGTGGCACGTCATAGGCCCATCGGGCTTACGCCGTTCACCACACGAACATCCTCACGCCGACCGATGCCTCGGCATCGCCTGGTACGCCGTGGCACCGAATGCCTCATGTGCCCTGATGGTCGTGACCGCCGCCAGCGGACGACTGGTGCGCTGCCGAACCTCGTCGGCAGCGAGAAGAGCGGCACCATGAGCGGTCAACGATTCCGGCGCCGACGGCACGAACACCGGCAGGCGGAGATCCCGCCTGAAGACCCGACGGAGCAGCGGTAGGTGCGCGCAACCTCCGACCATGACGAGTGCGTTCACTGCCCGCGGGGACTCGACGATCACACTGGCGGTCCAGTCCTCGATGGAATACACGGCCCGCTCGACGATCTCGTCGAAAGAGCTGCGCCACAGCCGGATCGGGCCAGCGACGAACGGACCTGGCACCTCCGCGACGCGGAGGCTGGACAGCTGCTCACGCGCGTACGCAATGGCCACCATCAGACTGTCGATTCCAGAACTGGTGATCAGCTCGTCCGCACCGTAGGTGGCGAGCAGGTAATCCCGCACTGCCTCGTCGCACACGGTTCCACCGAACGCACTGGTTCGCTCCGCGCAGTACACGCGGCCACTCGCCGGATCGACGACGGACACCGTCGTGCCGGATGCACCGACGTCGCACACCGCGACGGTGCGCAGCCCGTCCAGCTGGCCGGATCCGCGGAGAAACCGCAGCTGCGCGCCGAGTTCCGACACGAGGTTGTACCTGTCCGACCGGTGCACCGAGTACGCGGAATTGCGGGTGCGCGACGCCGGGTCGTCCGGAACAGCGAGAACGGCGTCCTCGCGGTCGACCTGCTGCGCCTCAGCCATGGACTCGAGCAGCTCCAGCGCTGCGGCAACGTGCCCCTTCGCCTCGAACGACCGGACAACGTTGGCGGACCGCACCGAGTCGTCGGCGGAATCCAGCGCCGTCGCGCGAGCAGTGGCAGAGCCCACCGACACTCCGAGCACCGTTCTCATGGTTCCCTCGACTTCTGCCCCGTCACGTCCGACTCCTGCACAGATGGTAGCCAGGAAATCCTTCGCTGGGTAGGCCTAGGGCGCTCTTTTCAATCTTTCAGTTTGTTTTCACTCCCGAGCAGTGACCACGCACAACGCCGCTCATGCGACCCGCCGACGCTGCGCCAACAGATCTCCCCACTCCTGCGTGGCAGCACCGACAGGCGCTGCATTCGTCGCTGTCTCGCGTGCAGCCGCGACGAGCGAACGAGCCGATTGCAACAAGCTGACATCGAACGTGAAACTGTGTGTCACCAATTCTTCGAATGCCTGCTCCGGGGAATATCCCCGCAACGCAATGAGAACTCCGACAGCCCAATCGATACTGGTCCGAGAATCGTCCATCGAGCCAACCTACAATCCGTGAGATGTGAATATGCGTCGGTAACAACAACTTCGAGAATGCGCCAGACAACGATGCACGAGTTACGGACAGCGCATACAACACACACGCGGCGTCGAGCCGGCTCGTAGCCGAGGCGAGAGGCCGCTGAAAATCATGGACCGATGGTAGCCCGGAATTCCCGCCGACTGCCACCGATGTTCGATGACAATTCACTACTCCGCGGATAATTCACACGCGGTTCACACGACCGAATCGTCATGTACTCATGAGGCTTCGGGAGCGGTACCGAACGCAGACGACGATGGAGCTACGAGTCTCCACTCCCGCCGGTCTGGTCATCGGAAGTGTCGGTCGGCTCCGGGGTGGTCTCAGAAGACGTGGGCTCGGAGGCAGACGACGTCGTAGTCTCAGGCTCGGGGCTCTGCACGTCCGTCGTCGTCGCCCCACCGTTGCTCGGTTTGGTCGAACCCGGCCGCGGCGGGCCTGGTTCTGTCGGGACCGGTCGGACCGGCGGGGCTGCTGCGCCCGGACCGGCGGACTCGGGTTGCCGGTCTTCCGGCTGCGGCGCATCCTCACCGACGGGCGCGAGGGGTACGACGACGACGACAGCACCGGGATCGACCGGAAGCGCGTCGGCGCCTGGCACGCCGTCGATCGGCGCCTCCGGAACAGCGGTCGTCGTCGCACCGACCGGGATGGATGCAGGCCGCGTCGGCGACGCATCCGAGGCTGGGACATCCGACGGATAGACCATCTCCGACGGGACCGAACCGCCGGCCTGCGACGGCCCGGCCGTCATAGCCCACGCGGTGACGCCTCCCAGAGCGGCGAGAACGCAGGCGCCGACGGCGGCAATCGGCCAGACTCCGCGGTGTGGCTCCCGCGCCGAGCCGGGAGCTGCGGTCGCCGGCGCGAGCGAGCCGACGAGAAGTGCGGCGCCGACGTCCGGGGTGTAGGCGTCGGACAAGCGATCGTCGAAGATGTCGACGACGGGAGTCGGCTCGGATTCGGTGGCCGCCAGGGCATCGGCAACGATTTCCCGTTGAAGCGCGTTCTCGCACACCACCGCTGCACCGGCGACGTTCAGGTCGTGTTGCATGGCCTGGACGCGCATGAAGCCGAGCGCGGTGGACACGGCCCCGGCGATTCCGCCGGGAGTTGCGGCGACGGTGACCGTGCGGGTCGCGACTGGGCCGAGCTCAGGGAGGGTTGTGTCCACCAGCGACGCCGTGACCTCGTACGTGCTGACGTGCACGCCAAGCGCGATGTGCATGCCGCTCGTACCCCCCGTGTAGTGCCGTGACCGAGTACCCGACGTCAATCCGGGCGATCGGTTGGTTTGATCGGCAATCAGACTACCCGGGTACCGGACAATCGTCGCATTCAGATTCCGGGCTCTGTTATCTCCGCTCGGGACGCCGCCGCGGCGGCGAGTTCCTGCGCGTACAGCAACCCGAACGTGAACCCGTTCTCACCCGGCGTCACACCCGCCTTCCGGCCCAACTCGAGCAGAGTAGCCGCGGCAACCACGGCGTCCTGGTGCTCCCCGAGGATCTCCTGGACGTTCTTGTAGCGGGCGATCCTCGCCTTCGACTCCTTCTTCCCGACGATCGGCTTGACCAACTCGGCGGCGTAACGCGCCCGCTTTCCTGCCTTTCGTGCTCGATGCAGCGCCTCGTCGTCGCCGGCCTCGGCCGCAGCAGCCACACGCTTGGATGCTTTCTTGCCCGCCTTACGCGCGAGGACGTCGAGATCGTCGTCGTCGATCTTGTGCGCGCTCTTCGCCAGCGGTAAGCCGCGCGTCCACTGCGCCAGTTCGGTCAGCAGGGCGAGGTACCGCTCGCCATCCAGTTCGGCGGTCACCACGGCACGGAAGCGAAGCTGCTCGGCAAGCAGATCGTTCTCGATTCGTGCGGCAACGGGCCCGAGCACCAGGTGATCCGGGAGCTCGCCCAGGGATTCCGCAAAGCGGGCGCGCTGCACCTGACGATCCCGCACCTCACCCAGAAGCCCGGCGTACCACGACAATTCCGCTTCCAGGAACGCTGCCCTGTCGTCGTCGAACACGTCGGCGAAGACGCGGAGCGTGCTGCGGTAGCGGCGAATCGCCACCCTCGTCGAATGAATCGGATCCATACCGCGGCGCAAGTACACGTCGCCCGCGAAGATCGCCTGGGCCTGCTGATCGAGGTAGTCCGCGACGACGCCGACGGTTCCCGTGTGGACCGGCTCGGCCGAAGAACGCACCTCGCGATGGAATTTGGACGGATGCGCGCCAGGACGTGCACCTGCCGCCTTCAGCTTCTTGCCCACCTGCTTCAGATCCGACTCCGAGCCGTCGGGTCCGAGCTCGACCTCCACCTCCCGCCAACCATGCCCGTCGGCGCCGGACAGATCGACCGTGACGGTGTCGTCGGCGAGTTCGGCAACCACACGACCTTTCCGATCGGACAGAACGTGAAGTCTGCGCAGCGACGTCAACGTAGCCACAGAGGACAACGGCTTGCCGAGCGTGGCACCGATCAGAAGCTCCGCGAGTTCACCAGGGACGGTCGCATCCTCACCACTACCCAGCGGCAACCTGATCTCGGTCCGCGCCTTGTCGGCCGGAACCTTTGCGTGCCATCCGGTGTCGGCGTCACCGCGGCGGCGACGCACCGTGATGCCGCGCTGCAGCAAATCCAGATCCTCGGTGTCGAAGTACGTGCTGACGAGCGAGACCTCCGACTCCGTCGCGGAACCGCCCGCGGGAATCAGCTGGTCCACATCGGGAAGAACGAAGTCCGGGTCGACGTCGAACTTGTCCTCACGTTCGGTGTGTATCGAAGCCATGGAACGAGTCTGCCGTAAACAGGTGAACAAACGGAGGCAATCGATCGCGTGGCAGGTCTACCGGCTCGGTTCTACCGACTCGGTTCTACCGGCTCGGTTCTACCGGCTCGGGGACGTTCGCGGAGGCATCGACGACGGTCGCACGGTTGATTGGGGCGATTGGGGCGATGACCGCGTCGTCGTGGTCGGACGAGTGGCCCGCGGTGGGTCGTCCCGGAGGCTCTGCACCGCGATCGCTCGACGCCGCCGCAGTCGACACGACCACACCGCCTGCGATCAACGCAACGACGCCCAGGTACCGCGATGCGCGTAGGCGCGTCAGACGCCGCGACGACGTGTCGCTGTGGCGGGGACGTGCGGCACTCCCGGTCGCGCGGGTCCGGGCTTCTCCCTGGGAATGCTGGGCTGCCGCGACGGCGAGCCCCCGAGCCATTCCTATCGCACCTCGCGCAGCCAGAGCTTCCGGCTCGCGCGGGACGAAGACGGGCACCGACAAACCGTCGATCAAGCTCTGTCGCACTATCTGCATGTTCGCGCCTCCGCCGACCGCGAACAGGGCGTCGACATGAGGCGCGTCGGTGATCATCGACGACGCGAGGGCGACTGCGTCGTACACGCTGTCCCGAACCAGACCCTCCATGGTGGATCGATGGAGAGTGGCGACGCCGGCCGGGGTCGCCACCTCCACGGCCGTGACGGACGACAGTCTCTCCTTGGCCTCGCAGACGGTCTCGACGAACAGTTCGCGAGCTTCCGGGTCCAGGACGTGCGACCCGAGAAGATGCCGGGACAACCTGGCGTCGCACCCGTCTCCGGACAGCACGGTGCTGCGCCGCGAACCGAGGACGTGGCCGGAGTGGCATTCCACGATCGACACGGTGACCCCGCCCGCCCCGACATCGAACAGCGCGACAGTCTGATCTGCCGTGAGATCGCCGGACTCCAGCAGCGCGCCGATCTGCGCACCGATGTCCGACACGAGTGCAAGGCCGTCCACATGCTCCACCCCGTAGACCTCGCTGGGGTTCTTGTCACGAAGAGCCAGTACGGGGACAGTGCCCGACGCGCCGTTCTCGCGCGCGAACTTGTGGACGGCCCAGGTCACCGAGCCCCACGGATCCTGCGAACGCTCGGGTACGGCAATGATGGTCTCGGTGCTGAGCTGGGGATCTTCGCGCACGTCGCTACATGCTGCGCGTATTCCGCTCACACCGAGCGATGCGCCGAGTACGGCTGTCATCGAAAACCTCGCTCCGGTAAGCCCCAACCCACTTCGGCAAGGGTCGAGACTACCGGAGAAACCGTATGCGCGTATTGAAAATCAGCCGTAAACAGACCGGAAGTTCAGTCAACAGGCGATTGAACGAAGTTCAGGTACGCCTTCGACGGGGTCGGCCCCCGCTGACCCTGATACTTCGATCCGACCGCCGCACTGCCGTACGGATTCTCCGACGGGCTCGACAACCGGAACAGACACAGCTGCCCGATCTTCATCCCCGGCCACAACGTGATCGGAAGATTCGCCACGTTGGACAGTTCCAACGTGATGTGCCCGCTGAAACCCGGATCGATGAAGCCTGCGGTCGAATGCGTCAGCAAACCCAACCTGCCCAGGGAACTCTTGCCCTCGAGCCGACCCGCCAGGTAATCCGGCAGTGTCGTCAGCTCGAGCGTCGACCCGAGCACGAACTCGCCCGGATGCAGCACGAACGGCTCGCCGTCCGCAGGCTCGACGAGCGTCGTCAACTCGTCCTGCTGCTTCGACGGATCGATGTGCGTGTAGCGAGTGTTGTTGAACACCCGGAACAGCTTGTCCAACCGAACGTCGACGCTCGACGGCTGCACCATCGCAGAATCGAAAGGCTCGATACCGAGGTTGCCGGTGGACACTTCAGCGCGGATGTCGCGATCGGAAAGCAGCACAGTGCAGGCTATCGCTCCGGCGGCACACCGTTCCCGCTGACCACCCACACGACACCCGACTGCTAGAGTTGCTCGGCGCGGACAGCCTCGACCGTCCGCCGTGCCGGTGTAGTTCATTGGTAGAACGCGACCTTCCCAAGGTTGAGAGGCGGGTTCGATTCCCGTCACCGGCTCCCTTCGTCCTTCCGAGTTCTTCCGATCGACAAACAGACCGAAACACGGTCCTCGAGGATCGAATTCGAGAATCCGACCGTTAATTCGGCGGAATCGACCCTTGCATCGAGAACAAATATTCACATTTCGCTTTCCAGTGCAGCAAGCAGGCTGCATTGTGTTAGACATCCCTCGTGCTTTTGTTACCCCTCGACAATTGATACGAAGGACCCGAAATGAAGTGGTTCGCTCTCGTAATGGCCCCGATCCTGATTGCGGCGCCTTATACATATCCGTTTCCCACCTACCCGCGACCGACAGTGTTTCCGAAACCTCCGACCACCACGGCGCCACCGCCCACGACGACGGCCCCTCCTCCGGTCACCACGGCTACTCCACCACCGAGCGGCGGGCAGACGACCATGCTCTGGGAGGACCAGTTCAACGGGTCCGGCGCCGTCGATCCCGGAAAGTGGGGTTTCCAAACCGGCAGGTGGGGAGCAACTTCGGGCGAACAGCAGTACTACACCAACTCGACCAGCAACGCGTCGGTCGCGGGCGGCTCGCTGAACATCACAGCCAGGAGGGAGACGACTCCGGACCGCAAACCCGCGCCGAACAACTTCACCAGCGCTCGTGTCGTGAGCTTCGGAAAACAATCCGTAACCCCGCCAGTTCGCCTGGAAGCGTCCATAAAGATGCCTCGCGCGGCCGGATTACTACCGGCTTTCTGGTTACTCGGCCTCGAACCGGGTAATGAATACAATTGGCCGCGACAGGGAGAAATAGACGTCGTAGAAATTCCCGGCACAAACGGCCCCTCTTTCAACCTGCACGGCCCGGCGCGAAACAACTCCAACACGGACATCAAAACCGGCAGCGGAATGAGCCCGATTTCCGACGGCTTCCACACCTATCGGGTCGACTGGTTCCCTGACCGAATCACCTGGTTCGTGGACGGTGTCCAGAAATTCACCGTGACGAAGGGCGACTACGAAGCCAAAGGGGGCAACTGGAAGCCGTTCTCCGGTGCATGGCCCCACTACGTCCTCTTCAACGTGGCAGTCGGCAACGACTGGGTAGGCAAAGCCCCCGCCTCGACTCCGTTTCCGCAAACCATGAGCATCGACTGGGTCAAGGCAAGTCGGATCAATTGATTCGACTGTGATACGTCAGCAAAACAAACACGTTTCATTGGTACATCGCACAGCACATCGGCATAGGGTCGAAGGGAACCCACAACCCGAGGTGCTGTGTGAGCTACCGATTCTCGACTACGTCGACCGCCACCGTTCTGCTCCTGTTCGCCGCGTTCGGCGTCGCTCATGCGGCGCCGCCGAACGCGCCGGACGTACCGGGGCCGGCCCAGAGCACTCATGCCGCCGCGATCGCGTACGCCGCCAACCACCCAGATTCGGTGCCTCCCGGCATGAACCCGGTGGACTGCGTCCCGTCCGCAGAGCATCCGAATCCGGTCATCCTGGTCCATGGCACCGACGCGTCGGTGTACGCGGATTGGGCCGCACTGTCGCCCGCGCTGGCATCGGTCGGCTACTGCGTCTACGGACTGAACTACGGCGCCTCCCCGGACGGAACCAGCTTCGGCTACACCGACATTCGCGGTAGCGCCGCGCAGCTGAAGGACTTCACCGACGGAGTTCTGTCCACAACCGGCGCCGAGCAGGTCGATCTGGTCGGATACTCGCAGGGCGCGGCAGTCACCCGATACTTCACCAACCGCCTCGGCGGCGCGGACGTCGTCGACAAGTGGATCGGCATCGCGTCCCCCGCCTACGGTGGAACCGTCTACGGAGTGTCACCGGCGATCCAGGCCGTGCCGAGCGCCACGCGACTGGTGTCCAGCGAGTTCGGCCCCGCCTTGGTCCAACTGATGGAAGGCTCGACATTCCTCCAGGACCTCAACGCAGGCGGTGACACCGTCCCCGGCGTCGAATACACCAGCATCGCCACCGACGTCGACGAGGTCATCCAGCCGTACACCAATGCGCTGCTTCGTGATCCGGACGCCCGCAACATCGTCGTCCAGGACGTGTGCCCACAGAACAACGTCGCACACTTCACGTTCACTTACGACCCGACGACCATCGCCCTCGTTCTCGGTGCCCTCGACCCCGGGGCCGGAATCGTCCCGCCGTGCGCACCGGTTCCGATCGGTGCCGGTGTTCTGGACGTGGTGATCGCCAGCAACGCGCCGCCCGCCGGATGATCGCCGGATGATCGGCGGCGACACCGATCCCGCACTCACCGCGCCGCGTGACGTTCCAGCCACTCGATCCCGAACGCCGTGATGGGTCCGGCGTCGACGACCACGCTCTCCGCGAGCCCCACCAGCCCACGAGCTCCGGCTCCGGTCGCGAGAAACTCCCGGACCACCGTCGCGAAGTAATCGTCGTCCAGGCCCGCAATCACGGGATCGGACGTGTCGAACTCCTCGGACCATCGCCAGACGGTCTCGCCGTCCGGACCCAGAAACGGGTACTCACGCCTGACCCGGCGCTTGGCCGGGACATCCGCCAACGCCTCCGCGTGATGCAGCAACGTCATCGTGTCCAGCGGCGCACCCACCATCAACACCCTGCCACCGGCCCGGACCAGACGGGCGAACGGCGTGCCCTCGCCGTATCCGTCGTCCAACGGGTGATCACGCGTGAACTCGTCGGCCCTCGCACCCAGCGCGGCGACCGAGGCACCCGGGTTTGCGCTCCGGAGGACTCCCGGCCTGGTACCGATCGTCGACGCGAGTATCCCGTGGTCTCGCGCCGCCCGCGCGGTCGAAGGATCGAACGGCGGGACATGCGGCCGAATGTCGGCCGCAACCGTGCCGTCGGCGCCCCAGATGTCGAGACCCAACTCCCAGTCCTGATACGAGAGAACGGTTCCCGACGGTCCCACGATGTCCAGAACCGCATCGACCAGTGCGTCGGGGCCACCGAGGATCGTCCCGACGCGTCCACACGCGGCATGCACCATCACGGCGTCGCCGTCACGGATCCCCAGGGCGCGGACGTCCGTGCCGAGGCTCGCTCGCGTAGCGATCATGGACGACGACCCTAGGGTGTGTCGACCTCACTGTCGAGCTTGAGCACACGCTGCCCGTCGGACTGTTCGATCAGGTAGGCGGGCGTCTTCTCGGTCCCGTTCCTGGTGATCTCGCTACCCGAGATCTTTCTGGTCACCTTGTCGGTGTGCACTTCGACGATCTTGCCCTCGGCAGTGCCCTGTCCCCAGTTCCACTGCACGGTCGTGCCTTTTCGGTGCGTCATGCCGCCGGACTACCCCATCCGGGGGAATTCGACGCATCACCCGCCCGGACGCCCCCACCCGACCGAAAAGCGGTCGCAGCGGGCGTCGCGACTGCTACCTTTCCCTCGGGCGCTGCGAAGAGGGGAAACGGATGTCACTGGTTGCAGATTACGTCGTGGTCGGCGCAGGTTCCTCGGGCGCGGTGCTCGCGAACCGGCTCAGCGCAGACCCGCGGAACACTGTCGTCCTGCTCGAAGCAGGGCCGGAGGACAAGAACAAGTTCGCGCACATCCCCGCAGCATTCTCGAAGCTGTTCCGCAGCGAGGTCGATTGGGACTACGACTCCGAGCCTCAACCGGAGCTCAAGGGCCGCAGCATCTTCTGGCCACGAGGCAAAATGCTCGGTGGATCCTCGTCGATGAACGCCATGATGTGGGTTCGCGGTTTCGCCGCCGACTACGACGAGTGGGCATCGCTGTCGGACTCGTCGTGGTCCTTCGAGAAGATCGTCCCGTACTTCCGCAAGATCGAGTCCATCGAAGGAACGACGGCACTCGACGCCGGCACGACCGGGCCGTTGATCGTCTCGCACCAGCGAAGCCCGCGCGCGCTCACCGCCAAGTTCCTCGAGGCCGTCCAACAGGCAGGCTATCCGGTGGAACCGCCGAATCTACCCGAGCCCAAGGGTTTCTCGCAGACCATGGTCAACCAGAAGCGCGGAGCCCGCTGGAGCACAGCGGACGCCTACCTGGCGCCGATTCGCACACGGAAGAATCTCACCGTCCTGACCGAGGCGCAGGCCACCAGGATCGTGTTCGACGGTTCGGCCGCGGTCGGCGTCGAGTACGTGTCCAGTGGCCACACCAAGACGGTCCGAGCAGCGCGGGAGGTGGTACTCGCCGGTGGCGCGATCAACAGCCCGCACCTGCTGATGCTCTCCGGAATCGGCGACCGTACGGTTCTGCAGAACCTGGGCATCACCGTCCAACATCACGCCCCCGAGGTGGGCCGTAACCTCACCGACCACCTCGCAGCGCTCATCGGCTGGAGCGTCGACAGCGATTCCTTGTTCTTCGCCGAGAAGATCCCCGAACTTCTCAACTACCTGATTCGCAGGCGCGGAATGCTGACGTCGAACGTCGCCGAGGCCTACGGTTTCATCAAGAGCAGAGACGACCTCGCTCTGCCCGACGTCGAACTGATCTACGCCCCCGCGCCGTTCTTCGACGAAGGCCTGATCGCACCCGACGCCCACGCCGCCGTCATCGGCTCCGTCCTGCTCCGTCCGCGCAGCCGCGGGGAGATCACGCTGCGCACTGCCGACCCGTTCGCGAAGCCGATCATCGATCCGCGGTACCTCAGCGACGGTGACGGCGCCGACCGCGCAGCCATGCTGGAGGGACTGCGCGTATGCACCGAGATCGCGTCCCAACCGGCCCTGAAAGGTCAGCTCGGTGACGTGGTACGACCACGCAACGCAGGCGACCTCCTGTCCGAGGCGCTCGAGCAGAATGCGCACACGCTCTACCACCCCACCAGCACCTGCCGGATGGGTAACGATGCCTCCAGCGTCGTCGCGCCCGACCTCCGAGTGCGCGGCGTGGACAACCTCCGCGTGGCAGACGCGTCGATCATGCCCACCATCATCCGCGGCCACACGCACGCACCCAGCGTCGTGATCGGCGAAAAAGCGTCGGACATGATTCTGCGCGGCTGAACACCCCTGATCGTGTAGGTCGGAAAAAACCGGACCGTCGGATAACCTCCTGTTTCGGGTCTTTGGATAACAGATCGGTAACAGAGGAGTGTCGAACAGGACACGGCCCCACTACGAGTGATCGATTCGGACATTCTGGCCACACAAGACGTCTTGGACGTGAGAGCCTTTGTGTACCAAAGCCATAGGAACGGTTCGGCAGCGGCGAACAGAGTCGTGACGCACGGAATCAGCAGATCTCCCGTGCCCAAATCGCCTCTGTTTCACAAATGGTCGAAGACCTCACCCATCCGGTACCGACCCGGTGGCGAATTACAGACAACGCTCAAGACATGAGCACGAAAGGTAGACACACAATGACCTCCATCCGTAAAGTCATGGCCGCCACTGCAATTGGCGCACTCACTCTCGTACCTCTCGCCGCATGCTCGTCCGACGATTCCTCGTCCACCGCGGAAACCACGTCGTCGGCCGCCGCCGAGACCACCGAGTCGACACCAGAGCCCGTGGCAGAGGTCGACGACCTCTCGAACGGCGTCAGCACCGCAGTCCTCCTGGACCCAGGCTTCACCGGCGCCCTCACCACCCTCGGCCTCACCCCCGGTGTCATCGGAACCGCAACTCTCGCAGACGGTTCCATCAGCTTCCCGATCACCGGCGGAGACGTGAAGTACTGGGAGCCCGGCACGGTCGACCCCTACGTTCAGGGTGAAATCATGCACGACGGAAGCGGCCTGTCGCTCACCGCAGGCGACACCGTCGTCGAACTGACCGACTTCGACATCGACCCAGGCACCTCGCTGCTCACCGGCAACGTGTCCGTCAATGGTGAGGTCGCTGCAGAAGATGCAGTCATCTTCGACCTCGACGGCCGCACTCTGAACCCGTTGGCAACCGGTCCCGACAACACCGCGATCCTGCAGGGCACGCAGGTCAAGATCTCGGAGACGGCTGCCGGCCTGCTCAACGACACCTTCCAGACCGATGCTGTCACCCCCGGCCTGCTCGTGGGCGTTGCCACCATCACCATCGCCACTGCGTAATGACCGAACCCGAACGCGCGAGATCACCGCTCCAGGTGGCCTCGCGCGTTCGGCGTCGTCGCCCCACCCCTCCGACGTTCCGTAGCCCACTGCGGGGGCCGTGGCTGACGTCCGTCTTCGGCGCAGTACTGCTGCTCGGCCTGCCCATCGTCATCGTCACGGGACTGCTGTCCTACATGGCCTACGGCCCGCAGTTCGGTCAGGCGATCCCCGCCGACGTCGGCTTTCTTCGTCTCCCCCAGTTCGACTGGCCTACCGACCCGTCCTGGCTCTACCGACTCACGCAGGGGCTGCACGTCGGCCTCGGGTTGGTGCTCGTACCCGTCGTCCTCGCCAAACTGTGGTCCGTCATACCGAAATTGTTCACGGTCCCTCCGGTTCGCTCGATCGCCTCTGCGCTGGAGCGCCTTTCGCTGATCGCTCTCGTCGGCGGCATCATCTTCGAAACCGTCACGGGCGTCCTCAACATCCAGTACGACTACATCTTCGGCTTCAGCTTCTACACCGCGCATTACTGGGGCGCATGGGTGTTCATCGCCGGATTCGTCAGCCACGCCATCATCAAGATCCCCACGATGGTGACGGCGCTGCGCTCCCGATCCCTGATGCAGGTGCTCGAAGACAAACAGACACAACAAGAGACCGGCGAGTCCGAACTGATCGCCGAGGACCCCCACGAACCGACGATCAGCCGCCGCGGGGCACTTGCACTCGTCGGAGGAGGCGCAGTGTTCGTCGCCGCGCTCACCGTAGGTCAGACGACCGGCGGATTTCTCCGGAACGCAGCAATTCTCCTGCCTCGCGGCCGATCCTACGGAGACGGACCCAATGACTTCCAGATCAACCGCACAGCCGTCGCCGCGGGAATCGGCACCGACAACACCGGTACGGACTGGCGGCTCGAGGTCTCCGGCGGCAGCACGCCACTGACATTGAGCAGGGATCAACTGCTGAGCATGGAGCAGCACACCGCCGAACTTCCGATTGCCTGCGTCGAAGGATGGTCGACGGTGCAGACCTGGACCGGAGTTCGACTCCGTGACCTCGCCGCCGCAGCAGGTGCCGACAACATCGCCTCGACTCAGGTCGTCTCACTGGAGACGAACGGGCCGTTCAGTCGGGCGACCCTGCAATCCAATCAGTCGCTTCACCCCGACTCGCTCCTGGCGCTGAAGGTCAACGGTGCCGACCTCTCGCTGGATCACGGCTATCCGGCACGCATCATCGTCCCCGCTATGCCTGGCGTCCACAACACCAAATGGGTGGCGAGCATCGAGTTCCGGGCCGGCACATGAAACGTCTGTACGGCGCAGGACCAACGCACCTGCTGCTCATGGGTTTCGTGTTCGCCCTCATCGGTTATGTCGTCCACGTGGCCGGCATCGCAACCTTCTGGAATCGCGATGTGTGGTGGCAATCCATCGCCGTGTGGTTCGCGGGCGCCGTCGTGCTCCACGACCTCGTTCTGGTGCCGCTCTATTCGGCTGTCGACCGCGCATTGCGGACATTGTCACGTCTGATCGGACCGAGTGTGCCGGTCCTGAACCACATTCGAATACCCGCGCTCGGTGCGGCCCTCAGCTTCGCACTGTTCTTCCCCGGAATCATCGAACAAGGCGCTGACACCTACCGGACCGCGACGGGCCTGACCCAGGAGCCGTACCTCGTCCGATGGCTGCTGCTGACCGCCGCACTGTTCGGGGTCAGCGCGGTCCTCTACACCGTCCGGATCGCAACATCACGTAGTGCACGAAACAGGAGAAAACCATGACAGTCACTGCGGACGAGATGTTCGGCCGCGCCGCATCAGGGCTCCCCTGTTGGATGGGGTACTCCGATGGTTCACGCACAGCACTACCGACCGCACGATGGATGGGCGGCGCTGCGGCGAGCCAGGAGGACGTCGCAGCCGATCACGAAATGTTGCGGCACTGCATCGGACCGACACTCGATCTCGGGTGCGGGCCCGGCCGCCTCACCGAAAGCCTCGTACGTCGCGGCGTCTCCTCCCTCGGAGTGGACACCTCGAAAAAGGCCGTCGACCTCACCGTCGGCCGCGGTGGCCGCGCCGTTCTACGCGACCTGTTCGACGCACTACCCGACGCAGGACGATGGGCGTCCGTGCTTCTCGCCGACGGGAACATCGGCATCGGCGGAGACCCGGTGCGCCTGCTGCGCCGCGCCGCCGAATTGATCCGACCCGACGGCACGGTCATAGCCGAAGTCGATGCGCCTGGATCGAATCACGTGATCGAGCAATCCGTTCGGTGGGAAACCGACACGACAGTCGGCGAGTGGTTCGCGTGGGCCCGGGTCAGCGTCGACGCGACGGCCGACCTCGCGCACGCAGCGGGCCTCACCGTCGTCGACGTCGCACCCGTGCACGGACGGTACTTCGCGCGTATGAGCCTGGCCGATCACCAATTCGTGAACAGCAGATGATTGATCGCGAGTGCGGCGATCACTTGCAGTGCCAACCAGAACTTGTGCGAACGCTGCGGCAGAACAGCAGGAGCAAGCAGCATCCACATCGCGAACGGAAGCCAGATACGTTCGGTCTCGGCCTTGCTCAGCTGACTCAAGTCGGCCATCACCACCGCCGCGAGGCCGGCGAGGACAAGCAGGTTGATCGGCTGCAGCCGTGTGAAGATGCGGGGCAACGCAGCCGGAACAGCCAGGCCCAGTGCACAGAACAACGCCGCGAAGTTCGCCCAACCCCAGTACTCGAACGGACGATCCGTCGCGATGCCCTGGTAGTAGCGCTCCTGGACCAGCTCGTAACCGTCGAACCACCAGAATCCGTAGGCCGTGAACACAGCCGTGACGACGAGTGCACCCGCCACCGCTCCGAGGAGCGGCCAGGCCGTGCGCGCCGCAATCAGAACAGCGACTGCGGGCAGGCCCATCAAGACCAATCCGTAGTTGAGGTAGATGCCGAAGCCGAGCAGTACACCAGCGGCCACGGATGCGGGCCAGAGGTAGTTCGAGTTCTTCCGTGTCGATATCGCCAACAACGCGATACCCCAGGCAACGACGCCCATGTAGAAGGCGTCCGCGGACACCGCGACCCAGATTGCAGCGGGCGCGAGCACCACGAAGGGCGCTGCCCGACGGGCCATGTTCTCGTCACCCACGGCACGGACGGTCACCAGAACCGCTACTGCAGCGCTGGTTCCGACCAGGACACACAGCGACGCCGCCCACGCTCCACCGCTCAGCCCGAGGCGGTCGAGCCACACGAACGTCAGCAGAGCGCCCGGTGGGTGACCGGAGACGTGGGTCGTCCAGGAATCGACCTGGTAGTCCAGAATGCGATCGGAGAAGCCTCTCAGCGTCTCCGGGATGTCGGTGATCCCGGGTACCTCGTGCAGATACTCGTCGGTGGACGCGAGCCGGTCGACAAATCCCCTACGCCATCCGTCGATCATCGCCAGCGACATCGTCCACGCCGCCGACGATCCCCACACCACCAACAGCAGCCGACGCCACGGCAGACGTCGCGCGATCTCCGGTCCCCACAGAACACCGGCGATCGCCAGCAGAATCGCGACCGGGGTGCCCCACCCGTAGTGAGGTTCACGGAAGCCGAAAAGTGGTGCCGCGTCGGCAAAATCACGAACCTGCTGAGGGGTGCGATTGATGATCGGGGTGATCAGTTCGTTTCCCAGGTACGGTACGACGAACGCCACCGCGACCAGCACGGCGGCAAGTCCGCCTGCCAGAGCTTCTCTCCAGTATCGGATAACGTCCACCCATTTCTCGTGCGATACAGCGTCGCCCTGAAGCATAGAAGAGAATGACACCATGAGTTCACGACAACGAGCGGACATCGCCGTCATCGGCGGCAGCGGCTTCTACTCGTTCTTCGGTCCCGACGCCGAGAGCATCGAGATGGAGACCCCGTACGGAGCGCCCAGCGGCCCCATCACCGTCGGCGACGTCGACGGTCGACCGGTCGCATTTCTGCCTCGTCACGGAGCGAACCACGAGTATTCGCCACACACACTGCCGTATCGGGCGAACATGTGGGCACTGCGAATGCTCGGCGTCAGTCGGATTTTCGCACCGTGCGCCGTCGGCAGCCTCGTTCCCGAGTTCGGGCCGGGAACCGTGGTGGTGCCGGACCAGCTGGTGGACCGCACGAGCGGGCGAGCGCAGACCTACTTCGACCGCGGCGGAGTACACGTGGAGTTCGCCGATCCCTACTGCGGTGACCTCCGCGCCGCAGCACTGCAGGACGGTGTGGTCGACGGCGGCACCATGGTGGTCGTCGAAGGCCCTCGCTTCTCCACCCGCGCCGAAAGCCAGTGGTTCGCTCGGCAGGGGTGGACCCTGGTCAACATGACCGGCCATCCCGAAGCCGTGCTCGCCCGGGAGTTGGAGCTCTGCTACACCCCGATCGCCCTCGTCACCGACCTCGATGCAGGAATCGAAACCGGGCAGGGTGTCAGAGCCGTCGATGTCTTCGCGGAATTTCAGAAGAACATCGAGCCGTTGAAAGCCCTGGTGCGCAGCGCTATCGGTGCCGCGCTGATGGGGCCGTGCGAGTCCTGCCGGGTGCACGACGGCGTTACCCTCCCGATCGAGCTGCCATGACGCGCGTACTTCTCACCGGCGCAGCCGGATTCATCGGCGGACACATCCGATCGGCACTCGAGCCGAATCACGACGTCGTCGCCATCGACGCGATGCTCGCCTCGGCTCACGGCCACAGCGGTGAACACGGGAGCGGTGAATACGGCAGCGGTGATACCAGCAGCGGCGAATCCGGGAGAGACATCACCCGAGTCGACGTACGCGATCATGCTGCACTGGTCGAGCTTTTGGCGGGTGTCGACGTCGTGTGTCACCAGGCTGCCGTCGTCGGCGCAGGCGTGAACTCCGCCGACGCGCCTGCCTACGCCAGCCACAACGATTTCGGGACCGCTGTTCTGCTTGCAGCCATGGCGGAAACCGGCTGCACCCGGCTGGTGTTGGCATCGTCGATGGTCGTGTACGGCGAAGGGAAATATCGCAACGCGGCCGGCGACCTCGTGATGCCGGGCCCCCGTACGAGATTGGCCGACGGCATCTTCGAGAACACCGACCCCGCCACCGGCGACGTTCTGGACTGGGCTCTGGTGGAGGAAGACGCGGAGCTGCGGCCGAGGAGTACCTACGCAGCGAGCAAGGTAGCCCAGGAGAACTACGCCCTTGCCTGGTCGCTCGCCACCGGGGGCTCGGTGACCGCACTGCGGTACCACAACGTGTACGGGCCTCACATGCCGAGAAACACCCCGTACTCCGGTGTCGCCGCCATGTTCAGGTCCTCGCTCGAAGCCGGCACAGCGCCGCAGGTCTACGAGGACGGGAACCAGGCGCGAGACTTCGTACACGTCAGCGACATCGCCGCCGCGAACACCGCAGCCATCGACGCCGCATTACCGGGATTCACCGCCCTGAACGTCTCCTCCGGTCACCCGATCACCATCGGGGAAGTAGCCTCGACACTGTCCGACGCCTGTCGCGGCCCTGCTCCCGAGATCACCGGCCAGTACCGTCCCGGCGACGTACGACACATCGTCGCCAGCCCTGAAAAAGCGAGGCGGACGCTCGGATTCGTCGCGGCGATATCCCCGGAACAGGGTCTCCGAGAGTTTGCGACGGCACCCCTTCGCGACGCGGAAGGCACCGGTGCACCCCGTGTCTGACGTGACGGTCGTCCTTCCGTGCATGAACGAAGCCGGATCACTCCCTGGTGTCCTGGCACGGATTCCCGACGGGTACACCGCGCTCGTCGTCGACAACAACTCCACCGACGGCACCGCAGACGTCGCGAAAGCACACGGCGCCACCGTGATACACGAATCGGTTCCCGGATACGGATCTGCGGTGCACGCAGGAGTACTCGCAGCAACGACCGACATCGTCTGCGTGATGGACGGAGACGGGTCGATGGATCCGCAGGACCTCCCTCCGCTGGTGCGCGCACTGGACACCGTCGACCTGGTCGTCGGGCGCCGACAGTCCGGTCACTCCCCGCTGCACGCGCGGCTCGGGAATGCAGTTCTGTCCCTGAGACTGCGAACCAAGTACTCGCTACCTGTGCACGACCTGGGCGCGGTGCGGGCGATACGCCGACGGACACTGCTGGATTTGAACGTGACGGACCGACGATCGGGATACCCCCTGCAACTGCTGGTGCTCGCATCCAAGGCCGGGCTGACCGTCCGCGAACTGGACGTCTCCTACAATCCGCGAACCGCCGGTAAATCAAAGGTGTCCGGCTCGATCAAGGGGACGATCGTTGCCACGCTGGACTTCTGGAAAGTGTTGTCATGAAGGTCACCGCTCTGGTCGTCGCTAAATCCCCCGTTCCCGGATTGGCCAAGACAAGGCTCGCCGCAACCCTCGGCAACGACGCCGCCGCCGACATCGCCGCCGCCGCACTGCTCGACACCCTCGACGCCGTGTCCGCCGCCGACTTCGATCACCGCGTCGTCGCCATCACCGGCGACCTCGACAAAGCAAGCCGCCGAGACGAATTGGAAGCGGCACTGGCGTCGTACACCGTGGTGAGGCAGCGCGGCGACGGGTTCGCCGAGCGCCTGATCCATGCACACGAGGACGCGTCGAGCACCCCTGTCTTCCAGATCGGGATGGACACCCCGCAGGTCACCGCAGAACTGCTCGACGCGTCGGCGATACACCTGACGGAACCGGAACAGTCGGTGCTCGGACTCGCCGAGGACGGCGGATGGTGGGCACTGGGACTGCCGAATGCTGCTCTTGCACAGTCACTGCGAGACGTCCCGATGTCCACACCCACCACCGGAGCCGCGACTCGCACCGCCCTGGAGAAGCTGGGAGCCCGCGTGCGACCGCTGACTGTCCTGCGGGACGTCGATCACGAGAGCGACGTGCAGTACGTGGCCGCGGAATGCGCGTCGGGCAGTCGTTTTCGGGCCGCGGCCGAGCGGTACGTACCGCGTCTGCAATGATCGATGGATGCTCTCGGAGAACACCAGTGTCTGACAAGAAACCCGCTCGGATCCGGTTTCCCCGTCGGCTGAGACAAATCGATCCCGCGCGCCGCGGGATTGTCCTCGCGTGGTTGGCCTTCACCATCACCTTCGGCGGGGCCAGGCTGGTCACGTGGTTGATCCAGATCGACACCCGCGGCGTCGGCGATCTCAGTGCCGGCGGGGTTCACCTGCACCACTATCTGTGGGGGATTCTCCTGCTGGCGGCGGTGGCGATCTTCGGGTTGGTCGACCGCAGCCCGAGAACTCGCTCCTGGATGGGCATCGCACTCGGCGTTGCGTTGGGGCTTATCGTCGACGAAGCGGCTCTTCTCATCACACTCGAAGACGTGTACTGGCAGAACGAAGGCTGGTCGTCGATTGCCATTGCGGTGACTCTGATCGGCGTCGTCGGAAGTGCTCTGGTGCTCACACGGAGCGGCGCGACTACCGAAGACTAACCTGAAATGCCCTCATAGGGTAGCTTAGGGAATTGTGGCGAACGACTTCTACACCGCCGAACAGGTCGCCGAACTGCTGGGCCTTCACGTTCGAACGGTGCGCAACTACATCCAGGACGGACGTTTGCCTGCCGTCAGAATCGGCAAACAGTACCGCATCACCCCCGCCGGGTTGGCTGCCCTGACCGGAGGCGACACCCCCTCGCCGGACGTCGACGTAAGCGTGACCAGCATCGTCGACGCCACCGCGATCGACGAACAGACAGCGTCGCGCCTCGCACTGTTTCTCTCGACCGCTGCTATCGGCCGTGGCCCGAGCGCTCGGCGGCTTCGGATCGACACTGCATACGACACCTCGACGTCGACGCTGAAGATCGTCGCCTTCGGCGGTGCAGGCGACGTCGCCGAGGTCCTGCGCTTGATCGACACGTTCATCGAGGGAACCAAGTGAACGTTCTCTACGTACCAGCTGCAGGTGACCCGATCGGGACGGAACAGGACGCACTGGACATCGTCGGCGAGGCGTTCGGCATCGAGGCGCGCGTCGCCGTGGTGCCGGTGCAGCGGTTGATGCCGGAATTCTTCGATCTCAGCACCCGCCTCGCCGGTGAATTCGTACAGAAACTAGTGAACTACCGGATTCAGCTGGTGATCGAAGGCGATATCCAGCCATACACCCAGGTCAGCGAGCCGCTACGCGCATTCGTGGCCGAATCCAATCGGGGCCGACACATATGGTTCGTTCCCAATCGGTTATCGCTCCAGGACCGGATTGCAACAATCCGATAGCCGCTTTCGCAGTCATTTCTCAGGACCAGGTGCTACAAACGATGTGTGACCGGGGTACTCATAGGCGTGGCGATCTGGATGGCGATGGCTCTCATCGTCGCCGTCGTGCTGGGTCGGGTCTCTCAGCGCGCGGACAGCGAGGAGCTCGGATCGACTCTGAGCTGGGACACCGAAGAGATCGACGAGGCCGTTCAGCACGATCGATAGCCGCCACTTCCACTACCTACTCGTTCTTCTCCACGATTTCGGTCAGTATCCGTGCCGCCTCCGCCAGTGTGGTGCGCTCGTCGTCGCTGAGCTCACCCAGTCTCTCGGCGAGTACCCGCTCGCGCTCGGCGACGTCACTGTCCGCCACGGCCCGACCCGATTCGGTGAGAGTCAGAACCACCTGTCTCCGATCGGTCGCGTGCGGCACTCTCTCGAGCAAACCCATCTCCACCAGGGCATGCGACGACCTCGACACCGACGGCGGTTTGATCCGCTCACGCACGGCCAGCTCACCCGTCGTCATCGGACCCTCCCGAAAGATGGTCGTCAGTATCGACAACTGAGCGACAGGAATTCGGTCGCTGGCGTGCCGCAGACGAAGCCGACGATTCAGGCGCATCGCCGACACCGACAGGTCCCTGGCCAGGTGCGTGTCCGATTCCGAGCTCATCCCGACAGGTTAGCGTGCCGAACGCACAGGCCGCGCACGGCCGACGCGTCGAGCACACGGATTCTGCGGCATCATCAGGGGATGGACGCCGAAGACTGGGACCGAAAGTACGAACGTCGCGAACTGGTCTTCGGAGAGCCGCCCAACCAGACACTCGTCGAGATCGCGACCTCGCTTCCCCGGGGACGCGCGTTGGACCTGGCGTGCGGCGCCGGCCGCAACTCCATCTGGCTGGCCACCCGCGGCTGGGAAGTAACCGGCGTCGACTTCTCGTCGGAGGCACTCACACGAGCACACCGCGTCGCGTCGGCGTCGCCTGCGTCCGTCCGAAACAGGCTCACCTGGGTTCACGCCGATGTGACGACCGTCCTACCGGAACCGGGATACGACCTGGTTCTCGTGCTCTATCTACATCTGCCCCACGAGCAACGCCGTAAAGCAATCTCGACGGCACTCGATGCGCTGAAACCTGATGGAATCCTCATGATTCTCGGTCACCATTCGAACAACATCGCCGACGGAGTGGGCGGACCCCAGGAAGTCGAACTACTCTATACGCCAGAGGAATTGGCGATCGATGTCGGGGATCGAGCCGTCGTGAACCTCTGCGAAACGAGGCTCAGGACAACTGAAGGCGGTACCGCTATCGATTCGTTACTACTCGCCAGTAGGTCCCGCCTTGGCAGCGCGAATGAACGGGGGTAATATGCCTCTATGTTACCGACGAGTAGCTATACCGAGTAGCTAAATGCTTGGGCGGTACTCACGAGACCGCACCACCGACTGGAGAGACGCAATGGGCCATTACAAGAGCAACCTTCGGGATCTCGAGTTCAACCTCTTCGAGCTGTTCGGGCTCGACGAGTCCCTCGCAGGTGACAACTTCGGAGATCTGGACGGTGAAGCTGCACGCGACATGCTTCGCGAGGTAGTACGCCTGTCCGAGGGTCCCCTCGCAGAATCCTTCGCCGACGCGGACCGCAACCCGCCGGTGTTCGACCCCGAAACTCACACCCTGAAGCTGCCGGACTCGTTCAAGAAGTCCTTCAAGGCGCTCTACGACGGCGAGTGGTGGCGCGTCGGCCTCGACGACGAGGTCGGTGGCATCGCTGCTCCCCGCAACCTCGGCTGGGCCCTCAACGAAATGCTGCTGGGCTCCCAGCCGGCCGCGTTCATGTACTCCGCCGGACCGTCCTTCGCCAACGTCCTGTTCCACAACGGAACCGACGAGCAGAAGGAATGGGCCAAGGTCATCGTCGAGCGCCAGTGGGGCGCCACCATGGTCCTCACCGAACCCGACGCCGGATCCGACGTCGGCGCCGGACGAACCAAGGCCATCAAGCAGGAAGACGGCTCCTGGCACATCGAGGGCGTCAAGCGCTTCATCACCTCGGCCGTGTCCGACGACCTGTTCGAGAACATCTTCCACCTCGTTCTCGCCCGACCCGAAGGAGCAGGACCCGGCACCAAGGGCCTCAGCCTGTTCTTCGTCCCGAACACCCACTTCGACTTCGAGAAGGGTGAACTCGGCGAACGCAACGGCGTCTTCGTCACCGGCGTCGAGCACAAGATGGGCCTCAAGGCGTCGGCGACGTGTGAGCTCACCTTCGGCGGACACGGAATCCCCGCTCAGGGCTGGCTGGTCGGCGAGGTCCACAAGGGCATCGCGCAGATGTTCGACGTCATCGAGCACGCACGAATGATGGTCGGCACCAAGGCAATCGCCACCCTCTCCACCGGCTACCTCAACGCACTCGAGTACGCCAAGGAGCGTGTGCAGGGCGCCGACCTGACACAGATGACCGACAAGGCAGCACCGCGCGTCACCATCACGCATCACCCCGACGTGCGTCGCAGCCTCATCACGCAGAAGGCATACGCGGAAGGCCTGCGCGCGGTGTACCTGTACACGGCAGCGCACCAGGATCCCATCACCGCCAAGCAGGTTTCCGACGCCGACGCGGACATCGCCTACCGCGTCAACGACCTGCTTCTCCCGATCGTCAAGGGTGTCGGATCCGAGATCGCCTACCACCAGCTCGCGGAGTCGCTGCAGACTCTCGGCGGATCCGGCTTCCTGCAGGACTACCCGATCGAGCAGTACATCCGTGACTCGAAGATCGACTCACTGTACGAGGGCACGACGGCCATCCAGGCGCAGGACTTCTTCTTCCGCAAGATCGCTCGCGACCGTGGCGTTGCGCTCGCTCACGTAGCCGGACAGATCAAGTCGTTCATCGACAGCGAAGCAGGAAACGGTCGCCTCAAGGCCGAGCGTGCACTGCTCGCAACGGCTCTCGAGGACGTACAGGCCATCGTCACCACGATGACCCAGCAGCTCATGGGTGCTCAGGAACAGCCCACCGAGCTCTACAAGGTCGGCCTCGCATCGGTGCGTTTCCTCATGGCATTCGGCGACCTGCTCATCGGCTGGCTGCTGCTGCGTCAGTCCGAGATCGCCATCACGGCACTGGACAACGGCGCCGAGGGCAAGGACAAGGCGTTCTACGAAGGCAAGATCGGCGTCGCGTCGTTCTTCGCCAAGAACATTCTGCCGCAGCTCACCGCGACGCGGAACATCCTCTCCAACATCGACCTCGACGTCATGGAACTCGACGAAGCAGCATTCTGATCCCTGCTGTCACCACGGCCGCACCCTTGTCGAAGGGTGCGGCCGTTGTCGTCGGTGCCGACGCTCACCTGCGTGCCGGACGCTCGCCTGTGTGCTGGACGCTCGCCCAGGTGCTAGCACTGGGCCGTGCGTCCAGCACGTAGGTGAGCGTTCACAGGCTCTGCTCCAAAGATCCACGTGGAGCAGGCATCCGATCGGCCTGTGCGATCGCTCGACGCACGCGTTCCGCTACTCGTTCGAAGGCGAACAGATCGGCCCAAGTGAAGCGCACCACTGGGTATCCGAGCCCGCGAATGCGATCCTCCCTCTGCTTCTCCTCGAACACAGCGTCGCCGGCACTTTGACCTGGCCGCAGGTACTTCTCGTACTTCACCTTGCCGTCGAATTCGAGAACCACCCGGGCGCAGACGACGAAATCGAGGCGTCCGACGAAATTTCCGTCCTCGTCGCGAATCTCGACTTGCAACTCGACGTCGGTGAAGCCACTGTGCAGCAGTCGAATTCGCCCCAAGGACTCACCGACACTTTCACTGCGACCGTCCAACATGGCCACTGCTCGACGAGCCTGGGCAACACCCTTCCGCTTCCTGGCCAGATCCAACTGATGCAGTAGTAGATCCGGATGCAGACCGCTGCGGAGCGCCATGTCTCCCATCGACACCGACGCATCGAGCGAGCGGGTTCGCGCCACGTCCGCAATGGTCCTGGCTACCGACGTCACCCGCATGCCGTTCACCTCGACGACATCCTCCACCGCTGCGCAATGAACGACGACGCGTGCGGTCGTACGGCCACCGCCGCGCCGGGCTCTGGTGACATGCACCTTCGTCAGATCCAGTCCATACAAGGGTAATCCGTGAAGAACAGCGGCGGAATCGTGACTCACGATCGAATCGTTCGCTAGATTCGGCAGCAGCGCAATTATGCGAAGGACATGACGCTCCCGCTCGTCCAGCGTCGAATGATGGTCGCTGAAGACATAGGCTCCGCGCGCCAGACGCTCCCACCCACCACTCGAGTACAACGCGCGGAACTCGTGCAGCGCCAAACCGGATTCGAGCGCATCGGTACGTCGCAGCAGTCCGGTCGGATCGAGTTCCATGGAGCAAGACTGCCCGCCGGGATAGTCGTTCGGGTAGCGGATTCGCACTTTGTGGATGAAAGCGGGGGTTGTGGATGAATTCCTGGACGGAGGTACCACAGCGGCTGATCCGCACACCGGCGGGCGTCGGACGTGGATGGCCTGGACGCTCACCTGTGTGCCGGACGCTCGCCCAGGTGCTAGCACTGGGCCGTGCGTCCGGCACGTAGGTGAGCGTTCACATGCTCTGTTCCAAGTGCCCCGGGAGCAGATGGCCCATTCGGTCACGTTTCGTTTCGAGGTAACGCACGTTGGCGGGTGCTGCTCCGACGAGTAGTGGAATGACCGCGGTGACTGCGATGCCGTTCTTCCGCAACCCATCCACCTTCAACGGGTTGTTGGTGAGCAGCCGAACGTCAGCAACGTCGAGATCCTCGAGAATGGCTGCGGCTCCGCCGTATTCTCGACCGTCGGCCAGTTCGTCGAGTTCCAGATTGGCCTGCATCGTGTCGAAACCCTGATCCTGCAACCGGTAGGCAGCGAGCTTCTTGAGCAGACCGATGCCGCGGCCTTCGTGTCCGCGGAGGTAGACCACAACGCCACCTTCGCGAGCGACACGCGCCAGTGCAGCGTCGAGCTGCGGTCCGCATTCGCAGCGCTGGGACGAAAACGATTCACCGGTCAGGCATTCGGAGTGAACACGCGCGATCGGTGACCCGGCGAGCTCACCCTTGACCAGCGCGATATGTTCGGCCCCGGTTTCTTTGTCCGCATATCCGATTGCTCGGAAATCACCGTGCGCGGTCGTCAAGACCGTCTCCGCGACTCGTTCGACGCGTCGCGGAGCGGGAACTGCCGTCACTCCGTGGGCCAACCGGTAGTTGATCAGCTGTTCGATGGTCAGTACCGGAAGCTGCATCCGACGCCCCAGACGCTCGATGTCCGGGAAGGTCATCATCGTTCCGTCGTCGGCGACGAGCTCGGCGATGACACCGACAGCGGGCACTCCTGCCAGGCTGCACAGATCGACCGCGGCCTCGGTGTGGCCCGGACGCTCGAGGACTCCACCGGGACGCGCACGCAGTGGGATGACATGCCCGGGCCTGATCAAATCGGTTGCACTGGAGGAGGGATCGGCCAACACCTGCAGAGTGCGGGCACGATCGGCCGCGGAAATACCTGTCGTCACGCCCTCGGCAGCATCCACCGTCACGGTATAGGCCGTCTTCTTCGGATCCTGGTTGTCCGCCACCATCGGCGGCAGCTCCAAAGCGTCGGCACGTGCTCCGGACATCGGCGCGCACAGCAATCCCGAGGTATTACGGATGGTCCACGCCGTCCATTCGGGCGTCACCCGATCCGCGGCGAGGACGACATCGCCTTCGTTCTCACGCCGTGCGTCGTCGGTCACGAGCACGGGTTTGCCCGCACGGAGCGCGTCCAGCGCTTCCTTCATCACTGCTCGACCTCCACTGCCAAGCGGCGGAACTTGCTGCCGTGAAACACGATCGGCGCAACATCCTTGATCTCGAGTTCGTTGATCCGCATCAACACGATCGCGTGATCGCCTGCGGGTACCTCCTCGGTGACGGTTGCGTCCAACCACATGCTCGCACCGCCGATGAACACTGCGCCGTCCTCGGTGGTGGTCACGTCGAGACCGTCGAATCGGTTGCCGGTCTTCGCGGCCAGCGTCCGAGCAGCGACATCGTGCGCCTCACCGAGAACACTGATACCGATCCGATCCGCAGCAGCGAACTTGGGCCAGGTCGTCGACGTGTTCTGAACGCAGAAGGCGACCAGAGGTGGGTCGATCGAGACGGCAACGAAACTACTGGCCGCCATACCCACTGGTACACCGTCGATCTCGGCACACAGCGCGACGACACCACTGGGAAACTGACCGAAAGCCGAACGGAGAACGGCCGAGTCGAGGGAAGTGGTAGCGAGAGTCATGAGATGTCCGTTCGTGTCGTGACCGCATCGGTCAACACGCGACCCCAGCGTGCGACGTAATCGGCAATTGCGGTGTCTGTTGTGTACGTGGTGTCGATCAGATAGAGACCGGGAGCGGGAGTGACAGCACCCAGTTCGACGAGGGTGTGCTTCAGAAACAGATCCGGCGCCATCGCGTGTGCGGGGCCTGCACCGAGCATCACCGGCACGACGACTACGTTCTCGAGGCCTGTTCCGGTGGCGAACTGGTCGAGAAACAGCTTCAACACACCGGTGTAAGTCGCCTTGAAGGTCGGGCTCGCCACCACCACGAGGTCCGAGTCGCGGACCGACTCGACTGCAGACGCCACACCGGCGTCGCCCCACCCGAGAAGGCCTGGACCGAGGGTGATGACGTCGATGATCTCGTCGACCTCACGGCCCGCCACGGCCTCGGCGACGATGCGCGCAGCATCCAACGTGCGAGAGCCGGGTTTCGGGTTACCTGCAACCACTGTCAGTTTCACTTCGGGCCTCCAGCCACATCGATTCCTGATGTGACCGCTACTCAACACCGAGGTCGTGTCGAATATGCAACCCGAATGTGGCGGACGTATTGCGCCGCGTCCGTACTTCCCGTCGTGCGACCTACCAGGGCGCGAGCCCGCACCAGGCCACACAACGCCGCAGCGGCTACGCCGCCCAACACGGCAGCGGCTACGCCGCCCAATGCCGCAGCGGCTACGCCGCCCAACACCGCAGCGGCTACGCCTGAAGCTTGCGGAACTTGCTGCCGTGGAAAATGATGGGATCGATGTCGCTCTGGACCTTCAGCGAATGGATGCGCAGCAGAACGATCAGGTGATCTCCGGCCGGAACCTGCTGGTCGATCGTCGTGTCGAGCCACGCCGTCGCGCCCTCGATGAACACGGCGCCCTGCTCGGTGGTCGTCAGGTCGAGCCCGGCGAAGCGGTCACCCGTCTTGGCTGCAAGCGTCCGCGCAGCATCGTTGTGAGCCTCGCCCAGAACACTGACTCCGATGTTGGGGACGCCTTCGAGCTTGGGCCACGTGGTCGACGTGTTCTGAATGCAGACTGCCACCAGCGGCGGCTCGATGGACACCGCTACGAAACTGCTCGCGGCGAGCCCGACCGGAACCCCGTCGATCTCCGCGGCAACGGCGACGACCCCACTGGGGAACTGCGCGTACGCCTGGCGCAACGTCGCCTGGTCGAGGTCGGTGTGTGTGAGCGTCATGCCGAAGCTCCCTTTCGTGCGTCTGCGGCGGCCGTGATGACAGGTCCCCATCGCCGCGCATAGTCCACGATACGAGTGTCCTCGGTGAAAGTGGTATCGACGAGGTACAGACCGGGAGCCGGTGCGATGGCTCCGAGCTCCACGAGGACCGGTTTGAGCAGCAGATCCGGAGCCAGCGCGTGCGCCGGTCCCGCCCCGAGCATCAGTGGGACGGTCACTACATCACGCAAACCCTCGTCGGTGGCGAACTGGTCGAGAAACAACTTCAGCACACCCGTGTACGTGGCTTTGAACGTCGGGCTCGCGAACACGACGATGTCGGACGTCGCCACCTGGTCGACAGCCGCCTTCACCGCGTCGTCACCCCAGCCGAGCAGCCCGGATCCGAGCGTGATGACGTCCACCTGACCGTCGGCTTGCCCTCCGGTGATCTCCGACGCCAACAGATGCGCTGCCGCCAGAGTCCTGGATTCGGGTTTGGGGTTGCCTGCCACCACGGTGACCGTCATGAGCCTTCTTTCGATCCGAGAACACATTCCCCCATCAGCCAACACCTCACCGCGGACGGGTGTCCAGGTTCTGAATCACGCAGATCGAAACCCGGGAATGAACGGCGGAGTCCAGGCGTCGTACTCTGAGGTAGTTAGCAGAACTCACAAAGGACGGTCCCGTGCCGACAATCGACACCTACATCGCTCTCGGCGACTCCTTCACCGAAGGCGTCGGCGACCCCGACCCGTCGAGCCCCAATGGAGTCCGTGGCTGGGCGGATCGAGTGGCCGCAGAACTCGGCGCTCACAACCCGAACTTTCGATACGCCAACCTCGCAGTGCGAGGGAAACTTCTGGACCAGGTCATCGAAGATCAAGTCGGCACCGCCATCGACGTCGCACCCGACCTCGTCACCGTCTACGCGGGTGGAAACGACCTGATGCGGCCGAAGGTCGACATCGACGGAATCATCGAGCGCTACGACGCCGCGCTCGCGGGCCTGAAGTCGACCGGGGCGCGCGTACTGGCATTCACGGCATACGACGCCGGATGGTCACCGATCTTTCGCAGCCTCCGCGGTCGCACCGCGATCTACAACGAACTACTCCGCGAAGTTGCCGACAACCGCGGCGTCGAACTGATCGACTACTGGCGATTCGACGGTTACGACGATCCTCGAATGTGGGACTGGGACCGACTGCACATGTCGACCCGCGGGCACACCAGAATGGCTGCCGAAGTGCTCGACTTCCTCGGCGTCGAACACTCCATCTCGATGCCGGCCCTCGATCCGCTGCCTCCTGTCGAGAAGGCGATCCAACGACGCGAGAACGCCGAATGGGTCAAATCGTTTGCCGCGCCATGGGTGTCCCGACGCCTCCGCGGCGCATCCTCGGGCGACGACATCAGCCCGAAGCACACTGCCCCGCAACCGATCACGGTCTGACTATTCGCCGTCCTCCGCGGACGGCGCGGCCGGAGGAGCTGCTCCGGCCGGTCGGTCGGCCGGCTCGTCCTCGGGCTCCGGTTCCGGCTCAGGCGATTCACACCGCACGATCGGGATCGGGTCGTACTTGACCGTCCTCGTGTCACGGGAGACTTCGTTGCCGGTGGCGATGTCCGTGATCACCCGAGTGTCGCTGGCGGTGAAACCGGGTCCACCACCGGACGGCACACACGCGTTACCGGCCGGGAGAGTGATGGTGTTCGGACTCGTCGGATTGGAACGCGGCCCGGTGATCGACTCCACGTCGACGGTCTTGGTGCCCCAGAGCCGCACTGTCACATCCGAACTCGACCCGAACGACTCGATCACCACACCCGTCTTACCGGTGTTGGTGAACTTCAGATCGATCGCACCCTCGAACACGGTCGCCTCGCGGGCCTCCGGGTACCGGCTGATGTAGTAGCTGTGTTCGGTGTGCCCGGCATCTTCCATGCCGCCGAAGTAGGCGGCGTTGTACAACGTCGTCGCGAACTGGCTGATCCCGCCTCCGACCGCCCTGTCCGGTCGACCGTTGTCGATGATGCCCGATTCCACGAAACCCTGGGCCGTGCCGCGAGGGCCCGTGTACTCGTTGAGCGAGAAGGTCTCACCCGGCTTCACCAACGCGCCGTTGACGATGTCGGCGGTCAGCCTGATGTTGACACCGGACGCGTATTCGAAACCGCCCGTGGTGTATTCGGCCACCACCTCCTTGATGCCGAGCGCCTGAGCACCCTCCGTCGTCAGTGCAGGTTGCGCCTGCTCGTAGACGGCGTCGGTGGAGCGAGAATCAACCGAGGCCAGGAGGGCGGGCAACTGCTCCAACGATTTCGGCCACTGCACCAATTCACCGACGACCGCCGGAACAACAGTCGGTACTCCGCCACCGAGAGCGAACGTCGCATCCTTCGGAGGTGTTTCCGTCGACGCCAACTGCGGCGCGAGAAGCGCCGTCGCCGCGGGCGTGTCGTACCTGGTCGCCAGCTGACCTTCGCCGTCCGGCTCGAAATTCAGCACTGCTGCCACGTTCTCGGGCGAGAGCACCGCACGAGCACCGTCACGACCGGTGAACACCACCGGCGCGGACACCGCGGGAGTCGCGACTTCAGCCAGAACACGATCGACCTCATCCTGGTGAACGGTCACGTCGACGGTCTCCACCGGTACCTCGACCTCACCGAACGCCCAGTTCGTCTCGAGCTCGTCCCGCGCCGCCTGCACGTCCATCGTCTGACCCGGCGCCGGGGTGACACCGACCGGAGTAGTGCCCTCGAACACGACATCACCCTCGGACGGCGCTCGATCCGTCTGTGTCCTCATCGATTCGACGCCGGCGTCGAGCAATGCGGCATCGACGGTCGACTCGACACCGATCTCGCGGCCGGTGAAGAACGACATCACACGTGTGAACGGATTGATCGGCTGCGACCCGGCACGATCGAGCGTCGTCACCCAATCCACACCGAGACCGGCCTCCGACGGCACCACCTCGAGCTGCTGGTCGCCCGCGTCGACCCGAACCGCCTCGTTCACACGGGGGCCGAGCTCGGACACGAGCTTCGCCTCGGCATCCTCGTGGCTCAGACCGCCGACCTCGATACCGGCGACGGTGACGCCCCGGGGAACCGAACCACTCGTCGAGAGCATGTCCGCCGTGTAGAACACTCCCAGAATCGCCACCGCAGCGCCGGCGAGAACGGCAATCTTCATTCGAGAGAACTTCTCTTCTTCCTTGCCTGCGGGCTGTCCCTCCACGTCGCCGTCAGCGGGCTCGGCAGGCACGAACTGCTCGGTGGGGGCAGGCTGCTCGGTCGGGGCAGGCTGCTCGGTCGGGGCAGGCTGCTGTTCGGACGACGCTGCGACGACGGGAATCGCGACGGTGGCGCTGTCCTCACCCTCGGGCTCAGGGGCCATCGGCCCCCGATCACCGGGCGGTGTCACTGCGGAATACGCCTGCGTCGGAGCCGACTCGACCGGCCCCGGCCGGACCGAGCTGACGTGCCCTGCTGCCGGAAGCCCGGAAGGGGGTGTGGGTTGGTCCTGCGTATCGGCCTCGGAAGCAATCGCTTCGTCGCCATCAGGCTCTTCGGGGGTGAGCGGAGTCGACGATCCTTCACCCGGGAGGCCCGCGACTGGTTCGTCCTCGAGTCGATCACTCTCAGCGACAACGTTCTCAGCGGCAACGTCCTCAGCGGCAACGTCCTCAGCGGCAACGTTCTCAGTGGCAACGTTGTGAGATGCAACGGCCCCAGCGTCCGTGGCCGAAGAATCCTCTGCCGGAATGTCGTCGCCGTGTTCGTTCTCGGCTGTTACCTCATCAGCTGGCAACTTGTCGGCTGGAATCTCATGGGCTGAGACCTGATCGGCTGGGATCTCGTCGGCTGGGATCTCGTCGGACAGGCCTTCCGCCACCGGTCCCTGCTCGGCCGACTCCTGCTCGACGCGCTCCTGGACGGGTGGCTCCGGGACAGGGGGCTGAGGGACAGGGGAAGCGGCAGATTCGGACGGCTGAGCCGGGGACTGCCCGGGAGGGGGCTCGTTGGGATCGATGGCACGCATCACCTCGGTGACGGCTTCGTACGGCAGCACGTGCTCGGGCTCGGCATCGACCGTTTCGATGTCGTCCCGTGAGTCACCGTGCGCACCGGGATCACGCGCATCGCCACGAAGCGCCTCGTCATGGGCTTCCTCGTCGGAATGGGAGCCGCGCTCGTGCTTGCCCTTGCCGTCTCCACCGACGCTCACGTTCTCGACCCTCCCGAAACCCCGGACGAACACCGACACTGTCGCGCACGAGCTTACGCATCGACACGTGAGGGGATCGACTCGAGCATCGGGAAACCCCGGCCGCCGCAAGCCCACGAAAGAGGCTCCACACCGCTGCCGGGTCGGGGGTCGGGCAGCAGTGTGGAGCCACTACGAGTATCGCGCATGCTTGTGAAGCGTTACAACCGATCGTGCGGTGTCTCGTCAATTCATTCAGGTGAATGATCGGCGCGGTGTCGAGCTGTCACCCTGTCCTACGGCACGGCCCCAATGTCCGGTCCTCACCAGGGCGAGCGTGAGCAGCAGACGATCCCTCGGATCGGTGAGGTCCTTGCCGGTCAACTCCTCGATCCGTCGGACTCGATAGATCACCGTGTTGCGGTGGCAGTACAGGACCTTCGCGGCATTCGTCGGCGATCCGTCGCTGGCAAGCACGTGAGCGAGCGTCTCGAGTAACGTCCCACGCTGAGGTTCCGGATGCGTCCACATGTTTCCCAACGCGTGGTGAACGAGCAGATCCGACGATTCCTCGTCGGCCGCCATGATCACCCGGGGCAGCCGATCGGTCGCCAACGCCACCCCTGCCTCCTCCGAGATCGTGTCAGCGGTGAGCGTCGCCAGCCGATACGCCGCCGCGAACGAGGACACACCGTCGGGCGAATGCGCCACACCCACCGGGCCCACGGCCCTGACCGAAAGCGCGTCGACGACCGAATTCAGCGATCCCTTGGCCAACGCAACGAGCGCGAACTGATGCCCGTCGCGAATGTTCCAATGCGATACCGCACCGATCTGATCCAGCGCATCCTCCGGCGCCGTGAGTGGAGGTGATCCCTGGTCGTCCACGGGCCCGACGACACACGCGATCTGCTGCGACGCCGAAAGCCCGAGCGTCGCACGCGCTTCGAGCACGAACGACGGATCACCTCCACGCCCGGAGCGAAGCCCGTCGAGCACCACCAGAACGTTGGCCAGGTCGCGTTGCTGCATCCGAGCACTCTCGCGGCGATAGGCGTCGACCAGGGTCTCGTACTGCCCGTCGAGTGCACGCCACAACTGCTGGCCCGCCACCAGCAGCAAATGTTCGTCGATGTCGGACCGTCGCCGATCACGTGCGTGAACCAACTCTTCCCACAGTGTCCGACTGCCGAGCGTGTACGCCTTGAGCACCAACTCCATCGGGATGCCCTGACGCGCACGTTCCCGCCCGGTGCGGCGCCAGACCTCACGGGTGTTGTCGTCGGCGGCTGCCACCCCGGACAGCGTCCGCAGCCCCTGGCGGATGTGCTCGCGGGTGCTTCGCCTGATCTCGCCGGCGATGTCAGGCGTCGCACTGGCCAGGTATGCGGGCTCCTGCTCGATCAGCGCCAGCGTGATGGAGTCCGCTATCGAATCCGCCCGATCGATCAGCGCAGACCACGCACGCTGAATCTTCTCCTGATCCGATGCAGGCACCCGAGCACGAGGGGCACCCACCGAAGATCGGTCGGCGGGTCGGTCGGAGGCAACCATCGACACAGTTTTGCGCATCCCGCCCAGTCGACAGGGCGATTTGACCGGTACTGGTGCCGCGGGACCCAAACATTCTGTGCGCTGCGCCCATACCGCCGGTTGTGCGCGGCAACCATAGTGAACGCACACAGATTGTGAGGTGGATCACTTGAGTTCGACGGTTACCCCAGCCCCGATCTTCACCATGACCGACGTCGACGTCACGTTCGGCGGCGTGGTCGCGCTGTCGAGCGTCAGTCTCGACGTGCGACCGGGCGAAGTTCTCGGCGTCATCGGCCCCAACGGCGCAGGCAAGACCACGCTGTTCAACGTTGCCTGCGGACTCGTCCGCCCAGGAACCGGAACACTCACCCGGAACGGCGAGACCCTGTCCCGGCTGCGACCCCACGACCTCCCGAAGCTGGGCATGAGCCGAACACTCCAAGGACTCGGACTGTTCGACCGGATGAGCGTCGTCGACAACGTCATGATCGGCGCGGACAAAGGGGCACGCACCGGAATCCTGGCAGGACTGCTCGGACTTCCGTCGAGTGCATCCGACGACGCCGAAATCAGATCAGCCGCAATGGCCACGCTCGAACGCCTCCGAATCGACCAGTACGCCGACCGCCTGCCACCGAGCCTGCCCTACGCCGTGCGCAAACGCGTCGCCCTCGCCCGCGCCCTCGTGAGCGAACCATCACTGATCCTTCTGGACGAACCGGCGTCAGGTCTGTCATCGGACGAGATGGCCGAACTGGGCGAAGAAATCCGATCCCTGGCCCACCCCGAAACCGGTCATTCCGCAGGCTCCACTCCCGCCTCCCCAGGTCATTCCGCAGGCTCCACTCCCGCCTCCCCAGGTCATTCCGCAGGCTCCACTCCCGCCTCCCCGGCGTCGGTGATGCTCGTCGAACACCACATGGACCTCGTCATGAGCGTGTGCGATCGGATCTTCGTCCTCGATTTTGGCAAGGTGATCGCTCACGGCTCGCCCGACGACATTCGTCAGGACCCGGCCGTTCTAGCCGCATATCTCGGGAACGAGGTGAACCACGGTGAGTGACTCGGCCCAGATTCGCATCACCGACCTGACCGTCCGCTACGGACCGGTGACAGCGCTGGACTCGGTGACCATGACGGTTGCAGCCGGCGCGATCACCGCGGTGCTCGGCGCCAACGGCGCGGGCAAGACAACCCTGCTCCGCACCGTGTCAGGCCTGCTGAAACCCGAATCGGGCAGCATTGAGCTGGCCGGGACCGAGCTGGTCGGAGTTCCGCCGGACCGCATGTCCCGCAAAGGACTTGCCCACGTCCCCGAAGGCCGAGGCGTCATCGCCGAACTCACCGTCGAGGAGAACCTCCGGCTAGGAGCATTGGGCCGCAACCGAAGTCACGACGCCGTCACACTCGACCGGGTCTACGGCATGTTCCCGCCACTCGACGGGCGTCGCACGTCGTCGGCACACACGCTGTCCGGCGGTGAACGTCAGATGCTCGTCATCGGACGCGCCCTGATGGCAACCCCATCCGTGCTCCTCCTGGACGAACCATCTCTGGGGCTCGCGCCGAAAGTCGTCGCGCAGATCTTCGACACGCTCCGCACGCTCGTCGAAACAGAGTCCATGACAGTACTTCTCGTGGAACAGAACGCACGAAGCGCCCTGTCGATCGCCGAACACGCCGTTGTCCTCGATCTCGGCAAGGTCGCCGTCGAAGGCCCGGCAGCCACCCTCGCCGACGACGACGCCCTCCGACACGCCTACCTCGGGTTCTGACGCGAGCTGAAAGGACGCCACCTCAAGTGCAGCAACTGCTCACCATCCTCATCAACGGAGTGACGACCGGCATGATCTACGCCGCGTTCGCCCTCGCCCTCGTTCTGATCTGGCGGTCGACACGCATCGTCAACTTCGCCCAAGCACCGATGGCCATGATCACCACCTACGTCGCACTGGTGGTGATCGACGCCGGCTACTCGTACTGGGTCGGCTTCGGCGTCGCACTCGTCAGCGGTCTCATCCTCGGAGCGGCCGTCGAACGACTCGTCGTTCGGTTCGTGGACAGCTCGTCGCACATCAATCCCGTCATCCTGACGCTGGGGCTGTTCATCATCATTCATGCGGTGGCAGCCATCGTGTTCGGCAACCAGTTCCGTTCCTTCCCTGCGCCCTTCGGTCTGACCGGTCAGAAGGTCGGGGATCTGAACATCGCGCTCACCGGGTACGACGTCTTCAAGATCGTGGCCGTGCTGATCGTCCTCGGACTGCTGGTTCTGCTGTTCCGGTTCACCGATCTCGGCCTGAAGATGCGGGCGAGCGCCTTCGAACAAGAGGTGGCGAAACTGCTCGGTGTTCGCGTCGGCCGCATGTTGACGCTGGGATGGGCTCTGGCCGCCGTCGTCGGATCCCTGGCAGGGCTATTGATCGCAGGAGGCTCGCTGGTCCACCCCGGATACATGGATTCGATCGTCGTATTCGGTTTCGTCGCCGCCGTGCTCGGTGGACTGGACAGCCCGGGTGGTGCCGTCGTCGGCGGGCTCCTGATGGGCGTGGGGCTCAGTTTCGTCAGCGGATACCTCGGCCAGGACCTGGTGTCCTCCGCAGCTCTGGTCATCCTCATCGTCGTACTGCTGCTCAGACCGAGCGGGCTGTTCGCCGGCACCGCGGCAAGGCGGGTGTGACATGAACGCAGTCCTCACCCGAATGACATCCACACCGGTCCGACGCCACTTCCTCTGCGCAGTACTCGGCGTTGTCGTCGTCGTACTGGCTCTCGAATCCCTGAGCACGTTCCGGCAGAGTCAGCTGACGTCGGTGGCCTACCTCGCGATCGCAGCCGGCGGCCTCACCGTCCTCACCGGTTTGAGCGGTCAACTCTCGCTCGGTCACGGCGCGTTCATGGCCGTCGGCGCCTACACCGCGGCACTGATGCTCCGTGCCCAGGATTCCGGATGGTCCGTCCCGTTGGTTCTCCTCGCCGCCACCGTCGTGACCGGCATCGTCGGAGTCGTCGTCGGCGTCGCCGCAGCCCGACTCCACGGCCCCTATCTCGCAGGCGCGACACTGGCGCTGGCTGTTGCCGTCCCCGGCCTCGCGTTGTACTTCAAGGACTATCTCGGCGGAGAGCAGGGCCTCGTGGTCCCCGCTCCGAAAGTGCCTGGACCCATCGACGATGTCATGTACTTCATCACCGGAAACGAGCTCGGCGGAACGAAATTCGTCGCCTACGTCAGTTGGATCCTGCTCGTCGTGGTCTTCTTTCTCCTCGCAAACGTGTCCGCCAGCCGAATCGGACGACGGTGGCGGGCGGTACGGGACGACGAGGTGGCCGCGGAACTCGCTGGGATAAACCTCGGGCGCGCACGAATACTCGCGTTCGTCGTCAGTTCCGCCTGCGCCGGAGCCGCCGGCGCGGTCCTCGCGATGTCCGCCCGCATCGCAGCACCGAGCGGATTCACCCTGACACTGTCGCTGACATTGCTGTCGGCGGTGGTGATCGGCGGGCTCGGAACGCTGTCGGGCGCACTCATCGGTGCAGCCCTACTTACTTACATTCCACCGGTCGTGACGAACCTCGGACTCGACGCCGGACTGAGCAGCCTGCAATCCGCCGAGCTCGCACCACTCGTCACGGGAATCTTCACGGTTCTCGTGATCCTGTTCGCTCCACTGGGTTTGACCGGAACCTACCGAAAGTGGCGTCTCACACGGAACATCACGAGAAAAGGGGAAAGATGAACAGAACCAGATCGCTGGCAGCGCGGGCGACCGCCTTGGTCGCGGTGGTGTCACTGGCCGCTGCCTGCGGCGCGGGAGGTAGAGACGAGGCCACCGAAACGTCGGAGGGTTCCACCGTCGGCATTACCGACACGTCGGTGAAGATCGGCGCCCACTTCCCTCTGACCGGTGTCGCCGCTCCCGGATACAGCGAAATCCCCACCGGCGCACAGGCATACTTCGACTACGTCAACGCCGCGGGCGGAATCAACGGCAGGCAGATCGAGTACGTCGTGCGCGACGACTCCTACGACCCGACGACCACGACGCAGGTCGTCAACGAACTCGTGCTGCAGGACGAGGTGTTCGCGGTGGTCGGCGGACTCGGCACCGCGACGCACAGCGCCGTCATAGATTTCCTCAACGAAGAAGGCGTGCCGGATCTGTTCGTCTCCTCCGGCGCGATCATGTGGGGCAACGATCCGGCCAAGTATCCCAACACCTTCGGCTGGCAACCCGACTACCAGGTCGAGGGCAAGATCATCGGCGACTGGGTCAAGAAGAACCGCCCGGATGCCAAGGTGGGCTTGTACTTACAGGACGACGACCTCGGACGGGACAGTGAGGCTGCCGTCCGGCAGTATCTCGACGACCAGATCGTCGAAGTAGTCCGATACACCTCCGGCAACACCGATGTCGCACCGCAGATCGCTGCACTCCAAGGTGCAGGCGCAGACCTGGTGCTCGGATTCAACGTCCCGTCGTACACCGCCCTGAGCCAGTTGACGGCGATGCGCCTCAACTACGACCCGGAATGGTTCTACTCCTCGATCGGATCCGACGTCGACCTCGTCGGGTCACTCCTCGGGCGGTTCTCCCAGGGCGCCGTGACCGACGGGAACCAATCGCTCGAGGGCATGATCTCGCTCGAGTACATCCCCGGAATCGACTCACCCGAGAACCCCTGGACTCAACTGTGGCAGAAGGTGTGGGCGGAGAACGGCGACGGCCAACCTCTCACCAACTACCGCATCTACGGCCTCAGCCAGGCGTACGCATTCGTTCAAGCGTTGGAAGCAGCCGGCGAGAACCCCACCCGCGAAGGGATTGTCTCCGCAATCCAAGAGGGCGGCATGGACTTCCAGGGACCACAGCTGGCGCCCTTCCGATATTCGGACGACAGCCACCTCGGCATCTCCGGCGCAAGCGTGTACCAAATCGTGAACGGCGTACCCGAGTACCTGACGCCGGTCCTACAGACGGACATCGGAGACTCGGAAGTGGTCGAGTACACCGGAGAGGAGTCCACCCCGCCCGAAAGCGGAATTCCGGGCTGAGGCCATTTCCCGCACGATTCACGATCGGCAGATCCGTAAACCCCTCGCTGACGGATCTGCCGACCGGGTCGTTCCGCAGGCTCCACTCCTGCCGACCGTATGCCCCCTGGTTCGAGCGCCGGTTACCTAGCGCTCGAAGTTCTTGCGGCTCAACGCTCGGTTATCTAGCGCTCGATGATCGCGGTGACGCCCTGACCACCGGCTGCACAGATGGAGATCAGGCCACGGCCCGAGCCCTTCTCCGCGAGCATCTTGGCCAGCGACGCAACGATGCGGCCACCAGTGGCTGCGAACGGATGGCCTGCAGCCAACGACGACCCGTTGACGTTGAGCTTGCTGCGGTCGATGGAACCCAGAGCGCCGTCCAAGCCCAGACGCTCCTTGCAGTACTCGTCGCTCTCGAATGCCTGCAGCGTCGCGAGCACGACGGATGCGAACGCCTCGTGGATCTCGTAGTAGTCGAAGTCCTGAAGCGTAAGCCCGTTGCGAGCCAGAAGACGCGGAATGGCGTAAGTCGGTGCCATCAGCAGTCCGTCCTTGAACGAGCTGTTGCCGTGGATGTAGTCCACCGCAGCGGTCTCGGAGTCCACCAGATGCGCCAGCACCGGAAGGTTGCGCTCCGACGCCCACTCGTCCGTCGACAACAGAGCGGCCGACGCGCCGTCGGTTAGAGGCGTCGAGTTACCTGCCGTCATGGTGGCGTCGCCCAGCTTGTTGCCGAACACTGGCTTGAGGGTCGACAGCTTCTCGACGGTCGAGCCTGGACGCAAGTTGTCGTCGCGGGTAAGCCCGAGGAACGGCGTCACCAGATCGTCGAAGAATCCGCGGTCGTAGGCGGCTGCCATGTTCTTGTGGCTCGCCGCAGCCAACTCGTCCTGATCCTCGCGGCGGACGCCGAACTCCTTGGCCGTGATAGCGGCGTGCTCGCCCATCGACAGTCCGGTACGAGGCTCGCCGTTGCGCGGGATCTCGATACCCAGCATGGACGGACGAACGTTACCGAGCAGCTTGATGCGATCGGTGGTGGTCTTCGCGCGATTGAGCGACAGAAGGAACTCACGGAGCTCGTCGTTGACGCCGATCGGCGCATCCGACGTGGTGTCGACGCCGCCGCCGATGCCCGCATCGATACGTCCCGACGCGATGGCGTCGCCGACCGCGATGATCGACTGCAGCCCGGTGCCGCAGGCCTGCTGGATGTCGAACGCCGGGGTGTACGGACTCAATGCGCTACCGAGCACGACCTCGCGGGTCAGGTTGAAATCACGCGAATGCTTGAGGACGGCACCTGCAGCAACCAGACCGAGCCGCTCACCCTGCAGGCCGAACCGGCTGACCAGCCCGTCGATGGTGGCGGTGAGCATATCCTGGTTGGAAGCCAGGGCGTACTTCTTGTCGGAGCGCGCGAACGGGATGCGGTTGCCACCGACGATTGCGACCGGTCGTAGCTGCTTGCTTGTCACTTTTCGTCTCCAAACATCGTGGAAAAAGACCCTGGTGGAGATTCATCTTACTGGCGAGTAAGTTGGTTGTCGACACCCGGTCGTGCGCTCCCTGCTCCACACGAGGGAGGCGCCAATTCGAAAGGTAGGACAGTGGCAGCCACCAAGGGAGCCCCAGACCTTTACTCCACGTTCCTGGCGTCCGCGCCCGGAGCCTTCATCGCCAAGCAAGCAGGTCTGCCGCAGCCCGAGAAGCTGCGCCGCTACAAGGCGGGGGAACCGCCACTTGCCGGGCCTGTGCTCATCGGCGGAAGCGGCCGACTCGTCGAGCCGCTGCGCGAACTGCTGTCGGACTACCCCCAGGCGCAGGCACACGACACCAAGTACGGCGCCCTGGTCTTCGACGCCACCGGCATCGGCAACGTCTCCGAGCTCGAACAGCTGTTCCAGTTCTTCCAGCCCGTCATCCGCAACCTCGCGCCGTCCGCACGCGTCGTCGTCATCGGCACGACGCCGGAAGAGACCGCGAGCGTCGACGAGCACGTCGCCCAGCGAGCACTCGAAGGATTCACCCGCAGTGTGGGCAAAGAGGTCAAGCGCGGCGCGACGGCTCAGCTCGTCTACATCTCCCCGAAAGCATCGACCGGGCTGTCCGGCCTCGAATCCACGCTCCGCTTCCTGCTGTCGGCAAAGTCCGCATTCGTCGACGGCCAGGTCATCGCCGTCGGTGAGGCCGACTCCGAGGCACCCGCATCCTGGGACAAGCCCCTCGCAGGCAAGGTAGCGGTCGTCACCGGCGCAGCCCGCGGCATCGGTGCCACCATCGCCGAGGTTCTCTCGCGCGACGGCGCCACCGTCATCGCAGCCGACATCCCCGCCGCCGGTGAGGCACTGTCCGAGACCGCGAACAAGGTCGGCGGCACCTCCCTCGCCCTCGACGTGACGGCGCCCGACGCCGGCGAGGTCCTCTCCAAGCACTTGCTCGAACGCCACGGCGGCGCGGACATCATCGTCCACAACGCAGGCATCACCCGCGACAAGACGCTCGCCAACATGGACGACAGCCGCTGGAACTCGGTCATCGGCGTCAACCTGGCTGCGCCGCAGCGCATCACCGACCAACTCGTGGCATCAGGAGCACTCAAGGAAGGCGGACGCGTCGTCGACGTCTCCTCCATCGCAGGAATTGCAGGCAACCGCGGCCAGACCAACTACGGCACGTCCAAGGCAGGCGTCATCGGCCTCGTGCACGCCTCGGCACCGGTTCTCGCGAAGAAGAACATCACCATCAACGCCGTCGCACCCGGATTCATCGAGACCGCGATGACGGCTGCGATTCCGTTCGCGACACGCGAGGCAGGCCGACGCATGAGCTCGCTGCTGCAGGGCGGCCAGACCGTCGACGTCGCAGAGCTGGTGTCCTACTTCGCCTCTCCCGCATCCAACGCCGTCACCGGACAGATCGTCCGAGTCTGCGGCCAGAGCCTTCTCGGCGCATGAGCGTCGTCCAGCTCACGGAGCAGCCGAAGACGTCGGAGATCTACACTTCCGCCGCGCTCGGAGCCCTGCCGTTCCTCGGCTCGAAGTCCACCACGGCACCGTCGACGGTGTACGAACTCCGCGGACTTCGCGTCGACCCCGACAACCTGGCCGCGTACAGCCGGGCCACCGGTCTGCGGTTCGGTGACACTCTGCCGGTCACGTATCCGTTCACGCTCGTCTTCCCTACGGTCATGAAACTGATGGTGTCCAAGGCATTTCCGTTCGCCGCCATCGGATCGGTACACGCCGAGAACGTCATCGAGCAATACCGGGCCATCTCGTCGTCGGAACCACTCGACATCAGGGTGCACGCAGAGAACCTGCGCGAACACCGCAAGGGCCTGCTGATCGACGTGATCAGCGAAGTCAGCGTCGGACGCGAGCTCGTCTGGAAGCAGACCTCGAGCTTCCTGAGCCTGCAGAAGACCTCCCTCTCCGGTGGTCCTCGCGAAGCGCCACCCGCCGACGAGGTCCCGCCGCCCCCGACGCGCACACTGCGGGTGGATCAGAAGACCATCAGCAAGTACGCGGCCGTCTCCGGCGACCGCAACCCCATCCACGTGTCGTCGTTGGGCGCCAAAGCATTCGGCTTCCCGCGCACCATCGCGCACGGAATGTGGAGCGCAGCAGCGGTACTGCAGGTCATCGAAGGTCGCATCCCTGACAAAGTGACCTACAACGTCCGCTTCGGCAAGCCCATCGTCCTGCCCGCAACGGTCAACCTCTACGCCGAATCCGTCGGCGCCGGCTGGGACCTGTCACTCAAGAACCCCAAGAAGGGGTACCCCCACCTCACCGCAACCCTGCGATAGGTGCTGTTCCCCCCTTCCGGGACCGAACGTGGCGGGGTGGGCAGTCCCAATAGCACAACCCACGCCATGGCGGGCAAACCCAGGTGGGGGGGCACAACGGCGGGGGGGGGTTGAAGTTATGCGTGGACCGC
>NZ_JBHUZE010000001.1:727751-737423 GCF_042667435.1 Rhodococcus sp. NPDC057297 | reverse complement strand
GCTTCAAGTGACCGAACGGCACGTTCGCTCTCACAACCAGGGGTGCGTCGACTACTGCGTCGGAGCGGTTTTCTTTCCTGCCAGACCGCGCCACGCGAGGTTTTCCAGCAGGTCCGCGGCGGCGTCGACTTCGATTTCCCCGCCGGCGACGCGGTCGGCGACGGCTTCGCCTGCACCGACGAGGGCTACTGCCATGAGGGAGAAGTTCTGATCCGGATCCGGTTCCTTGGTGCTCATCTCGAGCAGACGGGCCGTCAGTTCGATCAGTCTGTCCCGACTGCTCTGGACCTGTGAGGCGAAGGCGCTCTGACCTATTGCCTGCCGGTACAGCACCATCCAGGACTTACGGTTCTCGCCGACGAATCCGAGGAAGCCGAGAAGTGCGCGTCGGAGCTGTTCACGTGGAGTGAGGGTGGGGTCTGCAGCGGGTGTGAGTGCCTCGACGAATTTGACGCCTTCGCGGTTGATGCACGCCGCGAACAGCTCGTCCTTCGAGCCGTAGTACAAGTACAGCATGGGCTTGGAGATCGCTGCCTTCTTGGCGATCGCATCCATGGAGGTCTCGTGGAAACCGTTGTCGGAGAACACGTCGACTGCCGCGTCGAGCATCTGCTGCTCACGTACGGCGCGCGGCAGTCGCTTGGTGCCACCAGCCATGAGTCCTCCAAACCGATATCGAACTCATGACCTTACTCCACGGTAAGGAGGCCTGCGTCACTACTGTGCCTGCCCGATGAATGCCGCGGCGCCGGAACCATCCAGCAGGCACCCGGATAGTTCTAACAGACGCCCTTGAAGCGAGCGACCGTCGCTGCGGACTCGTCGACCTGCGCTGCATCGAGGCGTCCCGTCGCGACGGCGTCCTCCAGATTGTCGAGTACCTGCGGAACGTCGTCGGTGGTGAGCCACAGAGCGACATCCGCGCCTGCGACGAGAGCTGCTTCGACGGCCGCGACGATACCCAGCCGATCGGTGATGGCCGCCATCCCGCTGAGGTCGTCGGTGAAGATCGGTCCGGTGAAGGGCGCCGCGCCGTACCCGACTCCGTCGCGCAGCAGCGACATCGCCGCCGGGCTGATGCTGGCAGGCTCACCCGGCTCGGTCAGGCCCGGTACATCGAGGTGTCCCACCATCACGCCGACACCGCCGGCGGACAGTTGCGCGAACGGGATCAGATCCGACTGGATCAGGTCCTCCAACGGCGGCGTCGTCACCGCACCGGTGTGCGAATCGCCGGATGCAGAACCATGTCCGGGGAAGTGCTTGATGACGGGCTGAACACCGGCGTCGCGCAAGCCCTGCGCGTAGGCACCGGCGTACGCGACGACCTGAATCGGGTCCGCGGAGTACGAACGGTCGCCGATCACCGAATCGTTCGGTTGGCTGCTGACGTCGACGACCGGCGCGTAGTCGACGGTGATCCCGAGGTCTCGCAAACCACGGCCGCGTTCGAGGGCCATGCGGTACGTGGCGTCGACGGACATGGTCAATGCCGTCCGGCGTGCCGACGGGTCCTCGCCCAGCAGATCCGCGACGCGGGACACTCGCCCGCCTTCCTCGTCGATGGTGACCATCGGAGGCACTGCTGCTGCGGCATCGATCTGCGGAACCTCGCGATTGGCGAGCGTCGCCGTATCCGTCCAGCTTCCGATGAAGATCCCGCCCACTTGTTCCCGAGCCATGATGTCGACGGCGTCGGCCGTCCCGGTGACGCCGACGGTCAGTAGCTGGGCCAATCGCTGACGCTCGCTCAGCGTTTCGACGAAGGCCTCGCAGGAATTCACCGGAGCGTCGGTGGTGGGGGGAAGGGTGGTCGTGGTGGTCGTAGTCGGCGGCAATGCGGACTCCGTAGCCGCAGGAACCGGGTCACCGGACGAACACGAGGCCGTGAATCCGACCCCGATCACCACTGCAGCGACCGCGACGGGCGATCGGAATTTCCTCATGCCCCGACCGTAGCGGAGTGGTCCCACACAGCTGTACGCGCGCAGTAACCTAGGGACAAAAGCGACACGAGGAGGGACTACGAGATGCCCGCAGACCTGATTCTCATTGCCTACGACGGCTCCGACAACGCCAAGCGTGCCATCGAATACGCCGGCCGATTCCTGACGACGACGAGGGCGATCGTCGTCACCGCATGGGAACCGATGGTTCGCCAAGCAGCGCGAATGTCCGGACTGTCAGGGGTCATGCAACCCGAGTGGGTTCCCGACGACGAGGCCGAGGATGTGGCGCTCACCGACGCGAAGGTGACCAACGACGAGGGCGTTCGCCTCGCCCAGCAGGCCGGCCTTCAGGTCGAGGGCCACTGCACGGAATGCACGACGGCGATCTGGAGCGCCATCGTGGAGAAGGCCGACGATCTCGACGTGGACATCATCGTCACCGGCACTCGCGGCACGACGGGGTTGCGTTCGCTTCTCCAGAGCTCGGTCGCGGACCATGTGCTGCGCCACAGTCACCGGCCTGTCCTGATCGTGCCGCCTGGAAAGTAGACGCGCGTGCGCTCCGGCTATCGGGCCTGCGGGTGATAGCGTGAGCCGCGCACGCGTGCCAGTCGACGAAAGTGGAGAACCGAGATGAAGTTCGCTGTCCCGGGAGTTGTTGCTGCGGTAGTCGGCGCTGTGCTCGGTGCCGGGGTGGTATTCGGAGTAACTGCTGCGGCGGCCGACAACACACGTCCCGAGATCGATCGCTCCGGCAATGCTGATTCGTCCCTGCTGAACCAGGTTGAGTACGGCAGCCGCTGACGCACCTGCTCCGATCTCTTCCGAACCACTCGGTCGTAGGTGGTTGCTCGGCGTCTCCACACTGGCGTTTCTCCTCGCTTTTCTGCAGGTTCCCGGTTACACCGTTGCCGATACCAAGTACGACCTGACGCAGAATCCCCTCGGATTCCTCGCACGCGCGTCGCATCAGTGGACGTCGCAAGCTCCTCTCGGCCAAGTCCAGAACCAGGCGTACGGCTACTTCTTCCCACACGGCGCGTTCTTCGCGCTCGGTGACATCGCGTCGATTCCCCCATGGATCACCCAGCGCATCTGGTGGGCGCTACTTCTGATCGCCGGGTTCTGGGGAATCGTCCGTCTCGCCGAAGCACTGGGAGTCGGCAGCCGCAGTTCGCGGATCATCGCCGCCACCGCGTTCGCCCTGTCCCCGAGAGTCATCACGACGCTGGCGTCGATCTCGTCGGAATCCATGCCGATGATGTTGGCGCCATGGGTACTGATTCCCATCGTTCGAGCATTCCGCAGCAACACTTCCACCCGCACGCTCGCCGCGCAGTCGGCGTTGGCCGTGGCGTTGATGGGCGCCGTCAACGCCGTCGCGACCGCAGCCGCCTGTCTCGTCGGCGTGATCTGGATTCTCTGCCACAGACCCAACCGATTGTGGATCGTCTTCAGTGCGTGGTGGGCCGGCTTCCTGGCCCTCGCGACCCTGTGGTGGATCGTTCCGCTCCTTCTGCTCGGCGCCGTCAGCCCGCCGTTCCTGGACTACATCGAGTCCTCGGGGACGACGACCCAGTGGGCCTCACTGATCGAGATCCTCCGCGGGACGAGCAGCTGGACACCGTTCGTCTCGCCCGAGCGCGTCGCCGGAGCGGTGCTCGTCACGCAACCGGCCGCCGTCGTCGCGACGGGAGTCGTCGCCGCAGCCGGTGTCGTCGGTCTCGCGATGCGGTCGATGCCCGCCCGTGGCCGCCTGACCGTCATGCTGTTCGTCGGAATCCTCGGTCTCACAGCCGGATACGTCGGTGGACTCGGCTCTCCGATCGCCGACACCGTCCGCGTGTTCCTCGATTCCGGTGGCGCGCCGCTCCGCAACGTTCACAAACTCGAACCGCTCGTCCGCATTCCGTTGGTCCTCGGACTTGCTCACCTCTTGGCGAAGGTCCCGCTCCCCGGTGCCGTACCGTCACGCACGTGGCGGACGGCCATCGCACACCCGGAGAAGGACAAGATGGTGGCCGTGGCCGGTCTGGTGCTCGTCGCGCTGACGTTCTCGACGTCGCTCGCGTGGACCGGCAAGCTAGCACCTCGCGGGGCGTACCAATCCATTCCGCAGTACTGGCACGACGCTGCGGACTGGCTCACCGCCCACGCGTCGGGCAGCTCACCCGACGGCTCCGATGCCGAGCGCGCGCTCGTCGTTCCGGGTGCTCCCTTCGCGATTCAGACGTGGGGACTCACTCGCGACGAACCCCTCCAGGCCCTCGCGACGACGCCGTGGGCCGTCCGCGACTCGGTACCACTGACTCCGCCGGGCGCAATCCGTGCCCTCGACTCCGTTCAACGATTGATCGCCGACGGCCGATCCTCGGTCGGCTTGGCCGACACCCTCGTCGGGCAGGGCATTCACTACGTGGTCGTCCGCAACGATCTCGATCCCGAGACGTCACGTTCCGCTCGCCCCGTCCAGGTCCACGCCGCACTCGACGGCTCTCCCGGCCTCGAGAAGGTCGCGGAGTTCGGCGAGGACATCTCGCCGGGAACGGTCGACGGCATCACGGTCGACGGCGACATGCGGCCGCCGTATCCGGCTGTCGAGATCTATTCGGTGAAGCTGCAGGAGCCAAGCTCGAAGGAATCGGAGGTTTCGGGGCCCTACACCGTCGATCTGGACCGTGTCCCGTTCGTGCAAGGCGGGCCGGAATCCGTTCAGCGACTGAACGAACAGCGCCGATCCGGTGTCCCCGATCCAGTGCCTGCAGGCCCGGTCATCCTTGCGTCCGACGCTACCGCCGCAGGCCTGGACGTCGATTCGGTCACCGTCACCGATACTCCGATGAACAGGGAGACGGACTTCGGGCAGGTCGACAACCACAATTCGGCGCTGAGAACCGCCGACGATCCTCGTCGCTCGTTGAACGAAGTCGCGGACTATCCCGTCGTGGGCGCGGACACCGTCGACGGGGAATGGGAGGGTGCGAGCATCACCGCGTCGAGTTCCGCGTCGGATTCGACTCAGATCGGCGGCACCAAACCGGGAAGTGGGGTCGCGGCGGTCGTCGACGGCGATCTCGCGACGAGTTGGGTCAGCAACGGCATCGAAAGCGCTGTGGGACAGTGGCTTCAACTCGACTTCGACGAGCCCATCTCCGGCGGACTCCTGCATCTGCGTACCAGCCCGGGGACCATCGGCGACCCGGTGAAGTGGCTCGAGATCACCACGCCGGGCGGTAGTACCGCGGCACGAGTCGACACTGCGGGCGAGCCCATGACCGTCTCGCTCCCCGGCGGGTCGACACCGTGGGTGCGCATCACGGCGAAATCGACCGTGGACGGCACCCGGGGAAGTCAATTCGGAATCAGCGAACTGTCGGTGGAGGACTACTCGGACCGCGACAATCCGCACCCTGTGTCGATCGTGCATCGTGCCGTGCTGCCGGGCGTCACCCCCGGAGCGGACGTCACGGCTTGGGAGCTCGGCCAGGAGTTCCCCGGCAGGCCGGCCTGCCTGGACACCGAGGACCGAATCCGGTGCAGCAGTGGACTGTCCGCCGCACCCGAAGAACTCGGCAGGTTCTCGCGCACCCTGTCGGTGCCGACCGGAACCGCGGTGCTGCCGGAGTTGACTCTGCGCACCCGGCAGAGCCCCGAACTGGAAGCACTGCTGGCGCAACCGGGACGACCCGTGGCCACGGGCGCATCCGACGTCGGCGACCTCCAAGGATCCGCCTTCGCGGCCACCGACGGCGACGATCGAACATCCTGGACCGCGCCCGAGAAAAGCATCGAGCAGCGGGCCGGAACGCAGCCGACACTGACGATCGACCTGCCCGCGCCGACGCTGGTGGACGGCCTCACCCTGACCCCGAGCCTCGGCGACCTTCCCGCGCACCCGACGACCGTCGCCGTGAACCTCGGCGGGGGACCGCAGGTGCGCGAGGTGGATCCCGACGGTCCGACGACCATCGATCTAGCGCCACGGGTGACGGATCGGATCGTGCTCTCCATCGTCGACTGGGACGACCGACTGGACAAGAACTCCCTCGGCTTCGTCCTGCCACAACCGCCCGGTCTCGCCGACGTCGCCGTGCTGTCGGGCGGCCGCGACATCGGCGCCGCACCCGACGCCGCCGATGACCGCACGATCACCGTCGCCTGCGACGTCGGGCCGATCATGTCCATTGCGGGCCAGACCATCCGGGCGTCGGTGACGGCGACGGCGCGGCAATTCCTGTCGGGCGAACCACTGCAGGCGACCATCTGCGAGGGTCCCTTCCCGGTTCCCAACGAGACGCTCAACCCGATACCCCTGCCGGAAGGCAGACAGGACGTCGTCGTCGACCCAGGTGCAGCCTTCGTCGTCGACGGGGTGCGACTCCGCACGATGCCCGTCCCCGCCGTCAGCGCAACGAGCTCGTCTCCCCGAACCGCGGAGACGACAGCGTGGAACGCCGACCACCGAGAAGTGACCGTTCGTGAATCGGACGTCGATCAACTGCTCGTGGTACCGGAGAGCAGCAACACCGGCTGGCACGCAACCGCAGCATCCGCAGGCTCCACTCCCGCCCAACCCGGTCATTCCGCAGGCTCCACTCCCGCTTCAGAACTGCAGGCTGTCACCGTCAACGGCTGGCAGCAAGGCTGGATCGTGCCGGCCGGGACGTCGGGAACGGTGACGCTCGAATACCCGTCGGACAAGTGGTACCGACTCGGAATCTTCGGCGGATTGCTCCTGCTGATCCCGTTGGCGTTCTTCGCTTTTCGTCGAAGCCGCGTCACGCAGGACTCAGCACCACAGCCCTGGCGCAGCGCGGTGCTCGGCTGGGTCGGACTGACCGCGGCCGTCGCCGTGATCTCCGGACCGGGCGGAGTTGCCGTCGTCGCCGCAACCGCGGCCGTGGCAGTGGCTGTCGGCCGACGCTTCGGCCGATCGGTGGAAGCCAGGACGGCGGTGTGGGTCGCCGGAATCGGAACACTCTTGGCGACAGCCCTGCTGTCGAAGGGCCCGTGGCGATCCCCCGACGGCTACATCGGCCACTCGTCACTGATTCAACTCGCCGCGTTGATCGCACTCGTCGCCGTGGCAGTGAGTGCTCTGCGGGCTCGCCGATAACCGGCGGTCACGTCACCGGCGCCGAAGCCACACGCGCATCGGTTCTTCGATCAGCGCGTAGCTCGCGGCGGCGACCGGGATCGACAACGCGACGGTCACGACCAGAACCAGCAGGAAGTGTCCGCTGAAGGGGATGATCCCGAACACGGGAAAGACCATCGCCAGGATCACCAGATGCCAGATGAAGATGCCGTAGGACCAACGTCCCAGAGCAAGAGTCACCGGGTGCTCGAGGATGCGTCGGGGTCCGTCGGCCAGGACGAGAGGCGCCAACAACGCGAACGCGAGGAGTGCACCGAGCACGATCTTGACCTCGAATTGCCACGGTTCGGGACGCACCAGCCCTTCCGGCCCGGCGATCGGCGTCACCGACAGGGCGAACGCCACCAGGGCGATCGCGGCCATCAGCAGTCTGCGACTCGCCAGACGGTGCAACCACGTTCGTGGGCTGGTCGTGTACTCGGCCAGGAGCATTCCAGCCGCGAACCACGGGAAGTATCCCGGCAACCAGTTGTCGTGGTGAATCGCTTCCGGCGTGGACACGGGGACGAACGCCCAGCACAGACTGATCGCGGCGACGGTCGCAACGACGGGGATACGGAATCGCGCCCGATCACCCCGGAAGCCCGCCAGAGCCAGACCCAGGAACGGCAACAACAGATAGAAGGCGACTTCCACCGACAGAGACCACATCTGAGTCATGCCCTCGGTGAGAGTCAGAGGCACGAAAACCTGCGTCAGCGACAGGTTCGCCGCCCACACACGCCAACTGCTCCCCGTGTTGGGCAGGAACAGCAGAACCAGCGTCACCACGACCCAGTACGCCGGAAGGATGCGCACGGCGCGCGACCACAGATAACGTCCGATCGGCTGAGCACGACCCATCCCCCTCGCCTGGGCGGCGTGCGGGCGCCACAGCAGAAAGCCGGACAGGGCGAAGAACAATGCCACCGCGAGGTCGAACCGGCCCCAGATTCGGCCCATGACCGGCGAATTCGCTGCACCTGTCTGAAAGGCCACGTGGGTGACGATGATGCCGATCGACGCGAACGCGCGCATTCCCTCGAGCGACGGGATGAATCCGTGCAGCGGCGCGACGGATTTCGGCAGCGATTCAGTGGACGTAGTCATGGCGCGACCAGTCAAACACTCCGCACCGTCCACTTGTGAAACTCCACGGTCGTCGGGCGTGCCCGCGACTGTACGACGTGATGACTGTTACTGTCACCAGCGACGTGGCGATACCAATCGGACACTCCAGGAACGGGCGTTTCCTACCCTGACCTGTCGGGGGTGGAAGCAGCGGCGCGCCAAGGAAATAAGACTAAGGAGATTCTCACATGGCGGAGCGCTCAGGGCCGAGCCGGATTCTTGCCCTCGTACTCGTCGGATTGGGCGCATTCCTGCTGGTAGCAGCGATCCTGATCCCGACGTACACCGTGCCCCGCCTGGAGAAGACACCGCTGGATCTCGAGGTCACGACGGTATCGACCGGCACCGGAAGCGTTCTCAACGCTGCATCACTGGCCGCGGGCCGCGCCGAGGTGGACGAGAACGTGAACCTGGTGTCGCAGCGTTTCGTCACCACCGAGGAGCCGTCGAACGCCGACGACATCACCGTGCAGGCCGGGCAGACGCTGCGCCGCACCGACAAGCAGGGCGACACCGGGCTGCTCACCGCCAGCGTCGACCGTGTGACGCTCGATCGTGTGTCGTCCGAGCCCGTCGAGAACCCCGTCGGCACCATCCAGGTCCAAGGCGACAAGCCGGCCGAGGAAGTTCCGCACACCGGCCTGCAGTACAAGTTCCCGTTCAACGCGGAACAAAGGTCGTACCCGTTCTTCGACGTCAACGCCCGCGCGTCGCAGGACATCGACTTCGTCGAAGAGACCGAGATCAACGGCACGCCGGTCTACAAGTACGAGCAGACCGTCGGCCCGGTCGATCTGTCCGGCGTCGTCAACATCCCGACCAACAAGGTCACCCTTCCCGCCGACACGTGGGGCGTCGAGGGCGGCGAAGCTCCCGTCACCATGACGCGCTGGTACGAGAACACGCGAACGGTGTGGGTCGAGCCCAAGACCGGCGTCATCGTCGACGGTGAAGAGCAGATCCACCAGTACTACTCGCGCACCGCGGGCCAGCCCGAGGTGGACGTGCTCAACGCACCGATCAAGTTCGACGAGAACACCGTCGAATACCAGATCCAGCGCGCCAAGGACGGCCAGGACCAGCTCTCGACGTTCGGACGTACCGTGCCGATCATCGCCGGAATCCTCGGCGTCATCGCATTGATCGCAGGTATCGTGCTCGGACTCCGCGGTGGGAACGGCCCGCGTCGTCCCGTGCGCACCGGCGGCCCGCAGCAGGGCGGAGGCGGCGGCGCAGCACCGGCAGCTCCGCAGAACCGCGACTGGACGACCGATCGGACCGAGGTCATTCCGAGGACCAACCTCTCCAAGGAGTAGCACCTTCACGAACAACAACGGCGCCGCCCATTAGGGTCGCGCCGTTGTTCGTTTCCGGGCAGGGTGGCCGGCCCCAGTTGCACACAGAACGCTGCTGCAGGGCCGGATGTGCCGTCCGAGGCGGACTACAGTGGCGGAC
>NZ_JBHUZE010000001.1:423321-727654 GCF_042667435.1 Rhodococcus sp. NPDC057297 | reverse complement strand
GTCTGCAGTGGCGGACTGCAGTGGCGGACTGCAGTGGCGGACTGCAGTGGCGGACTGCAGTGGCGGACTGCAGTGGCGGACTGCAGTGGCGGACTGCAGTGGCGGACTGCGGTGCACTCAGGAACGTAGGGCTGCCACGCACACCGCGAGTGCGGTTGCAGCGGCCACGGACACTGCGACCACGACGAACTGCAACACCGTGGACGCGCACAGCGTCAACAAGACGACCTCGGCAGCCAGCCCGAGCCATGCAAGGATCGCAAGGGTCGTGCGTTCGCCTGCAATAGCCCACAGCAACGCGCTCTGGAGCACCGCGAGGCAGGCCCCTTGCAACGCGAAGATCCACAGGTATCCCTGCACGGCTGCGTAATCCTCACCCACGATCAGCGGGATCAGTCCCGCGGCGACGGCCGCCCCGACGATCAGAACCGCACCGATTCCCGCGACGACGGACAGTGCCGATCGCAGCGCCGACGCCGAGTGTGCAGGGTTGGCCATGCGCGGATACAGCACTACCCCTACTGCCTGCGGAAGCCAGAACGCTGCCTTCGTGGCGACGGCGCCGAGGGCGTAGATGCCTGCGTCGGCTTCGGTCAGCAGTGCGCGCGCGAGGAGCAGATCCACCGACGACAGCAGAATCAACACCAACTGAACCTGCGAGGCCCGCAGCACGGTGGCGACGCCGATGCGCACGTCGCCGGTGAGCAGGCCGCCGGACCCGGATGGCTCTCGGTTCGCCAACCGTGCTCCGAGGGCGACCAGTCCTGTGCCGGCGGCACTGACCGCGAGCACGGTGCCGGGACCCGCGCCGAGGAACAGCGCCACGACGGCGGGAACGACCTTGCCGAAGCCCGCGGATGCCAGCACGATACTCAATCGGCCGAACCGCGCGGTGCCCTGCAGCAGCCCTTGTTCGGTCGCGAGTAACACGAGCAGCGGGGCGACTACCAGCGCCGATGTCGTCGCCAGAACACCCGTGTCCATCGCGACCGCAACTATCGGTGCCGCGAGGACGGACAGGACGGCGACCACGGCAGCGCAGCGGTATCCGAGGCTTCGGAGCTTGCCGGCGCTTCGACCGCGCACCACTTCCCTGGCGACGACCGACTGCAACGCAAGCGCCGGAACGGCCAGCACCAGCTGGGCGGCGAGAAGGCTCGCGAACTCGCCGTACTTCGCCACACCCAGCAGACGGCTCGCAGGCAGATGCAGTAGATACGACGCAACGTTGGCCGTCATCGATCCGATGGTCACCATCGTCATCCCGGCTACCATCGCTCTGCCTGCGGACCCGGATCCGGAGGCAGAGACAGCGCGAGTCGGCATGCGCCCACGGTATAGGGTGCCGAACATGGCGTCGGGTGGTCGGTGGGCTGCGCGCGGGTACCGGTGGGCGCCGCCGCTCTACAGCGTCGCCCTTGCGTTCGTGGTGCTCGGCCCATTGTTCGGCAACGGCTATCTGCTTCTGCGCGACGCCGTCAGCACACCCAGGTCCTACTTCACCGACTCGGCACTCGGTGTCGGCGACGCCGCCGCCCGGGCCGTTCCGCAGGACGCGGTGGTGGCCGCCCTGTCCACGGTGGTCGACGGGGGACTCGTCGTGAAAGCTGCTCTGCTGCTCGCGGTGTGGCTCGCCGGCTGGGGTGCCGCGCAGATGTCGCGGACTGTGCTGCCGTCGGCACCTCTGCCCGCACTGCTGGTGGCGTCGACGGTCGCGATCTGGAATCCCTACGTCGCCGAGCGTCTGCTACAAGGGCATTGGAGTCTTCTGATCGGCTATGCGGCGTTGCCGTGGACGGTCGTCGCCGCTCTCGATCTCAGGCGGACGGGCCGGTGGGGGTGGCTCGCGGTCTGCCTCGCTGTTGCGGGCCTGACGCCGACGGGTGCGCTGCTCGCCGCGTCATGTGCATGGTTATGCGCGTCCAGGCAAACATTTCCGCTCACAGCGGGATTGACCTTGCTGGCGTCGGCGCCCTGGCTCGTCGCGACGGCGGTGTCGGGCTCGGGGGCCACCGGTACCGACCCCGCAGGCGTCGCCGCGTTCGCAGCCCGCGCCGAGCCCGGACTCGGGACCGTCGGTTCCCTCGCGGGACTCGGCGGCATCTGGAACGCCGACGCCGTCCCCGTCACGCGAACATCGGCATTCGCGGTCCTGGGCACCGCCTTGCTGCTCGCGATCGTCGCGCTCGGCATCGGACCCCTGTGGCGACGCCGACGCAACCCCGTCGTCACCGCTCTGGGCATTCTGGCCGCGCTCGCGATCGTCGGTCCCGCCCTCGCCGCGACGTCTCCAGGGATTCGCGTCGGCGAATGGGCCGCCGCCGAGGTACCGGGCGCCGGACTGCTGCGCGACGCCCAGAAGTGGGTTGCGCTCGCCGTGCCGTTCTACGTTCTCGCCGCGGCGGCGGGTGTCACGTGGGCTGCCGCGAGACTCGGGAACCGCTGGCTTCCCGGAGTCGCAGCGGCGCTGGCCGTGGTGATCGCGTTGCCGGACCTCGCGTGGGGCGTCGGAGGCCAGGTGAAGCCCGTCGAATACCCGGCGTCGTGGTCGGTGGTCGCCGACGAGTTGGCCGGGGAGGACGGCGACGTAGCCGTGCTGCCCGCAGGTATGTTCCGCCGGTTCCCGTACAGCGGCGACGCCGCCGTTCTCGATCCTGCACCTCGCATGCTGCCGCTGGACGTGCTCCAGACCGGGGAGCTCCTCGTCGCAGGCGGTTCGGTGCGCGGAGAAGGAAGCAGGGCGGAGGCCGTCGAACAGGTTCTTCTGGACGGCGGAACTCCCGACGACTTGGCCGGACTCGGAGTCGGATGGGTGCTCCTCGAACGGACGACGCCCGGCCAGATGGGCAACTCGGTCGCGACGCTGCAGCAGCTGACGGTGGAGTACGAGGACGCCGAGCTCGCGCTGTACCGGGTGCCGGGCGAGACCCGAATCGAACCGACGGACAACCGGGCAGTCGTCGCTGCCCACCTCGCGTGGCTGCTGCTACTGGTGGGCGGCTTCGGCTGGGCGGTCCGCACCCGGAAGTCCGGCCGACACGAGGCCTGACACGTGCGAGCCGCGCATCGACGACGCGAGAACGCTCTGCACACCGCGAGCGGTCTGCACCCACGAGAATTCGAGCGCACGGACCCTGGCCTTCTCCCCCAGATCGGCACGCATGTCGTCGTCGAGCAGTAGCTCGGCGAGAGCGTCCGTCAGCGCGGTGACATCACGATCGGCGCCGTCCGAGCCGACGAGCACACCGGTGACACCGTCGATGATGGAGTCGGTGAGGCCCTTGGAGCTGCGGTACCCCACAGTCGGCACTCCGTGTTGGGCCGCCTCGACCACAGCGAGACCCCAACCTTCCTTCCGTGACGGCATCACGTGTACCCACGACTGTCCGAGAAGTTGGTGTTTGCGAACCTCGTCGACGTGGCCGTGGAACGTCACCGCGCTCGCGATGCCGAGCTGCTCGACCCGCTCACGCAGGTTCTCCTCCCACCAACCTCCCCCGATGATGTCCAAGTGCAGTCCGGGGACTCGGAACCGAAGAGCGGCCACCGCAGCCAGTGCGTCCTCGATCTGCTTGTGCGGAACGAGCCGCGACAGCACCGACAGCGACGGGTACGGAGTTCTGGTGTCCACCGGCGTTCCTGCAGGAATCTCGTCCGCGCCGTTGCGCACGACGGCAACTCGCTCGCGATCGACACCGAGGGCAACAAGCTCGTCGGCCGACGGCAAAGACACCGTCAGGTACTGGTTACGACGGTGGATCCGCGGAGAGACCGTGCTTTCCAGCCACCACCCGAGCTTGGCCATCAGGGGTCCGGCGACGGGCCACTGCTCACGGTGACAATGGTGCACCAGCAACGTCACCGGTGCTCCGGACACGATCCGCGAGAAGAAGGGAATGCCGTTCTGGGTGTCGACGACGGCGTCGGGGGCTATTCCGCGAAGCGAACCGAACCCGAGACGCCCCGCGACGATCGACGCCAGCGCCCGCGGATACACACTCAACCGTCCACCGGCACGACTGATACGAATTCCGTCGACGATCTCCTCGGCGGGCGCGCCCGGATACGACGCCGTCCGCAGCGTCACCTTCACTCCCTGCGCAGCCAGCCCGGCCCCGACCTGCTCGAGATACCGCTCGCTGCCGCCGCCCTGGGGATGCCCGGTGTCGCGCCAGCACAGCAGCAGCACCTCGCGCACGCCCGTACCCCCTTCGCGGCCGACACCATCACCCAAACGTCCGAACAGCTGAAACTTCCGGACAGCTGAAACTTCTGGACACCCTAGCCGTTCGTGTGGCCCAGCGGTCGCTCGACATGGACGCTCGCCTAGTGTTCTTGCTCGTGCGTAGGGACCGGGTCACTCGACTGTTCGCGAAACGCGCCACCCTCAGCAGGTCGGTCGGGCTGCTCCGGGACTTCGGGCACGAGCAGACCGCGCCCGACATCTTCTACGGCGCACTCGCCCGTGACTCCGTCGAATTGATCGGCGACCTCTACCGGGGCATGACGGGCGATTCGCTCGACAATCGCGTCGTGCTCGACGTCGGCGGGGGCCCCGGCTACTTCGCGGAGGGCTTCGAACGCAGCGGAGCTCGGTACTTCCCCGTCGAACCCGACGCGTCCGAACTGCACGCTGCAGGCCTGACCGTCCACGGCAGCGTCCGTGGCTCGGGAATGGCACTGCCGTTTCTCACCGACAGCGTCGACATCTGCTTTTCCTCGAACGTCGCCGAGCACGTCCGCGAGCCCTGGATCATGGCAGAGGAAATGCTCCGCGTCACCCGTCCCGGCGGATTGACGGTCCTGTCCTACACACTGTGGCTCAGCCCGTTCGGCGGGCACGAAACACGGCCGTGGCACTACATCGGCGGCGAATACGCGGCCCGGCGATACCTGCGCACACACGGCCACGAGCCGAAGAACAGATTCGGCGAATCACTGTTCGACATCGGAGCAGGCGACGGATTACGTTGGGCTCGAAACACTTCCAGCGGAACCCTCCTCGCGGCGTTCCCCCGGTACCACCCCCGATGGGCATGGTGGATCATGCGGGTTCCCGGCCTCCGCGAACTCCTCGCCAGCAACCTCGTCCTCGTCTTCCGCGCCGACTGACGCGAGTGCCGCCCCACCCGGCTCATTCCGCAGGCTCCACTCGCACCGCCCACACGGCTCATTCCGCAGGCTCCACTCGCACCGCCCACCCGGCTCATTCCGCAGGCTCCACTCGCACAGCCCACCCGGCTCATTCCGCAGGCTCCACTCGCGCCGGTACGTTGGAACGATGACAGCGCTGGCACTGGATATCGGGGGAACAAAGATCACCGCGGCCATCGTCGGCGACGACGGAAGGCCGGGGGAACCGCTGACCGTGCCGACCCCACAGTCGGACGTGTGGCGAGCCTGCGAGGAGCTGCTGGACGCGGTGTCCGTCGGCTCGGACGTCGACGCAATCGGGATAGCGTGCTCCGGTCCGGTCGACACCGTCGCGGGCACGGTCGCGCCGATCAACATCCCGGAATGGAAGGACGGCTTCGCCCTGACCGACGCCGTACGGACGCGGTTCGACGGCGCATCGGTCACGCTGGCGATGGACGGTGGGTGTGCTGCGCTCGGCGAACACCGCTTCGGGGCTGCCGTCGGCGTCGACGACGTACTGAGCCTCGTCGTGTCGACCGGAATCGGCGGCGGACTGGTGCTGGGAGGTCGCATCGTGCACGGGCGTAGCGGAAACGCAGGTCACATCGGACACATCGTCGTACCCGGATCGGCGACGCCCTGTACGTGCGGTGGCCTCGGCTGCGTGGAGACGGTGTCCAGCGGGCCGTCGGCGGTCCGGTGGGCCCAGGAACAAGGTTGGACCGGCAGCACAGGCGCTGACCTCGCACAGTCCGCGAGCGACGGGGACATCGTCGCCATCACCACTCTTCAGCGTGCAGGTGTGGCACTGGGTCAGGCGATCGCGTCGGCGGCAGCTCTGGTCGACGTGAACCTCGTTGTGATCGGTGGGGGTTTCGCTCAGGCAGGCCCGCCGCTCTGGGATCCCATCCAGGAGTCCGCGGCCCTGCACGCCAAGCTCGAGTTCCTCGACGGCCTCGAAATCGTGCCGGCGAAGCTCGGAGCCGTCGGGACCCTGACGGGCGCAGCGGTGTTGGCGTCCGGTGGCTGAATCGGCTCAGCGGCTGGGAACCTAACACCCTATTTACGAGGCTGGCACCCCTGTTCGCATCGGAACAGGGGTGCCAGGTCTACAAAAAGGGTGCTAGCTACGACACTCAGGCACCCAAGCGCTGCTTGAGCGCGTCGAACTCGTCCTTGATGCCGGTGGGGAGCTTCTCGCCGACGAAGTCGAACCACTCCTCGATCAACGGGATCTCGGCCTTCCACTCCTCGACGTTCACCGCGAGCGCCTCAGCGACGTCCTGGGTGGTGGTGTCGAGCCCGGAGATGTCCAGAGCGTCGGCCGTGGGGACGACACCGATGGGCGTTTCGACACCTGCAGCCTTGTGCTCGATGCGCTCCACGATCCACTTCAGGACGCGGGAGTTCTCACCGAATCCTGGCCACAGGAAGCGCTTGTCGTCGCCGCGACGGAACCAGTTGACGTAGAACACCTTCGGCAGCTTGGAGTCGTCGGCGTTCTTGCCGAGGTCGATCCAGTGCTGGAAGTAATCGCCCACGTTGTAGCCGAGGAACGGAAGCATGGCCATCGGGTCGCGGCGGATGGTGCCGACCGTGCCTTCGGCGGCGGCCGTCTGCTCGGAGCCGACGGTGGCGCCCATGAAGACACCGTGCTGCCAGTCACGAGCCTCCGTGACCAGCGGAACCGTCGTCTTGCGGCGTCCGCCGAAGAGGATCGCGGAGATCGGGACACCCTTCGGGTCGTCCCACTCGTCGGCCATCGACGGGCACTGAGCCATGGGCACGCAGTAACGCGAGTTCGGATGCGCGGCGAGCGAATCCGAATCAGGCGTCCAGTCGTTGCCCTTCCAGTCGATCAGATGATCCGGCCGGTTCTCCAGGCCTTCCCACCACACGTCACCGTCGTCGGTGAGGCCGACGTTGGTGAAGACGGAGTTGCCCTGGTCGATGGTCTTCATCGCGTTGGGGTTGGAATCCCAGTTGGTTCCCGGTGCAACACCGAAGAAGCCGAACTCCGGGTTGACGGCGTACAGGCGGCCGTCCTCACCGAAGCGCATCCACGCGATGTCGTCGCCGATGGTCTCGGCACGCCACCCCGGAATGGTGGGCTGAATCATCGCGAGGTTGGTCTTGCCGCAGGCCGACGGGAATGCCGCGGCGATGTAGTAAGCCTTGTCCTCCGGCGAGATGAGCTTGAGGATCAGCATGTGCTCGGCGAGCCAGCCCTCGTCGTGCGCCATCGCCGATGCGATGCGCAGCGAGTAGCACTTCTTGCCGAGGAGGGCGTTGCCGCCGTATCCCGAACCGAAGCTCCAGATCTCACGATCCTCGGGGAAGTGAGTGATGTACTTGGTGTCGTTGCACGGCCACGGCACGTCGGCCTCGCCGTCGGCGAGCGGAGCGCCGAGCGAATGCAGAGCCTTGACGAAGAAGCCGTCGGTGCCGAGCTTCTCCAGTACAGCGGCGCCCATGCGGGTCATGACACGCATGGAGACAACGACGTACTCCGAGTCGGTGATCTCGACGCCCAGCTTGGGGTCGTCGGCGCCGAGCGGTCCCATGCAGAACGGAACGACGTACATGGTGCGGCCGCGCATGGAGCCGCGGTACAGGTCGGTCATCAGAGAACGCATCTCCGACGGGTCCATCCAGTTGTTCGTCGGACCTGCGTCGATCTCGCGCTCGGAACAGATGTAGGTGCGTGACTCGACGCGAGCGACGTCCGACGGGTCCGAGTTGCCGAGGAACGAGTTGGGCTTCTTCTCGTCGTTGAGACGCGTGAAGGTGCCGGCGTTCACCAGCTGGGTGGTCAGACGCTCCCACTCCTCGTCGGATCCGTCAGCGAAGACCACGCGATCCGGCTCGGTGAGTTCCGCCACCTGCTGCACCCACGCAAGGAGTTCCTTGTGCTGGGTGGGAGGCGCGGCGTCAGTGCCGTTCAAACCGGGAATGGTCGCTGAGGTCATCTAACTCTCCTGGGGTGAGCCGGAACCAGATTCTGATGTCTGCTCGCACACAGGTCAGTTCAGCGAGGCAGACGCAGATCCGATCTTCCCCTCTCGGTGGGGAACTGCCCGATCGCACGATCTGCGTATACCGCATCATAGCGGCAACGTCAAACCGAGGACACGGGCGCCGGGTGTCCTGGTTTCAGGTTAACGCCGTGAGTTGCCAATCAGGAATCAGGCTGTTGTCCGATTGGTCACAAGACCGATTCAGCTACTCCTACGTGCACTTCGAGGTCTTCGAGCAGCCCGTTCTCCTTGTCAGGACATCAGCAACAATCGGTCATACTTACTCGAAGGTCTCCCCCGATGCCGTCTGCTCCCACCTCGCCGTGCCGTCGTCGGCACGAGAAATCTCCCAGGATTGGTAACGGCCACCACTCTGGATGGAAGTGAACGTATCCATCACACCGTCCCCATCACGATCCCTGGCGACGGTCAGGCCCGCCTCGGTGTGGCTGACCCTGGTCTCCTCGTACCCGTCGTCGTCGAGGTCGAACAACTCGACCGAGCCGACGCCGGATGCCCCCGAGAGCGAATCGTGCGCAGGGTCGACGGCAGGGCCGTCGCCGCCGCCGTCGAACAGCTCGTTCCACTCCACGCCTGTATCTCCGATCTCCGCGGACACCACCTCTACTGGTTCAGACGCATCGGCGGCGTCTCCGGTTCCGCGCGGCCGCCGGCGGTGAACCTCTCCACGCCGCGGTCGAGTGCCGCGAGGTCTCGGTCGCATGCAGCGAGGACGGACGCGCGGTTCTCCGACACCACCCGCAGCTCGGCTTCGACCCTCTCGAGTTCGGTGTCGGCCGCGCGCGCAGCTACGCGGGAGGTCTCGCGTGCAGCGGCCGAATACGCGGACTCGGCGGTCAGGATTCGAGCCAGGACACGCTGCTCGAGCGTCGACCTCGCCGCGGCCGACGCGTCGGCGACCCATGTTCTCAGGTGAGCCCGGTCCGCGACGAGCTTCCTCGACCCGACGAGCCACCACGCACAGAACGCGCCCAACACCAGCGACAGCGGAATCACCGCGATCTCCAGCGCCGGGACGACAGAGAGAGGCGACACTGCGAGGCGCGAAAGACCCACTCCCGCAGACGCACCGAGAACGATCATCATCTTGTCCTCGACCCCTCCGCGCCGAATCGACGGCTCGGGGTGCGCGAGTGGCGAACCGGTGACCGAAGAGAGTTCGACGGACAGTTCCAGATCGGTGTCGATCGCGCGAAGCCTGTCGGACAACCGCGCGTCGACCGCCGACGCAACCGCGTCGAGCCGTGCTGTCATCTCCGGCTGGAGGTGACGAAGCTCGGCGCGGCCGGCGAAGTCGATCGATTCTCGTGCGGACGAGGCGAATTCGCGAACGGCCTCGGACACGTCGTGCACCGATTCCGCACGGGCGAGTTGTAGCCCGGTCCGCAGTGCAGCGGTCCGTTCGGCCCTGGTCCGATCGCGAATATCGGTCAACCGGGCTCGTTCGGCGCGCAGCGCTGCGGTGTTCGACGCGCTCGTGACCGCTCTGGCCTTGCGGACGATCTCCTGCCGCGCCCCGGCTGCGGCATGCCGAACGGCCGCGTCGTACTTGCGTCGTCGGAGCACCTCGGTGTGCTGCGTCGCGGCACTCTCCACGAAATCGAGGACGTCCCTGATTCCCGATTCCTCGACCATCGCCGTACGAGTCAGCGGATCCTGCACTGCCCGGGCCTTTTCGGCCAGAAGAGCGGAAGTGGGCATTACAGCGACGTCCACTGCTCGCGGAACGAATTCGGCGATGGAATCGGTGACCGAACGAACCACGTCCCGCCAGCCGCGATGCGCGTCGACCTTGTTGACGAGAACGCCGGTTGCCGTCGATTCGAGCACGGGCTCGAGAGCGGCGAGCGTTGTCCGACCGATGGGCGCCGACGCGTCGAGGACGAACAGCACCACCGCCGCAGACTCGATGTCCGGCGCCCGGTCGACCCCGTCCACGGACCACAGGTCCAATTGCGCGTCGACGGTGGACACACCGGCCCCGCTCGATCCGTGCACGAGCACTCCTACGGGATCCGCTGCGCGGCCCGACGCGATCTCGTCGACTCCTGCCGGGTACCACCGTTTGATCACGCCGTCCATGTCGCTCGGGAGGTCGATCACCGCGACAGCATCCTCAGGTACCCGCGGCCGACGGCTGTCGCTGCTCGCGCGGCCGCAGGTTCGAGTGCAGTGTCGCGGCGTTCGCGCCAGGAGCGGACGGTGGCGAGGGTCGGGTTGGGGTGTTCGCTTTCCCCGAGGGTGTGCAGAGCCGCCCGCATGCCTGCGAACACAGCTTCGTCGGACGCCAGATACCTCTCGATCTCCATCGACTCCTGGTGCCGGGCTGCGAGTTGGTTCAGCCGAACCAACAACCGGCCCTGTCGTGCCGCGCGAACGTTCTCCACTGCTCGCCGGACGGCTTTCACGACGGCGTCGAGTCCACTCTTCTCCGCCAGCAGCAACCGAACGGTGGCGTCGTCCATCCCGGGAGACTCCGTCAGAGCCCGCGCCGCGATACCGACTCCCGCCACCTCGACACTGCGAACGAGCTCGGCCCGTGATTGCTTCGACATGGGAATGCCGGCTCGAAGAAACCGCTCGGGAGTCAGCAGCATCTCCGGCGTCACCGCCGCAGCCGACTCTCGCAGCGGCTCGAACGTCGGCGGCCGGCTGCTCATGACACTGATCGCGATTGTCCCCATCAGCGGGTGAACAGTGCACCCCAGCTTGGACGACACACCGTCGACGACGTCCTGAAGGCGGTCCACGGCGTCTGCCTTCGCAAGAACGGGGACCACGACACCGCGTGCGCCGCGTGCCGCGTCGATGTCGACGGCCTGGGCGTCTCCCGCCACCACGTACACGACGACATCGCCGTCGAGCTCGGGATCCGGCACCCGTGGGACATCGATCGACGCCGTCTCCTCGATCGCGGCGTCCGTCGTGCGTAGCTCGTGATGGGCCGAAAGTACCGACCGAACCGTCGTCTTCCCGACGCCTGCGCGTCCGGTCACCTGGATGCGGATCTCCCGAAAGCACGCGTCGGCCTCGGCGTCGACCTCCCGCCTCAGCACGGTTCCGCTCGGAGCGAGCGCTCGCACCCGGCCCTCCGAGATATCGCGATCCCCACCCATGTGATCCCCCTTCACATCGTCACGCGTGCGCGGTCCCCACCCCGTCGCGCCGGGCAATTCTGGCACACATTCGGCGACACGGGCATGAGGTCGCGGGCTCTGGCCTGCGCCTTCACGACAAGTCTCAACTTCAACTCGAGACCCACCTGTCACACAGTCCGTCGATGCGCGACAATGGTGCGGTGAACGACGCACGGAGCACAGCCAAACAACTCGATTCGGAGACCCCGGACACGCCGGACGTGGCCGGTGGAGACTCGAATCGAGGCTCTCGGCTGTACCCGCGTGTCACCAGTTTCCGGTCCAGGCGCGGTGCGTTGACCGATGCTCAGCAAGCCACGTGGGATTCGCTGTGGCCGCGCATCGGCCGTGACGTCGCCGACGAGAAGATCGACGTCGACGCTTGGTTCGGTCGTTCCGCTCCGGCGATCCTCGAGATCGGATCGGGAACCGGAACTGCCACGACGTCCATGGCCAAGGCCGAGCCGCACGTCAACCTGATGGCGGTCGAGGTCTACCGGCCCGGGTTGGCTCAGACCCTTCAGCAGATCGAGCGCGACGACATCGAGAACATCAGGCTGCTCCGCGGCGATGCGATGGACGTTCTGGAGAACATGTTGACGCCCGAGTCGCTGACCGGCGTCCGCGTGTTCTTTCCCGACCCCTGGCCGAAGGCGCGTCACCACAAGCGCCGCCTGTTGCAGGCCCCCACGTTCGCGATGATCGTCGACCGTCTGAAACCGGGCGGAGTACTGCACGTCGCGACCGATCACGCGGACTATGCGGAATGGATTGCCGAAGCCGGGAACGCAGAGCCCGGTCTGACCGTTCTCGACTGGGAATCTCCGATGACACACGAGCGGCCCGTCACCAAGTTCGAGGGCAAAGCCCAACTGGTGGGTAGCTCGGTGACGGAGCTGATATGGGGGAAGAGTCCACGATGACGTACAGCGAGCAGAGCGTCGACACGTCGCTGGCCCCGATCCCGAACATCGACACGGGTGATACTCGACACACCAGACGAGTACTCCTCGTGTGGGATGCGCCGAATCTCGACATGGGCCTCGGCGCGATTCTCGGCGGTCGGCCGACGGCTGCCTACCGCCCCCGATTCGATGCGCTGGGCCGATGGCTGCTTCAACGGACGGCGGAACTGTCCGCCACCGGCACGTCGACGCTCGAACCCGAGGCGACGGTGTTCACCAACATCGCCCCTGGCAGCGCCGATGTGGTTCGACCGTGGGTCGAAGCATTGCGTAACGTGGGTTTCGCGGTGTTCGCCAAGCCGAAGGTCGACGAGGACAGCGATGTCGACGCCGACATGCTGGACCACATCGAACTGCGTAATCGCGGTGGCGGGCTGGCGGGCGTCATGGTCGCGTCTGCGGACGGCCAAGCGTTTCGCGAGCCGTTGGAGGACATCGCTGCAACTGGCATCCCCGTCCAGGTGCTCGGATTCCGCGAGCACGCAAGCTGGGCGGTGACGTCGGAGACGCTGGAATTCCTCGACCTGGAGGACATCCCCGGCGTCTTCCGTGAGCCCCTGCCACGGGTGAGCCTGGACTCGCTACCGGACGAGGGCGCATGGTTGCAGCCGTTCCGCCCACTGTCCGCCCTGCTCGTCGGGCGCCAAGGAGTTTCTTAAGTGTTCGCCAGATGGGGAGATCTCGTCTACCGCTTGCGGTTCACGGTCATCGGAGTCATGGTGGCCGCGCTTCTGGGCTTCGCCGCATACGGCCTCGACCTGAACGACCACCTGAGCCAGAGCGGTTGGGACGACCCGGGCTCCGAGTCGGTGCAGGCCGCGCGCCTCGCCGATCAGACGTTCGGTCGCGACAAACAGGGCGACGTGATCGTCCTGTACACGGCACCCGAGGGCAAGACCGTCGACGATCCGGAGTTCAACGCCAAGGTCACCGACAGTCTCAACTCGCTCGTCGCGAACAACCCCGAGCAGATCGAGAAGATCAACGGCACCTACTTCCGGGTCGACGGTGTGGTCAGCGTCAACGCATTGGCGACCGAGGACCGCACCCACGCGATCGCCAGCATCGCGATGCTCGGTGACAACGACACCGAACTCACCAACAACTTCCAAGCAGTCAAGGACGTCTTCTACATAGACGGCGTCGACGTGCAGGTGACGGGACTGCAAGCCGTCGCGGGTGCCCTCCAGTCGACTATGGCAGGCGACATCCACCGCATGGAACTGCTGGCCATTCCGGCGGTAGCGGTGCTGCTGTTCTTCATCTTCGGTGGCGTCGTCGCCGCGGCCCTTCCGCTGATCGTGGGCGGCCTGACTGTCGTCGGCGCCAACGGCATCGTCAAGGTCTTCACCAATTTCACCGAGGTCAACAGCTTCGTCGCGCCCGTGGTCTCGCTCGTCGGACTCGGTCTCGCGATCGACTACGGACTGTTCATCGTGTCGAGATTCCGCGAGGAACTCGGCGACGGCTATTCGACGAAGCAGGCTGTTCGACGGTCGGTCATGACCGCGGGTCGGACCGTCGTGTTCTCGGCGACGATGATCGTCGCCAGCCTCGGCGGCCTGCTGCTGTTCCCGCAGGGCTTCCTCAAATCGGTGGCCTACGGATCGATCGCGACGGTGGCCCTCGCGGCTCTCACCGCGGTCACGATCCTGCCTGCCATCCTGGCGATCCTCGGTCCACGGGTCGACGCGCTGGGCTTCAAGTTCATGCGCAAGACCAAGTCGTCCGAGGAAATCGAGAACGGCATGTGGGGCAAGCTGACCCGGTGGGTCATGAGCAACCCACTGAAGGTCACGATTCCCATCGTCCTCGGCCTGGTACTGCTGACGCTGCCCGTCGGAAACATCAAGTTCGGCGGCATCAACGAGACCTACCTCCCGCCGGACAACGTCACCCGTCAAGCCCAGAACGAGTTCGACGAACTGTTCCCCGGTCAGCGCACCGAGCCGATCAAAGCCGTCATCGAGAACGCGCAGGGCCCCAACCTCGCCGCGATCACCAGCCAACTCAACGAGGCTCCTGGGCTGATCGAGAAGTTCTCCCCGACCGGCGCCAGCAAAGACGGAATCATCGTCTTCAAGGCCGGCCTCGTCGATCGAAACGACTCGAAGCCTGCCATCGACTACCTGCGCAGCATCGATGTCCCCGAGGGCTCGTCCGTGCAGATCACCGGCACTCCGGTGATCGAACAGGATTCCATCGCGGCCCTCATCGACAATTTGCCACTGATGGCGATACTCGTCGTGTTCGTCGTGACGCTGTTGATGTTCCTGACGTTCGGATCGTTGGTGTTGCCGATCAAGGCAGTGCTCATGACGACGCTGGGACTCGGCGCGACGATGGGCATCCTGACGTGGATATTCATCGACGGCAACGGCGCCAGCTTCATGAACTTCACACCCGGGCCCATCATGGCCCCGGTGCTGGTGTTGATCATCTCGATCGTCTTCGGATTGTCGACCGACTACGAAGTCTTCCTGCTCTCACGCATGGTCGAAGCCAGGGAGAGAGGTGCGTCCACGAGCGAAGCCATCCGCGTCGGAACCTCGCATACCGGACGCATCATCACCGCGGCCGCCTTGATCCTCATCGTCGTGACCGGCGCATTCGCATTCTCCGACCTGGTGATGATGAAGTACATCGCCTACGGAATGATCGCCGCGCTCATCATCGACGCCACCCTCATCCGCATGTTCCTCGTCCCGGCGACCATGAAACTCCTGGGCGACGACTGCTGGTGGGCACCGAAGTGGATGAAGCGAATTCAGGAGAAGCTCGGCCTCGGCGAGACCATCCTCGAGGACGAACTGATGCCGACCGACGTCCCCGAACTCGCCACCGCGGGCGCACCTGCACCCGTCGCACCCCCGGTGCGCACCGCCCCGCGCCGAAGCGAACCGTTGACCGAACCCATCCCTGTCGTCGCACCGACAGGATCCGGGCCGATCCGCGCAACGCACGCCGCCAGAGAGGACGAACGTCGATCGGCCACCGGCAGGCCGTCCGCAGCCCCCGAAACTCAGGATCACTCCGCCGGCTCCGCTCCCGGTCTCTCGGGTCACTCCGCCGGCTCCGCTCCCGGCCCCCTGGGTCACTCCGCCGGCTCCGCTCCCGGCCCCCTGGGTCACTCCGCCAGCTCCGCTCCCGGTCTCTCGGGTCACTCCGCCGGCTCCGCTCCCGGCCCCCTGCCGCCGGCCACCCAGAAACAGCCCGCCGTCGAGAGACCGACCCCTCCGCCGGTGCCGCGTCCCGAGCCGCCGAAGCGTGAACCGGTCCGCGCACAGAGCAACCGAAGCTCCTCCCCCGACCCGCGATCCATCGAGAGCTGGTTAGCCGACCTTCGCGCGCCGTCGGAGCCACAGAAACCCGAAACGCAGAAACCCGCGCCGAAGCCCGAGACTCAGGCGCCCGTCAGCTCGACACCGGACGACACCAGGACCGACGCCGACCGGACGTCCGTCAACGCATCCAGTCGATCGGACGAACCACGCCGCAACGGTTCAGCTGCGTACGGTCCTACTCCGAACGGCTCAGCGACCAACGGCTCAGGCGCGAACGGCTCCGGACGAAACAGCTACTACGGCCCCGGAGTGAACGGCAGCAGCTCGAACGGCAGCGGTTCGAACGGCAGCGGTTCGAACGGCAGCGGTTCGAACGGCAGCGGTTCGAACGGCAGCAGCTCGAACGGCAGCGGTTCGGGCGGCCGCAGTACCTCCACGTCGGGCAGCAACGGCTCGGGATACCGCTCGAGCAACGGTCACGCTGAAGGCTCCAACGGCTCGGCCTATGGCGCACGCGGCACCGGCCGGCCGCCGGAAGCAGGGCCGACTGCGCCGAGGACCGGTGGGATTCGCGGGTACTCGCAGGATCAGAGCCGTGACGCTGAGGCTTCTTCTGCAGCTTCACGCCCGGAGGCCTCGCAACAAGAGCAGCCGACGCCGCCGCGGACGCAGGCCGCGCCCCGAGCTCGCTACGACATCTCGACGCGCAATGCTCCGCGCACTCCTGCGCCGGAAGATCAGTCGACCAGGTCGTGGCCTGCACCGACACCGACACCGACACCGACACCGACACCAGACGATCGTCCGGTCGGTTTGTCACGCCGCGCGGATGAGCAGACTGCACCGGCCGACGGTAAGGCCGGTACCGAGGACCCGGACAGCGGCCGGCACCGCGGAGGCGACAGCCGTCAAGCATTGAGCGTCAGCGAGCTGTTGGCGCGCGAGCGTCGCAAGTAGCGATTCTTCACACGGTCGGAGGCCACTCGAGGAAGCTCGGGTGGCCTTCGTCGTGTTCGGGCACAGATTCGCCGGCCAGCATTGTTCGGTGTCACAACGCTCGATCGGAACGCGGGCGCATCCTCGACCGTTGTCCCCTAGGACCCCGCCACGCTGCTCGTTCGTCGGCGTCGGTGGCCGATTTTCGACGACAACGAGGAGCAGACTGAGTGTTCGCCACCTGGGGAGATCTCGTCCATCGCTGGCGGTACACGGTTCTGGGTGTGATGGTCGCCGGACTGCTTGCCATGGCTGCGTACGGAGTGGGTTTCGAGAACCATCTGAGCCAGGGCGGGTTCGACGATCCAGGTTCGGAATCGGTGGCTGCGGCGACACTCGCCGACACCACCTTCGGACGCGACACCGAGGGTGACGTCATCGTTCTGTACACGGCGCCCGAGGGCAAGACCGTCGACGATCCGGCCTTCACAGCGGCTGTGACCAGTAGCCTCGGCTCGCTCGTTGCCGACCATCCGGATCGAATCGCCAAGATCAACGGCACCTACTTCCAGGTCGACGGCGTCGTCAGCGCTGCGGCGCTCGCGACCGCGGACAAGCGTCACGCAATCGCCAGCATCGCCATCGTCGGAGACGACGACACGCAGTTGACGAACAACTTCCAGGACGTGAAGGACGCGTTCTACATCCCCGAGATCAATGAGCAGGGCGGCGACGTTCAGGTGGCCGGTCTGCAGGCGGTGGCGGGGGCACTGCAGTCGACGATGTCCGAAGATATTCACCGGATGGAAATCCTCGCCATCCCTGCTGTCGCTGTCCTGCTGTTCTTCGTCTTCGGCGGTGTGGTTGCTGCGGCGCTGCCGTTGATCGTGGGTGGCCTGACGGTTGTCGGAGCCAACGGAATCGTGCGCCTGTTCACCGATTTCACCGAGGTGAACACTTTTGTGGCCCCGGTCGTCTCGATGGTCGGTCTCGGCCTCGCCATCGACTACGGCCTGTTCATCGTGTCGCGTTTTCGTGAGGAACTAGGAGACGGCCGCACCACCGAAGACGCCGTCAAGCGGTCGGTCATGACCGCCGGACGCACGGTGGTTTTCTCGGCGACGATGATCGTGGCCAGCCTCGGCGGTCTCCTCCTCTTTCCGCACGGCTTCCTCAAATCGGTTGCTTACGGATCGATTGCGACGGTTGCGCTTGCGGCCCTGACCGCGGTGACGGTGCTCCCCGCGCTGCTCGCGATTCTCGGGCCACGCGTGGACGCGCTGGGTCTGAAATTCATGCGCAAGACCCGCTCGTCCGAGGAGATCGAGAACGGAATGTGGGGCAAGCTCACTTCCTGGGTCATGCGGCGTCCGATCAAGGTGGCCGTCGTCATCGTTCTCGGCCTGCTGGTACTGACTCTTCCTGTCGGAAAGATCGAGTTCGGCGGAATCAACGAAACCTACCTGCCGCCGGACAACCCCACACGCGTCGCCCAGGCTCAGTTCGACGAGTTGTTTCCCGGGCAACGTACCGAGCCGCTGAAGTTGGTCATCGAGGGCGCGCAGGGTTCTTCGCTCGGGCAGATCACCAAGCAGGCGAACGAAGCACCCGGTCTCGTCGAGAAATTCTCGCCGACGGGCACCAGCAAGGACGGCATCATCGTCTTCAAAGCTGGTCTCGAAGACAGGAACGAATCGTCCGAGGCAATCGAGTACCTACGCGGAATCGAGGTTCCCGACGGCGCGACGGTATCCGTAACCGGTACGCCTGCAATCGAATACGACTCCATCGAGGCATTGGAGGAAAGACTTCCACTGACGGCGGTCCTCGTCGTCCTCGTTGTGACGTTGCTGATGTTCTTGACATTCGGATCGCTGGTCCTGCCCATCAAAGCCGTACTGATGACCGCCCTGGGGCTCGGCGCGACGATGGGGATCCTCACCTGGATCTTCATCGACGGCCACGGCGCGAGCCTGATGAACTTCACACCCGGGCCGATCATGGCGATGATTTTGCTGTTGATCGGCGCCATCGTGTTCGGGTTGTCCACCGACTACGAAGTGTTCCTGCTCTCACGGATGGTCGAAGCGCGAGAGAAGGGTGCAAGCACCACGGATGCGGTGCGCATCGGGACAGCCCATTCCGGGCGAATCATCACCGCTGCGGCGCTGATTCTGATCGTCGTCACCGGGTCGTTCGCTTTCTCGGACCTGGTGATGATGAAGTACATCGCGTACGGAATGATCGCTGCACTCATCATCGACGCCACGGTCATTCGGATGTTCCTCGTGCCGTCGGTGATGAAACTGCTCGGTGACAGCGCCTGGTGGGCACCGAAGTCCATGAAGAAGGTTCAACAGAAGCTGGGTCTCGGCGAGAAGTACCTGTAGACCACCGCTACCCGTCGCAGCTCCTGATCAACAGGAACCGCGACGGGTAGCGTCGTGCTGGTTCAGCTCGCGGCGCGGTCTGCGAACACCTTTGCGTAGCGTGTGCCCGCGAAGAGCAGCAGCAGACCGACAACGATGAATGCTCCGACTCGGAACAGTCCATCCAAGGCAACGAGATCGAAGAGGAACAGTTTAGCGACGGACACCGCGGTCAGAGACAGTCCTGCCAACAGGGCAGTGTGCGCATACTTTTCGCTCCTGAGGCCGAAGGCCAACAGTGCCATCGCGATCGCCATGGCTTCGATGGTTGCGGCGCAATGTCCGGCGACGAATCCGGTGGTTCCACCGATCGCCGCCACACCGAGGGCAACCGTCGCCGACGCCAGTGCGTAGAGGGACGCCAGTCCGGCAACCACCGAGCACGCTTGCGCGTTCTTCTCCACGATCTTCAGATGGATACCGACCAGCACCAGCCCGGTCGATACGACTGCCAGCAGCACGCCGGCGAGCACGATACCGAATTCGTTTGTCGCGTAACGCGAATCCATCATAGCTGCGGGCGGGGAGACCACCAGATATCCCAGTGCGCCGAACAGGCCGAACGCCAGGGCCGAGTAGTACGCCGGCTTCGAGGTTCCGCGGTTCGCCGCAGCGAGCAGTACAGCGGACACGACCAGGAGGGCGAGCGGCCGCAGTTCGGTCGTCGTCGGTACGAGCACTGCTTGCAGCAGCGCAAGCGAGCCGACGATCGTCAGGATCGTGCGGGCGAGGGCAGGCAACCAGGAGACCATCGCGATCACGACGACGCAGGCCATCGCGACCACACCCTCGACCAAGGTCACTGTCCACGGCTCGAACAGCGTTCCCACCGCGAGGACTGGAACGGCGGAGACTCCGGCCATGACCGACGCCATCACGTCGGCTGCATTGCGACGCAACAACTCCACCGAGCTACCAATGCCGAACGCGGCGACGATGGCCGAGACGATCAGGAGCGGCAGCGCGTCGGTCCCGACCATATCCAGGCTGACCGCCTGTGCGATCCCGACAAGGGTGGCCACCACAACGGGGAGCGTCCGCACGGCTGCAAGGTACGGCCAGTCGCGGCCGAGTTGCGCAGCGAAGCTCGCGATGAACGTAGCGGTGAAGAATGCGATGAGCGACAACGTGATCCCACCGGTGACCACCGGTCCACATACCGCAACGCCGGCGAGAATCAGGACTGCCATCGGTTGCGACCGCCACGAGACGGCCAGCCCGACGCCCGCCGCTGCGATCCCGAATGCCGCTACGAGTCCGATCACGGGCTCCAACCATTCGTAGATGACGGTCACCGCCACGACGTCGAGATACAACCCGGCGATACCTGTTGCTGCGGTTGCGATTCCACCGACCCGTCCACCCGACTTGCGGTAGATCCGCGACCCTGCGTACAGCAATGCGAGGGAGAACGCTCCCCCGGCTACGACCCTGAGCTCCGGGCCGAACCATCCGGCCTGCGCCGCGAGGACGAGAAGCATGACCACGCCGACCAAAGTGACGCCCGCGCCCGCGACCGCGAGTACGCGGCTGATCACACCGTCGCGTTGCCACCAGGGCTCCGCCTTCGGCGCCGGCGGCCTCGGGGAAACAGGAGACGTCACCGGCATCCGAGGCTGCGTCGATACCTGGGGGCGTGCCAGCGTTTGCGGATGTACGGGCGTTTGCGAATGCATGGATGCCTGCGGGTGCATGGATGCCTGCGGGTGCATGGATGCCTGCGGACGCATCTGCTGCGGCGAACCCGGGTACGCATACGACACTCCCTGCGGCGGGTACTGAACCACAGGCTGCGAAGCCGAGCTGGGCTGTTCTGTCCGAGGCACAGTCAGCTGGCTCTGCAGGACGCCGAGGTCGCCGGACACCCGACGCATCTGCTCGCTCAAGGAGGCGAACTGGCTCGCGAGGCCGGAAACCAATCGCGGATCGATCCCTGGTGTTGTCATGCGGTTCAGTGTTGTCCTCGCCCACCCCCGAGTCCTGAGTAGAACTACCCGGGCGACGTGGGTAATTCCTCGGCACCTGTTCACGGCTCAGGCTCAGGCCAACTTCACCTCGCCTTGTCGCGCTGTTGGCCGCGATGATCGACGTTACGGCCTGCTGCCCATCGCTTTTCCTGCTGCGGGCCTGACTGTGAGCGGCACACGCGGAGCGTGTGTGCCGCTGGCAGCCTGCTGGTGGTCATCGACCTGGTGGCGGATCCTGTTCCGCTGGGCTCGGTTCAGTGGCGCTGGGTGTGGGGGTGCTGGGTGTGGGTGGGTGTGTGGGTTGTCCGTCCTGGGGTCGGATGGTGCCGTTTCGAGTGGTGTCGGTCGTGTCGGTGATGCCGGTGGTGTCGGTGGTGTGGTTCTCGAGTCCGGGTAGGGGTATGTCGGAGGAGACGATGTACTCCCCGGGGTGGTGGAAGTGATTGACCCGACCGCGGCGCTGGGGGTCGACCGAGACCGGTGAATGCCACAGTGTCCGCCCGGGGTAGGGGTGATCGGGTCCGGCTTTCGTCGTCGCCCACTCGTTGTCTCCGGGTCCGACGAGTGGGTGGTGGATATCGCAGCCGAACGTCAGATCCCCGATGTCGGTGTGCCCTCCCTGCGCCCATTCTTTGATGTGGTGGGTTTGCGATCGCGTCGCCGGACGGGTGCAGCCAGGGAAACTGCAGCCGCGGTCGGCGGCGATGAGCACGATGCGTTGATCAGCGGAGGCGAGTCGTTTGGTGCGGGCCAGGTGCAGAGGCCGGCCGTCGTCGTCGAAGAGCGCGAGGTACTGCTCCGCGTGGGAGGCCATTCGGATCGCATCACGCATCCGGATGGTGGTCCCGGCCGCGGTGACTGCATGCCCGGTACCCGATTGCAGGTCCTTCCACTGCATGACGATCACCGCGGTGACCGGCAGCCCGCGGTGACTGCCGAGCTTCCCGGACGCCAACATCTGCCGCGTGACCGCCTTGAGCGCATCATGCTGTCGACGTCCCACACTGCGACGATCCCGCCGCGCCCGCTCGACCACCTCAGGATGCTCCTCCGAACCACCAGAACCACCGGAACCCTCGACTTCACCCCCACCCCCACCCTCACCACTGCCGCTGCCGCTGCCGCTGCCACTGCCGCTGCCGGTGGCGTCCTCGTCGCTGTCACTGGCACTGTCTTTGCCGTTGCCGTTGCCGTTGCCGTTGCCGTTGCCGAACAGTGTCGGTTCGGTCGAAGCGGTGTCGACTGTGTCTGTCTTCGGTGTGGGTTCGGGTGGGTCGGTGAGGGGTGAGGCGTCGTCGGGGTCGAGCATGCCGGGTTTGGCCCATTTCTCGAAGATCGCTTCCATGTAGGCACCGGTTTCGGGGTCGACGACGAAGCTGCCTTTGCGTAGACCGTCGGGCCCTGGTTTACCCATCCGCACGTAGCAGCGGTCGGCGAGAGTGCTCTCGTCGGTCAGATCCCCGTCCGGATCGAGCAGGTCGTACAACCGGCGCGCGGCAGCGGCGAACTCGTCCGGACCGAGCTCCCGAGCCAGCTGCGCCAACTGCCGCTCCGCGCTCGCCCGCGTCTCGACATCGCTTTTGCTACCCAGACGCCGAAAGAACTTGCGGATCACCTCCTGCGGCTCCTCGTCGAGCACCCCCTCCTGCGCGGCAACAGCTGTCGCGGGCAGTTCCGGAGCCAGACGTTCACCCGTCATCGCTGTGCGCGTACCGAGGGTCTCCGCCAAACGGATACGCTGCCCAGCCCGCCTGCGGGAGATCCGCAGCAACACCGCCAGAGCGTCGGGGACCGATCCCCAGATGTCGTCGAGACCACGCAGATCCATCAGATCCGCCAACCAGGTGTGCGACTGCCCGAACAACGACCGCGTCACCGCCTCGGTACGCACCAACACCGCACGCTGATCCGCCGTACTGGCACCACGCATGTTCATCCGACTCAGAATCTCCACCTGACGCTCCAACGTCGCCACCACCTGAGCCAGATACGCCGCCTCGATCGGCAACACAGACCCCGCACCGGTCACCCCCGACCCCGCGCTCTCGACCGCCGAGCCGTCGACTACCGAATCACCGACTACCGAATCATCGACTACCGAGTCACCGACTACCCCGTCACCGACTGCTGTCCCCGAACCCTCATCCCCCATGAGCATGACACCACCATAACCAGACCCACCGACAAGTTTTCGAACACACGTTCCCATGCGGTGGAGATTGCTCGATGCTTCGGCCCGTCCGCGAACACAGGCGACCCGGATGAGGAAGCTGATCAAGCAACAGCCTGAAATTTACTTTCCATCAATCCAATTCGCCGTTTGCCACCGACTCGATCCAGTCGACGGCGGCGTCGGTCAGTTCCGACTGATCCGCCGAAGAATGCCCGGCCCACCACGACGGGTCGGGCGAATCTCCCGCGACGGAGAGAAGTTCGGCCTCGACATGCGGGTCGAGCGGCTCACCGTTGTGTTCGATCAACCACGACCGCGTACGGACTGCCAGTAGTGGCCACACTTGTTGGATCTGCATCGCTTCATCGTTTCGCCGGGTCCGGGCGTCGTCAATCGGGGTCGACCCTGAGATTCACCCCGATGCGCGATCAGTGTCCGAACATCCGTCGGAACGAGGTTCCGAGTGGGTGTTTGGCGGTGACGGAGCCGAAGCGAACCTTGCCACGCACGACCACGTGCAAACGGCCGATGGGCGGGCCGGTGCGGACCTTGTTGTTCGCGCTGCCTCCCACTGTGTCGAGGCCGTTGAGGTCGACCGTCGCCTCCTCGGGGACAACGAGAGAGATTGTGCTGCAGTAATCGTCGACAGTCACCTCTACCACCTGGGTCGACATGATTGCCTGCGTGAAATCGAGCGTGATCGTCGACATCTTGCTCTGGATCGACAATTTCGGCGGTACGTGCCACGGCCCTTTGCGCGACACCGTGGACATCGTTCCGCGCACCACGTCACCCGGACCACCGTGAGCGTTTCCTGCATGCCCGTGCCAGGGCGAATGCGTCGGCGGCTGGTAGGACGGCGCCGTGCCGGCGTTGTACGGGGTGGGACTGGGCGGGCGGTGCTCCTCGGCGATCTGCATGCCAGGTAGGTCGGCGAGGACGGAGTTGAGTTCACCGCGGGTCTTGGCGGCCAGCGCCGTGTCCATCCGCTCGGTGAATTCGCCCAGCGACAGCATGCCCTGCCCTACTGCGCGCTGCAGGAGCTGACCCACATGCTCCTTCTCTGCGTCGGACACTCGTAGATCCCTCGCCTCCATGGGTTCCAGGATAGATGCGTTCCAGGATAGGTGTCGACGCCGAACCTGGCCATCATGCGGATTCGAGCACGCTCAGCATCCCCGCCACCGACAGCGGCCAGCCGAACTGCTCCGCCCTGGCCCGCGACGCCGTCCGTCGGGCTGGAGCGGGTAGGTCGAACACCCTCGACAGCTCCGTCGCCAATCCGTCTGCGGTGTCGTCGAAGCGCCCACCGCAGTCCGTGGTCACGATGTCGGCCAGCGCGGACGACCGCGATACGACGACGGGGGTTCCAGTTGCCAGTGACTCGAGCGCGGCCAACCCGAACGTCTCGTGCGGCCCCGGCGCCACAGCGACATCCGCCGACGCGAGCAGGGATGCGAGTTCCTCACGCCCGTCGACGAATCCGAGGAACTCGATGGGGAGTCCTCGGGCTCTACGTTCGAGCCCTGCGCGTCTCGGTCCGTCGCCCGCAATCACCAATCGGACGTCGAATCCGGAATGGTGAAGCGCAGCAACCGAATCGATGCTGCGGTCCACCCGCTTCTCCACCGACAATCGGCCACAGTGGACAAGCAGTCGCCCAGAGCCCCGATGCCAGGGCGACCGGGAATCGCCGACGCGCCGGCCCGGATGAAACATGTCGAGGTCGACGCCGAGTGGAACCTGAGAGACGTTGGTGGCGCCGATTCGCTCGAACTCGCGTCGCGCAAAAGCAGTGGTGCACACGACGGCGTCGTACGTCTCGGCTGAGCGACGGTTCGCGACGTCGGCGAGTGCTCGTGCCGTCGCGTCGGGCATCATCTGCCCGAGTAGACGATCGAGGCGCTCGTGGGAAATCATCACGCTCCGAACTCCGCGCCGGGCTGCCCACGTTCCCATTCCGCGCAACGTGAGGCGATCCGATACTTCGACGACGTCCGGGCGCAGCCCGCTCAGAAGTCCGGCCGTGGATCGAGGATTGACCGCGCGATAGCCACCGGTGAACGGAATCTTGCCTGCGGGACGGGTGATGCGCAGGACTCCCGACGGCAAGATCGTCTCGGTCGCTCGCTCCCCCGGCACGACCAGAACCACCTCGTGGCCGGACGCCGTGTACCCAGCCCCCAGTTGATCCACGGCGGTCCGCAGACCGCCGGAACGCGGTCCGTAGAAATTGGCCAGCTGCACGATGCGCACCGCGTCGAGTGTGACCACGCGCCGTGACCGGTCGTCGACGAGGAGGAGAACTTTGAACGTCGAGAGTCGGGACAACGATCTGCCCCGCATTGCCGAACCGCCAAATAGACCGCTCACCACGTTTTTCCCGGCAAATCGCCGGGTAAATTCGTGAGATGGAGATCACGATCGATGCCGTGGGGGAGGCAAGAGCCGGTGCGGTGTGGGAGCGATACATGGACCCACGCCAGTGGTCGTCGTGGGCAACGCAGATCGTGTCCGTCGAATATTCGATGTCGCGCTTGTGCACGCAGTCGTTCGGCCGGCTCGAAGGCCCACTGTGGCTTCGACTGGACTTCGAGGTGACCGAAGTGGACGAAGCAGGCTGGACGTGGACATCGAAAGTCTGGTTCAAGAGTCGCAAGCTGGGGCTGACGCTCACCCACGGGGTGGCGTCGCGGCCGGACGGGAGCCGCACCTGGTTGACCATGGACGGTTCACCGGCCTTTGTGCTCCCGTACCTGCCGTACGCGAGGTGCGCCATCGGCCGACTGGTCCGCCGCTGATCAGCACCTCAGCCTGAGGCCTCGAGGCGTCACTCGGTGCGGGTGGTGGTTTTCGGGTCCGTCGGAGTGTCCGTGACGTCGTCGGGATCAGGCGTCGGGAACGACGGTTCGTCACCGGATCCGTCGATGTGCTCGTCGAACTCCTCGATTGCGCGTCCGCGCTCGTTCGCGCTCTGCCCGGTGTCGGCATCCTGACCGCGCGTCTTCTCGGTGGGATCGACGGTGGTGTCGACGGGCTTGTCGGTATCGGTCATGCGTTCTGGTGTGCCCGTCTGCCCGGGCATGCAAACACTCGGTTACAGACCCTGTTCGATCGCGTAGCGCGTCAACTCGACTCGATTGGCGAGTTGCAGCTTGCGCAGAGTGGCCTGCACATGGTTCTCGACGGTTCGATGGCTGAGCGTCAGCTTCGTCGCGATCTGCTTGGAGCTCAATCCTTTTGCGACCAAACGAAGAACCTCGGTCTCGCGTTCGGTCAGGGTCGGGCGAGAGTCTCGTTCCCCCTCCGGCGCGCTCGACATCCGCCGGTACTCACCCAGAACCAGCGCTGCAAGTCCGGGTGTGAACACCGCCTGCCCCGCAGCGGTGGAACGAACGGCCTCGTACAGTTCGTCGGCCGACGCGCTCTTGACCAGGTATCCCGTCGCACCCGCTTTGATGGCGTCGAGTACGTCCTCTCGTTCGGACGATGCGGACAGCACCAGTATTCGGCTGTTCTTCGAGCCCTCGAGGACCTTGCTCGTCGCGTCCGCTCCGTTTCCGTCCGGCAGATGCATGTCCATCAGCACGACGTCGGGCTGTGTGGCTTTCGCCCGCCTTCCTGCAGCGCCGACGCTGTCCGCCGTCGCGACGACGTCGAAACCCGCGGCCTCCAGGTCCCGTGCGACGCCGTCTCGCCACATGGGGTGGTCGTCGACGACCATCACGGTAATCTGCTCCTGCGTCATCGCTTGCCCCTCGGGTCGTTCCGCCGGCTCCACTCCTGCCCCTCCGGGTCATTCCGCCGGCTCCACTCCTGCCCCTCCGGGTCGTTCCGCTGTTTCGGCACCTTGATCTCCCATTCGGTTCCGGCGCCCACGTCGGTGTCCAGCACAGCCGTGCCGCCGATCGACGAGACCCTGCCCAGTATCGACTTCGACACGCCCATCCGCCCTTCGGCTTCCGCGGCCGCCAGTCGGCCGGGAGCGATACCATCGCCGTCGTCGCGCACGCTGACGATGACCATGTCGTCGACGTCCTCCAGTAGGACGTACGCTCGAGCACCCTCGCCTGCATGAAGCGCGACATTGGACAGTGCAGTGTCGACCACGGCGGAGAGCTCCTCGGCGACCGACCTGTCGACCAACACCGGATCCGGCGGTGAGGACACCGAGACAGTGGTGCTGCCGTAAGGGCGCAGAAGGCTTCGCAGATCCACTTCAGCCTGGGTGGCGTCGACTCTGCTCGGTTCTCCTTGCTCGGAGATCAGCATCCGCAACGCTACCTCCTGTTCGCCCGCTAGTTCGGCGAGTTCTCCTGCTACGCCGCCGATTTCCGATCCACGACGGCGAACGAGCGCGAGAACCTGCAGCACACCGTCGTGCACCTGCCGGGCGAGACGCTCTCTTTCCTCGGTGATTGCCGCGAGTCGGGCGGCGCGCTGGAGTTCGGCGTGCGCACGATGGGCGGTGTTGCTCGCCAACCCGAGGGCAAGACCGACGGATACCAGAACCGGTGCGGTCGCATCGGTCCACAGATCCAGATCGATCTGATCGCGCACCACAGCGCTGACCGCCGCCAGCAGGATGCCTGACGCAATACCTCCCTTGGGCCCGAACAGAATTGCCGCCGAAATGACCGCATTGGTTGCCCACAGCGTCGTCGGGAGGGTTTGGTGAGTGCTGTACCAATCGTATTCCGACACGAGGCGAGTCGACGCCATCAGCCCGATCACGACGATCTGGTCGGCGAGCACCACCTTCCACCGCGGCAACGTCGCCCTCGACAGCAGTGCCGCGGACAGACCGGTCCACACCGCCATGAGCGCAACGAAGAACCAGCTCAACCGAACGTTGCTGTAATAGGACATCGAGGCCACCTGATAGCTGATCGCGTAGATCAACGTGATCAGACGAAACGCCTGCGACGCCCGCCACAGCGGTGTGACCGCATCACTCATCGGTCGGCTTCCGTTCCGAGCCGGTCTCTTTCGACAAATCCGGGGTGCTCAGACTGCCCGGATCGAGTTCGCGATTGTGGGGGTGCGGGCTGTCGGCTTCGGCCGGGAACAGAGGCTCCCCCGGATCGTGCTCCTCCAGTTCCTCGTAGACCTCGTCGGGATCGTCGGCGAGCAAAGACCGAACTGCAGTGTTGAGGACGGCGACGATGGGGACGGCCAGCAGGCCACCGACGATTCCAGCCAGAAGAATGCCGACGGTGATGGCCAGTACCACCGCGAGCGGGTGCAGCCGCACTGCACGGCCGAGCAACAACGGTTGCAGCACATGCCCTTCCAGCTGCATGACGGCGACGACGATGCCCAGCGTGATCAGTGCCGTCAGCCAGCCTTTCGTCACCAAGGCGATGAACACGGCCACGAATCCGGTGAGGAAGGCACCGACGATCGGAATGAACGCTCCGATGAACACCAGCGATGCCAACGGAAGTGCGAGCGGCACGCCGAGGATCGCGAGACCGGCACCGATTCCGATGGCGTCGGCAGCGGCCACGGCGACCGTCGCGCGCACGTATCCGACGAGGGACCCGAATCCTTGGCTGCCGGCGAGGCGGATCCGCCGTCGCGCTCCGGTGGGGGCGAGCCGGGTGACGAACTCCCAGATCTGGTCGCCGCCGTACAGAAAGAAGATCAGGATGAACAGCGTCAGCGCGGCGCCGGTGAGGATTTCGCCGATGACTGTCGCAGTCGTCAACGCACCCGACGTCACCGCGGCCTGGTTGTCCTGGATGACCTTGACGAGGTTCTCGCTCGCCTGACTGATCTGATCCTGCGAGATGTGGAAGGGCCCGTCGGCCAGCCACCGCTGGACGTCGTTTATCGAGGTGGTGAATTGATCACCCAGCTGCGGCAGCCCTTCGATGAACTGCTCGACGACGAACGTCATGATCCCGGCGACGACGCCGATGCTGGCGATGATGACGACCACGACCGCCGCGGCTCTCGGTACACCGCGTCGTTGCATCCAGTCGACGAGTGGGAGCAGCATCGCCGACGCCAGCAACGCAAGGCCGAGGGGGATGACCACGGTGTCCAACCGTGCGACGACGTAACAGAACGTGATGAAGCCGGCGAAGATGACCAGCAGTCGCCAGGTCCATTCGGCGCCGATACGGACGAGAGGATGCACCGAATCGGCCGCTGTTGGAGGGGGTGCTGGGCGGCTGGGAAGTACCTTTGACGCTTCTGCCTGCGGCTCGCGTTCGGTCACCCGGTAAATTTAACCCGTGCTGGCATCTTTGAGAGCGGTCTCGCTCACCCTGAAGAGTCGCTGGCCTCTCTATATGTTGTCGATGTTGCTGTCGAATCTGTTCGGCGCGGTGTTGGTGTTCGCGTTCGTGCGGTACGGGCTTCCCATCGAGGAGTCGCAGTCGATCGTCGCGGATCGTGTTCGCAATGTGTACGTGTTCGGGGCGTATCTGGTCGCGGCCGGTGCGGTGAGTCTGTATTACGCGGCTCGGACGTTGCGGAGTGTGATTCGGTGGCAGTTGCGCGGTGGGCCGCCGAATCGTAAGGAGCAGATGGCGACGCTGCATGCTCCGCTGCGTCAGGCGATCGTGCATCTTGTCCTGTGGGTGATCGGCGGCGTGCTGTTCGTGCTGCTCACGGTGACGGAGATGCCGTCGCTGGCGGTGGCGGTGATCGTCACGGTGATCATGGCGGCGACGGTGACGTTCGGCTTCACCTACATGCTCGGGGAGAGAATTCTGCGGCCGGTGGCTGCGATGGCTCTCAGTGAGGGCCGATTCGACCGGACGATGACGCCGGGCGTCGGGACCAGAATGGCGATGACGTGGGGTCTCGGCACGCTGATGCCCGTCATCGGCATCATCTTGCTCTGCGCGACGCAGTTGACGACGGATCTGGTGTTCTCCACCGATTCGCTCGCTGTCGCGATCATCCTGCTCAGTGTTCTGGCGGTCGGTCAGGCGTTCATTCTGTCGATGCTGACGGCGAGTCAGATCTCGGATCCCATTCGGCAGCTGCGCCGGGCGATCGAGCGTGTTCAGCGCGGAGACAACGACGTGGAGGTCGACGTCTTCGACGGCAGCGAGATCGGTCGGCTGCAGGTCGGCTTCAACCGGATGATGGAGGAATCGGCCGAGCGTCGGGTGCTTCGGGAGCTGTTCGGCCAGCACGTCGGTGAGGACGTGGCCCGACGCGCATTGCAATTCGGTACCGAATTGGGCGGAGAAACCCGCTTCGTCGCGGTTCTGTTCGTGGACATGGTCGGGTCGACGGCCACGGCGTCGGAGCGCCCGCCGAGCGAAGTCGTCGAGCTTCTCAACGAGTTCTTCCGCGTAGTGGTCGACGTGATCGATCAGCACCACGGTTTCGTCAACAAGTTCATGGGCGACGCTGCCCTCGCGATCTTCGGGGCGCCCCTCGACCGGCCCGACGCTCCGACGGCAGCGCTGGCTGCGGCGCGCGACCTGCGGTTTGCTCTCGATGACATCGTCGGACTCGACATCGGCATCGGTGTGTCGGCCGGTCTCGCTGTGGCAGGAAACATCGGCGCGAAGGAGCGGTTCGAGTACACAGTCATCGGAGACCCGGTCAACGAAGCATCTCGTTTGACCGAATTGTCCAAACTTCGGCCCGGCCGCGTGCTGGCGTCGACGTCCGCTCTGTACTTCGCGAGTGACGAGGAACAGGAACATTGGGAGCTCGGAGATCAGGTCCAACTACGCGGCAGACGACGCCTCACTCACCTTGCCTGGCCTGTTGAGCACCCATGAACGTTCGTCTCGTGTGGTTACCCTGTGAAGGTGGCCGAACCGAGACCCGAGCACGTAGCCGGCGCTCCTGAGGCAGGCAACCGAGGCCGGAGAAACCGCCTCCGCTGGCTGAAGTGGATCGCCGGGGTCGCGTTGATCGCTCTTCTCGTCGGCGAGGGCATTTACCTGTGGCCGCGGTTGCACGAGTCCTGGCAGGCGCTCACCGAGATTCATTGGGGGTGGCTCGCTGCGTGTGTGTTCACCCAGGCCGTGTCGCTGAGCGCGTTCGGTCGGGTGCAGAAGCAGTTGCTTCAGGCAGGTGGTGTGCGGGTTCGCCAGGCCAAGTCCGTCGCCGTCATCTACGGCAGCACTGCGATGTCCCTGACGCTGCCCGCCGGTCAGGTGTTCTCGACGGCGTTCACCTACCGCCAGACCCGACGCTGGGGTGCCAGTCCCGTCGTCGCGTCGTGGCAGCTCGCGATATCGGGTGTCATTGCCGCTGCTGGGCTGGCCGTCCTCGGCGTCGCGGGGGCGTTGCTCGTCGGCGGGTCCGTCAACACGTTCACGCTGGTGCTTCCGATCGCCGGCGTGCTGGCGATCGTTCTGGCCGTCCGATACGTCTCGGCGCACCCACGGTCCATTCGCAGTGCCGCACGGTGGGTTCTGCACAAGGTGAACGACTTTCGCAATCAGCCTGCCGACGCCGGGCAGGAGCGGATCGACGAGGTCATCGAACAGGTCCAGTCGGTACAGCTCGGTAAGCAAGACGCCGGTCTGACTCTCGGCTGGTCGGCGTTGCATCGTGTAGCCGACGTCGCCTGCCTTGGTTTCGCATGCTTCGCCGTCGGCTCGGATCCGCGCTTGTCGGGGTTGCTGTTCGCGTTCGCCGCCGCCAAGGCCGTCGGGTCGGTCCCGCTCGCTCCCGGAGGACTCGTCATCGTCGACGCCACCCTGATCGCGTTGCTGACCAGCGCGGCGTCGATCAGCGCCTCGCAGGCCGTGGCTGCGGCGTTCGTCTACCGCGCCGTCAGCTTCATCCTTGTCGCCATCGTCGGCTGGATCGTCTTTCTCGTGTTGTTCCGTAAACACCAGCACGAGGATCTGGGGTACGACATCGCGTTGGAGAAGCAGGAGGCCAAGAACATTCACCGCGATGCGCAGCCCAAGATTGACAGATCGGATCCGGAACCCGCCTGATTACCGTGCGAGCGTGAGGATTTCGACTCCGTCGTCGGTGACGGCGATGGTGTGCTCACTGTGCGCAGTGCGACATCCGGTGGAGCTCTTGAGGGTCCATCCGTCGGTGTCGGTGATCAATTTGTCGGTATCGGCCATCACCCACGGTTCGAGGGCGAGCAACAGCCCCGGCCTGAGTGTGTATCCGCGGCCCTTGCGGCCGTTGTTGGAGACGTGCGGATCCTGGTGCATCGTCGAACCGATTCCGTGACCGCCGAACTCGGTGTTGACCTTGTAACCCGCACCGGTGAGAACCGATCCGATGGAGTGCGAGATGTCACCCATCTTGACCCCTGGGCCCGCAGCCTCGATTCCGGCGGCCAACGCGCGCTCGGTGGCGTCGATCAGCGCGACGCTTTCCGCGGGCTTCGTCTCGCCGACGACGAAGCTGATGGCGGAGTCCGCGGCGATACCTCCGAGGAGAATTGCCAGGTCGAGCGAGAGCAGGTCGCCGTCGGCGAGGGTGTAGTCGTGAGGGCGTCCGTGCAGAACAGCGTCGTTGACGCCCGTGCAGATGTAGTGACCGAACGGGCCGCTACCAAAGGACGGCGCGTAGTCGACGTAGCAGGATTCCGCACCGGCCCCGAGGATCATTTCCTTCGTCCACCGGTCGATGTCGAGCAAGTTGGTGCCGACGACGCTACGACTCTTCATGGTCTGCAGGATCTCGCCGACGAGCGCGCCGGTCTCACGCGCCAGGGCAACCTGGTTGGGGTTCAGTATCTCGATCACGGTAGCCCTTCCCGAGCGGTCCAATAACTATACCGGCCGAACTATACCGGTCCGGAAATCGAAAATTATCTGCGGGAATAGATGCGGACCGCGGTCCGGTTGTGTAAGATACAACTTGAACCTTCAACCAAACAGGAGTTGTCATGACCACCGCCATCGCATTGCCCGAACTGTCCGCAGGCACCTGGAACATCGACCCGGCGCACTCCACCGTCGGATTCTCGGTACGCCACCTCGTCGTCAGCAAGGTCCGTGGCCGCTTCCAGGCTTTCTCCGGCGCCATCACGGTCGCCGAGGACGGCACCCCTTCGGTCAATGCCGAAATCGACGTCACCTCCATCACCACCGACAACGAGCAGCGCGACGGCCACCTCAAGACGGCTGACTTCTTCGAGGTCGAGAAGTACCCCACCGCTACGTTCACCTCCACCTCGGTCAAGGCCGACGGCGGCGACTTCGTGGTGACGGGCGACTTCACCCTCCACGGCGTCACCAAGTCCATCGACCTGAAGCTCGAGTTCAACGGCGTCAACCCCGGAATGGGCGCAGGCCCGGTCGCAGGCTTCGAGGCCAGCACCACCATCAACCGTCGTGACTTCGGCATCTCCATCGACATGCCCCTCGAAGGCGGCGGCGCAGTCGTCGGCGACAAGATCGCACTGACCCTCGAGATCGAGGCCGGCCTCGCTGCTTGATGCAGCCCGCCTCTCTCCTCTTCACCTGAGCGCCGGGTGACCTCTTCGGTCGCCCGGTGCTCTCGTGCGCCGGCAGGAACGACCCGTTTGGACGGGAGTGGAGCCGGCAGGAACGACCCAATTAAACGGGAGTGGAGCCGGCAGGAACGACCCATTTGGACGGGAGTGGAGCCGGCAGGAACGACCCGTTTGGACGGGAGTGGAGCCGGCAGGAACGACCCATTTACTCTGTGTGGGTGACCAAGCGCAGCCCGATCATTGCCGCCGTCGTCGATCTGATTCTCGTGATCGTGTTCTGCGCGATCGGCCGGCGCAGCCATGACGAGGCGGGTGCGATCACCGGCCTCGTGCACACTGCGTGGCCGTTCGTGGCGGGTGCCGCGGTCGGCTGGGCTGCTACTTGGGCGCTGTATCGAGACAAGTTCGACGCCTACGTGATCCTCCCGACGGGAGTCGTCGTCTGGGTGTCGACGGTTGTCGTCGGGATGATTCTCAGGGTGATCAGCGGGCAGGGAACGGCCTTCAGCTTCGCCGTCGTCGCGTCGACGGTGCTTGCTGTTTTCCTGCTCGGGTGGCGCGCACTCGCGAAGTTGTTACCGACCCCGAAAAACTGACCGTATCTCCCCCAATTCGCCGCCTGAGCATGGGACAGTTCACTAATGGCCGATGTTCAGAGCAAGCAAGACACAGCGTTCTTCGGGCAGCCGTTCGCGCTGGCGAACCTCTTCGGCGTGGAGATGTGGGAGCGGTTCTCGTTCTACGGGATGCAAGGCATCCTCATCTACTACCTGTACTACTCGGTGGCCGACGGCGGACTCGGAATCGCCGAGAGTTCGGCGACGTCGATCGTGGGCGCCTACGGCGGCACGGTGTATCTCTCGACCATCCTCGGCGCATGGATCGCAGACAGGCTCCTCGGCTCGGAACGCACGCTCTTCTACAGCGCCGTCATGATCATGCTCGGTCACATCGCCCTGGCGCTTCTTCCCGGGTTCCTCGGAGTCGGGGTCGGTCTGGTCCTCGTCGCATTCGGTAGTGGTGGACTCAAGGCGAACGCGACGTCCCTCGTCGGCGATCTGTACGACGAGCACGACAACCGTCGCGACGCCGGGTTCTCGCTGTTCTACATGGGCATCAATCTCGGTGCATTCGTCGGCCCGCTGCTGACCGGCCTCGCGTGGGACACTGCGGGCTTCCATGCCGGATTCGGCTTGGCTGCAGTCGGTATGGCGCTCGGACTGATTCAGTACACCCTCGGCCGCAAACACCTCGGCACTATCGGAGCCACACCTCCCAATCCGCTGCCCAGCGCAGAGCGTGCGCGGTGGGCGATCATCGCAGTCGTTGCGATCGTTGCCGTCGCACTCCTCGCGATCTTCGGCGCACTCACCGCATCGAATCTGTCCGACGTGGTGGTGGGAGTGACCGTCGTCGCTGCAATCGGATATTTCGCAATCATTCTCTCCAGCAAGCAGATCACCAAGATCGAGCGCCGCCGCGTCATTTCGTTCATTCCCATGTTCATAGCGAGCGCGGCGTTCTGGTCACTGTTCCAGCAGCAGTTCACCACCGTCCCGCTCATCGCCGATTCCAAGCTGGACCGCAACCTGTTCGGCTGGGAGTTCCCGCCCAACTGGGTGCAGTCGATAAATCCGGTGTTCATCATCATCTTTGCCGGCGTATTCGCGGCCGTCTGGACCAAACTGGGTGACCGCCAACCGTCGACGCCTCTGAAATTCGCAGCGGGCGTATCCATCATGGGTCTCGCGTTCCTGGCGTTCGTGCCCTCACTCGCGGGTGCGTCGATGCCGTTGCTGGCGCTCATCGGCATTCTGTTGCTGTTCACGTTCGCAGAACTCTTCCTGTCGCCGGTCGGACTTTCGTTGTCCACCAAACTCGCTCCCGAGAACTTTCACACGCAGATGGTCGCGCTGTTCTTCCTGTCCGTTGCGCTCGGCTCGGCCATGGCAGGCACGCTTGCGGGTTACTACGACCAGGACAACCCCGATCCGTTCTTCTACACGGTCGGCGGTGTGTCCATTGCCGTCGGTGTCGTCCTCGTCGCACTCACGCCGTGGATCAAGAAGATGATGAGCGGAGTTCGCTGAGCGGAGTTCGCTAACCCCGGTACAGCCACACGGCCAAGCCGAGTCCGAGCACTCCGACGGCGATCCGCAACACCGTCGGCGGGATGACTTTCACCACCGGGGGGCCGCAGTAACCGCCCGCGAACGCCCCGAGGGCGAGGGCAAGCGCAGCGAGCCAGTGCACGTCACCGGAGAAGACGAAGACCAGGGCCGCAACTGCATTGGCTATACCGAGGAAGAAGCTCTTCAGAATGCTTGCGCGCCAGATCGAGTCGGACGTGCAGATCAACGCCAGCGCCAGGAAGATCACGCCCGCGCCTGCACCGAAGTAGCCGCCGTAGATCGCCACGAAAAACAGCGAGACGGGATACAAACGAGGAAATTCGCCTCCGGCAGCGAGCTTTCGAATACGCGGCTGTGCCAGCAATGCGATCGCAGCGAAAGCAACCAGGAACGGCACGACCGCCTCGAACGAACCCTCGGGCGCGAACAGCAGCAACAGTGCACCCGCTAGCCCACCCGCAGCGGAGATCGCCGCCAACCGAACGAGTTTCTTTCCGTCCTTGGCGATCTCGCTCGACGCGTTGGTGGTGGCCCCGACTCCGACCGCCACCATCGCCACCGTGTTGGTGACATTCGCGGCGACCGGCGGTACGCCTGCCATCAACAGCGCCGGATAGGACACCAGTGACGCCAACCCGGTCACGAAACCCACGAGGCCGGCGAAGAAACCGGCGACGACGAGTAGTCCGAATTCGAGCAGAGTCACGAAGGGTAAAGCTACTCGGTGGTGCCGGAGTCCAATGCAGTCAGCATCTGCGTGCCCATCTTCACGGCCTGATCGGTGCCGTACGCGTCCTCGATGTACACCGCGAACGCCAGGTCACCTCGGGTGCCGATGAACCAGCGATCATCGTCGCTGTTACCGGCGAAACCGGTCAACCCGTCGTAGGCCGCAAAACCTTCATCGTGCGCGGAGTTCTGGAAGATTTCGCGCAGACGCTGCAGTGCAGACTCCGGAATCGCTGCAGTCTCCTTGCTGGCGGTCGCCGTCTGACCCGAGACGATCGACGGCAGCGTCGCGCCACCTCGCGCCACGGCAGCACCCATCTGGGCCAGGCCGAACGGGGTGACCGTGACGTCGGACGACGTGTTCCCGACGTTCCGGAACCGGTCGATGGAACTAGTACTCGACGGGAACTGCCCGGTGTAGGCGTTCAGGCCCGGCATCGAATAATCCACGCCGAAACCGAGACTCGTCGGATCCACTCCCTCGACGGCCAGCAGATCGGCCGCCGATCCGACGGGATACATCGCCGAGAACGCGATCTGTCCCTGCTCGTTCGCATAACTGTTCTGCGCGGCGGCGACTATCGCACCGGTCGAGGGTGCAATCGCCACGATCGAGGCCGACGACGGAGCACTGACCACGGCTTCCTCGGCCGCAAGCTGAACCCGCGGATCGAGCGTCGAGTGCAGATCCGGACCGGCAGGCCCCTGGAAGCCTGCCTGCCGCACGTACGTCCCATCCGGACCGATGACGTCGACGGCCCAGCCTGCCGTCGCATCGCGGTTCTGCTGCCATGCGTCGCGCAACGAGTCCAGCAGCGGCGAGGTGATCCGGCGGTCCCCCGCGATCAGCTTCGGCGTCTGCGCGATGACAACACCGGGAATGGCCCTGAGATCGTCTTCGAGCACCGCGAAGTCGTCGTCGCGCAGATTGACGGCGAGCACCGAACTGCCCGGCGTCGCCGCCAACTCGGTGAGCAACGAGTCCGACGTGATCAGCGGTGCGACGACGTCGATGACGTCGGCAAGCTGCGCGGCGGACGCCGCTGGGTCCGGCATCTGCGCAGGGTCGAGCAGGACGGCGTTGATCGTCCGCTCGTTCATCAGCACGTTCCGAGCCGAATCGAAGACCGACGGCGGCGCGGCATCGGTGCGTACGTACCGGACCGAACCACCCGGCACCATGTCCGGCGCCACGACAGCCGGCTCCCACGCGATGCGCCAGCCGACACTGAGCTTCTTGGCCGTGCCACGAGTGTCGTAGGCCCAATCCTGACCGTCACGGAAATGCCAGTCGGAATCGACGGTGAAGAATCCCGAGTCGCCGCTCAGATCGATGAACTGGCCGACCTCGAAGTCGCCCGTCGACTGCCCGCCCGCCGCCAAACCGTCGAACATCTGCTGAAGACTCGCAGCCGCAGCGTTGGGATACGTGGTCAACGCCGCCGCGGCTTGGACATCACGGTCGTTGAGTGCTGCGACGAACTGGTCCACGACGCGCTCGCCCTCACTGGGCGGACTGTCCAGCGTCCAGAACGCAACAGTCGACGTCACGGCAAGACTTGCCCCCACAGCAACCACGTAGCGGCCGCGTATCCGGCGCACAACCGGCATCCCCACAGAACTCATGAGTCACAATATTCACTAGAGTCACACGAGTAACAAGCACGGTATTCACTCGCTACGGTCACGATTCGGCGTCGCCGGCTCCCCTTTCCGGATCGAACGGCACGTTCGCTCGTGTTTCATCGCCGACTGCGCGGGTTGTTGCCAGCGCGCGGGTTGCAACCTGCGCACCCGCTGAAACCTGCGCGGCCAGGGGCAAGACGAGCGAATGTGACGTTCGGTCAATGCACCCGTCAGCGGATCAGCGCAGGAATCGACCCGCAGCGTCGACGGCCGGCGATGAGCTCTGGGCGTCGTACACGAAGACCGCCAAGGCGAGGTCGTCCTGGATGCCGACGAACCAGCCGTGAGCACCTTCGTTGTCGGGGCCGAATTCGGCGGTACCGGTCTTGCCGAGCAAGCCGGGGATGTCCTGCAGTTGAGTGGCTGTTCCGCCGGTGACCGTTTCTCGCATCATCGTCTTGACCTGATCGGCAACGGTGACGTCGACCGGCGCCACCGTCTTGTCGGCGACACCCGGTTGACCCTGGACCAGGGTCGGGGGCTTCAGCGATCCACCGGCGATCGACGACGCCACCAACGCCATCCCGAACGGTGTTGCCGTGACCGCTCCCTGACCGATGGCCGACTCGACGCGTGCTGCCGGGGTGTCCGCGAGAGGGACGCTGCCGGTGACGGAGGTCAGGCCAGGCGTCACGTAGTCGACGCCGAGGCCGTACTGCAGTGCCGTCTGCTGCAGGCCGTCGGCGGGCAGGCCGACGCCGAGGCGTCCCATCGTCGTGTTGCACGAGCGCGCGAACGCCGTGTGCAGGGGTACGTCGCCCAGATCGAAGTTGTCGTCGTTGGGTATCTGCCTACCTTCGATGTTCTCGGTGCCGGGGCACGGCAGGACCGTGTCGGGGGTGGCCGTACCGGCTTCGAGTGCGGCGGACGTGGTGACCGTCTTGAATGTGGATCCGGGCGGGTAGAGACCGGTCAGCGCGATCGGCCCCTGAGCATCGGCTGCCGAGTTCTGCGCGACCGCCAACACGTTGCCGGTGGATGGTTGCAGCGCGACGATCGCCGCTTGCTGCGGGATCGACGCAAGCGCATTCTCCGCTTTGAGCTGCAGGCCGGTGTCGAGCGTCGTCGCGATGTCCGGCGCGGGGGTGGCGTCGAGCCCGGCGAGCTGCGTCACCGTGCCGTCGGTGTTCACCGACTGAACGGACCAGCCCTTGTTGTCGTCGACCTGGGACTGCCACAGCTCGGACACCCCGGTCAACGCGGGCGACGCCAACGCTCGGTCGGTAGTGAGCAGTCGAAGCTGCGGGGCAAGCGTGACGCCCGGCGTTGCGGCCAAGGGCGCGGCGATCGGATCGATGTCCGACTGCCGGAGCGACACCACCGTCGTGGAATTCCCCTGAGAAGCAGCCTGATCGGTGGCGATCGACTCTGCAGTAATGGTCGGCACGATCGGCGTGATGAACGACGCGACGGCCGCCGGATCGGCGGTGGAGTCGACATTCACCAGGGTGACCGTCTGCTGCGACATCAACTCGGCGCCGCCTCGATCGAACACTCGCGGAGCCACGAGCGCGTCGGTCGGGGTGTATCTGACAGTGGTGTCCGCGGACAGTCCCGGTGCCAGTACGGCCGGGTCCCATTGAATGCGCCAGCCCTGCTCCGTTTCGGTTGCCGTGGCGGAGGTGTCGTACTGCCACTGCTTCGGTTCGCCGTCGGGTTCTTCGGTGCCGTCGTCGGTCGTCGAGAACCGCCAGGTGGCGTCGAGGGTCACCGCGCCGCCCTCGTCGGATGCCGAGGCGACCTCGAAATCGGGAGTCGCCGTCACGGTGCCGCCCCCGCTCAAACCGTCGTACAGGCCGTTCAGCGACGCCGTCGCGGCGGCGGGGTCGGTGGTGAGCGCGGCCGCCGCGTCGGCCGACCCGCTGTTGATCGCGTCCACGAACGCTTGCGCGGTGGTCATGGGTTCCGGTGGACCGTCGTCCCCGCAGCCGGCAAGAACCAGTGCCACCACAGCACAGAGAGCGGGAACCGTCTTCATGGATGTGCGCACCCGTCCGATCATGCCCGATTCCTACGTGAGTGGAAATGACAGGTGATTTCTGGTCGCTTCGCAGGCTCCGCTCCTGTCCGCTGGCCTATGTTTCCACTCACGTAAATGGGTTGCGGGGGATCCGACGCGGGTCTATCGTGGTTCTCGCCTTGCTGCCAACAGAATCGGAGAGGCCGTTGCTCTTCTAGAGGTTTTCTCGCCTGCATCCCTGCACGCACACCTCTGGAGCAATCATGTCTACTTCTCCTTCTCTGCGCATGTCCGATCTCACCTTCGCTTGGCCGAGCGGCGATCCTGTCTTCGACGGTCTCGACGCTGTGTTCTCCTCGGGCAGAACAGGACTCGTCGGATCGAACGGGGCCGGTAAGTCCACGCTGCTGAAGATCGTCACGGGCCAGTACACACCGACCCGCGGTTCGGTCACCGTCGACGGAGTCGTCGGATACCTTCCGCAGGACGTCGCCCTGCACACCGATCGCCGGGTCGACGACATCCTCGGGCTGCGCGTTCTCCGAGAAGCGTTGCACCGCATCGAATCCGGTGAAGGATCCGAGGACGACTTCGGCGTGGTCGGCAATCGCTGGGACGCCGAGGACCAGGCCGTCGCTTTGCTCGGGCAACTCGGCCTCGGTCACATCGTTTCTGTCCGAACCGATCTGGATCGGGTCATAGGAACCCTGTCGGGTGGTGAATCGATGCTGTTGGCTCTGACGGCACAGTTGCTGGCGGAGCCGGACGTACTGCTGCTCGACGAGCCGACGAACAACTTGGATCTGCGCGCCCGCGCCCGGCTCTACCAGGCAGTTCAGTCGTTCGACGGCGTCCTGGTGGTGACGAGTCACGACATCGAACTTCTCGATCTCATGGACTCCACGGCCGAGCTGAGGGCCGACCGATCCGGGCCCACTCGGCTGCGAATGTTCGGCGGCAACTACACGCACTATCGGTCGGTGATCGATGCCGAGCAGGAGGCTGCGCGGGCCGCACTGCACGATGCCAAGAACGACGTTCGCAAACAGGAACGCGAATTGGTCGAGGCCAGAACGAAGATCGATCGACGGGCGCGGTACGGCAAGAAGATGTACGAGCAGAAGCGCGAGCCCAAGATTGTCATGGGTGCACGTAAACGTGCAGCTCAGGTATCGGCGGGCAAATTGCGCAACAACCACATCGAGAAGGTCGACGACGCCCAGGACGTACTCGCTGCTGCCGAGGAACGACTTCGTGACGACAAGGAGATTCGCGTCGATCTTCCCGACACGGAAGTGTTTGCCGGTCAGCAGATCTCGATGGTCGACGAACTCGCCATCGTCGGTCCGGAGCGCATTGCGTTGATCGGGCCGAACGGCAGCGGGAAGACCACCCTGCTGCGCACGATCGACAGGGCTGGACCGTCGGTACCGTGGCGGTACCTGCCGCAGCGCCTCGATGTGTTCGACGAGTCACGAACGGTGGCACAGAATGTCGCCGATGTGGCCGTTCACGCCACCAACGAGCAGATCCGCGCCCAGCTCGCGAGATTCCTGTTCCGCGGCAGCGACGCGGACGCGGTGGTGTCGACGTTGTCGGGCGGGGAGCGCCTGCGGGCGGCGATTGCCCGAATCCTGCTTGCCGACCCCGCACCGAAACTGCTCATGCTCGACGAACCGACGAACAACCTCGACCTCGCCAGCAAGAAGCATCTGACCGAGGCGCTGGCGAGCTACCGGGGCGCACTCGTCGTCGTCAGCCATGATCTGCCGTTCCTTCGAGACCTCCAGCCGACGAGATGGGTGGAGTTGGGCCGAGACGAGGAGACCGATTTGCCCGAGTCGCTGTAGGTTCGAGCGATGACCGTAGCGGGAATCGTCGGCCGGCTGCCCGGAGTAGTCACTGCCCGTGGTTACCGCCGCGAGTGGCTACGCAACGACATCACGGCAGGCCTGGTACTGACGGCTCTTCTCATTCCAGCCGGGATGGGATATGCGCAGGCAGCAGGGTTGCCCGCATACGCCGGGTTGTACGCCACGATCGTTCCACTGCTCGCGTACGCCGTGGTCGGTCCGTCGAAGATTCTGGTCCTGGGGCCGGATTCGTCGCTGGCGCCGCTCATCGCCGCCGCCGTCATCCCATTGGCCGTCACCGACGACCCGGCGAGCGCTCTGGCGTTGGCGGGGATCCTCGGCGTGCTGGTCGGCGTGATCCTGATCGCGGGCGGTTACCTTCGGCTCGGGTTCGTCACCCAACTGCTGTCGAAACCCATCAGGCTCGGTTATCTGAATGCGATAGCACTCATCGTCATCGTCGGCCAGCTGCCGAAAGTACTGGGGTTCTCCGTGGCTGCGGACGGTGTGACGGGGCAGTTCACGGAGATCGTCCGTTCCGTTCCGGGCGGCGACATCGACCCGGTCGCCGCTGTTGTCGGACTCGGATGCCTCTTCGTCATTCCCGCTTTCCGACGGTGGATCCCGCGCATCCCCGGCGTTCTCGTTGCGGTGGTCGGCGCAATGGTCGCAGTCGCGTTTCTCGATCTCACCGATCGACTGTCGATGGTCGGCGAACTACCCCGCGGTCTGCCTCTCCCCTCGTTCGGTGGGGTCGACTGGGGTGACGTCGTGTCGCTGATCGGGCCCGCCGCAGCGATAGCCCTGCTGGCGTTCGCCGACACCGGCGTTCTGTCCCGCACTTTCGCCGCCCGACACGGCGAGGAGGTGAACGGCAGCACCGAGATGAAAGCCATCGGCGTGGCCAACGTCGCCGGGGGGTTGTTCGGCGGATTCCCGATCTCGGCGAGTGGATCTCGGACACCGGTCGCCGAACAGAACGGTGCTCGAACTCAACTGACCGGGGTCGTGGGAGCTCTCGCTGTCCTCGCGTTCGTCCTCGCTGCTCCCGGGATCACCGCCTACCTTCCTGACGCGGCGCTCGGTGCGGTCGTGATCGTGGCCGCGACGTCGTTGATCGACGTGTCCGGTCTCGTACGGATGTGGCACATGAGTCGGGTCGAATTCGGTCTGGCGGCAGCCGCTTTCCTCGGCGTCGTCCTCGTCGGGGTGCTGCAGGGAATACTCGTCGCGATCGCCCTGTCGTTCTTCGCCGTCGTCGCGCGCGCCTGGCAGCCGTACCGCACCGAGCTGGTCCGAACGTCGGACCGTCCTGGCTTCCACGACATCGACCGGCACCCCGACGGTGAACGGATCCCGGGTCTGCTTCTCGTCCGATTCGACGCGCCGCTCTTCTTCGCCAACGGCGACATCTTCGACCAGTACATTCGCACTGCCGTCGCAGCTGCTCCGGTGCCGGTGGAATGGGTGGTCGTCGCCGCCGAACCCATCACCGGGCTCGACACCACGGCCGTCGACGAACTCGTCGAGCTCGATCAGTTCCTGGAGGACAAAGGAATTCGCCTTGCCTTCGCCGAGATGAAAGGCCCGATCAAGGATCGGCTCATCCGTTTCGGCGTGGGCAGCAGATTCGACGCGTCCAGATTCCACTACACCGTTGAAGCAGCCGTCGATGCCTTCCATCGCCGGGGTGGAGCACAATGAACACGTGGACTTCGCTACCAACCCCGCCGACGGAACCCGCATCGCCTTCCAGGTCGTGGGATCAGGACCACCGTTGCTGCTGGTGCACGGCAGCCTGCTGACGCACACGATCTGGCGAACCTTCGGATACGTCAAGGCACTTCGACCCAGCCGGACGTTGATCCTCGTCGACATGCGCGGCCACGGGCGAAGCGACAAGCCGCACGAGATCGAGGCGTACACGATGGACTCCATCGTCGGCGACCTCGTGGCAGTCCTCGACGCGGTAGGCGTCCCCAGCGCTGATTACTGGGGCTACTCCTACGGCGCCCGAGCCGGCCTGACCCTGGCAGCACGCGCACCCGAGAGGGTGACCAAGCTGATCTCCGGCGGCGGTTCGCACGGACCGCAGAAAGGCGCCTTCGACCGGCTGTTCTTCCCCGGTTGCGCCGACGTCCTCGCCGACCGAGGAATGGACGGATTCATCGAGGAGTGGAACAAGCACCGGCTGTTCCCCGTCGACGCTGCTACACGTGCTGTGTTCTCCGCCGACGACTCCGACGCCATGGCGGCCTACTTCCGGGCATCCGACGTAGAACCCGGACTGTCCGACGCCGACCTGCGCGGCCTGAAGATCCCGTCACTGTTCTACGTCGGATCCCAGGACACCACGCGGCTCGACGACACCGCAGCCGCAGCCGCACTCGTCGAGAACTCCGAACTGCACACCATCCGCGGATTCGACCACTCGACCACCCCCGCCGCAAGCGCCGAAGTCCTCGCCGTCGTCGAACCGTTCCTGAAGCTTTAGCGTCGTACCCGCTTTTCCGACAGCCACTTTCGGGCACCCGCTTTCGGACACCCGCTTTCGGACACCCGCTTTTCCGGACCGAATGTGGCGTTCGGTCCGGAAAAGACACGGTCAGAGGTACAGATCCCGCTTACGGACGAGGGCTGTGGCGATGACGCTGATGACGGAGGTTCCGACGAGGAAGGCGCAGGCAAGCCAGGGTGATCCGCTGCCTGCTGCGATGAGAGCCGTCAGGATCAACGGTGTGACGCCCGAGGCGTAGATGCCGGAGAACTGGTAGACGATGGACAATCCGGTGTAGCGAATTTCCGTCGGGTAGAGGCTTGCGTAGAGCGTTCCCTGTGCGCCGTAGAACAGGGCGTGGACGAATCCGAACACCAATACCAGTCCCAGGCCGAACAGCCACAGACTGCCGGTGCCGAACAAGGCGAAGACCGGGAACACTGCGATGCCGTACAACGCGATACCGATGATGTAGATCCGCTTGGCCCCGAATCGGTCGACCAACAGACCGGAAACCGGCAGGAGCACTGCCATCACCAGCGCGGCAACGGTCACGACGAGCAGGACGGGCACCTTCTCGTAGTCCAGTTGTGTCGTTGCGTAGGTGATGGCGAAGACACCCCAGGTGTTGAACGCGGCCCCCTCGCCCCACCTGGAGAGCAAACCCAGGACGGTGCTGCGAATGGATTTGCGTGCGAATACCTCGCGTACGGGCGCCGACGAGCGTTGCTTCAGGTCGGTAACCGCTTGGAAGGCAGGGGTTTCTTCGACCTTCAGACGCACGACCAAACCGACGGCCACCAACACGAGGCTGAGAAGAAAGGCGATACGCCATCCGTAGGCGAGGAAGGCGTCGTCGTCGAACACGGTTTGGAGCAGTGCGAACACCGCTGTCCCCAATGCCAAACCGAGTGCAAGTCCGATCTGCGGGATGCTGCCGAAGAGTCCGCGCTTCTTCTCGGGGCTGTGCTCGACGGCGAGCAGCACTGCCCCCGCCCATTCGCCACCGAGTGCGAAGCCCTGCAGAATCCGAAGCAGAAGCAGAAGGATCGGCGCGAGTACGCCGATCTGTTCGGTTGTCGGCAACGCGCCCATGAGCGCCGTGGCGATTCCCATGATGAACATCGTCAACGCGAGCGTTTTCTTTCGCCCGATCCGGTCGCCGAAGTGCCCGAACACGACGCCGCCGATGGGTCTGACGACGAATCCGACGGCGAAGGTCGCGAAGGACAGCATCGTTCCGACGAACGAGCTCTGATCGGGAAAGAAGAGTCGGTTGAACACCAAGCTGGCGGCCGTCGCGTAGAGGAAGAAGTCGTACCATTCGACTGTCGTCCCCAACAGCGACGCGGCAACGACGGTGCGTAGTCGCTTGCGTCGGGCCGGCTCCGATTCGGCCGACGCGGCCTCGGCAAATGTGGTCATGTGGAGCCAGAGTAAGACGACAGACCGACTGGTTCACCCATTGAAATCATGCTGATTCGAACGCTGGACCTGCGCATCCCACCCTGCCAAACTTGCTCAGCATGTCTGCGCGCTTCCATTGGTTCCTGCCCACGTACGGCGACTCCCGCAATCTGATGGCGGGTGGACACGGATCGTCGATGTCCGGGGATCGACCCGCAACGCTGAAGTATCTCAACCAGATCGGCGCCGCAGCGGAGAGCAACGGATTCGAGGCGGTCCTGACGCCGACGGGTGCGTGGTGCGAGGACGCGTGGTTGACGACGGCGATGATGATCGACACCACCGAGACCCTCAAGTTCCTTGTCGCTCTACGGCCAGGTCTGCTCAGTCCGACGTTGGCCGCTCAGATGGCCGCGACGTTCCAGTGGCAGTCCGGCGGACGTCTCCTGCTGAACGTCGTCACCGGTGGCGAGGACCACGAGCAGCGACGGTTCGGTGATTTTCTGGACAAGAACCAGCGCTACGAGCGCTGCGGTGAATTCCTCGACGTCACCCGCCGCCTGTGGGCGAACGACGGGCCGGTGTCCTTCGACGGCAAATACATCAAGGTGGAAGACGCTGTGCTGCAGCGTCATCCGGATCCGGCGCCGCCGATCTTCTTCGGCGGTTCGTCTCCGGCCGCGGGGACGGTGGCGTCGCAGTTCGCGGACACTTACCTGACGTGGGGCGAACCGGCAGCGGCGGTGGCATCGAAGATCGCGTGGATCAGAGACCTGGCGGAGGTGCAGGGCCGCACCCTCGATTACGGCATTCGGCTGCACGTCATCTCACGAGACACGTCCGAGCAGGCGTGGGCAGAGGCGGACCGCCTGCTCGGTGCCCTCGACCCCAAGACCGTCGAAGCGGCTCAGGAAAGCCTGTCCCGCTCGGTGTCCGAGGGCCAGCGTCGTATGCGTGAACTGCACGGCGGCGGCAGCGCGTACACGGCAGGCGCCGACGCCCGCTCACTGGAGATCGCGCCCAATCTGTGGACGGGTGTCGGCCTGGTCCGCGGAGGGGCGGGCACAGCTTTGGTGGGCTCGCACGAGGAAGTGGCCGATCGCATCGCCGAGTACGCGTCGATCGGGCTCGATCACTTCGTTCTCTCCGGCTATCCGCACCTCGAGGAGGCCTACCACTTCGGCGAAGGCGTGCGGCCGATCCTCGAGAAGCGCGGTCTTACACGGGCCCGTGACTCGAGAAATGTTTCGGTCGGAACACCTTTCATGTAAGTGGAATGTAGGCCTCGACCTACATTTTCACTCACATGCGGATGGTGTCGTCCCGATACTCCCCGGACAGGACTTCACCGGAATTCTCGCGGGCTCGAAGCTCGACGCGTCGAATCTTGCCGGAGATGGTCTTCGGAAGCTCGAAGAACTCGATTCTACGCACCCGCAGGTACGGCGCCAGATGTTCGCGGGCGTACTTCAGAATCTCGATTGCTGTGTCCTCGTTCGGTTCCCAGCCGGCGGCGAGGGCAACGTAGGCCTTCGGCACGGCCAGGCGCGTCTCGTCGGGAGCAGGGACGACGGCCGCTTCGGCCACGGCCGGGTGCTCGATGAGCACGCTTTCGAGCTCGAAGGGCGAGACCTTGTAATCCGACGCCTTGAACACGTCGTCGGTGCGTCCGACGTACGTGATGTAGCCCTTGGCATCCCGCGACGCGACGTCCCCGGTGTGGTAGTACCCACCGGACATGACCTCGGCGTTGCGAGCCGGGTTGTCCAGGTAGCCGGTCATGAGGTTGAACGGATGCTGCTCGAGGTCCAGGCAGATCTCACCCTCGTCGGCGCGCTCACCGGTCACCGGATCGATGATCACGACGGGCACACCGGGGAGCGGTCGACCCATCGAACCGAACTTCAGCTCCGCGCCCGGCGTGTTCGCCACCAGCGCAGTGGTTTCCGTCTGTCCGAAGCCGTCACGGATGTTCAGCCCCCACTGCTTCTGCACGTGCGAGATGACCTCCGGGTTCAACGGTTCGCCCGCACCGATGGCCTCACGCAGCGCACCCCGGCCACCGGAGATGTCGGCCTGAATCAGCATGCGCCACACCGTCGGCGGTGCGCAGAACGTCGTCACCTCGGCGCGACGGATCTGCGCGAGCAGCGCCGTGGCGTCGAACCGCGTGTAGTTGTAGACGAAGATGGTCGCCTCGGCAATCCACGGCGCGAAGAAGCAACTCCACGCGTGCTTGGCCCACCCCGGTGAACTGATGTTGAGGTGGACGTCGCCCGGCCTGACGCCGAGGAAGTACATGGTGCTCAGGTGGCCGACGGGGTAGGACACCTGAGTGTGCTCGACGAGTTTCGGCTTGCTCGTCGTTCCCGAGGTGAAGTACAGCAGAAGGCGATCGTCGGGGGCTGTCACCGTCTCGAACGGTTGCGCGTCCTGGACGTCGTACGCCGAACGGAAGTCGGTCCACCCGTCGTGCGCACCGACCGACAGCTTCAGATACTCACCCGGCACCTCGTCGAACTTCGGTGCATCGGCGGGGTTGACGATGACGGCCTTGGCTTTCCCTCGCTGCAGGCGGTCGGTCAAGTCCACGGAGCCGATCGCCGTGGTCGTCGGCATCAGAACGGCGCCGAGCTTCATGACGGCCAGCATCGACTCCCAGAGCTCGACCTGGTTACCGAGCATCAGAATCACCGAGTCGCCGCGGCCGATGCCCAGAGATTCCAACCACCGCGCCACTTGGTCGGAACGCCGGGACATGGAGTCGAACGTGAACTTGCCCTCGGACCCGTCCTCCTCGACGATCCACAGGGCAATACCGTCGTTGCCGCGTGCGTACGCGTCGAACCAGTCGATCGCCCAGTTGAACTTCTCACCGAAGGTAGGCCACTGGAAGTTCGCCGTCGCGGCGTCGTAATCGCCGTAGGCATCCAGCAGCAGGTCGCGGGCCTGCTTGAATGCGGTGTAGCCCGTTCCGTCCGTCATGATCACTCCCTAGCTGTGGCGCACATCTCACTTACTCTCCACGCTATTGAGTCGAGTGGTGAGCGCGCTACCCCCGAACAGGGGTACGGGGGTAGCGCCCTGCCGCAGAGTGATCAGATCCGCTCACCCGATTCCGGGTGGAACAGGTGAATCGCACCGTCCAGCCGTGTGAGGGCGACGCTTTCGCCGATCTTGGCGGGAGCGCGGACGGCCGAGCGTGCGACGAGGGACACCGGTCCGCCGTCGAGTCCCTTGACCTTGGGGTCGTCGAGGTGGGCGTAGACGTACGATTCGCTGCCCAGCTCCTCGATGAGGTCGACCTTGCCCTCGAAACCTTCCCCGCTTCCACGCGTGATCCCGAGCTGCTCGGGCCGAAGCCCGACAGTCACGTTGTCCAGGCCGAGCGAGGCGAGCTTGGTCAGTTCGTCGCGTTCGAGAGGCAACAGGAAGTTGCCGATCTGCACTCCGCCGGACCCGATGGGCACCGTCATGAGGTTCATCGCGGGTGAGCCGATGAAGCCGGCGACGAAGGCGTTGACCGGATTGTCGTAGAGGTCCGTGGGCGACGCGAACTGCTGCAGCTTGCCACCGCGCAGCACGGCAACCCGGTCACCCATCGTCATGGCCTCGACCTGATCGTGGGTGACGTACACGGTCGTGGTGCCGAGACGACGCTGCAGGGCCGCGATCTGCGTGCGCGTCTGCACGCGCAGTTTGGCGTCGAGGTTGGACAGAGGTTCGTCCATGCAGAACACCTGGGGCTCACGAACGATGGCGCGGCCCATGGCAACTCGTTGACGCTGACCACCGGAGAGCTTGCCCGGCTTACGGTCGAGGTACTCCGTCAGGTCGAGGATCTTGGCGGCCTCCGCGACCTTCGCCTTGCGCTCCTCCAGCGGAACGCCGCGCATCTTGAGCGCGAAGCCCATGTTCTCCCCGACGGTCTTGTTGGGGTAGAGCGCGTAGTTCTGGAAGACCATGGCGATGTCGCGGTCCTTGGACGGCACGCCCACCATGTTCTTGCCACCGATCTCGATGGCGCCGCCGTCGATCTCCTCGAGCCCGGCGAGCATGCGCAGAGCGGTGGACTTGCCGGAACCGGACGGTCCGACGAGGACGACGAACTCGCCGTCCTGGATGTCGAGGTCGAGTGAATCGACGGCGAGCTTGTCGGCACCTTCGTAGACGCAGGATGCCTTCTTGTACGTGATTGCAGCCATTTCAGTGAGCTCCTGTACCTATTTGATGGCGCCGAAGGACAGACCGCGCACGAGCTTGTTCTGCGCGAACCATCCGGCAAGGACGACGGGGAGGGCTGCGAATGTCGCAGCGGCGGACAGCTGTGCCCAGTACAGGCCCTGTCCGGTGATGAAGCCGACGAGATAGACCGGAATGGTCTGTGCCTGAACGGCGGTGAGGTTGACGGCGAAGAAGAACTCGTTCCACGAGAAGATGACGCAGATGAGCGACGTCGCGGCGATACCGGGAGAGACGAGCGGCAGGATCACCTCACGCACCGAGGTCCACAGTGATGCACCGTCCATGCTGGCGGCCTCGAGCAACTCGCTCGGAACCTCGAGGAAGAACGACCGCATCATCCACACCGCGATGGGGAGATTCATTGCGGTGTAGAGGATCACGAGGGTCCAGATGTTGTCCAGCATGCCGATGTCGCCGACGATGACGTACAACGGAACGATAGCCGCGACCACCGGGAGCATCTTGGTGGAGATGAAGAAGAACAGCACGTCCTTCGTCTTCTTCACCGGCCGCAGCGACAGCGCGAACGCGGCCGGAACACCCAGCAGCAGAACGAGAAGCGTCGAGACCACGGTCGCGAACGCCGAGTTGAGCAGTGTGGTGCCGATGCCGCTCTCGAGCACTCCGCGGTACTGATCCAGCGTCGGGGTGAAGAACAGCTTCGGCGGGTCCGAGTAGGCGTCGGCCTCCTGCTTGAAGCCGGTCAGCACCATCCACAGCACCGGGAAGAAGAACGTGATGCCCGCGACCCAGGCGACGAACGACCAGATGGTGCCGGGGCCCCACTTGCTCTTGCGCTTGATGGCGACACCGTCGGATGTCTGCGGCACTGCTTTCTTGTTCGTGGTAGCGGTACTCATCACGCAGCCTCCTCGTTTCCACTGAAGCTCTTGAAGATCAGTCTCAGCGCCAAGGTGCTGACGATGATGGTGGCCACCACCGTGACCACGCCCATGGCCGCGGCCTGCCCGATGTCGAATCCGAGGAAGGCGCGTTGGTAGATGTAGAACGGCAGGTTCGCGGAGGCGACACCCGGGCCGCCCGAGGTCATCATGTACACCGCGTCGAACGTGTTGACCAGGTAGATCGCACCGAGCACCGCGCCGAGTTCGATGAACCGCCGCAGGTGCGGGAGGGTGAGCTCCCGGAACAGCTTGAAGGGCCCTGCGCCGTCGACTCGCGCCGCCTCGGAGATGTCCTTGGGCATCGACTGCAGGCCGGCGAGGATCAGCAGCATCATGAACGGCGTCCACTGCCAGATCAGGTTGGCCATGACGGCCGGAAGCGGGTAGCGGGAGACCCAGTCGATCTGGTCCACGCCGAACGGGCTGAGCACGAAGTTGATCAGGCCGAAGACCGGATCGAACATCGTGGTCTTCCAGATCAGCGCACCGGCGACCGGGGTGATCAGGAACGGTGTGATCAAGAGAGTACGGATCAGGCTGCGGCCGATGAACTTCCGATCCAGCAGCAACGCCAGGAACAGACCGAGGATCACCGAGATGATGACGGTGCCGACGATCATGATGACCGTGTTCAGTGCGACTTCACGAAACTGACTGTCACGGAACACGTCGACGTAGTTGTTGAGCCAGTTGAACTCTCGCGAACCCGGTCGGACGAGGTTCCACGACTGAGTCGAGTAGTACAGCGTGAACAGGAAGGGGATCTGAGTGACGACGATAGCGAACACCATCGCGGGCAGGAGCGGGCCGCGTCGACGCCACCCCTCGGCCTTGGAGATGGTTCTCGGTCTCGGTACGAACTTCTCGGAATCGGCTTCCGCCGACCTCGTTTCGGTGGTGGTCATCCCTGGCCCTCCTGGTACGTCTTACCGACCACTTCGGCGTACTGCTGCGCTTGTTCGAGCGCGTCCTGGACGCTGATTCGTCCTGCAACTGCTGCACTGATCTGTTGGCTGACACGGGTTCCGAGATCCTGGAATTCGGGAATGGTCAGGAACTGCACACCCGTGTACGGAACGGGGTCGACCGTCGGATTGTTGGGGTCCGCACCGTTGATCGAGTCCAACGTCACCTGACCGTAGGCTGCGGATGCTTCCTTGTACTCGGGAATCTCGTAGGTGGACAAGCGGCTTCCGGGCGGAACACGCTCCCACCCCAGCTCGTTCCCGACCTTGTTCAGGTACTCCTTGCTGGTCATCCACGACACGAACTTCCATGCGTCGTCGGGATTCTCCGAGGTGGTGGGGATTCCGAGCGCCCAGGAGTACAGCCAGCCGTTGTCGCTCTTGGCCTCGCTCGGCGCCTTGGCGTATCCGATCTTGCCGACGACGTTGCTCGACGTCGGGTCCTCCAGCACCGACACGGCGGAGGTGGCGTCGTACCACATCGCGGTGTTCCCCTGCGAAAGCTGCGTACCGCACTCGCTGAAACCACTCGTCGCAGCGCCCGCCTGTCCGTGTTCACGGACGGTGTCGACGTAGAACTGCACTGCCGCTTCGGTTTCGGGACTGGTGAGTTGCGCGTTCCAGTTCTCGTCGTACCAGCGTCCACCGAACGCGTTGATGACCGTGTTGAGCGGGGCGAGAACCTCACCCCAGCCGGGCTTCCCACGGAGGCAGATACCCGAGACGTCGGGGCTGTCGAGCTTCGCGGCGGCGTCGGCGACTTCCTGCCACGTCGGCTCCTCCGGCATCGTGATGCCTGCCGCTTCCATCAGATCCTTGCGGTACATCAGGAACGACGACTCACCGTAGAACGGGACGGAGTACATGCTGCCCTCGTAGGACAGTGACTCCTTCAGCGTCGGAATGAAGTCGTCCTCGTCGTATCCAGGCGTCGCGTCGGCGTACTCGGACAGGTTGGTGAGCCAACCGTTCTCGGCCCACTGCGGGGTCTCGAAGTTGCTGATCATCACGACGTCGAACTCACCGCCACCGGTGGCGACGGACGCGGTGATCTTGGCACGAGCCTCGTTCTCCGACAGAGACACGAACTTCAGATTGATACCCGGGTTCTCGGCCTCGAACTCGGGCGCCAACGAGATGGCGTCGGACATCTGCGAGTTCGACACGATGGCGACGGTGATCGTCGTACCGTCACCGTCACCACCGATCGAACCTGCGCCGGCACAGCCGGACAGCGTCAGGGTCGTCGCGAGCGAGGCCGCGACGACCACCTTGGGTAATAACCTCACTGGGACACACCTTCCGTTGTATGCGCCATCAACCAACGCGCACTTTCGATGTCGGTGACGAGTACGGAGGCGAAGCCACCGCGAAGTGCACCGAGTATTGCCTGGTGTTTCTTGACACCACCGGAGATCAGAATTGCCCGGTCGCACGACCGGATGGCGTCGAGTCCGACGGACACCGTCCGGTCCGGGAGCGAGCCGCCCGTCGGGGTCCCGTCGATGTCGAAGAATCGACCACCGATTTCACCGACGGCGCCGAGATTGCGGAGTTCGTCGATGATCTCCAGGTCGATGAAGCTGCCCTCGAACAGCGTGGTCGACGTGGAAACGGGACCGAGGCCGTACATCATCGCTTCGGCCTCGGTCCCGGCTTGTAGGGCGCGGGATATCACCGAATCCTGCTGCAACGCCGTCACTGTCGCCGGATCGGCGTACAGCGGCGCGTTCAACCGGACGGGCCGTGCCTGCAGATGCTCCGCGCAGCGGCCCAGGGTGTACTCCACACCGGTCTGGTAGTCGGCCGAACTCATCGACCCGTCGAGCTGAACCACCTGGGCGCATTTCGCGCCCCTGGACTTCAGCGAATGCGCGACGGCCACGGTTTCCGGGCCCCACGTGAATCCGAGTGTGTCGGTCGACGCCAACCGCCTGGACAACACGGCGGCCGCGGCACGCCCGAGCGACCCGTACCCCCGGTCGGTGCCGTCGATGACGTCGGGAACGACGAGAGCTTCCGTCAGCCCGAAGGTTCGCTCGAGATCGCGCTCGATATCGGCGTGCACGGTGCCCTGCAACTCGTCGGGCACGTTGATCTCGATCGTGACCAGTCCGAGTGCTCGCGCTTTGGCGACCAGCCGTCCTGCGGTGGGGCGGGAGACCCCGAGCTTGGCGGCAATTTCCGCCTGCGTCGCCCCCTCGACGTGATACATCGACGCCGCACGGAGGGCGAGCCGCAGGTCGTCGGTGGTTTTCGACGAACGCTGCGGTCCCGGAACCTCGGGGACCGAAATTGTCACGACATCTCCTGCAGGCGGTGAGCATATGCTCAGGGTGTGTTCTTCTGCTCATTAAGCTAACATTCAGGTGTGATCTACACAACACCGCCCCATGAAGAGTTCGAGGTGCCACAGTCGATGCAGGTCAGCGTTCTCAGCGGACCCCACGAGATTCGACTGGAGGAGCGACCGGTTCCGACCCCGGCGGCAGACGAGGTGCTGGTGCGGGTGACCGCGGTCGGAGTCTGCGGGTCGGACGCGCACTACTACCGGGAAGGCCGAATCGGCGACCACGTCGTGAACGGCCCGTTGGTACTCGGACACGAAGCTGCAGGCGTGATCGTAGGAGTCGGTTCCGCAGTGGCCGACACCCGAATCGGCCAGCGCGTCTCGATCGAACCTCAGCGCCCGGATCCGACGAGCGCACAGTCGCGCGCCGGCCGATACAACCTGTGCCCGTCCATGGAGTTCTTCGCGACGCCGCCGATCGACGGCGCCCTCGCCGAGTACGTGTTGATCCAGTCGGTCTTCGCGCACACGATTCCCGACGAGATCTCCGACGAAGCCGCTGCCCTCTTCGAACCGTTGTCGGTCGGCATCGCGTCGGCCCAGAAGGCACGAATCACCGCCGGCTCCAGCGTGTTGATCGCGGGCGCGGGACCGGTAGGCCTCGTCACCGCACAGGTCGCCCGCGCATTCGGCGCCACGACCGTGATCGTCAGCGACATCGACGCGGCTCGTCGGGTCAACGCGTCCACCTTCGGCGCGACGCAGGTCCTCGACCCTGCAACGGACGATGTTCGAGAGCTCGAGGTCGACGCGTTCATCGACGCGTCCGGTGCGGCCAGGGCCGTCGTCGACGGCATTCATGCGGTTCGGCCCGCAGGTACCGTGGTGCTGGTGGGTATGGGTGGATCCGACTACGCGTTGCCGATCTCGTTGATCCAGAACCGCGAACTGGTACTGACCGGAGTGTTCCGCTACGCCAATACCTGGCCCATCGCTCGTGAACTGGTTCTCGGGGGACTCGTCGATCTCGACGCCATGGTCACCGCACGGTTCGATCTCGCGCACGCCGAGGACGCGTTGAACGCGGACAAGGTCGCTGGAAGCATCAAAGCTGTTGTCATCCCAGGATTCTCGAAGGAGACCGACGTATGAAGCTGAACTCGCGCACTCTCGACGACTTCATCGAGGACGTCGCGGTACCCACCTACGATCGGTCCGAGGTGACGGCCGGGATCGTGCACTTCGGTGTCGGTGGGTTCCACCGCGCCCACCAGGCGATGTACGTCGACCGGCTGCTTCAGCAGGGCGAAGCTTCGGAGTGGGGAATCTGCGGCGTCGGAGTCCTCCCCGGTGACCGGAAGATGAAGGACGTCATGGATGCCCAGGACTGCCTGTACACGCTGGCGCTCAAGCACGCGGACGGCACCTGGGACACCCGAGTAATCGGATCCATCGTCGAGTACCTCTTCGCACCGGACGATCCCGAGGCCGTGATCGAGAAGATGGCCGCGGAGTCGACGCGCATCGTCTCGCTCACCATCACCGAAGGCGGGTACAACTTCTCCGCGACGACGGGCGAATTCGACGCCGCGAATCCCTCCATTCAGGCCGATCTGAAGGACGGGGCCGTTCCGTCGACGACGTTCGGATTGGTCGTCGACGCGCTCGCGCGACGCAAGGACCGCGGACTGAAGCCGTTCACCATCATGTCGTGCGACAACATCGAGGGCAACGGGCACATCGCGCAGTCGACGTTCACTGCGTTCGCGCACCTGAAAAATCCCGAGCTGGCGCAGTGGCTGACCGCCGAGGGCGCATTCCCCAACTCGATGGTCGATCGCATCACGCCGGTGACCACTCCCGAAGTGGTGCAGAGCCTTTCGGAGCGTTACGCGCTGGACGATCAGTGGCCTGTCGCGGGCGAGCCGTTCACGCAGTGGGTCCTCGAGGACAAGTTCACGCTCGGTCGCCCTCCGTTCGAGGACGTCGGAGTACAGGTGGTCGAGGACGTCACGCCGTACGAGCTGATGAAGCTGCGACTGTTGAACGCGAGCCATCAGGCACTCGCGTACTTCGGCTACCTCAGCGGCTACCGGTTGGTGCACGAGGTAGCCCAGGACTCACTGTTCTCCGAGTTCCTGCTGGCCTACATGAACAACGAAGCAACTCCGACGCTGCAGCCGGTCCCCGGCATCGATCTGGATGACTACAAGAAGACACTGATCGAACGCTTTTCCAACCCGGAGATCCGCGACACCGTCGCGCGGCTGTGCGCGGAATCGTCGGACCGAATTCCCAAGTGGCTGTTGCCCGTCATCCGCAAGAATCTCGAAACGGGCGGAGACATCCGGTTGTCCACTGCCGTCGTCGCCAGCTGGGCGCGCTACGCCGAAGGCGTCGACGAGCAGGGTCAACCGATCGACATCGTCGACGCGCTCAAGGACTCGCTCGTCCCGATCGCCTCGAGCCAGCACCAGGATCCGACGGCCTTCATCGCCAACCGCGCGGTCTTCGGCGACCTGATCGACAACGAACGCTTCGTCGCCGAATACCGCACGCAGTTGGACTCTCTGCACTCCGAAGGCGCCCGCGCGACCCTGGAACGCCTCCGCCTCACATAGGGGTTACTTGCCGAACTCCGCCGTGCCGATGGTCCAGGCCTTGGCCTGATCGCTGAGCGTGAAGCCGAGGCCCGGACGGTCGGAGAGATGCATTCGGCCGTCACGGGTTTCGAGGTGCTCGTTGAACAGCGGGTCGAGCCAGTCGAAGTGCTCCACCCAGGTCTGCAGCGGGTAGACAGCCGCGAGGTGCAGATGGATTTCCATCGCGAAGTGCGGCGCCATCTGCAGGTTGCGATGCTCGGCCAGGCCGGCGAGTTTCAGGAACTGTGTGATGCCGCCGATGCGCGGGGCGTCGGGCTGAATGATGTCGACGGACCCCGCCTCGATCAGGCGTACGTGCTCGCCGACGCTGGCGAGCATCTCACCGGTGGCGATCGAGGTGTCGAACGTGCGGGCTAGCATTGCGTGACCTTCGGCGTCGTACGCGTCGAGCGGCTCTTCGATCCAGACCAGGTCGAACTGCTCGAGGATTCGACACATTCGGTTGGCGGTGGGGCGATCCCACTGCTGATTGGCGTCCACCATGAGCGGCACGTCGTCGCCGAGGTGCTCGCGGACAGCTGTGACGCGCGCGATGTCGGTGCGCCAATCCGGCTGACCCACTTTGAGTTTGATGCCGCCGATTCCGGCTGCGAGGGATGCCGTCGCGTTGTCCAGCACTTCCTCGATAGGCGTGTGCAGAAAACCACCCGAGGTGTTGTACGTCTGCACCGAGTCACGCGTTGCACCGATCAGCTTGGCAAGCGGCAGCTGGGCACGCTTGGCCTTGAGGTCCCACAGCGCGATGTCGATAGCCGCAATAGCCTGTGTCGCAACGCCACTGCGTCCGACGGATGCTCCCGCCCACTGCAGCTTGGTCCAGATCTTGGCGATGTCGCTGGGATCTTCACCGATCAGGACGGGGGCGATCTCCTGCGCGTGCGCGAACTGAGCCGGTCCGCCTGCGCGCTTGGAGTAACTGAATCCGATGCCCTCGTGCCCTTGCTCCGTGCGGATTTCCGCAAACAAGAATGCAACCTCGGTCATCGCCTTCTGCCTGCCCGTCAACACCTTGGCATCACTGATGGGGCTCTTCAGCGGCAGCGTGATCGACTTCAGCGTGACGTGTGCGATCCGGTCGATGGTCGCGTCGCCTGCCGCGAGGGCCTTGATCGCCGCGTCGGGTGCGGTGAGTCCGCTGGTGGGCTTCGAAGTTCTTGTCTCTACGTCGATGGACACTGCGACTGATCTCCCTTGAACGGCTGGTGGTGTACCTCACACGCTATGGGGTTGATTCATTCAAGTCCAAGACTATTTGTGGATGCATCGATACGGGTTCGGCATCACCGCCACGGGATGGAAATACACCACGCTGCATGCATTTCCACCCCCCGGAGCCTGTCAGTCGACGAGGCGTTCGCCGGTGACGGTCGAGAACAGGTGAGTGCGCTCGGCGGCGTAGGACAGGGTGATCTTCTCGCCACGGCGAGGCGGGATGCGGCCGTCGGCGCGCACGACGATGGGCTGCTTGGTGCCGTTGATGTCGGCCTGGCCGTACACGTAGGCGTCGGCGCCCAGTTCTTCGACCACGTCGATGGTGACCTCGAGACCCGCGCCTGTGGTGAGTTCGAGATCCTCGGGGCGGACGCCGAGGGTGACCGAGCTTTCGCCGATGCCGGCGATCGCGGAACGCGGAACAGGGACGACCTCGCCGCCGAAGCGCACTCCGCCGTCGACGAGGGGAAGTTCGAGAAGGTTCATCGCAGGGGATCCGATGAAGCCGGCGACGAAGACGTTGTTCGGATGCTCGTACATCCGGCGAGGAGTATCGCACTGCTGCAACACTCCATCCTTGAGGACAGCAACTCGATCACCCATCGTCATGGCCTCGACCTGATCGTGCGTCACGTAGACGGTGGTGGTCGCGAGACGCCGCTGCAAGGCCGAGATCTGCGCGCGAGTCTGTACGCGGAGCTTCGCGTCGAGATTGGACAGCGGCTCGTCCATGAGGAAGACCTGGGGCTTGCGAACGATCGCTCGACCCATCGCCACCCGCTGACGCTGACCGCCGGACAGCGCCTTGGGCTTGCGATCGAGGAACTTGGTGAGATCGAGAATCTTGGCGGCATCCTCGACGCGACGCTTGATCTCGGCCTTGTCCTCACCTGCGATGCGCAGGCCGAAGCCCATGTTCTCGCCGACGGTCATGTGCGGGTAGAGGGCGTAGTTCTGGAAGACCATCGCGATGTCGCGGTCCTTGGGCTGGAACTCGGTGACGTCGTTGCCGCCGATGGTGATGGCGCCGCGGTCGACGTCCTCGAGACCGGCGAGCATGCGGAGCGACGTGGACTTACCGCAGCCGGACGGTCCGACGAGGACGAGGAACTCGCCGTCCTCGATCGCGAGGTCGAGCTGGTCGACGGCGGGCTTGTCTCCCCCGGGGAAGAACTTGGTGACGTTCTCGAATGCAACTGTTGCCATGGTGGGTGTGCTCCTTCACCGGCAGGAACGTGCCGGACGATCCGAGTGGGAGTATCGAACTGTGTTCACGTGTGTTCATGTATGTGAACTTGAGTCAACATGGTGACTTCGTCTCGAACTATGCACTAACGTGATGCGCAGCACAAGACTTTTCGATGGAAACGAGGAAACATGACGACGCTGTTGATCACCGGCGCTGCCGGAAACATGGGAAAGATGCTCCGCCCGCTACTGCGTAGGCCGGATCGCACGCTCAGGCTGTTCGATATCGCTGACATCACCGATACCGACTCGGCCACAGAAGAATTCGTCCAAGGATCGGTCACGGATCGCGCCGCGGTGGCCAGGGCAGTGAACGGCGTCGACGCCATCCTGCACCTCGGCGGATTGAGCACCGAGGACTCGTGGGCGAACATCCTGTCGGTGAACGTCGACGGCACGCAGGCGATCTTCGACGCCGCCGTGGCGCACGGGGTCACCCGCATCGTCGCCGCATCGAGCAATCACGCCGTGGGCTTCTGGACGCACGCGGAAGCAGGCGGCGAGCCCTTGGCCGGCGATGTGACTCCACGTCCCGACGGCTTCTACGGTTGGTCGAAGGCTGCAGTCGAGGCACTGGGGAGGCTGTACCACGACCGCTTCGGCATCGACGTGGTCAACCTGCGCATCGGCTCCAGCTTCGAGAAGCCACCGAACTACCGCGGCCTGGCCAGCTGGATGTCGCCGGCCGACACCGCACGCCTCATCGAAGCGTCCCTGTCCGACAGCGCCAAGGGATTTCACACCGTCTGGGGTATCTCGAAGAACTCCCGCGCCTGGTGGTCGGGCGAACAGGGCGCCGCCATCGGATACGAACCCCAGGACGACGCCGAGCAGTTCGCCGACGAATTCCTCGCCGATCACGAATGGACCTTCGACGACCCGATCCTCCAGCGCGTCGGTGGTGCATTCTGCGACCACCCGCTGGGCACACGCATGCACTAGTGCGGTGCTCCACCCGTAGCGAAAGCGACGTTCGGTCAGTTGAACTGACCGAACGTCGCTTTCGGTCCGGTGGAGGGCGGTTCGGTGCGGCGGGGGTAACGGCTAGGAGTAGTTCGCGATGACGGAGCCGAGCGAGTCGAGTTGCGGCTTGTTGACAAGGCCGAGGTGGTAGAGGTGCAGTTCGTTCGCTCCGGCTGCGACGGTTGCTGCGACGTGGGCGTCGACCTCGTCGAGTTTTTTCGGCGGCAACACGGAAACGTATGCGCCGACGGCAATGCCGTCACCGACCAGCGCGCGAGTCTTCTCCACGACCGACACCGTCTCGGCAGTTCCTGGCCAGGCCGAGACAAGTACCGCGTCGGCGTCGGATGCTGCGGTGCTCGTGAGGGCAGGAGACGGACCGGTCTTCCAAGGATCGGGGTGCCCGTGGAGCGTGACGCGAACGTCGGGAACTTCCGCGCGCACTGCTGCGAGCACTTCGCGGCGCAGCGTGTCGGCGTCGGCGTGACGCACTGCCAGCACAGCGCCGGCTTCATCAGGAGTGAGGACGTCCTCGATCGTCGACGACGAGGCCAACGTTCCTGCGGACAACGCGTCGATACCGTCGCGCAGTCTCGCGACGATCTTGTCCGAGTCGACGCCGTGTTCGGCCCACGCGGCCAGCTCGCGAGGAGTGCAGCTGATCGACATCAACGTGTCACCGATTCCGGGGTACGCCCCGTCGGTCTTCTCGTGCGGTCCGACGTGGGCGAATCCCAACTGACCCGCGGCTTCGATGGACACGCCGTACAGGTCGACGCCCCGGACAGCTTCCGCTGCGAGGGTGCGTGCGTAGGCGACGATGTCGGGGTGCCCGGGTTGAAGTGCGTACGGGTACCGGTCACCGTACGCGTTGACGACGGTCGTATCCGGATGGGCGTGACCCAGAATCGTGCTGTGCGACAGAACGATCCATGCATGTACCTTGATTCCCGCCGCGACGAGTACGGCTGCGGCGTCACCGAATGCGTCCTCGGATCCGCCCCAGGCGGCCGACCTCGCCTGCACCGTGAGCCCGCCCCACGCCTCCGGACGCACCGGGCGGTACAGCGCCGCGTGGTGGGCGTCGACGACCTTGTGCGACGGGTGCAACGGGGTTGCGGCCCTGGTCGAGTGATAGCTGGCAGCAAGCGCTATTTCACGGACGCCCAGGGCGTGTACGCGATCGACGAAATGGGGATCGCCGAGCACATCCCACGGATAGGCGTGCGCGACGATGCGATCGACGGAGTTCTCGGTCATGGATGGCCCTTCAAGCATTCAACAGACAGGACAGAGTTCACACATGGGAACACATTCAGAGTCGAACTGTCCACGATCCAACCGACGTGCCGCTATCCTGCACGCGTTGGGCACCTCCTCCGACCTGCACCACGACCGTCCCGAACCGGTCGTCGGCCGCACCTGGCGCCGCGACGGCGTAGTCGGAACCGAACTGACCTGGGCCACCCCGGAGCAGGGCACACCGACCGAGGCATGGTTTCTGAAACCCGCCGACCACGCCGGTGACGTCCTGCCCGCGGTGCTCCTCATGCACGGTCACGACGGGCTGAAGTTCTACGGCAAGGAAAAGGTCTCGGACGGACCCGATGGGCCCGCTCCCGGCGTCTCCGAACTGCGGAAACAGGGTTACGACGGTCAGTCCGTGGCGGCGGGACTCGTCGACGCCGGCTTTGCGGTTCTCGTTCACGACGTCTTCCCCTGGGGCAGTCGCCGTATCTCATGGGCCGACTTCCCCGACCGCGCCCGCAAGGCCGCCGACATGAACGAGGAGCGCTACGAAGTCGCCGCCCGCGAGCACGAACACGGGATCGCCAAGGCCGCGGCGCTGACCGGGTCGTCCCTGGCCGGAAAGGTTCTTCGCGAGGATCTCGTCGCGTTGAACGTCCTGCGCGGACTTCCCGGAGTCGACGCCGCCCGCATCGCTACCACCGGATTCTCCGGCGGCGGAGCCCGCGTCGCGCATCTCCTTGCCGCGACCGACGTGAAAGCCGCCGTCATCACCGCCATGATGAGCACGTTCGCCGACATCGCCGACGGTCATGCCGACGACACCACCTGGTTGATGATCACTCCGGGATTGCCGGCCGTGTGCGATTGGCCCGCGGTCGCCGCCTCCGCCGCACCGACTCCACTTCTGGTCCAATTCGCCCAGCACGACAGCCATTTCGGGCTCGCTGGAATGCGCGACGCCGACGCCGCGCTGGCGCAGGCGTACAGCGGCACCGACGCCCTGGTCACGCAGTGGTTCGACGACCGTCATGTGTTCACCGCGGACATGCAGGGTGCCGTGACCGACTGGCTGCGCCGGACGGTATGACCCGTCACGCTTGACATGCCTTGTGACTGCCGTCATAGTGAATTCAGCGATTCACATAGACGATGTGAGTTCATATATGTGAACGGATACGGATGAACGAGCACGACGTCCCATCACGTTGAGCCCAGGCAGGCCCACCACTGACATTCTCCCGTACCTGCCTCTCTCCGGCACCCCACCGTCTTCGCGAGCCCCCGCCAGATCCAAGACCTACAGCCCGTCGGCCCACCACAGGCCCTCACCCTCGGAGCGTCACCCATGGTCACCACCACACCACCCAGGTCGGGAGGGAAGCCTGCACCCGCCGCGGCCGTCCCGATCCGGAAGAAACGCCGCATGTCGGCGCCCTACATCCTCATCGCACCCGTCGTCGTACTGCTCGTGGTCTTCATCTTCTACCCCGTGGGCAGTGTCTTCTACTACAGCCTGCAGTACTACAACCCGACGACGCCGTGGGACAACGGTTTTGCCGGTCTCGAGAACTTCAAGCTCATGTTCGCCGACGACGCTTTCTGGAACAGCCTGGTCGTCACCGCCAAATGGGTCGGCGTCCAGGTCGTCTTCCAGCTGATCCTCGGCCTCGGACTGGCGCTGCTGGTCAACGAGGTATTCCGCGGCCGCGGCCTCGCTCGCGCCCTGGTGTTCTCGCCGTGGGCCGTGTCCGGCGTTCTGACTACCGGTATCTGGCTCCTCATCTACAACCCGTCGACCGGGTTGTTCAAGCTTCTCGGCGACATGGGGATCGGCGACGGCACGGCCGCCCCCATCGCCGATCCTGACACCGCCTTCTGGGCCACGTCGGTGGCCGAACTGTGGCGCGGTGTCCCGTTCTTCGCGATCCTGATCCTCGCGGAACTGCAAAGTGCACCGAAGGATCTGTACGAGGCTGCGAACGTCGACGGCGCCAACCGCTGGCAGCGGTTCCGCTTCGTCACCCTCCCGCACCTCAAGGCCGTCATCATTCTCTCGACGCTGCTTCGCGGCGTGTGGGAGTTCAACAACGTCGACCTGCTGTACACACTGACCGCCGGCGGACCGGCAGACGTCACGACGACGTTGCCGCTCTACGTCTCGCAACTCGCCACCACTGCCCAGGACTTCGGATACGGCTCGGCACTGACCACCGTGGCATTCGTGATCCTGCTCTTCTGCTCGATCCTCTACTTGCGCCTGAGCAAGTTCAACAGCGACAAGGCCTGAGAACATGACCACTACCGCCGATCGACCGGTGATCGCCACCCCGGCACCCGATTCCCACACCGAACTGCGTGTGCACAAGACCAAGCCGCGTTTCTTCAGCGTTGGTTTCCCGCTCGCGCTCTACCTTTTGTTCACGCTCGTTCCGTTCTACTGGATGATCGTGTTCGCGTTCCGTCCCGCGGGCTCCAACTCGATGCTTCCCTGGCCCATCACGTTCGATCATTTCGACACCGTGTGGAACACGCTGGGCTTCAGCTTCTTCTTCAAGAACTCCCTGATCGTCGCCGGACTGTCCCTGGTCCTGACGACCTTCGTGGCCCTGGCAACCGGATACGCGTTGGCGCGCTTCAAGTTCCGCGCCAAGATCCCCCTCGTCATGGCGCTGTTGTGCAGCCAGTTCGTGCCCGGCGCCATGCTGCTCATCCCGCTGTTCCAGGTGTTCCGCGAAATGGGACTGGTGAACAACCTGTTCGGCCTCATCGTCGCCGACACCGTGTTCCAACTACCTCTGGCCGCGATGCTGATGGCGGGTTTCATCTCCCAGATCCCGGTGGAGCTCGAAGAGGCGGCGATGGTCGACGGATGTTCGCGCATGAAAGCGTTCCGAATCATCATGTTGCCCCTGCTGCGGCCCGGCCTCATCGCCGTCGGCTCGTTCGCCTTCATCGGTAGCTGGAACAACTTCCTGTTCGGCTTGATGTTCATCAGCAGCCAGGAGAAGTTCACGTTGCCAGTCGGTTTGAGTTACACCATCGGTTCCTACAACGTCGACTTCGGTGTCCTCGCGGCCGGCGGTCTCATTGCCGCTGTGCCTGTGGTCGCCGTCTTCGCCGTCATCCAGAAGTACCTCGTCCAGGGCCTCAGCGCCGGAGCGGTGAAGGGCTGATCATGACGAAGACACATTTGGCCAGAAGAACGTTCCTCGTCGGCACTGTGGCCGCGCTCGTCCTCGCGGGCTGCAGCTCGGAAACATCGTTGCCCGACGGCGCACTGGGCGACCCGAACAGCGGCACCCTCACCTTCTGGGACAACAATGCCGGACCTGATCGAACTCCGTTGTACGAAGAACTGATTCGCCGTTTCGAAGCTGCGAATCCCGGTATCGACATCGAGTACGTCGGCCTACCGTCGGACAGCGCGCAGCAGAAGTACCAGACGGCGCTTGCCGGCGGTTCGGCCCCGGACCTCGGTATCGTCTCCACTGCATACCTCGCGCCGCTCGTCGCTCAGAATGCCGTCATTCCGCTGGACCAGTTCCTCGACGCATCGCCGCAGAAGACCGACTACGACCCCAAGATCATCGAATCCGCTCGCGAGTCCGGCGGTGGTGAGGTTCTCTACGGCCTGCCGTTCACCAGTAACAACGCAACACTGTGGTACCGCGCCGACTGGTTCGACGAGGCAGGACTGGAACCACCGGACACCTGGGACGAGTTCTACGAGGCGTCGGACGCACTGACCGACAAGGCCGCCGGCCGGTACGGATTCACCATCCGCGGCGGAGCGGGATCGATCTATCCGCTACTGCAACACATGTTCGCGACGACCGGTATCGAGAACTTCTTCGACGGCAGCGAATCGACGGTCAACCGCCCCGAGATGGTCGAGGCCATCGAACGATTCGCCGCCCTGTACGACGTCGACACCCCCACCGCCGACGTCAACAACGGATTCCCGCAGATGGTGGCCAGCTTCGGGGGCGGGTCGGTTGCGATGATGCAGCACAACCTCGGCTCGCTCAGCAACCACAGGAAGGCGCTCGGCGACAAGGTCGGCGCAGTCGCACTTCCGCTCGCGGACAACGGCGTCCGCACGGTGATGACCGACCCGTTCCCGTCGTACACGGTCTTCAAGTCCAGTCAGCACCAGGCTGCAGCCTGGAAGTTCCTCGAGTTCATGACGTCTCCGGAGTCGCAGGCGTACTGGAACGAGAACGTCGGCCAGATTCCGGTCAACACCGTCGCGCGGTCGGCGCCGTCGTTCCAGACGATGCCGTCCGTGCAGGCCGCTCAGGCCGCACTCGACGACCCGAAGACCGTCCTGGTCACGCCGCCGGACTACCTGCCGGACTTCGGCAAGATCGTCCAGGTGCAGATGCTGGGCCAGTGGCAGAAGGTTCTGATCGGGCAGCTCAGCGCCCAGGACTTCGCCGACGACTTCGCCGAGAAACTCAACCGTTCCAAGGCCAAATACGATGCCCGTCAGGGCAAATAGGGGATAAGCACCATGTCCAGCGTCATCACGGAAGTTGCCGTGCAGGTGTTCAAGACGGAGGCGCGCACGTCGGTCGACTCCTACGGACACCGTCACCCCGGCCCGTCCAGCCAGTCCACCCAGGCGTTGCTGCGCATCACCGATTCCGACGGAGCCAGCGGTTACGTTCTCGGCAAGCCCAACTACTTGCGTCAGGACCAGGTGGAGCAGTACTTCCAGTCGGTCCTGATCGGGACCGATCCGCTTGCGCGAGAGTCCGTCGAGAAGAAATTCGCGATCCGGCAGCGCACCAAGGCCGTCGAACTGCCCGAGCACACGCTCAGCTACGTCGACCAGGCTCTGTGGGACCTGGCGGGCAACAAGTTCGACACTCCGGTGTGGAAGTTGCTCGGTGGAGCCCGCTCCGAGGTGAAGGCGTACGCGAGCACCATGTGCGGTGACGACATCGAGGGCGGCCTGTCCTCACCGGAGGACTTCGCAGCGTTCGCTCGTGATCTGAAAGCACGCGGCTACCAGGGCATCAAGCTGCACACCTGGATGCCGCCGCACCCCGGCGCCCCTGACCTTCACCGCGACATCGACGCCTGTGCCGCGGTACGCGACGCCGTCGGACCCGGCTTTTCACTGATGCTCGACGGCTACCACTGGTACTCGCGCACCGAAGCCCTCACGTTGGGCCGCGAACTCGACCGCTTGAAGTTCGCCTGGTTCGAGGAGCCGATGGACGAGTTCTCGCTGCGCTCGTACAAGTGGCTCGCGGACCAGATCGACACCCCCGTCATCGGTCCCGAGACCACTCCGGGACGGCACAAGTCCAGGTCGGAGTGGATCGCCAACGAGGCCTGCGACATCCTGCGGGTCGGCGCGATGAACGGCGGCGGGATCACGCCGGCGATGAAGACGGTGCACATGGCCGACGGATTCGGGCTCGAGTGCGAGATCCACGGCAACGGTGCTCCCAACCTCGCGCTCGTCGGCGGGGCGCCCAACGTTCACTGGTACGAGCGGGGGCTGCTGCACCCGCACACCGACTACGACTGGGTTCCGCCGCACCTCAAATCCATCGTCGATCCCATCGACGAGAACGGAATCGTGCACATGCCCGACCGTCCTGGCCTGGGGGAAGAGATCGATCACGAGTACGTCGCAGCCAATCTCGTACAGGAATACTGAGTCAAGTGGTGTCCAGGAGTGAAACTGCGTTCCATATGAGGGACACTGTCCTCATGGTGAACGACGTGAAGACGGTTACTGCAGGCTCCACTCCGGACACCCAGCCGGTGAAGTCCGCGGAACGGACCATTCACATCCTGGAGACGCTGGCGGCCTCGCCGACTCGCATGAGTCTCGGCGAGCTGCAGGAGGCGTGCAAATACCCCAGATCGTCCTTGCACGCCCTCCTGCGCACTCTGAAGGATCTGCGGTGGATCGAGGCCGACGAGTCGGGCTCGCGCTACGGCATCGGCACTCACGCTCTGCTGACCGGCACGTCCTACCTCGACAAGGATTCCGTCGTCGGTAGGGCCGCCGCGGTTCTGGAAGCGCTACGCTCCGACGTCCGCCACACGGTCCACTTCGCCCGACGCGACGAGGACCACGTCATCTACCTCGCCAGCCGAGGCTCCAAGCTCGAGGTCCGGCGCATGCACCGCGTCGGCCGCAAGCTGCCGTGTCACGTCACAGCTCTGGGTCAGGCGTTGCTCGCCGAGCTCACCACCGACGAGGTGACTCAGCTTCTTCCCGAGACGTTGGAGCGATACACCGACAACACCATCGTCGACCGCGTCGCGCTCATCGCGGAGCTGGCCGAGGTCCGCAAGCGCGGATGGTCACTCGAACAGGAGCAGGGCACACCCGGCGTGGTCTGCATCGCGACGGTGGTGCCCTACCGCATTCCCGCCACCGACGCGCTCAGCGTGTCGATGCCCGCGGAGGTGGCGTCGTATCCGGGTGAACTCGAGCGCATCGCCGGTGTCCTGACCAAGCACGCCGACGCCTGGGCTCGTGAGCTCCGCGCCGAGGGCGTGCGCTGACCCGCACCAGCGTTCACGCGTTCACAGGCGTGAGATGTTGGCCGCGACGTCCGCGACTCTCCCGACGAACGTGTGGTGGGTGACGCCGGACGAATGCGGGGTCATCAGAATGTTGTCCAGGTCCGCGAACGGTAACGTGCTCGGTCGACCGACACCGTCTGCGCCGGGGTACCGGTACCAGACGTCGATGGCTGCAGCCGCGATCGTGTGCCCGGCCAGCGCATCGAACAGAGCCTGCTCCTGAACCACAGGCCCTCGACCGACATTGACGAGGATGCCGCCGCTGCCCAAACTGGACAACTCGTCCTCGCCGATCATGCCGCGCGTCGAGTCGGTCAGCGGCGCCGACACGACCACGACGTCGGACCAGTGCATCAGCTTTCCGAGATCAGCGGTGCTGGAAAACCATTCGAGGCCGACGTCGGCTGCTGTACCACTACCGGTCACTGCGGCTCCGTGCGCTCCGTAGGCCTCGAAGAGCTTCCATGTCCGCTTGCCGATGTGCCCGAACCCGACGAAACCGATGCGGGCGTCCACGAGCGACAGAGGTTGCGGAATCGACGAGTCGTAGACGGCGGTACTGAACACGCCTGCCCGCAGCGCACGATCCTGAACGAGAAAATTGCGACGTAGCATCACGGTCGCGGAGACGACGTACTCGGCTATGGACTGTTCGTGGTGAAAGGTGTTGCATACCTGAACGTCCGGGCTCAGACCGGATCGGTCGACGTTGTCGGTTCCAGCACCGACGACGTGGACCATCTTCAACCGGGACCCGGCCGCACCCATCGCTGCGCTGAACTTTCCGCCCACGTACACGTCGGCGTCGGGCAGTTCCGCGAGCACACGAGCCTCGTCGAACGGAACGACCCAGATCACGTCGGCGCCGTCGGGCAGTCCGTCCTCGAACTGCTCTCGGTACGGCAGTATGTTTCCGTCTCCGACGACGATCTTCATCGACCGTGCTCTCATCGAACCAGGGCCGGGCTCTTGCTGTCGAAGGCCCATCCGTCGATCAGATACTGCATACCGATGGAATCGTCACGCGCACCGAGGCCTTCACGCTGATACAGCTCGTGCGCGGCATCCACTTGCTCCCAGTCGAGTTCGACACCGAGACCGGGCTTGTCCGGCACCGTGAGGTAACCCCCGTCGATCTCGAAGGGCTCCTTGGTCACTCGCTGACCGTCCTGCCAGATCCAGTGTGTGTCGATCGCGGTGATGTTCCCCGGTGCTGCGGCCGCGACGTGGGTGAACATGGCGAGCGATACGTCGAAGTGGTTGTTGGAGTGCGACCCCCAGGTCAGACCCCACGCGTCGCACAGCTGCGCAACCCGCACCGAGCCACTCATGGTCCAGAAGTGAGGATCGGCCAACGGAATGTCGACGGCACCGGTGCGGATGGTGTGGCCCATCTCCCGCCAGTCGGTGGCAATCATGTTCGTCGCAGTGGGCAACCCGGTGGCCCGCTTGAACTCCGCCATGACCTCACGGCCGGAGAATCCACCCTCCGGACCGACCGGATCCTCGGCGTAGGCCAGTACGTCGCGCAACCCGCGGCAGGTCTCGATCGCATCCTTCAGCAACCATCCACCGTTGGGATCCAACGTGATTCGAGCGTCGGGGAAGCGTCGATGCAGCGCCGTCACGGCAGCAGCCTCCTCGGCGGCGGGAAGTACCCCGCCTTTGAGCTTGAAGTCCTGAAATCCGTAGCGCGCCTGAGCGGCCTCGGCGAGTCGAACGACGGCATCGGGGGTGAGCGCCTCGGCGTGACGGATGCGAGCCCAGTCGTCGGCACCGGCCGACTCGTCGGATGCCGTCCGGTACGCCAGATCCGTCTTCGCGGAGTCGCCGACGAAGAACAGGTAACCGAGGGCTTGAACCTTCTCGCGCTGCTGACCCTCGCCGAGCAGCGCGGCGACGGTGACACCGAGGTGCTGCCCGAGCAGGTCCAGCAAGGCCGACTCGACCGCGGTAACTGCGTGGACAGCGATCCTCAGGTCGAACGTCTGCGCGCCGCGACCGCCGGAATCCCTGTCCGAAAACGCTGTTCGCATCGACTGCAGGATCGCGTTGTACGCACCGACCGACTGGCCCTCGACCAGAGACCGGGCATCCTCGAGGCACCGGCGAATGGGCTCACCACCAGGGACCTCGCCGACGCCGGTGCGGCCGTCCGAATCCGTCAGCACCACCAGATTCCTCGTGAAATACGGTGCGTGCGCACCGCTGAGGTTGAGCAGCATGCCGTCGTGACCCGCGATGGGAACCACTCGCATTCGGGTGACGGCAGGGGTGGTGGCGGTACGCGCGTTCATCGGTGGAACCTTCCGTGGTCGTGACTCGGCTCACACGAACCCTATGGTTCCACACCTATGCGTGTCCAAGACGAGATAGGCATGGATCGATGCACTGCGGGTATCGACACGGGGCGATCGTCGGGCAAAGTATGGCTACCCTAATATCGAACAGGTCAGAGTTGAACAGGTCTCGACAGGAAGCTGCCCGGATGCCCCCGACCGTTCCCGCCGAACGCCGCCCTTCGGAACCGAGGACGTTCGACGCCGTGACCCTGTCGTCGTGGTACGTGACGCCCTCCATGCTCCGCGTACGCCTCGGCGGTGCCGACCTGTCCGGCTTCGCGACCACCGGCGTGCCCGACGAACGTCTCCGCTTGATCTTCGAGGACGACACCCTGCGTAGCTACACCGTCCGCCGCTTCGACCCGGCCGGCCCACACCTCGACATCGACTTCGTAGTTCACGACGGCGGCGTTGCCGCGCAGTGGGCAGAACATGCGCAGCCCGGTGATCGGATCCGCGTGTCGGAGCCGCACGGATGGTATCGGCCACCTACCGACACCGAGTGGCAACTGTTGGTTGCCGACATGACCGGACTACCCGCTCTCACCCGTGCCGTCGAACAACTTCCCTCAGGCGCCACAGCGCACGTCATCGCATCGGTGCCGAGCCGAGCCGACGAGCAACAGGTGCCGAGTGCAGCGACCGTCACGTACGAGTGGACGACCGACCATGAGTTGCTCGAGACAGTCCGATCCTTCGACAGACCCAGCGGCGGCGGTTATCTGTGGGCGGCGACCGAAGCGTCCGACGCCCGAGCGATCCGGAAGCTCTACCACCGCGAACTGGGGTGGACTCCGGACCGGTTCGACATCAAGGGCTACTGGCGACGCGACAAAGAAGCCTGGCAGCAGCGGTTCTCCGAGGTCCGAGAGCACATCGATTCCGTCCGCGACCGCGCACTCGCCCAGGGCCTGAGCGGACACGAGCTGACCCAGGTCGTCGACGCCGCCCTCGAAGAATCCGGCCTCTGACCCACCACCCCACCAGGAGAAGACATGATCACCCTCGCCCACACACCCGTCACCGACGATCTCTCGCGCAGGCGCTTCGGAGCCGCGGCAGGCCTCGCGCTCGCGTCGCTGATCACTGCCTGCGCAGCCGACGGCGACACCACACCCGCCGCAGACGACGGAACACGGACCCTCTCTACGCCCATGGGCGATGTCGTCGTGCCGGCCGGCCCGACGCGAATCGTCAGCCTCGACGCGTATGTCGGCCTGCAGACGCTCGACGAACTCGACGTTCCCGTCGTCGCGACGGGCACTCTGGGCGGAGGTGTCCGCACGCTGGTCGGCGAGGCCTCGCAGCAACTACCGTCCATCGGCGTCACCGCCCTCGGCGATGTCCAACTAGAGGCCATCGCGGCAGCGAACCCCGATCTGATCGTCGGACGTCAGCCCATCGGCGAGCCGTTCTACTCCGAACTGTCGACCATCGCCCCCACCGTGTTGATCCCGTTCACGTACTGGCGTGACCAGTACATCGACGTTGCCGACGCGGTCGGCCGCAAGGACGATGCCGTCGGTGCATTCGTCGGGCTGGACGATCGCATCGCCGATCTTCGGGCCGATGTCGCACAGGCATGGCCCGACGGGCTCAGGTTGTCCGTGGTGCGCGTCTCGGACACCTCGGGCGACGTCCGGTCGTACAACACGCTCGCGGCGTCGTCGACGTTCTTGTACGCGGACATTCTGTCCGGCGCGGGGATCGCTCCGACCGCCGACACCGCGCCGGGAGCAGACCCGACCAAGGTCAACGTCGCCGTCAGCTCGGAGAACCTGCCGATGATCGACGCGGACGTGATCCTCTACTACGTCGGCGCAGGCGGTCAGGCCGATGCAGGCGACGAGGTGGAGCAGTCGCTGGTGTCCAGTCCACTCTGGTCGACGTTGTCCGCAGTGCAGGCCGGGCGTGCGTACAAGGTCGACTCCGCGCCGTGGTTCGACGGGTACAACCTCACGGCCGCCGCTGCGGTCATCGACGATCTACGACGCACTCTGCTCTCGTAGCTCACCTCTTCGGAAGCCCTCGTCGATCGATGCCGTTCAGGTATCGAAGGTAAGACTTTTTGACTTGGACACGTATCGATCGGACTCCTAACGTTGACGTCGAGTCCGAGCCACACCCTCACGCGGTGTCGCCGATCGAGTCGAGTACAAGGAGTCACCCATGACAGCATCACTGACGCAGTCCACCGAACTGACCGGCAAGTTGATCATTGCGGGCAAGGCGGTGCAGGGTTCCGGAACCGCCATCAACGGCATCGATCCGAGCACAGGCAAGTCACTCGAACCTGCTTACCACCACGGCGATCTGGGCGACGTCGACGCTGCCGCTGCTGCCGCCTGGTCGGCGTTCGCGGATTACCGCGCCACCTCCTCCGAGACCCGAGCACAGTTCCTCGACGCGATTGCCGACAACATCGCCGCACTCGGCGACACCCTGATCGAACGTGCAGTCGCAGAATCCGGACTGCCCGTCGGACGCATCACCGGCGAGGTCGGCCGCACCACCGGACAGCTTCGGCTCTTTGCCTCCGTACTCCGCGAAGGCAGCTGGAACGGTGCGCGCATCGACCCCGCTCAGCCTGATCGCGCTCCGCTTCCCCGCTCCGACATCCGTCAGCGGAAGATCCCACTCGGGCCGGTAGTCGTGTTCGGCGCCAGCAACTTTCCTCTCGCGTTCTCCGTCGCGGGCGGAGACACCGCATCCGCACTCGCCGCCGGCTGCCCCGTCATCGTCAAGGCTCACGACGCGCATCCAGGAACGTCCGAGTTGGTCGGACGCGCGATCTCCGACGCGGTGGCCTCCACCGGAATGCCGTCGGGCACCTTCTCGCTGCTCTACGGCTCCGGTCGCGGCCTCGGCACGGCACTGGTGACCGACCCACGCGTCAAGGCAGTCGGATTCACCGGATCACGTTCGGGTGGAACCGCTCTCGTCGCCGCTGCCGCCGGGCGCCGCGAACCCATCCCGGTGTACGCCGAGATGAGCTCGGTCAACCCGGTGTTCGTCCTCGACAAAGCTCTCGAGACCCGCGGAGCGGATCTCGGTCGTGCGTTCGTCGCGTCCCTGACGCTCGGATCGGGCCAGTTCTGCACCAACCCGGGACTGGTCATCGCCGTCGACGGCCCCGGCCTCGACTCGTTCGTCGACGCCGCGCGTACGGCCGTGTCCGAGACCACCCCGACCACGATGCTCACGCCGAACATCGCCGCCAGTTACGCGAGCGGCGTCGAGGAACTCGCGCAGTCGGCCACCGAGGTCGCGCGCGGCACCGAGACCGACGCCCCGAACGCCTGCCGCGCAGCGCTGTTCGTGACCGACGCAGATTCCTTCCTCGCGTCCGAGGTGGAGCAGCAGGAAGTCTTCGGTGCATCGAGCCTCGTCGTCAAGTGCACCGATGCGCAGCAGGTTCGAGACGTCGCGGCACTTCTCGAAGGCCAGCTCACCGCAACGATCCATGTGGACGACGCCGACCACTCCGAGGCAGGCAAACTCCTCGAGGTTCTCGAACTCAAAGCCGGACGCATTCTGTTCGACGGCTGGCCCACCGGCGTCGAGGTCGGCCACGCCATGGTGCACGGCGGACCGTTCCCCGCGACATCCAACTCGGCCACCACGTCCGTCGGGTCCCTCGCCATCGAACGTTTCCTTCGGCCAGTGGCCTACCAGGACGTTCCGAAGGCATTGCTGCCCAGCGCCATTGCCGACGGTAATCCAGAGGGAATCTGGCGTCGCATCGACGGCCAGCTCACCCAAGACTGATCCCTTCCCCTCACCACACAGGAGATACGAAATGCTCGACGGAGTCCTCTTCTTCCCAGTCACCCCCTTCACTGCGTCCGGCGAGGTCGACTACGACCTGCTCGCCGCCCACGTCGCCAAGGGCGTCGACGCCGGCCCGGGTGGAGTCTTCATCGCCTGCGGCACCGGCGAATTCCACGCACTCGAAGCCGAGGAGTTCGGCAAGATCGTCCGCACCGCAGTCGACGTCGTCGCCGGACGCGTCCCCGTCTACGCAGGTGCGGGCGGATCCGTCGCGCAGGCAAAGGCTTTCGCCCGGAGCGCGAAGATCAACGGCGCCGACGGCATTCTGCTCCTCCCGCCCTACCTCGTGACGATGCCGCAGGCGGGGCTCGTCAGCTACACGAAGGCCGTCGCCGAGTCCACGGATCTGCCGCTCATCGTCTACAACCGCGGCAACGCGCGCTTCACCGAAGCCTCCGCGGTCGAGGTCGCGCAGTTCCCGACCGTCGTGGGATTCAAGGACGGCACCGGCGATCTCGACCAGGTCGGTCGTATCGTTCGCGCGGTTCTGGACTCGCTCGAACCGTCGGGCAAGCCTTTCCAGTTCTTCAACGGTCTGCCGACCGCCGAGGTGTCGCAGCAGGCGTACCGGGCGATCGGCGTGACGCTGTACTCCTCCGCGACCTTCGCGTTCGCGCCCGAGTTGGCTCTGGCTTTCTACCAGTCCATGGAGAGCGGCAACGACAAGCTCACTGCTGCACTGCTTCGTGAGTTCTTCCACCCGCTCGTGCGCCTGCGCGATCAGGTTCCCGGCTACGCCGTCTCTCTCATCAAGGCCGGCGTCACCATGGAAGGCATCGAAGCAGGACCCGTCCGTCCGCCTCTGATCGACATCAGCGCACCGCACCTGAGCGAGCTCACCGAGATCGTCGCAGCCGGTCGTGCAGTTCTGGCGAACGAGCTCGCGGTCCACTGATGTCCGGCAGTGTTCGCGGACCGGTCCGCATCACCGGCGCACGGATCACACCCGTTGCATTCGTCGACCCTCCGTTGCTGAACACGGTCGGTGTGCACCAGCCGTATGCACTGCGGGCGATCATCCAGTTGGACACCGAGGCCGGCATCGTCGGCCTCGGTGAGACCTACGCCGACACGGCGCACGTCGCCAGGCTCGAAGCAGCCGCCGAGGCCATCACCGGCCTGGACGTGTTCGCGCTCAACGCGATTCGCACGGCCATCGACACGCAGCTGGCGACGTCGACGATCACCGGTGGCGACGGCGTCGCAGGCATGATCACGACCGCGAGCACTACCGATCGCGTCTTCTCGCCCTTCGAGGTCGCATGCCTCGATGTGCAGGGCAAGGCCCTCGGGCGTCCAGTGTCGGACCTGCTCGGTGGAAAAGTGCGCGACTCCGTCCCATTCAGCGCGTACCTGTTCTACAAGTGGGCCGCGCATCCCGGCCGCGAGCCCGACGAGTGGGGCGAAGCGATCGATCCCGACGGCCTGGTTCGTCAGGCACGGAAGATGATCGACGAGTACGGCTTCGGCGCGATCAAGGTCAAGGGAGGCGTCTTCCCGCCCGACGAGGAGATCGCCGGAATCAAGGCGCTGCGCGACGCGTTCCCCGACCTTCCGCTGCGGCTCGATCCCAACGCCGCGTGGACGGTCGACACGTCGATCCGCGTGGCGTCCGAGCTGAACGGCATCGTCGAATACCTGGAGGATCCGACACCCGGACTCGACGGCATGGCCGAGGTCGCTCTGGAAGCGAAGATGCCTTTGGCAACCAACATGTGTGTCGTCGCGTTCGATCAACTCGCACCGTCGGTGTCGAAGAACTCGGTGAAAGTGGTTCTGTCGGACCATCACTACTGGGGTGGGCTGCAGAGGTCTCGGCTGCTCGCCGGGATCTGCGACACCTTCGATCTCGGACTGTCCATGCATTCCAACAGTCATCTGGGGATCAGCCTGGCCGCCATGGTCCATCTCGCCGGCGCGACGGACAACCTCACCTACGCCTGCGACACCCACTGGCCGTGGAAGAACGAGGATGTGATCGAGCCCGGTGTCCTGACGATCGTCGACGGATCCGTCGCCGTTCCCACCGGACCCGGGCTCGGCATCGAGATCGACGAGGACGCACTCGCCGCGCTGCACCAGCAGTACCTCGATTGTGGCCTCCGTGACCGCGACGACACCGGGTACATGCAGAGCATCGATCCCAGCTTCGTCAACACCAGTCCTCGCTGGTAAGTGCGTCGAACAAGGCCACTCGTGGGTTAGGTTGATACCCGACCTGACCGCGAGTGGCCTTCTTCGATATCGGGAGTGAATGGGTTGTTTTCCCTCAATCGCCTGACCTGCTTCATCGCCGTCGCCGAGGAGCTGCACTTCGGGCGCGCCGCGGAACGCCTCCACATGACTCAGCCCCCGTTGAGCCGACAGATCCAGCAGCTCGAGAACGAACTCGGCGTCCAGCTGATCGACCGCACCAGCCGATCGGTGATGCTCACCGCAGCAGGAATCGCCTTCCTCCCCGACGCCCGACGCATCCTCGACCTCGCCGAAGGCGCGGTACTCACCGTCCGGCGCGTGCCCACCGGAGACCTCGGTACCGTCGTCGTCGGTTTCACCGGTGCATCGGCACACGCAGTGCTGCCGCAACTGCTGGAGAAGGCCCGAATCGAACTACCGGACGTCAAAATCGTTCTCCGCGAGATGGTGTCCGCGGTGCAGATGGAATCCCTCGCGATCGGAGACCTCGACCTCGGTCTGGCCCGACCACCGCTCAAGCGCCCCGGGATCGCCTCCAGGCCGGTCCTGCACGAGGCACTCGTCGCTGCCCTGCCCGCCGATCATCCGCTTGCAGAACTCGACACGCTCACCATCGGCGACTTCGACGACCAACCGACCATCATGTACTCACCCGTCGACGCCCGGTACTTCCACGAACTGCTGATCAGTACGTTCACCGTCGTCGGCGTCACGCCCCGGTACGTGCAGTACGTGACACAGGTGCACACCATGCTGGTCCTCGTCCGCTCCGGGATCGGCATGGCACTGGTACCGGAATCGTCCACGACCATGCAACCGAGCGGCGTCGTCTTCCGTCCCGTCGAAACCACGCCCCGACGCCCTGTCGAACTCAACGCCGCCTGGCGCGTGGACAACGACAACCCGGCACTGCACCGCTTCATGTCCGACGTCCTCCCGTCCCGGGAATGGCAGTAGGTCGGCGGGCGTGACGTAACAGTTGCGCCCGCGGCAGGCGGGATCCCGTCCGAAAAATACGGAAATGTCACATGACACCCGGACGGCGCGCCTTCCTGCGTCGTCGAACCACCTCGATGATCCGACGAGCGACCGCTTCCGGATTCGACAACACATCCAGGGCCGAGAACCGAAGGACCAGCCAACCTTCCAGGACCAGGTCGTTCTGGCGTCGACGGTCCCGGCTGAACACATCAGGTGCTATGTGGAATTCTCGGCCGTCCACCTCGACGATCACCATCGCCCAGACGTCCACGAAGTCGCACAGGTACCGGCCGACCCAATAGTTGGTCTCGAGGCGCAGACCCAGAACGATGAGCTGGCGGTCCAGCACGCGCTCGGGCTCAGATGCGAACCCGGTTGCCGCCGACTCGAGCTGCCGGCGCGCGCGACCGTTTCCCTTGCGCCTCGGGAATCCGTTCAGCAAGGCAAGGACCTCCTCGGAGGGAACGTCGCCCACGAGGCGCTCGTCGACGAGGCGCGCTACGACCTCCGGCGCCATCACCGAAACGCAGTCGATCAGCGTCCGGGGCCGAGCGACCACCGGGAGTCCCTGCGATTCGGACAGGTCCCCGACCTCCAACGTGCGTCGGTGAACTGTCAGCCAGTCCGGTGTGCGCGCGGTGCTACCGACGGGCAGAGTGAAGTCGTGCTGCGGGGGGGCCTCGATCCATCCGAACAGCCATGCCGCAGTGCGATGACTCAGCACAGCCCTGGGCTGCCACAGTGTGATGGCATGGCACCGGGCAATGACGGTGGGTTCGCCGGAGCAGTAGATCCGGGGCAGAATCCGTCGAAACCTGCGGGAGATGGCGCTACTGGAGATACCCGACGCCAGCAATTGCTCTCTGGTGGCCAGTCCGTGAGGATGCATGCCTCGAAGTGTCGGACACCCGACTACGCGAGATTCGTCGTCGACCTGGTGTTTCGGCAAGGCTGTGGACAACTCGAAGCCTGTGGACAACTCGAAGATTGTGGACAACGGGCGCCGTGTAACAGTTCCATGCGTCTCAGGCGGGATCCCGCCTGAGATACGCGGAACTGTGACATCTCACCCACGAGACTCTAAACTGATGTGTCCTTACACAATCTCGGAAAGTGGATCTCACATGCTCGGAATCTTGTTCTCCCTGTTCAGCGACGCATTCAACATCTTCTCCAACGGACAGAGCCTCGGCTTCTGGTGATCCGTCGGATCAGCGGGGCAGACCTACTGCAGGCTTGACTGCAACCACCGGGCACTGAGCTTCCAGCAGAACTCGCTGAGAGATGCTGCCCAGAAACAGTTTTCCGACCGGTGATCGGCGCCTGATGCCGATCACCACCAGGTCGGTTCCCTCCGCGTAGGACAGGTCGATCAGGTTGTCGGCGTGCGAGCGCCCGGGTTCGTTGTCGTGCACCTTCACCACGACTCCACCGGCTCCGGCCTCGTCGCGCGCGGATTCGATTGCTGCGCCGAATCCTTCTTCCGAGGCACTGTCCTCCTCGGCGACGACGACGAGGTCGACGCCGCGCTGCACGGCTTCGCCGAACGCGAAGGGCAGTGCGCCTTTACCTTCGGCAGTCGGCGAGTAGCCGACCACGACTGTCATCGGGTCACCGGCGTCGTGAGAGTTCCATCAGCGAGGAACTGGTCCAGATTCTGCAGCGTCAGCGCTTCCATGGCCGCGCGCGTCTCCACCGTTCCACTGCCCACGTGGGGCAGCAGAACCACGTTGTCGAGGCCGAGAAGCTTCTCCGGCACATCCGGTTCGTCGGCGAAGACGTCGAGCCCTGCGCCTGCCAGCCTGCCGTCGGCGAGCCGTTCCACCAACGCATCCTGGTCGACGACGCTTCCTCGGGCGACGTTGACGAGGTAGCCCTGGGGGCCCAGTGCGTCGAGCACGTCACTGTCCACGAGATGCTTGGTGCCCGAACCTCCCGAGGCTGCGACGATGAGGATGTCCACGCTTCCGGCAAGCCCTGCGGCCGTGGGTGAATACGTGTACGGGGAGTCGGCGATCTCGTTGCGGTTGTGGTAGCCGATGGAGCAGCGGAACCCGGTGAGCCTGTCCGCGATTGCGCTTCCTATGCGTCCGAGACCGATGATGCCCACCCGCTTTCCGGTGACCTGCGACGTCAGCGGCGAGTTGCCCTCGGCGGCCCAGCGGCCGGCGCGGACGTAACGGTCGTTGAACGACACCTGACGGAGCGCGTCGATCACGAGTCCCACCGCTAGGTCGGCGACGCAGTCGGTCAGGACGTCCGGCGTGTTGCTGACCACGACACCGCGCGCGGATGCCGCGTCGACGTCGGTGGTGTCGTACCCGACGCCGAAGTGCACGATCGCCCCCAGATTGGGGAGCTGCTCGATGAGTGTCGCGTCCACTCCCGTTCGGCCGGAGGTGACCGCTGCGGTGATCGACTCGCCGTGCCGAGCCAGGAACTCGTCGCGCTCGGCCACATCGGGGAGGACGAGGGCGTCGTAGTCGCCGGCGAGCGTGTCCATCAGGGACGGCTTGAGCGGCCCGACCCGAAGCACCCGTCCGGTTCTGTTCGAATCACTCTGCACCGCAGATGATTCCGTGGCTCCAACCGTTGCCATTACTCAGCTCCTCACAGGACTCGCCGCGTGCGCGTTTTCCAGTACGCTATGTCGCCTTTCGGATACCTGTCCAACACGTAAATAACATGGATTGATACTCAAACGGCATTGTCGACGTACTTACTACACCCTATCTTCAGCTGAGCAACGCTGTCCGACCAGGTCAGACGCGTCGTGATGTGACACAGACCTCGTGATGCGGGTCGATGTGACCCACAAAACCCCCTGGTTAGGGGCGATTGTCGTGTTGACGCCGATATGCGCCACTCCTACCGTGTGTCTACCGTCACAGATAAGCGCTGCACCACGTGCAGTCGCACTCCCCATCCACCTGGAGGTCACCATGAGCCCTGCACAGGCAGTGCAGCAGGGACGGACCACGCGCAGCGCGATCATCATCGCTGGCGCACTGAGCTTTTCGATGATCGCGAGCGGTTGCACGGTGGCGAACTCCGGCAGCGGCACCGCCGCGAGTGCGGACACCCTCCGCATCGTTCTGCAGGAAGAGCCGCCGACCCTCGAAGCGTGCGACGTCTCCCTCACATCGGTCGGGGTCGTCACGCGGTCCAACATCACCGAGCCCCTGATGGAACGGAACCCGAGCGAAGGAACCCTCGAGCCGAAGCTGGCCGACTCCTGGACCCAGGTATCGGACCGTGAATGGACCTTCCAGCTTCATCCCGGCGTCACCTTCAGCGACGGCAGCCCGTTCGAAGCAGAGGACGCAGCGCACTCGATCGAGCGGGCCGTGAACTCGGACCTCGGATGCAACGTCGAGGGTTACGTCTTCGGCGACGCCGACCTGGACGTGAAGATCATCGATCCACTGACCGTGAGCGTCGCGGCACCGAGTGCGGACCCGATCCTTCCGCTGAAGCTTTCCTTCGTCGAAATGGTGCCGAGGACCTACAGCCTCACCGAACGCGTGCGCGAGCCGATCGGCACCGGACCGTTCGCGATCGACAACTGGGATTACGGCCAGCGTCTGTCGCTCGTACGCAACGAGACGTACTGGGGCGACAAGCCGGACTACGCCCGCGCGACGTACCAGTGGCGAAGCGAGGGCAGCGTCCGCGCGTCGATGGTGTCCAACGGGGAAGCCGAGATCGCGACCTCGCTCGGACCGGAGGACGGCGCAGGCGACCTCGGAGTCGCCTACCCGAACAACGAGACGACAGCGGTTCGTATCCAGCTCGAGGAGACTCCGCTGGACGATATGCGGGTACGTCAGGCGATCAACTACGCGATCAACCGCGAGGGAATCGTCGACGCCTTGTTCCAGGGACTCGGAAAGCCTGCGGCGCAGCTGGTCTCGGACGGAGTGATCGGATACAACGACGAACTCTCACCGTGGCCGTACGACCCCGCCCGAGCCCAGGAGTTGATCGACGAGGCACGGGCGGACGGCGTACCCGTCGATACTCCGATCCGACTCATCGGCCGGACCGGTCAGTTCCCGAAGGTGAACGAAACTCTCGAGGTCGTGCAGTACGCACTGTCCCAGCTGGGGATGAACGTGTCGATCGAGATGACGGACTCGGCCGGAACAGCGGAGTACCAGGAACGCCCGTTCCCCAACGTCGGTCCGTACCTCCTCGTCATTCAGCACGGAAACCAGGCAGGCGACGCCGCGTTCACCGCCGACCAGTACCTCATGAGCGAAGGATTCCAGAGCGCAGGCGGGACACCGGAGTTCGACGAGCGTGTCCGTCAGGCCGCCGTCCTCACCGGCGACGCCCGGCAGGACGCATACGCACAGTTGTTCGCGGAGGAGCCCAAGGAGATCATGCAGATGGCGTTCATCGCCCACATGGAAGGTGTTCTCGCCAAGGCAGATTCCGTCGACTACGCCCCCAACTCGGCCACTGTCGACGAGATGCATCTCGCCGCGATGACCCGCGCCGACTCACCCGAAACGGACTAGAGGCCCATCATGTTCAGATTTCTGCGACGAAGGATCTACACCAGCCTGGTTCCGCTGATCGTCGTGCTCCTCGGTGTATTCCTCCTGGCCCGCCTCACCGGCGACCCGACGAGTCTCTACCTGCCGGAGTCCGCCACCCAGGCCCAGCGTGAGGCGTTCCGGGCGTCGAACGGGCTCGACCAGCCGCTCCTGACGCAGCTGTTCGATTACCTCAGCGGCGTCGTCCATCTGGACTTCGGCGACTCGCTGCGCACCGGTGAAGCCGCGTCGACCATGGCTCTTCGCGCGTTCCCCGCCACGCTGCAGTTGGCGTTCATGACGATGTTCCTGGCGATCGTCGGCGCCATCGTCATCGGGTGCTGGGCGGCGTACCGACCCAACTCCCTCGCCGACCGGATCTCCAGCCTGCTGTCCATGACGGCGGCAAGCATCCCGGACTTCTGGTTCGCGATCATGGGCGTCTGGCTCTTCGCCGTGACCTTCGGTGTGCTCCCGACGTCGGGAACCGGTGCCGGCATGCTGTCGTGGATCCTGCCGATCGCGACACTGCTCATCCGCCCACTGGGTGTACTGACCCAGGTCGTGCGAGGTGCGATGGTGGCCGCACTGTCCGCGCCGTACGTCCGGCTCGCCCGCAGCAAGGGCGCAAGCGACATCCGTGTGGTCACCCACCACGCACTGCGCAACGCAGCGGCACCGGCGCTGACCGTTGCAGGCGACCTCATGGTCGGTCTGGTCAACGGAGCAGTCGTCGTCGAGGCGATCTTCGGATGGCCCGGTATCGGAAAGCTCATGATCGACGCCATCCTCCAGCGTGATTTCGCGGTCCTGCAGGCGGCTGTGCTGTTGACCGCCATCAGCATCTTCGTACTCAACATCGTCATCGACGCCTGCTACGCACTGCTCGACGCCCGTGTCCGCGACAAGGCGAAGGTCTAGGAGCCACCATGTCACTCGATTTCGAAGCACCGAAAACGTCGGAGCCGGAGGATGTTCCGGATCCGACGCCGGCGTCGCGCACCAGCTCCGCGCCGTTGTGGAAGCTCCTTCTCCGCGACCGCGTCGCGACCGTCGCGGCAGGCATTCTGGTCCTGGTGTTCCTGACGGCGATCTTCGGGCCGATGCTCGTCGGCGACGCGGCCACCGCGCAGGACCTCAACCGCTCCAACCTGGCACCGTTCTCCCTCGACACCGGTTGGATGAACATTCTCGGTACCGATCCCCTCGGCCGCAGCATGCTCGCTCGCCTGATCGTCGCGTGCCAGACCACATTGTCCGTGGCGATCCCCGCCGTCATCCTGTCGGCCATCATCGGCTCGATCATCGGAATGTGGGCCGGGTACCACCGCGGATGGCGTGAGACGACGGCGATGCGCGTCGCCGACGTCATCATGAGCTTCCCGTCTCTGCTGATGGCCGTCGTCGTGCTGTACGTCTTCTCCCCCAGCGCCGCGAACATCGTTCTGGTTCTTGCCATCACCCGTATCCCGATCTACCTGCGTACCGCACGCGCCGAATCCGCGGAACTGCAGAGCAGGTTGTTCGTCGACGCCGCCCGTACCTTCGGTGCGTCGAGCGGGTCGGTCATTCGTCGGCACGTCGCACCGATCCTGTTACCGACGCTGCTGACCGTCGCCACCTTGGACTTCTGCTTCGTCATGCTGGCGGAATCGTCACTGAGTTTCCTGGGCATCGGAATTCAGCCGCCCGACGTCAGCTGGGGGCTCATGGTCGCGCAGGGCCGCACGTACCTGCAGACCGCCTGGTGGTTGTCGTTCTTCCCCGGCCTCGCCATCGTCATCACCACGGTGTCGGCCACCGTGCTCGCAGCCTGGGCACGCATCGCCACCGATCCTGCTCAGCGCTGGCGTCTGACCGTCCCGCGCTCGGCCAAGTCCCGCCTTCTCCCCGTCCGAAAGGTCGTCTCATGAGTGCACCTGCCGCAGCACGCCCGGACACCGACCGCATCGCCATGGACGTGCGCGACCTGACGGTCGATCTACGGACCCCCTCGGGCGTCATTCGAGCCGTCGACCACGTCACGTTCAGCGCCAGGCGTGGCGAAACTCTGGCTCTGCTCGGCGAATCCGGCTGCGGTAAGTCGATGACGGCACAGGCCGTCGTCGGCCTGCTCGAACCGATCGCCGACGTCACCGACGGTTCCGTGGAGATCGACAGCTCGGATCTCGGCAAGGTCGACCTGGTGTCCGCGAAGTCCAAGGTGCGACGCCACATCGCCGCAACGGAACTGGCGATCGTCTTCCAGGACGCCCTCACCGCACTCAATCCGGTGTACACCGTCGGCACCCAGCTCGCGGAACCGTTCCGCATCCACCGCGGTCTGAGCGCGAAAGAAGCCAAGGTGGAGGCCATTTCGCTGATGCGCCGCGTCGGGATTCCCCAGCCGGAGTCGCGGGCGGACTCCTATCCCCACCAGTTCTCCGGTGGTATGCGTCAGCGCTTGCTGATTGCGATGGCCGTGGCCCTCAGTCCCTCGGTGCTGCTCGCGGACGAACCGACCACGGCACTCGACGTGACGGTGCAGGCACAGATCATGACGCTCCTCCGCGAGCTGCGGACCGAACACGACATGGCCGTCGTACTCATCACGCACGACCTCGCGCTCGTCGCCGAGGAGGCGGACCGCGTGGCGATCATGTACGCGGGCAACGTCGTCGAAACAGGCCTGGTGTCCGAGGTGTTCGCCGATCCGCGCCACCCGTACACCAAGGGTCTTCTCGATTCGGTTCCCGTGCACGCCGTCCGCGGAGAGGACCTGAAATCCATCGGTGGCACTCCGCCGGATCTGCACTCGGTGCCCGACGGATGCGTCTATCAAGCTCGATGCCCGCTCGCCCGGGACATCTGCATCGACCGACGCCCGTCCCTAGAACCCGTCGGAGACGGCCGATTCTCCGCCTGCCACTTTTCGAACGAGGTGTCTCATGTCTGAAACAGCACGAGCAGAACAGCTTTTGACGGTCCGCGGATTGAACAAGACCTTCAAGGTCGGCGGAGGCGACCTCCGCGCACTCGACGCGATCGATCTGGACCTGCGCCGAGGCGAGACACTCGGACTCGTCGGCGAATCCGGTTGCGGTAAGTCGACACTTGCCCGCACGCTGATGATGCTCGAGCGGCCGGACTCCGGAACCGTCGACTTCGACGGTGTCGACCCGTTCTCGCTGAAAGGCAAGGATCTCCTGGGGTTTCGCCGACGCGTCCAGATGGTGTTCCAGGATCCGTACGGTTCCCTCAACTCACGAATGACGGCCGCGGACATCATCAGCGAGCCGTGGCGGAGCCACAAGACCCTGTACAAGACTCGCCGGGATCGGTCCGCGAGAGTCCGTGAGCTGCTGCACCTGGTCGGTCTACGCCCGAGCGACGAACACCGGTTCCCGCAGGAGTTCTCCGGCGGCCAGCGGCAGCGTCTCGGCATCGCTCGCGCACTGGCACTGAACCCCGACGTGATCATCTGCGACGAGCCGGTGTCGGCATTGGACCTCTCGGTTCAGGCACAGGTACTCAATCTTCTCAACGATCTGCAGAAGCAACTCGGGATCTCCTACGTGTTCATCTCGCACGACCTGTCGGTCGTCCGACACGTCGCCGACCGAGTGGCCGTCATGTACCTCGGCCGTATCGTCGAATCCGGTGCCACCGACGCCGTCTTCGACAGGCCGAGCCACCCCTACTCGGCAGCATTGATGTCCGCAGCTCCCAAGCTCGACGCCGCCTCCCGCGGAGAGCGGATCCTGTTGAAGGGCGAGGTCCCGTCTCCACTGAACCCGCCGTCGGGGTGCCGGTTCCGGACCCGCTGCTGGAAAGCGACCGAACTGTGCAGCTCGGACGCACCACCGGTTGCCCGCGACCGCAACGAGTTCGACCACATGGCCGAATGCCACTACCCACTCGTCGAGAACGACCTGGGCCTCGTCGCCGCCGGGACGTGAGAGGTGATCGGTGATCTGCCGCTGTCGGGGTTCGCCGTGGTGGCGTGCGCGATCCTGTTCGCGTCGTGCATGCAGGCGTCCATCGGGTTCGGCATGGGAATGCTCGCGGCGCCGATCGTCGCGATCGTCGACCCTGGTCTCGTGCCCGGGACCCTGATCATGCTGGCGATCCTCGTCAGCACGATGGTGTTGATCAAGGAGGGGACCTCGCTGGATCTGTCCGGTGCCAGCTGGGCGCTGGCGGGCCGGGTTCCCGGCACGATTCTCGGCGCGTTGCTGTTGGTGGCGCTGCCGGAACGTGGCTTGGCGTTGATGCTCGCAGGTGTTGTTCTGCTCGGGATCGCACTGACGTCGTTCGGATGGATCCCCCTGCCGCGCAGGCGGAATCTGATGGTGGCCGGAGCTGCGTCCGGGTTGCTGGGCACCGCCACCTCGATCGGCGGTCCGCCCATGGCGCTGGTGTGGCAGCGCAACACGGGTGCGAAGCTACGCAGTACCATGAGCGCGTTCTTCCTTGTCGGATCCGTCATGTCGTTGGTCGCTCTCGCAGCCGCCGGCGCGGTGGACGGTCACACCGCCCTGTTGTTCGTTCTGCTCGCGCCGGCCACGATCCTCGGTTACGTACTGTCTCGTTTCGTCAACCGACTCATGGACCGTAGACGGCTGAGACTCACCGCCATCGTGGTCTCGACGATCGGTGCGGTCGTCCTGATCGGACAGCAGCTCGTCACCCTGTGAGTGTCAACTACTCACTAACTGGGTAGTTACGGCTCATGAGCGAACCCCAACACCGTGCCTTGATCGTCGGTGCCACCGGAATCTCCGGTCAAGCCCTGTGCCGCGAGACCCTTGCACAAGGTTGGACCACCTACGGGCTGAGCCGCAGCGGGAAGACCCCCGTCGACGGCGTCACGCCCGTGGCCGCCGACCTGCTCGACACCGCAAGCCTGACCGACGCTCTCGCCGAGGTGAACCCCGACATAGTCTTCTTCACGGCCTGGATGAAGAAGGACTCCGAGAAAGAGAACATCGAGGTCAACTCGGCCACACTGCGCAACGTCCTCGACGTGCTCGGGCCGTCCGGAACGGTGAACCACGTCGCGCTGATGACCGGCCTCAAGCACTACCTCGGGCCGTTCGACGCCTACGGCGACGCCGTCATGGCCGAGACCCCGTTCCACGAGTCGGAAGAGCGACTCGACACCCCCAACTTCTACTACGCCCAGGAAGACGAACTGTTCGCCGGCGCGGACAAGTACGACTTCACGTGGAGTGTGCATCGTGCGCACACGATCTCCGGCTTCGCCGTCGGCAACGCGATGAACATGGTGCTCACTCTGTCCGTCTACGCCTCGATCTGCGCCGAGTTGGGCACCCCGTTCGTCTTTCCCGGGTCGGACACCCAGTGGAACGGTCTCACCGACCTCACCGACGCGGACCTGCTCGCGGAACAGATGGTGTGGGCATCGTCGAACGACAACGGAAAGAACGAAGCGTTCAACATCGCCAACGGCGACGTCTTCCGCTGGCGCTGGATGTGGCCGCAGTTCGCCGAAATGTTCGGTGTCGAGCCCGAAGGGTACGACACCGAACCACGTCCGCTCGAGCCTCGGATGGCGGACGCCGCCGAGACATGGACACGTATCGCCGCCACGCACGATCTGGTCGAGCCCGACGTCACGAAGCTCGCGTCCTGGTGGCACACCGACGGCGACCTCGGCCGCGACATGGAGTGCCTCACCGACATGAACAAGTCGAAGAAAGCCGGTTTCCTCGGCTTCCGATCGACCCCCGATGGCATCGCATCGGTGGTCCAGCGTTACCGCGATGCTCGGCTGATTCCCTAGGCCGGCTCGTTTCGCTACACCCCTTCGGTCAGGTCCCTGACTTCTGCGTACCGTGCGCGGATCGACGGCGTCGGATCGGCCTCGTAGGTGCGGGCGGGCGCCGACTCCCACTGCGGCGGCTCGGGCGTCTGCGCCAACGCCCATGCAGCTTGGCGGGCGGCGCCGTCGGCGACGTACTCGCCCGGCTCCGGAACCACGACGGGCATACCGAGAATGGCAGGCGCCAATTCACGCAGCGCTGCCGACTTGGCACCGCCGCCCACGAGCAGGACTCGCTTGGTCTCGATTCCGGCGTCTCGGAGTGCGTCGATGCCATCGGCCAGCCCGCACAGCAGGCCCTCGACGGCCGCGCGGGCCAGGTGACCTGGCGTCGAATTGCCCAGGCGTAGACCGTGAACGGCCCCGGATGCGTCCGGCCGGTTGGGTGTTCGCTCGCCTTCGAGGTACGGAACGAGAACGAGGCCGTCACTCGGTGTCGCCAATGCGAGCCGAGACAGTTCTGCATGGTCGACGCCCAGCAACGACGCCGTTGCGTCGAGCACTCTCGCTGCGTTCAGCGTGCAGACCAACGGCAACTGGCGTCCGGTCGCGTCGGCGAAACCAGCAATGATTCCCGACGGGTCGGCCGCGGCGACGTCGGTCACCGCCGAGACGACACCCGACGTGCCGACCGATACCACCACGTCGCCAGGGCGAGCAGCCAATCCGAGTGCGGCTGCCGCATTGTCACCGGTACCGGGACCGATCACCGCACCGCCTGCCGTCTCGCCGATACGCTCGAACGGCGTTGCAACTCTGGGCAATCGGGGCGTCCGGCCGCGGAATCCCAGTTCCAGCAAATCGTGTCGGTACTGTCCGGTCGCCGCCGAGAAGTACCCAGTACCACTGGCGTCGCCGCGGTCCGTGGCGAGCGCGTCCAGGCCCGGGGCGCCGGCTAGCTGCCAGCTCAGCCAGTCGTGCGGAAGGCACACCGCTGCAGTGCGATCTGCGTTCTCCGGCTCGTTGTCCGCGAGCCACCGAAGCTTCGTCACCGTGATGGACGCCAGCGGAACCACGCCGACGGCGTCGGCCCAACCCTGCGCGCCCAACTCCTCCACCAGGTCGGCACCCGACGGTGCCGACCGTGTGTCGTTCCACAGAAGTGCAGGCCGAACGACATCGCCCGACGAGTCCAGACAGATCATCCCGTGCTGCTGAGCGCCGACGGACACGGCGTCGACGTCGTCCAGTCCACCCGCGTCGGCGACAGCGGTGTCGAGGGCCTTCTTCCACTCGGCCGGGTCCACCTCGGTTCCGGACGGGTGCGAGGCCCGCCCACTACGAACGAGCTCTCCCGAATCCGCATCGCGTACAAAGACTTTGCACGATTGAGTGGACGAGTCGATACCTGCGACGAGAGCCAAGATCGAAGATCCTTCCAGCGCGAGAAACGGTTCAGTCGACTCTACCGGCCCGGACGAACGACACAGCCGATTCCGTAAGTAGGAGTTCTCGACACTCGCGAAACTGGGATACCTTCGTCAGCTATGCGTGACACCGAGGACTCCGAGGCCTTCCGTCTGACCGTGGCGAAGGCCGCACTCGACCTGTTCTCCGTCCGCGGATACGACGCCACCTCGGTGGACGACATCGCCGAGGCGTCGGGCATCTCGCGTCGTACGTTCTTTCGCCAGTTCAAGGGCAAGGACGACGTCATCTTCGTCGACCACGAGATCCTCCTCGCTCAGGCCGCCGCGTTCCTCGAGGCCGAACACGACGATCCCTGGGTTGCCGTGTGCGACGCGGCCCAACTCGTGTTCGATCGTTTCACCGACTGGAAGGAGTACGCCCGACTCCGCTACCAGGTGGTTCACCAGAATCCTGCGCTGCGCGACCGAGAAATCGTGACCGTGTTCAAGTACGAGCGACTGTTCGTCGAGTACCTGCGCAGCGCCGCCCCCGACCACTCGCACCTCGAAACGATCCAGTTCTGCGCGACGATCACAGCCACCCACAACTACGTGCTGCGACGAATGATTCGCGACGGCATCGACATCGCGCCCGCTGATCTGCAGACTGCTCTGAGCAGGGTGCGTGCGGGCTACGGCGCAACAGGAGGAGGGGCGGGCTCCGATTCCGCGTCCGCCGGCAAGTCGGACGACGTCGTGGTGGCCGTGTTCCGGCGGGGAACATCGGCCGAGGCCGTCGTCGACGCACTCGGCGAGCATCTGGACGGGTGAGATTTCGGCTCATCCAGCGAGCAAACTTGGCACCCAGTGCCACGAATCCTTGCTCGAATGTCCAACTCTGCCGTAGTCTCGACGCATACGTGGCACTGAGTGCCTGTCGATCTATGCCGTAGGAGTTGCACCATGGCCGGTAATCCGGACTTCGACCTCTTCCGTCTTCCGGAGGAGCACGACGAGCTGCGCGCAGCCATCCGCGCGCTGTCCGAGAAGGAAATCGCCCCGCACGCCAAGGCTGTGGACGAGGATTCACGCTTCCCCGAGGAGGCGTTGACTGCGCTCAACAACTCCGGATTCAACGCCATCCACGTCCCCGAGGAGTACGAGGGCCAGGGAGCGGACTCGGTTGCCACCTGCATCGTCATCGAGGAAGTGGCCCGTGTCTGCGGATCGTCCTCGCTGATCCCCGCCGTGAACAAGCTCGGCACCATGGGCCTGATTCTCAACGGCTCCGACGAGCTGAAGAAGCAGGTCCTCCCATCGCTCGCCGGCGGCGCGATGGCGTCGTACGCCCTGTCCGAGCGTGAGGCGGGTTCCGACGCCGCCAGCATGCGAACCCGCGCCGCAGCCGACGGTGACGACTGGATCCTCAACGGCTCCAAGTGCTGGATCACCAACGGCGGAAAGTCGGACTGGTACACGGTCATGGCCGTCACCGACCCCGACAAGGGTGCCAACGGCATCAGCTCCTTCATCGTGCACAAGGACGACGAGGGCTTCGTCGTCGGCCCGAAGGAGAAGAAGCTCGGCATCAAGGGTTCGCCGACGGCCGAGCTGTACTTCGAGAACTGCAAGATCCCCGGCGACCGCATCATCGGCGAGCCCGGCACCGGCTTCAAGACTGCACTGCAGACCCTCGATCACACGCGTCCCACGATCGGCGCTCAGGCCGTGGGCCTGGCACAGGGCGCACTCGACGCCGCGATCGAATACACCAAGGACCGCAAGCAGTTCGGCCAGTCCATCTCGAGCTTCCAGGCCGTGCAGTTCATGCTGGCCGACATGGCGATGAAGGTCGAAGCAGCGCGCCTCATGGTCTACACCTCGGCTGCCCGCGCCGAGCGTGGCGAGAAGAACCTCGGATTCATCTCCGCCGCATCGAAGTGCTTCGCGTCCGACGTCGCAATGGAGGTCACCACCGACGCCGTTCAGCTGTTCGGCGGCGCCGGATACACCACCGACTTCCCGGTCGAGCGGATGATGCGCGACGCCAAGATCACCCAGATCTACGAGGGCACCAACCAGATCCAGCGTGTCGTCATGTCCCGGGCGCTGCTGAAATGAGCAACATCGAACTGGTAGGAGTCATCGGCGGCGGCACCATGGGCGCCGGTATCGCCGAGGTCGCTGCGCGCGCGGGCTCGTCGGTCATCGTTCTCGAGACCAGCCAGGCAGCCGCCGACGCCGCCGAGGCACGCCTGGACAAGTCCTTCGCTCGCGCAGTCAAGTCCGGACGCATCGAGGCCGACGCAGCCGAGAAAGCCCGCGCAGCAATCTCGTTGACGCTGGACATCGAGGACTTCGCGGACCGTGACCTGGTCGTCGAAGCTGCACCCGAGATCGAGTCGCTCAAACTCGAGCTGTTCGGCAAGCTCGATTCCATCGTCAAGCCCGAGGGCATCCTCGCGACCAACACGTCGTCGATTCCCGTCATCAAGATGGCGAACGCCACGAAGCGGCCGGGCCAGGTCGTCGGCGTCCACTTCTTCAATCCGGTACCGGTGCTCCCTCTCGTGGAGATCGTCGTGAGCCTGGTGACCAGCGAAGAGACCGTCGCCGCCGTCACCGAGTACGCGGGGAACACCCTCGGCAAGAAGACGATTCGCTCCGGAGACCGGGCCGGGTTCATTGTCAACGCTCTGCTGATCCCGTACCTGGTGTCCGCGATCAGGATGTTCGAATCCGGCTTCGCCAGCGCCGAGGACATCGACGAGGGCATGGTCAACGGCTGCGCCCATCCGATGGGACCGTTGCGCTTGACCGATACCGTCGGCCTCGACGTCACCCTGGCCGTCGCGGAATCGCTGTACGCAGAGTTCGGCGAGACCCACTACGCACCGCCTCCGCTGCTTCGACGCAAGGTCGAAGCCGGGCAGCTCGGCCGCAAGACCGGTCAAGGCTTCTACACCTACTGATCCACCGCTCCACCGCTCCACCAATCCACCGCGGCATGACTGCGCCATGGCAACGCTCGGACGGTTGCTGTGGCGCAGTCATGCGTTTGCGACGCATGACTGCAGGGAAAGCAGCGTGGGTACTGAATCGAGACAACGGTTCGCATTCACACTCCATGTTGGGAGACGCATTCACCGTGACGGACCAATACACATTCACCGATCCTGTGACGCAGTACCGTCAGGATGGGTACCCCGAGCAGCATCAGGATCCGCCGGGTCTCGCCTCGGATCTGGAACCGAAGGCCGATCACGGCGAGGACACCTACCGTGGCACGAACAGGCTGGAGGGACGTAAAGCCCTTGTCACCGGTGCTGATTCGGGCATCGGACGCGCAGCCGCCATTGCCATCGCTCGTGAAGGCGCGGATGTCGTGCTCAATTATCTGCCGTCGGAGGAGAAAGACGCACAGGAAGTCGCGCAGCTGATTCGCGACGCCGGACGCACGGCTGTACTTGCGCCCGCCGATCTGACCGACGAGCAGGGTGCCCGCGGGATCGTCCGGACAACCGTCGAGGAGCTCGGTGGACTGGACCTGCTCGTCACGGTGGCCGGCAAGCAGCAGTTCGTCGAGGACTTGGCCGATCTGACCTCCGAGCAGTTCGATGCGACGTTCAAAACGAACGTCTACGCGCTGTTCTGGACCATTCAGGAAGCCGTTCCGCATATGCCGCCGGGGTCGACGATCGTCAACACCAGTTCCATTCAGGCATACACGCCGTCGCCTGGACTCGTGGATTACGCCACCACCAAGATGGCCATCAACACGATGAGCAAGGCACTTGCACAACAGCTGGCGCCCAAGGGAATTCGGGTGAACGTCGTGGCGCCTGGCCCATTCTGGACGCCGTTGCAGGCGTCGGGCGGGCAGCCGACGTCGGCGCTGCCGGAGTTCGGCAAGGAGACCCCGCTCGGCCGCGCAGGCCAGCCCGCCGAACTCGCCGGGGCATACGTCTACCTGTCGTCCGCGGAATCGGGCTACGTGACGGGTGAGACTCTCAACGTCAACGGCGGAATGCCGACGCCGTAGAGCGGATGGGAGGCCTGCCGGGTGGGCGGACCTCCCACGACCCGCTAGTCCTTCGGGCCGCCGGCGGCGTAGACGACCTGCCCGGAGATGAAGCCTGCACCCTCGCTGACGAAGAACGACGCGAGGTGTGCGATGTCGTCGGGGTTGCCGACTCGGTTGACTGGAATCTGCGACGCCGCAGCGGCTTTGAAGTCCTCGAACGGCATGCCGACGCGTTCGGCCGTCGCTGCCGTCATCTCGGTCTCGATGAAACCGGGAGCGATGGCGTTGGCGGTGACGCCGAACTTGCCGAGTTCGATGGCCAGCGTCTTGGTGAATCCCTGCATGCCTGCCTTGGCGGCCGAGTAGTTGGCCTGCCCACGGTTGCCGAGCGCCGAGGTGCTCGAGAGGTTCACGATGCGACCCCACTTGGCGTCGATCATGTGCTTCTGGATCGCGCGGGTCATCAGGAACGAGCCGCGCAGGTGCACACCGAGCACCGAGTCCCAGTCTTCGACGGTCATCTTGAACAGCAGGTTGTCCCGCGTGATTCCTGCGTTGTTGATCAACACGGTCGGCGCACCGAACTCGGTTGCGATACGGTCCACCGCGGTCTTCACCGACTCCTCGTCGGCGACGTTCGCGCCGATGGCCACCGCCTGTCCGCCTGCGGACTGGATCGCTCCGACGGTGTCGGAACATGCGGCTTCGTCGAGGTCCACGACTGCGACACCGAATCCGTCCTTGGCCAGGCGTTTCGCTACCGCAGCGCCGATTCCCCGTGCTGCTCCGGTCACCACTGCGGTCTTGACTGCATCACTCACGTGCGTCTCCTGAAGTTGCGATGGATGAAACCTCTGCCACCTGTTCTACCAATAACCGAGTGACTGCTCAGTAGGCGGCTACCGCGCCGTCGAGGGCCTTCTGCATACCGTCGGACACGGTGCGCGTGATGTGCAACGGTTTGTCCGGCAGACCGGTGATCGGAGTGTCGATGTACACGCTCGCCGATTTGAGCTTCTGCGGGTCGCCGTAGCTCAGCCCGATGCAGATCAGGACCGGCTCGACGCCGAGTGCACGAACGCGCGAGACGATGTGGCCGATGCCGCTGCCCACCTTCTGCACCTTCGTGGGATCCTCGAGGTTGCAGGTTCCTTCGGGGAAGATCGCCAAGTCGTCACCGCGTCTCACCCGCTCGGCACTGACGTCCATCATGCGGTTGCCTGCCGCACTGACGGCCCGCATTCCGTGATTCTTGCCGCGGAACACAGGTATTCCGCCCATCATGTCGATCCGTCTGCGCTGCTTGGGTTCCTGGAACAGCTCGTCCTTGGCCAGAACACGGGTGCGTCCGATCACCGGTCGCAGCGGCGACGCCCATGCCGTCGCGGCGACGGTGTACGGGTCTGTCTCCGACAGATGGTTGACGGCAATGATCAGGCGCGTGTCGTCGTAGACGAGGCGGCGGAGTTCCTCCCGCGCACCCTCGGGGTAGCTCACGCGCGGCTTGAAGCGCCTGGCAAGCGTTGCGTAGGCCAATCTCGCGACCTGACGGTTCTGCTGGTGGCGCAGATAGAAGTCGTAAACAGTGGTGTCGTTGTCCAGAATTACCGCGGGTCGATCCATGGAGGGAAGCTTAGCTACCCGAAGATCGGAAACCGACGCTTCGTCGCGAGGTCGTCCATTCCGCTCTGGATGAGCGCGCGCACTTCCTCGTATTTCGCGTCGACGTAGTCCTCGTCCTCGCAGCGCGTCGGGTCGTGGTCGACGGTGATCGCCGGCATGAACCTGGTGCGAATCTTCGCCGGAAGCGGAATCTGAGGAAGCGCCGCGGGAGCAATGATCCACGGCAGAGACAGTGCTATCGGGAACACCTTCAGCCGCGCGACCTTGTCGAGACCGAGCACCCGTGCGAGCCTGTCGCCTCGAACGAGGACTGGCATGGCGTCGGCCCCACCGACCGTCGCGACCGGGACGATCGGCACGCCCATGCGAATCGCCATCTTGACGAAACCCGTTCGCCCGCCGAGGGTTGCGACATCCCGTTCACTCCACGGCCGCAGCGAGTCCACTTCCCCGCCCGGCCAGACGATGACGTCGCGGCCCTCGGCCAGTGCGGTCGCCATGGAATCTGGGGCGGCCGGGAGCACGCCCATCGCCCGGAACACCGTTCCGATGACGGGAAACGCCATCAACGCGTCGTGGGCTGTGCCGTGCAGAGTTCGCTTCTCGCCGAAACGACGCCACCACTGGGCGCCGACTGTCCATGCGTCCCACACGAACGGCGCACCGGTATGAACTCCGACGACGAGCACCGGCGGGTCCGGGATGTTGTCCCACCCGTCGATCTCCATGCGGAACCACTTGTCCGTGACGAAGCGCCAGAACCGTACCTGCCGATCCATCGCGGCCGTGTCCTGGTCGTCGAGGTCCCAGTCCCCCGCCCGTTCGGCGACGTATCCCCCCAAGCCCCCTTCTTGCCGATCGCGGCGGCGCTTCATCTTCACCCGTGCCGCCGCGGCCTGCCGCTGAGCTTGCTCCTGCAGTTCCTCACTTCGGTGATCTGCATCACTCATACCCGAACCGTACTCCACCTCGTCAAGAACTGATGTCCGGACAAAACATCGAACCGACGATCGTCAACGCCGCATCGCTCTGATTCCGACCCCGAGTCCGACGACGGCGACACTCACGGCCGCCACCGCACCGTGCAGCACCTCAACGGACGCGAAATCTCCCGCGAACAAAGCCCGTTCGGCGCTGACGACGTAACCGAGAGGGTTGACGTCGACGAGAACCTGCATCCATCCCGGAGCATCGTCCAACGGCAGCATCGTGCCGGACAAGATCAGCAGCGGGAACATGAGCGTCTGCTGCACTGCCCAGAAAACCCAGTCCTGCGCCTGAACCGTGAGCGCCAACGAGTACGACAGCGCGCCCAGACCGATGCCGAACACTCCGAGAAGGAGAATTCCGACGACTGCGCCGAACGGATCGACCGACAGTCCGAGGGGCAACGCCACGAGCACGATCAACACCGACTGGGCTGCGAGCGGCACCATCTCCTTCACCGCCCGCCCGATGAGCAGAGCGGATCTGGGCAACGGAGTGACGAGCATGCGCTCGTGCGATCCCTCGCGGAGCTCCATGAGCAGATTGGACCCGGTCATCGATGTACCGAAGATCGCGATCATCGCGAGCACCCCTGGCACGAACCAGTCCCACACGTTGCCGTCGCCGAGGCCGGGAATGCCACCCAGAAGCGGACCGAACAAGGCGAGCAGGATCAAGGGTTGAGTGAGACTGAAAACTACCGTGAACGGGTCCCGAACCATCGGGCGCAGTTCACGGTTCATGACCAACACACTGCCTGTGACTACGTTCATGCCGATCTCCTTCACACCGTTGCGTTTTCACGAAGACTGCGGCCGGTCAGGCCGAGGAACACGTCGTCGAGAGTCGGACGAGACAGGTCTGCGGCCTCGATGGAGAAGCCGCGTGACTCACTGCGACGCAACAGCTCCGGCAGAGCACGATCCCCGCGTGCGACCCGTATGTTCAGCCGATGCCCCGACGTCGTGATGTCGCGAACCCCGTCGACGCCCTGCACCACCGCCGCCAACGCCTCCGCCGTCAATGTCTCCGCCGTCAACGCCTCCGCCGCACCGGACGAGGTAGACGCCGACAGACTGAGCGTCACCAGGTCACCTGCCAACTCGGCTTTCAGCGCGTCGGCAGTGTCATCGGCGATGATCGTGCCCTTGTCGATGACGACGACCCGTTCCGCCATGGAATCCGCCTCGTCGAGATAGTGCGTCGTCAACACGATGGTGGTCCCCATCTCCTTCCTCAGCCGAAGGATGTGGTCCCACAAGTTGGCCCGGCTCTGCGGGTCCATTCCAGTCGACGGCTCGTCCAGGAACAGCAGCGGTGGCCGGTGCACCAGCCCGATCGCGATGTCGAGGCGACGACGCTGGCCTCCCGAGAGCGTGCCGACGGTCCTCTTCTCGAGATCCGTCAGGTCCAGTGCGGACAACAGTTCATCCGCACGAGAAGCAGCCTGCTGCTTGGGCATTCCGTAGCAGAGTCCCTGGGTGATCAGCTCGTCGCGCACGCGCTGGTTGTGGCCACCCCCGTTGCCCTGTCCGACGTACCCGAGACTGCGCCTCACCGCATCACGGTCGGTCTCGATACTGTGGCCCGCGATTCGAGCCGAGCCCGAGGTAGGCGGCAACAGTGTGGTGAGCATCCGGAGTGTGGTCGATTTGCCCGCGCCGTTCGGGCCGAGCAACGCAACCAGCTCGCCTTCGGCCACGGACAGGTCGATGCCCCGAACAGCCTCGACTGTCGATTTCCCCCTGTTGAAACTCTTCGTCAATCCTGTCGTTTCGATCATGTGAGCCCCTCTTCTGCCCGTGCGGATCCTGACGGAGGAGACGCTAGGACCCCTTGCGGACGGTTACGGTCCGCAGTCGAGGAGCATTTGTGTGAATGCTCTCCCAGCGGGTATCTCGGGCTCAGGCAACCTGAAGGGACTACTTGTCATGGCCAAGAACAAGACCGCGCCCGGTCCGCGTTGGATCAAGACCGCAGAGAACCGCACCGGAATCATCCTCGTGATGTCAGGAATAGTTGCGGCAGCACTGTTCATCACCGCCCTCGCAGGCGGGTTCGAAGGGTGGGTATGGATCGCCGGCATCGCGACGATCGTTCTGGTGGCCTCCGGAGTTCTGCTGCTACGCGCCGGGGCGAAGCGTGCCACGGCAGCTCGGCCCGTCCTCTACCATCCCGATTCTCCGGATGTGGTGCTCGACATCGATCCCGACACCGGGGAACGAACGCCGCACAAGGACTGAGCAACCCCGCCGCACCCTCGTCGAGTGGAGTCGATCCACTCGACGAACTGCTGCAAATTTTGTCTTAACATTCGTACATGGTTTGGTGTACTGTTCAATCACCATAGTGACACAGCACACATGACGGCCTCGCACCCGACCGTCCCGAACCGAAGAAGGACACAACCAATGTCCGCATCCACCACGCCTGACCTGACTCCTGCACTCGCCCAGCGGGTGCACCGGCATCACGTCGTCATCATCGGCTCCGGGTTCGGGGGTCTCTTCGCAGCGAAACAACTGCGCAAGGCCAACGTCGACGTCACCTTGATCGCCAAGACCACACACCACCTCTTCCAGCCGCTGCTGTACCAGGTGGCCACCGGCATCCTCTCCGAAGGAGAGATCGCGCCCTCCACCCGAATGATCCTCAAGGACCAGCACAACGCCTCGGTGATCCTCGGCGAGGTCAATGCCATCGACCTCGAGAACCGAGTCGTCACCTCCCAGTTCCTCGAGCGCATCACCGAAACCAGCTACGACAGCATCATCGTCGCCGCAGGCGCAGGCCAGTCCTACTTCGGCAACGACCACTTCGCCGAATACGCACCGGGCATGAAAACCATCGACGACGCCCTCGAACTCCGCGGCCGCATCCTCGGAGCCTTCGACCAGGCCGAACTCGCCACTGACCCGGCCGAGATCGAGAAGCTGCTGACCTTCGTCGTCGTCGGTGCCGGACCTACCGGCGTCGAAATGGCAGGCCAGATCGCCGAACTCGCGAACAAGACCCTCGACGGCACCTTCCGGCACATCGACTCCCGATCAGCGAAGGTCATCCTGCTCGACGCCGCACCCAAGGTCCTGCCCCCGTTCGCCGACTCCCTCGGCCAGGCGGCCGCGAAACGACTCACGAAAATGGGCGTCGACATCCAACTCGGCGCGATGGTCACCGACCTCGACGCCAACGGCTTGACCGTCAAGGACAGTGACGGAAGCGTCCGACGCATCGCCTCGCGAACCAAGGTCTGGTCTGCAGGTGTCGCCGCGAGCCCCCTCGGCAAGACCCTCGCCGAGCAGTCCGGAGCCGAGATCGACCGCGCAGGCCGCGTCATCGTGAACAAGGACCTCACCCTCCCCGGCCACCCCGAAGTGTTCGTCGTCGGCGACATGATGGCACTGGACAAGCTCCCCGGTGTCGCGCAGGTCGCGATCCAGGGTGGCCGATACGCAGCACGTGTCATCGAAGACGGCGTCGAAGCAGTGCGCGCGGGCAAGCAGGTACCCGAGCGCAAGGACTTCAAGTATTTCGACAAGGGCTCGATGGCGACGGTGTCCCGCTTCTCCGCCGTCGCGCAGGTCGGCCCCATCAAGATCACCGGCTTCGTCGCCTGGGTCATGTGGCTGCTGGTGCACCTGCTCTACATCGTCGGCTTCCGCAGCCGCCTGACCACAGTCATCTCCTGGCTGACCGCGTTCTTCTCCCGCGGACGAGGTCAGCTGGCGATGACCGAACAGCAGGTCGACGCCAGACGTGCCATGTTCTACTTCACCGCACCGGAAACTCCAGGAGGCGACGCCCCCGTCACTGCACCGGAGCCAGTATCCTCCACGCGCCCACTACAAGACAGCCGGACGTGACCAGCAGGAACAGGCCCACCCAGACGATTCCCGGTAGGAACGTCAGACGAGCCAACTGATCGGCGTCGGAATCGCGTGCCCGTCCTCGACTGCGTGAACGTTGCAGTTCGAGGACGGGCCGTGGTCCGGCGATCAGCAAGAAGAACGTGATGAAGTACGCGGCGGCCACCTGCTGCTCACCGGTTCCCCACCAGGACACCGCGAACAGCGCCGCACCGACCACGACCAACGACACCAATCCGTAGACGTTGCGGATCATCAGCAGCATCAGTGCGATCGAGACGATCCCGATCCACAGCACCGCCGACGCGTGCTGCGTCCCCAGTACGAACGCAGCCCCGAGGCCGAGCAGCGACGGTCCGACATAGCCGGCGAACGTCATCGCTATGACCCCGAGGCCCGTCGGCTTGCCCTTCGAAATAGCGACCCCCGACGTATCGGAGTGCAGTCGCAGTCCCACCAGTTGCCTGCCGGTGATCAGCGCCACGAACAGGTGAGCGCCCTCGTGGGCGATGGTCACAACATTGCGGGCAACCCTCCACGTCTGCGGAATCGACACGATCGCCAGAGCCACCAGAGCTGCCACTTGGACGATCCAGACAGGCGGATCAGGACTCACCGCGGAAACGCGGTCCCAGAATTGCTGCACACCACACCCTATGCGAGTGCACTCGTGCGCTTGCAGTGCTGCAGCCGGCGCCGGTCCGCTTCAGGACGCCGTCGACCGAGTCTCGCTTCGGACCACGACCTTCAGAACCGTGCTCACACAGGGCGCAGCAACGATCGACGCCGCGGAGGGAGAGGCTCGGGTGTCTTGTCGGCCAACAAGGTCAATGCTCGACGGATTTCCAGCCGAGTCTGCGACGGTTCGATGACGGCATCGATGTACCCACGTTCGGCTGCCGTGTACGGCGTCGCGACGTATTCGTTGTAGAAGTCGATGAAGTCCTGACGCACCTGCGGACCGTTCTCGCCCGCTGCCTCGATTTCCCGACGCTTCAGCAGCCCGACAGCACCCTCGGCGCCCATCACGGCGATGCGGGCCGTCGGCCACGCGAAATTGAGATCCGCGCCGAGGTTCTTGGAACCCATTACTGCATAACCACCCCCGTACGCCTTGCGGATGACGACGGTTACTTTCGGGACGGTCGATTCGATCACCGCCGCGAGCAGTTTCGCGCCACGGTAGATCACACCGGCGCGTTCCTGCTCCAACCCCGGCAGATAGCCGGGAATGTCGACGAGGAACACGATGGGGATGGCGAAGGCGTCGCAGATGTAGATGAAGCGTGCAGCCTTCTCCGAACTGGCGATGTCCAGAGCACCACTGAGATAGGTCGGCTGGTTCGCGACGACGCCGACGGTTCTGCCGTCGACGCGGGTGAAGGCAGTGATGACGTTCGGTGCGTACAGCGCGCCGACCTCGAGGAACTCCCCGTCGTCGAAGACCTTCGTCATGACGTCGTGCATGTCGTACGCGGTGTTGTCCGAGTCGGGAAGGAAGGAATCGAGGCTCAGATCCGATTCCGTCACAGTCGGTTCCAGACCTGGGTTCACGACGGGTGCGATCTCGTGGCAGTTGCTCGGCAGGTAACCGAGGAGCGTCTTCACCCACGCGAATGCATCGGGCTCGGAATCGGCGACGTGATGCACGGTGCCGTAGCTCGCCTGCTTCGTCGCGCCGCCGAGATCCTCGGCTGAAATATTCTCCCCGGTCACCGCTTTGAGCACGTCGGGTCCGGTGACGAACATGTACGCCTGATCCTGCACTGCGACGATGAAGTCGGTGCACGCAGGTGAATACGCCGCACCGCCTGCACACTTGCCGAGCATGATGGAGATCTGCGGCGCCAATCCGGACAGCAGCCGTTGGCGACGCCCGATCTCCGAATAGAAGGCCAGCGACGTCACGGCATCCTGCACCCGTGCACCGCCGGAATCGTTGATACCGATGATCGGACACGCCGTCTTGGCGGCCAGTTCCATCATCGCAACGACCTTGCGCCCGAACATCTCTCCGAGCGACCCACCGAACACCGTGTTGTCGTGCGAATACACGACGACAGGCCTGCCCCCGACGGTGCCGCGCCCGGTGACGACGCCGTCGCCGTACGGATTCTTCGGGCTACCGGGAGCCCGCATCAAGGCACCGTACTCGACGAAGCTACCGGGATCGAGCAACGCATCGATGCGGTCCCGCGGACCCGGCAGCCCCGCGGCACTTCTCTTGGCGATCGCCCGCTCACTACCAGGGTTACGCGCGTGTTCGAGTTTCTCGGCGAGAGTCGCCAGTTTTTCAGCTGTCGCGTTCAGAACGAACTCCGTTGTTCGATGCGGACCCCGGTGCGAGCATGTAGGAACTCAGGACGCCTTCTGTGCCTTCTCCGCCTTGGCCGCATCACGAGCCAGTGAACGGTCGCGCATCTCCTCGAACTTCGTTGCCTGCTTCTCCAGGTCCTCGAGAAAGGCTGCGAGCTCCTCGCGCTTGTTCTCGCCGGCGCCCGTGAAGTCCTCTCGCTCGAACACACGCCACTTACGTAGCACCGGCCACACGACCTCTTCGAGGTGCTGACGCAGGTCGTAGATACCGTGTTTGGCCATCAACACACCGTTACGCCGGAAGTTCGGCATACCTGCACCCGGCATCTGGAAGTTCGTCACGATGTCCGACACCGCGTTCAGAGTCTGGTCCGGTGCGATGTCCATCGCGGCACCACAGATGTTGCGGTAGAAGATCATGTGCAGGTTCTCGTCGGCCGCGATGCGCTGAAGCATGCGGTCGGCGATCGGGTCGTCGCACACCTTGCCGGTGTTGCGGTGCGACACACGCGTCGCGAGCTCCTGGAACGTCACGTAGGACACCGAATGCAGCAACCCCGTGTGCGAACCGGCGGGAGACGCGAACCCGTTGGTCATGTGAATCATGCGAGCCTCTTCGAGCGCCACAGGATCGACCCCGCGGCTGACCACCAGGTAATCGCGCATCACGATGCCGTGACGGTTTTCCTCGGCGGTCCACCGGCCCACCCAGGTACCCCAGGCGCCGTCCTGCGAGAAGTTCTCGGCGATCTCGCGGTGGTACGACGGCAGATTGTCCTCGGTGAGCAAGTTGGTGACCATCGCGGCCTGTGCCACGTCCGACAGCCTGCTCTGCTCCGGGTCGTAGTCGACGCCGCCCAACTCGGCGAAATTGCGGCCCTCGTCCCACGGCACGTAGTCGTGGGGATGCCACTCCTTCGCCATCGACAGATGCCGGTTCACGTTGTCTTCCGCAACCGGAACCAGCTCCTGCAGCAGCTCCAGCTGTGTCAGTTCCCTGACCATGGACATGCCTCCTCGAATCGAATACCTACGAGAGCGTAGGTGTGCTCGACCGGTCGAAATGCCAGGTGCCGGAAATTCTGTTAGATGTAGCAACCCTGCCCGCGAGGACTTTGGGCAGGCTCACACCGTTCGGTCAGACCATTCGGTCACACTGTGGGCGCGGCAACCAGAGGAACGACGGCTTCGCTCGTGTACGCCAGGAACGTCAGCGTCTCCTGGAAGTACAGTTCCACGCTCGACGCATCGTGCGACGAGTAGCCGATCGACAGGTCCTGCCCGATGTGCAACTCGTAGTCACCACCACGAGTGGTCAACAGGAACGCACCGTCGATCGCCGGTGCCCAGATGATTTCTCCGTCCAGCAACCGGCGCAGGTGCTCGCGGATCGGATAGCCGTGATCCGACGTCTCGTTGATGGCGGTGAACGCTTCGGCGCTCAGCAGCAACGAGTACGGCCCGTTGACGCCCGCCAAACGCAACGCCGTGATGGCCTGGCTGATGGTCTCCGGGTAGTCCCGCGGATCCGACGGAAGCTTCAACTCCGGATTGGACGCACTGTCTCGTAGACCCGTGATGCCCGCTGCCGCATAGCCTTCGAACACCGCACGGTCCTCGGCGAAAGCAATCTGGGTGGCCGCATCCTTCACCGGCTGCCAGTCGCTGTCGCTCGCTCCCCGTTCGACGTCGTCGATCGCCTGCCTGCTCACCGTGAACGGAACGCGCAGTTCCACCACCGGTTGCGCCACCCTCGCGTGTGCGACGACTCCGTCGGCGATCGGCTCGATAGGCCGCTGATGACCTGTGCCGACGGCCGCAAGTGTCAACCCGGCCGGACCTTTCACATCGACGACGCGACGGCCTGCGACGTTGCGCTTGAACGTCCGCGTCGCCTCTTCTTCGATCTCGGCCCACGCCGCCGACGAGATCGGAGCAAGTTCACGATGCAAATTACTCATTGGACCGACACTCCCTTGTTGGACAGATGTTTCAGACTTCCGATTCCCAGCGAACCGTCCGACACCCCAGGCGATGACTGCGCATCCTGCACGGTGGGTACTTCCGGTGGATCCTCCAGGAAATCCACAGTGGGAACGTAGAACGACGTGCCCGTGACAGCCGTCGAGAAGTCGAGGATCCGGTCGTGGTTGCCCTCCGGCTTACCGAGGAACATGTTGCGGAGCATTTCCTCGGTCACGGCAGGCGACGCCGAATACCCGATGAAATAGGTCCCGAATTCCTTCGCCCCCGGGCTACCGAACGGCATGTTGTTGCGCAGAATCTGGAGCTGCACACCGTTCTCGTCCTCGATGACATTGAGCGCCGTGTGCGAATTCGACGGCTTCACATCGTCGTCCATCTCGATGTCGGTCAACTTCGTTCGCCCGATGACCTTCTCCTGATCCTCGGTCGTCAACGAATTCCACGACGCCATGTCGTGCAGATACTTCTGCACGATCACGCAACTGCCACCGGCGAACCCCGGATCTTCCTCACCGACGGTGACCGCCACCGCCGCGTCGTCACCCGTCGGGTTCTCCGTGCCGTCGACGAAGCCCATCAGATCGCGCATCTCGAAGAACTTGAACCCCTGCACCTCGTCGACCACCGTCACCGACTCACCCAGCGCATCCATGATCTGCGTAGCCATCTCGAACACCAGATCCATCTGCTGAGCGCGCAAGTGGAACAACACATCTCCCGGCGTCGACGGTGCACTGTGCGTCGCACCGGCCAACGGCACGAACGGATGCAGTTCCGCAGGCCGCGGGCTGCCGTACAACCGATCCCATGCGTCGGAGCCGATCCCGACCACACACGTCAGCTTCCCCTCGGGAACCCGGAAGCCGACCGACCGCTGCAGACCCTGAATCCCGGACAGCACATCCCGAACCGCATCCTCGCCACCGTCGTCGATGGTGACCACAAGAAAAATCGCCGCCGAAGTCAGCGGAGAAAGCACCGGTTGCGAAGTCACGGGAGCAAGTTTTGCACAACCCTCACACCGCGTCATTGCCGATTCCCCGACCCCGATCTACCTGCTACCCCCACCGACTACTGCCATCCGTCATTCCGCAGGCTCCACTCCCAGCCCCCCCGGGTCATTCCGCAGGCTCCACTCCCAGCCCCCCGGGTCATTCCGCAGGCTCCACTCCCAGCCCCCCGGGTCATTCCGCAGGCTCCACTCCCAGCCCCCCCGGGTCATTCCGCAGGCTCCACTCCCAGCCTGAGTGGGAGGATTCGACCCATCGCCCCCATCTCCGAACCCAACCCCTGGGGATCGGCCACGCTGGCGAGGCCGACGTCGAGACTGCCCGACCACTCCCGCGCCACCTGAGCGTCGAGCGCACTCAGCCGCGCGAGCAGCGGCGGGTGTTGATCCGGCGGGCATGCGGCCCTGAGGGTTTCGAACAACGACCGGAGTCGACGCTGCACCTGGGTCGAGCCGCGGCTGAAGTGTCGGATCTCGTCGGTGGCGACCGCGACGTAATCACCCCATGTCCGACGCGTTCCTCGGACGCGGGTGAGCGCGGAATCCTCGGCTTCTGCATGCACTCGCGGCGCGAGTGTCATCAGCAGGTCCTCCAGGTGATCCATTGCCTGCACTGCACGTCCCGGGTCGTTGATGGCCGGGGACAGGGCTTTCAACGCGATGTCGACGATGGCCTGCAGGGCGGCAGCAGGGCTGACCGTCGGGCTGTGCGTGTCGCCGAAGACGAGGGCCGCCATCAGCTTGTGCGGCCGAACGCGTAGTTGCGGTCCCTCGACGCGGAACAGAACGGCATCCTGGGCCACGAATTCGCCGATGGTCGGCATCAGTTGCACGGTCACACCCCAGGACGATGCCATGCGTTGTATGCCTGCCAGATTCACCGCCAGCAGCACTCGTCCGTCCGGTGAGAGTTGCGTCAACCTCACCGTCGAGGTCGACTCGGGCAAGGACGTTCGGTCGTCCGGATCGGCCACCACTGCACTGTCCGCCATGGCCGTCGGGGCGGATTCCTTGACTGCCGGATACATTCGGACGATCGAGGTTCTGCCCTGCGCCGCGAGCCAGCGAAGCAACCGGGACGAGTTCAGGATCATCCCGACCCGGGACACGAGTCCGATGAACAGGAACGCGCTGACGAACGACAGCAGAATTGCGATCGACGTCGACAGTACCGGCGACGACGACTGACCGGACAGCGCGATGTCCGAGGCGATGACGATGGCGAAAACGAAGGTGGACAGGAACATTCCGATGGACCATCGCATGATGGCTTCCTGCGCAAGCATCGGAACCACGCGGACCGAGATCTGCGACGCGCCGAACTGCATCGCCAGGGTGATGGCCGTGAACACCAGACCGGTGAGGGTGATCATCCCGCCCGCGATCACTGCCAGCAGTGTTGCCGTGGCACCGATGTCGAGACTCGACTCGACCGTGACGGTCCCGTCGCTGCCTGCGAGCTCCGCGTCGACGACGACGAGAACGATGGCAAGAATCAAGAAGAACAGCACCAACAGCGTCGGAAGTCGCCACACCGGAGGGCGACGCAGGCGTCGGCGGGTACTGCCCCATCGGATCGTCGACAACACCCGGTTCGGCAGTGAGGGTTTGGACGCCTGCAGCGAGTCCGCGACAGGGAATTCCTGCACCGGGGCGATGTTCACCGGGACTCCGAAGCGACCGGACAGCGCCTCCTGCACAACGATCTTCGCGTGGATCATCGGCTCACGGAATCGCTTCTCACGCGACCACGCCTTGGCTTGTTTACTCGGCTTGTCGGCGTACCGCCACCTGGCCCAGGGAGAGCCCGGCCTCCCGAGCCTCGACGCACCGACGATCAACAACGGCACGAAGAACAAGCCGACGAGACCCGTCCACAGTTTGCCCTTGAGCAGCGTGACGGCGGCGAGCGCCAACTGGAACGCAAGTCCGCCGAGCACGAGAGCGAGCGTGACCAACGAACGATCCTGCTGGTAGGCGTCGAAGTCGCCGGCGAAACCGATCGGGTGCACCCCCAGCAAGTACAGGCCGGTGATGGCGATCGCAACGAAAACTGCGTCGATCGACGCTCGACCTTCCTCCGCCCAGTACACATCCCGCAGATGCAGGATCAGTGCGAACTCGTCGAGCATCAACGCGCTACCGACGCCGAAGACGCTCGCGAGGATGCAATTGGCGACCGGGGTGTGATAGTTCGCGATCGCGACCAGCGAGAACCCCGAGATCAGCACCATGATCAGTCCGAACATCACGTGGTGGATGTGCATCCCACCCGGGGTGACGTTGCCCGGCCACCAGGAGACCTCGGCACGGATCATGCGAACGCTGAATCGGATGAACAGAAAGGCGAGCAGAAACGACACGAGCAGGAAGAACAGCGGTAATCGTCCGTTGTCGACGATCGTTTCGGTGAACCACCCGCTCATGGCCAGCCAGCCTATAGCCGGGCAGGTGAACTACGTGGTGAGAGCTAGAAAACCCACCCGCGGAGGGCGAGAAAGCGGAGTGCGCCGGTGGCTGCGCTCACGGCGATGACCGCGATTATCTGAACCAGCGCGGACGAGCCGGGGAAGAGGACGTGGACCGCGGCGAGTGCGGCAGTACCGAGTGCCAGTCCGACGAGGGCGAGGCCGCCTGCTTCCCACTGAGTCTGGAACCAGCCGACACGTTCCGCGGCATGGAAGGTGTGGCGCCGATGCAGCTCGTTGGCCAAGACGGTGCTGGCTGCAATTCCGACGATGTTGGCGACGAACGATCCGAACGACGCGAGGCCGACGAACAGAGCGGCGTACAGAATATTGCTGGAGGCGCCGACGAAGACGAATCTGACGAACTGCGCGGTCGCCGACTCGCCCAGGAACCTGGCCTTGAGTCGCGGACCGCAGGTATCGACCCGGGTTCGCGCGTCGACCCTGCTACTCATGAATCCATACAACCGCAGACCTGTGACATTCGGTCCCCGACTATGGCCTGTGTCACTGAAAGACAGGGCCTGATTACTTGGATCGAGCGTTCTTCTCCGCCTTGGCGCGCTTGCCACGCGTGAGATCGAAGTTGAACAGATCAGGCTTCACGGACGCCAGGAACAGCATCGCGCACCCGAAAACAACCAAGACGATCGTCAGAACGACCACGACGATTCCGATGAACGCGCCGATACTTTCCATAACTGCCTACCTCCCGTGTCGCCCCTTACCGTACTGGGCAGCCGAAGTGCGGGTCGAATCCACCCCGAATCGGACATGTGCGGCCGACGCCCCGCGGCGCTCTCATGCTCCGCCACCCAGCTCGGCGGCCCGCGCGATGGCCCGTCGAATCCGGAAGTACGTGCCGCACCGGCACACGTTCTCGATGCGGTCGATGTCCTCGTCGGTCGGCTCGGGAGTACGACGGAGCAACGCGACAGCGGCCATGATCTGCCCCGGCTGGCAGTAGCCGCACTGGGCCACGTCCTCGTCCAGCCATGCCTGCTGAACCGGATGCAGGCGGTCGCCGTCGGCCAGACCCTCGATGGTCGTGACCTCGCGGCCCTCGGCCTCGGACAGCGGAGTGACACACGGCAGGATCTCTTCGCCGTCGAGGTGACTCGTGCAGGCGTGGCACACCCCGATGCCGCACCCGTACTTCGGCCCCCTGATGCCCAGCTTGTCCCGCAGCGCCCACAGCAACGCCAAGTCATCCGGGGCGACGACGGACACCGGTCGACCGTTCACCACGAAATCCGTCATGAGCGAGAGTCCGTCATGAGTGAAAGTCCTTCATGCGCGTGCACCTTCCGAGGCAGCGGTTGTCATCGGGGGAACGGTTCGAAGTCGACGGCGAAGCGTAGGGGAAACGACGTGATCTCCCTCCCCGTCGCCTTCTCGTAGGCATTCGCGACGGCCCCGACGGCGGGAGGCACGCCCAATTCGCCAGCTCCGCCCGGCCCGCCCCCACTGTCGACGACGACCACCTCGACGTCGAGTGGCGAGTCTCGCTGCCTGGCGTAATGGAACTGCGAGAAACTGCCCTCCACCGGAAGCCCGGCATCGATGTGCAGGCCCGCGGACAGTGTCGTCGAGATGGCGTCGGTGAGGCCACCCAGCATCTGAGCCTTCAGCCCGAGCGGGTTGATCACCGTACCCACGTCGACAGCGATCACCGCGCGACGGACACGTGGCCGCTCCGGATCCACGGCATCGATCTCGACCACGACCGCCGCGCACGACCGGTACTCGGCATGGAACCCGACTCCGCGGGCCACTCCTGCCGGTAGCGGGTTGCCCCACCCGCTCGAGGACGCGGCGGCGTCGAGCACCGCTCGGTGGCGTGGATCCTCGAGGTGTACGCGACGGAACTCGACCGGGTCGATACCGAGTCGCGCCGCGACACGGTCGACGACGATTTCCGCGGCGCCTCGACTGGTGGCGGAGAACACCGACCGCCAACTGCCGGTGTTCATCGGCAGGTCCACTTCACGCAGGGACTCCTGCACGCCGCCGAATCGGTAGGGGGTGACCACGGTCCGCGCGTACACCGACCGTCCCGATCCCCCGCTTCCGGCAGTCAACGCCTCACCGAACCCGTGCGAGAAGTCCGTTGCAACAGAAGCGATTCGATGATCGAACGACGACACCGTCCGGCCGTCGGTGCGGACGGCGAACCTGTGGTGGGACGCGGCACGGGCCCGGCCGTGACGCATGTCGTCGACCCTCGTCCACATCAACCGAACCGGTCTACCCATGGCCTTCGAGATTCGAGCGGCCTCCAACGGCGCGTCGAAGAACAGTCTGCGACCGAACGATCCACCCCCGGCAACCACGTGCACGGTCACACTCGGCACAGGCAGGCCGAGCGCGCGGGCGATGGTCTGCTTCGCGATGATCGGCGTCTGCATCGAGCCCCAGACCTCGGCGGAATCCGAACGTACATCGGCTACCGCAGAATTGGTTTCCATCGGCGCGTGCGACACGAACGCGAAATCGAAACGGGCTTCGAGATCACCTGCCGTGTCGAACGGTTCGACGGCCCCGTGCAGCCGAGCTCGGATGGACTCGTCGTTCTCGTCGTCGACGGTGCCTGCCGTCCACGTGACCTGCGCCGCCGCAGCGGCGTCGATTGCCTGACCGAAGGTCTCGGCCATGATCGCAACACCCGTCGGGATCACGGCGACGTCGACCACACCGGGAAGGCCTCGCAGGCCGGCTTCGTCGACGCCGTCCACGCGGGCACCGATCGTCGGGGGACGCTTGACGACCACCGGGAGTGCGCCCGGCACCTCGAGGTCGAGAGCGTACTCGTGTGTACCCGTCACCATGGCGCGTGCGTCGAGCCTGCCGGTCCCGGCGAGACTCTTCTGCTGCTTGGGCGGACCGGAGACGACACGCAGCAACGGGTCGGCGGCGGCCACGGCAACGGACCCGATCCCCATCGACCTACCGTCCCGAGCGGTGAGAACACCCTCGCGTAGCGAGATCGCGTCGGGAAGCACCGTCCACGTCACCGCGGCCGCCGCGATCAGACGTGCCCGCACACCTGCTGCCGCGTGACGCACCGGCCAGTACATCGAGCGGATCGAGTTGGAACTGCCGGTCATCTGGCCGAACAGCAGTTCGGGCCGGGCATCGGCAAGGGACGCGCGCACCGCCGAAACGGGTACGTCGAGCTCGTCGGCGACGAGCATCGCCAGCGACGTCGTCAGACCCTGCCCCACCTCGGCGCGAGGAATGACGAGACCGACGGTGCCATCTGCGCGTACATCCAGAACGACCAGCAGATGCTCCGTCGGCTTGCCCGCCGCGATGAAGACGTCACCCAGATCCATGCTGTCACCGAGACCCGACGCATCCTGGGCCGAGGCGGACGGTGACACCGCAACGGTGAGCGTCGGAGCGATGAGCAGAGTCGTCAGAAACGCTCGCCTACTCCACACCGACTCCCCCTTCTCGTCACGCATGCCTGAACCGTCACGCCGAAACGCGTGTCGCCGCTTTGAGTTCCGCAGTCATGTCGCGGGAGCTGGGAAGCGAGGCCGGGTCGACCCACTGCGCGCTGTCCCACAGCCCTGAACGTTGGAAGGCCTTGGGGCAGTGCGCGAATATCTCGTCGACCTCGACGACCACACCGAGCTTGGGCCGCGCCTCCTCACCCTCGAGCAAGTCGAGGATCTCGGGAGCAACCGTCAGCGTCGCGCGGCCGTTGACCCGGAGTGTGTGCGATGCGCCCGGCACCACGAACAACATTCCGACGTGCGGATTGGCGAGGACGTTGCGGAAGTTGTCGACTCGGCGGTTGCCCGGCCGGTCCCCGATCACGAACGTCCGGTCGTCGAGATGCAGCAGAGCGCCGCGCGCATCTCCTCGCGGACTGACGTCGCAGTTGCCGTCGGCATCCGACGTCGCGAACAGAAGGAAGCGGGCATCGTCGAGGAACGCTCGGACACCGGGGGTGACCACGTGGCCCACCTTCGTTCGCACGAGTTCCGAGGGCTCGCCGACAAGGGCCTCGAGATCCGGAACCGACGCGATGGTGGCTGCGAACGCAGCGTCTCGAAGTGCCGACATGCAGTACAGGGTAGCGGGGGAATAGTTCGGCGCCATGGCCGTTACACTCGGCAGCAGTAGTTGACTAAGCAACTAAATCCAGCCGGCGGGAATCCAGCCGACTGCATCGTCGAGGAGCCCACCATGCCCGCTGTCACGGTCGACAACATCCTTGCTCTCCCCCGCATCCCACTCCCCGACGCCACGGCGGTGGCCCGGCCGGTCAAGACCGTCACCACAGCCCCCACAGGGTTCGAGGGCGAAGGGTTCCCGGTTCGTCGGGCGTTCGCGGGTATCGACCTTTCTTCGCTCGATCCGTTCATTCACATGGACCAGATGGGCGAGGTGAATTACGCGCCCGGTGAGCCGAAGGGAACTCCGTGGCACCCGCACCGCGGTTTCGAGACGGTGACGTACATGATCGACGGGATCATGGAACACAAGGATTCCCACGGCGGCGGTGGAACCATCGGCGGCGGCGACACGCAGTGGATGACGGCCGGTGCGGGCATACTGCACATCGAAGCTCCGCCGGAGCACCTGGTGATGTCCGGTGGACTGTTCCACGGCGTGCAGTTGTGGGTGAACCTTCCGCGGGCGAACAAACTGGCGACGCCGCGGTACCAGGACATCACGGGCAACAAAGTCGCACTGCTGTCCAGCAGTGACGGCGGTGCGCTGGTCCGCGTGATCGCCGGCGAAGTGGCCGGGCATCAGGGACCGGGATCGACGTACACCCCGATCGCACTGACGCACATCACGGTGGCACCGGGGGCAGCACTGTCCCTGCCGTGGAACCCGGAGTTCAACGCGCTGGCCTACGTGTTGGCCGGTTCGGGCACCGTCGGCGGGGGCGGATCCGTCGGGAGTGCATCCGTCGGGAGTGCATCGGCAGGCAGGCCGATCCGCATGGGGCAAACCGCGCTGTTCGGTAGGGGCGACGTCATCGATCTTGCCGCCGATTCGCGTGGAGAGTCGATGGAGATCTTCGTGCTCGGCGGCAAGCCGATCCGGGAGCCCGTCGCAATGGCAGGCCCGTTCGTCATGAACACCAAGTCCGAGGTCGTGCAAGCCTTCGAGGACTACCAGGCCGGGCGACTGGGCGCACCGACCGAGTAACGATCGTCAGGTGCGTGCGGGCGGCGCCAGTCGCCGTACCGCGCGCATCGGGATGTCCAGCCACGTGGGCCGGTTGCGCGCTTCGTACACCGCTTCGTAGGCGGCTTTGTCCAACTCGTACGCGCCCAGCAGAGCCTCTGTGGCGCGCGGATCCTCCCCGGTCACCGAGGCATACCCCTCGCAGAACGCAGCGGAGTTCTGCTCCACCCACCTCGACGCAACTGCCTCGTCCAGCCCGGCTCCGTCCGGTCCAGCACCGTCCACGAGCAGATGGTGTGCCGCGTAGTCGAAGGACCGCAGCATCCCCGCGACGTCCCGTAGCGGACTGTCCGGCCGGCGCCGCTCCTCCAGTGACTTGGACGGTTCCCCCTCGAAGTCGATCAGCAGCCATGTCAGCGGTGTCCGCAGTACCTGACCGAGATGAAGGTCGCCGTGGATGCGGTGCACCGTCGTCTCGCCCGAGCGAGCGCGAGCGATCAGTTCACGGGCCGCGGGCAGGCACTCGGCCAACTCCGGCACCACCAGCGCCGCCGCCTCGACCCGCTCGGTGATCTCCTGCACCAGCTCGGACGCCGGACGCCTCGACGTTCCCAGCTCCGTCGCCAGATCCGCGTGCACGCGCGCGACGGCCTTCCCCAGTTCGAACGACTCGACCGCGAACGCGTCGGTTGCACCCCCGGCGATCAGATCCGTGACGGACGCGAGGGCCGCCGTCCACCCCTCGGCCGAGTCGACGACGAAATCCTGCGCCATCCCCAGCATCGAGAGATCGCCGACCTCCTCCGTCTGAATCCACCCACGCAGCGGCGCGACGTTGTCGCAGCCGGCTTCCGCCAGCGCTCGATGCAGCTCGATATCGGGGTTCACGCCCGGTGAAATGCGACGAAAAAGCTTGAGCAGCAGCACTTCGCCGAGCACAACCGACGTATTGGACTGTTCTGCACCCAGTACTCGACCGACCAGCCCGGAATCCACCGAATCCTCGGCAAGCGTCTCGAAATCGATGCGCCCGAACGACGCCGACTCCGCGAGTGCGTCACCGTACAACGAGATGATCGCCGGATCCCTCATGCCGTCGTACACGACGACGTCGTAACCGGGAAGCGGAAGTTGCCATGCAGCCACCTCGTCGGGGGCGCTGCTGCGAAACCCCAACGGAACCTGATACCGCTGCACCTGTGGATTCTGCGCGAGTGGTGCGTCGAGTCCGATGTCCACCAGCAGATGCTCGGCCGTGACGTCGGGACGGGCGCCGATGCGTACGCGTTCGACGATGTCGAGGGAAACCACCGGTGTGCCCTTCGCGGCGAACCAACGCTGCTGCGGAATCCAGGTGAGCAGTGCCGCCTCGAGGTCCACCGTGGTCACGCCCGTCGACTCGATCATGGAAAGTGTGCCGCCTTCGCTCGGTATGCCCGAAGTTCGATGTGTCCCGAACCCTATCGGCCCTTACCCGGCGTCGCATTCGCTCACACATCAGCGCCTTTCGTCGCGCGAAAGTTATGCGAGTGCAGTTCCGAGGTTCGAGTGCGCTCCGTAGAGTGGTCTCATGTCCGCTCCACGACGTAGTCCGCACCAACCTTCGATCCCGCACATCGACATCCATCGCGCCGGTGATCGCTTGAAAACCCGTGTGGCATGGCTGGACTCGAAACATTCGTTCTCCTTCGGCCAGCACTACGACCCGGACAACACCCACCACGGCCTCCTGCTCGTCAACAACGACGACATCGTTTCTCCCGGGCAAGGATTCGACAGCCACCCACACAAGGACATGGAGATCGTGACCTGGGTGACAAAAGGGTCACTGGTTCACCAGGATTCGATCGGGCACTCCGGCGTCATCTATCCCGGTCTCGCACAACGAATGAGTGCAGGCCGCGGCATCATGCACTCCGAGAAGAACGATTCCTGGCGGATCAGCGGTGAGACGCACCAGGAACCGGTCAGATTCGTCCAGATGTGGGTTGTTCCGGACACCCCCGGTCTCGATCCCGGTTACGAGCAGCTCGAAGTGGACGACGAACTGTTACGCGGCGGGTTGGTACCCGTGGCATCCGGAATGAAGAAGCACGACGGCCACGCCGCGATCAGAATCAATCAGAAGGCAGCAGCGCTGCACGTCGCACGCCTGCAGCCCGAGCGGCCCATCACGCTTCCCGAAGCCCCGTTCCTCCACGTCTTCGTCGCACAGGGCACCGTGCAGGTCGAGGGAGTCGGGGAACTGTACGAAGGTGACGCAGTCCGCATGAGCGATTCCGGTGGGCAGCGCATCCAATCGTACGAACACGCGGAAGTCCTGGTCTGGGAAATGCATTCTCGCCTCGGCTTCTGACACGCTGCCCCGACCGACAAGCACGCAACGACAAGCACGCAACGACAAACACGCAACGACAAGCACGCAACGACAACGGGGGGACACCACATGACCTATCCGCCACCTGGACACCAGCCACCCGGCGATCAGCCACCCGGTGACTACCCGCCACCGCCCGGCAATTACCCACCACCGGCGAGCGGATATCCACCGCCGCCCGGCAACTACCCGTCAGGTGAAAATCCGCCCGGCGGCTACCAGTCGGGTGGCTACCAGGGGGGGTAGCTACCAGGCAGGCGGCTACCAGCAGCCCGGGCAGTACCCGCCGTCGGCACCGAAGAACACCCTGGGCACGGTGGCGCTCGTCGCGGCGATCGTCGGTGTGCTGACGTTCTGGTCGGTCGTCGGCGGAATCGTCCTCGGCCTGCTCGCGGTGGCGTTGGGATTCGTGGCGAGATCGCGGGTGAAGAAGGGTGACGCGACCAACGGGACGGTGTCGCTGGTCGCCATCATTCTGGGCTTCGTCGCCGCAGCGCTGTCCGTGGCGCTGATCGCTTTCGGTGTCAGCTGGTTCAACAACGTCGGTGGGCAGGACTTCATCGACTGCATGAACGACGCGGGCAACAGCCAGTCCGCACAGGACCAGTGCAGCGACAGGTTCCAGCAGAACATCGAGGACCGCTACCGCTAGCGAGTCTCTCCGTACGTCGGCACCCCTGCCGGGGTGCTCACGTGCGGAGGGAGCCGACTTCCACGACCTGGTTTCCGCCCCGGTGCTTCGCCTCGTACATGGCGACGTCAGCGCGGCGCATCAGGCCCGTGACCGTGCGAATCGGCTCGGATTCGGTGGGCTGAACATGCGCCAGGCCGACGCTGACCGTCAGGGGACATGCATCCTGCGGTGAATGCAGTCGATTGCGCAACCACTCGGCGATGGATCTGGCCTGATCCAGACCCACCTTGGCGACGACCGCGAATTCCTCGCCGCCGGTGCGTGCGACCAGCAGGTCGTCGACTCGCAACCGCCGAGCGATGAGCTGCAACGCCACGTCGCCGGCCTGGTGGCCGAATCGGTCGTTGATCGACTTGAACCGGTCGACGTCGAGGACCATCACGGACACGTCGGGGGCATCGTCGAGGAACTGCGCGACCTTCTCGTCGAGCCCGCGCCGATTGTGCAGACCGGTGAGTGGGTCGGTTCTGGCGCCGTCGGCGTCGAGCCGGAGGCTCAGCAGCACCGACTGCAGAAAGACCGGCGCGGCGAACATCACCGGCAGCAGCACCACCAGCTGAGATACGGCCAGACCGTGATCGAAGTGCGGGGTCGTCATGATCAGCACGAACATCAGCGCGACGGTGAACGCCGACCAACCCAGATGCATCAACAGCACCCGCGGGCTGTGATAGATCTGCACGTAGACACCGGTGGCGGCCAGCAAAGCACAGCCGGGGAACGACATCTGGATCGAACCGTAGGACAGCAACGCGACCGTGGTGCCGATGTCGGCGTAGACCACGAACATCAGCGACCGGCGCTCGGGCGGCCACGGCCCGCGGATCCAGAGAAGCCCTGCCGCGAACGACGAGACTGTTCCACCGATGATCACGGCGTTCGCCACGGTCGAGGTGGGAGGAACCGCAGTGAGGTACGTCGTGATCGCGGCGAGTCCGAAGCAGAAACAGCTCAACCCGACGCCTACCCGGTACGCCGTGAGCGCGCCGTGCCCGTCGAAGTAGTGCACCATCCAGCCGTAGCTGTAGGACTGATGCCACCATCTGCGCAGAAACGTCACCCGTACGTCTCCTTTGCGCCCGACTATGGAACCAACCCTGCGGTCCGGTTGTGAGAAATGCTAACCGCTCTGGCTCAACTACGGAGATCGCGGTGCTCGAAAGCAACGATCCCGGTCACGAGCCCGACCATCGAGACGACGACGAGCCACACGAGTGGCGTCACCGAGACAGTACCGCCAGGAAGATGCGGGAGGTGCGTGAACGGCGACAGGTCGAGCACCATCTGGGGAAGACCGAGCACGGTCCCGACCTGCCCCAGCATCACGAACGCGGCCAGCAGACCCCAGGTCGCGACCGAGAACCGAGGGGCGAACCCGAACAGAACGATGCCCGACGCCGTCAGTATCCAGACTGCGGGCAGTTGGCTCACCGCACCGGCGAGCACTCCCGGCAGCACCGACCCGACGTCGCCCACCGACATTCCGTACGGAAGACCTGCAGCGAAGCCGACGACCGTCATCGCGACGGCCGGGCCGCCCAGCGCGAACACGACTGTGCTCACCAGCCACCGAGTCCGCCCGACGCTCCCGGCCAACACAATCTCCGCGATGGACGACTCCTCGTCGCCGTGGGCCTGTAGCACCGACGAGACGGACATGGCCGCCGCACCGATTCCGAGGATGCTGAGGGCCGTCGCCAGGAACGAATCGACCAGCGAGGACCCGCCGAACTTGCTCAGCGCGTCGCCGATCGCCGCACTCCCGCCCAACTGCCCCTGCACGCTGTCCGCGGCACTGCCCAGCACCGCCGCGATCACCCCGAGTCCGACGGTCCACGCAAGCAGGCTGCCGCGCTGGGCGCGCCACGCCAGGCCGAACACGCCCTGCAGAGACGACGTGGGCTTACCGTCGCGCACCGCCACCAGACCGGCGCCCAGGTCACGCCTACTCGCGAGAGTGAACGCGAGCCCCACGGCGACCGTCGCCGCCACTGCCGGAAGCACCACTACCCACCACCGTTCGTCGGCGAACGGTCTCAGCTGCGACGACCATCCGATCGGCGACAGCCACGACAGCGTCCCGGAAGACCCTGAAGTTCCTGATGCGCCCGCATCACCGACGGCCCGCAGCACGAACGCCGCCGCCAGCACCGAAATCGCGTAACCGCGCGCCGCACGCGCGTTGAAGCCGACCTGCGCGGCAACGGCAGCGACCCCGACGAACACGACGCCCACCGCTGCGATCGACACTCCGAACGCGACGCTGCCACCCACCGCGAACCCCGAGGCCGTCAGCGCTGTCGCGGCGATCACCGCCGTCATCAAGACACCCGTCGCCGCCAGCGCCATGGCCGCGCACAGCCCGTCGCGTCGACCGACCGCCGTCGAGCCCACCAACTCGGTTCGGCCCGCGTCTTCCTCCGCACGGGTGTGCCGGATCACCGTCAGCAGTGCCGCGAGAGGCACGAGCGTCAACAGAATCCCGGAGCGCCACGTGACGAGCGCGCCCAGGTCGGCGCCGAAGATCGGGCCGACCAACGCCAGCTCGGCGGGCGTCTGTACTGTCGCCTCGTAGAACGCCTGACGATCTGCCACCGTCGGGTAGAGCCCTTCGAAACTGACTGCGTAGAGCAGTGGAACCAAGCCGATGGCCAGCACCCACAGTGGCATCGCCACCCGGTCGCGGCGAGCGAACAGTCGGACCAACTGGGAAATGCCGCTCACGACTGCGCCACGTAGTACTTCAGAAACAGGTCCTCCAGCGTGGGCGGCGAGCTGACAATGCTGGTGATCCCCAGCGCAGCCAGCCTCGTCATCAGCTCCGGCAGTTCATCAGGCGTCACCCGGCAGGTCAGTCGGTGCCCGTCGACCTCGATCACCCCGGGCAGGGAGGCATCGGGCGGGGAGGCATCGGGCGGGGAGGCATCGGGCGGGGAGGCATTGGGCGGGGAGGCATCGGGCAGACCAGCACCGGGCAGGGTCTCGACGACGACGGTGACCGTCGTGTGCGTCAGGTGCCTCATGTCCTTCAACGATCCCGTGTCGACGGTTCTGCCCTCACGGATGATCGTCACACGTTCACAGAGCTTCTCGACCTCCGACAGAATGTGCGAGGACAGCAGCACCGTCGCACCGCGGGCCGACGCATCGGCGACGCAGTCGGCGAAGACCTGCTCCATGAGCGGGTCCAGACCGGAGGTGGCTCGTCGAGCAGAAGCAGTTCTGCGTTCGACGAGAACGCCGAGACGAGGGCGACCTTCTGCCGGTTCCCTTTGGAGTAGGTGCGAGTCTTCTTCCTCGGATCGAGCGAGAAGCGCTCCAGCAGGTCCTCGCGTCGACGCGAATCGAGACCACCCCGCATACGACCGAGGACGTCGATCACCTCACCACCGGTCAACGACGGCCACAGCGTGACGTCCCCCGGCACGTACGCCAGGCGGCGGTGCAACTCCACCGAGTCGGCCCAGGGGTCCTTTCCGAACACGGACACCTCCCCGGACGTGGAACGAACGAGCCCCAGCAACACGCGGATGGTGGTCGATTTGCCCGCACCGTTAGGGCCGAGAAAGCCGTGCACTTCGCCCTGCCCGACGCTCAGATCCAGGCCCGCCAGCGCGAGCGACGTGCCGAAGGTCTTCCGCAAATCCCTGACGTGCACCACCATGGACGAGCTCCCTGCCTTTGCAGTCACGACTCGAAGGCCACTTCTCAGCGATGAGTGTAAAGATGGGATGCATGACAGTTGTGGATTCTGGACAGGCGAACTCTGGTATCGACCTCAGCTACACGGACGCGGACACTCGGGCGCAGGACGACCTGTTCGTCCACGTGAACGGCAAGTGGCTGGACGAGTACGCTATTCCCGCGGACCGGGCCGTCGACGGGGCGTTTCGGACGCTGTACGACAAGGCGGAAGAGGACGTGCGCACGATCATCCAGGAGAGCGCGGCGTCGCACCCCCCGGTCGGGACCGACGCGCAGAAGATCGGCGACCTCTACTCGAGCTTCCTCGATGCGGACGCCGTCGAGGACGCCGGCCTGACGCCCATCGCCGACGAACTTGCTGCCGTCGCCGATGCAGGTGACCTGGTCACCCTCGCCGAGGTTCTCGGTTCGTTGCAGCGCACCGGGATCGGCGGCGCCATCGGCCACTACGTCGACACCGACGCCAAGGATTCCTCCCGCTACCTCGTACATTTCTCGCAGTCCGGCATCGGCCTGCCCGACGAGTCGTACTACCGCGAGGAGGGGTACGCCGACATCCGCGACGCCTACGTCGCTCACATCGAGAAGATGTTCTCGCTCGCCGGACTCTCCTACGACGCCAGGAAGGTGTTCGACCTCGAGAAGAAGCTCGCCGCGGGCCACTGGGACGTCGTCGCGCGTCGTGACGCGGAGAAGAGCTACAACCTGGTCGACTTCGACACGCTGGTGAAGAACGAACCCGGATTCAACTGGACCGCATGGATTTCCGGACTCGGAGGCACCACGGAGCAGTTCGCCGAGATCGTCGTGCGGCAGCCCCCGTTCCTGTCCACGTTCACCGGACTGTGGGTGTCCGCGGACATCGAGGACTGGAAGGCGTGGCTCGCCTGGCGCATCGTGCACGGCCGTGCGCCCTACCTGACTGCCGCGCTGGTCGACGAGAACTTCGCGTTCTACGGAAAGAAGCTGAGCGGCACCGAGGAGAACCGGGAGCGCTGGAAGCGTGGCGTCTCGCTGGTGCAGGACCTGCTCGGCGAGTCCGTCGGCAAGCTCTACGTCGAGCGTCACTTCCCCGCGGATGCCAAGGCGCGCATGGAGGTTCTCGTCGCGAATCTGCGTGAGGCCTACCGTCGCAACATCACCGATCTCGAGTGGATGAGCCCGGAGACCAGGCAGAAGGCACTGGACAAACTCGAGAAGTTCACCCCGAAGATCGGGTACCCGGATCGCTGGCGCGACTACTCCGCCGTGGAGATCGAGGCGAGCGATCTTCTCGGCAACTACCGACGCGGCTACGTCGCCGAATACCAGCGCGATCTCGACAAGCTCGGTGGCGAGGTGGACCGTGACGAGTGGTTCATGACTCCGCAGACCGTGAACGCCTACTACAACCCGGGGCTCAACGAAATCGTCTTTCCTGCAGCGATTCTGCAGCCTCCGTTCTTCGACTCGGGCGCCGACGACGCGGCCAACTACGGCGGAATCGGAGCCGTCATCGGCCACGAGATCGGGCACGGTTTCGACGACCAGGGCGCCAAGTACGACGGCGACGGCAACCTCGTGGACTGGTGGACCGATTCGGACAGAACTGAATTCGGCAAACGCACCACTGCGCTGATCGACCAGTACAACCAGTTCGAACCGAAGGCGCTCCCCGGCCACAAGGTCAACGGCGAGTTCACGATCGGTGAGAACATCGGCGACCTCGGCGGCCTGTCCATCGCCGTCGCCGCGTACAAGATCGCGCTGGACGGCAAGGAGGCTCCGGTGCTCGACGGGCTGACCGGGCTGCAGCGAGTGTTCTTCGGCTGGTCGCAGGTGTGGCGAACGAAGGCACGCGACGAGGAAGCGATTCGCAGGCTTGCGGTCGATCCGCACTCGCCGCCCGAGTTCCGCTGCAACGGCGTAGTACGCAATCTGGACAGTTTTCACGAAGCGTTCGATGTGAAGCCGGGCGATGCGTTGTACTTGGAGCCACAGGAGCGGGTCAGGATCTGGTAATCACGTGAGTGGAAATGTAGTGCCTTCGGGTCGCTCCGCAGGCTCCGCTCCTGCCCCCTGGCCTACATTTCCACCCACAACGGATGGGGGGACGACGTGAAGAACAGAATCAGGTGGATCGCAGCGCACGGTCTCGTGCGGTACGGGGCCGAGAAGGCCGCGAAGGCCGGTGATCTGCAGGCCAAGCTGGTTGTCGATCCGGAGACGCGCGCGAATCCGCGGCAAGTGTTCGAGAAGATTCGCGCCACCGGGCCCCTGGTGAAAACCCGGATTTCCAACATCACGGTCACCCATCGCGTGGTCCACGATCTGCTGCGCTCGGACGACCTCAGGGTCACCGAGATCGGCGCCAGCCTGCCCAGTCCACTTCGATGGATCGAGAACCGAACCAGGTCCAAGGCTCTTCATCCGCTGAAACCGCCCTCCCTGCTGTCGGTCGAACCGCCCGAGCACACCCGGTACCGAAAGCTCGTGACCTCGGTGTTCACCCCACGCGCGGTCGCCCGCATGCGAGAGATGGTGCAGGAGAAGGCCGACAGTCTGCTCAGCGAGCTCGCCGCGGCAGGTCCACAGGTGGACATCGTGCACGAGTACTGCGCGCAGCTGCCCGTCGCCGTCATCAGCACCATCCTCGGAGTCCCCGACAAGGACCGGCAACGGGTGCTCGAATTCGGGGAGATGGCCGCCCCGAGCCTGGACATCGGGCTGTCCTGGGAGCAGTTCAACCGCGTCGAGGACGGCCTGGCACAGTTCGACGCCTGGCTTGCCGGCCACCTCGCGGAACTGCGCCGCAACCCCGGCGACGACCTGATGAGCCAGCTGATCAGGGCCGAGGACGACGGCGTCGGACTCGACGACGAGGAACTGCGGGCAACGGCAGGCCTCGTACTCGCGGCGGGCTTCGAAACGACCGTGAACCTACTCGGCAGCGGAATCCGGCTCCTGCTCGACAACCCGGACCAACTCGAGATTCTGCGCAACGACCCGTCGCACTGGCCGACGGCCGTCGACGAGATGCTTCGGCTGGAATCCCCGGTGCAGCTCACCGCCCGCATGGCACGCCACGACGTGACGATCGAGGGCGTCCCCATCTCCGAAGGGTCGCTGGTGATTCTGGTCCTGGCCGGCGCCAACCGCGACCCCGACGTGTTCGACGACCCGTACCGCTTCGACGTCACCCGAGCCAACGCAGGCAAGCACCTGTCGTTCTCCGGCGGCAGGCACTACTGCCTCGGCGCGTCGTTGGCCAAGGCGGAAACCGAAGTGGGTCTGAAGACCCTGTTCGACAAATTCCCCCACCTGCGGCTCGCAGGTGAGGGAATTCGCCGCGACACCCGAGTCCTGCACGGCTGGGCGTCGCTGCCGGTGGATCTGGGACAACCCGCTACAGCCGATCACCCGTCGTAGCGGAGAAGAAGAACACCTCGTCGAGCTTCGGAACGAGCCGAACGGTCTCGGCCAACCCGATGGACAACCGCCGGTCGACGCGCACCGACACCCGGCCGGACTGCGTGCTCCAGTCCGAACCGAGGGGTGGAGCGCCGTACAGGAACGACTCGGCGCCCAGCTCCTCGATCAGTTCGACCGCCACCGCAACAGCCCCAACCCCCTTCCCGACGAGATCCCACGACTCCGGCCGGATTCCGACCGTCACGCGGGGATCCTGCGTGGGAGCAGGGATGCGCACGTCGCCGACAACGGCGGCGCCGTCGACGACCGGGGCGTCGATCAGGTTCATCCCGGGTGAGCCGATGAACGACGCGACGAACGTGTTGACCGGGTTGTCGTACAGCTCACGCGGCGACGCGATCTGCTGCAACTTGCCTGCCTGCAGTACCGCGACTCGGTCACCCATCGTCATGGCCTCGACCTGATCGTGCGTCACGTACACCGTCGTGGTGCCGAGCCGCTTCTGCAATCCGGCGATCTGCGCCCGGGTACTGACGCGCAGTTTGGCGTCGAGGTTGGACAGCGGCTCGTCCATGCAGAACACCTTGGGCTGCCGGACGATCGCACGGCCCATCGCCACCCGCTGACGCTGACCACCCGACAGCTTGCCGGGTTTGCGGTTCAGCAAGGGCTCGAGTTCCAGCATCTTCGCGGCGTCGAGTACACGAGCAGCTGTGTCCGCCTTGCTCATTCCCGCGTTGCGGAGCGCGAATCCCATGTTGTCCCCGACGGTCATGTTGGGGTAGAGCGCGTAGTTCTGGAACACCATCGCCACGTCCCGCTCACGAGGAGCGAGCGACGTGACGTCGACGCCGCCGATGTCGATGTGGCCGCTCTCGACCGATTCCAGACCGGCCAGCATCCGCAGGCTCGTCGACTTGCCGCACCCCGACGGGCCGACGAGAACGATGAATTCACCGTCGGCGATGTCGAGTTCGAGCGAGTCGACGGCCAGCGTGTCCGCCCCCGGGTAGCGGTGCGATACGCCCGCGTAGTGAACCCCTGCCATTACGACGGGAGGTTCGGGGTGATCTGGCGGTCGATGATCTGCTGCAGCTGATCCTGAACGCCGGCGAACGTGGTTGCGACATCGGCATTCTGCAGTGCGATCTGCTCGAGGCCCGTACCGATGATCTTGTCACCACCGGGAACGAAGACACGTGCGTAGTCCTGCGACCGCGTCCGAGCGAGCTGGTCGACGGCCGTCTTGGCGTTCGGGTTGGCGGCGAGGAACTCGATCTCGCTCGGATCCTCCTGCGCGGACTTACGGACCGGCATGTACCCGGTGTTCTGCGAGAAGTACGACGTACTCGCTGCATTGGTGAAGAAGTCGATGAACTTCAGCGCATTGACCTTGCGCTCCTCCGAGATCTTCGACGGGATGGCGAGGCCGGCTCCACCCGTCGGGCAGCCCGGTTGTCCGTCGGCGGCAGGGAGGAACGCCGTGCCGAAGTCGAACGCCGCATTCTGGGTGATGCCGGACAGGTCACCGGTGGACGCGATCGTCGACGCGAGGATGCCCGCACCGAAGTCGTTGGCGATGTCGTTGGAGACCGCCGCGTACTTCTTGGTGTGGATCATGTCCTTGAGGAACTGACCGGCGGCGATGGTGTTGGGGTCGTCGAACTTCAGGGTGAAGCCGTCGGAGTACGCACCGCCGAACGTCCAGATGGGGCCCTCGAAGGTCCACCCCAGGTAGTCCACCGCGTTGCCCCAGCCGTGGGCCAGCTTGCCACCTCCGACGACAGCCTGGATGCGCGGACCCCACTCGTCGAATTCCTGCCAGCTGGCCGGTCCGCGGTCCGGGAGTCCCGCCTGCGCCCAGACGTCCTTGTTGTAGTAGAACAGCGGGGTCGAGCGTGCGTACGGCAGCGCCCAGTGGTTGCCGTTCCAGTTGTAGTCCGCGAGAAGAGAATCGACGTAGTCGCTGGAATCCACACCCGCGGCGGAGAAGTGCTGATCGAGCGGCTCGATGGCGCCGGTGAGCGCGAAGTTGAACCACCACACGTCGGAGAGGACCACCACGTCCGGGACGTCGTTGCCGGACAGCGAGGCGTTGAACTTCTGCGCCACTTCCTCGTAGTTCTTGCCACCATCGATGAGATTGACCGTCAGACCGGGGTTCTCGGCCTGGAAGCGGGAGATGAGCTCGCGCTCGAACTCCTGCGACTTGCCGGGGTGGCTGGACCAGAAGTTGATGGTGTTCGCGTCGCCCGATCCTTCGGATCCGGACGAGCTGGTTCCCGGGCTGCTGCACGCAGCCAGGGCGGCGGCAGCGGCTGCTGCACCGGTGAGCGTGAGGAATCCGCGGCGATTGATGTGGGCCATGTGTTTCTTTCTCCTGAAGAGGTAGAGCGAATCAACCTTTGACCGCACCGGAGGTGAGGCCTTTGATCATGTGGCGTTGCAGGGCGAGGAAAACGATGAGGATCGGAAGGATGGTCAGAATGGTCGCGGCCATCACCGCGCCCCAGTTGGTGTATCCCTCACTGTTCTGCAGAAGCGTCAGGCCCACCGGTAGCGGTGCGACGGACGAATCGTCGGACATCAGGAAGGGCCAGAGGTATTCGTTCCATTCGTTCACGATCGTGATGATCGCGAACGCCACCATGGTCGGTCCGGAGAGCGGGAGCACCACCCGGAACAGCAACCGGAAAGGCCCTGCCCCGTCCATTCGTGCCGCTTCGATGATCTCGGCCGGCAGCGACAGGAAGTGGTTGCGCATCAGAAAGGTTCCGAACGCAACGCCGGCGAGAGGAATGATGATGCCTTGAAACGTGTTTCGCCATCCCAGCTCGGAGATCAGCGAGTAGTTGGAGATGACGGTGATCTGATTGGGCACCATCAGAGCGGCGATGATCACCAGGAACACGATGTTCTTGCCGGGGAACCGCAGGAACACCAGGCCGTATGCACTGAGTACGCCGAGGACGAACTTGATGGACGCAACGACACTGGTGATGATCACCGAATTACGTAGGTATGTGAAGAACGGGACCTCCGTCGTCGCCTCGGTATAGTTCTCGGGTCGGAAGGAACTCGGCCACCAGGTGACGGGTTGGACGTAGATGTCGCCGCGTTCCTTGAACGAGGTGATGAGGATCCAGAACAGTGGAAGCCCGATCATCAACAACACGAGAACCATTGCGATGTAGCCGAACACCGTCGACAGGCTGCGCTGACGTTGCGGGTCTTTCGGTGCGCTCCGAGGCGGCTGGGACGTGTCCGGTTTCAGTGTGGCGGTCATCGCTGATCGTCTCGATCCATGATGCGAACCTGTACGAGGGTGATGATCAGAAGGACCACGAACATGATCGTCGCGACCGTCGCCCCGTAACCCGCTCGGAAGTTGCGGAAAGTCTCCTCGTACACCTGGAAGACCATCGTCGTGGTGCCGTTGCCGAGCGGGCCACCTCGGGTCATGACATTGATGATGTCGAAGACCTGCAGCGAGTTCAGGAGCACGGTGATGGACAGGAAGAACGTCGTCGGACGCAGTTGCGGCAGCAGCACTTTGCGGAACGTCGTCCACTTGGACGCGCGGTCGATCTCGGCGGCCTCCATCAACTCCTTGCGTGTCCCCTGCAGCGCGGCGAGGTAGATGACGAAGGTGTAGCCGAGGTTCTTCCACAGGTAGGTCACCGTGATCATGAACAGCGCCCACGTGGGGTCCTGATAGAAGTCCGGCGACGAGACTCCGATGCGCTGCAACAGATCCTGCACCAGGCCGAAGTTGGGATCGAACACGAACTGGAACGCGATACCGATCGCCGCGCCGGAGATCACGAACGGCGCGAACACGGCAGACCGGACGAAATTGCGGCCCCGCAACTTTCGGTCCAACAGCATGGCCAGGACCAGACCGAGCACCAACGATCCGACGACGGCGGCGATCGTGAAGATGACAGTGTTGGACACGATGGTCCACGTGTCGTCCCGCGAGAACCATTCGCGGTAGTTCGCGAACCCGATGAACGTCGACGTGGGCGAGGACAGATTCCAGTCGTAGAAGCTGAACTGGAAGTTCTCGACGAGCGGCCGATAGGTGAACACCACCAGCAGGGCCAGGTTGGGGCCCAGAAGAATCAGGAAGAGTGCGTAGTCACTCCACGGTCTGCCGAAGAACGATTTTCGGCGTGCTGTGGGCAGCACTCGTTCCGTTGTAGTACTCACTGCGGGGACTGTGCTCACCTACCGAGAACGGTTGGTGAACGAATCCCTAACTCAGTCGGTCGTCGAAAAGAAAACAACCCACTGTGAGTGGGGGCTAGCGGTTCCAGTCCCCCAGGCCGTCGGAGCCGCTGAGGGTGCCGCCTGCCGTGCCGGTGACGACGACGGGGTCACCCTTCTGCGAGTTCTCGAAGAACCACTTGCCGTCCTCGGTGCTGACGTTGAGGCAGCCGTGGCTGACGTTCTCGTAGCCCTGCGAACCCACCGACCACGGCGCTGCGTGGACGAAGATGCCGCTGTACGAGATACGCGTGGCGTACTCGACGTAGGTGCGATACCCCTCGGGGGAGTCCACCGGAACTCCGTAGGTCGAGGAGTCCATGTACATCTCGCGAACACGCTCGCCGACGATGTAGGTGCCGTTCGGTGTCTCGTGACCGGCCTTGCCGAACGAGGTGGGCATCGTCCTGACGACCTCACCGTTGCGGGTGACGGTGATGGTCTTGGTGGCGTCGTCGGCCGTGGTGATCACCGAGTCGCCGGTGGAGAAGTCCGCGCGCGAACCGCCGGCCTCGACGGTGACCTGGGTGTGCGCCGGGTAGAACTCGTTGGGCAACCACCGCACCTGGGTGTCGTTGATCCAGTAGAAGTGGCCCTCGACCGATGGGCTCGTGGTGACCCGGATGGCTGCCTCGGCTGCGCCGCGGTCCGCGATGGCCTCGTTGAACCGAATGGCGATGGGCTGCGCGACTCCGACGACCTCACCGTTGGGCGTGATCGACGGATCGGAGAAGTTGGCGGGCGCGAGGCGCTGGATCTGCGGTTCAGGAACAACAGGAAGAACCTGATCGGACGATCCGACGCCGGGGATGTCGGGGCCACCGGGCCACAACGGCTCTGCAGTGGCGGGCGACACCAGGGTGGCCGCACCGACGGCCGCGATCACCGCTGTCAGAGAGATGCGTGTGACAGTACGACGAAATGCCATGAGTATCCCGATCCATCCTTCTGTGCTGTGCGACCTGCCGTGTGGTGGGCTGGCGCATGAAGTCCTCGCCGCCATTAACACACACCCTTACCGCCGAGTGCCAATCGACTTCGTGAATTCAGGGTCATTCCGCAGGCTGACCGACTATTCCTGCTTTCTTCGCTGCCGACCGTACTTGAAATGCAGATACGACAAACAGGACACCGAACAGCAGTGCGAATACGCCGATCAACCACACGATGCTCAGAATGCCGCTGACCGGCGAGAACACCAGAACGAGTCCGAACAAGAGTTCCACGATGCCGGCGAACAGAAGCATTCCCCAGTGAGACGAACCCGGCGATGTGCCTGCAACTTTTCGCAAGCGGATGGAACCTGCTATTTCGAGAATTCCACCCATGATGGCCCAGATACCGATGACGAAAACAGCCGCGAGTGCGGTTATGCCCGGCCATACGAACGCCACGATTCCGGCGACGAGCGAGACGACGCCGCCGAGTAACCACCACACCCATCCGGATTGGACACGGCGCGCCTGGACCGCTCGGATGATCGCGGAGATGCCGTCGACGATCGCGTAGGCACCGAAGACCACGACGAGTGCCCAGACGGTGACGCCGGGCCACACGAGGGCCACGATGCCGAAGATCACGGCGACGATGCCTCTGAGCAGCACCGCCCACCACAAGTCCTTGCCGATTCTCAGCAACGCGTCGGCCCCGTCGCGTTCAGAGAATTCGTAGCGTCCCGAAGGCTCAGTGGTCACGTCGGTTCTCCTTCTGTCCATCGCAATGAGTACAAGTGCACGTCGTCACCGAACGCTCACGGCATCGAGTTCCAGGTGGTCGACCCGTCGGAAATGCAGATCTGGCCGGTGCTGAGGTTGACAGCGAATCCGGCGCCTGCCTGGCAGCTGACGCCTTCGGCAGCTGTTCCGACGAACGTCTGTCCCCTGGTCAGCGACAACGCGAACGCGAGAGCGCCTGGATCGGGAGAGACGATCGACACGGAATCACCGCCGATCGACACGGCGCCGACGGTGCCCGCTGCGCTTTCCGCGGCGGCCACACCACCGGAACGGGCGACGGACAGAGCCGACCCGCCGGCTTCGGCACGTGCGAAGGACACTCCGTCCAGCGCGTGTGCCAGCGCGCGGGAGAACTCGTCGACGCTCGATCCGCATGCGGCTGTGCCGTCCACGACGACAGTGTCGACACCTGGTCGCGCCGGACACGACAACTCGGCGGCCGACGCCTGCGACGGCGACACCGTGGCCACCGAGGCTCCGGCAAGAGCGCAGCCCGCGAACAGCGCTGCCGTTCGGTATCGCCCGTACCCTGCCACCGGAGCACCTTTCTGTCAGCGTGATCGACGCTCGTATGTTTGGATTGTGCCACTACGGGGGACCATCTAGCGGGTCTATCGGACCCGTCAATTCTCCGTCGAGCCACCGGCGGCTCACACAATGCCGCCTCCGACGCCTGTACGAATCGTTGCCCCTGGTCACCGCGGCCCGGGGCCTGTTCTCTCGTATGGGGACGGAACGGCTTCCGCGGATGGGGGTCGAAGTGTTCGACAAGCAAGCGCCGATCGAGCGCACTGTGGTGGTTGTGCCGGTTCACAACGAAGAGGCACTTCTCGACTCGTGCCTGTCCGCGCTGGTCAGGTCGTGTGAGCAGGTCGACATCGACGTCGACCTCGTCGTGGTTCTGGATTCCTGCACCGACACCTCCGCCGACATCGCCGCGACGTGGGCCGACAAGGTCGATGCCACGGTCCTCACCATCGAGCGACGCAACGTCGGAGCAGCCCGCGCAGCCGGTTTTCTGTCGGCCACCGGACCCGCAGGCAAAGCACAGGACAACACCTGGTTCGCGACGACCGACGCCGACAGCACCGTCGGACTGGAGTGGATCTCCTCGCACCTCGCTCACGCAGCGCAGGGTGCGCATGCCGTGGCGGGGACCGTCGTCACCGAGCTGGATTCGCCCGCGTTGACTCTGGTGTACGACGCCGGCTACCGCCACAGGTCCGGCCATCGCCACGTGCACGGCACCAATCTCGGACTGCGCTCGGACGTGTACTGGACCGTCGGCGGATTCGGAGCACTGACCACCGGCGAAGACGTCGACCTGATGGCTCGGGTCGAACGCGCGGGCGTACCGGTTCTCTACTCGTGCGATTCGCCCGTGCTGACGTCGTCGAGGCGCTCCGGCCGAGCACCCGACGGGTTTGCCGCTCACCTGCAAGATCTCGAATTGGCCATCGCCCGATGACGGTCGACGGTAGCTCGCTCGTCGAGCGTCTCAAGCGGTTCGTCGCCGACGAGGCACCCGAAATGCCGCTTCCCGGATCGGGTTTCACCGACACTCGCTGGTTGACGCTCGCCGGACTCGGCCGCGAGGACACGGTTCTCGGGCGTCTGGCCGAGGGCCACGCCGACGCAGTGGCCATTCTCGCCGAACTCGGCGGCCCGGCTCCGAGCCGCGGGCAGATCTGGGGCGTCTGGGCGGCGGAACCGCCGTCGCCGGTGCTCGAGGCGGCGCAGGGCAAGAACGGGTGGAAGCTCACCGGCGTCAAACCGTGGTGCTCGGGCGCTCATATCGTCACGAATGCCCTCGTCACTGCCCGTGTCGGAGATCGATCGCGGTTGTTCGCCGTCGACATGACACAGGACTGGTGCTCGCCGATTCCGAACACGTGGCACGCCGTCGGGATGTCTCGAAGCGACTCCGGGACAGTGCGTTTCGACGGTGCGAACGCGGTCCCCGTCGGCGAGATCGGGTCCTACGTCGAACGCCCGGGCTTCTGGCACGGTGGGCTCGGCGTGGCTGCGGTGTGGTTCGGCAGTGCCTGCGCCGTCGCCGATACGTTGCACGCGGCCGCGCAATCGAGTTCCGATCCGCACACCATGGCTCATCTCGGCGCGGTGGCGGCATCGCTCGGCGCCGCGTCGGCAGCGCTGACCACCGCCGCAGCGGAGATCGACGCCGATCCCACCGACTCGGAGGCCCGCGGCAGCACCAGAGCACGGATCGTCCGGGCGATCGTCGAGAGCGCCGCGACCGACACCATCGACCGAGTGGGCCGCGCGTTGGGCGCCGCCCCGCTGTGCGCGAACGGTGAGCATGCACGCCGCGTCGCCGATCTGACCGTTTTTCTACGCCAGAGCCATGCCGAGCGCGATCTCGCAGCGCTGGGCCAGGAGATCGCGAAGGAAGAGTCGCCATGGTAGCCGCCGCCGAACACACCGACACGCAGGAAACCAGAACGTTCGACACCGTCGACGACCCGGGCACACCGCTCGAGGTGTGGCGGCAGTGGACACCGTCGTTCCCGCCGCTCGATCTCGGTCGATGCCGCGAGATGATCGTCGTCGCGCCCCATCCCGACGACGAAGTGCTCGGTGTCGGTGGCCTGATGTCGCTCGCCGCCGCGTCGGGCATCCGGGTGTCCGTCGTGGCCGTCACCGACGGCGGCGCGTCGCATCCCGGCTCGCCGACGATGTCCGAGGCGCAGCTGATCGACGAGCGGCCGCGTGAGGCGAGGCGCGCTCTGACCGAACTCGGTCTCGACGTCGACCCGATCCGGCTCGGCTTCCCGGACGGCGAGGTCGCCGAGCACGAGGACGAGCTCGCGCGGGCGCTCACCGAGCTGTTGTCCGGTGGACAGGGCACCTGGTGCCTGACGCCGTGGCGCGGCGACCGTCACCCCGACCACGAGGCGACGGCGCGGGCATGCCTGACGGCGTCGAAACGCGTCGGGATCGCGGTGCTCGAGTACCCGGTGTGGATGTGGCACTGGGCGTGGCCGGATCATCCCGAGGTTCCCTGGGGTCGCGCACTGGGGATCACTCTGGACGATCACACGGCCCGAGCGAAAAAGGCCGCGGCGCACCGGTTCACGTCCCAGATCCAGGACCTGTCGGACGATCCGGCCGACCGGGCAGTACTACCCCCGCATATTCTGGCGCGTTTGCTTCGATCCGAGGAGGTGGTCTTCGCATGACGGACGGCACTCTGCAGAAGGACTATTTCGACGATGTCTACGACGGCAACGACGATCCGTTCCGGCTCGGAAACAACTGGTACGAGGAGCGGAAATACGCTCTGACGTTGGCCGCGTTGACCGAGCCCCGGTATCGCCGCGCGCTCGAACCGGGCTGCTCGGTCGGAATACTGACCGAGAAACTGTCGAGCCGGTGCGACGATCTGACGTCCACCGACATCGTCGCGTCGGCGTTGGAGACCACGCGGGCTCGTCTCGACGCACGCAGCGGCGAGTCCGACGGTCGGGTTCAGCTGCGCGAATGGTCGCTCACGGACTCGTGGGACGTCTTCGACGAGGTCGGTCCGTTCGATCTGATCGTGCTCAGCGAGGTGGGGTACTACCTCGGCCCCGCCGATCTACGCGCCGCCCTGGGCCAGGCGGTGGCGCATCTCGAGCCCGGTGGAACGCTTCTCGCGGTGCATTGGCGACACCTCGTCGCGGACTATCCGCAGACCGGTGACCAGGTGCACGACGCCATCGGGGCCACCGACGGACTGGTCCGTATGGGCGGTTATGTCGACGAAGATGTGATACTCGAAGTGTTCGCTGCGGAGTCGTCCGCACGGAGCGAGTCGGCGGAGCCGACCGGAAGACCGGAATCGGTCGCACGACGTGAGGGTTTGATATGAGTGGGACTGAGATGAGCGACAGAATGACCAGCGGCGAGACCGCGACGCGCACCTATCGCGGTGGCGCACTCGAGGACCTGCTCGGACCGAACAGTCTGCACACCGACTTCGCCCCCATCGTCGACCTGATGACCCGTGAGGTGATCGGGTACGAAGCCATCGTCATGGGACCCGAGGATTCAGCGTTTCGCGAGCCTGCGGCCCTCGCGTCGGCGGCGCGGGCGATGGACATGACCGTCGACCTGGACCTCGTTCGCTGGGCCGGCGCCGTCGAGGGTGCCGCACGCCTCGATTCGCTTCAGGGGCTGCCGCTGTTCATCGCGATCGACCCCGACACACTGCCGTACCTCCCCGACCGCGGAGACGTCGACGCAGGCTCCGCCGTGTTGCAGCTGGACGAGACCTCACTGATCCGTCGACCCGCGCAGTTACTGCGCGCGGTGGCCGACGTCCGCAAGCTCGGCTGGGCAATCGCCGTCGACCACGTCGGGGTGAAGCCGGAATCGCTGGCTCTGCTGCCACTCCTCGAACCGGATGTGGTCAAACTCGATCGCAGCTTGATCACCCAACGTCCGAGCCGGTTCACCGCCCGAGTCGTCAACGCCGTCGCGGCGTACACCGAACGCACGGGCGCGATCGTCATGGCCGAAGGAATCGACACCGAGGACGCCGTCGGGACCGCCATCGCGCTGGGCGCACGCGTCGGGCAGGGCCGGTTCTTCACCGAGCAGAACCCCGTCCCGGTAGAGCCGTCGAAGCGGCTGTCACCGTTGGATTTCCGCACGTCACCCGAGCGCGGATCGCTTCCGCGTTCCTCGCCGTACCAACTGGCCGCGGCGGGACGCGATTCCAAACCGTCGACCAAGCGTCTTCTGGTGGAGGTCAGCAAGGGGCTGGAGTCCATTGCCGGCCAGAGCCTGCAGACCGCCGTCATCCTCGGCTCGTTCGAGAGCCGGGAACATTTCACGCCACTGACCGCGCGACGCTGGGAGGTCATGGCGACGAGAGCCGCCCTCGTCGGCGCGCTCGCCGCAGGCATCGATCCCGAGCCCGCGCCGCGCGTGCGCGGAGCGGACCTCGACCCCGACGACCCGGTACGGCTCGAATGGGTGGTGGTCGTGCTGTCTCCGCACTTCTCGGCGGTGCTGGCGGCGAAGGACATGGGAGACACCGGACCGGACATGAACCGGCGCTTCTCCTACGTCCTGAGCCACGACCCGCAACTGACGGTCGACTGCGCGCGAAGCCTGCTGCTGCGGCTTCCGGTGGAACGTACCGGGCTCTGACCGATACCGATCAGCCCTCGGCCTGTCGTTTCCGGGTCATTCCTGCAGGCTCCACTCCTGCCCTGGTCGTTCCTGCAGGCTCCACTCCTGCCCTGGTCGTTCCTGCAGGCTCCACTCCTGCGTAACTCTCGGCGTCGGCGACAACCCGGCCCGCCAGTTCGGCCAGACGCGTGTTGGTTTCCTGGGAAAGCTTGGAAAGCAACGCGAACGCCTCCTGCGCACCCAGCTTGTAGCGTTCCATCAGCATGCCCTTGGCCTGGCCGATGATGTCGCGGGAGGTCAGCGCTGCGCGAATCTGCTGCTCCTCCTTGGCGCTCGAGAACGCGATGGCCGCGTGCGCGGCGAAGAGCGATCCGATCGACTCGGCGTCCTCACCGAACGCATCGTGACGGGTCGAGTGCAGGTTGAGAGCACCGAAGTTGTGGCCCTCGACGTACAACTGAAAGCAGATCATGCTGCGCACCCCCAGCGCCGACGCGGCTGCGGCGAACCGTGGCCAGCGTCGATCGGAGTCCATGTCGTCGATGCGGATGGTTCGCTGTTCGACGGCCGACTCCAGGCACGGACCTTCGCCGATCTTCTGCTGAATCGCGTCGCACTGACCGGCGAGGTCACCGGTCAGTGCGGCGCTGTGTACGAATTTGCCGCGCAGCACCGTCGTGATGCTCGCCGCTTCGGCGGCCGGGACGTTCATGACGGCCGACTCGGTGATGGCGGCCAGTGTCCGGTCCGGGTCTCCGTGCTCACGGCGAAATTCCCTGGCCACCGTCGCCAGACGCTGACTCAGATCGAAGTCGGCCCCGGTCGTCTTCGGGACGTCCGCGCCGAGAACCTGCTCACTGATGACAACCACCTCCGCCGAGATTTTACGACTCAGAGTTCGCCGGGTGCGATGAGCTGGTGCACGAATCGCATTTTGTCCAGCACTGTGGGCGGCAACACGAACGGGTACAGATCCTGGTGGCCCATCGAGCGGTTGATCTGGTTGAGCGCCCAGGACAGCGGTAGCCACCACTCCACGATCTGATCGAAGCCGACGTCGCCTGGCAGTGGGCTGTCCAGCGTCGATCCGGCCGGGGCCATGCCGAAGGCTGCGGCTGTATCGAGGGTGTCACGAATGTGCAGGTAGTGGGCGAATGTCTCGGCCCAGTCCTCGGCCGGGTGCATCGTCGCGTAGGACGACACGTAGTCGTCCTCCCAGTTCTCCGGCGCACCCTCGTTGTAGTGCCGGTCCAGTGCCGCCTGGTAGTCGGTGTCCGGATCTCCGAACAGTTCCTCGAACCGCGGTCGGTGTTCGCCCGTTCCGACGAGGACCATCTGGAAGTAGTGGCCGATCTCGTGGCGGAAGTGTCCGACGAGGGTGCGGTACGGCTCGGACATCGACACTCGGAGCTGTTCGCGGTGGACGTCGTCCCCCTCGGCCAGGTCGAGCGTCACCAGTCCGTTGGCGTGGCCGGTCATCACCTGCGTGTTGGCGCTCGACAGCAGATCGAACGCGAGACCGGTCTCCGGGTCTTTGTCACGCCCGTCGATCGGGAGACCCAGCTCGGTGAGCTCGAGAATGACCCGGCGCTTGTTCGTCTCCGCGTCGGCGTAGGCGACCATCGCATCGACGTCGTCGTCCGCGGGGCGTGTTCGGGTGAGTCGGCAGGAGAAGCACAGTTCCTCGCCGGTCGAGGTGTCGACGAGCCAGTTGCACCTGGCTGTGCCGAGGTTGGCGCACACCTTCCAGGTGACGTCGACATCGCTGCCGGGTGTGGTGATGTCGATCTCGGCGGCACCGTCACCGTCCGTGTCCGGGAGCGGCAACAGGGCGCGGGTGGGAAGGTGGAACCCCAACGCACTGTGGCAGTTGAGGCACAGTGAGTTCTCGAACGAGAGTTTCTGACCGCACTTGCGGCAGATCAAAGCACGCATGATCCCGACTTTCATTGCTCAGGTGCCTTGGTCGACTTCAGGCCCACCAATGCTCGACTGCGAATATGACGGTATCCCGTCGGTTTCGGTACGTCGGAGATAACAGAATAATCACGATACGGTCACGGGGCACCGGAACGGTGGAAGCTTTCTTCCCGTCGGCGCGTTGCGTGGTGTGCGCAGCGACCGAACACGCTGCGCAGAGTCAGGTCCACCGGCTGGACCACCGATCGAGGGGATTTCTTCAACCGATGAGCACGCTTCCCTTCCCCGGACCTCGCACCTGATGGCCGACATGACACCGACGGTCTCGCCCGTACGGCGACTGGCCCAGCGCATCACCGACACCCTCGGCCCCGGAAAAGGAATCGCCTCTCGCGGAGCGGGCGGTAGCGAGACCCTTGCCGCAGGGGTCCTACTCGGAGCGACCCTACTCGCACTGTTGTGGGCGAACTCGCCCTTCGGTGACTCCTATCAGAGCTTCTGGCACACCGAACTCTCGATCACCGTGGGTGGCCACGGTATCTCGCTCGATCTCGCGCACTGGGTCAACGACGGCTTGATGGCGTTGTTCTTCTTCGTCGTCGGTCTCGAAGTCAAGAGAGAGTTCGCGATGGGCGAGCTCACCGACCGCTCTCGCGCGAGCATCCCCATCGTGGCCGCGCTCGCAGGACTTGCCGTCCCCGCGGTCCTGTTCCTGGTCCTCAACCCGTCCGGTGAGGCCGCGGGAGCCTGGGGCGTCGTCATCTCGACCGACACCGCGTTCGTCCTCGGCGCACTCGCGGTCATCGGGCCGAAGAAGGCCGCGCGCCTGCGCATCTTCCTGTTGACACTCGCCGTCGCCGACGACGTCGGCGCGCTGGCCATCATCGCGTTCTTCTACACCGACAAGGTCGAGATCGTTCCGCTGATCCTGGCGTTCGTCGGTCTGGCCGCTATCGCACTGCTCCGACGCATGCAGGTGTGGCGCGGAATCGGCTATCTCGTCGTCTCGTTGGCCACGTGGGTCGCCTTCTACGAGTCGGGCGTGCACGCCACGCTCGCCGGAGTCATGATCGCACTCATCCTGCCGGTGTACCCGCCGAGGCGCAGCGAGGTGGAACGCGCAGCCGACCTCACCCGAGCGTTCCGCCAGTCGCCCAATCCCGAGTACGCCCGCGCGGCGAGGCTAGGCCTCGACCAGGCTGTTTCTGTCAACGAACGTCTGATGCGGCTGTATCAGCCCTACACCGCGTTCCTGATCGTGCCGATCTTCGCCCTCGCCAACGCGGGCGTCGTCCTCAGCGGCGACACCCTGCGTGCCGCCGCCACGTCACCGTTGACGTGGGGCATCGTCGTCGGCCTCGTCGCCGGCAAGCTCATCGGAATCACCAGTGCAGCAGCAATTTTCGCCAGGATGAAACCGACGGCCCTGGCGCCCGGTCTGACGATCTCACACATCGCGGGCGGTGCAGCACTGTCCGGAATCGGATTCACGATCTCGCTGTTCATCGTCGACCTCGCCCTCGACGACGAGTTCCTGGCCGACCAGGCGCGCGTCGGCGTACTGGCCGCGTCCGTCGTGGCAGCACTGCTCGGCTGGCTGCTGTTCCGTATCGACGCGCGAATCCATCCGCCCAAGCAGGAGGTGTCGCATCGGATCCTGCGCCCGGTGGACGCCAAGCGCGATCACATCCGCGGTCCCGTCGATGCACCCTTGACCATCGTCGAGTACGGCGATTTCGAATGCCCGTTCTGCAGCAAGGCAACCGGAAGCATCAAGGAGGTTCGGGCCCACTTCGGTGACGACGTCCGATACATCTTCCGGCACTTGCCCCTCGACGACTACCACCCGCACGCGCGGTACGCAGCCCATGCCAGCGAAGCGGCGTCGGCGCAGGGGAAGTTCTGGGAGATGGCGGACGTCCTGTTCGCGAACAGCGACGCACTCACTCCCGACGACATCGACGACTACGCCGAGGATCTCGGTCTGAACACGGACCGGTTCTCCGAGGATCTACGTACCGGCGATTACGTGGTTCGAGTGGAGGACGACGAGCTCGACGCCGTGTCGAGCGACGTCGAGGGCACCCCGACGTTCTATCTCGGCCGCGGGGACACCGACCTGATCCGGCACACCGGGCCCTACGATGCCGCCTCGCTCATCCGGGAACTGACACAGCTGCGACCATCCTCGACCTGACGCGGCTCCGCACTCACAGACGGTTGCCGTCGTCGTCCCAGTGCTCGGCGACCTTCTTCGACGGTTGAACGCGAGGAGGTTCGCCGGGCATCTTGGGGTAGTCGGGCGGGAAGTTGAGTTCGCCGCCCGGCAGGGTCTCCCAGAGTTCCAGCAGCGGGTCCAGCGAGTAGGCCTGCTCGTCCATGTCCGCCCACGGATCGCCGTCGGACAGGTAGTCGGGGATCGTCACCAAGTTGTACTCGCGCGGGTCGGAGATCTCGGCCAGGTGCGCCCACGTCATCGGCGTGCTCACGGGCGCACCGGTCTTCGCCCGTAGGCTCCACGCGCTCGCGATGGTCCGATCCCGGTTGTTCTGGTTGAAGTCCAGGAAGATCCGTTCCCCGCGCTCTTCCTTCCACCAGTTGGTCGTCACCCCGTCGTCGCGGCGCTCCAGCTCACGTCCCAGCCCGATGGCGGCGTGCCGCACCTGCTCGAACGTGTACGACGGCGTGATCCTGACGTAGATGTGGATACCGCGGTTGCCGCTGGTCTTGGGGTATCCCTTCAGCCCCAACTCCTCCAGCAGTTCACGGGTCACCTCGGCCACGCGCTGCGCGTCGGCGAACGTCGTCCCGGGTTGCGGGTCGAGATCGAGCCGCAACTCGTCGGGGTGGTCGACGTCCGGGCGTCGCACCGGCCAGGGATGAAACGTCAACGTACCCATCTGCGCGGCCCACACTGCGGACGCCGGTTCACCGGGGCACAGTTCCTCGGCGGTCCGGCGGCTGGGGAAGGCGATCTTCACGGTCTCGATCCACTCGGGAGCGCCCTTGGGGAGCCGCTTCTGATAGAAACCGTCGCCCTCCTTGTCCTGCGGGCCGAGGGCGAGACGCATCCCGTCACGGAAACCGTCGGGCCACCGTTCCATCGCGGTCGGTCGCTCGCCGATCGCTCTCAGAAGTGGTTCACCGACGGCGGCGAAGTATTCGCACACCTGCAGTTTGGTGATCTCGGGCGTGACGTCCGTTGCCGCGTAGATCACGCGGTCCGGGCTCGATACTCGCACTTCTCGGTCACCTACCTGCACGAATGCGGGCGGCGTCTTCGCTGCCATATTATTTGCCCCCGGCGATCACGTCGGCCACGTCGTAGCTGACGGGCACGTCCAGCTGTTCGTACGTGCAGGACTTCGGATCCCGGTCCGGTCGCCACCGTAGGAAGCGTGCGGCGTGCCGCAGCCGCTCGCCTTCCATCTGGTCGTAGGCGACCTCGATGACCCGCTCGATGCGCAGCGGCACCCAGCTGCGGTCCTTGTTCGACGTCCACCGGTTGGCTTCGGCGGATTTCGGTTCTTCCCCGGTGCGCAGCGGCTGCAGTTCTTCGAGGATTTCGACGCGCCGCTTGTCGGTGAACGCCGATGCGCCGCCGATCATTCGCAGCTCGCCGTTGTCGTAGAGGCCGAGCAGCAACGACCCGATTCCGTTGCCGGATTTGTGCACTCGGTATCCGATCAACGCACAGTCGGCCGTTCTGGCGTGTTTGATCTTGATCATCTCGCGCTTGTTCGGTAGGTACAGCCCATCGAGTTTCTTGGCAACGACTCCATCGAGCCCAGCGCCTTCGAAACGCTCGAACCAATCCTGTGCGGTCGCCGCATCGTCGGTCGTGCTGGTGACCTGGCAGCGATCTCCACCCGCCATCGCCTCGAGCAACTTCTCCCGACGGAGGGAGAACGGCTCTTCCGTCAGGTCGGTCGAACCGATCGCCAGAAGATCGAACGCGACGAACATCGACGGTGTCTTCTCCGCGAGCATGCGCACTCGCGAATCGGCCGGGTGGATGCGCTCGGACAGCGCGTCCCAGTCCAGCCTCGTACGCCCGTCCCGCTCCCGCGGCACGACGATCTCACCGTCGACGACGATCTTGTCCGGCAGTTCCGCCAGGACGGCCGAGACCAGCTCGGGGAAGTAGCGGGCGAGGTCCTTGCCGCCGCGCGAGCCGAGGATCACCTCGTCGCCGTCGCGGAAGACGATGGCACGAAATCCGTCCCACTTGGGCTCGTACGACCATGCGGGCTCTCCGCCCTCCGGCTGTGCGGGGACGGTCTTGGCGGCTTTGGCCAGCATCGGTTGCAGCGGCCACGCGATCGGGAGGTCCACGAGAGCAATACTGCCCTAGTGGAACCGCGGAGGAGTACCTTCTTCCGCCGCAGGTGACCACGAATGTTCGCCTCAGCGTTCACTCGAGTCACACCTGGTCTCACGAAATCCGGACGGACGGGATATTTTTGATCCGATCTTTCGTGCTCGGATCCTCACCTTCATAGAACAAGGAACGGTCAATGCTCCCCCTCAGTCAGAAGTTTCGCGGCGCAGCGATTGCTGTGCTGGCATGTAGCGCTGTCGTGCTCGCAGGCTGTAGCAGCACCGTCACTCCGCGGGCGATCCCGGCCGCCGACGAATTGGTCACGTCGACCACCCAGACCAGCTCGTCTGCGCCCACCACGGGCGGAGCGCCGGCGCAGCAGGGCGAGGACACCGGCGGTGACGTCGACATCGATGTCGAGATCGGTGAATGCGTCGACCTCGGTGGCACCGTCGACGACGCCACCATCGACAACGCCGCATGCGGCAGCGTCGATTCGAACTACAAGGTGATCGGCAAGGCCCCCACCAACGCCGAGTGCATCTCCGACGCCGACCAGTACTACTACGAGACGTACGCGGACATCGAGCAGGGCGCACTGTGCCTGGACATCGACTGGGTCATCGGCGGCTGCATGGACATTCCGATGGACGACGATCCCGAACGCATCGACTGTGGCTCGCCCGGGTTCGATTCCGTCCGCGTCGTGGAGATCCTCAGCGGAACCACCGACGTCGACTCCTGCGATCTCCAGGCGACGAGCGGTTTCCGCTACCCGGAACGCAACTTCGTCGTCTGCGTGGAAGATCTGTAGATCGGTGTAAGACTTCCGTCATGACGGTGCTTTCATGACGGTGCTTCCATGACGGGGGCCGAGTCGGTCCGATTGAAGACTCCGCGGGGACGCTGGATCGTCGCCGCGACGGTTCTGGGGTCCTCGCTGGCGATGCTCGACGCGACCGTCGTGAACGTGGCGCTGCCGGACATCGGCCGGGATCTCGGATCCGGCGTCTCGGGACTGCAATGGACGGTGAGCTCTTACACCCTGACGTTGGCGTCGTTCATCCTGCTCGGCGGCGCGCTCGGTGACCGCCTCGGCAGGCGGAAGGTCTTCGTCTGGGGCACGGTCTGGTTCGCTGTCGCCTCGGTCCTGTGTGGTCTGGCGCCGAACATCGAGGTACTCGTCGCCGCGCGATTGCTGCAGGGCGTCGGCGCGGCGTTGCTGACGCCGGGAAGCCTCGCATTGATCTCCGCGTCCATTCATCCCGACGATCGAGGCGCTGCCATCGGCTTGTGGTCCGGCCTGGGCGGCGTCGCGTCCGCCGTCGGGCCTCTGCTCGGCGGATGGTTGGTCGACGTGGCCGGGTGGCGATCGGTCTTCCTACTTAACATTCCGCTTGCCGTCGCCGTGGTCCTGGTGGCCGTCAAGCATGTTCCCGAGAGCCGCGACCCTCATGCGGAAGGGACGCTCGATCTGCCGGGTGCAGGCGTCGTCGCTCTCGCGCTCGGCCTGCTCACCTACGGCTTCATCGACGCGTCGTGGTGGGTGGTGGCGGCGGGCGTGCTCGCGGTCGGAGCGTTCGTCGTCGTCGAGCTGCGTACGTCGAATCCGCTCGTTCCTCCGTCGCTGTTCGCGTCGCGCGTCTTCCTGGCTGCGAACTTGGTGACATTCGCGGTGTACGCCGCGCTCGGCGGGGTGTTCTTCCTGCTGATTCTGCAACTCCAGTTGGCGCTCGACTACTCGCCGATCGCCGCAGGTGTGGCGACTCTGCCGATCACCGCTCTGATGCTCGTGCTCTCCGCGCGAGCCGGACGGGTGGCGCAGCGCATCGGGCCCCGTGTGCCGATGACTGTCGGGCCGCTGGTCGCCGCCGCCGGACTGCTGCTGATGCTCCGTATCTCGCCGGACGGGGCGGGAGTGGAGCCTGCAGGAACGACCTCATGGGCGGGAGTGGAGCCTGTGCGCACGAGCCGGTCGACGTACCTCGTCGACGTGCTGCCGGCCGTCGTCGTGTTCGGGCTCGGCTTGTCGATCCTGGTCGCGCCGCTCACCGGCGCCGTCCTCGGAGCCGTGTCCACCGACCGCGCGGGAATCGCATCCGGCGTCAACAACGCCGTCGCCAGAACCAGCCAGCTACTGGCCGTGGCCGCCCTACCTGGCCTGGTGGGAATCGCAGGCGCCGACTACGACCGGCCCCAGACCTTCTCCGACGGCTTCCACACGGCCATGATCGTCTGCGCCGGCCTGCTCGTCGTAGGTTCCCTCATCGCCGCAGTCATGGTCAGGGGTCCTTCTCGCAAGGACCCCACCTACACCTGCGACCCGTCGTCCCCGGCGCTGAGCCCGAGGGAGCAGATTTAGGAGGGCAGGAGTGGAGCCTGCGGAACGACCCGGGTCAGGGCAGGAGTGGAGCCTGCGGAACGACCCGTTGGAGGCAGGAGTGGAGCCTGCGGAAGGACCCGGATTAGGCTGACCGTTACGGATACAGCCCATATCCGAGATCAGGTCAGGAGAGCTATGTCGACCGAGAACGATTCGCCGGACGTCAAACCGCGGAGTCGCGACGTGACCGATGGTTTGGAGAAGACCGCTGCGCGAGGAATGTTGCGTGCTGTGGGGATGGGTGACGAGGACTGGGGGAAGTCCCAGATCGGCGTCGCGTCGTCGTGGAACGAGATCACTCCGTGCAACTTGTCCTTGGAGCGCCTCGCGAAGGCGGTCAAGGAGGGGGTCCATACCGCGGGCGGGTATCCGCTCGAGTTCGGCACCATCTCCGTCTCCGACGGTATCTCGATGGGCCACGAGGGAATGCATTTCTCGTTGGTCTCGCGTGAGGTCATTGCCGACAGTGTGGAGACGGTGGTCAGCGCGGAGCGCCTCGACGGCTCGGTGCTTCTGGCCGGGTGTGACAAGTCGCTGCCCGGAATGTTGATGGCCGCAGCGCGATTGAATCTCGCGAGTGTGTTCCTGTACGCCGGTTCTACGCTTCCCGGTTTCGCGACGCTGTCCGACGGTAGTGAGCACCAGGTGACCATCATCGACGCGTTCGAGGCTGTCGGTGCGTGCTCTCGTGGCCTGATGTCCCGCGAGGATGTCGACACCATCGAACGCGCAATCTGTCCGGGCGAAGGCGCCTGCGGCGGAATGTACACCGCCAACACCATGGCCAGTGCCGCTGAGGCTTTGGGAATGTCGTTGCCTGGCAGTGCTTCTCCGCCTGCGCCCGATCGTCGACGCGACGGGTACGCTCGCGCCAGCGGCGAAGCCGTCGTCGAACTTCTCCGTCGCGGTATCACCGCGCGAGACATCATGACGAAGAAGGCGTTCGAGAACGCGATCGCCGTCGTCATGGCCTTCGGCGGATCGACCAACGCCGTGCTCCATCTTCTCGCCATCGCCCACGAAGCCGAAGTGGAACTGACGCTCGACGACTTCCGACGCATCGGCTCCAAGGTGCCGCACCTCGCGGACGTCAAACCGTTCGGCAAGCACGTCATGACCGACGTGGACGCTATCGGCGGAGTTCCCGTCGTCATGAAGGCGTTGCTCGACGCCGGGCTCATGCACGGCGATTGCCTGACGGTCACCGGAAAGACGGTGGCCGAGAACCTCGCTCACATTGCGCCGCCGGATCCCGACGGCAAGGTGCTGCGTGCGCTGGAAGAGCCGATCCACCCGACCGGCGGCATCACCATCCTCGAAGGGTCACTGGCCCCGGGTGGCGCCGTCGTCAAGTCGGCCGGTTTCGACTCCGACGTGTTCGTCGGCACTGCTCGAGTTTTCGAGCGTGAACGCGCCGCGATGGACGCGTTGGAGGACGGCACGATCTCTGCGGGCGATGTCGTCGTCATTCGATACGAAGGACCCAAGGGCGGACCGGGAATGCGAGAAATGCTCGCGATCACCGGCGCGATCAAGGGCGCGGGACTCGGCAAGGATGTCCTGCTCCTGACCGACGGCCGATTCTCCGGCGGTACAACGGGACTGTGCGTCGGACACGTCGCGCCGGAAGCCGTCGACGCCGGACCCATCGCCTTCGTTCGCGACGGTGACCAGATTCGCCTCGACGTCGGAAAGGGAACCCTCGACCTCCTCGTCGACGACGCCGAACTCGAATCCCGTAGGGAAGGTTGGGCACCTCTACCTCCCCGCTACACCCGCGGCGTCCTGGCCAAGTACGCCAAGCTCGTCGGCTCCGCATCCGATGGTGCAGTACTGATCTAGCGTGTCCCCCATCGCTTGAATGGTCCATTCATACGAACAGACAACGTGTGAGGCCCTTTCAAGCGATGGGTGGGTGCGGACCCGAGCCGTGCGTCAGAGCGGCATGGACCAGACGGAGCTGGAACGCTCTTGCAGCTCGGTGCATCTGCGGCGGACGGAATCCCCGTACTGGTAGATGTTGAGCTGATCTGCGCGGACGACGGGCTTGGGCGCCCGTTTCATGACCGGAAGTTCTGCCAGGTCCAGTGCTGCGTCCAGTTCTTCCTCTGCGGTTTCGCGGCGCTTGCGGGCGATGTCGGCCAGGGCGAGGTGGTGGATGGTGAGGTGGTCCGACGCTGCCAGAGCAACTTCCTCCTCGGTGGCGGCCTGGACCTCGTAGACCTTGGCGGCGAGCTGGTAGATGCTGGGTCGGGTGAGTTCGTCGTCGACCACTTCGGTTGCCACCGGATTCTGCGTCGACCTTTCGGACGCAACCTTTTTCGGAGTTTTCTTCACCACGGCATCCGGGGCCGACGGTTGCTCGAGGAGATGCTCCAGCTCGGCAACTTCCTTGGCTGCGTCGGGATCGAATGCCGTGCGGACGGCAGGCACCACGCGCGGGGTGCGGCCGGGCAGCAACACGCCGACCACGACGGTCCCGATGGCGAAGACCACGGCCGCGATCAGGGACGTGTGCACGACGGCGTTCGCGAACGAACTCACCGCGGTGATCACCAGATTGTCGGCGTATCCGGTGAGAAAAGTGTTCTCGCGCATGATGTCTGCGACGATCACGGCCCCGGCGACCGAGTCTCCGGACGCTTCGATCGCTTGTGCGGCTTGCGCGGTCGGCTGCCCGTCGGGACCTTTACCGGGGAAGTCCGCGAGGTAGTCGACGATGCCGCCGCGGTAGGTCGTTGCGAGAACCGAACCGAGAACGGCGATTCCGAGAGATCCGCCCAGTTCCAGTGCAGTGTCGTTGAGTCCACCGGCGACGCCGAGCTTGCTCTCGGGGAATTCGGCCATGATGGCGTCGGTGCACGGCGACACGCTGAGCCCGATGCCGATTCCCAACAGCGCGAGGACCGGAACGAAGTCGACATAGGTTGCCGTGGTGTCGATTCCGAGCATCGAGACCACGGCCAGTGTGCCGACGACCATGCCGGCCGTGACGGTGTACTTCATGCCCACTCGCGGCGTCAGCCATTGCGTGATGCCCGAGCCGACGAACACGGCGACCGCCAAGGGAAGCAGGTGTACCCCGGTCGAGACCGGGCCCATGTCCAGTACGAACTGAAGGTATTGGGCCACATAGTAGATCGCGCCGAAGGTGACGAGAAAGAACAGCAGAACGGCCAGTACTGCACCGCTGAGAATACGGGAGGAGAACGCGCGGACGTCGAGAAGCGGGCTCGGGTGGCGAAGCTCCCAGGCGACGAATGCCGCAGTGCTGAGCGCACCCACAACCGCGAAGTACGTGGGTCCGACGCTCCAACCGAAGTGCATGCCCTCGATGATCGCGTAGACCACCGTGGACACTGCGAGCACGGAGAGCACCCCTCCGAGCCAGTCGATCCGGCCCGGGTTCACTGCACGCGACGGCGGCACCAAAGCGACGGCGCCTACGATCCCGATGATCGTGAACGGAATGTTGATCAGGAAACTTGAACCCCACCAATAGCTTTCGAGCAGCCAGCCGGCGAGCAGCGGACCCATCGCGATGGCGAGGCCCGACGTAGCTGCCCAGATGGTGACGGCCGTGGCCCGTTCGCGTTTGGGGAACGTCGCAACCAGCAGCGACAGGGTGGCGGGCATGACGATGGCAGCGGCGACGCCCATGACGATGCGAGCGAGGATCACGCCTGTCGTTGCGCCGGTCAGCGCGCCTGCGAGAGAACCCGCCGTGAAGATCAGCAGGCCGATGATGAGTGCGCCTCTGCGAGAATACCGATCGCCGATGACGCCGAACAGCAGCATCAAGGCGGCGTACGGCACTGTGTATCCGTCGATGACCCACTGGAGGTCGCTGCTCGACAGGTTCAGATCCAGCGTCATTGCAGGCGCCGCCACCAACAGCGACGTGTTCGCCATGACGACGACGAGCAGACTCAGGCACAGCACCCCCAGCGCTGCCCAACGTTTCGCGTACGGCTTTTCCATCTCCTGAACAGGAGTCATCGCAAGCAATGTCATGTGTGTTCCCCCCTAGGCACCACGCACGACACACCGCGCGCAGTGCTGTGCAGCTTAGGAAGGATGCGTTACAGTACGCAATTCTTTGTGGCGGCCGTTACACAAGTGACTGGGAAAGATCCCAACGAACGAAAGTGCCACCGTGTCAATCGAACTGACACGGTGGCACGATCTGTAACGCTGATGAGCCGATCGCAGACTCGAAGAGTCCGATCAGGGGATGGGGGCGAAACCTGCTCCGACGGCGTTGCCTGCATCGATGTGGCGCAGGATCGCGTCGATGTTGGTACCGACCTGCGGTCCGAAGCACGCAACACCGAGGTACGCGTTCACCATGCCGACGAGCGTGGTGCCGACGACGACCGGGCTACCGGAGTCGCCTTCGACGACGCACAGCTGCGACCAGGTCTCCTGCGACTGCAGGACGTCACCGTAGGCGACGCCGCACGTGTTACCGGTGGTGCGGCCTTCCTTGCAGACGATGTTGGGGAACGAGGCGGGCGGACCGACCTGCGTGATGGTTACGTTGCCCACGCGGTTGACCGGGACGACCTTCGCGCGATCGAACTCGATCACCGCGTAGTCGTACTCGGGGTTGGAGAACGCGATGCGTCCGACGACGCCTGCCGACGGGTCGTACTCCGGCACGATCGTGGCGCCTGCTCCACCGCAGTGACCGGCGGTGATACCGACGAGGCGGCCTTCGCGGTCGTTGCCGATGGTCGTCAGGGTGCACTCGGCAGCATTGTCGACGATGATTCCGGATCCGCCCCCCAGCACCGCCGGGGCCGCAGCTGACGCAGTTCCGACGCCGAAGCTCGCAGCAACAGCGGCAGCAGCCACGGCGACGAGCATGAACTTCTTCAACATGTATTCCCTCTCCAGCGGTGTCCGCAGAACCCTAGCAATAAGAAGCACCGATGGACGAGTGCCTGACGTCAATACGTACACATGGGTACTAAAGGTCCGATTCCAGAGCGGCCAGCATCGACCGGGCTTCCTCGAGTTGGCGGCTGAGCTCCTCGACGCGCGAGGCCGCTTCTTCTCGTGCATAGGAGATGACGGCCTCGACGGCGTCGCGCGCCGAATCGTCGCCCAGTTCGCGTACCGCGCGGGAGACGGACTCGGGGGACACCGACTGCGCTTTTCCTGGCCTACGGGCACCGTGGGTGACAGTGACGGACCAGTCGTTGTCCGGCCCGGCGTGGATGGTGACGCTGACGCTGTCCGGCCCCTTCTTTCCCTTCCTCGCCGGCGCAGGCTTCGCTGCCGCAGCCTTGGGCGTGACCGTCTTGGGCGTGACCGTCTTGGGCGTGACCGTGTTGGGCGCGGCGGGTGTCGTCACCTCTGCCTTCGGAGCTGCGGATTTACTGGCCGCAGGCTTGGGCGCAGGGGCGGGCTCGGTCCATTCGGCCACCTCGGGCTTGGGCGCCGACGCCGGTTTCGGTGCCTGCTTGGGTGCACCGCCCGGAGGGTTCCGGGTGATCCGAAGTTCTTCCGCTTCGAAGGGGAGTTCGTCGTTGACGCCCTTGGGACTGATGGTGACGGTGTTTCCGTCGATGGCAACGACCCTCGCCGACGTCCCCTCGGGTAGACCCAGGCTCGGGGTCGGCTCGATGAGGTACACCGTCGCGCGCCGCCCCTCGGCGAGGGCCGTGGCCAGCGTGTCGAGATTCTCCGGCGTCAGGGAACCGGTGGGCGTCGAACGTCTACGCGGTGGCATCGGTGCATACCTCTCTCGAAAGTGTTTGCGAATACTGTCCCACACTTGCCGCCCGGAACGCAGAATCCATGCATGCGATCGACACCCATCACCCCCGACCTTCTTCTAGGTGCACTCGATACCGAGGTCACCGAACGCGGCCTGATTCCGCACCGGCTGCCCGCGTGGACTCGCAGCCGGTTTCCCGACGACCGGATCGCCGGGGCCGAGGTGCAGCCGGCGGGGGTTCGGCTCGCTTTCCGCACCGATGCAACAGTCGTCGAACTCGACGCCCTTCCGACGCAGCAGGAGTTCGTCGGACTCCCGCCCCGTCCGCCGGGAATGTTCGACGTGACGATCGACGGGGAGCTCGTGCACAGCGTGACGTCGGCCGGTGGCAACGTCCTGTCCGTCGACATGGCGACCGGCAGTGTCGATCGAACGGACGGCCCAGTTGTTCCGGTGCGATTCGAGATGGCTCCCGGCACCAAGAACGTGGAGATATGGCTGCCGCACAATCAGCACGTCGAGCTGATTGCCCTTCGTAGTGACTCGTCGATCCTTCCCGCGTCCACCTCCGGATGGCCGCCGAGGCCGAGATGGGTTCACTACGGCAGTTCCATCAGCCAGGGATCGAACGCGACGAGCCCCAGCACGACCTGGGTGGGTCTGAGCTCGTCGGCGATGGGTTTTTCGGTGACGAACCTCGGGTTCTCCGGCAGCGCGATGCTGGATCCGTTCGTCGCCCGGGTCGTGCGCGACGAGCCTGCCGAGGTGATCAGCCTCGAGGTCGGCATCAACCTCGTGAACGGTGACGTCATGCGGACGCGGGCGTTCACGCCTGCGGTCCACGGGTTTCTGGACACGATTCGCGACGGGCACCCGAGCACACCGATCGTGGTGGTGTCACCGTTCTACTGCCCGATCCACGAGAACACTCCTGGGCCAGGCGCATTCGAACCCCAGGCCTTGGCCGAGGGCACTGTGCGGTTCGTCGCGACGGGTGATCCGGGGCCTGGAAAGCTGACGCTCACCGTGGTCCGAGACGAACTGCGGCGCGTGTGTGGCCAGCGCGAGGATCCGAACCTGTACCTCGTCGACGGTCTGGATCTGTACGGTCCGAGTGACTTCGACGAGTTCCCACTACCCGACGGCTTGCACCCGGACGCCCGTGCTCACCGGCGGATAGCCGAGAGGTTCGTCGCTTCGGTCCCAGCCGTCGTAACTAAGTATGTGTAACTGGAAGTAACAGATAAATTTGGCCTTGTGCCGGAGACCTGCTCGACGACGCTTTCCACTCTACTTCGCGGCCGCCCGAGAGGCATCGTGAGCGCATTGTGAGATAGCCGACCCCAAACCCGCATATGGGCCGCTTCGCCCCCGTAGCCTGGCCGAGTACCTGCGCGCGGTACGGGAAACGGGAGGACTCGATGTACCACGTCGAAGCGAGTGATCAGAGAACAACCGAGGGCCGGCAGGTCTATTTGCTCGACGCAGCGGGAGCTCTCGAGATCCAGGCACTCAACTCGTGGATCGACGCGACGACACCCGACGGTGAGACACGTCCCCCGTCGATCGCGCTGTCGGGCGACTCGTCGGGGCAGGTGGCCGAGCTGGTACGCGGAATCGGCGACGACCCCCTGTTGATTCCGCTTCGCGTGACGCTGTCGGCCAAGAAGCGTCCCGGATTCCTCCGTCGGGCACTCGCACCGCGCGGCAATTCGCTGCCGACGAAGACATGGCAACGATGGGTCCAGGGCGACGACCCGGACCGGTCCGCCGTCCTGGTCGGCGAACCCGCGACGCTGGGCGATCTGTCGGCGAAGTTCGAGAAGTCGGGCGGGAGGTCGTTGTCCTCGTTCATCGCCCGCCAGGCCACTCTTGCCCTCGACCGGGCCGAGCGAGACGTGATCGGTTCGGAGTACAAGATTCCGCGCTTCGTCGTCGAGGACATGACCGAACAGAAGAAGTTCCACGACGGCATCGCCGAGCTCGCGCAGCAGGTCGGCGAGGACGTACCCGAGGTGGAGCGACGGGTACACACCATCCTCGGTGAGATGGTGGCCACCGAGACCAGGCGGGCGGTCGAGATGTGGGGCACCCTGGGCGCCTACTTCTCTCGTGCGTACAAGGTCGACGTGGACCGAACTCAACTGCAGAAGGTGCGCGAACTCAACAAGAAGCACCCTCTGGTGTTCCTCCCCAACCACCGCTCGTACCTCGATCCTCTGGTCCTACGGCCTGCACTGCTCGCCGAAGGACTGCCACTCAACCACGTGATGGGTGGCATCAACGTCGGTTTCTGGCCCATCGGACCCATCGCGAAACGTAGTGGCGTCGTGTTGATCCAGCGCAAGTTCTCCGACGAGATCTACAAGTGGACGCTGCGTCAGTACATGAGTTTCCTGCTGAGCAAGCGCTTCAATCTCGAGTGGTACATCGAAGGCGGACGCAGCCGCACCGGCAAACTCCGTCCGCCGCGTTTCGGGTTGTTGACCTATCTGGTCGACGCACTCGAGTCCAGCGATGCCGAGGACGTCTATCTGGTTCCGACGGCCATCACGTACGACCGACTGCACGAAGTCGGCGCCATGGCCGCTGAATCCCATGGCGCGCAGAAGCAAGCCGAGGGAATTCGGATGGCCATCGGGTACATCCGAGCGCAGGGCAAACTGCGCGGCAACGTGTACCTCAACTTCGCGGAGCCCGTCTCGGTGCGGTCGATACTGAACGAGAACGAGGACAAACGCGTTGCGGTGCAGAAGATTGCGCTGACAGTGGCGCACGCGATCAACGACACGACGCCGGTGACCCCCGCCGCGCTGGTGACGATGGCGTTGCTCGGCATCGAAGACCGTGCCCTGAACGTGCACGAGATGTGGGCCATCATCTCGCCTCTCGCGAGCTACATCAAGAGGCGCGGTCTCCCGACGGCGGGCGGCATCGACATCAGCGAGGTCGACGTGGTTCGGTCCGCCGTCATCGCGCAGGTGAATGCAGGCGTCGTCAAGCGTTTCGACGACGGGCCCGAGCCGGTGTTCTATCTCGCCCAGGACAAGCATCTAGTTGCGGCGTTCTTCCGCAACAACGCAATTCACTACTTCGTGATGCGCGCCATCGGCGAACTCGTCGTCCTGCCCGATCTGGGCCAGGACACACCGTCGACGCCCGAGTCGTTGTGGAAGTCGGCGCTCGAGCTCCGCGACCTGCTCAAGTTCGAGTTCTTCTTCGGCGACAAGAAGGATTTCGGTGATCGCCTGGAAGCCGAGGTGGCGCTGATCGATCCGGATTGGCGTGCAAATCTGGACGATCCCGAGTACTCCTCGCGGCAACTCGAGTCCCAGGACCTGCACCTCGCTCACCGTGTGTTGCAGCCGATCCTGGAGGCATACCAGGTGGTGGCGGATCAGCTCATGCTGCAGCCCACCGGAGTCGAGTTCGACAAGGCGTCGTTCGTCGCGCACTGCCTCGGCGCAGCTCAGGCCCGCAGGCTTCGGCAGCAACTCGATCACAGCGAAGCCATCTCGGGCGAACTCTTCGACACAGCACTGCAATTGGCCGACAATCGGAACCTCGTCGATCCGGAGGGCGAGAACCTCGCGCAGCGCCGACGAGACTTCGCCCGTGAGATCAACGAATGGGCACGGAAAGCGAGAATCGTCCGCGACATGGCCCACCGCATGCTCGACGAGGTGGATCCGTTGACCCTTCCGGCCCCCGTCGCGAGCACCGACGAGCACGAGGACGACGCCTGATGACCAACCCTCTCGACCTCCAGCTGCAGGCCATCGCCGAGGCACCCGAAGGCCCGGACACAGCTGCGTTCTTCGACCTCGACGGCACGCTGATCAACGGCTTCTCCGCGAAAGCCGTGTTCCTGGAACGCCTGAAGACTCTCGATGTCACCGTTCACGAACTGTGGGAGATCTCGAGCGCCGTCGTGGAGATGCGGATGCGCAACTCACCCGTCGACAATCTGATGGGCAAGGCCGTCAAGGGCCTCGAGGGACGGCGCGAGGAGGACCTGATGGAGCAGGCATACACCCTGTTCCGCAACGAGATCGCGCCGATGATCTACCCGCAGGCCCGCAAGCTCGTCGAAGCACACCGGCACGCGGGTCACCGGCTGGTGATGGCGACCTCCGCGACCCCGTATCAGGCAATCCCCGTCGAGCAGGACCTGATGTTCGACGAGTTGCTGTGCACTACACCGGTCGTCGTCGACGGCGTCCTCACCGGTGAACTCGTCGGGACGTCGTTGTGGGGGCCGCGCAAAGCGAAGGCCGTCGCGGACTACGCGGACCGAGAAGGCCTCGACCTCAGTCGCTGTTTCGGATACTCCAACGGCGGCGAGGACGTGCCGTTTCTGGCGGAAGTCGGCCATCCCGTCGCACTCAACCCCGACGAGGAGCTCACCCGGCACGCAGACAAGGCCGGCTGGACCTCGTTGAGGCTCGAGAACCCCAAGCGCGGCACCGACCTGGCGTCGGCGGTTCGCAGTACCGCTGCCCTGGGCTCCGTTCTCGCCAGTGCCGGAATCGGGCTCGGTCTCGGCCTGTTGACCCGTAGCAGACGGACGGGTGCCAACATCACCTCCTCCATCGCACCGGACATCGCGTTGACGCTCGCCGGCGTGAGCTTGAACGTCGTCGGCACCGAGAACGCGTGGTCCGCTCGGCCTGCAGTGTTCATGTTCAATCACCAGAGCACCGCGGACTCGATCATCGTTGCCTCGATCCTCCGTCGCGACATCACCGCCGTGGCCAAACGGGAACTCGAACGCGACCCGCGATTCGCCCTCCTCGGCAAGATCTTCGACGTCGCCTACATCGACCGCGGCGATCCCGCCCAGGCCAGAGAGGCCATGGCCCCGGCCATCGAGAAGTTGCATTCCGGCATTTCCGTCGCGATCGCGCCCGAGGGCACCCGGATGCCGACGTCGCGGCTCGGCCGATTCAAGAAGGGCGGATTCCACCTCGCGATGCAGGCCGGAGTACCCATCGTTCCCATCGTCATCCACAACGCAGGCGACGTGATGTGGAAGAAGGATTTCACCGCGCACTCCGGTACGGTCGATGTCACCGTCGGCGAGCCCATCTCCACCGCGGACTGGGTTCCCGAGAAGATCGACAACTACATCGACGACGTCCGATCCTATTTCGACAGAACGTTGGGATATGCCTGAAGAACAGATCAGCTCGGTGGTACAGAGAGAAATCGAAAAAAATCTCCTGGGGGGAACACCGAAGTACACGCGCACCGACATCGTCGAGAAATCAGGGATACCGCTCGAGCGGGTCATTCAACTGTGGATCGCGATGGGCTTCCCCGTTCACACCGACGCCGATGCCGTCGTGTACACCGACGCGGATCTCGATGCTCTGCGCATGATCACCGGTCTCACCGAGCAGAAGGTCATCCGCCCGGACATGGAGGTCGCCATCGCGCGCACTCTCGGTCAGACGATGTCCAGGCTCACCGAATGGCAAGTGGGCGTTGTGAACAGTCACATACACGACCGCGTCGCCGAGGGACGCGACGCAGAGGGCCGGGACCCGGCCGAGCTCGCGAGCCCCGCAGACCTCGACGCCATCCGCCGCGACGCGCGTGAGATCGCTGCGCAGACGGTACCGACGCTCGAAGCCCTGCAGTCCTACACCTGGCGCAGGCACCTGGCTGCCACAGCAGGCCGCGCCATCGCCGATCCGGGCGAGGAGACCACCAGCCGTACCCTGGCGGTCGGTTTCGCCGACATGGTCGGATACACCAGCCTGACTCGACGCCTCGCCATCGACGAACTCACCGAACTGCTCGAGCAGTTCGAGTCCGTGGCCACCAACATCATTGCGCGCGGTCGTGGTTCGGTGATCAAGAACGTCGGTGACGAAGTGATGTTCAGTGCACAGACGCCCGAGGACGCCGCCCACATCGCCCTCGATCTCCAGGACGCGTTCGCGACCTACGAGGACATGCCCGAGCTCCGTGTCGGAATCGCCTGGGGTCCGGTGCTTGCCCGTTACGGCGACCTCTACGGTTCGGTCGTCAACATGGCTGCGCGCCTGACCAGCTCAGCGCACCCGGGAACCATCCTGGTCGACACGACGCTGACGGAACTGCTGAAGGAAGATTCCGAGTTCTACCTCAAGTCTCTACGCTCCCTCCGTGTTCGTGGATTCCACAAACTCAAGCCGCACGCACTGCGAAGGAACAGAAGAGACTGACCCTATGTGAGTGACCGATAGAAGTCGAGGTGCCTGCGTGCTGCGTCGTCCCACGTCAGGCTGCGCGCAAGGGCGCGACCGACATCCGGATAGTGGCCATGATCGATCGCATCCGCCAGTCCCGACGCCATGTCCTGTGGGCTTGTCGCGTACGTGACGGCGTCTCCGAACACCTCACGCAGTACGGGCAGATCCCGCGCGACGACGGGTGTACCCGCCGCGAGCGCTTCCATCGCGGCCAGACCGAAGCCTTCTTTCGTCGAGAAGAACGGAAGAACGCTCGCCTGCGCGACCAGGTGCGGCAGTTCGCCGTCGTCGACGACACCAAGCACTACCGGTTGGATACCCAGTTCCACTGCCCGCGACTCGAATTCGCGCCGGTAGTCCCGGTAGTCGAACAGCGTTTCCCCGCCCGCGAACACGAGCGAGAGCTCCGGCCTGTTCAGCAACGAGAATGCTTCGAGCAGGTCCAGTGACCCTTTTCGAGGCTCGATGCCGCCCACCGCCAGAACGTACTTCCCGAGCTTGTGCTGCCATCCTGTTCCCCTCGATTGCGCTGCGGCGTCGAATCGTTGCGCATCCACTCCGTTCGGAATCACTGTCGGTGCAAAACCCCAGCCGGCTCGTACCTCTTCGGCAACGGCGGCCGATACACAGATCCGCGCACAGGGCTCCGTGATCGCGCGCTCGTGGCACGCCGCCAGTGCGGGAGTCGTGAACGTGTCGAGGTGATGGATCGTCCGGATGCACCGCCCCACGGCATTCGCCGAGATGCAGTCCTGCGCGTGGACGATGTCGTACTCATCGCGCGAGAACGCCTGCCCCAGAACGTCGATCGATCGAAGAATCCGGTCTCCGACGCTTTCGTTCTCGCGTGCCTCGAACGGAACCATCCTGACCGTCACCGACGGGTCGACGGGACGGAAGAATGCCGCGTCTCCGCCTCTACCCAGCGACCACACGGTGACGTCCTCGCCGGCGCGGGCGAGCGCTTCGGCAAGATGAAGCGTGTGCACCACCCCGCCGCGCGGCTTGGACGAGTACGTCAGCAGTGCCACCTTCAACTGCCTGATCCTTTCTCGTCCAACAGATTCGGGTACGCGTCCACTCGCCTCTCCTCCAGGTGGTGCAGGCCCCGGCGCGCGCGGTCGATCTCGGCGTCGACGTCGATGTCGACGACGGCGAGGCCTCCCTTGTCGCGTGTCTTGACGAGCACGTCGCCGCCGGGACCGACGATCTTGGCCTGTCCGAGGAATCGGAGCGAACCCATGACGCCGGTCTGGTTGGACGAGACCAGGACCACCTGGTTCTCCGCCGCGCGAGCGGCGTCGTACAGATCGAAGAGCCGGGACTGTCGATCGTTCGGCAGGCTCGACGCTCGATCGGTGACGCTCGCGGGCCACGCGGACAATGCGGCGATGATGCGAGCACCGTCCAACGCCAGCGTTCTGGCGGATTCCGGGAAGGTCTTGTCGTAGTCGATCAGCATGCCCATCCGACCGACAGGAGTGTCGAAGGCCGCGAATGTGTCCCCCGCAGCGTAGGCGAGCGACTCACCCAGCGGCTGATGCACTTTGCGGTGGCTGCCCAGCACACCATCGCCAGTAAGACACACCGCGGCGTTGTAGCGAAGCCCGCCGGCCAGCTCGGTGTACCCGACGCACACGGTGAGGTCCCCGGCCGCGGCCATGATGGCGGTGATCTCCGGTCCGTCGATGTCGAGTGTCGGAGGAAGCTCGGACACATCGGGATCACGGAGACTGTCGATGTACCCACCGAGGGAGGCGTCCGGCAGCACGAGAAGATCCAGGCCGTCTCGCTTGGCGCTGTCGACGATCGTGACGATCTTGGACACCGCGCGATCCACGTCTCGACCGAAATGTGCTGCCAGAGCGCCTATCCTGATGGGTGCCACGAAGCTATACCACTACCTTCTGCGGCTGAGCAGCACTGATTTCCAACCCGATCTGCTCGGCCAGGAACTCGGCGTCACGCGCAACGGACGCGAAGCGCCCCGAGCCCCACGTGTGCTGCCACGGCAACCCGAGGAAGTACAGACCCGTCACCGACGTGACACCGCGATTGTGCGTCGGGTGCCCTTCGCCGTCGAACGCACCGACCCTGAGCCACCGGTAGTCGGTACGGAAGCCGACGGACCAGACGACGCCCGTGATGTCGGTGTCCGCAAGATCGAGCTCCGTGATTTCCTGCTGCGGGCGCCACACCGCAACGTAGCGGGGCTCCTCGGGTGCACTGATGCCTTCCCGCTCGATGTAGGCGTCGATGTTGTCCTTGATCGACTCCGCGACGGCGTCGGCAGCGTCGAGCGAGGCTTCGAGCGTCGGCGCGAACTGGAGAACACCGTCGTCGACGCCGAGGAGCCTGCCGTACAGCTGCATACCCTCGGTCGCGAACGCGCGCAGGTCGATGTCACGACCACCGTCGCGTCCCGTCACGTAGTGGTTCGTGTTCTCGCGTTTTCCGACGCCACCGGGCTGATCTTCGATGGACACATCGTAGACGCCCATGTCGTGCAACCAGGCGACACAGTCACGGCCGCGGTAGAACCGTGCGACGCGTGGAGCGGTCCCCGCGACCAAGTGCACCCGCCTGCCGTCCAGGTGCAGGTCTTCGGCGATCTGCGCACCCGATTGTCCGGTGCCCACCACCAGTACGTCACCGTCCGGGAACTGGTGAGACCCGCGATACTCCGACGAGTGGATCTGCAGGATGTCGCTCGGCAGCTTTTCGGCGAAACGCGGGATCGTCGGAATGTGGTATCCGCCGACCGCGACGACGAGGTGGTCGGCGTGCATCGGCCCCGCGGTGGTCTCGAGATCGAACCCGCCTTCAGCGCCTTGGAGTGCATTCACCACCGAAACTTGTTCACGGACCGGTGCGTCGAAGCTGGCGGCGTACCGCCGAACGAAGTCGTACACCTCGTCGCGCTTCATGAAGCCGTCGGGATCTTCTCCGTCGTAGGAGAATCCGGGCAAGGCACACTGCCAGTTCGGCGTGACGAGCGTGAAGTTGTCCCAGCGGGAATCCTTCCACTCGTGTGCGATGGTCTCGGCTTCCAGTACGACGTGTTCGATGCCGCGCCGAGTCAGATGCCAGCTGATCGACAGGCCGGCTTGGCCGCCACCGACAACGATCACGGAGTGATGTTCGCTCACAACAGTTCAGCTCCCGACATTCTCAGGACACGAACGACGCCCGAGGTGTATCCCGCGCCGACGTCGTGAATCTCTTCCATCTGCTGCGCGGCGGAGGTGCACCGCATTCCGAATTTCGCCAACACGCGATCGCTGGCCACTGTCAACGCTTCCGATGTCCGCTTCACGAACTCGGCCACCTCGTACTCCGTGCCCGGTTCGAGGTAGTCGTGCATCACCAGCGAGGGTGAATAGCAGGACTGTTCGTGGCCGTCGGGCCACTGCACGAGAAACTGCATCTCAGGCATGAACAGGCTCTTTCGTGATCGTCCTGTACACCGAGGGACGGCGGTCGCGCAGGTTGTACATTCCGCCTCCGCGAGCAGCGGCCATCAGACCCTGGACATCTACCGTCGCCGTCGCCAAACCGGGTTCGACGCCAGTGCCCGCGAGAATTTCCCCTCCCGGCCCGACGATCTTCGCGCTGCAGACGAACCGCAGCGATCCGAAGGTTCCCGCTTGGTTGGCTGCAACCCACACCACCTGGTTCTCTAGTGCCCGCGCTCGGTCGTAGATGTCGAAGCGCTGCTTCCAGCGGTCGTCCTCCATGTTCTCCACAGTGGCGGTGCGAGCGGTCGGCCAGGCCGAGATGGACGTGATGATCTCGGCGCCGTCGAGTGCGAGTTCCCGTGCAGCTTCCGGGAATCCCTTGTCGTAGCAGATCTGCATGCCCATGCGGCCGACCGGAGTATCGAACGCTGCGTAGCTGTCGCCCGCGTCGTAGCAAAGATTCTCGCCGAGTGGTTGATGCACCTTGCGGTACGAGCCGAGTATCCCGTCGCCGTGTAGCGTGACCGCCGCGTTGTATCGTGTGTCGCCGTCCTTCTCGCAGAATCCGAGTGTGATCACGGTGTCACCGGCCATGTCGATGACCCGCTTCAATTCGGGTCCGTCGAGTTCCAGTGCAGGAGGCAGGCTTTCGAGTCTGCGCTGTCGCGATTCCTCGGATTCGTCACCGCCACCCAGGGAAGGGAGGTACCCACCGAGGCAGGCTTCCGGTAGCACGAGCAGCTGACTTCCGCGGTTGCGTGCTTCTTCGAGCAATGCCGCGATGGTCTGGTATCCCTGTTCCATGTCGCGGCCGAATTCGGCCGCGGCCACGGAAATGGTCGTGTCGTTCATGCTTCTCCCAATCCGGTCACGGTGGACGTGACCGCTGAAGTGGTGATTCCGTCGGGCCATCGCAAAGCGACGCCCGGAATGTCGGTGAGCTGTCCGCATCGAGCGGATACTGCTGGTCCCGACGGTGCTGTGATTGCGTCGGGACGGTCCGCGGTGATCATCGCGAACCCTGGAAAACACGTGACCCATTCGCCCATGCTGGCGGCGTCGGGTTTGGGAATGGAGGCGACGTCGAGAACTGCACCGGTTCCGCTCGCTTCGGCGAGCATTCCGGTGGTACCGACGAGGCCGGCCATCGAGACGTCCTTCGCGGCTCGGGGCGCCGTCCGAGCGACGAACGATGCCATCTGCGTGAGCTCTTCCGAGTTTCGCCTTGACGACGAATCCCACTGCTGGCCTCGATAACCCCTTCGCCAGTTGCCTTCCAGGTCTGCGGTGAGAGTCAGGACGTCTCCGGCGGACGCGCCGCCGGCGCGAACGGGGTGCAGGGTACTTCCGAGTGCCGTGACCGACAGTGACGACGGCACCCCAACCTGAGTGTGACCACCGAGGACCGGTACTTGCCAGGCCTGCGACGCGTTGGCCAGACCTCGGACGATGCGCGTGAGCCTCGACTGGGTGGGGGCGCCGACCGAGTCCAGCATTCCCACGGCCCGGGCTCCCATTGCCGAGAGGTCGTTCAGGTTGACCAGCGCGGCACACCAGCCCGCCCACTCGGGATCGCGGTCGACCATGGAAGGAAGGATCGCATCACATGCTGCGATGATGTCGCTCCCTGGGACAGGAACTCCATCGTCGCCACGGAATCCCCTGGCGCCGAGACCGAGTGGCTGAGCGCGCAAGGGTGCGAGCACACCCGCGAGCATCGCCTTGGTCGACGACACGAGCCGCTCGATTCGATCGATCGGCCAGTACATGGTGACGTGCGGCGCCCCGTGCACGTCGAGGTCGGCGCGTCTGACCCATCCCAGCCTGGTGAAGAGCGTTTCGTTCTGTTTCTGCACGGTGGCGTCGAACCGCAGAACGCCATGGCTTTCGGCGTGCGCGCACGCAGCCCGCACCAATGCCGGACCGACCCCTGACGTGCGCGCCGCCGACGAGACCACCAGCCGGCTCCCGGCCCACCACCCCAGATCGGTCGATGTGCAGGGAGCCAACCGAACACCGCCCAGCACGCTGCCGTCGGATGCAGTGGCGACGAGCACCACCGCGCGCGGGTCGTCATCGACATCGTCGTGATCGGATCCGGCGAACAGTCCCTGCTCTCGGACGAAGATGTCGCGTCTCAATCGGCGGTAGGTGCCGAGCTGCGAAGCGCTCGAACACGGTTGGATCAAGAAGTGCGAATCGGCTTCTACAGGTACCGTTCCCGACAGACCGGCCAAGTCACTCGCATACATCAGCCACCCGCATTCTGCAGTACGCTGCATGCACCGCATGCTGCACAACCGGCCTTCTGATCTGCGCCGAGCATCGACGCCGCTTGCAACTCCTTGGCAACCCGGCGCGTGACGTTCTCGAGAACGTCTCGGTTCGGCGCGACCGCATGATCCACATCGACAGCCAGCGTGCCGCCGAGCGGCCGAAACGGAACCACGAAGGGATAGACACCCATCTCGATGAGTTCGGCTGCACCCGAAACCAATTCGTCCGGGTCTTCACCGAGGCCGACGAGTATGTACGTCGAGACCTGGTTGCGCCCGAAGACGCGAACCGCTTCCTTCCACGCTGCTCGGTACTCGTCCATCGACACCGAGGCCTTGCCCGGCATCCACTTCCGACGGACGTCGTCGTCGAGGGATTCGACGTGGATGCCGATGGATTCGGCACCGGCGTCGTACAGGTCGGTGATGGTCTGCAGGTCGCCGGGCGGTTCGCACTGCACCTGGATCGGCAGATCGGGAACCACTGCCTTGATGGCCTTCACGCACCGCGCGAGGTGCCGCGCACCACGATCCTTCGCCGCGGAGGTCCCCGTCGTCATCACCATCTGGGTGACACCGTCGAGTCGAACAGCCGCTTCGGCAACCTCGGCGAGCTGCGCCGGAGTCTTGACGGCGATCGTGTCGCCTGCCTCCAGCGATGCCTCGATCGAGCAGAACCGGCAGCGCTGGTCTGCGCCGTACCGGATACAGGTCTGCACGACCGTGGTTGCAAGAACACTGGATCCGTGGAGTTTGGCGATCTTCTCGTAGGCGATTCCGTCGGCAGTCTCCAGGTCGTAGAACTTCGGCCGATCGATTGCTTGAACGTCCAGTCCGATGTCGGATCCGTCGAACAGGATTCTTCCCTCTTCGAGGACGTAAGGACTCAGCGGATTACGGGGGATGGCTGCGCCGAGGCCATCGATTCGGACATGCCCGTCGTCGCTGGGCCCGGCGCCGGCCGTTCTGTTGACCGGCGGCGTCCCTCGAACTCCGAGCAACGCCAGGTCTACACGCGCACTGACAGACATGTCAGGCTCCTAGACCATGTAGGTCGAGTTGATGATGGCGCCCTTGCGTGCGTAGTGAATGAGGGCGTCCTGCACGTCGAGGGGATGCGCCGGGATGACGCCCTCGATCAGGTCCTCCTCACGGCCACCGTGCAGCGCGAGGCCGAAGCGGCAGCAGAACACCGTGCCGCCCTCGGCGATGAACGTCGCGAGCGAGTCGTTGATGTTCTGCTCACCCGGGAAGCCTGAGTCGCCGGTCGTCGGGAAGCCTCGTGTTGCAAGGCAATTGATAGCGCCAGGACCGTAGAAGTACATGGCCGACTCGAAGCCTTTGCGCAGTGCCCGTGTTGCCTGCAGCACGGCAACGAAACTGACCGAGGACTCGTGGGCGATACCGTGGACGAGCGTGAAGTAGCTTTCGCCGTTCTCGGCCTTGTAGTCGGGAAAGATCTTGGTGGAACCGTAGATGTTGCTGCCCTTGGGAAGCGAGGGGTGCGGGATCTCCGAGAGGGACTTGGCGATGTTCTCGGCGATGGCATTGTCGATATCGGACACGTAGTGCTCCTGGGATGAGAGGTTGTCGATCAGCGGATGACTGAGAACGGGGTGGGCAATCGTTGGCCACCGGTGGAGAGAAGAATCGAAGCCGGAGATGCTCTTCGGCCATGAGACAAGTACAAGCCCCATCCATTTCCGAATGGTCACGCCTGGAATAACGGACTGTTTCGAAGGGCTCACATCGAGGCACGTGCGCGGACCGATACTCTTGAGTCCTACTGACCACCCGCACCACTGCCTAGTTCGAACGAGGAAACGATGATCGGCGCCGTCACAGGCTTGCTGTACGTGATGTCCCTGATCGTCGGCGTGTGGGTTCTGGTCAAACTCGTCATGGGAAGCCCGGTACTTCTGAAGTACCGATCCAATCGGGCGCTGTTCTGGACGATCGCCGCGACCGAGGCCGTCGTGCTCGCTCAAGCAGTCATCGGATTCGTCATGATGTTCAACAGCGACCGCGAGATTCACCGCCTCACGTTCGGCTCGTACCTCGTGGGGCTCCTGCTGCTGTTGCCGATCGGTACCTGGTGGTCGCTCGGCGATCGCTCACGCGGCGGTACCGCAGTACTGCTCGTCGCCGTCGTCACGCTCGCAGCCATGGTGCTGCGCCTCAGCCAGATATGGGCCGGATATGCCTGATACCTCGTCACCCCGGGACAACCTGCAGCAGGCGACACGCACCGGATTCGGCCGATTCCTGATCGCGGTCTACGCGGTGTTCGCCGTGGCTGCAACGTCTCGATCGATCGTGCAGCTGACGACGCGGTTCGACGTCGCACCGTTCGCGTACATCCTGTCGGCCGTCGCTGCGGTGGTCTACATCGTCGCAACGGTCGGGCTCGCTCGTGCCACCGAAGCATCACGCAAGGTGGTGACGGTCTCGTGCATCATCGAACTCGTCGGCGTCCTCGCGATCGGTGCCCTCAGCTACATCCAGCCCGACGACTTCCCCGACGCAACGGTCTGGTCGCACTTCGGCCAGGGATACGTCTTCATCCCCGTCGTACTTCCCATCGCCGGACTGTGGTGGCTGCGTCGCACCCGGCAGCCGCGCACTCCGCAGTAGTCCCGGAGTCGCAGTAGTCCCGGAGTTGCAGTAGTCCCGGAGTTGCAGAAGTCCCGGAGTTCTCTACTTCAGCGCCGCGAGGTTGGCGACGGATTTCTTCACGTCCGAGTCGAGTGCTCTGGCGACGACTTTTCCGACGGGACCGAAGAGGACGCCGCCGCCGAATTCCGCGTCGAGGGTCAGTTCGGAACCGCCGGGGCTTTCACGAACGTGAATCGTCAGCGAGATCCTGACGCCGCCCTTTCCGCTGCCGGACATCTCGATGAGCTCGGGCTCCTTGTACTCGGTGAACGTCCACCGGATCGTGTTCTTGAAGCCTTTGACCTTCACGAGGGACTCGACTTCGGTGCCCTTGGACAGCTCCTTCGGCGGCGGGCTGCACCATCCTCCGTGGATGGTCATCCACTCGTCGAACCTGTTCAGGGCCGACGCCTTGTCCCACGCGCCCTGCGGGTTCTCGGGCATCTGCACGGTCACACTGATCGTCGCCATACCTTTCATCATGTCCCACGTCGGCGACGGCCAAACTATGGTGGCGATCATGGCGACGCTCGACATCGCAGGTCGGAAGGTCTCGGTGACCAACCTGGACAAGGTGTTGTTCCCCGAGACGGGGACCACCAAGAGCCAGGTCATCGAGTACTACACGACCATTGCGCCTGCGATGCTTCCTCACCTGGCAGGTCGGGCCGTGACTCGGAAGCGGTGGCCGAACGGTGTGGAGCAGTCGTCGTTCTTCGAGAAGAATCTTGCGTCGTCGGCGCCGGAATGGCTGGATCGCCGGGACATGCAGCATTCCGATCGGGTGGTGACGTATCCGTTGTTCTCCACCACGGCGGATCTGGCGTGGCTGGGGCAGCAAGCTGCCATCGAGGCCCATGTCCCGCAGTGGCGGTTCGACGGCAATCAGCCCGGACCGGCGACGCGCATGGTGTTCGATCTGGATCCCGGGGACGACGTCGACCTGGCCCGTTGCGCCGAGGTGGCGTGCGAAATCCGCGATCTGATTGCCGAGATCGGTTTCTCGGCGTTTCCGGTCACGAGCGGCAGCAAAGGTATCCACCTCTACGTGCCGCTGGAGAAGCCGCTCACGACGTCGGGGGCGTCGACCGTCGCCAAGCGTGTGGCGACGTTGCTCGAGGAACGCTCCCCGGACCGCATCACGGCGACGATGGCCAAGGCCAAACGAACCGGGCGAGTGTTCGTCGACTGGTCGCAGAACAACGGTAAGAAGACGACCGTCGCGCCGTACTCGATGCGCGGCAGATCTCAGCCGACGGTCGCCGCACCACGATCCTGGGACGAGCTGGAATCGTCCGGTCTGCACCAGCTTCGGTTCGAGGAAGTACTGCGCAGATATCACGACGACGGCGATCTACTTGCCGGCCTGGACCCACCGCTGGAGGTCCGCGAGCCGGACAAGCTCACCAAGTACCGCAGCATGCGCAGCGCGTCGAAGACGCCGGAACCAGTCCCCGAACCTCGCGGCGCTATCCCTGGACACGAACACGAACACGAACAAGGAAACGACGACACGTTCGTCATCCAGGAACACCATGCGAGACGCCTGCACTACGACTTCCGTCTCGAGCACGACGGCGTCCTGGTCTCGTGGGCCGTGCCCAAGAACATCCCCGACGACCCGGCCCAGAACCGCCTCGCCGTGCACACCGAGGATCACCCACTCGAGTACGCAGGATTCGAAGGCACCATCCCCAAGGGCGAGTACGGGGGCGGCGAGGTGACCATCTGGGATTCGGGAACCTACGAGCTCGAGAAGTGGCGCGACGACGAGGTCATCGTCGTTCTGAAAGGCGCTCGGGCACAGGGCCGTTTCGCGTTGATTCGCACCAAGGGCAACCAGTGGCTCATGCACCTGATGAAGGACAAGGACGCACCCGAGTTGCCGAAGAGCATTCAACCGATGCTGGCGACGGCAGGCGACGTGACCGATCTGCCCGACGGCGAGTGGGCGTTCGAGGGCAAGTGGGACGGCTTCAGAGTCATCGCGCGGATGTCCCACGGCGAGATGAAACTGGAGTCTCGGACCGGGAAGGATCTGACCGAGCGGTTCCGAGCCTTCTCGGCACTGGCCGCGGATCTCGCGGATCACGAGGCCGTGCTCGACGGCGAGGCCGTCGTGTTCGACGCCGACGGATCCACGAGTTTCGAACTACTGCAATCGAGTTCCGGTTCCGACGTGAAGTTCGTCGCGTTCGATCTGCTGCACCTCGACGGCACATCGCTGGTGAAGAAGAAATACTCGGATCGACGCAAGCTGCTCGAGCTCCTCACGACCGGCCTGGATTCGGTCCTGGTGCCCGAGGCGCTGACGGGCACGGCAGAAGAAGCTCTCGCCACCAGCATCGAGCGTGGATGGGAGGGCGTCGTCGCCAAACGCGTCGACTCCGTCTACCAGCCCGGGCGGCGCGCGCACACCTGGATCAAGACGAAGAACTGGCGAACACAAGAAGTCGTCGTAGGTGGGTGGCGACGCGGGAAAGGCAGGCGCGGCGGCGGTCTGGGCTCTCTGCTGGTCGGCATTCCCGGCCCGAACGGCCTCAGATATCTGGGACGGGTCGGAACAGGGTTCAGCGACTCGGCACTCGACGCACTGGCCGCGCTGCTTGTGCCTCTCGAGTCGAACGAGTCGCCGTTCGAGGAGCGGCTGCCGACCGCCGACCGGAAAGATGCGGTATGGGTCACACCGTCACTTGTCGGCGAGGTTCGTTTCTACGAATGGACGGACTCCATGCACCTCAGGCACCCGAGCTGGCGTGGTCTTCGTGACGACAAACAGCCGGCAGACGTCATTCTCGAGAACGATCCCTAGCCGACTGGTCAGTTTGTCGACGCGTGCCATAAAATCTCGTAGTCTCCGGTGATCTCTGCCGGGGGCAGCGTAACGAGTGAGTTGCTTTTTCCTATATCGCGTTCGGTGGGGTAGAGGGACAACACATTCGCTCGAGTAATCAGAGCTTTCGGGAGGGAACCCAACGTCATGCGCGCACTCAAACTGGTCGGGGCTGCCAGTATCACGGCAGTGGCGATCGCCTGTTCTGTGGCGGTCGGAGCAGGGACAGCGACCGCGAATCCTCTGGAGCCGACGCCGATCTCCGACGTCTTCTATGCGCCCGTGCCGGACCTGGAGGCCAAGAATCCAGGCGACATAATCTCCAGTCGACCGATGCCGCCTCCGGCAGGTTTCTTCGACACCGACGTGTGGCAGATCCGGTTCCGGTCGACCAACTCTGCGGGCGACCCCATCGCTGCCGTGACGACGGTCTTCTCTCCGCGGAACAAGGTTCCGAACGGGCCGCTGCTGTCCTACCAGCACATCATCAACGCACTCGGTTTGCAGTGCGCACCGTCCCAGGCGCTGTGGACGCAGGATCCCAACCTGATGATCCGTGAGGCTCCTGCCCTGAACGTCGCACTGCAGCGCGGCTGGACCATCAACATGGCCGACCATCTCGGACCGAACAGTGCGTACGGCGCTGCCAAGATGGGCGGGCAGATCGTTCTCGACAGCATTCGTGCCACCCAGCGTTTCGATCCGCTACAGGTTCAGCAGAGCCCGGTTGCGCTCGCTGGTTACTCGGGCGGCGGCATGGCCACCGCATGGGCTGCGGCATTGCAGAACGACTACGCACCCGAGCTGAACATCGTCGGAAGCGCTGCGGGCGGCGCACCGATGAACCTCGAGCGCATGGCACGCGACCTCGGCTTCAACCCGCACCCGGTGTTCGGACTCGCATTCGCGGCTGCTATCGGTCTCGAGCGTGAGTACCCGACGCGAATCCCGATCAGCGAGCAGCTCAATCCGCTCGGTCAGCAGATGGCAGCGCAGCTGCAGAATGCGTGCACCAACGACATCATCGCCGTCGGTGCGGGCAAGAGTGCGATGCAGGTGGCCAACTCCATCGACCTGATCGACAGTCCCGAGATGGTCGCCGCCGTCAACGAGAACAGCGTCGAGCTCTACCCCGGTGTCCCCAAGGCCCCGTACTTCGAGTGGCACAGCCCGACGGACGCGCTCATTCCGGTCTCGGCCATCGACAACACGGTCGGCCGCTACTGCGCAGCAGGCGTTCCGGTCACCGAAGTGCTCGTTCCCAGCAACGATCACCTCACGGCTGCAGTTCTCGGATTGCCGCAGGCGCTGGAATGGATCGACGCACGCTTCAACGGCGTCCCGGCTCCCAGCAACTGCTGACGACCGACCGAACCGGACCTTGAACGTTCGATCGGTTCAAGGTCCGGGAGTGGAGCGCGCGGAACGACCAACTGATTTTGTTAGCCTTACCTCGCACAGTGTTGTCGATGCGAGGAGTTACCCGTGCGTTCCAGTGTTCTCAAGCTAGCCGCAGGGGCGACCGCCATCGCCCTGGCCGCGGGGTGCTCGTCGGACGACAGCTCGTCGTCCACCACCGCGGAGTCCGGGGCCTTCCCCGTCACTCTGTCGCACGCCTTCGGCGAGACCACCATCGAGAGCGAGCCGTCGAACGTCGTCACGATCGGCTTCAACGAACAGGACTTCGTCCTGGCACTCGGCGTCAAGCCTGTCGCCACTCGCGGCAACCTCAGCTACGACTACCGCCAGCGGCCCTGGGCACAGGACGCACTCGGCGGCACCGAAATCCCCGAGGTCGGCAGTACCGAGCTCAACCTCGAGCAGATCGCTCAGGCGTCACCTGATCTGATCCTCGGGCCGTACTCCTTCATCGAGAAGGGCCAGTACGATCAGCTGTCCGAGATGGCCCCGACGATCGCCGACATCGGCGGATACGACGACGTGCCTGCCGCAACCTGGCAGCAAGAATTCGAGGTCATCGGCAAGGCGCTCGGCAAGGAACAGGAAACCGCGGACAGGACCGCCGAGCTCGAACAGAAATTCCAGTCGGCACAGGACGCGAATCCGCAGTTCGCAGGCAAGAAGTTGGCGCTGACCTTCGTCATGGAGGACGGCAGCTACATGATCCTCGGCGCCGACGACATCCGTGCACTGTTCTTCCAGGACCTGGGCTTCGACATTCCCGACACCACCGAGATCATCAGTGTGGAAGGACTCACCCAGCTCGACGCAGACGTCATGGTCGTCGCGGGGCAGAGCCGCGAACAGCTCACCGCAAATCCGCTGATCGCGCAGCTGCCCATCGTCGCCGAAGACCGAACCGCCTACATCGGATCGTTCGATCAGGACCTTCCGTCGGCTCTCGGATACTCCAGCCCGCTCTCGCTCGATTACGCGATCGACGGCTTCACCCCGATGCTCGCCGCCGCTGCGGACAACGACCCAGCAACGGTCGTGCCCGCCCCGGCAGGGTGATCACGATCCACTGGTAGCGAATTGAGTTCGATGGAGCTCCTCGTAGCGGCCGCCCGCTGCGAGGAGCTCGTCGTGTGTTCCCCGCTCGACGATCGATCCCGCCTCCACCACCAGGATGGCGTCCGCCGCTCGAATGGTCGAGAGCCGGTGCGCAATCACGACAGATGTTCTGCCCGCAAGTGCCTCGGACAGCGCGGCCTGTACCGCTGATTCCGACGTCGAATCCAACGACGCCGTCGCCTCGTCCAGAATCACGATCCGTGGCCGAGCAATCAGCAGCCGAGCGATGGTCAACCTCTGCCTCTCGCCTCCGGACAACCGGTAACCGCGCTCTCCGACGACGGTGTCCAGCCCGTCGGGCAGAGATTTCACGAGATCTTCGAGCCGCGCCCGGCGCAATGCGTCCCAGACCTCGTCGTCGGTGGCCGTCGGCCGCGGCAGAAGAACGTTGGACCTGATCGTGTCGTGGAAGAGATGCCCGTCCTGCGTCACCATCCCGACGGCACCCCTGATCGAATCCGCTTTCAGATCACGAACATCCCTGCCGCCCAACAGGATGGACCCACTGTCGACGTCGTACAACCGAGCGATGAGCTGCGCGACGGTGGACTTGCCCGCGCCTGACGTACCGACGAGGGCAATCATCTGCCCTGGTTCGGCGACGAACGAGATGCCGTGCAGCACTTCGTCGCCACCACGAGAATCGAGCGTCGCCACTTCCTCCAACGAGGCGAGAGACACCTTGTCCGCCGACGGGTAGGCGAACCTGACGTCGCGTAGTTCGACGGCAGCGGGCCCGTCGGGGACGTCCACGGCGTCGGGACTGTCCTCGATGAGCGGTACGAGGTCGAGGACCTCGAAGACACGTTCGAAGCTGACGAGAGCACTCATTACCTCGACGCGTGCGCTGGCCAGCTCTGTCAGCGGCGAGTAGAGCCTGGTCAGCAGAAGAGACAGTGACACAACCGATCCTGGATCCAATTGTCCACGGAGGGCGTAGAAACCACCGAGACCGTAGACGACGGCGAGCGCGAGCGCCGACACCAGCGTCAACGCGGTGACGAACACCGTCTGCACCATGGCGCTCCGAACCCCGATGTCTCGGACCCGAGCTGCGCGTACAGCGAACTCGCGCGACTCGAAGTCCGGTTGACCGAACAGCTTGACCAGAGTCGCACCCGGCGCGGAGAACCGTTCCGTCATCTGCGTACTCATCGCCGAATCGTGTTCGGCAGCTTCACGTTGCAGTCTCGCGAGTCGTCTGCCCATTCGGCTGGCAGGTATCACGAAGACGGGAAGGATGATCAACGCGAGCAACGTGATCTGCCAGGAGATCCCGATCATCACGACGAGCGTCAGGATCAGCGTGACGAGGTTGCTGACGACGCCCGAGAGCGTGTCGCTGAAGGCGCGTTGCGCTCCGATCACGTCGTTGTTCAACCGGCTCACGAGAGCGCCGGTGCGCGTTCGGGTGAAGAACGCGATCGGCATCCGCTGAACGTGGTCGAACACCGCGGTACGCAGATCCAGAATCAGCGCCTCGCCCAGGCTCGACGACAGCCACCGGTTCACCAAGCCGAACGCCGCGTCGACGACAGCGATCAGCGCGATCGCCACCGACAGCCACAACACGACGTCGAACGAGTCGCCGTCGACGATGGCATTGACGACGCGGCCCGCGAGAACCGGCGTCGCGACCGCGAGAACTGCGAGCACGACGCTCAGGACGACGAAGCCGATCAGTTTGTTGCGGTGCGGCTCGGCGAACCTCAGGATCCGCCGAGCCGTGACCGACGAGAACTGCGTGCTCTGCTCGGACGCATGCATCGTCCGATACAGCTGATTCCAGGCCGTGACTTCCATGCTCATACCGGCAACGCTAGAACCTCGACGTAGGTAGAGGTCAAGGAACGCGCCACATCACGCCACTGCGGACACAACGGCCTCCTCCAAGGCGAGAGCCACTATGTCCGCGACATCGGTCATCGGACGCACGTCGAGGGCGCCCAGCACCTCGGCCGGCACGTCGTCCAGATCCGGTTCGTTCCTGGCGGGAACGAAGACGGTCTTCAGCCCTGCCCGTTGCGCGGCCAGCAACTTCTGTTTGACTCCGCCGATCGGCAGGACCCGACCGTTCAGCGTGACTTCGCCGGTCATGCCCACGTCCGACCGCACCGGCCGTCCCGTCGCCATCGACACCAGTGCCGTCACCATCGTGACGCCTGCCGACGGACCGTCCTTGGGGACGGCACCTGCCGGTACGTGGACGTGGATGCTGCGGTCCAACGCCTGCGGATCGATGCCGAATCGTGCCGCGTGAGATCGCACGTAGGACAGCGCTATCTGCGCCGATTCCTTCATGACGTCACCCAGTTGCCCCGTCAGAGCAAGCCCGGGCTTGCCCTCCGTCGAGGATGCCTCGATGAACAGCACGTCGCCTCCGAGTCCCGTCACGGCGAGACCGGTTGCCACACCGGGCACTTCGGTTCTCTCGTGAACGTCGGGAGTGAAACGCGGTCGGCCGAGGTAGTCGGCGAGTCCTGCCTCGTCGATACGGACCGTCGCCTTTCCCCCTGCCAGCGCCGTCGCCGACTTCCGCAGAGCCTTGGCGAGCAGACGCTCGAACTGACGCACACCTGGTTCACGGGTGTAGTCGGCGGCGATCTTTCGCAACGCATCGTCGGTGACGACGACGTCGTCGGACGTGAGCGCAGAACGTTCCAACTGACGCGGCAGCAGATAGTTCCGCGCGATCACGACCTTGTCGTCCTCGGTGTACCCGTCGATGGTGACGAGCTCCATGCGGTCGAGCAGCGGCCCCGGAATCTGTTCGACCACATTGGCTGTCGCCAGGAACACGACGTCGGAAAGGTCGAGATCGAGGTCCAGGTAGTGATCCCGGAAAGTGTGATTCTGCGCCGGATCGAGAACTTCGAGCAGAGCGGCACTGGGATCGCCGCGGTAGTCGGAACCGACCTTGTCGATCTCGTCGAGCAGCACCACGGGGTTCATCGAACCCGCCTCACCGATGGCGCGGACGATCCGTCCGGGCAACGCACCCACGTAGGTGCGCCGGTGCCCGCGAATCTCCGCTTCGTCTCGAACGCCACCGAGTGCGACACGAACGAACTTGCGGCCCAACGCACGCGCCACGGATTCGCCCAGCGACGTCTTACCGACTCCGGGCGGCCCCGCGAGCACCATGACCGCACCCGATCCGCGTCCACCGACGAGGCCCATGCCGCGCTCTGTCCGACGCGCCCGCACCGCGAGATACTCGACGATACGATCCTTCACGTCGTCCAGGCCATGGTGGTCCGCATCGAGAATCGCTCGCGCCGAATCGATGTCGGTCGTGTCGGTCGTGGTCACCGACCACGGCAGGTCCAGGACGGTATCGAGCCACGTCCTGATCCAGCCGGACTCGGGGCTCTGATCACTCGCGCGTTCGAGCTTTCCGACCTCACGAAGTGCGGCCTCACGCACTGTATCCGGGAGATCGGCGGATTCGACGCGTCCGCGGTAGTCGTCGGCGCCGTCGGGTTCGTCCTCGCCGAGCTCCTTGCGGATCGCGGCGAGTTGTTGCCGAAGCAGAAACTCCTTCTGGGTCTTCTCCATGCCGTCGCGCACGTCGTTCGAGATCTTGTCGTTGACCTCGACCTCCGCGAGATGGGACCGGGTCCACTCGATCAGCAGCGTCAGACGATCGTGCACGGACGGGGTCTCGAGCAGCTGCCGCTTCTGCACATCGGTCAGGTACGACGCGTAACCTGCGGTGTCGGCGATCGCGCCGGGATCGGTGAGCTTGTTGACCGAGTCGATGACTTGCCACGCGTCGCGGCGCTGCAACATCGCGACGACGAGCTGCTTGTACTCGGTTGCCAGCGTTCGGGCGCTCTCGGCAGTTCCACCACCAGCGTCGACGGCAGACTCGTCGACGAGTTCGGCCTCGACCCACAGGGCAGCACCGGGCCCGCTGACACCGTGACCGATGTGAGCGCGCCGCTCGGCCTTGACGACTGCGGCAGGCTCTCCGGTTGCGAGCCGTCCCATCTGCACGATGGATGCGACCACGCCGTACGCGGCGTATCGGTCCTCGAGCCTGGGCGCAACGAGCAAGGTTCCGTCGTTGGACGCCTGTGCCGCGTCCACGGCAGCGCGCGCAGCCTCGTCGAGTTCGACGGGGACGACCATCCCGGGCAGAACCACGGGGTCGGTCAGAAAGAGAACAGGTAGGCGGATGGGTTCGGGCATTACGGCACCTCCGGTCGGTTGAGCTATGTGGACTCAACTTCACGTGCGCTCCGGGTGTTCCCCGTGGTGAGCGTGTTCTCCGTCGGCAGAATCATCCTCGGCGACTGCGCCCAACGACCGCTGTCCCGTCCAGTTCCTCGGATCTGACGATCTCCGCGTCGAATCCCGCCGCCTCGACGAGCGCCGCCGTGTCCTGCGCTTGCCGGACGCTGGTTTCGACCACGATGCGGCCCGCTGGAGCAAGCCATTCCCTCGCCCCGTCGGCCACTCGCCGTTGGAGGTCGAGGCCGTCGATACCGCCGTCGAGAGCATTTCTGGGCTCATGGTCCCTCGCCTCGGACGGCATGGAACCGATGGCGTCGGTCGGAACGTACGGGGCATTGGCGACCACGACGTCGACGGTCCCCCGAAGGTGTGGTGGCAGAGCGCTGTACATGTCCCCCTCGTAGACGTGACCGTCGACGGGTTCCAGATTCCGACGCGCACAGCGAACTGCAGCAGGTGCGATGTCGGAGGCATGCAGCGCCACCCCGGGCCGCTCGTGTGCGATCGCAGCGGCGACTGCCCCGGAACCACAACAGATGTCGAGCACCACCGAAGGCTCCGCATCGACCGCGGCGTGAACGAGCAGCTCGGTTCTGCGACGCGGCACGAACACACCGGGCGCTACCGACACCCGCAGACCCGCGAACTCTGCCCAACCGAGAAGTTGTTCCAGGGGCATGCCGTCGACTCTCTGTGCGACAGCGGTTTCAAGCGCGTTCACACCGAACGCATCGACGAGTAGCCGAGCCTCGATTTCCGCGAACACGCAGCCCGCGGCGCGCAACATCCGGACGATCTCGTCGAGGGAAGGCGCGGACATCGGACCTGAGATCAGCCGAGGGGCGTGAGGCGGTAGTGCAGCCGGACAGCGGTCACGTTCCACAGTTTCAGCACGTGATCGGTCCGCAGCACCCCCTCCTCGTCGACGTAGACATGGAAGACCTCGTGGATGGGCGCTCTGGCTGCGTACCAAGCACCTTTGTCCAACACGACCGTGTAGGCGCCGTCCGCCCCGAACTTGCCCGACGGGGACGTCAGAATCAGCGAACCATGTGGACCGACAGTCGGTTTCAGGAAGACCTGCACGTTACCGTCCTCCAACGGGAAGGTGACGTGGACGCTCGGACTCGAAGCCGAGGGCAGGGTCGTGGCGCGGTAGTAACCGCTGTACATGTAGTCGCCGGTCTTCCGCAGAGTTCGCAACCAGGCTGAGCCGGCGTGCCGGCCGTCGGCGTCGACGATCTCGGTGACCTCACTGTCCACACCGTGCGCCACCGCCAGCGGCTGTACCGGAAGAGCAAGCTGCTGCACACGTTTGCCGTACATCGCTTCGATGGCCGCACCGGGTAGCCCGAAGCCCGTCGTCCACTGCGTCCACGCATCCATGCGCCACCGAGCAGTGTGCTCGTAGAACTCGCGAATGCGCGGATCGATCGCGCTCGGGTCGAACTGCGGACCGGCCAGCGCGTCGAAGCTGTGCAGCAACCCGTCCGACGAGGAACCGGGTACGACGCGCCCACCGATGCGCTCCGCCTCCTGCTGCAGCCACCTGTCCCGAACGACGCCCGGACCCGATACCGGCCCCCGCAACCACGACTGGTCGCCGTCGAGGTCGACCCGTCGGCCGACCGTCTTCCACCCCAGCCTCGACGCCTTGTCCGCCAGCGACCACGCCCCCATGCTCACCATGCACCCCAGCGTCTCACACGGGCACCTCAGGAGCGACCACTGCGACTACAGGCAGCCGGAATCAGGATCGGCTTCTACAAATCCACAGGTGCATCTGCTGACGAAACCCGCCGGGCGAATCCAGGGACAGCAGAAACACTTCTGGGGTGATACCTACCAACGATGGATACCGAACCGATGTCCACTCCGGATCGGGCCAAATACTGGTGACAGCCAACATTGCGAACCAAGTCAGCCCCGCCGGCGGGACGTTCTACCGTGCGCCCGCATCAGGCTAGGCCGTGATCGTCGGCTCGCGTGGACGCACGTCGGATAATTTCATCCGTCTATTCCTGCAGCCGCGGAGCGGTCCGAAATTCCACCCCCGAATGACGGCGATCGCCTCCGTACTCCCAGCGAATGGTCCGTTCGGGGCCATCTCGACGAGGCCTCACGCTGATTCCGCGATAGTCGTAACCGTCCTGTCTCACCTGTTCCCACTCGAAATCCACGGTCTCCCCCACGACCGCGTCAACACTGGAACCGGTGATATGAATGGACTCGTTCTCGCGCGCAGGAGGCAGCGCGATGGCCCACAGCATGCTGACGTGAACCCAGCAGCCGCCGGGAGTGTCCAGGGAGGCGAGAACGCCCCATCCTTCGTCGGCATACCACTCCCTGACAACGCCTGTACTGGTCATCGCCTCAGGTTAGCCAGGTTGCGGGAGCCATACCGGAGCAGACGACCCGACCACACCGATGTGGGGCCGAGAAAGAAGATCAAGAGAGGCATCGTCGGCCCTTGTGTTCGAACATATGTTCGATTACTCTAGGTGGCATGGCACAGCCGGGGGGCTCCACGCAGGTTCGATCCGATGCAGACAGTGCGGCATCGCGGTCACTGACGCGCCTGTCGGATGGACGGCGGGCAGAGAACCGAGCGTCGGCAGTGGTGATTCACGAGTTGCAGGATCTCTACGAGATACGACTGTGCGCAGAGATGGACGTCCATGCGCTGGGGGCCGAGCACGGCAGTGAGGAACCGAACGTCGATCGCGCCCGACACACAGTCGAATACGAAGCAGCAGTGTCCATGTCGACGACACGAACTGTTGCGCGCCAGATGATCGTTGTCGCCAACCATCTGTTCTGGCGTCTGCCGGCAATCGATGCCGCCTTCACGGCCGGGGACCTCGACTACGGCCGTGTCCGAACGGTAGTTCTGACCCTGCTCCGCGCCAGCGACGAGACTGTGTCAGCTCTGGAGGCAGACATTCTCGCCGCTGCACAGCGATGTGCTCCGAAAGCGCTGCGGGAGAACATCTGGCGCCGCTGGTTCCAATACGACCCTGACGAGGCCGCGGCTGCACAAAAAGCTGCGCTCGCCGAAGAACGATGCGCCGAGATTCGCCGCAACGACTCCGGCATCGCCACCCTGGTGTCCAAGATGAGCGTGCTCGAGGGCGCTGAATGCGACGCCCTCCTCGACGAGTACGTAGCCACCGTCTGCCCGAAAGATCCGCGAACCAAGAAAGAACTACGCGGACACGCCCTGCTTGCGTTGATCCACCGAGAAGATGCGCTCCAATGCCGTTGCGGGAGCCAGCAATGCCCGTTTCGGGGAGTCGATGCCAAGAACCCCAACCGGCGACCACACCTGCTGAACATTCACATCGACATCGAAACCCTGCTCGGACTGAACGAAGAGCCGGCAACACTGTCCGACGGCACAGTTCTGGACGCGGAAACCGTCCGACTCCTCGCCACCGACTCTCGCTGGCAGGTCCTGCTCACCGAAACCCTGACCGCCGCACGCGAACGTCGCGGCCTCGACATCGATGGCGCGACTGACGATCTCGGTAACAACGACGGTCTCGGTAACAACGACGGTCTCGGTAACAACGATGGTCTCGGTAACAACGACGATCTCGGTGACAACGACGGCCTCGGTAACAACGATGGTGGTACCGAGCCTCCTGCTACACCGAATTCCAGACCACCGGAGCAAGATTCAGTACGGCGCAGTCGGCGGAGGGCTGCTCGTGCTCGGCGGGTTGTCGCGCGTGGCCGAACACGTCCTGCAGCGCCTCTGCCGACTCCTACGCAGCGGGCGAAGGAGAACCCGCATGCGTCGGCGATCGGGGAAGAAGCAGCGCTGTCCGCGGCGATTGCTGCGTTCATGGACGCTGTTGCATTCGACCCGTCGCTCGCCGAGGGCCTGCACCCCGACGGACATGGAGGATTCTGCACGCCTCCGCCCGGAGCTCTCACCTACCGGCCGAGCGCCGCTCTGGTCGCGCTGGTTCGCGCGAGCTATCACACCTGCACGTTCCCCAACTGTGGGGTACCGGCTGCCCGTTGCGACATCGACCACATCGTTCCGTTCGATCATCGAGATCCGATGTCCGGAGGCTGGACCGTTCTCGGAAATCTGCATCCACTGTGCCCGTACCACCATCAGGCCAAGACTCTGAGACTGTGGGCGTGCACCAAGCTCGCCGGGGACGGAATCTATTGGCGCTCAGGGGCTGGGCTGCAGCACATAACCCCACCCGCGTTCGGAACAGTCGACATCCCCGGGGACTTCGTCCACGTCCGTCCATTCCGCATGCCGTCCGAACCGACGTCGAGGGGCGCATCCCGTCGATCCGACACCCGCAAGAACATCGACCGCCACGACGACTTACCCGACCCGCCGGACGAACTGTACGAACCCACGTGGTGGGAAGCCAACATCACGGATGAGGACTGCCAACTCTGGAGGCTCCTGAATGCGCGCACCGACGGCGGCGCACCAAGTCTGGCGGACATCGCGAGACTCGACGATCCGCAGCGCCGAGCCGACGCGATGTACCTCCGCGAGAAGTTCCTCGAGCATCGCGCCGTGGTCGCCGAACGCGAGAAGTACCGGCCACCGCCGTTCTGAGCAGAAGGGCTCAGGAGTGGGGCCTGCGCAATGACTCAGTCTAAAGTTCGAGCCCGAGGCCTTCCGCTTCCAATGCTGCCTTCACAATGCTCAGCGCTTTGGGCCCGACGCCGTGGAGCTGTGCGAGCTCCGATTCCGACTGCCCGGCCAACGCCTCCAGCGATGTGAAACCGGCGGCGAAGAATGCGCCTGCTGCGGGGCGTCCGGTGCCTGCGGGGAAGTGGTCGATCGGCTCATTCATGGCCACATCCTAAACTCGCCGGTAACCTGGTCGGGTGCCTGACAACAAACAGCGACGCGTCATTCTCACCGGCGGAAACACCGGAATCGGTTACTTCACCGCGCTCCAGTTGGTGAAGCAAGGCGACCACGTGACCTTGGCCTGCCGCAACCTGGACAAGGCCAAGACAGCGGCGGACAAGATTGCCGCAGAAACCAACAGCACCGGCGGCGTCGTGGACACTGCCGAACTCGATCTGGCCGATCTGAGCTCGGTGCGTGATTTCGCGGCGTCGGCTCCTGACCGCGTCGACGTCCTCATCAACAACGCAGGCGTCATGATGCCCGCGACGCGGCGCGAGACCGTCGACGGTTTCGAACTTCAATTCGGCACCAACCACCTCGGCCACTTCGCGTTGACCGGCCACCTGCTTCCTAAGCTCCGCGCGTCGGACAAGGCCACCGTCGTCACCGTCTCCTCGGTCGCCCACAAGCAAGCACCGAAACTGGATTTCGACGATCTGCAGGCCACGCGCGGGTACAACCCGCAGCGGGGTTACGCCAACTCCAAGTTGTCGAATCTGCTGTTCGCACTGGAACTTCAGCGCCGTCTCGATGCCGCGAAGATCGACATCACGAGCAACGCCGCCCACCCCGGCATTTCGTCGACCGAGTTGTACTCGAGTCCCGACGGCCTGGGAAGTTCCAAGATCGCGTCCCTCGTCGCGGCCGTCGGGCTGCCGATCATCTCGCAGTCCGCAAAAGCCGGCGCACTTCCTACCCTCCACGCACTCGAGAAGGGTGGACCGGGGTCGTACACGGGCCCGAAGTGGTTGTTCGAGTCCCGTGGCGCTCCCGCACCGGCAAAGCTCTCCGGCAAGGCCAAAGACCGCCAGCTCGCCGAAAAGCTCTGGGAAGCTAGTGAACGACTCACCGGAGTCGTGTACGACCTCGGTTGACGCACCGACGTGTGGGTCAGCCGCCTACCTTGACCGGATCGGGTAGCGGCATACCCCTGTCGCTCAGCACCGCGCGCAGCCGGTCCGGGTAATCGGTGATGATCCCGTCGACTCCCATGTCCAGCAAGACGTTCATGGTCTCGGGGTCGTCGACTGTCCACGGAATGACCTGAATTCCAGCGGCATGGGCGTCGTCGATCATCTTCTGGGTCACGTACAGCTCGAAGTCCGGGTCACTTACCTTGCCGCTCTGTGGATTTCCCTGAACCGGCGAGAATCCGGACGCGCCGAACGAGCGGATCGCGGCAATCGGGTCACCGTCGAAATCGTCGATATCCAAGCCACCGAGCCACGGCGACCTCCCGGACTGACCGATCTGCAGAAAGTCACCGTTCGTCAAAGCGACGGTCGGTAGCGCAGGTTCCACTACCCGGACCCGCTGCAGCGCGCCCCAGTCGAAGCTCTGGATCGTCACTCTGTCGAGCATCCCAGCGGCCCGGATGGTGCCGAGAACAGTGTCGACGAACTGCTCACGAGGTGCCGTCTCCGTCGGGCTTGCCGCTTCGACCTTGGTTTCGACATTCAGCTTGATCCCGGGGGCACTGGCGGCAAGTTCGAGAACGTCGGCCAACGTCGGCATCCGCGCACCCGGCACCGTTCGTTGCTCCGGATAGTCCGCCAGCTGCAACGTCCCACAGTCCAGGGTCCGAATCTGCGCCAGAGTCAACGTGTTCACATACTTGCCGACGTAGGGGAACTCGGGATCCTGCTCGACGACAGGTGCCGTGTCCAGACATTTCTTCGACGAGACCTGCCGATCATGGGTGACGACGGCAATCCCGTCCTCGGTGATCTGCGTGTCCAGTTCCAGCGTGGTCACGCCGAGCTCCAGTGCAGTGGTGAACGATTCGAGGGTGCTCTCGGAGACGAGGCCGAGTCCACCCCGGTGCGCCTGTAGATCGAACTGGCCGTTCGACGACTGAGGTCGAGGGTCCGGCGACCGGTCCGCTTCGGCCGACGAACATGCAGTGAACGTGACCGCTGCCAGCATGGACAGTGCGACCACGGTTAGGGCGAGCGTGGCACCTGGTAGTCGTCGCATGACGTTCGACGCTAGGGGTGAGAAGCGTCGACTTCGTGAACTAGAGCTTCCCCGCACCCTTCAGGTAAGTGACTACAGGAGCACGGAACACCTCCGCGCGCGCGGCGCGAGACCCGAGAGCCACCGTCACCAATCCCTCGCACAACGCGATGTAGCCGGCACCGACGTCGGCATCACCGAACAGTTCGACGGCACCAGGCCCCGAGAACAGGCTGCCCGCCAGCGCGGCGCGGTCGGCGTCGGACACCGTCGGGTCGAGCATCAGCACGTGGCGGGCGCGTAGTTGGGCGGCCCGCTCCGTGACGAGATGGTCCAGATACCGCACCGTCACCCCCACCGGATCACCCTCGACGGTCGACATCTGGGTGAACTCGGCTCGCGACGTGTCGGTTATCCGGGCGATCACAGCAGCGAACAGATCGGCTTTCGATCGGAAGTAGTACGACGTCGATCCGGCCGGCAGCGCCATCGCGTCGTCGAGCTTGCGGTGGGTCAGTGCCCGGAGTCCGGAATCGGCGATGACGTCGATCGCCGCGTCCGCAATCGCGGATCTTCTGTCCATGGCGTCGATCGTACCGCGAAAACCTCTACATATGTAGAGTTCCCTTCATGAGGCCACCGGTATCCCGTGATGCGTTCGCTGCCGACTTCGAGCTGGACCCGTCCCAGCGATCCGCCGTGGACATTCTCACCCGAGCCGAGGAACTCGGCCTGTACCTCTGGGGACCCGTCGGACGCGGAAAGACCTGGCTGTTGGACAGGTACTTCGACGCCGCACCGGAGCCGAAGAAACGTTTTCACTTCCACACCTTCTTCCGCGACCTGCACGCGTCGTACTTCGTTCATCGTTTTCAGCTCGAACCGACGCTCGACGCGTTACTCGGCCGCACCCGATTGCTGTGCTTCGACGAATTCCACGTGCACGACATCGGCGACGCACGGCTCATCGCCCGGATGCTCGACGCCCTCGTGACCCAAGGCGTCGCCCTTGTCGCGACGTCCAACTACCCACCCGACGGCTTACTGCCCAACCCGTTGTTTCACGACGCCTTCGTCCCGACCATCGAGGTTCTGAAAGCGAATCTCCGAGTGGTGTGCGTCGACGGACCCGTGGACTACCGCACCCTCGGCGATGCCGTCCCGAAGAGTTCGGGATTCACAGCCGGAAGCTGGTCCATCACCGAATCTGCCGCAGGAGAGTCCTTCGTCGACCTGTGCGAGGCCCCGAGGTCGACGAGCGATTACCTGGCCGTCGTCGATCATCTCGACGCGGGTGCGGAGCTGACCATCACGCAGATTCCTGCACTGGCCGACGCGTCGGACGATGCTGTTCGGAGATTCTCGAACCTCGTGGACATCCTGTACGACGCGGACATCCGGACTCGATTTCAGGCGCGGGTCCCGCTGGAGAAGTTCGCCGACGGCCGACGGGAGACCTTCGGCTTGATCCCGTCAGGGAGTATCGATCTGGAGAGAACGCTGAGCCGGTTGAGTCAGCTTCGGCATTCCGGAGCATCGAACGTTGCAGAGCCGAGAAGTAAGGGAGACGCCCACAGCTGACGGCGGTCGGGGGCGACAGCAGCCGCGGGCGTCTCATCCAACATTCGCCGCAGGTGAAAGGCTGGATGGGTCCGGATCGAAACTTTTTCGAAAGTTTTTCTGGACGGGCCTGGAATACTGCCGACCACACTCCCGTTGGAGTAGAAGTCAATGCAAACGCATGAAAATGCGCTTGATGGATTCGGCCAGGGAGCACACCATGCAGTTCGGAATCTTCACCGTCGGCGACGTGACAGTCGACCCCACGACAGGTCGCGCACCCACCGAAAACGAGCGGATCAAGGCCATGGTCACCATCGCCAAGCACGCCGAAGAGGTCGGTCTCGACGTGTTCGCGACCGGTGAGCACCACAACCGGCCGTTCGTGCCGTCGTCGCCGACGACGATGCTCGGGTACGTCGCCGCCCAGACCGACAACCTGATCCTCTCCACGTCGACGACCCTCATCACAACCAACGACCCAGTGAAGATCGCCGAGGACTACGCGATGCTGCAGCATCTGTCCGACGGCCGCGTCGACCTGATCATGGGGCGCGGTAACACTGCACCCGTCTACCCGTGGTTCGGCAAGGACATTCGGCAAGGCATTCCGCTCGCGCTCGAGAACTACCAGCTTCTGCGACGGCTGTGGACCGAGGACGTCGTGACGTGGAAGGGAAACTTCCGCACTCCGCTCGACAGCTTCACTTCCACGCCTCGCCCGCTGGACGACATCCCGCCGTTCGTGTGGCACGGCTCGATCCGGAGCCCTGAGATCGCGGAGATCGCCGCGTACCACGGTGACGGATTCTTCGCCAACAACATCTTCTGGCCGAAAGAGCACTACATCCAGCTCATCAACCTCTACCGCGAGCGTTACGAGCACTACGGACACGGCCGAGCAGACCAGGCCATCGTCGGCCTCGGCGGTCAAGTGTTCATGCGCAAGAACAGCCAGGACGCGGTGAACGAATTCCGGCCGTACTTCGACAACGCGCCCGTCTACGGACACGGCCCGACGATGGAGGAATTCACCGAGCAGACACCGCTGACCGTCGGCTCGCCGCAGCAGGTCATCGAGAAGACGCTCGCGTTCGCGGACTTCTTCGGCGATTACCAGCGCCAACTGTTCCTGATGGATCACGCCGGTCTGCCGCTGAAGACGGTGCTCGAGCAGCTCGATCTACTGGGCGAGGACGTCGTGCCGACACTGCGCGCGGAGTTCGCTGCACGACGACCGGCCGGGGTTCCCGAGAACCCTCCCACCCACGCGAGCATGCTCGCCGAGAAGGAGACGGCCGTTGCCGTCTAGCACCGAACTGTCGGTCGTCGCCTGGGAGTCGCTCTTTCGCTCCCAGGTGGCGCTGATGCGCAAGTTCACCGCCGACGACATCTGGGGTCCGATCAGCCTGCGTGAATACGACGTACTGTTCACGCTCAGCAATTGCCCGGCGCGGAAGTCGCGTCTACACGACCTCAACGCCGAGATCCTGTTGACGCAACCCTCGCTCAGTCGACTCTGTGAACGGCTGGAGAAACTCGGGTTCGTCACACGCGAACCGGACCCGAACGACAAACGCGGAACCGTCGTCGGCCTCACCGACGACGGCCTCGCTGTGCAACGGGAGATCGGACGGAAGCACGCGTCGCGCATCAGGAGATACGTCGGCGACGCGTTGACCGACGAAGAATTGCGAACACTGACGGCACTGTGCACCAAACTGAGGCTCGCGCAGAAAGACATCTCATGACAGGCGGCTATCGATGAACCTCGAGATCATCACTCCACGCGACGTTCCCCTCGGCGGCCCTCGCGCCATGAACGTCCGGCGAACGCTACCGACGAAACAGCGAACCCTGATCGGCGCGTGGTGTTTTGCCGATCACTACGGTCCCGACGACGTAACCGCGTCCGGCGGGATGGACGTCCCGCCGCACCCCCACACCGGGCTGCAGACCGTGAGCTGGTTGTTCACCGGTGAGATCGAGCACCGTGACAGCATCGGATCGCACGCACTCGTCCACCCCGGCGAGCTGAACCTCATGACCGCGGGCCGCGGAATCTCGCACTCGGAGGTCTCGACCGACAACACCCGCATCCTGCACGGCATGCAGCTGTGGGTCGCACTACCCGGGTCCGCTCGATTCACGTCGCCGGACTTTCAGCACTACGTCCCCGACGCCGTGACAACGGGTGGAGCCGAGCTGCGAGTGTTCCTGGGATCTCTCGCGGGCCGGACGTCCCCCGTCCCGACCTTCACACCGCTCCTCGGTGCCGAGATCGTCCTTGCCGCAGGGAGTGCCGTCCAACTCGACGTCGACGAGGACTTCGAGCACGGCATCATCGTCGACCAGGGCTCGGTGAACGTTGAGGCTGTCGCCCCAGCTGACCACGCAGATACCGAGGGTGCGAAATCCGGCACCCTTGCCCGAGCCGAATTGGGGTACCTCCAACCCGGCAATCGCGCCATCACCCTGCGGAACTCGGGCACCGATGATGCACGGATGCTCCTACTCGGCGGACCGCCGTTCGGCGAAGAAGTAGTGATGTGGTGGAACTTCATGGGCCGCACCCACGACGACATCGTGGCCTACCGCGAGGCCTGGGAGGCCGGGGCAGGAGTGGAGCCTGCGGAACGACCAGGGAAGGCAGGAGTGGAGCCTGCGGAACGACCAGGGAAGGCAGGAGCGGAGCATGCGGAACGTGACGACCAGTTCGGCACGGTCGATGGGTACCGGATACCGGGGTTCAGACTTCCTGCGCCCGAACTACCGAACGCTCGCATCGCCCCGAGACACTGAGATGCGAGACACTGAGATGCGAGACACTGAGGTGCGAGCGCTGCCAAGCTCTGGCTCGAGCCTCAGAAGAGGGTGGCGACCTCGTCGAGGGATTCGCTGCGGGCAGGTGCGGCAGCAGCGGGCGCACTGGCAGCGGTAGCAACAGGTTTGCTGGGGCCCGCTTTGCCCGAGGCGACGGCACGGGCAGCTTCACCGGCAAGCGCGTCGGCGGCCTCGTTGAAGTGGTTGCCGACATGTCCACGGACCCAGCGGAATCGGACGGGTCCGCTGCGGTCCGTGATTGCTCGATCGATGCTCTGCACCAATTCCAGGTTGCGCACCGGCGATCCGCCCGCGGTTTTCCAGCCCTTGCGCTTCCACCCCGGCAGCCACTCCGAGGCGCACTTGATGGCGTACTGCGAATCCGACTCGATGAGCATCGGCTCGTCACCGGGATGAGCGAGGATTGCCTCCAAAAGCGCTCGAAGCTCGGCTATCTGGTTGGTTCCCGACGCTTCTCCACCGGAGTTGGACGGCCCTGTGTGGTTGACCCAGGCCCAGCCGATGGCGCCACCCGGATTCCGCAGACACGAACCGTCAGTACTCACGATGATCACGGGAAGGACCCTACTTCGCCCCACCGACAAACAACAGGCGCCGCGCAGGAGTGGAGCCGGCGGAACGACCGGATAAGACAGGAGTGGAGCCGGCGGAACGACCGAGGAGGGCAGGAGTGGAGCCGGCGGACCTCTGATTTCGAGGGCCGAGCCCCGCTCGAGGCCGTAAGGGTGTCCGAATGGGTAGTGTGGGAAAGCATCCGAGACCGCACCCGTCAGGGTCGATCACACATTCGCACCGACCGAGGACTCGAATCGTGACAACTGCAGCACCAGGAGACTCCACCCCGTCGTCGTTCGAAGCACTGGTGGCAAGGGAAGCCGACGGGATCACGCTTTCGCGTGAACGCGTCGACGCTTCGTTTCTGCCGGACGTGTCGGGACCGTCCGTGACGATTGCGGTGGAGTTTTCGTCGGTCAACTTCAAGGATGCTCTGGCGATCACGCCGAAGGGTGGAGTCGTCCGCGAGTACCCCATCGTTCCTGGCATCGACATCGCGGGAACAGTTGCGGAGTCCACGTCGCCGGAGTTCGAGGTGGGTCAGCGCGTCGTTGCGCACGGGTACGACATCGGTACTGCGCAGCACGGTGGATACGCGGAGTTCGCGCGCGTTCCCGCCGAGTGGGTGGTGCCGTTGAACACCCTGTCGACGCGCGACGCCGCGGCCATCGGCACTGCGGGCTTCACCGCGGCACTGAGCGTTCGTGCACTGCAGACGGCGGGCGTGACTCCGTCCGACGGGCCGGTGTTGGTGACGGGTGCCAGCGGCGGAGTGGGGACCCTCAGCGTCGACCTCCTCTCGGCCGCAGGCTACGAAGTTGTCGCATCGTCCGGCAAGGAGGGCGCCACCGAACTGCTGACAGAGCTGGGTGCAACGCGGGTCATCGGCCGGCTGCCGGAGGATCCCGACGCCAAGCCGCGTCCGCTCGGTAGGGCGGAGTGGGGCGGCGTCGTCGACTGCGTCGGAGGCAAGACATTGGCACATGCGCTGAGCACGGTCCGGTACGGCGGCGCTGTCGCTGCGAGCGGCCTGACCGGGGGCGCGCAGTTGCCGACGACGGTGCTGCCGTTCATTCTCCGAGGCGTGTCTCTGCTCGGCATCGACTCCGTACTGCTCCCCATCGACGAGCGCCGGGCACTGTGGCAGAAGCTCGAAACCGAGCTGCGTCCGCAGCGTCTGTCGGCGCTCACCACCGAGGTGCCGGTGTCGGACGTCGAGAGTGCACTCGGTTCTATCTCCGGCGGGGGTGTCACCGGCCGAACGGTCGTCGCCGTCGCCGGAGGATTCGCGTAGGCCCCGGCGACCTGATCCAATTCCGGCGTGTCGGTCGGAGGGGATAAAGTCGGCGGCACGATGTTCCCGAAGACCACGCCAGGCCTCCCATCGGCCGCCGAAGACTGTGACGTCTCGACGGTGTACGAGTCGGCGTCCCCGCTGGACCCGATGGCGTGCCTCCGGGACCTACGCAGGGGCAAGGGGGACCCCACATTCGAGCGGGACAGCGCAGGCAGCGTCTGGCGAGCGTCGCGTCTTCCCTCCGGCCCGGTCACGTATCGGCTCACTCCGGTCTCGCGCACCGCGGTGCGGAGCCAGGCGTGGGGTCCCGGCGCCGAGGAGTTCGCAGCATTTCTGCCCGCTCTACTGGGCAGTGAGGACGACTCGTCGGGCTTCGCGCCGGAGCATCCGACGTTGAAGGAAGCTCACCGGCAGCATCCGCATCTGCGCCTCGGTCGAACCGGACTCGTCATGGAAGCCCTGGTGCCCGCAGTCCTCGAGCAGCGAGTACACGGATTGTCCGCATTTTCGTCGTGGCGCAGGCTGGTCACGAAATTCGGCGAGCGGGCACCTGGGCCGACTCCGAAGCCGATGTTCGTTCCGCCCACTCCGGACGTCTGGCGCCGTATTCCCTCGTGGGAGTACCACCTCGCCAACGTCGATCCTGCACGTTCCAAGACCATCGTGCGATGCGCACAGGTAGCGCCGCGGATGGAGGAAGCGGCCTCGATGTCGTTCGCGGATGCGACGCGTCGCCTGCGGGCTGTCCCCGGGGTCGGTATCTGGACGGCAGCGGAAGTCGCGCAACGTGCCTTCGGCGATCCCGACGCCTTGTCCGTGGGCGACTACCACTTGGCCGCTGTGGTCGGCTGGTCGCTTCTCGGTCGCCCCCTCGACGACGCCGGAATGATCGAATACATGAAACCGCTTGCACCGCATCGCTTTCGTGCCGTCAAGCTACTTCAGATCAGCGGCCGGGCAATCAAACCGAAATTCGGGCCACGCACACCGCTCGTCGACCACACCTGGCATTAGATACGGAACACGAGGGCCTCCGGAGCGCCGCGCGGAACAATTCGGCTCCCTTTCCGCGTTGCCACACAGGACTAGTTTGCCTAGATAAGGAGTCATCGTGGTCGCCATCGGAAATTCGAACCTCGACATCTTTCCCCTCGCTCTCGGCGGAAACACCTTCGGTTGGACGAGCGACGAAAAAGCATCGTTCGAGATCCTCGACGCGTTCACGGCAGGTGAAGGCAATTTCATCGACACCGCAGATTCCTATTCCGCTTTCGCCGACGGTAACTCGGGCGGTGAATCCGAGACGATCATCGGCAAGTGGACTGCCGCACGAGGCAACCGCGACGACGTCGTGATCGCCACGAAGGTGAGCCAGCACCCGGAGTTCAAGGGTCTGGCCCCGAAGAACATCGCCGCGGCCGCCGAGGCATCACTGAAACGACTGCAGAGCGATCACATCGACGTCTACTACGCCCACTACGACGACGAGAACACCCCGCTCGTCGAGTCACTCGCCGCGTTCGACCAACTCGTCAAGGACGGGAAGGTGCGGTACGTCGCCATCTCGAACTACTCGGCCGATCGCATCCGCGAATGGGTGTCGCTCGCGGACGAGCACGATTTCGCCAAGCCGATCGCCCTGCAGCCGCACTACAACCTCGTCACGCGCAGTGAGTACGAGACCGAACTCGCTCCGCTGGCCACGGACAACAACCTCGGTGTCTTCCCGTACTTCTCGCTCGCAGCCGGCTTCCTGACGGGCAAGTACCGCACCCGCGAGGACTTGGAGGGGCAGGCACGTGAGCAGCTCGCCACGGGATACTTCTCCGAGAAGGGCCTCGACGTCGTGACCGCACTGGACGAGATCGCCGACGCCCATGACGCGGAGATCTCCACCGTCGCACTCGCGTGGCTTCTCGCACAGCCGACGGTCACCGCGCCGATCGCCAGCGCCAGCAAGATCTCCCAGCTGCCCGCTCTGCTCGACGCCCCTCGTCTGTCGCTCGCCTCCGACGAGATCGCACGGCTCACCGAGGTATCCGGACGAATCTGAGCCGGCCAGGCCTTCGAACTGGTCACTCCTGCGGGCTCCGCTCCCGGCCTTCACGATTACGTAACCTCTGCCACACCGGGAACTTTTCCGCAGAGTCGGGAACAACACGCCGGCATCGGTTGCTGACGCTTGGGTGACGCAAGCAACCGATGCCGTGGCATCCACAGAACCGACCTCTGCCGAGCGCTTGAGAATCATTCTGGTGCTGGGAGCACTGATCGCACTCGGGCCGCTGACGATCGACATGTACCTACCCGCTCTGCCGTCCATCGTCGACGACCTGAATTCTTCTGCGGCTGCAGTGCAGTTCACGCTCACCGGAACGCTGATCGGGCTAGCGCTCGGGCAGCTCGTCATCGGGCCGCTCTCCGACGTCGTCGGCCGACGCCTTCCCCTCATCGTCGGCACCGCGGTGCACATCGGCGCGTCGCTTCTGTGTGTCATCGCCCCGAACGTGGCCGTACTCGGACTCTTCCGTGGCCTGCAGGGACTGGGCGCGGCAGCGGCGGCCGTCGTCGCGATGGCCGTCGTTCGTGACCTCTTCACCGGTCGCGCGGCCGCGACGGTTCTGTCTCGTCTGATGCTGGTCATGGGAGTGGCGCCCGTGCTCGCACCGACGATCGGCGGCGGCATTCTCATCGTCGGAACGTGGCGGTGGGTGTTCGCCGTCCTCGCCGTGCTCGGCGTCGCGCTGCTGATCCTCGCCGTCTTCTCCCTACGCGAGAGCCTGCCACCCGAGCGTCGTCGCAGTGGAGGCGTCATGCCCGTCGTACGCACCTACGGCGGTCTCGTCCGCGACGGACAGTTCGTCGTTCTCGTGCTCGTCGCAGCACTCGCGATGTCGGCCATGTTCGCGTACATCGCAGGATCGTCCTTCGTCCTTCAGGACGAGTTCGGTCTCAGCGAACAGCAGTTCGCCATCGTGTTCGCACTCGGAGCGATTGCACTGATCGGCGCCTCGCAGTTGAACGTCGTGCTGCTCGGACACTTCACGCCCGTGCGTATCGTGATCAGCGCCCTCTCGGCGGCTGTCGTGGCAGCGCTGGTCATGACCATCCTCGCGGTCGCCGGGGTCGGTGGAATCCTTGGGTTCCTCATTCCGCTGTGGTTCGTGCTCGGTGCTGTCGGCCTCGTCATGCCCAACGCGCCTGCCCTTGCCCTCTCACGGCACGGTGAGGCAGCAGGCACCGCCGCTGCACTGCTCGGAGCGGCACAGTTCGGGTCAGGCGCGATCATCGCTCCCGTCGTGGGTGCGCTCGGCAACGACAACGTGGCAGTATCGCTGACGATGGTTGCCGTGTCGGCGATCGCTCTGCTGGCCCTGATCGGCGTGACGATCACCTCGGCGCGACAGTCCGGACGGCAGCCTGCACAGAATCCGAAGGCAAGTCGAACGATCCATGCGAGCGAGAACTCGGCGGCCGCGACGGCTCCGAGAAAAACCGCGGAAGCATCTACCAGCGAGGTGTGAGACAAGAGTGCCGGACCGTGAACGCGACGCCACCGGCAAACCGCTCAACGGGCGCCCCCGTGACGGCCTGGGAAGGCCGCTCGCGCGGGGCGCCGTCGGCGTCGAACGCATTCCCGACGATCTGAGGTTGCCTCCCGACGAGGCCATCACGCGAGCGCAGGAGCTGCTCGACGCGTCGATGCCGTTCCACGCGCACGAAATCCTCGAAGGCACGTGGAAGGACTCGCCCGAGCCGGAACGCAGGCTCTGGCAGGGCCTCGCCCAGCTCGCCGTCGGGTTGACGCACGTTCTCCGCGGCAACGTCGTCGGCGCGAGGTCCCTGCTGAGACAGGGGCACGACCGGATCCGCGACTACGAACTCGACCCACCTCACGGTCTCGACATCTCCGGGCTGCTGAGCTGGTCGGAAGGCCTACTCGACCAGCTCGACGCCGGCGCACTTCCTCCCGCGCCGACCGTTCCTCGTCTGCTTTCCTGATCCCTCGTTTGGCGATCCCCGGTGCTTTGGCTACAGTGGCGCAAGGTTAGGTAAGGCTTGCGACAGTAAGACGAAAACTTCGAGGTGGTGTCGGCATGCTCGGGCAATCTGCAGTGGAGGCCCCGTACTGGGTCGCTGTCCTCACGCCCGAGGAGCGCACCTTCGGCAGCAGGCGTACCGACGAACGAATCGACACCGTCTCCTCCTCCGTCGTCACCGAAACCCACACTCAGTGGGCCGCACCGGAGCACCCGACGTCCGAGACGCTTTTGTCCGTCCTCGCCGCCACCGTCGGCGCGTGGCAGAGCGACCGGTGCCGGTGCTCCTTTTCCGGAGTTCTCGTGGATCTTCCGTGCAGCACAGTGGAGCAGGATTCTGCCCGGTACCCGGTTCGGCTGCCGGTGACCGGTGCGCCGGGCACGATTCTCACCGAAGTTCGACGCCGCATCGCCGCCGTCCCGGACGGCGGCGAGGGTTACGTCACCGCCAGGCGTGCACCCGCCCTCGCCCGCAAGCACGGCGCGCAGATCGCGTTCTCGTTCGAGCCCGACGCCGCAGCGATCGCCGCGCCCGGTGACGACGAACCCCTCCGTCACAACCTCTCGGTCACGTGCAGTGTGTCCGAACTCGACGGAGTAGTCATGGTCGACGCCGAGTTTCGATGGAACAGCCGAGTTTTCACTCGCGCCGACGTCGACGATTTCGAGCGGTTCTGGGAAAAGACCGTCTCGGCATTCGTTCGGACCTGAAACCTCAGAGCGACTTCAGGTACTGCACGTCCGCCGCGAGACCTTCTGCGGGAGTCTCCAGAATCACCGGTGCACCCGACGCCTCCGCGACTGCAACCAGGACATCCGCGTCGATGGTTCCGTCGGCGAGATTTGCATGCCGGTCGCGAGCGGAATCGAACTCGTCGCGTGAATTGTTCAAGTGCACCAGGTCGATTCGTCCGGTGATGGCCTTGATCCGATCGACCACACCGACCAATTCCTCCCCACCCGCCCATGCATGGCACGTGTCGAGGCAGAAGCCTGCACCGAATTCGCCGACGGCATCCCACAGCCGCGCGATGTCGTCGAAGTGCCTGGCCATCGCGAAGTCCCCGCCTGCGGTGTTCTCGATGAAGATCGGCACCGCGAAACCGCCGTCGTCGGCCTGACGCTCGAAAAGCTTGCGCCAGTTCTCGAACCCCTTGGCGGTGTCCTCACCGTCGCGGACGTGTCCGCCGTGGACGACCAATCCGATGGCACCGATGTCGGCCGCAGCGGACGCCTGCTCGATCACCGCTTTACGCGACGGAATGCGGATCCGGTTGTTCAGGCTCGCGACGTTGAGAACGTACGAACTGTGTACGACGACGTCGACGTCACTCGCCTTCAATTCCTCACCCTGCGGATGCGGTGTCAGCTTGTTCCACTTCTGCGGGTCGGTCAGAAACATCTGAACGAAATCGACCCCGAGGCTTGCCGCAGAACCGAGCGGGTCGGCACTGTCGCGAACGTGTGCTCCGATGCGCATCTCTCCATACTAGGGGCGGATGGGTGGTCTCCCCGATATGGAAATGCAGAAAACACTGAAACACTGATGCCATGACTGACACCGGCCTCTCAGCTCGTTCCGCAGGTTCAGCGCCTGCCGCCCGGGCGAGTGCCCTCACCAAGACCTACGGTTCCGGCGACACTCAGGTCCACGCGCTGCGGGACGTGACGGTGGAGTTCGCCCGCGGCGAGTTCACGGCGATCATGGGCCCGTCGGGGTCGGGCAAGTCGACGCTGATGCACTGCCTCGCAGGTCTCGACACGGCCACCTCGGGAACGGTCACGATCGGTGACACCGAGCTGACGAATCTCGACGACAAGCAGATGACCGGACTGCGCAGGGACAGAATCGGTTTCGTGTTCCAGTCATTCAACCTCGTGCCCACGCTGACGGCGTTGGAGAACATCACGTTGCCGCTGGACATCGCGGGGCGCAAGGCCGACCCGCAGTGGCTCGACACCGTCGTCGACCGACTCGGCCTACGTGACCGTCTCGGCCACCGGCCGAGCGAACTGTCCGGTGGCCAGCAGCAGCGCGTCGCGTGCGCACGTGCGCTCGCCGGCCGACCCGACATCGTCTTCGGCGACGAGCCGACCGGCAACCTCGATTCCCGGTCGTCCGGTGAGGTGCTGAGCATCCTCCGCGCTGCCGCCGACGAGTTCGATCAGACCGTCGTGATCGTCACACACGATCCCCGCGCCGCCAGTTACGCAGACCGCGTCGTGTTCCTCGCCGACGGTTCGGTCATCGACCACCTCGCGAACCCGACTGCCGAGAACGTACTCGACCGCATGAAGCGTCTGGAAACGGCCTGACCATGCCTGCGACCAACCCCATGCGCAAGGTCTCACTGCGCAATCTCGCCGCCCACAAGGTCAGACTCGCACTGACCGTCCTGTCCGTCGTGCTCGGAACCGCCTTCGTTGCAGGCTCTTTCGTGTTCACCGACACGCTGCAACGAACGTTCTCCTCGATCTTCTCCGACACCGCCCAGGGCGCCGACGTCCGCGTCAGCGCCGAGGACGCACGCTCGAGCGGCGTCCCTGTCTCCGCGGCCGACGTCATCTCGTCCCTGCCCGACGTTCGTGCGGTCGCACCGTATGTCGGAGGTCAGATCGTCGTACTCGATTCCTCGGGCGCTGCCGTGCAGACCGGTGGCGCGCCGACGATCGGCGAGGCGTACCTACCGCCCGATCGACGACTCGGCGAGGACGCTGTGTTCGTCGCAGGTTCGGCGCCCACGGCACCGGGCGACATCATCATCAACGAGGGCGGCGCCACGCGATCCGGGCTCGGCGTGGGGGACACCACTCAGGTCCTCGTGCCGTCGAAGGGCACCGTCGACGTCACCGTGACCGGTATCTACGACACCGCCGCCGAATCCGGCGGGTACATCGGCATCCAGTTCACCGAGGGCCAGGCCGACGAACTGTTCTCCGACGGCGAGCACGTGCAGTACTACGACATCGCCGGAACCGGCGCGTCGCAGACGGAGCTCAGGGACGAGATCGCCGCCGCGCTGCCCGACTTGAAGGTGCAGACCGCGGACGACGTCCGGGACGAAGCACAGGCCGAGATCGAACAAGCCCTGTCCTTCGTGAACTACTTCCTGCTCGCATTCGGCGCGATCGCGTTGCTCGTGGGCACGTTCATCATCTACAACACCTTCTCGATGATCGTCGCCCAGCGCGTTCGCGAACTCGCCCTGCTCCGCGCGATCGGTGCCAGCCGCGGCCAGGTAAGCCGCTCCGTGGTGCTGGAGGCACTCGTCGTCGGCGTCATCGGCAGCGCACTCGGCTTCGCGGGCGGCATCGGTCTCGCCTACGGCCTACGCGCACTACTCAACGCCTTCGACCTCGGATTGCCCTCGGGCGCACTGGCACTCGAACCTCGAACCGTCGTCGTCGCCTTCGCCGTCGGCATCGTCGTCACCGTGCTCAGCGCATACGCACCCGCACGTCGTGCCGCCAAGGTCCCTCCAATCGCCGCGATGCGCGAGGAGTTCGCCTCCGCGGGTGACAGTCTGCGCATGCGCACCTGGATCGGCGTCGTGATCGGCGCGATCGGCGCCGCTGCCGTCGTCATCGGAGCACAATCCACCGGCGGCGCTGCCGCAGCGACCGTCGGCGCAGGTGCCGTGGCCGTGATCGTCGCCGTCGCGCTGGCGGCACCGTCGCTGTCCCGGCCCGTCGTCGGCGCCCTCGGTTCGGTTCTGACGCGGCCGTTCGGCCCGATCGGACGCCTGGCCCGCACCAACTCGGTTCGCAATCCCCGACGCACCGCTGCCACTGCCTTTGCGCTCATGCTAGGGCTTATGCTGGTCTCGGTCATCGGCGTTCTCGGATCCACCGCCAAAGCAAGCGTCGACGCCCTGGTCGACAACGGGATCGAAGCCGATTACATCTTCAGCGGCCCACCGTCGATCGGAATTCCGACGGGCGCCGCCGCAGCCGCACGGGAGGTGAACGGGGTCGATCGTGTCGCCGTACTTCACCCGGTGTCGGTGGACATCGACGACGAGCCCGCCTTCGGCGTCGCACTCGAAGGGAGCCCGGAAGGATTGTTCGACAGCGTCGTCGTCGCCGGGTCGCCGGAGCTGCAAGGAGACAGCATCGCTGTGTCGTCCTCCGCGTCGCGCGACGAGGGGTGGGCGCTCGGCTCGGTCGTGAACATGACGTCGGTCGACGGGCAGCAGGTTCCCGTCACGGTCACGTCCGTCTACGAGGACAACCCGCTGGTAGGGCAGTGGATGATCTCGAACGACGTCTACCAGAAGGTGACTCCGAGCATCGTCCGGTCGGACATCGTGGTGCTCGTCGGCGCCGCTCCGGGAACCGACCTGAACGTGCTCAGGACCGACCTGGAAGCCGCCACCAAGCCGTTCGTCGTCGTTCAAGTCCAGGATCGCGACGAATTCAAGGGGGCGCAGGGCCAGCAGATCGACACATTGCTTGCCGTCCTCTACGGGCTGCTCGCGCTCGCCGTCGTCATCTCCGTGCTGGGAATCGTCAACACTCTCGCTCTGTCGGTCGTCGAACGACGCCGTGAAATCGGAATGCTCCGGGCCGTCGGCATGCAGCGCCCCCAGGTCAGGCGCACGATCTATCTGGAGTCACTGCTCATCGCGCTCTTCGGTGCCATCGTCGGCCTCGGCCTCGGCGTGGCTTTCGGATGGGGATTCGTCAGAACTCTGCGCGACGAGGGGCTCGGTCTCCTGACCGTTCCGTGGGGCCAGATAGTGGCCATGCTGTTCGGCTCGGCCGTCGTCGGAGTCCTCGCGGCACTCTGGCCCGCGGTGCGCGCCGCCCGCACCCGACCGCTGGAGGCAATCACGGAACCATGAGTCGGGTCGTGGCGGCCTCGTCGGTCGATCGAACGAAGAAGTTGCAGCCAAAAGGACCGCAGGGTTACCTTGTATGGAGTAAAACAGACTTTACGATTGTTTTCGGGTCGGTTTCCCGGTAGAGCGATCGCAAGGGACGCCGTACTCGAGGAGCAACCATGTCGGTGCACAAGCTGGAAGCGCCAACCCACGCGCCGCTTGCACCGCTGTGCAAACCCGGCACCAGGGACACCCTTCTCGACCGACTCTGCGAGGTCGCCCACGCGGTGCCCGACGCCGTCGCCGTCCACACCGAGGACGGGGCGGTCACGTTCGACGAACTCCTGCACCGCACCTATGCGTCGGCGAGAAAGATCGCCCAGCTCGCGGGTGACGACCCTCGCCCGATCGCCGTGGAAGCCGCCTCCACGTCGGAGTCGATCGCCACGATGCTCGCGGTGATGGCGTCGGGCCACGCGCTGGTCCCGTTGGATTCCAACTTGCCGGCCAACCGCGCGGACCGCATCGTCGAGTCGGCAGCGGCACTCCGCCTCGACCAGGCGGACCTCGCGAACACGCAGGATTCCGCGATGCCGCTACCCACTCTCACCGGCAGCCGGACGGCATTGATCGCCTACACCTCGGGCTCCACCGGTGCCGCCAAAGGTGTGCTGCTGAGTCATCGCATGTGCCTGACCAAGGCGTACGAGGTCAGCTCCGCACTCGGCCTGTCCTCCCGCGATCGCGTCGGCAATGCGCTGCCGGTCAGTTTCGGTGCGGGCCTGAACACGTTGTTCGCCGGCATCCTCAGCGGTGCGACGGTCTACTGCACGGACCCACGCACCGTCCTGCCCACCACCTTGACCGAATGGATCGAACGCTCCTCGCTGACAACACTGCACTGCTCCCCCTCGCTGGTGCGGAGCTTCCGAGCGGGAGCAGAGGAGATCCCGTCCGACGCCATCGTCCCGGTCCCGGACAACGCCGTGCCGTCGCTGCGCGTCGTGACCACCTACGGCGAAGCCCTGCACTCGCGGGACGTCATCGGATTCCGTAGCGCACTCGGCAGCGGCGCCACCTTCGTCAACTGGTACGCAACCACGGAAGCAGGCGGCGTGGCGTACGGCGAGTACCGATCGGACCGCCCCCTGCCGTCGGGCTTCCTCACCGCGACGACCCTCCCGAAGGGCAAGATCGTCGACGTCGTCGACCAGGCGGGCACGCTCGCACCGGCCGGAGTGGCCGGGGAGATCCGCGTCTCCGCGGAATGCCTGTCCGACGGTTACCTCGGCCTCCCCGATCTGACGGAATCACACTTCGCCAGCGACGGGCCGCTCATGCGCTACGCAACCGGCGATCTCGGCCGATTCGACGAGCTCGGGCAGCTGCACCTGCTCGGCCGAGCCGACGACGCCGTCAAGATCCGCGGATACCTCGTCGAGCCCGCCGAGGTGGAAGCAGCCATCCGCGGAGTCGACGGTGTCCGGGACGTGGCAATCGTGGCCCGCTCGATCGACGGCGAACCCCACCTCGATGCGTTCTTCGTCAGCGACACACGGGACAGTGCCTACGTCCGAGCGGGCATTCAGGACCAACTCCCCACGTGGATGGTTCCCCGGAACATCACGCGCACACTCACGATCGAACGCAACGAACGCGGCAAAGTGGACCGACAGCGCCTGCCGGAGCAGGTCGCGGACGTCGCGTCCGCCACGGCGTCGGATGCGCCGCGCGGTGCGACGGAAATGTGGATCGCCAACATCGTCCACGACGCCCTCCGGGACGAAGTCGACGGGATCGACGACATCGGGTCCCACACCGACTTCACCGCCATGGGCGCTACGTCGCTTGCGCTGACTCAGATCTCGGTGGGGGTCGCGCGCGCCTTCCACATCGTGCTGTCGGCGGAGGAACTGGTCGGGGCCATGAGCGTCCGCCGTCTGGCCTCGATCGTGGACACCAAGCTCGCGTCGATCGACGACAACTCGGCCCGTTCGAGAGCCGAGTCGATCGCAGTGCCACTCCGCACCACGGGTTCGCTCACGCCTCTGTTCATCGTCGCAGGTGGCGGAGTGCCCGCCGTCGGTCTGGCCGCGCTCGCTCGGCGCCTCGACCCGAACCGCCCCGTCTACGTGATCCAGGCCAAGGGAATGGACACGCGGGCACTTCCCGACCGCACCATCCGCGCAGCAGCACGCACCTACGTACGAGAGATCACGCGAATCCAGCCGTCGGGCCCGTACCTTCTCGCCGGGCACTCGCTCGGCGGATGGATCGCACTCGAGATGGCTCACCAGCTTCGGGCCGGCGGCAGATCCGTCGCGCGACTGACTCTCCTCGACCCCCGCCTGTACCGCCACCTGCTCGACCGTTTACCCGGCGGAAGCGCGCTCGAGGCTGCACCGGCGGGTGTAGGTGCGGCGTCGTCGCCCAAGATCACTGTCGCAACCCGCGTCGGTATCGCAGCGCGCGTGGCCACTGCAGGCATCGCACGATATTCGACCACCGAGAGGTGGCTGGCGTTCGCGGCGATCGGATCGCTCGCTCTGCGCTTCCATCGTCCGAAAGCATGGAACGGTCCGGTCAGCGTCATCGTCACCGCGGAGAACACGGACGATCGCAGGTCGTGGGCCGCGATAGCCACCGGCGAGTTGTCCATCACGCACGTCGACGGACGCCACGTCGACATGGTCCGCGAACCGGTCGCCGAGGATGTCGCTCGAATCCTCGACCACGAGCTACGCCGAGCAACCGAGGGAATCATCCACTAGTGCAGCACCTCGACCCGGCTCGACGACACTCCTCTCGTCGAGCCAGCACTCGTCCACTTACGGCGTCCATCGCAGCTCACCGGGGCATCGACTATCCCGAGGACGCTGATCCGCGTACGTTGGGCATCGAAGCCGCCGGCGGATTGACCGAAGACGGCAGGAGTGGAGCCGGCGGAACGACCCAAGTCGGCAGGAGTGGAGCCGGCGGAACGACCAGAGACACTGCGCGAGGAGGATCGATGCCAGACCGAACGTCGCCTTACGAGCTCGAGTCGGTCGAGTTCCACCGGGACACCCTGCGATACGTCGACGCCGGGGACGGTCCACCTGTGGTCCTCGTCCACGGTCTTCTGGGCTCGCACGAGTCCTGGGCAGGTCAGATCGAGCGACTGTCGGAGAAGTACCGCGTCATCGCACCGGACCTGTTCGGCCATGGCGACTCGGACAAGCCACCCGGCGACTATTCGCTCAGTGCGCACTCGGCGACCATCCGCGATCTACTGGACCACCTCGACATTCGTTCGGCACCGATGGTGGGGCATTCGCTCGGCGGCGGAATCGTCATGCAGACCGTCTATCTGTTCCCCGAGCGCATGGAGCGGATCGCCCTCGTCAGCAGTGGCGGCCTGGGACGCGAAGTCAGTTTGTTCCTGAAGGCTGCGACTCTGCCGGGCAGCGAACTGGTGCTGCCGGTGTTGGCGTCGGACTGGGTTCGTAAGAACACCGAGAACGTGGTGACTCAGCTCGGCAAATGGGGGTTGCCGGTGCGCCCCGGTAAGAGCACCACCGAGACATGGCGTGCGTTCAAGACGGTGGCGGACCACGGCTCCCGCTCCGCTTTCCTGGCGTCGACTCGCGCCGTCGTCGGTCCGCGCGGTCAAACCGTCAGCGCCAAACAGCATTTCGAGAAGTTCGAATCGCTGCCCTCGCTCCTGGTCTGGGGCGGGAAGGATCGCATGATTCCGGCGTCGCACGCGGACAACATCCGACGCGAGGTTCCGAACTCGCGCGTCGAGATCTTCTCCGATGCAGGACATTTCCCACAGCTGGACGAGCCCGATCTGTTCTTCCGGGTGCTCGACCAGTTCCTCGGCGCGGCAGCGGTGTCCGAGCTCGCACCGATTCCGCAGTCGACGCGGCCGGCCTCGTCGGACTGACCCGTGGCAGTAATTCCGATGTTTCCCCTGGGAAGCGTTCTGCTCCCGGGTGAGCCGCTTCCTCTGCACATCTTCGAACCGCGCTACCAGGAGATGCTGCGAGACTGCCTCGCTACCGAGGACCCGAGCTTCGGGGTGGTGCTCATCGCCCGTGGCCACGAGGCCGGGGGCGGAGACGTTCGGCACGATGTCGCCACCAGGGCGCACATCGTCGCGCACCAGGACATCGGCGACGGCCGATTCCTTGTGGAATGCGTAGGAGGGGAACGAATCCGAGTCGACGCCTGGCTCGAGGACGACCCGTACCCTCGTGCCGACGTGCGGCCGTGGCCCGATCATCCCGAGGATTCGGTCACCGAATCCGAGTTCGCCGAACTCCAGGAGCAGATCAGGGCGCTGTATCGCCTGATCGGCACCCTCGCCGAAGCAGAAGGCTCGACGCCGCCGGACGATCCCGAGTTCGCGGAGCTTCCCGCCGCGTCGGGGGAGCGCCTGTTCCGCCTCGCTGCACAGGTTCCCATGGGCCAGTCCGACCGCCAGGACGTCCTGGAAGCTCTCGGCGCGTCGGATCGATTGCAGGCCCTGACCGACGCCATCGACAACGTCAGCGACATCGTTCGGTTTCGCCTGCAATAGCGCATTCAGCACACAAGGAAGAACCCCCGGGAAGCAATGCTTTCCGGGGGTTCTTCTTTCAGTAGCGGGGACAGGATTTGAACCTGCGACCTCTGGGTTATGAGCCCAGCGAGCTACCGAGCTGCTCCACCCCGCGTCGGGTGCTTCACTACCGTACCTCTCCACGGGCCCGAACACCCAATCGCCTGGTCAGACGCATTACGCCCGCAGCGATCTCTGCTCGGAGCAGAGAATCCTTCCTTCCCGCCGACCCACCGCGCAGCCTGATGGGGACCGACGACACTCACGAGTGAGGAATGCACATGTACACCACCATGAACGAACGCGACACCGCCGCGGTGTCACCGTTCGACGACCAACTGGCGTCCCGACTGCTCGATCAACGCATCGTCGTACTGGGAGCCGCCGTCGACGACGCCATCGCCGGCCGGATCTGCGCTCAGCTGCTCCTGTTGTCCGCCAACGACTCTCGCCGCGACATCAGCCTCTACATCAACTCGCCTGGAGGTTCGGTGAGCGCAGGCCTCGCGATCATGGACACCATGCGACTCATACCCAACGACGTATCCACCCTCGCAATGGGTTTCGCAGCCAGCATGGGCCAGTTCCTGCTCACCGCGGGAACCAAGGGAAAACGCTACAGCCTCCCGCACGCCCGCGTGATGATGCACCAGCCGTCCGCAGGCATCCGCGGTACCGCCGTCGACATCGAGATCCAGGCGCAGAACCTCGAATACACGAAAGCATTGATGCACAGCCTCAATGCCGAACACTCCGGCCACGACGTGTCCACGGTAACGGCAGACAGCGAACGCGACCGTTGGTTCACGGCCCAGCAGGCTCGGGACTACGGCCTGATCGACCACATCGTCACCACCCTCGACGACATACGACCATCGGCACCGCACCACAAGGTAGGACTGGGAGTCGAGCAATCATGAGCCAGTACACGATCCCCACCGTCGTCGAACGGACTCACAGCGGCGAGCGCGCCTACGACATCTACAGCCGACTCCTGTCCGAACGCGTCATCTTCCTCGGAACCGAGATCGACGACGGCGTCGCGAACGTCGTCATCGCGCAGCTCTTCCATCTCGAATCGGACAACCCCGACGCCGACATCAGCTTGTACATCAATTCACCCGGCGGATCGTTCACTGCGATGACCGCCATCTACGACACGATGGAATACATCAAACCCGACGTGTCCACCTTCTGCGTCGGGCAGGCAGCGTCGGCCGCGGGCGTGCTGATGGCGTCGGGAGCACCAGGTAAGCGAATCATGCTGAACCACGCCAGGATTCTGCTGCACCAGCCGTCGGGTGGAGGTGAGGGAACCATCTCCGATCTCACACTGCAACGCGACGAGATAGTGCGCGTGCGCTCGGAGATGGAGAAGATACTCGCCCATCACACCGGTCAGAAACCCGAGACACTACGGCTGGACACCGACCGCGATCGGATCTACACCGCCACCGAAGCAGTCGAATACGGGTTGGCCGACCTGATCGCGACCAATCGGAACTGACCGCGCTGCAGACAAGTTCACCGACTTCGCCGGCTTCCGTCAGGCGGCGAGCATGGTGACGGGAGCGGGACCGCGCGAGACTCGTTGGACGGAGTTCGTTCCAGCGAGTTCTCGCCCGGTCAACATCAGCAGGCGAGACGGGGCGATCTCCAGCGCGCCGCACAGAGCCGAGAGCACCTCGGACGACGCTTCCTTCCGTCCCCGCTCGACCTCGGAGAGGTAGGGCATCGACACCCGAGCCTCGGACGAGACCTCCTGCAAGGTGCGGCCCTGCTCCGTGCGGATCCGTCGCAGAACCCGGCCCATACCCTCACGGACCAACGGTTCGGGACCAGGCGGCGTACGACCTGCGCCGGGGCGCAGCGGAAGAACCTTCGCGATAGCTCGTTCGTCTGCCATGCAGCCAGGCTAGGAGCTGTACGGACCCTCCGCTCGATCTTCCGAACCGATTCTGCTGTCGGCAGAAATCGGCTCCGTCCACCGTCGCCGTCTCCACACTGTCGCCGCGGTCATGAGCTCCCACGCCACGAAGGTGTAGATCGAGACACGCTCCACCGCGCCGACCGGCCCGATACCCGTGAGGAGCAACGCCGACGCCGCGAACCCCACCGTCCCCAACCCGACGGAAGCGCGCGAGTACCAGCGCGGGAATCTCGTCGCATCGGAACCGACAGTCCGCGCCGACCCGACAGTCCGTGCAGAACCGACAGTGAGGGCGATGACGTTTCCCGCGCCGATGGCCAGAACCGCCCCGAGGGTGTGCAGGTTGCCCTCGCCCGTGTGCACCACGGCAACCAGCACGCTCCCGACCGCGTAGGCGAGGACACTGCCACGCATCAGCTGCGCCCGTCCCCTCGTCAGCAGGGGAGCCGCGACGAGTCCCGCCGCGAGCACCGACGCCGCGGACACGCAGAACGAGGCGTTCATCAGTCCGTGCCACTCGGACACCTGCGGCACCCCGAGCTCGCTGACGGTGTCCTGCAATGGGCTGTAGCCGTCGAACCGGAGAGCTGTCGCCGCCTCCGCGAGCAGATATTGCACACCGGCGACGCCGAACAGAGCACCGGCGATGCGGCCTCGTCGACCTACCGAGCCGCCGCGAGCCCAGGCGGTACTCCGTGTTCCGATGACTCTCTCCCTGTACGAACGATCCGGAACCAAGGGGTCCGGGTGAGCGGTCTGTACCGGTAGGTACAGTCGGGGTCGTTCCCACGCAGCGCGGCGCGGGAGCACCCCCTCGAGGAGCAACTGTGCCACGAACAGCAGCATCACGAACAGCAGCGTCACGAACGACAGCGTCACGAACGACACCGCCCCGAACGACCGCCGACAGGCGGGACGTGGTGCCCGTCCTGGCAGGTGTCTTCGGAGACCTGGGCTGGAACGGGTCTTCGCTGTCGGTGATCAGCAAGCGAACCGGGCTCGGCAAGGGCAGCTTGTATCACTTCTTCCCCCGCGGAAAGACCGAGATGGCGGAGGCAGTTCTCGACGAGGTCGAGCGGTGGTTCCAGAGCAACGTGTTCGCGCCGCTGCGTGCCGCGACGGACGCCCGCGCGCGCTCCCACGACATGTTCGCGCAGACCTCGAAATACTTCCAGTCGGGCCGTCGGGTCTGCTTGTTCGCGGCGTTCTCGCTCGGTGAGGAGCGTGCACTGTTCGGCTCCCGCGTCGCCAGATACTTCAGCGATTGGATCGACGCGCTGACGCCGGTGCTGCGGCAACTCGGACACGGTGACGACGCCCGAGGATTGGCGGAGGAGATCGTCGCTGGGATTCAGGGAGCGTTGGTGCTCTCCCGCACGTCCGGCGACACCCGTAGCTTCGAGCGGCTCATGTCCCGCCTGGAGACCGCCGCGCTCGGCACGGGCTCGCTGGAGATGGCGCGATGACCACCGGACCCATCACCACCAGACCTGCTCCACCGCTGCGCGAGTTCGGAGTTCGCGAATTTCTGCGCCTGCTCGTCATCGGCGCGGTCCTGGTGTTCTATCAAATCCTGGCTGTCGGAAAGTGGGCGCTCGCCCCGCGTCGCGGCTGGCCGCTTCACGCCTCGGAGGGCGTCGTCGACGCCTTCTTCGTCCTGGGACCGACGTTCGTCAAGGTCGGGCAGTTGATGGGCTCGTCCCCCGGACTGTTCCCCAAGGTCCTCGCCGACACTTGTCTTCGATGTCTCGACGAGGTCCCGCCCTACCCGGGTGCACAGGCCCGCGCCACCATCGAGTCCGATCTGGGACGGCCGACAGCGGAGTTGTTCAGCCGCTTCGACGACGTCCCGCTGTCCTCCGCGTCGGTTGCACAAGTCCATCTGTGTGTCCTGCGCGACGGCCGCGAAGTGATCATGAAGGTCCAGCGCCGGGGCATCTACCACCGCATGAAGGTGGACCTACGCATCGCCTACATCTTCGCCCGGGCGCTCGAAAAGTTCATCGTGTTCTTCAAGACCGCCAACGCATCCGCGATCATCGTCGACCTCCACGCCGCCACGTTCGCCGAGTTGGACAGTGTGGTCGAAGCGCGCAGGCAAGCGCGCTTCCGCGAATCGATCTCCGCGTTCGGCGACAACGAGTACGTCACCGCGCCGGAGGTGTTCGCCGAATACTGCGGCAGCCGCGTGATCTGCATGGAACGAATGCACGGTTCACCGCTCGACCAGTGCACGCCGGGCGACGCGTCGGAACTCGTCGTCCGGCGAGCCGCGAAGGTGTGGATGGAAGCGCTTGTGCTGCACGGCCTCTTCCACGGTGACGTCCATGCGGGCAACGTCTGGGTGCTCGACGACGGACGCGTGTCCTTCCTCGACTTCGGTGTGATGGGCGAACTCGACGAACAGTGGCGAATGCTCCTGCAGGACCTGTTCCACGCCACCGTCGTCGACGGCGATTTCACCCGTCTCGCGGGCAGCGTCAAGCGCCTCGGGATCGTCACCGATGACGTCGGCACCGACGCCGAGGTCGGACTCATCCTTCAGGCCGTGTTCGCGCCGATGCTGTCGGACACGTTGGCGCACTTCAGCCTGACCGACTTCATCAAGGCTCTTGTCGGAATGGGCAAGCAGTACCGAACGTCGAGTCCCGAGGAACTCATCCTCGTCGGCAAGCAACTCGGATACTTCGAGCGGTACGCGATCGAATTGGCTCCGAACTGGGCACTCGGAACCGATCCGTTCGTCTTCAAGAACGTCTTTCCCGCGGAAATCGCTGCGCTGTCCACAGCACGCGGAGTGGAACTGCCCGACTGAAACGGGTGGAACTCCCCGACTGAACCGGGTGGAACTCTCGGCTACTTCAGTTGGAGAACCACTTTGCCTGCGGCGGTGCGATTTTCGAGTGACGAAATGGCATCGGATGCTTTGTCGATCGAGAACACCGTCGGCTCCGGGGCAGTCAGTTCTCCCGACGCCAGAAGCGGTTCCAGCTCCGCCCACTGAGTCGCGAGGTACCCCGGCCGTGTCCTCCACCATGCGCCCCACCCGACACCGACGACGTCGACGTTGTTGAGCAACAGGCGATTCACCTTCACGGTCGGGATCTCGCCACCCGTGAAACCGAGGACCAGGATGCGTCCCGCCGGTGCCAGGCTTCTGATGCTGTCGGTGAATCGGTCACCACCGACCGGATCGACCACGATGTCGACGCCTCTGCCGTCGGTCAACTTCTTGACAGCGTCTTTCCACCCTGTCCCGTCGGCGTCCGAGATGAGCACGACGTCGGTGGCGCCTGCAGCCTTCGCGATCTCACCTTTCGCCTCGGTGCTGACGACCGCGATCACGCGCGACGCACCGAGTATCGGCGCCAATCGCAGCGCGGAGGTCCCGATACCGCCCGCGGCGCCGTGCACCAGCACGGTCTCGCCCTCGGCCAACCGCCCGCGTTCGCGGAGCGCGAAGTGCACCGTGAGGTCGTTGAAGAGCAAACCCGCTCCTGCCGTGAGCGACACGGCGTCGGGAAGTGGGAACACGGTGTCGGGCGAGACGACGGCGACCTCCGCCATGCCGTCGGACAGCCCGGTCAGCGCGGCGACGCGGTCGCCAGGGGCGAAACCCGATCCCTCCGGCGCCGAGCGCACGATCCCGGCGATCTCGCTGCCGGGTACGAACGGTAGCTCCGGCTTGTACTGATACAGACCCCTGGTCAGCAACGCATCCGGGTACGCGACGCCTGCCGCCTCCACGTCGATCACCAACGCGTCGTCGCGAACCGTGGGTTCGTCGACGTCGACGATCTGCACCGATTCCGGGCCGTCGAGACTCGTGATGTGTACCGCGCGCATGTGCTGTCCTCTCGGAAGATCTGCTGCCAGGGGGAATGCCGACGATCTACGTACCTCGATCCCACCGTACAAGTCGATGTGATCGAATCGACTCATGAGTACCCCCCTCACCGTCGAAACACCGTCCGGACCGGCGCGCGGAGGCATCGTCGTCGTCCAGGAAGCCTTCGGCGTGACCACCCACATCGTCGACATCTGCCGGCGCCTCGCCGACGCCGGCTGGGTAGCGGTCGCGCCCCATCTCTTCCACCGCCAGGACAAGCAGATTCACGAGTACACCGACATGGATTCGGCGATGGCGTCCATCGGCGCACTGCAGGCCACCGAGGTCGATGCCGACGTCGACGCGGCCCTCGGCGACATCGCCGCCCGCGGGTTCGAACCGGCCCAGTCCGCGATCATCGGGTTCTGCATGGGCGGATCGGTTGCCTTCCACACCGCTGTTCGACGCACGCTCGGCGCAGCCGCCACCTACTACGGCGGCGGTATCGACAAAGCCCGCTTCGGTTATCCGACAATGCTGTCGGTCGCCGACGCACTCCAGACACCGTGGCACGGATTCTTCGGCGACCTGGACACCGGCATTCCCGTCGAACAGGTCGAACAACTGCGTGCCGCAGCAGCAGCTGCGCCGGTGTCGACCGAGATAACTCGCTACGCAGAAGGCGAACACGGTTTCAACTGCAACGACCGGCCCGCGGTCTACAACCCTGACGCCGCCGCCGACGCCTGGGTCCGCACTCTCGACTGGTTCGACGGACATGTCGCCCACTGAACCGAGCTCGACTGAACCGAGCTCGACCGAACCGAGCTCGACCGAAGCAGACCAGGTCAGAGCGTTCTGGCGGGAGCTCGAACTGCCGGGCCTGTTCGACGTCCACACCCACTTCATGCCGAAGAACGTCATGGACAAGGTGTGGGCGTACTTCGACAGTGCGGGACCTCTCGTGGGCATGGACTGGCCGATCACCTACCGCGAGGACGAGGAGGCGCGCCTGGACCGGTTGCGCGAGTTCGGCGTACGCGGTTTCACGTCGATGATCTATCCGCACAAGCCAGGGATGGCCGCGTGGCTGAATTCATGGGGTGCAGATTTCGCGCAACGCACACCGGATTGCCTTCGGACGGCAACGTTCTACCCCGAGCCCGACGCGGGGCGGTACGTCGCCGACGCGATTACCTCCGGGACTCGAATCTTCAAGTCGCACATCCAGGTAGGGAACTATGCACCGGGCGATCCCCTGCTGGATCCGGTGTGGGGCGCCATCGAGGATGCGGCGGTACCCGTCGTCATCCACTGCGGTTCCGGCCCCGCACCCGGTGACCACACGGGACCGGAACCGATCGCCGGACTGCTCCGACGATTTCCGCGCCTACCGTTGATCATTGCGCACATGGGCATGCCCGAGTACACCGAATTCCTCGATATCGCGACGCTTCACCAGGAGGTACGGCTGGACACCACGATGTCCTTCACCGATTTCTCCGAATCGGCATGGCCGTTTCCGGTCGCCGACAGATCGCGTCTGCTGGATCTGCAGGATCGCATCATGTTCGGAAGCGACTTTCCCAACATCCCGTACCCGTATCTCGATGCGCTCGAGGCCGTCCGTCGATTGGATCTGAGCGACGACTGGGTTCGAGATGTCTGCTACCACAACGGCGCAACCCTCTTCGGACTGCACGAGGCGTGAGCCGAACCGACTGAACCGAAGGTCAGGCCTGCTTGAAACCGCGAAGCGCCTCGCTGACCGCACTGCCCTGCCGGAAGCCCGCCTCGGCGGCTGCAGAACGTACAGCCGGGTCGGTGGGATCGGGTCCGATCGCCGACAGCGTGTCGGCGTCGGGCCGGATGACCTCGACGCTCGAACCTCCCGCGATCAAGCGTTCGCGCTCGGCCGCCGATGGATCCTGCCCGGCATCGACGACGCCGACCTGCAGGATCAGGACTTTCGCGAAACCGACTGCGAGGTCGGCATTTTCGCTGGATCGGACGCCGCCGTCGATGTAGCGATGCACGCCTATCGTCATCGGCGGCCACATTCCCGGGATGGCGCAACTGGCTGCGACGGCGTCGACCAATCGCACTCCGGAATCGCGATTCAGAACTCGATGTCGGCCCGATTCCGCGTCCACCGCCACGACCCTGAGATCGCGATCCGGCCACTCGTGCGAGGGCAGCCTGTGTGCGATCACCGCACGTCGCTCCGCTTCGGACGGTGTCGACGCCGCGAGAGCGGCAGTGCCGACGTAGCGGGCGAAGCGCTGTCGGTCGCCTGCTGCCCGCTCGGCGGCCGCGTCGAGCAACTCGTTCAGCGAGTCGATCGACACATTCGGACGTGGCTCGTCGATCTGCAGTTCGGGCCGAACCTGCCTGTCGTAGAGGTCTGCGAGCGACACTCCACTGCTGACCTGGGCTGCGACGGCCGCTCCCGCCGAAGTGCCGAGCAGCATGTCCGACCAGTCGGGGCCGGTCACGTCGACACCGGCGTGGGCCAGTCCGTGAAGCAGGCCCGTCTGCCATGCGATTCCGGCGACCCCACCGCCGCCGAGAACCAACGCTGTGCGCGACACATTCATCCCCTTCGATACGAACATCCCCGGCTACGTTCTTCGAGCCCCAGGCACAGAACCTACTACCTCGGTGTCGATTCACCCGCGGAGCGAGGCTGCCGATTCACACGCGGAGCGAGCCACGCGACCAGATCGTCGAGGACCTGCTCACGTTCGGGTTCGTTGAAGACCTCATGGAACAAGCCGTCGTACACCTCGAGGGTGAGGTCGGTGGAGCCGGCTCTCTCGGCGATCATCCGGCTGCCTGCCACGTCGGCGAGTTTGTCCTCGCTGCCGTGCTGCAGCAGCACCGGCAGCGTCAACGACGGCAGGGCAGCCGGGAAACTTTCCATCGCGCCGACGAGGTGGCTGGCCAGCCCGGCAGGAACTTTCCCGTGATGCACGAGGGGATCCGCGTCGTACGCGGCGACGACGGCGGGGTCGCGCGAGACGTCGGCCGAGTCGAGTGCCTGAACCGGAACGGAAGGCGCGATTCTGCCGAGTAGCTTTCCGATCGGCACGAGGATCTTGGGTGTTCCGTCACCGAGCACCACTGCCGGGCCGGACAGCATGAGACCGTCGAGCTCGGCTTGATGCTCGAGTGCGTAGGACAGCGCGATAGCGCCGCCCATGCTGTGCCCGAGCAGGAATGTCTTGGTGTTCGGGTGCGCGGTGCGGGCGATGCGGAACAGTTCGTGCAGGTCGCTCACGTAATCCGACCAGTTCTTGGACTCGAGCCGTTTGCCACCCGACCGCCCGTGCCCTCGGTGGTCGATCGCGTACACGATCAGGCCGAGGTCGCCGAGCACGGCGGCAACGTGGTCGTAGCGTCGGGCATGCTCACCCAGTCCGTGGGACAGCACGACCAGCCCGGTAATCTCGGCATCGGGCGTCCAGACGTCGTAGACGATCTCGGTCCCGTGCCGGCCAACGAGCGAGAACTCGGCTCTGTCCACAGTGGTGCTCCTCACGTCGGGTCTGTGTGCCCATCCGATCACGTGGCTGGTTCGAACGACAATGGTGAGGGCCTTTGCCCGAAAATAACTGTTACCTTTAGTCAGAGTAAATTTCTTGCGGTCGATTTTCCGAGAGGGGGTATGCGACCCTCATGACCCAGCAGACTCCGAGCGTGCCGCTCACGTGGCGCGATCCCAAGAGATACCTGTGGCCACTCGGCCTGGTGATCCCGCTCAGCCCGTTCATGGCCTGGGGCCTGGTCAGTTGGCTCGGCCCCGGCGCGTTCTGGCTGCTGGGCCTGGTGATCATGGGCATCGTCATCCCGCTCGTCGACGCCTTCTCCGGCGTAGACCGTCGTAACCCGCCCGTCGAAGCCGCCGAGGCGCTCGAAAAGGACAAGTACTACCGCTGGTGCCTGTATCTGCTGATCCCGCTGCAATACGCCGGGCTGGTCCTGGCCTGCTACCTGTGGGCGCACGGACCTCTCGGAGTTCCGGAGCGTGTCGGATTGGCGATCACCATCGGAATCGTCGGCGGAGTCGGCATCAACGCCGCGCACGAACTGGGCCACAAACGTGAGAACGTCGAGCGCTGGTTGTCCAAGGTGACATTGGCGCAGTCGTTCTACGGGCACTTCTACGTCGAGCACAACCATGGGCACCACGTGCGCGTGGCGACGCCGGAGGATCCTGCGTCGGCCAAGTACGGCGAGAGCTTCTGGAGGTTTCTTCCGCGGAGCATGATCGGCGGCATCGTCTCCGCGTGGGAGCTCGAGCAGCGCCGGCTTCATCGCATCGGCAAATCACGCTGGACCGCCCACAATCACCTGTTCAACGCGGCGGCCATCTCGGTCGTGTTGTTCGCGGCTCTGATCGCAAGCTTCGGCTGGATCGTGGCCCCGTACCTGGTGCTGCAGGCTGTGATCGCGGTAATTCTCTTCGAGGCCGCGAACTACCTGGAGCATTACGGGCTTCTGCGGCAGAAGACCAAGCGCGGGCGGTACGAGCGCACCAATCACACCCACAGCTGGAACAGCGATCACCTGTGGAGCAACCTGTTTCTGTACCACCTCCAGCGGCACAGCGACCACCACGCCAACCCGGTGCGGCGGTACCAATCCCTGCGCAGCATGGACGATTCACCGCAGCTCCCGGCCGGGTATGCGGTGATGATCTTCTGTGCACTCGTGCCTCCGCTGTGGCGGAAGGTGATGGATCAGAGGTTGATCGACTATTACGACGGGGACATGTCGCGCATCAATTCCTTGTGAGCGCGGAGCGCCCTAGTCGTCCGTCTGCGCCCGCAGGTATCGCCCGAAGTGGGGGACCGTGAAGGCGATGGTTCCCCGCTCGGCGGAGTAGATCAGCCCCTTTTTGATGAGCCCGTCCCGTGCGGGGGACAACGACGCGGGCTTGCGGCCCAGTTCGGTGGCCACCGCGGACGTCGGCACCGAGGCATCGTCGCCCGAAAGATCGGCCATTGCCCGCATGTACTCGCGCTCCGCTGGGGTTGCCCGCTCGTACCGCGAACCGAAGAATCCGACCGCGAGCTCTTCCTCCGCAGTCGGTGCTGCGACACGGACGTCCTCGGCGGTGATCGGTGATTCGGCCGCGAGATCCCACGTCGCCTTGCCGTACGCCTGCACGAAGTACGGGTATCCGTCCGCAGCGTCGTACAGCGCGTCGAGTGCCTCGGTGGTGAACTCGACGTCTTCGCGATCCGCCGGCGCGATCAACGCAAGATCTGCCGCGGTCCGTTCGAGCCTGCCGATGCGGTGATAGCTGAACAGCCTCTCCGAATAGCTCTTCGACGCGGACAGGACTGCAGGCAGATGCGGCAACCCTGCGCCGACGATGATCAGCGGCGCCGCGTCCTGGCTCAGCTCGTGGCAGGCCGCGCACAGGGCCGAGATGTCCGCAGGCCCGAGATCCTGCATCTCGTCGATGAAGATGGCGATACCTACTCCGACATCCCCGGCGAGCGCCGACGCGTCGAGCAGCAGTTCGACCAAGTCGATCTCGATGTCACCCGAGTCGGCGCGTCCGGTCTTCGCCGGAACGTCGATGCCGGGCTGCCAACGCTCGCGCATGCCCTTGTCCGCCGACGCTCGGAGCGCGAACGCCTTGAGCACACCGAGAAATTCGTCGACGCGCTCAGGATCCCGGTGCGACGCAGCGATTCCTCGGACGGCCATGTGCAGCGCCGACGACAGTGGCCGTCGCAGCTCCTGGTCCGGCCGCGCTTCGATCTTTCCGGTTCCCCATCCTCGCGCGACGGCCGCCGATCGCAGGTGGTTCAGCAGCACCGTCTTCCCGACGCCGCGCAGACCCGTCAGTACGACGCTTCGCTCCGGACGGCCACGGGTGATGCGCTCGAGTACGACGTCGAAGGCGTCGAGTTGCTTCTTTCGCCCTGCAAGTTCGGGCGGACGCTGACCTGCGCCGGGAGCGTAGGGGTTACGCACGGGGTCCATGGGGCCAAAGTAACAAGTGGGATTGGACTTTATGGGCACATCTAGGTCGTGTCCTAGAGAGTGTTATCGAGACCTAGCGACTTCATCGCACAGTATCGGGCACTATCGGCTGCGCACTAGACGCCGTTAGACGACCGAATTGTTGCTCTGCATGGGCAGGCGGGAGTACCTTGACTCTCGTGAAGAAGCTTCTCGTAGTACACCGCCGTAGCGGGGTCTGATTCGGACCGACCCCCGCTGCGGGTCGTTGTGCTACCCATCTCGGTCCTTCCTTCACATTCGGAAAGACCACTCCTATGAACGCTCTCACCTCCGCTTCTTTCGCCCCGACATCTCCCAGCGAGTCCTTCGCCGCGCGCTTCGGCGGCGTTGTCCCGCGCGAGCTGAACGCCTCGGCGCAGGCCATGAGCTGGTCGGCGTTCCGCGCCGAGTACAGCGGCGCCTCGGGTCCGATCCGCCTGGGCACATGGCAAGCATCCGACGCGCGAGGCGGCCGGAAGACCTTCGATGCAACCTTCGGCATCGGCGACTCCATTCACTCTGCGACGGCAACCAGCTACGGCCCGATCGACGCGTTGACGTCGATGCTCTACGACGCAGGCATCCACCTCGAGATCACCGCGTTCCACCAGCAGCCACTGAGCCTGCATCAGCTTCCGAACGGATCGACGGCGACCTTCGTCCGGTGCGACCTCGACGGTCGACGCGAGTGGGCGATGGCCATCGAGCGCGACAGCGTCGAATCGTCGATCAGGGCCGTCATCGGCGCAGCCAACCTACTGCACAGCCGATGCAGGGCTGCACGACTGTCTCTGGATGGTTCTACACCTCTATCGTCTGCGCGCTAGATATGCGTAGAGGGCGATAGCAACGCTCGCTATCGCCTTCTACGGGTTTCTTCCGTGGATACTAGAGAAATGTAGAAAGCGCTACGGCATCTCCATAGTCTGGGCTCGCCGAATCTCGCCGACCGCGCGATGGATGTAGCCCTGGGCTGCGACCTTTCGCCTGATCAGCAGGTCCGTGATGATCAGGATTGCGTGCTCCGGCCGGGGAAACGGCCGTTGTTCCGCGGCCTCCTGCATGTGATCGGCGACGCCGAGCGCCCCCGTCAGCACCTCGACGAAGCCGGGAACGTCGAGATCCTCGTACCACTCGGCCGACGCCCGGACCGCACTGGTCAACGCATCCTGGACATCCTCCCCGGTGAGACCGTCGGGATGCAGTTCTTCGAGTAGCGAACGCACCATCTCGGCGTGGATCGAGGCGACCTGAGCTCGATCCTCGGAATCGAGGCTGCCGACGGCGTCGTCGAAGTCGCTCTTCGAGCGGGCGCGTGCCGCGGTGATTGCGTCATCGGTTGCGGCGGCGATCGCGCGTACGGTCGGCGGCCAGTCGGAGTTCTCGATCACCGGTCGATTCTCGCAGGCAGGACCGACAGTTCGTGTACATGTAACCCGGATTCATACTAAAGTCGAGTGAATGAGCACCGCCATGGACCGCAGAATCGTAGTCAACGAGGGCATGCACCTCGCCGTGTTCGAAACCGGCAACCCGGACGGTGAGACGATCGTGCTGGTTCACGGCTGGCCCGACACACACGAGTTGTGGAGCCACATCGTCCCGCTCCTCGCCGACGATTATCGAGTCGTGTCCTACGACGTACGCGGAGCAGGGGAGAGCACGATTCCCCAGGAGCAATCGGCATACCGGCTCCGCAACCTCGCCTCCGACTTCTACGCCGTGATCGACGCCGTCAGCCCGGACCGGAAAGTCCACGTCCTCGCGCACGACTGGGGCGCAGTCCAAGCCTGGGAAGCGGCGGCGGAGCCACACGCGATCGACCGCATCGCCTCCTACACGTCCATTTCCGGTCCCAACCTCGACCACCTCGGCAAATGGTCCCGCTCACGCCTCGCGAAACCCACCGTGGAGGGCATCCGTCACGTCCTCGCACAGGTGCGCGCCTCCTGGTACACGGTCACGTTCCACATCCCCGGGCTGTCGACGCTACGAATCAAGCGCCAGTTCGCCAAAGGATGGCCCGCATTCCTGCAGGAGTTCTCAGGTGTCGATCCTGCTCTGGTGACACAGAATTCGACCCTGTGGTCCGATGCGACCAACGGCACCAACCTCTACCGTGCCAACATCATTCCGCGACTGACGAAGCCGCGGGAACGTTACGTGGACATCCCCGTCCAACTGATCGTGAACACCGAAGACGTCGCCGTGCGTCCGTACCACTACGCCGACACCGGCAAGTGGGTGAAGAACTTGACTCGCAACGACATTCCAGCAGGCCACTGGTCGCCCATCTCCCATGCGCGCGACATCGCGGAACTCACCAAGACATACATCGCCGGGCTGGGCCGCTGACAAACGCCCGTCAACAGAAGAACATCTCAGGGCGCGAGAACCAGCTTGTGCCGCACCGATGATGCTCGGCTCCATGCCTTCTCGACGTCGGACAGCGGAACTTCCTCGTACTCGATCCGAAGCTTGCCTTCGGCTGCCCAGTCACTGACCCGGCGGTAGGCGTCGGCCACTGCTTGCGGCCCGTGATGAATCGGCATGAACCCGGCGACTGTCGCTCCCAGTGCCCTCATGAGCTGCGCCGGGATCGTGATGTCGGCTCCGGCTCGATCGCCGATCTGAATGGACCGCACGCCTCGGTTTCCCGCCCGAAGCGCGGCGAGCGCCACAGTGCCCCAGGTGTAATCGAGGATCACGTCGACGCCTCCGGACGCGTCGCGGATCGCTGCCGTCAGGTCGTCTTCGGGCGAGCCGGCGGCGACCACTCCTGTGGCGCCGAGTTCCAGCGTCGCCTCCAATGCCTGCCGGTCGCGTCCGACGACCGTGATGGACCCGGCGCCGAGCAAGCACGCAGCCTGCACGGCGATGCGCCCGACCACGCCGGTGCCGCCCAGGATCACGACGCTCTCGCCTGCCTTCAGGTGCGCACCCTCGACGAGCGGCATACTTCCCGCCAGGCCTGCGTTTCCCAAGGTCGCGGCGGTTCCGAAGTCCAGGGTGTCCGGAATGTCGATCAGGTTGCCCACGGGTACGGGCGCGAACTCGGCCATCGAACCGAACGGAGCCCGCGGCAGGGAGAAGTACACCCGACGTCCGTCGGCGGTGACGCCACCACCTTCGATGCCTGCGATCACGGGCAGGGTTCGCGGGCTCAGATAGTGCCCGCCCGAGGCGATGGCAATATCGACGGCGTTGATCGTGGCCGCTTCCACCCGAAGCAGCTCGATGCCCTCCGCACCCGTCGGGTCCTCGTGATCGGCGAACCTGGGAACCCCGTACTCGGTCAGAACTGCTGCTTTCACGACATGCCTCCACCCATCGTCCGCACCCTCGCCCGGGTGACTGAATCAGTATTCACTGAATATGGATTCAGTCTGTACGCTACATACGTCACTGTCAATCGAAAGGGCGCATGTGCCGACCACCTCACGCGAGCTTCAGGCCGCCCGAACCCGCACAGAACTCGAGGACGCCGCGCGTGTCGTGTTCGCGCGGACGGGATACCTCGCGGCCAAGATCACCGACATCACGCGCGAGGCCGGCCGGTCGACGGGGTCGTTCTACAACCACTTCGACAGCAAGGACGCACTACTGCTCGCCCTCGCCGAACGACTCGGCGAGGAAGCCGACGCGATAGTCGCCGCGCAGGATCCGGTCGCACGAACCGCGCGAACCATGCGTCCCCACCTCGAGGTGTTCTGGCGGATCTTCGGCGAGAATCGAACAGTCATCGACGCGCTCCGCGACGCAGCCCTCGTCAGCGACGAACTCTCCTCCCGTGTCGAAGAATTCACCATCCTGCAGTTCGAGCCGTGGGTCGACAGACTGCGCGGATTCGAGAGCGACGGCGTCGAGCTGCCGGCGTCGCCCGCGGTGACGGCGCAGCTCGTGGCCGGCGCCGCCGAGTCGTTCGCACGCCGATGGACGGGCGAACCGTCGCATGGACTCGATGCGCTCGTCGACTTCGTCGATCGCGCAGTCTTCGGTCCGCTCGTGAATACACGTCCCGATCAGACGAGGTGACCACGCAGCGTGTTGGAGGTGTAGTCCCGACGAAAGAGCCCCCGCGACTGCAGGACAGGTACTACGTGGTCGACGAAGTCATCCAAACCGTCCGGATACAGCGGGGGCATCAGGTTGAAGCCGTCCGCTGCACCGCCGTCGATCCAGGCCTCGATCTCGTCGGCGATGGACTCGGGAGTGCCGATCATCGTCGCATGGCCGCCGCCCGCGGCGAGCGTGCCGAGCAGCTCACCGACGGTCGGAGAGTCTTTCGCGATGATCCGAAGGATGGTCTCGTACCGTCCGTGGGGCCCGGTGAATTCCTCGATGGGAGGCAATGAAGGGACAGGAGCATCGAGTTCCCACGCACTGCAGTCTTGTTCGACGAACATGCTCAGTTGTCTCAACGACTGCTCCACCGGCAACAAGGCGTCGAGCTCGTCCTTCTTCGCTCTCGCCTCGGCCGTGGTCGATCCGACGTAGGTCACGAGGCCGGGCATGACGCCGACGGACGAGGGTTCCCGTCCAGCACTGCGGATCCGAGCCTTCACATCCGCGTAATACGCCGCGCCGGATTCGATATCGTAGGCGACTGCATAGATCGCCTCGGCGTAGCGGGCGGCCAGATCCCGGCCCTGCCCCGACGCACCTGCCTGGAACAGCACCGGCCGGCCCTGCGGTGAACGAGGGACCGTCAGCGGACCGTCGACCCGGAAATGCTTGCCCGAGTGGTCTATCCGATTCACCTTGTCCGGATCGGCGTACATGCCGCCACGGTCGAGTACGAGAGCATCGGCGTCCCACGTGTCCCACAGAGCGAGGGCGACGTCGACGAACTCCTCGGCACGCGCGTATCTCTCACCCCGAGGCGGGATCTCGTCGAAGCCGTGATTGCGCGCTTCGGCGTCGAACATCGAGGTGACGACGTTCCATCCGGCACGTCCGCCGCTGATGTGGTCGAGGGAGGCGAGCAGCCGCGCGGCGTGGAACGGTGTGTAGAACGTGGTGGACACCGTGGTCACCAGACCGATGTGCGTCGTCACCCGCGCCATCGCCGTCAGGGCGGTGATCGGTTCCAGAAACCAAGTTCCCGCTCCTGCCGGGTCACGCACCGAGTGGCCGTCGGCGAAGAACACCGCGTCGAGTTTGCCGCGCTCCGCCGTCCGTGCGAGCTTCTCGTAGTACCCGATATCGCCCAGGTCCTCGACGCGCGAACGCGGATGTCGCCAGGCGGCGCTGTGGTGACCGCAGTTGTACAGGAAGGCGTTCAGATGCATCATCAGTCCTTGACCAATCCACCGTCCACGACGAGATTCTGGCCGGTCACCGAACGGGACCACGGCGATGCGAAGAACAGCAACGCATCGGCGAACTCCTCGGGCGTCACCACACGTTTCAATGGAGTGGAGGCGGCGATGAAGTCGAAGACCTCCTCCGGCGTCGCGGCGCTCGCGTCGGTGGTGCGCAACAGGCCGCCGGACACCATGTTGACGGTGATGCCGTCGCCGCCGAGGTCGGCCGCAAGCGTCCTGGTCAGCGACAGAAGAGCGGCCTTCGATGCCGTGTAGTCGTGGTAAGGCACCACGGGGTTCTGAAACAGGTTGGTGCCGACGTTGACGATCCGGCCCGATCCGGCGGCCCGCATACCCGGCACCGCGCGCTGAGTCGTGTTCAGAGCACCGCGCACTGCGCCCTGGAACTGGGCGTCGAACTGGGCCCAGGAGATGGTGTCCGCCTTGCTGCGCGCGTCACCGTCGAACGAGAAATCGGCGAGAGCATTGTTGACGACGGTGGTCACCGACGTGCCGAAATGCTGCTCGGCTGCGGTGAACAGGGCGTCGACCTGGGCGGGATCGGTGACGTCGGCAGCGACGGCCACACCACCGATCTCCGACGCCAGTGCCTCCGCAGCCTCGCGGCTACGACGATAGTTGACGACGACGTGTGCTCCCTGCGCAGCGAACGCGCGGGCCACTGCAGTTCCCAGGCCCCGTCCGGCTCCGGTGACAACGACGGTCTGACGATCGAAGTTCATACTTGTGCCTCTCGCTCGGTGGACACCACGAACGTGAGGATGCACGGATGCTCGGCACCAACGACCGACCGCGCTGACATCCCTAGGAATACCGGGGCATTCCGCAGGCTCCACGCCTGCCGCTGGTGCTGACCAGATCAGGTTCGACGGGTGTGTTCTCAGCCGCATCGGTGCGGCACCCCGTGTCGACTGCACACTGTAGCCCCTTCGCTGGGCACTACCGTCTATCACTCCTTCTACGGTGATCTAACGAAATCTCTAGAGAGTGATAGATCATCCTACGATCGAGCTAGCCGATGACCGCCCATCCGTGTGCCGGCACCGTCGTCCGTCCGCCGTCCACGGACGCAGCACCTGCCAGGACTTCGCCGGAAATGCGGTAGTCGACGGTATCGTCGCCGAGATTCAGTGCGACGTGCAGTGCGTTGTTTCCACTGTGGACCCGATAGAGCATCGCGGTGTTGGCCAGCTCGACGGTCTCGGTTTTCGCAGTGTGCAGCCACGGGGCGCGTCGACGTAGTCCGATCAGTTCCTGGTGCAGGTGGAACGTCGACCATCCCGCCGGATCGAGTTGCTCACGAGTCATGGGGAATTCGGGACGGACATCGTCGTCGCCGCCGACGCGTTCCTCCTTGACGCCGCGGAAGCCCTGCTCGTCGCCGTAATAGATCATCGGTGTTCCACCAGTGGTGAACAGCGTGACGAGCGCGTGGGGGAGATGCCGTTCGTCGGAGATGGTGCTGGCGATGCGATTGACGTCGTGGTTGCCCACGAACGTGGCGGGCACGAAGGTGTCGAGCCACTCGTTGTGGCGCCCGAGGGCGTGCGAGAGCTCGAAGAAGTTCTGCTCCGCGATTGCACTCCACGTCGCCTTCCACAGCTCGTACTGGGTCACCGAGTCCAGCGAGCTCCGCTGCACGATCTGTGCGTAGTCACCGTGGATGACCTCGCCGAGGAAGTACGCGTCGGGGAACCGTTCCCGTACCCGAGGTAGTACGGTCGCCCAGAACTCCGGCGGCACAGCGTACGCCGCGTCCAGACGCCACCCATCGGCGCCGCGGCCGAGCCAGTGTTGCATGACGTCGACGACGTAGTCCTGCACTGCGGCACTGCTGTGGTCGAGCGCGACGAGCTCGTCGTGACCTTCGAAGTTGCGGTGACGCCCGGAGGCGTCGAGATGAAACCAGGATGCCGCGTCGGAGTCCCCGGCAAGAGCACTCCGGAACCGTGGAAAGCTCTGTCCTACATGATTGAAGACACCGTCGAGCATGACCTTCATCCCCCGGCTGTGCGCCTGGTCGATCACGGTGTCGAAGTCCTCGTCGGTACCGAGCCGCGCATCGACGCGCAGGTGGTCGACGGTCTCGTACCCGTGGCCTTCCGAGGCGAAGATGGGACCGAGTGCGATGCCGGATGCTCCGAGTTCCAGTGCGTAGTCGAGCCATTCGACCACCTTGAGCAACCGATGCTCGTCGGCCAAGGAGGTTCCGTCCCACTCTCGTACCGGCGCACCGGCGAATCCGAGAGGATAGACATGCCACCAGATTGCGTGCTCGACCCAGGACGGACTCATGCGCGCACCACGGATTCCCGGCCGAGTTCGGCGGCACCGGTGTGCCCGGACAAGCTGGTGACCAGATCGAATTCGGCCAGAATGCAGCGCAGTACGTGCTCCACACCCTCCTGCCCGCCGAGTGCAAGGCCGTACAGGAACGGCCGGCCGAGCAACACCGCGTCCGCTCCGAGCGCAAGCGCCTTGGCCATGTCGGCCCCCGTGCGCACCCCGGAATCGAACAACACCGTCACCTGATCACCGACGGCGTCGACGATGGCAGGCAGTGCGTCCAACGATGCTCGCGCGCCGTCGATCTGGCGTCCACCGTGATTGGACACCACGATGCCGTCGACTCCGTGCTCGACGGCCGACCTCGCGTCGCCGACGGTGCAGATCCCCTTGAGGACGATCGGACCGTCCCAGTGATCCCGAAGGAACTTCAGTTGACCCCAGTTCAGCCCCGGATTGGGGAACATCTTCGCCCAGTGCATTGCCGCAGCAATGGGATTGGTCTCCACAGGCTGCTCCAGCCCGGCCTTGAACGCCGGATCGGTGAGGTAGTTCTCGATGCCGAGGTTCGCGAGAAACGGGAGGTAACCGCGGTCGAGGTCCGCCGGACGCCATCCCAGCAGAGTCGTGTCCAGGGTGAGCACGAGCGTCGTGAATCCGGTGGCCTTCGCCCTGTCCAGGAAACTCAGGAGCACCGATTCATCCGTGGGCCAGTACAACTGGTACCACCGCGGTGCGTCGCCACCGGCTTCCGCCACTTGCTCGAACGAGTGCGACGCCTGCGTCGAGTGGATGTACGGAACGCCGAGCGCCGCTGCGGCTCGTGCGGTGGCGAGCTCACCGTCGGGATGGGCGAGAGTCTGAATGCCCACCGGTGCGATCAACAAGGGCGCGGGAAGCTCCGTGCCCAGCACCGTGACCGAGTGATCCCGTTCGGCCGAGCTACGCAACATTCGCGGTGCAATGCGCCACCGGTCGAACGCTTCTCGATTGGCACGGGCCGTCGAACCACTACCGGCGCTGGCGACGATGTACCCCAGCGCCTCGGGCGTCAGCCTCGCGGCAGCCTGATCCTCGAGTTTCGCGAGGTTGGTCGTGATCTTCGGCTTCTGATCGGTGAACATGCCCTGGGCATAGATGCCGATCTGGTGGTCACTGAAGTTCATGCTCCCCACCGTAGTGGGAGGCGGGGAGTGCACAGCGTGAAATCCACCCGTCGAGCAGCGCGGCGCAGCGTGCGCGCAGGTCGGCTTCGTTCTCCACCAGGTCCTTCCTGATGGCGTCGACCATGTCCTGGTCCTGCTCGATACCGTCACGCACCCACGCGTCGGCCCAGGAGTCGAAGACGTCGACGTCGATCTCGGGGTGGAATTGCAGTCCCAGGTGCCTGCCGTGCACGAAGGCCTGCTGGCCGGCACTGTTGCTCGCGATCACCGTCGCGGTGTCCGGTGCGACGAAGGTGTCGTCGTGATACTCCATCCACGGTCCGGGCCCGATCAGGTCCGGGCACACCGAGATGGTCTCGGTCAGGCCGTGCTCGGGGAACTGCGACCGCGTGACGGTCCCTCCCAGGATTCGAGCGAGCAACTGCCCACCGAAACAGACACCCAGAATCGGTACGTCCTTCTCGATGGCACGCTCGAGGTAGTCGATCTCCGGGCCGATCCACGACGACTCTCCGTACGCAGCGTCCGGCGATCCCATGACGACCACCATCCCGGCGTCGTCCAGCGAAGGCGGGGTATCGGCGTGCCCGTAGTCGAAGGAATGGACGTCGAGTCGGTATCCGCGACTCTCCAACTCGGGCGCGAGCGTGCCGATATTGCGACAGCCCAGCGCCGGGTCACGATCGTGCACGAGAACGACTGCACGCTTGTCGGTCGCGGAATCCTGTCGAGAATCGATCGTCATGGAGCACGAGGCTATGACACGGTGCCGAACGGACTGTCCTCTGTACCGGTACTGCCGTGTCGGTCCGGTGCTCTACGGTTGTTCTCCGTGCCACCACGTCGACGCAAACCCGCTTCCACCACTGCCCGCACGGTCGGCGCGGGCAAGAGCGCTGCCGCACGTAAGTTCAAGGGGTCGTCGGGAACCACCACCGCGAAGAAGCGCACCACCACACGCAGGAAGCCGGTCCGCAAGACGGCGTCGCCCGATCTGCCGCTCCCCGATCCAGGCGAGCGCGTCTGGGTACTGGACGTCCCGTTCGAGGATCGCGCATTGGCATCGGCGTCGGGCGCCCGCTGGTATCCGGGTCCTCGCGTGTTCGCGTATTACGGAACCGATCTGCCCGACGGGTTGGCCTCGTTCGAGTCCATGCCGTACAGCCTGCAGCGGTGGGTGGAGGACGACGCGAACGAAGAGTGGAGACCGGAGGTCGTCCACGAACGGTCGTTGACGCCTCGCGAGACGCAACTCGAGTCGGTGCGCCGGCAGCTGGGCGCGATGAACGCTGGGTTCCCGTACTTCGCGCAGATGGACTCGACGGGTCTCGGTAAGACTCTCGCCGTCTGCGAAGCCGTTCGGCAGGCAGGCTCGGCTCCGGACATCGGCACGGTTCTGGTCGTCGCACCCAAGGGCGCGCTTCCTGGCTGGCGACGGACCATCGCCGATACCGAGGCAGATCTCGATCCCGCGGATCGCAAGCGTTGGCTGCTGGTGACGTATCAGTCCACCAAGAAGTTGTTGACGGTCCCCGAGGACACGGACCTGGGCAAGCGCAAGAAGACTCAGAATAAACGCACGATCACGTTGGGCGAGTTGCGTTTCGACATCGACGTCGTCATCGCCGACGAGTCGCACGCGTTGATGAACATCGAGTCGCAGCAGTCGCAGATTCTGTGGCGGTATCAAGAGGCCGCGCGTGCGGTCGTGTGGATGTCCGCGACACCGGGGTACCAGCCGATGCACTTCGCGTACATGGCTCGCGCGATCGAACAGAGCCGGGCGGCCGGTCCCATCGTCGGCGACGAGGAGGTCCTCGGGTACGGCGTGACCACCAAGTGGGCCGAATTCCTGATCGAGCAGGGCTTCGCACTGAAGGAGGGCAAGGCGACCACCGGATTGAAGACGTGGCGGTGGGAACCGGAGGACGCCGCGCAGCGTACGCGCGACATCGACACCATTCACCGGTGGCTCTCCGGAGGTGCTGTGCCGTGGTCGATCTCGCGCCCCTCGCCCCCGACGCCGCGTGAGCCGCTCGGCCAGGAACTCACTGCCGCGCAGAAACGCCTGTACAACTCGGCATGGGTGGACTACCGCAAGGAGCTCGGCCTACCTCTGTGGAAGTCCGTCGGCGGTAAGCGTGTGCTGCAGAAGAATCCGAGCACGAGGGCTGCGGCACTGCGGTTCCGTCAGAAATGCTCCTACCTGCGGATCCCGTCGACGGCCGATCAGGTTCGCGCGTGGATTCGCGACGGCAACCAGGTGTTCGTCTCCATGTTCTACCGCGAGTCGGTCGCGGGCCTCGCAGAGGCGCTGCGCGACGAAGGCCAGGATGCCGCCGTCGTCGACGGCAGCATGAGCAGTCAGGACCAGGAGCACGAGATCCGACGCTTCCAGACCGGCGCCGCCCGCGTGATCATCTCGACCACGACGAGTGCGATCAACCTGCACTCGAACGAGCTGTTGCTTCCGGAACGGACGGTGTCGACGTCGGCGCCGCGTGTGACCTTGATTCACGATCCACGATGGACACCGATCGAGATTCGTCAGATCGAAGGCCGAGCCAACCGCATCGACAAGGACCACGAGCACACGACGTCGACGTGCTACTACGGTTACGCCGAGGGCACCGTCGAGGAGGAAATGGTGCTCACCGGGATCGAGCGCATCGCGGACCTGGGCTCCATCGTGGGCCAGGCCGACCTCATCGACCCGGAAGCATTCCTGGCGGCGCGGGCGGAGGCGGGATCGGCGTCGGGCGCATAACGTGGGGTAGTCGACCGAGCCACTACTCGAGGGGGAGTCATGAGTTCAGACAGTTCCGAGTCGCGCCGCTTCGATCCGCACGATCTGGTGGCCGAGGCACGTCTCGGCGTCCTCGCGACCATCAAGTCCGACGGTAGGCCGCAGCTGTCGCCGGTGACGCCGTACTACGACCGCGACGCCGGAATCGTCTACGTGTCGATGACCGACGGCCGCGCGAAGACCAAGAACATCCGGCGCGATGCTCGGGTGTCCATCGAGGTCACCAGCGCCGACGGCAGGTCGTGGGCCACGGTGGACGGGACCGGAACGCTCATCGGGCCGGGAACCGACGTGTCGAGCCCCGAAGTCGATGCCCTGGTCGACTACTACCGAGCCGCCGCCGGGGAGCACCCCGATTGGGACGAGTACCGGTCCGTCATGGTGTCCGACCGCCGCGTGCTGTTGAAGCTTGCCGTCGAGCACGTCTACGGCCAGCGAATCGGCTGACGAACCAGCTGCCCGTCGGGAACCGGCTGCGTTGACTTCCGCGACATGAGTCTCGTGCCCACCCACACGCTGACGATCGGCGTGCTGGGTCCGATGCGTGCGCGCCTCGACGAGCGCGACATCGACCTCGCCGGCCCCGGCCGACGCGCAGTACTGGCGCGACTCGTCCTCGCCAGAGGTTCGGTGGTGTCGACGGATCTGTTGATCGAGGATCTGTGGTCGGGTGAACCTCCCCCCAAAGCGCTGGCAGCCCTGCAAGTTCACGTGTCGAATCTTCGCAGGACCCTCGAGCCCGACCGCAGGCCTCGCACGCCGGCGACGGTTCTGGTCAGCTCCGCGCCGGGATACAGGCTGGTCCTTCCGACCGAGCAGGTCGATGTCTGGCATTTCGAATCCCTGGTCGTCGGCGGCATACGCGAGAGCGACCCGACATCTCGGCTCGGAATGTTCGATCGTGCGCTCGCATCGTGGTCGGGTAGCCCGTATCAGGGTCTCGCAGACATGCACTGGGCTGCAGTGGAGATCGCACGTCTCGACGAACTACGAAGCACGGCAGTCGAAGAACGGGCGCATACGCTGCTGAATCTCGGTGCGGCACCCACGGCCGTCATCGCCGATCTCGGGAGGCACGTCGCCGACAGTCCAGGACGTGAGCGCCCCGTCCACATCCTCGCTCTGGCGCAGTACCGCGCAGGGCGACAGGTCGACGCCCTCGATACCCTGAGCCGGGCGAGGAGATACCTGTCCGACGAACTGGGCATCGACCCCGGCCCCGAGTTGCGCACACTGGAACGCGACATACTTGCCCAGGATCCCGCGCTCGATGCACCGCACGTGGTCGACGCCGCTACTGCCCGTGTGTCGTTCCATGCGCCCGCGCCCAAGGCCCCGGTGGTGAACTGCAGACCGAGGGAGACGCAGGTCGTCCTCGATGCTGCCCGCGGTGTCGAACACGGCTCGTTCGACATCGTCTGGCTGGGAGGCGAGCCGGGCCAGGGCAAGTCGACACTTGCCGACACCATCGCGCACCACTTGGCCGCCCGCGGATGGACAGCGGCATGGGGGTCATGCCCGGAGGTCGACGGGACACCGCCGGGCTGGCCGTGGTCCGAAATTCTCGCGTCCCTTCGGTCGCAGGCGCCAGTCCCCGCAGAGCTGCGGCAGATACTGGATCCCGCCTCGGCCTCCGATGATGTCGCCGTCGAGACATTCTGGCTGGCACGGGCTCTCATCGGCTATCTGACCCGTCTCGCGGGAACTGCACCGCTCGTACTCGTCTTCGACGATTGCCACCGAGCGGACGAGCTGACCATGCAGTTGCTCCGGCACCTGATTCTCGCTCCGAGGGGTGCGCGGGTGCTCGTCGTCGCGACGTACCGAACCTCCGAGGTATCGGCCGAGCTGGACACGGTATGGGCAGCAACGGCGGGCACTCCGTCGACCAAGATGCGCTTGACCGGGTTGACTCTCGGTGGGGTAACGGAAGTCGCGAAGCAATCCGGCTACACGGACATGGACGCGGACGTACTCGACGTGCTCACCGAAAGAACGGACGGCAATCCACTGTTCGTCCGTGAGTTCGCTCGGTTGATCGTGTCGGAAGGTGCAGCCGCGGCGCGCTCCTCGATTCCGGTGGAGATCGGTGAAGTCCTCCGGCGGCGCATCACCAGACTTCCCGAGAACAGCGTGCTGACACTCAGGCGCGCATCGGTTCTCGGCCGCGACGTCGATCTTTCCGTGCTCTCCGCAATGAGCGACAGGACCGAGGACGAGTTGCTCGACGCACTGGAGCCGGCAGTCCTTGCCGGCCTTCTCACCGAGACCGACTCGGAGCGAGTACGTTTCACTCATGCGCTCGTCCGCGACACGCTGTACACGGAACTGCCGCTGATGCGACGCACGCGGTTCCACGGCAAAGCACTACAAGTCCTCGCAGCCCGAACACCACACGATCCCGCACTTCTCGCTCACCATGCTGCACTGTCCGCCACTCCCACAACAGCACTCACGCTCGTGCCCTTCGTCGTGGACGCGGCCAGGCGGGCTGCAGCATTCGGTTCGCACCGAGAGGCGCTCGTACTGTGGAGCTCCGCCGTCGAACTGCACGAGAGCGCCGTCGACGGGTCCGCGACGGACCTGCTGGACATCCTGATTCCCTATGTCGGGTCGTTGGCGCGGGCAGGCGATACGGCGTCGGCGCGACGTCGACGGCGCCGAGCGGTGGACATCGCGTCGGCACCGGGGACCACAACGCACCTCGGGCGTCGCCGGTCGATCGACGCTCTCACGTCCTGGTCCGCGCCGGTCGTGTGGTCCATCCGGCCCGATGTCGCCGTCGATGCGTCCATCGTCGACCCCGTTCGAGCGTTGTTGCTGGATGCCGACATCGGCGCGGCTGATCGCGCACTGTTGCTGAGCACGCTCGTGTTCGAGATAGAGGGCAACGATGTCGCCGACACTGTCGCCGCGGCGTCGGATGCGGTGCGTCACGCCCGACTGTCCCAGAACGACGCCGTACTGTGCCGGGCACTCAATGCCTACGGTTACGCAACCCTCGGGCCTGATCTGGCACACACTCTGTCCCCGACGAGCGAGGAACTGCTGCGTGCGGCGGTAGCCGACCCGGCCTATCAATCACTCGGTCACTACTATGCATTCTTGTCTCATTGTGCCGCAACGGAACTGGATGAAGCAGATGCGAGCGCCGCCGCCGTCATCATCCACGCCAGCGGGCAGCAGCTGGGTGAGATGCTGGGCGTCGTCCGGATCTACCGAGCCGCCTGCGACATCGCCTCCGGCCGCACCGACAGTGCGCTGCGCGGATACTCCGAGGCAGCGGCCCAGATGGTCGCCGGCGGCAGCGCGATCGCCCATCTGATCACCATGATCGGACGACTGGGCGTGGCAACGTATCTGGGCGATCTGGCACCGATGGTCGACGAGCTGAGCGCCATCGAGAACATGCGCCCCCAGAGCGTCCGGTACCCGCTGATCGTGGCATTGCTCGACTCGGGCGAGAAGCACAGGGCACGCGAACTCTGGCTCGACGCGGAGCCGTACGACAGGGATTACTACTGGCTCGGCATGACCGCCCACGCGGCCCGCGCCGCAGCGAGGCTCGGTGACCTGGAGGCGGCCACGAAACTGCACGACGAGCTCTCACCGTTCTCGGGTCGAATCGCGGGGTTCGACTCGGGCGCCTTCTACGCGGGCACGGTCGACTCCGCCCTTGCGGCAACGGCCGAAGCCCTCGGCGACACCGCCGCCGCCGAGGAGCTCCGAGCGCGTTCCGATGCCCTCCTCGAGTCACTTCGCCATCGGGCAGCTACGTCATCGGGCAGCTACGTCATCGGGTAGCTACGTCATCGGGTCGCTACGTCGACTCGTGAACTCGTCTGCAGACTGCGTGTGTCCGCTCCTGAGCTGTTGCCTTTGATCATCAGGACTCCGATTGCTGCGATGGCCAGGCCCCGGGGGATCTCGATGACGAGCCCGGACAGAACCGGAGCCTGAGGGATCGGCGTCAGGAGAATCAGTCCGCCGAGCGTCATCACCGCACCGATCCACAGCGGTACCGCACGAGACTTCAGTAGCGCGATTCCGATGATCAGCATGCTCACCATGAAGACCAGGCCCGCGAACAACTGCAGGTTCTGGAATGCCGGATCGGCGAACAGCGAATCGTCCGTCGGGACGAGGAAATGAGCGGTCTCGTGCTTGGCGGCTATCGGCACCGAGACGAATGCTTCGACGGTCAGATGCGGGAGGATCACGAGCATCCCACCGAAGAAGTAGAGAGCGAAGCCGATCAGTCCGAGCAGTCCCGTCTTTCTGGACACCCAGACGTAGACGGCGGGCAGCCCGAGGAATTGCAGCAGCGTCCCGATCAGCAGCAAGTACTGCGCGTACGGGTTGAAGGGTTCGCTGAGCGCTTCCACCGAATGCGCCCATCCGCCGACGACCGGATGCAGTGTTCCACCGATCAAGTTGAAGACGAAGGCGACGACGACGGCGATACCGCTCAGCCTGTACAGGAGCGAAGGTGTGATGTTCATGGTCGACAGCGTCGCCCACCGCACTTGGTCGCCACTTGGCGAGAACTTTCGGCAGCTCACATCAGCCGCAACCCGGAATAAGTAAGCCGGCGTAACTATTGTACCTTTACAGAAAGGTAGTTCTAGGTTCAACTACCACTGAGTTTCGATTCACGAGGAGATAGGTTGTCATGGCCACGTACGACGTAGGAGATCGCTCGGCGATCGTCACCGGAGCAGGCTCCGGAATCGGCCGCGCGGTTGCACTGGAGTTGGCGGCGAACGGTGCATCGGTGCTGGTCGCCGATCTCGACGGAGACCACGCCAAGGCCGTCACCGACGAGATCACTGCAGCCGGAGGCACCGCGGCAGCGTTCGTCGGCAACGTTGCGGACCTGGACGACGTGAAGGCCATGGTCGCCGCGGCCGGTGAACTCGCCCCGCTTCGCATCGCCGTCAACAACGCAGGCATCGGAGGCGAGCCTCTCCCCGTCGGCGACGTGTCGGTGGACAGCTGGCGCAAGGTCATCGAGGTCAACCTCAATGCGGTGTTCTACGGAATGAAGGCCCAGATCCCGGCCATCGCCGCAGCAGGCGGTGGATCCATCGTCAACATGGCATCGGTCCTCGGCAGCGTCGGAATTGCCAACTCCGCCAGCTACGTCGCATCCAAGCACGGCCTGCTCGGTCTGACGAAGAACGCTGCGCTCGAGTACGGCGCACAGGGCGTTCGCGTCAACGCAGTCGGCCCCGGCTTCATCCGTACGCCGCTCCTCGTTGCCAACATGGACGAAGATGCCCGAAAGGCGTTGGAAGCCAAGCACGCTCTCGGTCGTCTCGGCACCTCCGAGGAGGTTTCCAGCCTCGTTGCCTTCCTCGCCAGCGACGCCGCAGGCTTCATCACCGGCAGCTACCACCTCGTCGACGGCGGATACGCAGCCCAGTAGCTCCGAACCGTGTCACCTGCGGTCGGTTCCGTTCGATCGACCGAGCCTCAACGCACGAACGGCATGACCTGACGCACCTTGGGGTCGCGGAGGTAGAGCGCCGCCCATACCGCGACGCCGACGTACACCGCGAACAGCACCGTGCTGAACAGTGGTTTGTCGACCCGCCAATTGGTCAGAACCGCGCCGCCGAGGTAACCGGTGAGCAGTACCGCGCCGAGAAAGGCCGTGCGCGGCACCAGGAACAGAGCAAGGCTGACCAACAGAACGACACCGATGACAGGCGTCATCTCCTCGCGTAGACCGAGGTCGACCGTCGCAGCCCGCACTTGCTGCACATTGATCAACTTGGTCACTCCGTCGAAGATCAGGAAGATCGCGAGGAGTGCCGTCAGCACCCAACCGGCGCGTGCGGCAGTGCGGGAGCCGGACGGGACGGTCGGTGTCACGTTCTCGGTCTGCGTGTTGTTCGAGGACATTGTCTTCTCCGATGCTCGCGGGCGGGTGTGTGCCTGTACCGACACCGCCCGGCTCCGAAACTCATCGCTCGACACTCATCGCTCGACGCGGTCAGGTACCCAGTTCGCCCGAAATGTCCGCGGCGGCGAGCATCGACACGAGCAGAGGCACGACCTTCTTCGCTCCGACTCGGTACTCACCTCTGCCATGCTGTTCGACGATGTGGGCCGAGCCCAACACCTTGAGGTGGTGGTAGACCTGCCCCGTCGACCCGAGCCCGACGGCCTCCTGCAGTTCCGATGCATTGGCCGGTCCCCGCAGGAGCACTTTCACGATCTGCAATCGGACGGGATGACCCAGCGCCGCAAGAACATCCGTCGTGCGTGCGACCGAGAGGTCCAGGATCCCGTCGGGGGAATACCCGATGTCCCATGTCACGTCTCCGTGAAGATGGACGTCGCCGCGGTACGCGATCTCACCGCCCGTCGGGGCAGCTTTCTCTGTCGGAGCACCGACGTCGCGGCGTTCCAGCTCCGCGACCCGGGCCTCCAACTCGGCGAGCCTGGCCTCGAACTCCCCGCTCACACTGCGCAGGCAATTCGGTCGAAGCCCGACGGCGAGCGCAGCGCGTCGACGATCAGCGTCTGCTGGTTCCCGATGCCCGCGAGAGCTACCTCGTACCGATCGGCAGGCAACGAGTCGATCAGCCACACCGCCGTCGCAACCGTGCCGTCGTCCCGCCGTAGCTCGAATGCTTGCGTCAGGACACCCGGCAGGTTGCCTCCTTTGAACCCGATTCCGGCGGCACCGTCGGGCGCGGGTCGGTGTTCGAGCTGCCGCAGTGCGACATCGCCACCGTCACCGAAACTTCCGTCGGCGATCGCGCGATAGAACCCGGCGAGTTCGGCAGCCGATCCCTGCGCCGACCGCTCCTGCACCCCGTCGACCTGCTGATCGTACGACGGCACTTCGAGGCCTGCGCTCACGTCCACGCGAAACTGCTGATCGAAGGCCCACCTCTCTGCCGTTGCCCACGTGTCACCGTCGCCCAACGCGGGATCGAACAACGACAGCGTCTGCGTCACGAGTGTCGGAGCCTGAAAGTTCTCCCACCCTCCGGCCGCGGCAGCACGCGTGAGCGCGTCGTCACCCAGCCGATAGCGCAGGTAGTCCGGCGCGGCATTGTCGCTTTCCTGGATCATCGCGGAAACGATGTCGTCCAGCCGAACGGTGCCGGCAAGATCGGTCGCGCTGGTGCCGTCGTTTGCGATCCCCAGCCGTTCGAGTGCCGCCGGGTGCGCGCCGCCGTCCGTTCCCGGTACGTACCATCGTTCCCAATCCAGTAGCGGCACTTGCTCGTCCGGGTCCAGTTCACCTGCGGCGACCGCGCGAGCATAGGCGCCGAGGTGGACCACTTTCACGGCCGACGCCAGCGGCTGCTGCTCCTCTGCGCGATGCTCGACGGTGCGTCCACTGCCGTCGTCGACCAGCAGGCTCACGGACTCCGGCGCCTGACCGATCAGACCCAACCACCCGTCCTCGGTGTTCAGATCCGTCGACGTCACCGGCGTGCACTCGTCCGGCTCCGGCGCACTGTCGGTACCGGACGTGGACGTGCACCCCGTCGCCACGAGTAGAGCGAGGCAGCTTGCGGATACAGCAATGGTTCGACGCATCGTGACCCCTCTGTTATTCCGTAATTTCGTAATTTCAGATTATGGCACAACATCGTCGAGTTCAATGGGAACGTATGTTCGAATGCGTGTTACCCTGAACGGGCCGTCCTGGAGTCCCCCGGCTCCGGACGGTCCAAACGTCGAGCAGGCGGTGGCAAGCATGGATTCACCCGGAAAGAACGCGGCGGCGCATGACGACAGCGGAGGGTGATGACGGCAGCGGGACCCTCCATCGATTGGGCGATCGATGGGTCGAGAACGCACCGTGCAGGTGCGCTCGCGGTCACGCCCTCGGCCCACGGACCGTACTGGTCGGGTCGAGGGCGTGTTCCTGCGGCCGAGGGCACCATCGAACCCACGCGTGCCGCACCTGCGGAGATGTCACCTTCAGCCCTCCCCTCGGCCCGAGATGCGCGGACGCGAGCTTCGACTCACGCGGAAGCCACCGCACCTAGGCTCCCTGGCCCGGTAAGGGACAATCGAGGGCATGGAACGCGATGCCACGGGCGAGGAACCCCAGGCGGTGCCGGATTTCGACCGGCTCCGGAACGACTTCACTCGATTCATGATGGGGTACAAGTTCGGCATCGACGAACTCATGACCAAGATCAACATCTTGAAGGAGGAGTTCACCCATATCCATCGCTACAGTCCGATCGAACACGTAGGTTCACGGCTCAAGACCCCCGAGAGCATCATCACCAAGGCTCGACGAAAGAACTGCCCGCTGACCCTCGACGACATCCGGTCGAACATCGTCGACATCGCGGGTATTCGCATCACGTGCAGCTTCATCTCCGACACGTACCGCATCGCGGACATGATCGGCAGCCAGACCGACGTGCGTGTACTCGAGATCAAGGACTACATCGCCACGCCGAAACCCAATGGCTACAAAAGCCTTCACCTCATTGTCGAAATTCCGGTGTTCATGAGCGACCGCATTCAACCGGTGCCGGTAGAGCTGCAGATTCGTACCATCGCGATGGATTTCTGGGCGAGCCTCGAACACAAGATCTTCTACAAGTACTCCGGGACCATCCCGGCACCGTTGTTGGACGAGCTCACCGAGGCCGCCGACAGTGCCAACCGGCTCGACGTCACGATGGAGCGGCTGCACGACGAGGTGGCCGAGTTCAAGAACGACAAATCCGACGACGCCATCCACCTCAACTCGATGCCGCCGTTGGCTCTGCCCCGCGAACTGTTGATGGCCATGCTCGACGGCACCCGATCACTGTGACACGTCACAGAACGGCAGACGTAAAGGTCTGATATCGAACCGGTTTCGCCGTAGCACCCCCTCGCGATGTGTCAGACTCCGATCGGGGGACCGAACGAAATCGGGGGATCGGGATGTCGGCAGCCGGCGACACGCTGGAAGAGCGATACGAGTGGGTCGTCGATGCGATGGCGTCACTGGCGATCACGACGATCGTCAAACGTGTGCTGGCGTTCGCGACCCTGAGCATGGCCATCATCCCGGCGTTGGAACTTGCGTCCGGTTACGCCCCCGCCACCACGACCGGAGTAGCTGTCACGTGGGCGTCCATGTTGTTCGCCTTCGCCGCCGCGGTGTGGTGGTGGGTGTCGCCGTGGCCTCGCATCGGCCCGGCCTTCGTATTCGTCATCGGATCGGATATCGCAATCTTCGTCGCGGTCTTCTCCTCGAGCACACCACCTGCGATCACCCTGGCCAAGACTGCGTTCTTCATCGAGATCGGGATGTTCGTCGGCTTCTTCCTGGGCCGATGGATGCTCGCGACGCACGTTGCGCTCTGCACGCTGTTCACGACGGTGATTGCCGTCTGGGTGGTGGTCGTGGACGGTCTCAGCCCGATGATGACCGTGTTCGTGTGGGCCCCGATCGTCGTGTCGATCAACGGATTCGTACTGCTTCTGCACTTCTGCGCCAGCTCGGTTCGAATGGAGTTCGAGTAGTCAGATACGTTCACGCAGCCTCATCGCATCGAATGGAGCGAATCCTTTGACGTCGTTGTCGAAGTACGCGAAGACGTCTCGGCCCGCGCCTGTCCACTCTTCGATGCGATGAGCCCACTTGTCCAGGGCTGCATCGTCGTAACCGCTCGCATACAGTTCCTCGTCGCCGTGCAAGCGGATGTACACGAAGTCCGACGTCGGCGTGTCGACGAACGGGTAGCGTCCGGCGGTGTCGGCGACGACGAACGCAACGTCCTTCTCTCGCAACAGCTCGACAGCCTCGTCGGATCGGAAGCTGTCGTGCCGCACCTCGAGTGCGTGACGCAAGGGGCGGTCACCGTCGATTGCGAGACTGACCCTGTCGTCGGGCAGCTTGTCGTCCCGCAGGCCCGCGAGGGCCACGGCCTCCGTGGTCGTGCGGGGTAGTAGATCGAAGAACGCGGCCAGCGCACCGGCGTCGAACTGTAGGTTGGGCGGCAACTGCCACAGAAATGGACCGAGTTTCGGTCCCAAGCTCAACACACCCGTCGAGTAGAAGTTGGCGAGAGCGGATTCGACGCCGACGAGCCTCTTGATGTGGGTGATGTACCGCCCGCCCTTGACGGAGAACACGAAGTCCTCCGGCGTCTCCTCACGCCACTTCACGAAGCTCGCCGGCTTCTGCATTGCGTAGAACGTTCCGTTGATCTCGATGGAGGACAGCCGTTCCGACGCGTACTCCAACTCTCGGCGGTGTGCCAGGCCTTTCGGATAGAAGTCACCCCGCCACGGCGCGTACGTCCAACCCGAGATGCCGACCCTGACCGTCGGCTTCGATGTGCCCGGTACCCGTCGCGTCATGCGAATCAGTATGCACTCACCGCATCAGACCGGCAGGGCGGTCTTTCCGGTTTCGCGGATGGTGAGAACCGTGGCGACACCGATTGCGCAGACACCCATGACCCAGTACGCGGGGGACATGGCGTTGCCGGTCGATTCGACGAGCTGCGCGGCGACGTACGGAGCTGTTCCGCCGGCGGCGATGGTGCCGATGTTGAATCCGAGCGAGACTCCGGTGTAACGAACGGACCTCGGGAAGAGTTCGGTGAACAGCGGAAACGCGGGCACCTGGACGACGCCGTTGAGCACCATGTAGACGAAGTACACGATTCCGACGACGACGATGCTCGCTGTGGCACCCAGGATCATGAACGCGGGCAATGCAATCACGATGTACGCGACGTAACCGGCCAGCAGCACGGGTTTGCGGCCGAATCTGTCGGTCAACATGCCGCTGAGCGGGAACGTGGCGCAGGCCAACGCAATACTGATGGCCGATGTCCAGTACACCGAGTCCTTGGAGAAGCCGAGATCGTTGATGAGGTACACACTGAAGTAGGTCAGGCCGATGTAGCCGGATCCGTTCATCGCGATGGCGATGCCGACGACACGAAGCACCGACCACGGGTTGCGCTTCACCACATCGGACAACGGGCTCTTGGTGACCTGGTTCTTCTCGGCCATCTCCTCGAATTCGGGGCTGTCCTCGAGCTTCAACCTGACACGCAGGCAGACGACGGCGAGTGGCAGAGCGAGAAGGAACGGAATTCGCCATCCCCAGGACGACATCTGCTCGTCGGTGGTGACGAGGGCGACCAGACCGACAACCGCTGCGGCGACGGCGAATCCGAGTGTCGAGCCGATCGGCGTGAACGATCCGAAGAATCCCCGACGGTTCGGCGGCGCGGACTCGGCGATGTACGTTGCGGCGCCGCCGATCTCACCCCCGGCCGAGAACCCCTGAGCCAGGCGGATGATCACCAGCAGAACCGGAGCGAGGTAGCCGACGGACGAGTGCGTCGGAAGCAGTCCGAGGATGCCGCACGCGATGCCCATGCAGACGACGGTGATGACCAGAGCCGATCGCCGGCCACGCCGATCGCCGAGGCGGCCGAAGAAGATGCCGCCGAGGGGACGGGCGACGTAGGCGACGCCGAACACTGCGAGTGTTGCCAGGATCGACACTCCTGGGCTGGTGGACGGGAAGAAGAGCGGAGCGATGACGACGGCGAGGAATCCGTACACCGCGAAGTCGTAGTACTCGATCAGAGTTCCGACGCCACCGGCGATCGCGGCCCGTCTGGCAGTGGTGTTCGACTTACCCGGACTGGCCACGTCGGTCCTCGTGGATGGGTGCGGCGCATTGGTCATGTCGGCTGTCCTTGCTGTGCGAGTGACTGCTGTACGAGTGACTGCTGTGTGAGTTGGTGCTCGGCGATGAGGAGTTCGTAGGATCCGCCGGCTTCGATGACGGCGACGGTCCTGGGGTTGGGGGGCGAGCCGACGAGTTCGGTTCCGTCGTCGGTGCGGAGCGTCGCGGAGCGCCAGTCCAGGGTCACGGAATCACCCGTCGCCACGGCGGTGGACACTCCGGGAACGGTGATGAGCGGCATCCCGTTGAACGTCTCGCCTCGCCAGAATCCGGGCGAGAACGACTCGGCGACGATCGCCGCGATTCCGGCGTTGCGCAGCGCGACCATCGGCGGGTAGTGCGGGTGACCGTATCCGAAGTTGCGACCGCCGACGATGATGTCTCCCTGCCGAACTCGGTCGACGAACCCAGGGTCGTAGGCGTGCATGCACACGGACCTCAGGTGGTCAGGGTCGTAGGACTTGATGTTGGAGACCCCGACGACGAGGTCGATGTCGAAGTCGTCGCCGAAGATCCAGGCGATGCGTCCCTCGATGACGTCGGGTGGTGGTGGATAGGCACTCACGTCATGAACTCCATTCTCGAACGGTTCCGGCCAGAGCACTCGCCGCAACCGTGTACGGCGATCCCATGTAGATGTTCGCGTCGGAACTACCCATCCGACCGGAGATGTTGAGAACTCCTGTGGAAATACAGTTCTCACCTGCTTGGAGCGGCTTCTGGTAGCCGAAGCAGAAGTCGCAACTCGACACCGCGATGGTGGCGCCTGCGGAGCGGAGTACGTCCAGAATCCCCTCGCGCTCGGCCTGCTCGTGTACCTGCTGCGAGGTCGGGACGACGTTCAACTCGACACCGGGGGCGATGGTGTTGCCGTCGAGCACCAGGGCCGCGGCGCGCAGGTCTTCGATGCGCCCACTCGCACAGGAACCGATGAACGCCTTGGTGATCGGCGTCCCGGAGACCTCCTTCGCGGTCTTGGTGTTGGCTGCACGGGCCGAGCCTGGTTGAACGACGCGGGGGACGACCTCCGACAGGTCGATGGTGTGCCGGGCCGCGTACACGGCATCGTCGTCGGGGTGAACCGGCTCGAAGGCCTGGCGCGCAACCGTGTTCGCGTACGCCAGCGAGGTCTCGTCCGGCTCGAACACCGCGGACACTGCACCGGTGAACATTGCCATGCCGCACAGTCCTTGACGGTGATCGATCTTCATCGACCGAGCGCCCGGTCCGCCGAATTCCATGACCTGGTGCGCGCATCCGTCGGCCCCGACGAGATCGATGATGGTGTGGACGAGGTCTCTGCTGTCCACGCCCGGGGAGAATTCACCGACGAGATCGAAACGTGTGGTGGCCGGAATGTCGACGTACACCTTCCCGGTCACCCATGCCTCGATGAGGTCGCGTCGGATTCCCCACCCGAGCGCACCGAACGCTCCGACGCCGCTGATGTGGCCGTCGAAATGAACGAGGAAGTCGCCGGGAATCGCCAGTCCCAGTTCGGCCGTCAGCTGGTGGCCGATGCCGCGGCCTTCGTGCAGTTCGATTCCGTAGAACTCGCACCAATCACGCGTGACCTTGTGGACCTCGGCTTCTTTGTCGTTGTTCTTCGTCAACATGTGGTCGATGAACACGACGTACCGACTCGGATCCTCGAGCTCAGTGATGCCGAAGTCCTCCCGCATCTGACGGAACATCACGTCGGTGTAACCGGGGAAGTCGTAGGCGATCATGCGGGCCGGACGGACCGCGTGATTCTCACCCGCGCGTACCGTCTCGCTGTCGCAGGTGCGGGCTAGAATTTTCTCGGTCATGGTGTAGCCGGGACTCGTCGGGTGGGGACTCGTCGGGTGGGGACTCGTCGGGTGGGGACTCGTCGGGTGGGGACTCATTTGGCAGCCTCGGGGAGGTATTTGCGCTGTTTGGCTTCGACGTCGGAGAAGCCGATGAGGTCGACGAAATCGTGATGCGACAGTGCGTCGGCGCTGACCGCGGCGGGAGCTTCGCCCCCGGCGAGGCGCCGCAGTGCCGTCCGTGCGGCGCCGGTTGCCGCCATGAGAACCTGCGTCGGCAAGAGTGCAAGCCGAACTCCGATGCGCTCCAGCACTTCCGGAGTGAAATCGCGTTCGGTCCAGGTCGACGCCGTCAACGTGGCCATCAGCGGAACGCCTACCTCGTCGTGGCAACGCTCCCATTCCTCGATGGTCTCGAAGGTCTTGGTGACGGGCATGATCATGTCCGCGCCCGCCTCGACGTATGCCTGCGCACGACGGATCGCGTCGTCGCCCCGGGCATCGGTGCGCGCGATGAGCAGCACCGTGTCGGGCGTCGAGTCTCGCACGGCACGGATCTTGCCCGTCGCCTCTTCGACGTCGACAAGTGCCACCGGGTCGCCGACGCAGATAGGGCAGGACTTGGGAGACACCTGGTCTTCCATGAACATTCCCTGCACGCCTGCGTCGACGAACTTCGTTGCCGTCCGGGCGGCGTTGACGGCGTTGCCGTAACCGGTGTCGATGTCCGCGACCAGGGGAAGCTTCGAGGTTTCCCGGATGGTCCTGATGGCCTGAAGGTTCTCCGTCATGGTGTACAGCTCGGCGTCGGGGAGTCCGAGGGCAGCGGACACCGCGAATCCCGACGCGCACAGTGCGTCGAATCCGGCCTGTTCGGCGAGCTTGGCCGTCAGACCGTCCCACACCCCGGGGGCGTAGACGAGTCCGGCGTTGGTGAGGTCCTTGAGGGTGGGCGTCGAAGCCGTCATCACTAGTCCGTTCCGTATAGCGGAATGAGTTCCGTATTTCGTGATACGAAGCTAGAGTGGTCCGGGTCACATGTCAACACGGCATCCCGAAGACGCCGGTTCGTATGATGGCCAGACCGATCACGGACTACCCCCGAAAGCGAGTACCCAGTGGCTGCGCCCTTCCAGTCCGACACCCAGGCGGGACGGGACATCGTCGGAGCCGTCCTCAAGGCATGCACTCTGCTGGAGCATTTCGACGCCTCCCGCCCGGTCTGGACTCTCGGGGATCTCACCGCGGCGAGCGAGATGAACAAGACGACGGTGCATCGCTTGATGACCACCCTCGTTCACGCTGGGTGGGTCGACCGGACGGCGGACGGGGCGTACCGCGTCGCGATGCCGGTGTTCGAAATCGGCTCGGCGGCATTGGTGAACCTGGACATCCGAACGGCAGCGCGGCCGTACATGACCCAACTCGCCGACGCATTCGGGGACACCGCCTACCTGATGGTTCCCGCCGAGGAAGGTGCCGTGTGCATCGATCGGCTCGAGGGGAACAATCCGTTGGTGGTCGCGGGCATCAACATCGGCTCGGTGCTGCCCTACCACGCCGCTGCAGGCCCCATCGTCATGCTCGCCAACTCGGACACGTTGCGTGACAAGTGGATACAAAGTGATCTGCATGCATTCACCGAACACACCGTCACCGACGCCACCCGCCTGCGCGAGCACCTCGACGCCGTCAGAACCGCCGGATACTCCGTGAGCAATTCCGACTACCTGACCGGCGTCGCCGCCGTCGCCGCGCCGATCCTCGGACGAGGAGGAGCCGTCGTGGCATCCATCAGCATCGGCGGACGAGTCGAAGCATTCGAAGGCGAGGCCCTGGACCGGAAGATCGAACGCGTTCGCGACGCCGCCACCCGGCTGACTCGTGCTGCCGAGGCGTTACCTCAGCGAACGTGACGTTCGGTCCGTGATCGGCCCGTCACTCTCGCTACCGACACCCACTCCCGAGCGTCGGTAGCCTGGACAGAGTGAAGGCCGCCCCGACCATCGGATCTCTCCTGCTCGCGTGTGCTCTCGTCGGCGCCGACGCCGTGGCCGACCCCAGTGAGATCCGGTCGCAGGCACCCGCCACGGCGGTACCCGCACTCGGACTCACCTCCGTTCCGGAGGCGCTGTCTGCAGACATGGTCGCCGGCGTCGGCGACGGCACCGCGAGCGTCGAGGAGTCCTCGGGCTCCGCCTCCCACACATCGGCGTGGGACGAGTTCCCGTATCTTCGCTACACCGCCTCGTTCGCCCCCGGAGTGGAGTCCGCTGTGCTCACGTGGAACGGCACCTCCGTCAACACCAACGATCTTGCAATGCATGTGCGCACACCCGGGTCGGACTCCTGGGGCCAGGCCGTTGCCGTCGCCCGTCCCGCCACCAGCGGGGGCGACATCACTCTCGCGGCGCCCGTGACGGGAATCGACGGTGACGTCGAGGTGATGATCATCGACAGCCCCCGCGTCGATCGATCCTTCGCCGACGACAATGCCTCTCCCGACGGAGCTTTCGCCGAGCCGGGCACCTACGACTTCGCGCTGCAACACATCAGTGACACTCAGTACATCTCGCGGGACAATCCGACCGTCTACGACGACATGACGCAGTGGACCGTCGACAATGCCGAGAAGTACGGCATCGACTACAGCATGCACACGGGGGACATCATCCAGAGCTGGATCAGCCCCGGCCGTCCGGATACGCAGTCGCGCATCGAATTCGAGGCTGCCAGCGAGTCCATGAAGCGACTGGAGGATGCAGGTGTTCCACACGGCGTTCTCCCCGGCAACCACGACAACCTGTGGAATGTCGCGGGCAAACTGGTGCCCGGAATGCACGAGCAGAACCACGCTCTGTACAACGAATACTTCGGCCCTCAGCGATACCGGGATCAGCCGTGGTGGGGTGATTCGTTCACGGCCGAGGACAATTCGGCACACTACGACCTGATCGACATCGCAGGCGCGAAGTTCCTGATGCTCTACATCGGATACAACCCGCCCGAGAAGGTCATGAAGTGGGCCGAGCAGGTTCTCGACGATCATCCGGATCGGAACGTCGTGATCGGCACCCACTACTACCTGGACGAAGGCGGCGAGAAGAAACTGATGGCCTTCGGCGACATCGGTGCCAGCTCGGGTCAGCAGATCTGGAACCGCCTCGTGAAGCCCTACGAATCGGTGTTCCTCGTGCTCTCGGGGCACGTCGACGGGCAAGCTACCGTCGTCGATCGAGAGGTCGACGACACCGGCCGCACCGTCGTCCAACTCCTCGCGGACTACCAATACTTCGAGGTCGACGGCGAACGCGCCACAGGCTTCCAACGCCTCCTGCAATTCGACGTCGACGGCGGAAAGATGGCCGTCACGACACATTCACCTGCGCTGGATCGGTTCGACGTGGAGAACTACGATCCCCGACGCCGATTCGTCCCCGAGGACGGAGAATTCGTCACCGACTTCACCCTCCGCGCCGACGTTCCCCGAGCCGTCAGCGCGCGATAGCGGAGTTGGGGAGCTAGCACCTTTTTTGTGAGGTTGGCACGCGAAATCGATGGATAGAAGGCGTGCCAGGTCCGCAGAAAGAGTGCTAGGTCTGTAAGAGGTGTGCCAGGTCGCCGCATTTTCGTCGCCGGACGGTCATAATCGGAGGCTATGCAGGCAGCAGGCCGGGCGGCGACCGTGGTGGTGCTGACGCTCGCGGCGACGGCGCTGGCACCCCGGCTGTCGCCGGGCGGGTTCGACACTGTTCAGCCTCCGGTTGCCCTACCTCCGGCGCCACCACCAGCGCCCGCGGGGCCCCCGCTCACACCCGAGGAGCTGTCCGCCCGGGTGGATCCGACGGTGGTCACGATCTCCGCGGAGTTCGGCACGTACGGAGTGGCTGGAACGGGATTCGTCGTCGGCGCGGACGGACTGGTTCTGACGAACTTCCACGTCGTCGAGCAGGCGACGGACGTGACGGCCGTGCACATGGGCAACGGCCTGATCTACGACGCCTCGGTGCTGGGTTACGACAAGTCCCGTGACCTTGCGGTACTGGAGTTGGCGACCGCGTCGGATCTTCCGCCGGCGCCCATCGGGTCCTCGGCGGACCTCGCGGTCGGTGACGCGGTGACCGCCGTCGGAAATGCGGCAGGCGGCGGAGTTCTCGTCCCGGCGCCGGGGAGAATCGTCGCACTGGATCGGGTTGTCACCGCGCAGAACTCGGTCGACGGAACCAGCAACGAGCTGACCGGGATGATTCAGATCGACGCCGACGTTCGCGCCGGCGACTCGGGCGGACCGCTCGTCGACGCGTGGGGAAGCGTCATCGGAGTGGATGCGGCCGGGCTGTCGGACGAGGCCAGAGCCACGCAAGCTCCGGAGGCGTACGCCATCCCGATCGACGACGCGATGGCCGTAGTCGAACAGGTGCGGACCGGGCGCTCGGGTGGGACTGTCCACGTCGGCCCGACGCCGTATCTCGGGGTGTCGATACGAGATGTGTCAGCTTTCCGTTCGGCGGGCCCGTCGCAGGGAGCTGCGGTCACGTCTGTCCAGAACGACTCTCCGGCAATGAGAACCGGCCTGCTAGGCGGTGATGTGATCGTCTCCGTCGACGGCAGACCTGTTCGATCCTCGAAGGACATGTCGGCGGAGATGATCGGGCGCAGGCCGGGGGAGACGATACGTCTCGAGTGGGTGACCGAGCAGGGTATTCGTCAGGAGCAACCGGTCACGCTCGAGCTGGGAACTCCCACCGCCTGACCCGAACCCGCAGTGTTCAAGCCTGCAACACGGACAGAACGTTGCCGGACGGGTCGGTGAACCAGGCGATCAGCGGGCCGCCGTGGCGGAAGATCCCCTTCTCGTCGGTTCCCATGTCCGGATACTGCTGGAACACAACCCCTTCGGCCGTCAACGCGTCGACGGCGGCGTCGATGTCCGCGACCGGAAAGTTGAGAATGGTGTACGGCGCGGGCTCGTGCCGCTCCCGCGGGTAGATCAGAATCTCGACGGCGTCGCTCAGGCGAAGGTGGAGCATGCCCATCTCACCTGTCTCGACGGTCAGCCCGAGCGTGTCCGCGTAGAACGCCCGGGCTGCCTCCATGTCGTCGACGGCGAATCCGGAGAACGGTGGTCCTGTGAGTTCGAGTGTCGGCATGGTCCGATTGTTCACCCGATGCACGTGTTCTGCAGCGAAAACCTGCTTCAGACCCGTTCCAGAATCGTCGCGTTCGCGAGCCCGCCTGCTTCGCACATCGTCTGCAGACCGAATCGGGCGTCGTTCTGCTCCATGGCGTTGACCAACGTCGTCATGATTCGTGCTCCGCTTGCCCCGAGCGGGTGGCCGATCGCGATGGCTCCACCGTTGACGTTCACCCTGGACGGGTCTGCACCGGTTTCCTTCTGCCATGCCAGGACCACCGAAGCGAAGGCCTCGTTCACCTCGAACAGATCGATGTCGGCCAGGCTCAGGCCCGCCCGCTTCAACACTTTCTCGGTCGCTGGAACGACGCCGGTGAGCATGTACAACGGATCGGATCCGACGACAGCGACGCTGTGCAGGCGCGCGAGGGGCTTCAACCCCAAGCGCGTGGCGATCTCGCTCGTCGTGATCAGCAGAGCGGCGCTGCCGTCGCTGAGCGGACTACTGTTGCCCGCGGTGACGGACCAGTCGATCTGCGGGAAGCGTTCTCCCACCGCATGATCGACGAATGCCGGCCGTAAACCGGCCATCGATTCCAACGTTCCGCCGCTACGGATGATCTCGTCGTGATCCAACTCCGCCAGGGGTGCCAGCTCTTTCGCGAACCTGCCTCCGGTGGCGGCGGCGTAGGCCTTGGCATGACTGTTCAACGCGAACTCGTCCTGAGCGGTCCGGTCCAATCCCCACTTCGCTGCGATCAGCTCGGCACTGTGCCCCTGCGCCACAAGGCCTTCGGAGTACCGTTCGGTGAATCCGACACCTCGCGGATCGGAACCCGGCCTGATGTTGGAACCCGGCCTGATGTTGGAACCCATGGGCACACGTCCCATGGATTCGACGCCCGCCGCTACGACGATGTCGTACGCACCGGACATGACACCCTGCGCGGCGAAATGCACGGCCTGCTGACTGCTCCCACATTGGCGGTCCACCGTGGTGCCGGGCACGGACTCGGGGTAACCGGCAGCCAGCAGTGCCGTCCGAGCGATGTTGAAGGCTTGTTCGTCCACCTGCGTGACCGCCCCGGTGATGACGTCGTCGATCATCGCCGGGTCGATCCCGCTTCGTTCGACGACGGCCCGGAGGCTGTGCGCCAGCAGATCGGCTGGATGCACACCGTGCAGCGCCCCGCTGGCCTTGCCTTTACCGACCGGAGTACGGACCGCCTCGACGATGACTGCGTCGCGGCCGAATGTGTGTGACATGGCAAGACCCCTTCGACTGACTTTAGTTTACCGTAGCTAGCCTGACTATAGCTTTACATAGTCAACTCGTCCAGGTGGCATACGTCACCGACGGGAGTAGCGTTCAGTACGTGACTATTCGTCTCGGTTACCAGATGCCCAATTTCAGCTACGAAGGTTCCGTCAAGGAACTGTTCCCCACGGTCATCGCGCAGGCGCGCGAGGCAGAAGCCGCGGGATTCGACACCGCGTTCGTCATGGACCACTTCTACCAACTCCCCGGAATCGGCAAGCCGGACGAGCCGATGCTCGAGGCGTACTCCGCCCTCTCGGGGCTGGCCACTGCCACGGAGACCATCCAGCTGTCGGCCCTCGTCACCGGCAACACCTACCGGAACCCGGCAATACTCGCCAAGACCGTCACCACGCTCGACGTCGTCAGCGGCGGACGCGCGATCCTCGGCATCGGTGCGGGCTGGTTCGAACTGGAGCACACCAGCTTCGGACTCGAGTTCGGCACGTTCACGGACCGTTTCGAGCGTCTCGACGAAGCTCTGCAGATCATCGAGCCCATGCTTCGCGGTCAGCGACCGACGTTCGACGGCCTCTGGTACCAGGTCGAGAACGCGATCAACGAGCCTCGCATCCGCGACGATCTGCCCATCATGCTCGGCGGCGGCGGCGAGAAGAAGACGTTCGGTCTCGCGGCGCAGTTCGCGGATCACCTCAACATCATCTGCAACGCAAGCGAATTGCCCCGCAAGGTCGCAGCCGTCGAAGCGCGCTGCGAAGAGGTGGACCGCGATCCCAAGGATCTCGAAACCAGCTTCCTCGCCTTCGTCATCATCGACGAGGACGGCGACAAGGCAGTGAAGCTGAGGAACGACTACCTGCTCTCCACCGGTGTCGACGTATCCAACCTGTCCGACGACGATGCCGCGGCCGCCACCGATCGCATCTTCTGCGGCACTCCCGACGACATCGCCGGGCAGATCCAGAAGCGCGTTCTCGACCGAGGTATCGACGGAATCATCATCAATCTGGTCACCAATGGACACGAGCCCGGCGTCGTCGAACTTGCAGGTAAAACCCTGAAGCCGCTCGTCGGGTAAAGCTGGCACGGGGGAACTGCGCGTGGCATAGTTCCCCCGTGGCTCAGCTGACTTTGAACGGGCACCGAGTGCTCGTCGCGAATCTGAACGGTGACTCGCTGCGCGCGATCACCGGATCGATGGTCGCGTACGAGGGCGACGTCGCCTTCAAGAACGCCGGAATGGGCGGTGGTGGAGGTCTGCGCGCTGCGCTCAAGCAGAAGGTGACGGGCGAATCCCTCTCTCTGATGGAGGTTTCCGGTAAAGGCACCGTCTACTTCGCCGTCGACGCCCAGGACGTCACCATCGTCGACATCGCCGGTGACTCCATGCACGTCGAAGCGTCGCAGCTACTGGCTCTCACCGGCCAGCTGAAGACCGAGGTCAAGTTCTCCGGCCTCCGCGGAGCGTCGTCGGGCCAAGGACTGTTCACGACGGTGGTCAGCGGAACCGGCCAGGTCGCACTGCTGTCGGCGGGCGGGCCGCTCATCGCGCTGGCCGTCGACCCGCAGTACCCGCTCGTCGTCGATCCCGACGCGTTCGTCGCCCACCGCGGGCAGCTGAACCAGAGCTTCGTGACGGACGTGACCTGGCGATCCGCCATCGGAGGCGGCAGCGGCGAAGCCTTCTCGCTGCGTTTCGACGGTCACGGCGTCGTCTATATCCAGCCCGAGGAGCGCTGACATGCCGCTGGAACTCGTCAACAGCAAAGTCGTCAAGTCGACCCTCGCACCGGGCCAGAACGTGTTGGCGCGCAAGGGTTCCATGCTCTACTACACCGGCGACGTCCATTTCATCCCGCACTCGATGGGTGGATCGGCGGGTGCCATGCCGTCCATGGGTGGCGTGGCGGGTATGGCGGGGAGGATGATGTCCGGCGAGCACGTCGCGATGATGGCGGCCGAAGGCCAGGGTGAGGTCTTCTACGGCCACGCGGGCCTGTACGTCGAAGTGATCCACCTCGACGGGTCGTCGATGCTGACCGTCGAAGCGGACCGCCTGCTGGTGCACGACGGTTACCTCCAGAGCTCGATCGTCGCGCTCACCTCTCAGGGCGGTGTGCGCGGAGCTGTGCGAGGCGCGATGACCGGCCAGGGTTTGTTCACCACGCAGCTGACCGGGCAGGGCAGCGTTGCCGTTCTGTCTCACGGCGGGGCCATTCCACTGCAGGTCGGGCCGGAGCACCCCCAGGTGGTGGTCGATCCCCAGGCGTACGTCTGTCACATCGGCAACATCACCGTCGACATCTCCGCCAACGTCGGATGGCGTGACGCAGTCGGTAAAGGCAGCGGCGAGGCCGTCCAGTTGAAGATGACGGGCTTCGGCACCGTCTGGGTCCAGGCCTCCGAGCAGAAATTCTAGGAGCTGACATGAGCCTCGAGATCCACAACCCCCACACGCTCCCGGTCAACGACAACGTCCCCGGCAACGACTATGCCTTCTGCGTCGAACTCGCCGGCCAGCCCTGGTTCACGTCGAAGGGCGCGATGATCGCCTACTACGGCAACGTGCGCTTCGAACCACTCGGCCAGACGTCGATGCCTGCCATCGTCGCCGCGCGATTCTCCTCGCCGCTGTACTCGAACGACTGGGTGCTCGCACAGGGTCAGGGCAAGCTGATCCTCGGCGACCGCGGCTTCAACATCAACTCCTACGACCTCGACAACGGCAATCTGACCATCCGAGCGTCGAACCTTCTGGCGTTCGAACCGACGCTCGATCTGAAGCAGTCCATCGTTCCCGGATTTCTGACTCTCCTCGGAACGGGCAAGTTCCTGGCGTCGTCGAACGGGCAGGTCATGTTCGCCGAACCTCCACTACGTATCGACCCGGAAGCGCTCGTCGGATGGGCCGACTGCCCGTCGCCATCGCATCACTTCGACGCAGGCTGGATGCAGAACTTTCTGGGCGCAGCGCGCGGATTCCTCGGCGCGAACAGTGGTGAAGAACGCCAGTTCGACTTCACCGGCGCAGGCACCGTCCTGATCCAGTCCAGCGAAAAAGTCCTCGACGACGGCCACCTACTGCGCCACATCGAGTCGCAGACCGTCACCCTCGGTCAGAACAGTCTCCGGGCCCTGCACAACACGATCGGTGCACGGCTTCAGCAGTAGTTCGGGGCCCCCTCGAGTGACCGAACGACTCATTCGGTCACCTGCACCCACCGAACGCGCACCTTCCAGTACACGCGCGGGTTGCAACCCGCGCACCCGCTGCAACCCGCGCACCCAGCCCCCGAGTGACCGAATGACTCATTCGGTCACCAACCCCCCCAGCCACGTGCGCGCCGCCCGGCAGTGAGCGCACACTGGAGACATGACCAACAACGGACCGTTCAACATCGACCCCGAAGACTTCGATCGCTTCGCCAAGGAAGCGAGCGACGGACTGCGAGACGTCGTCGGCCAGGTCGGCAAGATCATCGGCCAATCCGGTGCGATCGGGCCATGGGGTGCGTTCTTCGGTGAGGCCGCAGCGCCGACGAGGAAGCCCACTCCGGAGCCCGAGACCACCGGCGACAAAGGCGACGGCGTCTGGACCATCTACACCGTCTCCGACGACGGTGCTGCCATCGACCAGGTGTTCGCCACCGAACTCGACGCTCTGCGAGCACACAAGGACAACACCGACCCGACGAGAAAGGTGCGTTTCCTGCCCTACGGCATGAGCGTCAGCGCCCTCGACTAGACGCGAGCAGTAGAGTCACCTCGCTGCGCTCACCACCGCATCGGCCGCCTTGTCGATCCCACCGCATCCGCGGACATCGGCACCGATGTCGGCGAGGCGTCGGCGCATGTCCGCGGAATCTGCGACCTTCCCGACGGCGTCGCGCAGCGATTGCACCGTCACCTCGTCGTTCTGGAGCTGGACGCCGACGCCGAGTTCCTCGAGCAGTGACGCGTTACCGAACTGATCGACTGCCTGCGGGATGGCGACCGTGGGAACTTCGAACCACAGTGCCTCGGTGCAGCCGCCCATTCCTGCGTGAGTGACGAACACGGACGCGGCACGCAGGACCGCGAGCTGCGGAACGCGCGCATGGATCTCGATGTTCGACGGCACGTCCCCTAATTCCGTTACGTCGACACGGTTTCCGATGGAGATCACCACATGCCAGTCCGTTCCGCCGAACGCCTCGATGCAGGTGCGGTAGAACTCCGGCCGCTCGTTGAACCCCGTACCGAACGAGACGTAGAGGACGCGCGCATTCGGGGCAGTCCAGCCTGTCTCGGCAAGACGCCCGGCATCGAGACACGGGCCGACGAACCGCACCCGGTCCGGCACACGGTCCGCATTGGGCTGCATCGCACGCGGAATCAGCGACAGAACGTGTTCGGGATGGGAGATCCAATCCCAGGCGTCGACGTGAATATCGTTGTCGGTGAGCCATGTCGAGTACGCGGCGTGGTACTTCTGCCCCGTCTCGGATGCTCGTAGTGGACCGAGCATCTCGGACAGATCGTCCTCGTATCCGTCCCATGCGACCATCGCGGGCGAGAGTTGGACGGCCTTGACGTCGTACCGACGACCCAACACCGGTGCCGCCAGACCGCCGATGTCGTACAGGAACAGATCCGGGCGGTCCCCGTCGTAGAACGCCGTCAATCCGGCGAAGGATTCCAGCGCCTCGTCCAGGAACACGTGCATCGCCGACGCCGGGTCGTCCGGCCAGTCGTCCTCACCCTGAGGGAGGACGGAGGTGAACGAAACCACCTCCACTCCAAGGGGTTCGACCAGTCCGGCCAGTTGTTCCCCGACGGCGTACGTGACCCGATGCCCGCGGCGCACCAACTCTGCGATCAGGCCGAGAGAGGGGTAGATGTGGCTCGGCGCCGTCGTGCCGATCATCGCGATGTGCATGTCGACGACGCTAACGCGTGGCGCCGCGCGGTGCTACCAAATTTACGGCGACTCGTTGGCGATGAGGTCCAGCAGGCCGGGGAAACGCTCGTTCAGTTCCGGCCTGCGCAGCGTGACCTTTCGGCTGTTGCCCCGATCGACCTGGAACACCAACCCGGATTCGCGCAGAACCCGAAAATGGTGCGTCAGAGTCGATTTTGTGACGCCCAACTCGAACGACATACACGTTCGCTCGGCACCGTCGTCGTCGCCGACCAGCTCGGTGATCACCTTCCTCCGCAATGGATCTGCCAACGCGGACATGACTTTGCCCAGTTCCATCTCCGACACCTCGGGGTGCCCGTTCGCGTCCATGGTCCCACTCCCCTGAATAGGTACGGCTTGCGTCGTACCTTTGTTTCTGCTTCTCTGGTACGGCAATCATCGTACCTAGGGGGAGCCGATGCAATCCAAGAACACTCTCGTCGTCGTTCTCGCGGCGCAATTCGTCGTACCCATGTCGATCGCGGGAACGGCCATCGCACTACCGGACATCGCGCGCGACCTCGGCGACGCCCCCGGTCCACTGCAGTGGGTCGTCAACGGGTTCAACCTCGCTTTCGCGCTGTTCACGGTCGTGTGGGGCGCAGTGTCGGACCGCATCGGGCACCACATCTCGTTTCGGCTCGGTGTCGCACTGACCGGCCTGGCCGGCATCGTGAGCGCCGCCGTTCCCTCGTTGGAGATCCTCGACGCCGCCCGGGTTCTCGCCGGAATCGGCGCCGCGGCCGTGCTCGTCGGATCGACATCGATCCTGTCGCATCTCTACACCGGCGCCGACCGCGCAACGGCTTTCGCCGCGTTCGGCACAGTCAACGGCCTCGGACTTGCGCTCGGCCCCACGATCTCCGGCTTCCTCGTCGGCGGAATCGGCTGGCGGGGAGTCTTTCTCGTGCAGGCAGCGGTGCTGATCGTCGCGCTGGCGGGGACAGTCGTACTGCCACGCGTCCGACCCGAACGCGTGGGCTCGGCCCCGATTCTCGACGTCGGCCTCCTGCGCAACCGCACCTTCCTCGGCCTGTGCCTGGTGCCCGTCGCGGGCGCGATCGGATTCGTCACCCTCCTGACCTACCTGCCGAATGCACTCAGCGGCATCACATCGATGGATCCGACGTCCGCGGGACTGTTCATGCTGACGATGACCGTCCCCGTTCTGCTTGCACCTGCCGTCGTGGCCAAGCTGATCACGACAGGGTCGGTTACGCCGAAGACGGTCATCAGCGTCAGCCTCGCCGCTCTCGTTCTGGGCGATCTCGGGATGCTCGCGCTGCGGCCCGACGCTTCCCTGTGGTGGATCGTGGTGCCGATGGTGGCCGTCGGCCTGGGGTTCGGTCTGCCCATCGGTTCGGTCGACGGAGAAGCTCTCGCGGCGGTTCCCCCGGGGCAGACCGGCACGGCTGCGGGCGTCCTCAACCTGTTCCGCATCGGAGGCGAGGCTCTGCTCGTCGCCGGATACGCGTGGACGCTGACCGCGTTCGTCAAGGCCTCGATGCCCGACAACCCCGTCGCCGACGCCACCGCGGCCGGGATTCCCGGCCATCCGCACGAGTACGCGGCGGCATTCCATGATGTCGTGGTCGTCCTTGCGCTGCTGGTCGCGGTGACAGCCGCTGCGGTAGTGCTGCTCACCCGCTCGCAGAAGCGCGCTGACGTATCGTCGGCCGCGTGACTTTCCTGCAGCCGGTGACGTTGACCAACGACGTCGTGACGCTCGAACCACTGAGCCACGACCACCTCGAAGGACTCTCCGACGCCGTTCGCGACGGTGAACTCTGGAATCTCTGGTACACCTCGGTGCCCAGGCCGGAGAACATGGCCGCCGAGATCGACCGGCGGCTCGGCCTGCTCGACGCCCAGTCGATGCTGCCGTTCACGGTGCGCCGTAACGACACGGGGCAGATCATCGGCATGACGACGTACATGAATGCCGACGCCGCGAACCGTCGACTGGAGATCGGGTCCACCTGGAACGCTGCCTCCGCTCATCGCACCGGAACCAACACCGCGAGCAAGCTGCTGCTGCTCACTCATGCGTTCGAGGAAATGCACTGCATCGCAGTCGAATTCCGTACCCACTGGATGAATCTGCAATCACGCACCGCCATCGCACGGCTCGGCGCCAAGCAGGACGGCGTCCTGCGCAACCACCAACGCATGCCCGACGGCTCCCTGCGCGACACCGTCGTGTTCTCCATCGTCGAGTCCGAATGGCCGGCTGTTCGTAACGAGCTGATGCGTCGACTCGCCTACTGACAACTCCCTACCTATTGACAATCGATAGATAGTCACCGATATTCGATGGATGACAATTCGGTATCGGCTGACGTTCGCAGCGCTCCGCGTGTTTCTGGCAGTTCTTTTCGCGGTCCTCGTTCTGTTCCAAGTGATGTCGTTGCCCGGGCAGTTCGCCCACATGGCGCAAGAATCACCCGACATCGCCTACCTGCGGTGGCCGTTGACGATCGTGTCCATCTTCTTGGTGGTGTGTATTCAAGCCGTGGTGATTTCCACCTGGAAACTCCTCAGCATGGTCCAAGGAAACAGGATTTTCAGCCGAGCGTCCCTCGTCTGGGTCGACGTGATCATGTGGGCGATCGTCGCAGCCTGGACCGTGCTGGTGGGGGTGTTCCTGTATGTCGGGTTCCGCGCGACCGATCCCGGCCTGCCGCTGCTGCTCTTCCTGATGGTGGTGATCATCGCGGTCGCTGCACTGTTGATGGTGGTCATGCGCGCGTTGTTACGACAGGCCACCGACCTGCGCATCGACATGGACGCGGTGATCTGATGCCGATCATCGTCCGTATCGACGTGCAGTTGGCCAAACGAAAGATGAGTGTCGGTGAGTTCGCAGAAAAAATTGGCCTCACCCCCGCGAATGTCGCGGTGCTCAAGAACGGCCGGGCGAAGGCCGTTCGATTCACGACGTTGGACGCCATGTGCCGAGCGCTCGAATGTCAGCCCGGCGATCTGCTGGAGTGGGTCGATGAGTGAATCGCGCAGCGCTCGACGTGCATCGACAACGGCAGTAGTTGTCGCGATGATTCTTCTCGCCGCACTCGGCGGTGCCTGCATCGTCCTGGGCGGGGCCGACGACTCTCCCGGGTTGCAGGGCATCGGCGTCGTCGCGGTAATCGCGGCCCTCGTGGTGTCCGTGCGCTCGACCCGCCGCGCCTGAACTACCGGTGCTCTTGCGTGGCCAACCGTGACGACACCTCGTCCGGAGGACGTCGGCGTCACGGTAAGTTGGCGCACGTGCGAGTCGACGGGCGGGACATTCCGGTCACCGGGAGTCTGTTGCAACCGCTCGTCCGACGGACCAGCGACATTCTGCGTGTAGTGCTGTCCATGGTGCTGCTCGCGACGGTCGTTGCAGGCTCGCTCATCACCCGCAATCAGTGGGACGCGCTCGAGATTTCGGTGTCGAACATCCTGGGTGTACTGAGCCCCGATCAGTCCAACCTGGTCTACCTTCTCTACGGCGTCGCGATTCTGGCGCTGCCGTTCGGCATTCTCATCGGGTTGATCGCGGGACGGAAATGGAAGCTGCTCGCGGGGTATGCGGCGGCGGGACTCATCGCGGTCCTGTCCCTGTCCATCACCGGAACCGGTATCTCGACCCCGGACTGGCACCTCGACGTGCCGGACCGTCTCGACACCTTCCTGTCTCAGTTTCTCGACGACTCCCGTTGGATCGCGATGCTTGCTGCCGTCCTCACGGTCTCCGGCCCGTGGCTACCCGCGCGGTGGCGTCGGGTGTGGTGGTTCCTGCTGCTTGCCTTCGTGCCGATCCACCTGTTCGTCAGTACCGTCGTGCCGGCTCGGTCGATGCTCGGCCTGTCCGTCGGGTGGTTGGTCGGCGCACTGATCGTTCTCGTCGTCGGCACACCCGCGCTCGAGGTTCCGCTCGACGCCGCCGTCCGGCTCCTCGCCAAACGCGGTCACACGGTCATCTCGTTGGAAGTACTGAAGCCTGCGGGGCCAGGCCCATTGGTTCTCTCCGCGGCGGCCGAAGGACCGGAGCCCGAGATCTTCGTCGAGATGTACGGGCAGAATCAACGCAGTGGGGGAGCTCTCCGGCAGGTGTGGCGATGGCTGTCGTTCCGTAACAGCGAGAGCGCGCCACTGCACGCGTCGATGCGCCGAGCCGTCGAACACCGAGCACTGATGGGCATCGCCATCGGTGACCTCGGCGTCGCCAGCAGCAGGCCTCTCGCCGTGTCGGCACTCGACCGAGGCTGGGCCCTGTACGCCCACAGCGCACCCCGTGGCGTCCCCGTCGACGAAACCTCACCCGACGAGTTGGCGTCGAGCATCTGGAACGGACTCCAGACGCTGCACGAGGTTCAGATCTCTCACGGCGATCTGCGCAGCGCCGAGCTCCGCAACGACGACGGCAAGGCCCTGTTCGGCGGGTTCTCCAACGCCGAGCTGGGCGCGTCGGACGCGCAGATGCAGTCCGACGTCGCGCAACTTCTGATCTCGACATCCGCGCTCTTCGGCGAGGAGCGGGCAGTCCGGATCGCCGTCGACACTCTCGGTGAGGACATCGTCGTCACCGCAGCCGGACGGTTGACCAAGACCGCGATCCCGACGCGCGTGCTCGAGTCCGTCCCCGACGGCAAGGGCATCATGAAGTCGGTACGCGACGAAGTCGTGAAGCAGACCGGCACGGAGAAGATCGCCACCGAGCAGGTCACTCGCTTCACCAGGAACCAGATCATCCAACTGGTCCTACTGATCGGTCTCGTGTACGTCGCCTACCCGTTCATCAGCGCCGTCCCTACCTTCGTCACTGAGTTGCAGACCGCCAACTGGTGGTGGGCTCTGCTGGGACTCGCAGTGTCGGCGCTGACGTACGTCGGTGCAGCCGCGGCACTGTGGGCGTGCGCATCCGGACTCGTCAGCTTTCGGAACCTCACGATCATGCAGGTGGCCAACACCTTCGCCGCGACGACGACACCTGCCGGGGTCGGCGGCCTCGCGCTGAGCGTCCGCTTTCTGCAGAAGGGCGGCCTCGGCGCGGTACGTGCGACCGCCGCTGTGGCACTGCAGCAATCGGTCCAGGTGATCACGCACGTCTCGTTGCTCGTCTTCTTCTCCGTCGCCGCCGGCACATCGGCCGACCTGGCGCACTTCGTACCGGACCCGACGGTGCTGTACCTGATCGCGGGCGTCGTCCTCGGCATCCTCGGCACCGTCCTGTTCGTCCCGACGCTTCGGCGCTGGCTGCGCAATGCCGTGCGCCCGCAGCTGAAAGAGGTGTTCGGCGAACTCGGAGATCTGGCCAAGGACCCCACACGATTCGCGATCATCATCCTTGGCTGTGCGGCAACCACTCTGGGCGCCGCACTGGCCTTGTGGGCGAGCGTCGAAGCGTTCGGCGGCGGCACCACCTTCGTCACCGTCACCGTCGTGACGATGATCGGCGGAACCCTCGCATCGGCAGCGCCCACACCCGGTGGCGTCGGCGCCGTCGAGGCCGCCCTGATCGGCGGGCTCGCAGCGTTCGGACTCCCCGCGAGCGTCGCTGTCCCGTCGGTGCTGCTCTATCGCGTGCTCACGTGTTGGCTGCCGGTCTTCTGTGGGTGGCCGACTCTGCGCTGGCTCACGAAGAAGGACATGGTGTGACATGCCCACTGCCGACGAGCTTCTCGGCGCCGGAGTCGTTACCGATCTGGTCCGGCACCTCGGCGGGCGAATGCCCACGACACTGGCCACCACCAGGGAATTCGACGGACTGAGCCTGAGCGACCGTACCCGCGTCGTCCGCGACGCCCTCCTCGAGGAACTGCCGGCGGCCTACGCGCCGTTCGAGACGAAGATCCGCACTGCGCTGAAGAAGAGCACCTTCACCGGATGGATGATCTGGCCCGTCACCGAGGCCGTCGCCGTCAGGGCCACCACTTCCGGTCCGGAAAAAGAAGCACCGGAGACGGCAGACATTGCGACGTTCGATTCCGGCTTGGCCCTCCTCGCCGACCTCACCCCGCGTCTGACGTCCGAGTTCGCCATCAGGACCTTCATGGACGCGAATCTGGACCGCACGCTCCAGACCGCCCAGACGTGGACCTCACACGAGGACGAGCATGTCCGCCGGCTCGCCACCGAGGGCACCCGTCCGTTCCTGCCGTGGGCAAGGCGGGTCACAGCACTCACCGCGCGACCCGACGCGACCGTCCCGATTCTGGACGCGCTGTACCGCGACGAGTCCGAGTACGTGCGCCGATCGGTAGCCAACCACCTCAACGATCTGAGCCGCACGGCCCCGGCGCTCGTCGTCACGACCGCACGCCGCTGGACCGAGGCGCCGGACGACAACACCCCGCGACTCGTACGACACGCGCTGCGCACCCTGGTCAAGAAGGGCAATCCCGACGCCTTGGCGCTGCTCGGTTTCGCGCGGCCCGACGGCGTCACGGTGCATGGTCTGACGGTGACCCCGAAGGACGTCGTCAGCGGCGGTGAGATGACGTTCTCCTTCGAGCTCGCGTCGACGTCGGAGCTGGCGGTCGCCGTCGACTACGTCCTTCATCACGTCCGAGCAAACGGCACGCGCAGTCCCAAGGTCTTCAAATTGACCACGCGGACGCTCGCACCTGGTTCGCCCGCAGTTCTCACGCGGTCACATTCGTTCCGGCCCATCAGCACTCGCCGGTACTACCCGGGTGAGCACGTGCTCGAGATTCAGGTGAACGGTTCGACTCTCGCTCGTACCGTTTTCAACCTGGGCTGATCGAGCAGATACCATGCTCGCGTGACGAAGGTACTGCATGAACTTCCCGTCGGTGAGCGCATCGGCATCGCATTCTCCGGCGGCCTGGACACGTCCGTCGCCGTGGCGTGGATGCGTGAACACGGCGCTGTCCCGTACGCGTACACCGCCGATATCGGCCAGTACGACGAACCGGATCTGTCCGACGTTCCCGCACGCGGCCGCGCCTACGGTGCCGAGCAGGCTCGCCTCGTCGACTGCCGCGAACCGCTCGTGGAAGAGGGTCTGGCCGCGCTGACGTGCGGCGCCTTCCACATTCGCTCGTCAGGGCAGACCTACTTCAACACCACACCTCTCGGCCGCGCCGTCACCGGCACACTGCTGGTTCGCGCGATGCAGGAAGACGGCGTCTCCATCTGGGGCGACGGTTCCACCTACAAGGGCAACGACATCGAGCGGTTCTACCGCTACGGTCTGCTCGCCAACCCGGAACTGCGGATCTACAAGCCGTGGCTGGACAAGGCGTTCGTGACCGAGCTCGGCGGCCGTCAGGAAATGTCGGTCTGGCTCACCGAACACAACCTGCCCTACCGTGACTCCGCGGAGAAGGCGTACTCCACCGACGCCAACATCTGGGGCGCGACGCACGAGGCGAAGAGTCTCGAATACCTCGACACGTCGCTCGAAATCGTCAACCCCATCATGGGTGTCCGCTTCTGGGACCCCGAGGTCGCCATCGACACCGAGGACGTCACCGTCGAGTTCGAGCGTGGCCGTCCCGTCGCGATCAACGGCAAGCGCTTCGACAGCGCCGTCGACCTGGTGATGGAAGCGAACACCATCGGCGGACGTCACGGGCTCGGCATGTCCGATCAGATCGAGAACCGCATCATCGAAGCCAAGAGCCGTGGCATCTACGAGGCACCGGGCATGGCGCTGCTGCACATCACCTACGAGCGCCTGATCAACGCGGTCCACAACGAGGACACCGTCGCGTCGTACCACAACGAGGGCCGTCGACTCGGTCGGTTGCTGTACGAGGGCCGCTGGTTCGACCCACAGGCCCTGATGCTGCGCGAAGGCCTGCAGCGGTGGGTCGGCAACGTCGTCAGCGGAAGCGTCACCGTACGTCTGCGTCGCGGCCAGGACTTCACGATCCTCGACACCCAGGGGTCGAACTTCAGCTACCACCCCGAGAAGCTGTCGATGGAGCGCGCGAAGGACCAGGCGTTCTTCCCCGGTGATCGCATCGGACAGCTGACCATGCGCAACCTCGACATCGCGGATTCACGCAGCAAGCTCGAGCAGTACGCAGCGCAGCACCAGGTCACGGCATTCGAGGATCTCGTCGGCCAGGTCCCGGCGGGTGGCGCAGCAGCCATTTCCGCCGGCGGAAACTCCGATCAGATCAATTCGGAGGCTCTGGACCACGCAGCCATCGAGTCCGGTACCGACTAGCATCCGACTGCCCCGAAACCCCGTCCCATAACCTCCTCGCTGGTACGGTTCGACCAGGTCGGTTCGGCGGGGCGGGGGCCCTCGAACGTACGGAGTACGCCTGCTTCACTCGACGCAGGCTCGGTATGCGTCGAGTGAACGAGAGGTCCCCAGGCTGTGGAGGGTGTCGCCGAGTCGAGTTCCGGATCGCAGACCGCTCGGTCGCACGCCCGGGTCCCGATTCGGTACGGCCTCAACACCTACGAAGCGGACGTACCGGTCGCCGAGGCTCCCGAGGGTGAATCCTGGGGTCGAAGACTCATCGGTCTCCTCACCGCATGCTTCGGCCTCGCCGGGCTGTTGATGATTCCGTCGGGGCAGTTCGACACCGTGCAGTCGGTGATGGTGGCACTCGCGTCGGCGTCGACGGTTCCTGTTGCGCTTGCCTGGTTCCTCGGCAGGTGGCCCAGCCGAAAGACAGCCAACGCGTACGTTCTGTGGGCGGACACCGGAATCGTCTTCGTACTTCTCTCGCACGAATCCCCGTTCGTCGCCATGCCCGGGTGCGTCATGTTCTCCATCGTCGCGCTGTTCGGCATCGTCGGCACATCGCCCCGAGTGCTCACCGCGCACCTGACTTTCGCCACGGTCGTTCTGCTGTTTCTCGCCGTGATGGCCGTCCGACACGGAGCAGAACCGTGGTCGGTCGCCTCACGCGCGGTCACGATCGGATCCCTGTTCATCACACCGTTCGCTCTGCGTCCGTACATCCGCTTCCTGCGTCAGCGCGCTCAGGTCGGTCTACGCGACTCGTTGACCGGGCTGTGGAACCGCCGCGGACTGTTCGACATGGTCGACCAACTGAACTACGCCCGTGCAGGCACCAAGGTCGAGTCTCGGGCGATCGGCGTCGTGGTCGTCGACATCGACCGGTTCAAGGCCATCAACGACCGCTACGGGCATCCCACCGGCGACGCCGTCCTCGTGGAGGTCGCGGACCGGTTGCAGCAGGCGGCGTCGGCCGGAAGGGGAGCCGGCAGAAACGACCCATCCACGGACTCGGTGGTGTCGCGACTCGGAGGAGACGAGTTCGTGTGCGTGCACATCGGCACTCGGACCGAGGTCGACGACGCCGAGCAGCGGGTGCGCTCCGCATTGGAACAATCGTTCAGCGGCCCGCCCTTCACGACCAGCGTCGGGTCCGCCGGAGACACGATCATTCGAGGCGACGCCACCGGCACTCTCGTACGTAAATTGATCGCGCTGGCGGACATCGAGCTGTATCGGAACAAGCAGGACAACTTCGACGGCGATCCACGCCGGTCGCACGACCCGCTGCTCGTGCGTGATCGCGTCGAAAATCTCATCGCCGACGGCGGCCCGACTGTCGTGTTCCAGCCGATCTGCGACACCGTCACCACGGCCGTCGTGGGATACGAAGCGCTCTCGCGCTTTCCGTTCGGCCACGGCTCACCGCTGATGTGGTTCAAGGACGCCACGGCGGCCGGTGTCGGACCACAGCTCGAACTCGCGGCGATCGACGGTGCGTTGAATACGATGCACGTGCTGCCGGAATCGGCATTTCTCTCCCTCAACGCGTCCGCCTCCACCATCCGCTCGACGGATCTACTGGCGCGATTACGCCCTCACATCCACTCTCGGGTGCTCTACCTCGAGATCACAGAACACGAACGGGTCGAGGACTACCGGGCCATCGCCCGATCGGTCGAAGGACTACGTGCGGCGGGCGTTCGGATTTCGATAGACGATGTCGGCGCAGGATTTTCCGGCCTCAGGCAAGTCGTCGAACTCAAACCGGACACACTGAAGATCGACTACACCCTGGTCCACGGGATCGACTCCGACCCGACGCGACGAGCCGCAGCAGCAGCTTTGGCGTCGTTCGCGCACGAGGTCGGAGCAACCCTGATCATGGAGGGCGTCGAGACCGAAGAAGAACTGCGCGTCGCCGTCGAACTGGACGTCGACATGGTGCAAGGTTTCTACACCGGCCGTCCGGTAACCAGCTAGATGTCCGACACCGTGTACTTGGTCAGCCCTGGCGCGGCGGCCAGCAGCGCGCCCAACTCGGTGGTCTTGCCCGGTCCAGCCCTGAACTCACGGTACTTCGCGTCTGCCTCCGCCGATTCCCAACGCTCGTAAGCGATCCAGTGGGTCTCGTCGTCGGAGTCGACGAGCACGTCCACTCCGAGGCACCCGTCGAACGCCCGAGTCTCGGCCAGCACCCGGCCGAGAACCCGCTTGCCCTCGTCGAGCGCTTCGGGCTTCAGTTTCACGTCGAGCAGGGCAACCAAGGTCATGGTGAATCTCCTCTTGTTTCTTCGGGTGTTCGCCGGTGCAGTTGTCGGGATGAATACTGGTACCGACTGTTCCAGCCTATGCCTCGTCGTCCGACAGCGGTTTGGCATCGCGGCAGAACGCCCGCACGCGCTCGTCCGTCCAGACCTGAGCGGGGACTCCGCCGCCGAGTAACTCCCGGGCGAGCCCGGGATCATCGCCGAGCGGGATGTCGCTGCCCGCGATCACGACGTTGCCGTAACGACGGCCCTTGAGCATCGCAGGATCGGCGATGATCGAGGTGTGGGGAAAAATCTCGCCGATGGTCGCGGCCTCGCGCTTGGCCATCGTCAAGTCCCGGGTGTCGCCACAGTTGACCACGTACAGTCCGCCGGGGGACAGAACCCGTCGGACATGCTCGGTGAACTGCCGGGTGGTCAGTGGCCGGGGAGTCACCGCACCGGCGAACACATCTCGTACGACGAGATCACGGCTGTTCTCGGACAAGGTTTCGGTGACGGCCCGGGCCTCGCCCACCCGGATGCGGAGTAACGGCGCACGAGGTAGATCGAACCAGTCGCGTACCAACTCCGCGAGCTTGCCGTCCAACTCGACGACCACTTGCCGCGCATCGGGATACACCGACGAGAAGTACCGGGCGAGGGTGCACGCGCCACCGCCGAGATGGAGGGCACGCAGCTTGCCGTTCGAGGAGCGCGAAAGAGACGGGCTGGAAAAACCGTGATGCTCGACGAGAGACGCGATCCACCTCATGTACTCGAAATCGAGCCTCTGAGGATCCAGGGCGTCGATGTGCGAGCTGGGTACACCGTTCACTTCCAGCGTCCACCCGTCGGCGGACAGGGAATCGCGCACGAGTGTCGCTGTCCCGGTGTCGATTCGGTACTCCCCAGCCTCGGCGGTGCCCATGCGCGCCACCGACGGTCGACGCGCCTTCGGGTTACGCGACTTCGAACTCATGGTCCTGTCCTCATGATTGCGGCCTCGTGATTGCGGAATGGGAGTGTCCGTCGATCAGCCTAATCATCCGTTGCCGACCAGCTGGTCGGCCCCTCGCCGGTTCGATCCACCTTCGTGCGATTCGGGGTCACATTGCGCGTGAAGGAGCGGAGGCGCATACTGACTTGCATCATGCAAGTTACTAGCTGCGAGGGGTAGCCATGCTCACCGAGGAACACCAGCGTTCGCAGACTTTCTCCTGGGTCAGCCCCCGCGAGGTGCTGCGTCAGGCATCGAAGCTGAGCGGATCGGAAGTCATGCAGGCGGTGGCGTCCGGTGAACTGCCACCACCGCCGATTGCTGTCCTCATGCAGTTCGCTCCCGTCGAGGTGAGCGACGGCAAGGTCGTCTTCGAGTGCACACCGTCCGAGGCGCACTACAACCCCATCGGTACCGTGCACGGCGGGTTGGCCTGCACCTTTCTGGACACACTCGTGGGCTGCGCCGCGCACACGACGCTCCCCGCAGGCGTCGGCTACACCTCGATCGATCTGAACGTCAGCTACCTCAGGAACATTCTCGACACCTCCGGTCCGCTGATCGGGACGGGAACGGTCACCAAGCGGGGCTCCCGCGTGATCTTCGCCGAAGGTTCGATCGTGGACAAGGACGGTAAGCTCGTCGCTACCGGCACGAGCTCACTGCTGGTCATCCCTCCGAGGTAAGGCCGAGGCACAACCTATGCAGCGCAACGCTTTCGACACGATGGGGTGTCCTATCGCGTCCGCGCTCGAACAGGTCGGCGAGTGGTGGACGCTCCTGATTCTGCGCGACGCCCTCGACGGCTTCACCCGGTTCGACGAGTTCGAGCACAACCTCGGCATCGCACCGAACATGTTGACCCGCAGGCTGAAATCGCTCGTCGAATCCGGGTTGCTCGAGCGTCGTCGGTACAGTGATCGGCCACCGCGATTCGAGTACGTCGCCACCGAGCGCAGCCGTGAACTCAGCTCGGTCATCGTCGCGTTGTACGCGTGGGGCAACGAACACATCGAACACGAGGACCGAGAGGTCGTTCTCGTCGACGCCGACGGAGAAACCATCGACCCGGTCTTCGTCGATCGACGCACCGGACGCACTCTTGCCGAGAGCAAAGCTCACTTCGTCGCCGGGCCCGCCGCGTCGGACATGATGCGCGAACGTCAGGATCCGGACAAGCGACGCTCACGCAGGAGCCGGGCGGCTTCCGTCGGTCGCGAGCCGAACAGCCAACAGGCCCAACACCGTTCCCATGACGTAGCGCTGCACCCTCATCCAGGTCGGACGTAGCGACAGGAACCGGGCGATGGATCCGGCACCGACAACGATCAGCGCATTGACGGTCACCGCGACGGCAATCTGCACCCCGCCCAGGGTGACGCCCTGCAGGAACACCGAACCCGCTGCGGGATCGACGAACTGTGGAATGACCGAGATGTACATGACGGCCATCTTGGGGTTGAGCAGGTTGGTGAACAGCCCCATCGTGAACAGTCTTCGGTTCGAATCCCGGTGCACGCCTTCGACTTCGAACACCTTCGTCGCACCTCGCACCGCCGAGACAGCCAACCACAGCAGGTAACACGCACCGGCGATCTTGATCGCGAGGTACAGCGTCGGGACCGCCGCGAACACGGCAGCGAGGCCGAGATTGGTGGCGATCACGTACACCACCAACCCCAGCGCGACGCCGCCCAAGGACACCAGTCCAGCACTGCGCCCCTGAGAGATGCTGCGCGACAACAGATACACCATGTTGGGGCCGGGAGTCAGCACCATCGCCAGAGCGACGGCGAAGACACCCAGCACAGCTGCCGTGGACACCATGCCTTCAACAGTGTCACCGACGGACGCCGATGTATCGGTCCAGTTCTACGATCCTGGCCCGCTCACTCTTCGGACAGCTGATTCGGTGCACCCCCCGTCGGGCGCACTCAGCTAGAGATCGATCGAATCCGCGACGACCCGGGCGAATGCCGCCATTCCCGCGGCAGTCGGATGCAGTGGCGCTGCGGGATTCGCCGGAACGACACCTTCGAGGTACCTCTCCGCAGGTGCGGCACATGCATCGTGTCCGACGCTGACCGGACGAACGTCGACGAACCGAGCACCGTGCTCGGTTGCCTGCTGGGCCAGTGCGTCGTTCATCCGGTCGACGCTCGCCTGCAGATAATCCGCATCGCGGGCCCACACCGCCTGCGTTCCGTAACACCCACCGGGACGAACGTACGTTCCGTATCCGACGACGACCACCTGCGCGTTCGGCGCCCTCTCGCCGATCGCGTCGAACACCTCACCCCATCGAGGAGCGGCCGCGGCGACGGCGTCGGCAAGCACATCGGTGCCTCCGGCGGTCAGCGCATCTGCGCACGACGTGCCGTCCGGCTCGGGGGAGAAGTTGACACACCCTCGGGCCTGCCCGACGAGATCGACGTCGTTTCCGCCGATGGTGACGGTCACCAGATCCGTCTCGGGAGACAATGCCTCGATCTGCAGCGGGATCGGCCCACTGTTGGTCTGTTGCTGATCGGTGACGATGTTCTCCGACCGCGCCCCGGAGCAGGAGACGTCCGTGAACGACGCCGCACCGACGAGACCGGCGAGGACATGCGGATAGTTGGAGTCGGACTGCAGGCACCCGGGTGTCCCCGTCGATCGTGGAATCAACGGCCCCGATGCTGCCGAATCGCCCAGTGCCACGTAGTCGATATCCGTGCCTTCGGAGACCGTCGGCCGAGGCGCTTGGAGCCCAGAAGACTCGGGAGCGGCGGGAGATTCGGGAGCGTTGGGGGATTCGGTGGAGCAGGCGGCCAGCATGCTCACCGCGCCCAGGACGAGTGCAGCAGTGAACCCGGTGGATACAGGAATCCCCGGTGCTGCGCGCCGCATAGTGGACGACGTTACTCCCGCGCGACGATTTCCCGGACGGCGTCCGCGACCAACTCGTTCATGGCCGCGGCGTCGGGATCGTCGCTCGCCGTTCTCGACAGCACGACCGCGAGAATCCGCCGCCCGTCGGCTGCGAGGAGAAGACCGGCGTCGTTGGAGACTCCGTAGGACCCGGTGCCTGTCTTGTCCGCCGTCGTCCAGCCGGCTGGAACTCCGGCTCGGAATCGGGTGTCCGACGTCTGCGTGCCCGCCATCCAGTCCAGGAGCGTGGCCCTCGACGAGTTCGACAGCGGCCCGCCGGTGAGCAGGGACCGATATCCCGCGGCGAGGCCGGCCGGGGTCGTGGTGTCACGGTCGTCGCCGGGCAGGGCGGTGTTCAGGTCGGGTTCGATGCGGTCCAGACGGAACTGCCCGTCACCGAGGGAACGCGCGAACGCCGTCAGCTCGCCGGTCCCGCCGACCGCGTCGATCAACAAGTTGCCTGCGGTGTTGTCGCTGCGGGTCAGTGCGGCCGCGCACAGCTGTTCCAGCGTCACCGCCTGGCCGGCCTCCCAGTCGATCGCCGATCCCGGCACCTTGTCCTCGGCTTCGACGACGCGTGTCTCGGTCAGCGACAACGTGCCGGCGTCTGCGGCGGCGAGTACGGCGCCGGCCGCATAGACCTTGAAGGTCGAGCAGAATGCGAATCGCTCGTCCGCCCGATACGTCGTGGTCACCTCCGAATCCAGGTCGACGGCGAACACTCCCAGCCGCGCGTCGAATCGCTGCTCGAGCGCTGCGAACTGCTCCTCGAGGCCGGCCGGCTGTTGCTCGGAGGAGTTCGGCTGCCCAGATCCCGCGGAGTCGGGGGAGGGGTCCGCGCCACAGGAGACCGCGAGAGCCGCCGAGCCTGCGATGACGAGGAACTGCCTGCGTGATCGGGTGTGCGCCATGCATCCCAGGAGAACACGGATGCCGATTCACAGGAAGCTCCCAGTGCCGAAAGGCCTGTGTACCTGGTCGGGCCTGCATTCGGCCGGTACCCTCGACCGGGTTCACCTGGAATACATACGAAAGACGAGACACCTATGATCACGAACTTCATCAACCTGATCCTCGGCGGCATCGGCACCGCGTCCGCCGGAAGCAGCGGCTTCGAGTTGCAGCCGGGCGTTCTCCCCTTCGGTCTCTGACAGCCCGCTCTCCTCTGACAGGGCTTTCTCCAGTTGTCCGTCATGAATAATCGGCTTCCGATCTGCGTGACCTGCGGAGTCCAGTACGACCGTGACTCCGCAGGCCGCGACGATCGGCCCGCCGCATGCATCATCTGCGAGGACGAGCGCCAGTACATCGGCTACGACGGCCAGCGGTGGACATCGCTCGCGAAACTTCGGGAGCAGGGCCACAGCGTCGAGATCCGTGAGGAAATTCCGGGTCTGTGGGGACTCGCGACCTCCCCCGCACTCGCCATCGGACAGCGTGCACTCCTCGTCCCCGGCCACGGCGGGACCGTAATGTGGGATTCGGTGACCTACATCGACGACGCCGCCGTCGCCCGAGTCGCCGAGTTGGGCGGCATCTCCGCGATCGCGCTATCGCATCCGCACTACTACAGCTCGATGGTCGAATGGTCCCGAGCCTTCGACGACGCCCCGATCTACGTTCACGAACGTGACGCCCGTTGGCTGACGCGGACCGACAACGTCGTCCTGTGGTCCGGTGAGCGCACGGAAATCCTGCCCGGCCGCACCCTCCTCCGTGCAGGCGTCCACTTCGACGGCGGAACGGTCATGCACTGGGCCGACGGTGTCGACGGGCGCGGAGCGCTCTGCGCAGGCGACATCTTCACCGTGGTTGCCGACCGCCGGTGGGTCGGCTTCATGTACAGCTATCCCAACTTGATCCCCGAGCACCCGGACACCATCCTGCGCGCTGTGAAGATGGTCGCTCCCTACAGCTTCGAATCCCTGTACGGCGCATGGTGGGACCGGATCATCACCGACGATGCCCACGCGGCGGTCGTGCGCTCCGCACGCCGGTACTTCGAACACATCGGCGCACGCGAACACATATTGGCGCTGGAGTAACCGGGCGCGGCAGACCCCGGTGCGGTCCAGAAATGCCCTGACTGACAAACAGCACCGTTCCGCGCCTACGGATCTACTATGTGACGATGCACTCGCTGCGGCTGTTCAGCTCGCGACTCGAACCGGCCGCACTGTTCCTCGGCGTCGTGTTCTTCGCCTTCTCGATGACCCCGTCCCTGCTGCCGCGCGCCTGGTATCTACAGGGCGTGGCGTCGGGCATCAGCATCGCCACGGGATACGGCGTCGGCTGCGCCGTGGTGTGGCTGGTGCATCGGTGCGGGATTCGTCCTCGATGGTCCGACGCGACGAAACGGTACGGCTGGTGGGCCCTCGTCGTGTTCACCGCGATCGTCGTCCCACTTTTTCTGGTACTCGGATCATGGTGGCAGCAGATCGTGCGACGGCTCGTCGAGGTCGACGACGAAGGCCCGGGCCGAATCCTGTACATCGCAGTACTTCTCGTCGCGGTAGTCGTTGCCGTTCTCCTGCTTCTCGCCGCCCGCGGACTCCGTTGGTGCGCACGTCGGTTGGCTGTTCTGTGCACGCGGTTCGTACCGATCCCCGCGGCGAAGGCAATCGGAATCGCCGTCGTCACGATCCTGACGCTGTTCGTCGTCAACGGGGCGGTGAACAACGTTCTCATCGCGACCATTGCCAGCTCGTCGAAACTGGCCGACGAAGGTAGCCACCCCGGCGTCGAGCAGCCTGCCGCGATGGAGAAATCGGGATCACCGGACTCGTACGAAGACTGGGACTCCCTCGGAATGGAGGGGAGGCGCTTCGTCGCCTCCGGCCCGACTGCCGAGCAGATCGAATCGTTCACCGGCGCAGATGCTCTCACGCCGATCCGGGCGTATGTCGGGGCTGCGGAGGCCGATTCGATCGACGAGGCCGCCGACCGCGTCGTCGCGGAACTGGAACGTACCGATGCGTTCGACCGGGCCGTCGTCGCCGTGGCCACCACCACCGGACGCGGTTGGGTCAACGAAGCCGTCGCCGGATCGTTCGAGTACATGAACGGCGGGGACACGGCGATCGCGTCGATGCAGTACTCGTTCCTGCCCAGCCCCATAGCGTTTCTCGCAGATCGTGATTCACCGCGTGAAGCAGGACGCGCACTGTTCGACAAGGTGTACGACGCCATCCTCGAGCGTCCCGAGGGCACGCGGCCCGAACTGGTGGCATTCGGAGAGAGCCTGGGCGCGTACGGCGGGCAGGACGCCTTCGGTGGCGCACGGGACATGGTGGCGCGCACCGACGGTGCTCTGTGGGTCGGCAACCCCAACTTCACCAAGCAGTGGGCGGAGACGACGGCGAACCGCGACGCGGGTTCACGCGAGATCCTCCCGGTGATATCGGACGGCCGCTACGTCCGGTTCGCGGGCAGACCGAGCGACCTCGACATCGGCACTCCTTGGGCCGAACCTCGTGTGGTGTACTGGCAGCACGCGTCGGATCCCATCACGTGGTGGTCGCCGGATCTGCTTCTGCATCAACCGGACTGGCTGCGCGAGCCCCGAGGAGTCGACGTCGACCCCGGCGTTCGATGGTTCCCGTTCGTCACCTTCTGGCAGACGACGTTCGACATGGTGTTCTCCACCGACGTTCCGCAGGGATACGGCCACAATTACGGCGAGGACGCCGTCGACCTGTGGGCCGAGATCCTTCAGCCCGAGGGCTGGACCTCGCAGGACACCGAGCGTCTTCGCGAGATCATCGCGGGTTGAGATCCCGCGCTCGGGGTAACCCGGCCGCATGAGTGAAACGAACAAGCACCCCGATCCCGCCACGACCGATACCGATACGTCGCCGGCTGGCGCCGACGACGACGTTCAGTCCGACCCCGCTGCAGGCGAGGAGTCCGGGGATTGGTCCGGTGAAGGCGGCGCGACCCACGACGGCCCCGCCACCGACACCGAATGATCCCTGTGTGTCACCGAATGATCCCTGTGTGTCGATGACCCTCAGGTTCCGGTCAGCCGATGCTCGGCAGGCCTGAGCAGGTGCACGTCACTGTCGGTCACGACCTTTTCGACGACGCATCGACCGGAGAGCCAATCTCCGGCGATGTCGAATTCCACGCGCAGATCCCCGAGCCAGTCGATGTCGACCACCACCCCGACGGTTCCAGCCGGTACCCCGCTGCACCATGCACGCTTGCCCAGATTGCGTGCGGCCACCACTACGTCACCTCGCCGGTGCGAGTGCTGTCCTCTCCTCATGTATCCCCCCAATTTCGATCCCTGCGGTCCGTGACTCCTGCGGTTCCGGCCTCGAGTCAACCTCACCCCAGCGGGGTCTTCAAGTCGTAGCCAGTCGGCTGAGCTGCGGTTTCACCGTCGATCGACTCGGTTGGGACGGTCCAAACCGACTCAGAATCCAAAGAAGGCTTCGAGCGACGCCCGAATACCCGTGACGTCGAGTCCGTGCGCGCGCTCGTGCTCGGCCGGCGTTCCGTATTTGCGGAGTTCCCGCTCGCCGACGCCGATACCGAGTTGCCGGTGCGGTACGTCCCCCAACGCCAGCGCAACCTCGCGAGCCGAGGTACCAGCGAGGTACGGCTCGACGATCGCGACGCTGTTTCCGGCGAGGTGAGTGCGGAGCCCTTCTCTGTCGAACGGCCTGACGCGTTCGGTGTAGAGAACGGTCACATCTCGATCACGCACGGCGGCAAGTACGTTGTCGGCCGTCGGCCCCACGGTAACGACCGTGCCGCGACGCCCTCGCTGCAGAACCGTCAGACCGGGATGCTCAGCGTACGGCCGCGCATTGGATGTGCCGTCCAATCGGATGTAGACCCGTTCGTCGCCGTCCATCGCCGAGCGCAACGCGCTCTCGGCTTCGTCGGCGTTTCCGGGTACGTGCACTCGCCAGCCGTCCAGGGTGTCGAGCAGCGCCACGTCACGGTGCCCGAAGTGAGTCTCGCCGCCGGCAGCCATCGAATACGAGCCCCCTGCACTGACGAGCACCGCCCCGATGCCTTGATGACCGAGGTCGAGCTTCACCTGTTCGAACGGCCGTTCCACCAGGAACGGTGGGAACGTGTGCACGATCGGGCGCATACCCGCCAGCGCTGCCCCTCCCGCGAACGAGATCATCAGCTGTTCTCGTATTCCCACGTTGACGACACGATTTCGCACTGCATCGGTGACGTGGGGTGCGATGTATCCCGCCCCGATCTCGGCCAGCACGAGCAGGCGTCTGTCGTCCGCAGCCAGCAGGTCCGGGATCGTCCGGTAGAAACGCTCACGCTGGTCGGTGATCGTGTTCGTCCTCGCCGTTGTGTCCAGCATTCTCACTCCTTGCTCTCGGTATGTGCAACAACAACATTGGGCACTGCGAACCGTCTGGAGAATGCGTGGTGCAGCGCGTCGTGGTCACGACCGTCGACGTCCTCGGCGGCCCATCCCTCGACTGCGAACCGCGCTCCGATTCCGCCTGGCCAGCCCAGGCCGGCCGATCGGTTGTCGATGACGACGACGGTCAGATTTCCCAACGCAGCGCGGCCCGCGTACTGGATCGCCTCGGCGTTGCTTCCCTCGTCCAGCTCCGCGTCGCCGACGAGCACGATCACGCGCGCGTCGGAACCTCGGAGCGCCAACGTCGTCGCCGTGCCGGTAGCCAGTCCGAGGCCGTGACCCAACGAACCCGAGGAGATCTCCACGCCTGGCACAAGAGTGCGGTCCGGGTGATAGCCGAGAGGGGAGTCGAACCGTCCGAACCCGTCGAGTTGTTCTTCGGTGAGAAATCCCGCCGACGCGAGAACAGCGTAATAGGCCATTGGCCCATGGCCTTTCGAGACCAGGAGCCGGTCCCGCCTCGGATCGGAAGGGTTCGAGGGGTCTGTGCGCAGGATCGTCGAATACAGAACCCAGATGACATCGAGCGTGGACGTCGCGCTCGCGTCGTGCTTTTCGTCACCGGTCATGCGCGTCATCAAACCGGCCAGTTCGTCGTATGTCGTGTGCATGCCTCCACGGTGCAACCTCAACTGAACTCGAGGTCAAGGCTGCTGCTCTCGAGGAAGCTCATTTTGCCGAATCGGCAAACCTACTTGCCATGCGGCTGCGGGTGGGCCACAGTGGTCGCATGACTACACACCTCGACCATGACGTCATCATCGTCGGCGGCGGCCCGGCCGGACTTGCAGCGGCGGTGACGCTCGGACGTGCGCGCCTACGAGTTCTCGTCGTGGACGCGGGCTCACCACGCAACGCACCTGCCGACCACGCCCACAACTACCTAGGGCTGGAGGGGATTCCGCCTCTCGAACTCCTGGCACGCGGACGCGAGGAAGCTCAGGGATACGGCGCAGAAATCAAGGCGGGCACGGCGGTGAAGGCGGCTGCGCACGGAGACCACTTCACCGTCGAACTCGCCGACGGCGTCACTCTCACCGCCCGACGCCTGCTCGTGACGACAGGCCTGACGGACGAACTTCCCGACATCGGCGGTCTCGTCGAGCGGTGGGGGCGTGAAGTTCTGCATTGCCCGTTCTGCCACGGCTGGGAGGTGCGCGACAAGAAGGTCGGCATCATCGGCAGCCCCTTCGGCGTTCATCAGGCACTGATGTGGCGGCAGTGGGTCGACGACGTGGTGCTCTTCACCCGCGAATTCGTGCCCACCGCAGACGAATCGAAGAAACTCGCTGCACGCGGTGTCGCGGTGATATCGGACGCCGTGCAGAAGATCGCCGTCGAGAACGATGCGCTCGTAGGCGTTCAGCTGACCACCGGTTCGGTGGTTCCGGTGGACGCAGTGGTGACCAAGCCGACGTTCACCGCCAACGCCGGCGTTCTGGTGAGCCTCGGACTGGAGGTCACCGACATGATGATGGGCGACGTACCCGCCGGGGCGTCGTTCGTGGCGACGGATCAGACCGGCGCGACGTCGGTTGCCGGCGTCTACGCCGCGGGCAACGTCGCAGCCCCCATGGAGAACGTGATCGGTTCTGCCGCAGCGGGCGTCCGCGCGGCGGGCGGTGTAGTCGCAAGCCTCATCGAGGAGGACACTCGCCTGCCCGCCGGCCCGGACGACTCGACCGGCGCCGCACGCTAAGCGCGGTCGCGCAACTCGTTCATCAGCAGTATCAGGGCCGGCGCTGCCGAGACGAGTTGCGCGGCGGACTCGTCCGGCAGTCGCCCCAGAGCTCCGGTGATCCGTGCCGACCATGCCGCTTCGATGCGGGTTCGGTGGCGCCGCATTCGATCGGTGACGTTCAGTTGCGTGACACGTCGGTCCGCCGGCGACGGACTCTTGACCACTAGACCACGCTCGACGAGGGTGCGGACCGCGGCACTGACGTTGGAGGGCTGCATCGCCAACATGTCTGCCAGCGCCGAGACTCCGATGCCCGCATGCCTGTCGATGTGCTTGAGCACGGTCACCTCCGGTGCAGGCAACGGTTCGATGTCGAGCCCTTCCACGCGATCCCCGCGTTGAATGATCCAACTCAGGTCGTGCAGCACCGAGGCGAGGCTTGCAGGTCCGGTCGTGTCCGTCACACCGACATAATACATATAAATATATAAGCTATTGTCCTAGTCGATGACTACCACCACGCCCTCCCGGACTGCAGCACCGAACGCCGTACTCATCGGCGTCCTCGCACTGCTCACCGCCGTACCACCGCTCGCGACCGACATGTACCTCCCCGGGTTCCCGGCTATGGCAGCCGATCTGAACACCTCCGCCAGCAGCATTCAGCTCACGCTGACCACCTTTCTCATCGGCCTCGCCATCGGCCAGCTGATCATCGGACCCCTGTCGGACAAACTCGGCCGACGAGTCCCGCTGGTCGTCGGAGCCGCCGTGTGCCTCGTCGCAGGCATCGCCTCCGCCCTCGCACCGTCGGTCGAGTTCTTGATCGCCGCCAGGTTCGTCCAAGGCCTCGCCGGAGCGGCGGGCGTCGTGCTGTCGAGGGCGATCATCGCCGACCGCACCGAAGGAAGCCACGCCGCCAAGCTGTTCGGGCTGATGATGATCATCGGCGGCGTTGCCCCGGTCATCGCACCACTCATCGGCGGCGCCGTCGTCGACTCCCTCGGATGGCGCGGCGTCTTCTGGATCATTGCGGGCCTGACTGCAGTGATGCTCCTGTGTGCCATCGCGCTGGTCCCCGAGTCACTGGACCGCGAGAACCGCCGTGATGGAGGCCTCGCCCACATGATCAGCGGTATGGGATCCGTCGTGAAGAACCGCCGATACGTTGCCTACACATTGACGTTCGCCTTCGCCTTCAGCGTGATGTTCGCATACATCTCTGCGTCACCGTTCGTACTGCAGAACATGCTCGGCCTGTCGGCGGGCCAGTACTCGGCGGCATTCGCCGTGAACGCACTCGGACTCATGGTCGGAAGTGCGATCACCGCGAAGCTCGCCGACCGAATTTCCCTGCACCGCATGATGACCGCTGGGATCGGCGTACTCGTTGTCACGACCACACTGCTACTCGTTCTCGTCATGGTCGGAATCAGCCTGTGGCCGACGCTCCTCTTGCTGTTCCTCACACTCGTGGCCGAGGGCTTCGTCTTCGCCAACGCGACGAGCCTTGCCGTCGCACAGGTTCCGCATCTCGCCGGCACCGGCTCGGCTGTGCTGGGTGCACTCCAATTCGGTCTGGCCGCACTCATTTCGCCACTTGTCGGCCTGGGCGGCGAGGAGACCGCCGTTCCCATGGTCATCGCCATGTTCGTCAGCGCACTCATCGCCGCCGGCGCCTGCTTCGTGAGCCGAAAGGACTGACCAGGCAGAGCCCTCGGAACAGAGGACAGAGGCCTGGCGCTCAGAGCGAGCCGAGAGCCGCCACCAACTGCTCCTCGACGGCATTCTTCTCCAGGCCGAGGTCGGTGAGCAGACCCTCGCCGTTCTCGAACTCGAGCATTGCCAGCAACACGTGCTCGGTCCCGACGTAGTTGTGCCCCAGACGCAGTGCCTCACGGAAGGTGAGTTCGAGAACCTTCTTCGAGCCTGCGTCATAGGGGATCAGTGCAGGCGACTCGCCTTCCGACGCGGGAAGCAACGCCTGCGCGGCGTCGCGCACCTGCTGTTCGGTCCGGCCGTCGGACAACAGGAATCGAGTGCCGATCGACTCCTTCTCGGTCAGCATGCCGAGAAGGAGGTGGGCAGGAGCGATCTCGGCACTGCCCGCGGCGTGAGCCTCGTTCTGGGACGCGACAACGACGTTCTTGGCCCGAGGCGTGAACCTCTTGAAGCCCTCGGAGGCGTCCATCGCGGAATCGGATCCGCCCGGCCCCTTCGGAACGAATCGCTTCTGCGCGGCCTGCTTGGACACGCCCATGCTCTGGCCGATCTCGGTCCACGACGCACCCGACCGGCGCGCCTGATCGACGAAGTGACCGATCAGGTGGTCGGCCAGATCGCCGAGGGAATCGGCCGCGACGACCGCGTCGGACAGTTGCTCGAGCTCGTCGTCGTGCACTTTCTTGATGGCGTCGATCAGATCGTCGAGGCGGACAGGGACTTGAACTTTCGTTGATTCGACCATGCGTCAACCATAAGTTGACGACCGAGCCTCGTCAACCCCCAGTTGACGATCTCAGGCGAACAGCCGCGCAGCAGCGACGCCCGCCTCGATGTCGACCTGACGTGCCCCGAACATCGCCCGCAGCTGCTCCGACGTGACCGCCGGACCCGCAGCCACCGCGGCGGCCACCGCCGTCGCGTCGACTCCCTCGGCGACACCCTGGTCGCCCGCGATGCCGTTCAGGAACTCCGCCAGATGCTCGGTCGTCGCCTCCGCACTGACGGGCGGCAGATTCAACATCGCGAAACCGTCGGGAGCGCTGTACGCGGCGCGTGACCACCGGCCATTATCGAATACGTAGACGAACCCGAGCCACATGCCCGACCGCTGAATGTCCGCGATGTAGTCGGCGACCACGTCGCCCGTCCAGGCAGGTAACCCGCGCAGGAGGTCCGTCTCGGGTTCACCGAAGTACTCGGCGGCTGCACCGAAGTACGTTTCGCTGTACTCGTGGTCGTACCCCACCAGAACTGCCCGCGAGATCTCACTCGACACCGAAGCGGACGCGTCGGCGATCCTCAGTGCCGCGATCCTCAGTGCCGCCCAGTTGCCCCCGCCGTCGTCGTAGTGCCACGTTGCACCGGGCGCTGCACTGCTGTCGGGGCGAGCGTGGCAGTGGTCCGGCCAACCCTGCGCCGCCGTGAGGGCCGCACACAACGCCCAGCGACCACGCATGGCCTCCGGCTCCGGCAGATCAGGAGTAGGCGAGCCGCTGCTCATGCCACCGGAGCCGTTCCGGCCATCATGATCTGCTCGACGGCGCTCATGAAGTCCTCCGGTGCCTGGATGTCCGTGGACGCGGCGATCGTCGTCGCCGCCGTGAGCACCGGTTGATCGCGCTGGTCGAAGATCTCGTTCTCCACGACCATCAGATCCGCACCCACGGCCCGCCGCGCCGACACCAGTGACACTTCGCAGCTCAACCGATCCCCGGCCAGCAGCGGCCGGTGAAAGGTGAATCGCTGATCCACCTGGAGGATCTGAGGCATCGCGTAGCAACTGAACGTTTCCTCGAACATCCGTCGCTGCGCCACGAACGCGATGAGCGACATGAAGGTCGGCGGCGCGACGAGGCTGCTGTGGCCGAGAGCCGTCGCCTCGTCCTGGTCGAAGTGCGCGGGATGGAAATTCTGTACCGCGTTCGCGAACTCCGAGACCTTGGCCTTGCCGACCTCGTACACATCGTCGATTCGGTAGCTCTGCCCGACCATGGCCCGAACCTGCCCAGGGACGTCCTGTGATGGGGCGTCGTCCTGCGATCCTGCGCCGTCCGATGCACTCATGGTGTCCGATTTTACGCGTTCATCTGGACTGCCCACTCCCGACGGCTCCCCGGCGCAGGGCTTCCAGACCCAGCGGCACGACCACCGCGATCACGACGTGCATGAGTGCGAGGGTGATCGTGCTGGCCGCGTCGAAGTCGGCGGCGACGGTCATCGCGATGGTGCCCAACGGTGCGACGACTCCGACGACCTGTGCGATGCGAACGACGGGAAGCCACTTCAGGGACACGAGGGCGGCGACGCCCATTCCCACGACCATGGGCACGACCGTCAACATGACGACTCCGCCCGGTGCGACCGCCATGGTGGTTCCGGCGTCGGTCAGCTCGAAATTTCCGCCCGCTGCCAGCCCGATCACCCAGAGAACGAGATTGAGCACCAGAGCGAGCACCACGGAGAACAACACTGCTCGCGGCCGCGACAGCGACCGAGCAGAAATACCTGAAATCGACGTGGTCATGGGTGACTCCTGCCTGTACGCAAGGACCAGGGTCGCCTTGCTTCGACAGAGCAGACCCGTACCGATCCGAGAACTCATCGCACACCGACGCAGGACTCGTGACGAGGTTCCCAGCACAGTGGAGGGGTCCTACAGTAATCTTCCCGTCAGGGCGAACTTGACAGCCGGTTCGTGGACTACAGCAGCAGGTGAGGGGGCCTTCGATGAACACGAAGGCGCCGTCGATGCATCGAACGCTTGCCGGGGCACCGAAGTTCGTCGGTGCGGCGAGTGTTCTCGCCGTCGGCGCCGTTCTGTTCCTCGTCGGTGACGCGTCGGTCCGGTCGATGGTTCTCGGCACGTTCGCCATTGGAGCCATCCTCGCGATCGGCGTCGGCATCCGCAGACACAGGCCATCCGACGCCACCTCCTGGTGGTGCCTGTTCGGGACCGCGATCCTGTTTCTGGTGGGCGTCAGCCTCCGCGGGGACCCGAGTATCTACCCCTCGGGCGTGACGGCGCTGTCGAACACGTTCATGCTCGGCGGGTACGTGTTGATCGGTGTCGCACTGGCCCGGTGGATTCTCGAACGCCGCTCCCGCGACGACGTGACGCCGCTGATCGACGCGACGTTGACCGCAATCGGTGGGTTGTTCCTGTCGTGGGTCCTGCTGATCTCACCCCTTCTCGACAGCGAGATGGACACTGCCCTCGCCGTTCTCAACGGCATCTACCCGGCCATCGACGCAGGCATGATCACGCTGACTGCGTATCTGTTGATGTCGTCCAAGCGCGGCAACACCTCACTGCGGTTGCTGATGCTCGCGTTGCTGTCGGTGTTCGTCGGCGACATCGCCTACGCGCACTTCCTGTCTCGGGCGTCACCGCTGTCACCTGGCCTGCTCGACGGCATCTACCTCGTCGGCTACGTCTCGCTCGGACTCGCGGCGCTGCACCCGCAGATGGCCACGATGGCTCAGCGTCAGCGTGCGACACCCCGTCATCGGCGTCGGTCCGCGTTCCTCTTCGTCATGCTGTTGGTGTGCGCGGCAATCCCTGTCCTCGGAACGTCGTTGTCCACCGCCGATCTCGCGGTTCGCTCCACACTGCTCTCGGCCATCCTCATCGGCAGCTTCCTCCGCGGCGAACGCGCCATGAGCCTGATGGAACGCAGCGAGGACGACGCCAGGTATCGCGCGGCGCACGACGCGCTGACCGGCCTACCCAATCGCACGATGCTGCCCGACGAGTTCGAGCGCCTCGGGGCGCGGGACGAGCCGGGCAGAATTTTCATCCTGTTCGTCGACCTCGACAACTTCAAGGTCGTCAACGACTCGTACGGGCATCGCGTCGGAGACGAAATGATCGCGGCGACAGCGCACCGAATCCGATCCACGGTCCGCTCGGTCGATACCGTGGTGCGCTACGCGGGTGACGAATTCATCGTGATCGGCCGCTGCACTCGACCCGAAATGGAAGCGCTGGCGAAGTCGATAGTCGACCGAATCGCCGAGCCGTTCGTTCTCAGTGCCGCCAGCGCGTACATCACCGCGTCGGTCGGCATCGCCGCGACCACCAACCGGGCGCATCGTCTCGACGACCTCATTCGCGAGGCCGACACCGCGATGTATCACGCCAAGTCGCAAGGCGCGTCCCGCATCGCATACTTCGACGAGTCCCTACGGGCGTCGTCCACGGCCGCGATCGAGACGGCGACCGCTCTGCGCGGCGCCGTCCGGCGCGGAGAGTTGGTGGTCTACTACCAGCCGATCGTGATGACCTCGACCCGCGCTACCGTCGTCTACGAGGCTCTGGTGCGGTGGCAGCACGGTGGAAGACTGCGCGGACCTGGCGAGTTCGTGGCCATTGCCGAATCGACCGACCTCATCGGTGAGATCGGTGCGGCCGTCCTTCGTACCGCCCTCACGGACCTGGCCGAGCTGCGTGCGCAGGGCCAGGACGTCACGATGTCCGTCAACATCTCACCCGTACAGCTACGCGACGAGTCACTGCCGGTACTCGTCGGACAGTTGTTGGCCGAACTCGGATTGCAGGGATCCGATCTGGCGCTGGAGGTCACCGAGACGGCGTTGATCGACGACGTGTTCGCCGCGAAGAAGATCCTCGACCGCCTCGCTGCGCTGGATGTGCTGATCGTGTTGGACGACTTCGGAGTCGGTTACTCCTCGCTCAGTCGCCTTCGTGAACTGCCCATTGCACTGCTGAAGATCGACCGCTCGTTCATCGCCGAGATCGGGACCGATGCCTCGGGTGGCTCGCTGGTGTCGGCAATCGCCGCTATGGCGCGAGCACTACCCGTCTCCATCGTCGCGGAGGGCGTCGAGACCGAGCATCAGGCCCGCGCCATCGAGGCACTGCACTGCCGGTTCGCCCAGGGGTACCTGTACGGGCGGCCTGCTCCGCTGCAGCACTGGCTGAAGCAGGGCAGCGGCCCCGCATCGTCGTCCGTGCCCGTTCAGTAACACCCAGGCACCCCAGCACCCCAGCACCCCAGCACCCGCTATTTCAGTCGGTATCCCATCCCGGTTTCGGTCAGCAAGTGCCGCGGACGGGACGGATCGTCCTCGAGCTTCTGACGTAGCTGGGCGAGATAGATTCGCAGATAGTGCGTCTCACGTTCGTGCTTCGGACCCCACACGGTCTTCAGGATCTCGCGCTGGGACACCAGCTTTCCGCGGTTGCGGGCCAGCAGCTCCAGCACTCCCCACTCGGTGCGCGTCAGATGGACGACGTCCCCGCCGCGGGTGACGGTCTTCGAGGACAGGTCGACGGTGAACGAATCCGTCTCCACCACCGCGTCTTCCACCGCCCTCGGGCCGCGACGCAAGGCCGCCCGCAACCGCGCCAACAGCACGTCCATCTCGAACGGTTTGGTGACGAAGTCGTCGGCCCCGGCGTCCAGTGCATCCACCGTGTCGGCGGAATCCGTTCTCGCCGAGAGCACGACGATCGGAACGTCGGTCCATCCGCGCAGACCCCCGATGACCTCGACACCGTCGAAATCCGGCAGACCGAGATCCAGGAGTACCACCTCGGGGTGAAAATCCGCCGCCAGACGGAGCGCCTCGGCTCCCGACGCCGCGGCCACGACGTCGTATCCACGCACTTTCAAGTTGATGCGCAACGCGCGAACGATCTGGGGTTCGTCCTCGACCACGAGGATGCGAATACTCGGCGATTCGGTCACTGCGCGCCCTCCGAGCTCTGCGACGGAACGGGCCGAGCACCCGACGCCCTCAGTTCCGAGGACACCGTCGGTTCCGGGGACACCGTCGGTTCCGAGGACACCGTCGGTTCCGGGGACATGAGCTGCACGGCCACCGTCAACCCTCCGCCCGGGGTGTCGAGGGCGCGGACGTGGCCGCCCATCGCCTCGACGAATCCGCGTACGACGGACAGGCCGAGGCCGACGCCTGCGCTGTTGTCGGTGTCCCCGAGTCGCTGGAAGGCGTCGAACATCGTCTGCCGGGCAGCTCGAGTGACACCTGGACCGTTGTCTGCGACGGTGATCGTCGTCTCGCCTCCGCTCTCCGTTGCACGGATGAACACCGTACTACCGGGAGCGTGCCGGACGGCATTGCTCACGAGGTTGGCCAGTACACGCTCGAGCAGGCCTGCGTCGGCGAGTACACATGCGCTGCCGACGTCGGTGACGGTCGACGACGGATCGGCCTCCAGTCCGATCAACGCTCGCTGCACTGCATCCTCGACGTAGACCGGTGCGAGGGCGGGCCGTACCACACCTGCCTGCAACCGGGAAGAATCCAGCAGGTTCTCCACCAGAGACGTCAGCTGATCCGCCGACTCGTCGATGGTCGCGATCAGTTCGGCGGTGTCCTCGGCCGAGAACTCCACATCGGTGCTGCGGAGCGACGACGACGCGGCTTTGACGGCGGCGAGCGGGGTGCGCAGATCGTGACTGACGGCAGAGAGGAGCGCCCGGCGCAGTGCGTCCGCCTCGGCCAGAGCTGTGGCGCGACTGGCCTGCTGGGCGCGTCGAGCAGCGAGATCGACCAGGACGGCCACCGCCACTGCGACGACCAGCAGCACCACGGTGACGAGGAAGTTCTCGGGCTCGGCGATCGTGAGGCTGTAGCGGGGTTCGGTGAAGAAGTAGTTGAGCAGGAACCCGGAGATCAGGGCCGACAATGCTGCGGGCACGACGCCCCCGAGAAGGGCGACGCACAGGACGACGACGAAGAACAGCGCACTGATTCCACTCGAGTCGAAATCGGCTCCCAGCACTTCGATGAGTCCTGCCGCGGCACACGGAACCACCACTGCAGCAATCCAACTCGATGCCGCTCGTCGAACCGTGAGCCGACGGGTCACGGCCGAATCTCGATGTCGTCGACGTGCACGTCGACGTCGTCACGCGTCAGCGACACACCGAGGATCTCGGCCACGATCGACATGGCGATGCGCGCCAGGTCGTTTCCGACGGCTTGGAGGTCGCTGTCGTATGCACCGACCACCGAGAGCGATACCCCGGTGCACACGTGCCCGTCGGTATGCACGGCGATCTCGGTCGGCTGACACCCGTGAACTCCGGACAGCGCCCTCAGCACCGCGGTACGCACGACGTGATCGCTGACGCGCAGTGTGTCGGATCCACGGCCTTCCGGCGACGTGGGGAACTGCGCATCCACCGGCCACGTCCGACGGGTCGTCGCACGGACCTTGGAGATGATGGAGTTGCTGATATCGAACCAGCGCGGCTCCTCCGGCGCCTCCCGCAGCTCCCGCGCCGCCCGCTGCAACACCCAGTCGTCCGGTTCCGACGTCATAGCTGCATCACTGCCATGCCGCCAACCTTTCACTCAACGTTGCTCGGGCGCGAACCAGGTGACCGCGTACCGCGCTTGCCGACAATGTCATGATCTGCCCGATTTCCGGATGTGTCATCCCCTCCACTTCTCGCAGCAGCCAGCATGCTCGCTGCCGGTAGGGCAGTTCGGCCAGAGCACGCCCCAGATCCGCCATGAAGTCGTCATTGGTGGCACTGACCTCGGGATCCGCGCGTGCATCGGTGCTTCGGCGCTCGAACACCCAGTCCTCGGCAGGTGCGACCGCACGCTTGCGCCGATGATCGACGACCTTGTGCGAGACCATCGAGAACAACCACGTCCGTAGTTTCGAGTCGCCCCTGAACGTATCCAATCCCTTCCACGCTGCGACGAAGGCGTCCTGGACCACCTCCTCGGCGGCCCCGTGATCGGAGAGCATGTTGCGGGCGTAGCGGAACATCTCCGGTCCGTACCTGGCGACGATCAGCTCGAAGGCGTCGGTGTCACCCAGAGCCGCGTTGCTGACGAGCACGTGGTCGGACAGTGGCCCGCCGTCGGACATGACGCGGCCAGGCAGCTCGTCGGTCATCGGAGCGTGTCCGCCATCTGTGCCCCCGTCCTCGAAGTGCTCGTGCCGCGTGTGCCCACCTGGACGAGATGCATTCGACACCGTTCTACCAGCGATTCACAAGTGTGATGCACGCCACTATTTTCAGACGTGCGCTTTTCCGATTTCGCTACGACCTACTTGGCGTCACAATCGATTCGCGAGAGGACAGAACATGAGCACCCAGACGCTGGACAAGTCGACAGAAGCCGCATCCGGAACGGCTGCCAAGAGCGCGACCACAACGTCCGCACTGGTCAGCACCACCGGACGCACCACCATCGCCGACACCGTCGTATCGAAGATCGCCGGTATCGCCACCCGCGAGGTCCAGGGCGTGCACGACGTCGGCGGCGGCACCTCCCGCGCCATCGGTGCACTCCGCGAGCGCATCCCAGGTGCACGCGTCAACCAGTCGCAGGGTGTGTCGGTCGAGGTCGGCGAGCGTCAGGCAGCCGTCGACATCGACATCGTCGCTGAGTACGGAGTGTCGATCGCAGATCTGGCGTCGGGCATCCGTCGCAACGTCATCACCGCCGTGGAGCGGATGACGGGCCTCGAGGTCACCGAGGTCAACATCGTCGTGCACGACGTCTTTCTCGACGAGGGTGACGACGAGTCCGGGCAGGAAGTGTCCGGGACGCGAGTTCAGTGACATCAGGACCCGATATGGGCGCACCCGACGTCTCGGAAGTCATCGCCGACGCGGTGACCGCGACGGCGGGTGTCGCGGGTCTGCACGGCGGTATGTTCGGTGAAGCCGCGACATACCTGCCGGGCAGGCGCGTTTCCGGCGTTCGGATCCGTGAGGACGGAAGCGTCGACGTGCACGTGATCTTGCGTCAGGGCAGCCCGATTCCGGCCACTGCCGACGCGATCCGAACGGCCGTAGCCGCTGTGGCCGACGGACCGGTTCACGTCACGGTCGAGGACGTAATCCGCTGATGATGCGGTCCACTCACGCATGAGCCGTTCGGCCGAGCACACCGCCGCCCGCCGCGCGGTGGCGAGAAAGCACCATCCGGACGTCGGCGGCGACCCGGCTGTGTACGCAGCCGAACTCGCCGCCGTCGACCGCAGGTTTTCTCGCGCACCCACCACGATTCGTCGGCGCACGTGGAAGCACTACTACCGCAGGATCTTCGGGCCCGCAGGGCGGCTGCGGTCCAAACGTTACTTCGACATCTAGCAGGAGCATCATCATGACGACGTCCACCATCGGCTTGTTCGTAGGACTTCTGTTGGCCATTGCGGCCGCTGCCGGCGGATTCACCGGGTTTCTCTTCGCCGTGATCCTCGCGGTCGTCGGATTTGCCGTCGGTCGCTACATCGACGGCGAACTGGACGTGTCGATGTTCCAGAGCCGCGACGCGTTCTCGCGTGGCCGCCGCCATGACCGCTGACGAACGAGGCCACCTCGAGGTACGAGTTCGCGCCGTCACCCGCATCGCCGAGATCACGGCGAGCCGGGTGGACGGCGTGGAACGCGTCACCGGTGGTCTCACCTCGAAAACCCTGCCGCGCGTTGAGGCAACCGTCCGAGACGGAAAAGTGAGGGCGACGGTCGAAGCCGCCACGCGGTGGCCGACGCCCATCGCCGAGATCGCTGCGCGAGTGCGAACCAGCGTGGCGGACGACCTTCGGAAATCCAGTGGGCTGGAGGTCGACACTGTGGATGTCGTGATGCGTTACGTCGCGCCGGAGAAGGTCACGAGTTCAGGGAGGCGAGTGGAATGACCACACAGGTATCGCCCAAGGCCGCGCCTCGCGCGAGTGCAGTCGCCGTGGTCCTCGCGTTGGCCCTCTGTGTCGTCGGTGTCGTTCTCGGTCGCGACGCATCGATCGAATTCGGTTTCGTCGACGGTGCGCCATGGATCGCGCCTGCGATCGACTGGGTTCTGGGCGTCACCGTACTCGGCGCGATGCTGCCGATCGGCGTCGTCACCGCGGTGATCGGGCTCGTCCTGGTCATCTGTGCGGTGTTGCCGCGCAGCCGAACTCACCGACCGTCGGGTTCCGATGGGGTGTGGATCGCCAAGGGCACAGCGCCGGCACGAACTTCGTCGATCAGTGTCGGTACCGCCGCTGTCGACCGTCTGGTCACCGCGCTGGTCGGCATCCTTCTCGGCGCAGCCGGACTGGCGGCGGCCGCGTGGGAACGCGACCGGCTACCACAGTTCGTTCACGACGCCAGGCGGACGGTCGAGTCGTGGAACCCCACCGGGTGGGCAGACACGTCGTGGTGGCCGTGGGCGCTCACCGGCGCCACGGTCGTCGTATCCGTCGCTGGGTTGTACTGGCTGTGGGCACACCGGCCCAGGCGTGCCGCCTCTTTGATCGGTACCGACGACGCCAAGGTGGATCTGACCTCCGCCGCCCAGAACGCTGCCGCAGCACTGGCCTCGTCACCCGGGGTGGATGCAGCCAGCGGTCGTGTGGTGGACACCGGAAAGCACCGACTGCTCCGTATCTCTGCCCGCGCAAGCGACGCGGGCGCACCGTCGGCAGATCTCCTCGCGTCGGCCGCTGCACTCCGCGAGACCTGCGCCAGTGCCATGTCCGGACTTTCGGTGGACACCCAGGTGTTGATTCAGCCGCGTCGGGCCAGGTAATCGAGGGCGAGGGCATCCTGAGAATCGGTCAGGTGCTCTGGGCAGGTAGGCGTCGACGAGAAGAGCCGTCGTTCGGGCTGCACTCTCAGGTTGGGCACGTACAGTCACGCCATCGTCCGTACAGCGTTCACCGAACGCCGACTCGCCACGAAGAGAGTTCCTTATCGCCTCACCGACACCCACCCACGACGTCCATCACGCTGCCGCAGGAATTGCCTGGGTCCTGTGCTTCGCCTACTTGCTCGCGGAAGTGTTCACCGCGGCAGCGTGGAGTACCCCGTACAGCTTCGAGGAGAACTCGATCAGCTCGCTCGGGGTGACGACGTGCCACGTCGGGTCCTGCTCACCCCTGCACGACGTCATGAACGCTGCGTTCGTTGCCCTGGGGGTCCTGACTCTCGTCGGAGCACTGTTTCTGCATCGCCACATCAGAAGTGGACGGGTGAAGAAGGCCATCTTGTCGCTCGCCGTGATCATCGCGGTCAGCACCGCGGCAACCGGACTCTTTCCCGCCGACGACGGAACCATCCTGCACTGGGCCGCCGTGCTGCCCGGCTTCATCGCTCGGCACGTGGTTCTGGCGTTGATCGCCTGGCACTTCTGGCGTGAGCGACGAGTGGTGGCACTCTGGTCCGCAGTCTGTGCACTCGTCGGTGTCGTCGGCGCGATCCTGATGCTGGCGCAGACATTCGGATTCGGTCTGGGGGAACGCCTGGCGCTCTACCCGATGCCCACGTGGATGGCCGTCACCGGCACAGCAGTACTCGTCGCGCTGGCCCGCCGGACGGTGCTGCGGCGGTTCGACGCGAGATGGCTTCACGTCGTCTTCCGCGCGTCAGCCGAATCGGGCCCGAAGATCGGCGCCCGCAGCAGCGGCGCCGAACAACCAGCCCTGCCCTAACGTCGCACCGAGGCCGAGCGCCCGCGCTCGATCCCGCTCGGATTCGATGCCCTCCGCGAGGATCACTGCACCGGTGGACGCGACGTACCGTCGGACGGCCGACAGGGCGCGCATGCTTCCGAACGCACGGGGCCGACGCAGCACCGACGCGTCGAGTTTCACGATGTCCGGTTCGACGATCGGCAGCGCTTCGAGAGTGCCGCGGTTGGCACCGACGTCGTCGAGAGCGATGGAGAATCCGCGCCGTCGGGCCGAGGTCACCATCGAGCGAAGCCTGTCTGCGTCCCCGACGAGTCCGCGTTCGGTGATCTCGAGAACCACCCGTCCGTCGCCTTCCAACGCGTCGAGATGTGCCTCGGTTCGTTCGATATCCGTGATACCCGACGGCTCGTAGTTCAAGTACAGCGCCAGTCCGCGCCGCAGATCTGCCGAGCGTGCTTCCTTCAATGCCGCGGCACGACAAACGAAGTCGATGTCCGACACCACACCACGCGTGCGGGCGAGAGCGAACACCTCCGCGGGATCGACTCCGACCACCGTCGGCCACCGAGCGAGCGCCTCTACTCCGACGACGTCACCGCTCCGCAACGCGACCACCGGCTGGAAGCACGGAACCATGTCGTCGATCGCGACGAGCGCGGCGCGAGCGGACAGAGACGTGACCGGCGCCATCACACCGTTCTCTTCGGGTCGAGCGAGTCCGCGATCAACGCAGCGTGGAGCGATCGGAGTCCGGACGACTTCATCGGATCGATTCCGGTGATCTGCTGAATTCGCTTCAGCCGATAGTCAACGGTGTTCGGATGTACCACAAGCTGTTTCGCTGCCTTCTTACGATTGGCCTCGGTGGAGACGAACACCTGAAGGGTCGGCAGCAGATCCGGTACGCGGCGCAGCGGATCCAGCATCCTCTTGAGATGTCGGCGGCCGACACCTGGTCGAGCGATCTGGAACTCCAACGCCAAGTCTGCGATTCGATACACGCCGGGTCGATAGTCCAAGCGCTGCACCAGCCTGAGCAACTCGTAGGCATTCTCCGCAGCAGCCGCGATGCGCGATGTCACCGACACCGCCGCCGAGGCCGACACGGGAACGCCACCTGCCTCCGTCAACCGGGTGATCAGGGATTCGACGACACCTGCCACCGGATCCGGCACGAGGATCGTCCCTCCGGTCGCACTGAGAATCGCCAACGGCGGCTCGGCAGCGTGGAAGTCGGCAAGCGCGGATCGAATTCGCTGCAGTTTGCGAGTGGCCGCTGCCTCCCGTGCGACAGGGGCGCCTACCTCCTCGGCGTGCGGAGGAAAGTGCACCGCGACGACTTCGTATCGCTCGGCGAGCTCGGTGCCGTGCCTCTCGGCGATGGACGCGGCACTCTGGTCCCCGGTGAGCAGGGCGGTGACCAATGCCTGCGTCTGGTCCTGACCCTGCGCTGCCACGGCCTTGTATTCGTCCAGATACCCCGAGGAGACCACCTCGGACACCACGTCGAGAAGTCCGAACATCAGCACTGCGCCGTCGACGAGCGCCCCGTGCTCACCGTCCACAGCGCGCCCGGCGATCATGCGAAGGCATCGCGAGAACCCCTCGTGGAACGCATGCTGGATGGCGGCCAGCGGAACGCCGATTCGAGCCCACTTGCCCGCGGACCGGCGCAGCCTGCCGAGCGCTTCGGACGACGGCTGTACGCCGCTGTCCAGTACATCCGCCGCAAGCGCCACGCATTCTGCGGTCACCTCGGCGACGACGGTCCGGCCGGACCTTCCGGTCAGCTCACGACACTGGGTGGTGTCGAGGACGTGGTCGATGATCTTCTGCGTCGAGTCCCGCGCGACTCGAAGTTGATGGGATGCCGGACGCCCTCCCAAGCTCAGCCCCTCTGCCGAATCGGAGGACACCATCGTCGTTGCCATACGCTTCTCACCTTCCGAAACGTTCGGGGCGGCCGGGGCGTCCGCCATTGTCGTAGAAGGTCACGATAGAGCAACAAACGGACCGAGAGAATGTTTGGGTGCCTGAACATGGATCTGGAGTTGGATTCGGGGACATCTACTCACGCATTCGGGCCTGCAATTGTGACGAGTCCACGTCAGAACTGGACATTTTCACATTTCAACAACGCACCCGGGATTCAGGATTGCGGACCGGAGATGTCCGCAATCCGCTCTAGCTTGGGCTACATGAACATCAGCGACTTCACGATCGACATACCGCAAGCGGACCTGGACGACCTCGCCGCCCGGCTGACGCGAACCCGCTTCCCGAACGGCCGCGCCACCGGATGGGAAACGGGGACCGACCTCGACACGATGCGCCGCCTCACCTCCTACTGGGCGCAGGAGTACGACTGGCGCAGCGTCGAAGCACGCCTGAACGAGTTCCCACACCATCTCGCCGACGGCACTCTGCATTTCGTCCACGCCCGATCGGATCGTCCGGACGCCCGTCCGATACTGCTGCTCCACGGCTGGGCAGACTCGTTCGCCAAGTACGTAGGGATCATCGACGCATTGCGCAACCCCGTGAACGCCGATGCGCCGGCGTTCCACGTGGTGGTGCCATCCCTGCCCGGATTCGGGTTCTCCGAACAACTGCCCGACGGCGACGCGGGCCCGGAGACCACGGCCGCACCGCTCGTCGCGCTGATGGAGACCCTCGGGTACGACCGGTACTTCGTCCACGGTGGCGACTGGGGCAGCGTCGTCGGCCAGGAAGTGGTGCGCGCGAACCCGGACCGGATACTCGGATTGCACCTCACGGACATTCCGTTTCCCAACCTGTTCATGGTCGACCGAGAGTCCGTCACCGATGACGAGAAGACCTTCCTGGAAGCGCTCGACTCCTGGAGCGAGAACGACGCCGCCTACGTGTCCATCCAGTCGTCGAGGCCCTTGACTCTCGCCTACGGTCTCAGCGACTCGCCGGTCGGCCTCGCAGCCTGGATCGTCGACCACTTCGGTCGCCTCTCGGACTCGTTACCGAGCGACGAGGACTTGATCACCAACGTCATGACCTACTGGGTACGCAACTCCATCCACTCATCGACGCGCTTGTACAGCGAAGGTGCAGCCTGGGACGAGGACAGCGGCGATCAGGACTGGGCAGGTACCGAAGACTGGGCAGATACTGCAGACTGGGACCAGGTCATCCACGTTCCGACGGCAATCGCTTTGTTCCCCAGAGACATCGGCCGGCCACCGCGCGAATTCGTGGAGCGCTTCTTCGACGTCGTCCGCTACACGGTCCAACCTCGTGGTGGACACTTCGCCGCCCTCGAAGTGCCCGAACTCGTCGTCGCAGACATCCAGGCCTTCGCCGGGGATCTGGAGGCCGGGTAGGCCGGCGTACGGATTCTCTTACGTGTCGATTTCGACAACCCTCGATCGTCATGTCTACGTACAACCACGAAGGATCCGGTACAAAATGGACATCGACGCCAGGAGAGAAACATGCGCTACACCTTGATCCTCAACAATGCCGAGCCCGAGGAGGGCGTCCTCGACCAGGAGACGATCGCCCAGATGCAGGAGGCGTTCGGAGCGTACGGCCGCGCACTCGAGTCCGCCGGTGTGCTCGTCGCCGCGGAAGTTCTGACATCCAGCTCGTCCGCGAGAACGCTGTCCCTGCGCACCGGCGAACTGCAGGTTCAGGACGGTCCCTTCGCGGATACGAAGGAAGGCGTCGGCGGTGTCTTCGTGATCGAGGTACCCGACGAGGACGCCGCGCTCATGTGGGCCGAACGGTGCCCCGGCGCGCAGTACGGAGTGCTGGAAGTTCGAGCGGCCGCCACCTCGTTCGTCGACGGCGCGTGGACCTGAGAGGTCAACCGATGAGTGCAGTGCAGGAGTCGGCCGAACATGCTGTGCGCACGTCGTACGGCCGGCTCCTTGCCCTCCTCGCATCCGCGGACGGCAACATCGTGGCCGCCGAAGATGCCCTCGCCGACGCCCTGGAACGGGCGCTGACCACCTGGCCCCGCGACGGCGTGCCCACCGATCCCGACGCCTGGCTCCTCACCGCCGCCAGGAACAAGCGTCGGGACGTCTGGAAATCGGCGGTACACCGAACCTCGGTAGCGCTCGATCCCGTGGTCCACGCCGAATCGCGTCTCGACGACATCGATGTCGATGCACTGCCGGACAAGCGCCTTCAGCTGATGGCCGTGTGTGCCCACCCCGACGTCGACCGTGCGGTCAGGACACCGCTGATGCTCGACGTCGTGCTGGGGTTCACGGCCAAGGACATCGCGCAGGCGTTCGCACTACCCGGCTCGACGATGGCGGCGCGCCTGGGCCGAGCGAAGAAGCGCATCCGGGATGCGCACATCCCGTTCGAACTTCCCGATCGGAGTGCCATGCCGGCACGGATCGACGCAATTCGCGAGGCCGTGTACGGTGCGTTCGCGATCGACTGGAACACCTCGGGATCCGAAGTGCGGGACAACATGATCGGTGAGGCAATGCACCTCGCCGAGACACTGTGCGCGGTGTTACCGGAGGACGCGGAGGCGCACGGGCTTGCCGCGTTGATCGGACTGTCCGCCGCACGAATGCCGGCACGCTGCCGAGACGGGGTACTGGTTCCGTTGGCCGAGCAGGACTTTCAACTGTGGGACGCAGACCTGTTGCATCGCGGGGAGCAGCACCTCGCCGCGGCGCACCGCCTGGTGGCTGCAGGCTCCAGTGCACTCGGGCGTTTTCAACTGGAAGCAGCTGCCTCCGCCGTGCACTGCGGCCGCCGAAAGACCGGCCGAACGGACTGGACCGCGTTGCGCGAATTGTATTCCGCACTACAGACATCGGCACCGACAGTCGGCAGCGCCGTGGCACTCGCCGTCGTCACCGCCGAAACCGACGGCGCCCTCGCTGCACTGCATCTGCTCGATCGAACGAACGGAACCGAGCGATTCCAGCCCGCCTGGGCGGCACGCGCTCACCTGCAAGCTCAGCTGGGTGACATCGACTCCGCCCGATCCGCCTACGAAAAAGCCATCTCCCTCACCGCGGACCCTCCCACCCGTGCCTATCTGAACAAGCAGTTACATCGGCTGTGAAACCGAGGCGCATTCACAGCCCGCTCGTGCACCACGATGATTTCCAGCGCGCCGTCGAGTCCACCTCTGCATAGGAACAGACATCGACCTTGGAGGTAACCATGACCGACGCACATGTCACCGGAGTGAGAATGGTGGCGATACCCGTCGCCGACCAAGACCGAGCAATCGAGTTCTACTCCGTCGCACTGGGTTTGACGAAGTCCGCGGACCGTGTGATCGAGGAACTCGGATCTCGTTGGGTGCAGATGAGCGCTCCCGGTATCGAGATCGCGCTACTGAAGGAGTACCCGGGGTTCTCTGCGGGCCGCGATACCGGCGTGCGGTTCGTGACAGGGGACGCCGGAGCCCTGCACGCCCACCTCGTCGGGCACGGGGCGAAGGTGAACGAACTTCTCCTCTGGGAGGGGCTGCCGCCGATGTTCGAGTTCGACGACATCGACGGCAACACCCTGTACGCAGTGGAGTGAAAACAATCGGCCTTGCTCCTAGGCTGCTTCGCGGTCCTCGTGCTGTTTCGCCTGCGTGAGTACGGCGGATTTGTCCGTGTACTGAAAGTGCGGGCGCTTGTCTCCGATGTACGAGCTCATCCACGACACCACGGCCACGTAGCGGTTGCGGAAGCCCACCATGTACATCAGGTGCACCGCCAACCAAATGACCCACGCGACGGGGCCGGACATGTCGACCTTTCCGAACAACCGCACCACTGCACTGAACCGGCCGACGATCGACATGCTCCCCTTGTCGGTGTACGCGAACGGGGTTCCGGCTTCCGTCTTTCCGGTGATGACCTTTGCGACGTGGCGGCCCTGCTGCATCGCGACGGGCGACTGACCGGGCAGACCGTTCAACGATGTCACGTCGCCGATCGCGTAGATGTCCTTCGCCGTACCGACGGTCAGGTCGTCGTGGACGAGAAGCCTTCCGGCGCGGTCGGTCTCGCAGCCGGTGCGTTCGGCGACGGTGGCCGCCAGATCGCTGGCCTGCACGCCGGCCGACCAGATGACGGTCTTGGCGGCGATGGTCCGCGACGTTTTCGTGTCCACGTCCTGAACCGTCACCGTGTCGTCGACGATGTCGGTGACCATGGCTCCGGTGACAACCTCCACGCCGGACTTCTCCAACTTCGCGCGGGCGTAGGTGCTGAGCTTGCCGCCGAATGCGGGCAACACGTCCTTGACGCCGTCGACGAGCGTCACCGTCACGTCGTCCGGATGGATGTCCGGGAAGGATCCGGCGAAGTACCGCTGAGCGAGATCCCTGATCTGCCCGGCCAATTCCACACCGGTGGCACCGGCGCCGACCACGACGAAGCTGAGCAGCTCCTTCCTCGCCTCCTGGTCGGAAGTCTGGTGAGCAGTCTCGTAGCAGCTCAGGATCTGCTCGCGCAGGGCGACGGCGTCGTCGACGGTCTTGAGCGCGAAGGTGCGGTCCTTGAATTCGTCGCGTCCGAAGTACGCCTGCGTCGCACCCGTCGCCACGATCAGTCGGCCGTACCCGATGGTGTGGCTACCGCCTGCCCCGATGTAGGTGACCTGGTGCAACTCGGGGTCGACGTCGACGACCTTGCCGAGCCGGACGTCGGCCGATTCGTAGCGGGCGAGGATACGCCGGACGGGTGGAGCGATCTCGCCCGTCGACAGCATGCCGGTCGCGGCCTGGTAGAGAAGCGGTTGGAACAGGTGCTCCGTCGTGCTGGAGATGAGCGAGAACTTCACGCCGGCCTTGCCCAGAGACTTGGCCGCAGCCAACGCTCCGAATCCCGATCCAACGATGACGACCTCGTACGTATCCACTGGTTTTCCTTTCCAATCGAGCAACCACACTCCATGAAACGCCCCGGCCAGTGGTCTATCAACGGGAAATTTGGAATAGTATCGATGAGTAAAACTCATGAATGGAGCGCTGTGGAACTTCGGCAACTGAAGTACTTCCTCGCCGTGGGCGAGGAGTTGAGCTTCTCGCGCGCCGCCGAACGGTGCTACGTCTCGCAGTCGGCGATCAGCCTCCAGATCGGCAAACTGGAACGCGAGATGGGCGAGTCACTGTTCGAACGGTCGTCGCGCTCGGTCCGATTGACCGTTGTCGGAACACAATTGATGTCCATCGCACGTCACATGGTCGAGCTCGAGCAGTCCGCGCTCGCGTTGACGGCCAGGCGCCGGAACCAGTTGCGACTGACCGGCAACATGACGTTCGCGGCCAACGCAATCGCCGCGATCGTCCAAGTACGCGAGCGGCATCCGGAAGCCGAGATCGATTTCGTTCTGAAACGATTCGCCGAACAGATCGAAGCCGTCACGTCGGGCGACTGCCAGGTGGCCTTGATCCGAGGCAACGTCGAGCGCTCCGGTCTCGAAGTCACCGAACTGTGGAAGGAGAACCTGGTCGTCGTTCTCGCCGACAGTCACCCGCTGGCATCCGGGCCGGATCCTCGACTCGAGCAGCTCGCGCAGTACCCTTTGCTCCTACCCAAGCGTAGCGAGCAGATCCTGCTGCATCGGGTGATCGAAGGAGCCATGAAAAGAAGTGGTCGACGCCTGGCTTTCGGCCCACCTATCGCCATGGACCACACGGCAAGCGCTGAACTGCTCAACCACCCTGAATGCTGGTCCATCATCTACGCGAGCACGGCCGAGAGCACTCCGAAGACCGGGCTGGTGTTCCGCACCGAAGCGCAGCGCAGGCTGAAACTTCCCGTCTCGGCGGTGGTCGACTCGTCCATCCCTCCGACGGATATTCAGCGGGATCTCATTGCTGCACTTGCCGATACAGCGCCGTCGCCGGTACCGCTCTGACGCGCCGTGTCACAGGATGCCGGACTCGCGCATCTGCTGCACGACGAACGCCCCGGAGTAGACGTCGATGTACGTCCGTTCCGTCTGATGCGGCGAGAACGCGACCCCGAACCGAACCGGGCCCGGCTCGGACCGCGACACCGCGATGTCGACCGAGTATCGACCGTCCGGGGTGCTCACATCACCGGCGCGATAGAGGTAGTCGGCGACTCCCACCCGGACATCACGTTGCTCTGCTTTCTTTCCTGCACCGGTGATCTCCCGGAATGAGATGGAGTCCAACCCGACACACGAGTAGACCCGCGCGAAGACGTCGCCCTCCGGGTCCACCCAGCCTCCGCCGAGCGCACCACCCGCCTGCGACAGCCACTCGTCGGCCCACTCGGGAGCGGTCTCCCCAGTCACACGCAGATCCGACGCCACCGCGTCGCTGCAACTGGGGTCGCCCGGCTGCGGCGCGGCACACCCGCCGATCGCAGCCACAGCGACCAGCACAGGCGCGACAACCTTCTTCACCGCTTCCACCACCTCATCCCAGACCGCCGGCGACACTCGTCACCGAAAACCATACCTGTCGGATTGTTCCTGCAGTGCGTCATGCCGTGGGACGGGAGCAGCCAGCATCGCGTCGAGCCGCGGCTGCCACTCGGTTCGATCGTCGGCGAAACATCTCGTCAACACCTCGATCATCGCTGCGGGCGCAACCGACGCGCCGGGCGAGGCACCGAGCAGGCCCGCGATCGATCCGCCAACGCCGGTGACGATTTCCGTGCCGAACATCAGATCGCCGCGAAATCTGCTGCGTGGCTTGATCACCTGAGCTCGCTGACCGGCCTGGATCAGTCGCCAGTGCGCGGGATCGGCGTCGGGGTAGAACGTTTCGAGTTCAGCGAACTTTCGTTTCGACGACGCCAGAACCTGCCCGACGAGATAACGGACGAGGGGGAGGTTGCGGATACCGACCGACAACAGAACGGGAAGGTTTCGAAGGCGGACGGTACCGAAGAGATCGCGGAGGCGCCCGTGTTTCAGCAGGCGGGTGCTGAAGGTCGCGTACGGTCCGAACATGAGCGACGTCATGCCGTCGACATGCCTTCTGTCCAAGTGCGGCAACGACATCGGGGGTGCACCGAGCGACGGTTTACCGTAGACCTTCACACCGTGCCGCGCGACGACCTCCGGGGCATCGGTGAACAAGAACTCGGCGCCGAAGGGAAACACTCCGTACCCGCGGATTTCGGGAACACGAGCCTTCTGCAACAGACGCAGTGCGTAACCGCCGGCGCCGACGAACACGAACCGCGCGCGAACCTCGAACACCCGCCCGGTCGACCGGACTCGACCCGAAAGATGCCACAGACCGTCCGACGTGCGGCGCAGACGTGTCACCTCGTGGCCGGTGCGGATCAAGCACCCGCTCGCCTCCATCGTCCGGCCGAGCGATTCGGTGAGCGCGCCGAAGTCGATGTCGGTCCCACCGGCGTCCCAGGTCGCCGCGATCCGCTCGTCCGGCGCGCGACCGTCGACGAGCAACGGCGCCCAGCCGCGAATTCGATCACGATCCTCGGAATACTCCATACCCTGGAACAGGGGGTTCGACTTCAGCGTCTCCCATCTGACTCGCAGGTAGTCCGCATCGACATCGCCGAACACCACGTCCATGTGAGGCACTGCGTTCAGGAACGACGGATCGAGGTCACTGCTCCGCGTCAGCGAGCCCCAGAATGCCCTCGACACCGCGAACTGCCGCGCGATCTGCTCGGTCCGGGACGAGTCGTCGGCGTCGGGCATGTAGTTGAGTTCGCAGAGACCTGCGTGACCGGTACCCGCGTTGTTCCACGGACCCGAGCTCTCGCCGGCCAGCCGGTCGAGTCGCTCGAACAACGCGATCGACCTGTCCGGCAGCACCTTCTGGATCAGCGTTCCGAGGGTCGTGGACATGACGCCGCCGCCGACGAGCGCGACGTCCAGGATTTCCGCGTGTGATGTCATGCCGTCAATGCTGGCGGCGACGGGACCGTTCCGTCCAATGAGAAGTTCGAGCAATTATCATCCGGAAATGGATGACTACTTGTTCGACCGCCCGGAGTCCGTAGCGCCCCTGCTCGCCGCCTTCGACGCCGTCGCCGCGGAAGGCCACGTCACCCGCGCGGCCGCCCGGCTCGACGTGCCCCAATCCTCGGTCAGCAGAAGGGTGCACAGCCTCGAGCGCATCCTCGGGTTGGCGCTGATACAACCGGTGGGTCGCGGGGTCACTCTGACCGCATCGGGCCGGGAGTTGTTCGACCGCACCCACCATGTGATGCGGGAACTCGACGACGCTGTCGCCGCAGTGCGGTCCGACGCCGATCCGGACAGCGGAGTCGTCGGGTTCGGATTCCCTCTGACGCTCGGATCCCGCTCGGTGGCCGCCCTTCTGACGGACTTTCATGCAGTCGCTCCCCGCGTCAGGGTTCGACTGGTGCAAGCACACGGCGAAGCCCTCGCGGACATGATTCGCGACGGCCGATTGGATCTCGCCGTCATGATTCCTCCGCCCGACGATCTGGACGTGACGGTGCTGGGCAGCCAGCAGATCTTCGTCCACGTAGCGGCCACACACCCGTTGGCGTCTCGTCGGGCACTCGCGGTCGAGGATCTCGCCGACGAAGCCTTCGTGGCCAGTCCACCGTCGTTCCAGCTCCGCACCCTGCTCGACACGTGGTGCGCGGAAGCCGGATTCGTCCCGCAGGTTCCCTTCGAGATCAGTGAGATCGACACCATCGAGGCACTCGTACGAGCCGGGCTCGGGGTCGCGCTGCTACCCAAACCGGAGGTCACCGTCGCCGGAGTGACGACCGTTCCCTTGACCGGTGACCGCACTCGATCGGTCGGGCTGGCGACGGGTCGACGCCGACCGACAGCTCCCGTCGCGCACTTCCATCGTCATGTCACCCACCACGCGCAGCAGCTCATCGTTCGACCCTGAGCGCTCGGAGCCGGCCTACCCGAGACTCCGATGTCAGAGAACATGACCCGAGGACAGCTCGATACCCCGCCCGACCCGAACGACGCTCTCGCGCAGAATCAGATAGGCCGACTCCAGATCCACATTCGTCGCCAGCACAGTACCGTCCGAGAATTGAATCCCACCGTGCTCACCGGACGAAACACGCACGACGGTCGAGCCGATTGCCGGTGAACCGGTCGGTGACGCAGGCGCGGCGGACGTTTCAGGCGCGTCCAGCGTCTCGATGATGCCGCCGGGAAGGCACAGCACCGTCGCACCGTCCGGCGCCGTGTATTCCCAGGACTCGACTTCCTCCCGGGGGGCTGCGGTGACGGCAGTTCCATCGTCGAACCGCAGCGTCAGCGTGCCGTCCGCAGCCAACTCGGACACCGTGCACTGCGCGGTCAGCAGCGACGTCAGTGCACGCAGCCCCTCGAACTGGTTGTCCTCGTCGAACGATGTGCCACCGAAGTCGAGCTGACTGAACGCCACCGCCGAACCGTCGTCGAAGCCGATACTCAGATCGAAGTCGAGGTGAACGTTCCGCACTCGTGCGTTCTGCACGTCGACCGTCGTCACCGGGGAGGTCCCCCGGAGGCGAGGTGGACGGCGCGCTGGAACACACCGTCCAGATCGGTTGTCTGCGGGCCTGGTTCGAGGACCAGAGTGGTCGCACCGGCCTCGACGTACTCGTCGAGGTCATCCACCTGATCCGACACGTACACGACGATGTCGTGGCCCGGCCCACCGCCGATGTGGCCGATGGCGTCGCGGACCTGCTGCGGCGTCGTGGAACTCGTCAGGATCGTCCCGCAGCTCGTCTCGCCGCTCACAGCAAGGGTTTTCGGTCCCGTCGCACCGACCAGAAGTGGCGGAGGCTCCGCCGGCGGCCAATCCAAGCGGACGTTGTCCAACGAGACGTAGCGGCCTCGAACGTCGACCGTCTCACCTGCCAGCAGACTAGTCAGTGCCGTCATCTGCTCGCGAAGAAGAGTCAGCGGGGACTGCACTCGCGCCCCGACCTGGCCCATCCAATCCTGCACACCGTGACCGAGCCCGACCCGCGTCCGTCCCGGGTGCAGCCGAGCCAGAGCAGCGACCTCCATCGCCGTGGACGCGACGTTCCGCAGCGGGGTGGGCAGGACTCCGATCCCGACGTTCACCCGCGGCGTCACCGCGAGAACAGTTGCGGCCATCGAGATTCCCCCGGAGAAGAAACAGTCCTCCCACAGCCAGATCTCGTCCACCCCCGCCTTGTCGGCCGCACGCGCCGCGTCGACGATGGTCTCCGGCGGCAGCTCCGGTCTCAGCACAACACCGAATCGCGTCATCACATCCCCTTCTCTTCCACTTCATCCTCCACTCCCGCTTCACCGAAGGTCAGGATCGACGCCTACCCAGCAGAAGAACCCCGCCGACGGCAACGACCACGCTGACCACTCCGGCGACCCCGAGCCACAGCGTCGCACCGATCGGAGGGGAATCGGCCTCCAGCAGGGTCGGAGTGCCGTAGGAGCGCTCGGCAGCGTCGCGCGTCGTACGATCGGTCCCCGGCGCCGTGGCCGAACAGCTGTTGACCTGCAAACGATCCCGCGACGACTCACCGCGTTGGGCGAAGAAGATGTATTCGTCACCAACCGCCAGCGTCGAGCCACACGCGGCCGACTCCGCGGCCGTCGACACCACGGCGTCGGCATCCACGTCGCCGTCGTAGATCTCGCTGACCCGAACGCTGTAGGTGAGTGTGCTGCCGTCGTCGCGGACATCGGTCGCCACCCCGACGAAGACCGCGCCGTCGGGAGACGAGTGCTGTCGAACACGGTCGCTCACCTGAGACAGGCCGTAGGCACACGTGCAAGCCTGCGCGACGGGGGGAGTGATGCCGGTCGCCAACCCTGCCGCCACGGCGCCGACCAACACGACTCGCCCTGCGATCCGCCCCGTACGCATGAGACCAGCGTCGCACGCCACGTCGGCGCAGTCCATGCGTTCTACCGCGGACGGTCGGTCGTGAAACTCGAACCGCGACCCCAGACGAACCACACGATCGTCCCCAGAAACGGGAACGCCAGCACGATCAGGACCCAGATCGCTTTGCCCGCGGTCGTGTAGTTCTTCGACTGCAGAATGCTGACCAGGGCGGCGACGAACAACGCGAACGCCGCGACGACAAGGATCAGAATCAGAACCCCGAAACCGAGGCCGAAAACCGTGGTGGCCGTGTCGTCCTGCGCGCTGAGTTCCAGCAACATCGAACGTTCCTTTCGTCGAAGCGGTGATGTGCACTCCACCCTACGAACGCAGGCGCCGTCACACATCGTCGTTGCGATGTACATTCCGTACACCTTCGGAACGACTCGACCCCGACCTCGGGTGCTGTGGCACGATCGGACGAATGGGGCGTGACGACTTTCTGACGGCAATCGAAACCAATCCGGTGGTCGTCGAGATCCTCGAGCGTGGACCAGAACTCGGGCTCACCGACTGGTATCTGACGGCAGGTGGCCTGTTCCAGACCGTCTGGAACCACGTCGCCGGCTCCGATCCTCGAGCCGGCATACGCGATTACGACTTTCTCTACTACGACGGCACGGACCTGTCGTACGAATCAGAGGATCGCGTCATTCGACATGCGGAAACTCTGTTCGCCGATCTGGGAGTCGACGTCGAGGTCCGCAACCAAGCCCGCGTTCATCTCTGGTACGAAGATCGCTTCGGCGCACCGGTGAAGCCGTTCCGAAGCACGGAGGACGGGATCGACCACTTCGTGTCCACCACCTGCTGTTTCGGGGCACGCAGCGAGAACGACGGAACGACGACGGTGTATGCACCGCACGGATTCGACGACGTGTTCGCCGGGGTGATCAGGCCGAACCCGCTGCTTCCGATGCGGCACGTCTACGAGTCGAAGGCCGCCCGGTGGACGTCGATCTGGCCGCATCTGACGGTTCTGCCGTGGCCGGAGTAGATGCGCTGTCCTACCCGTAGAAGGTCGCCGGGTCGAGGCCGTCGATCGGCAGCCGAGCCGCATCGGCGTCGGGCGAGGTACTCACCCCGCGCAACTCGATCGCCGACACCGGGCGCTCGTCCATGCGTCGAGCAATCTCGAAGAACACCGCGAGCACGTGCACACAGGGACGAGTTCGTTGCGGGCAGTCGCAGTCGGCGGTCAGCTCGTCACGACTCGGACCGGCGGGCATGCCTGCCTTCGACCAATCGGCGTGGACTGAATCCGGCACGTCGCCGGCGGGTAGACCGCGCAGCGCTGCTCGGGCAGACTTCGCAGCGTCGTCCGCCCAGATTGGACAGTGCAGGCTGACGTGCTGGTCACGCGCCCCGAACACGGTTGCCGTGATCGACCCGGCCGCGATGACGACGTCGCCGACCTTGTCGTTTCGGACCAGTGATCGAGCCCGAGGAAGCGCGGGATTCGGTCGGGTGATGGACGTCGGCTGCGCCAGCCGTACCCAGTCACGCCCCCACGCAGTGACTCCGAGATCGTCACTCATCGGCCTGCTCCGATCTCGAGCAGCTCGCGAAGCTGACCGTCCGACAGTTTCGCCAGATCGCCACCGATGTCGAGCGCCGCTTCGCTGGTCGCGATGTCCGCGAGGTCACGCTTGTGTCCGTGCATGTCGTCGATCGACTGCTCGAGGGTTCGTTCGGTGAGCAACGTGTGCACCGTGACGGTCTGCGTCTGCCCGATTCGGTGGGCGCGATCGCTCGCCTGGCTCTCCACGGCCGGGTTCCACCAGCGATCGAAATGAACGACGTGGGACGCACGAGTGAGGTTGAGGCCGAACCCGGCCGCGCGCAGACTCAGGATCAGAATCGGTGGGCCGTCGCCCGATTGAAAGTCGTCGACCATCGTCTCGCGGGCCGCGGTGGACAGACCGCCATGCAAGAACGGCACCGGATGTCCGGTGACCTCGTCACCGAGATGACGGGACAACAACTCGCCGGTACCGCGATACTGGGTGAACACGAGCGCCGCCTGCCCGTCGTCGACGATCTCCGACAGCATCTCCGTCACCCGATCGAGTTTGCCTGATCTGCCCTGGATTTCGGCGCCGGTGCCGTCGACGAGCTCGGGATGATTGCAGATCTGCTTGAGGCGAGTGAGCAACGTCAGGATCCGTCCCCTGCGTCCGATCCCCGTCCCGAATCCTTCGGTCAACGAGCTGTCGAGGTGACGCCGATACAGTCGCTCCTGCTCCTGGGTGAGCGTGCAGACCACCGAATTCATCACCTTGGCAGGAAGTTCGGGTGCAACATCGACCTTGCGTCGCCGCAGAATGTGCGGCCCCACGAGCTCCCGAAGCCGGCCGGCGGCGGCATCGGACCGCTTCTGCTCGATGGAGACGACGAAGCGGCGACGGAAGCGCGCGCGTGCTCCCAGAACGTCGGGCGATGCGAACGCCATCAGGGACCAGAGTTCGTCGAGTCGATTCTCCACCGGAGTACCTGTCATCGCGATGCGCAGTTGCGCGTGCAGCCTCCTGGCCGCGCGCGCCTGTTGCGAATCGGAGTTCTTGATCTGCTGTGCCTCGTCGAGAACCACTGTGTCCCAGCCTGCTTCCGTGAGCAGTTCCGCATCGCTCCGGAGCGTCGGATAGCTGGTGATCACGACGGAACCCGACCGAACGTGCGCGAGGCTCCGCAACCTCGACGGCCCGTGATGAACGTGAACCTCGACACCCGGCGCGAACTTGGCCAGTTCCCGAGCCCAGTTGCCGACCAACGAGGTCGGGCACACGACCAGATGCGGCGCGGCGCAGCGCAGTGTGAAGACCGCGATCGCCTGCACAGTCTTTCCCAGGCCCATCTCGTCGGCCAGGATTCCGCCGCCGCTCGCTGCAACGGCATTCATCCACGCGACGCCTGCCCGCTGGTAGGGCCGGAGTTCTGCCCGCAGAAGCGTCGGCTCACCCGGCCGCCGATGCAGCGCTGCGTCGACTGTGGACATCGCGGACCAGATCGTCGTCGTGTCGAGACCGACCGCCGCGTGTCCTGCAACCGGGAGCGACGAGACAAGTCCCTCCACGTTCCCACCAGCCGCGGCCACCACTGCTATCCGCGCCCAGACCCGCAGCGACCGACTCGCGTGATCTCCCGGTCGCCACGTGGTGAGCGCAGTGAGCGCGTCCTGCGTGTCCACCAATGCAACCGGAACCGACCGCGCGTGCACCGATTCGGCGGCGGCGTCGGGCAAAGCGATGGTCAACGACGCCGGAGTTCCCGAAGGTAGTCCGGCCTCGGCGGCGTCATGAGAGGGCGCGTCCGTGCCCCACCACACGAACTTGTCCAACTCGATCGAGTAGCACGCTTGCAGTGTTCCGGGGAGGCTCGCATCGACCGATGGTTCGTCGGTTCGGACGTCTACCGTCGTGGAAATGTTCGTGACCTCCGGTCAGGGCACTGTGAGGTCCGACAAACCGCGTCGGACCCAACCTGGTGGGCGGTGAGGGATGGCGGGTTCCGATCGTTCGGTGATCGGCAGTGGGACAGCGCGGTCTGCCACCATCCGTCGGTTGAAGACCGTCGAGAGTAGACCGAAGTGCCGAAGTGTGCAATAACCGATCCGTGCGGCCGGGGTACCTCACTTTTCTCGCATGTCACAGAGTTTCTCGCAGCGATGTACTTACCTGCCGAGTGCCCCTATAACTCTTCCTATGAACAATCCCTACACACCCGAGTCGGGCGAGGTGCCGAGGGAACTGGCGGGACGCGAAAAGTACCGGTCGGCGTTCATTTCTCTGCTCGACGGCCTCGAACGCGGTCACACCGCACGGTCGCAGCTGATCACCGGCATGCGCGGCACCGGTAAGACCGTACTGCTCCGCGAGTACGTCTCGATCGCGCGGTCGAGACGATGGGCGATCGTCGACATCGATGCGGTCCGACGGGACGACGACGGATTCCGACGACAACTGGCCTTCGAATGCCGCAGTGCCCTGCTGGCCGTGTCCGCCCGCGGGCACTGGGGATCGGAGGCCAAAAGAGCGTCCGGTGTGCTCGGCTCGTTTGCCTCCGTGCTCGGACCGAGCAGTCCCCTCACCGCGGATTGGACCGAGACGACGCCCGGAGCAGCCGACACCGGGCAGTTGGCCGCGGACACGACGGCGACCTTCCTGGCGCTGGGAGAGGCCGCGCGTGCCCACGACACAGGCATCGTCTTCGTGATCGACGAGCTACAGCGGCTCACCTCGGCACAGCTCTCCGCACTGATCGACGCGTTCCATCGTTGCTACCTTCGCGAACTGCCGCTCACGGTCGTCGGTGCAGGGCTCACCGATCCCGTCGACGAGATACCAGAGGGCGCGCAGCCGCCGAACCGACCGACAGTGGACGAGGTTCGATCGCGCGCGGACCGCCTGTTCGAATTCCCGGTTCTCGGTGCTCTCGCCGACGCCGATGCCGCCGCGACGCTGCGCAGTGGAGGGTCGTGGACGGACGGAGCGGTCCTGGCCGCGTCGACGATCACCGGGAGATTTCCGGCGTTGCTGCACGCCCTCGGATTCGTTGTCTGGGACGCGCAGAATAATGACGCCGTCACGGAGGCCGACGTCGAGACCGCCGTCCCCGAATACCAAAAGTTCGTGGACAAGACATTCTTCCGCCGAAACCTCCCTCGTGTCGGTGAATTGGACCTCGCATACCTGCGCGCCGTCGTTGATGCTCCCGCCGAGATCGACACCGCGCGAGCCCTCGAACGCACCGTCGCGCAGTGCGCGGAGACGCGAGCGGGACTGGTGAACAGAGGGCTGCTGCACATCACGAAGAACAACGAATCGGTCTTCACCACACCGCACTTCGAGAGTTTTCTGCTACGAACGATGCCGACACTGGAAGTACCTGCCCGCAAACAGCGCCGTCGACGCTACGACCCGTGAACGGTGTCACCGGTCGAAGTACTCGTCCGGGTCCTCTACTTGGCAGAAACGCAGCACGTTCGACGACGGATCGATCACGGTCACCGTCGGCCCACCCGGCGCATCGGTGTCCAGACCCGGCCGCATCGACGAATACTCGGCGGCGTCGAGCTGCCGATGGAACGCCCGAATGTCCTCAACCGGAATCCACACGACAGTCCCCGGTGTTCCATCTCCATGATGCTCCGACAGATCGAGCACCGAACCGGAACGACGAACCCTCATGTACAACGGCATCCCGGGCTCGAACCTGTGCTCCCACTCCACGTCGTAACCCAGATAATCGATGTAGAACGCCCGCGTAGCCGCGTCGTCGAACATGCGAAGAATCGGGATGCTCGGGCCCAGAGCGATGCCTGCGTCACCGGGCCGTTTCTTCCACTTCACGTGCACTCACCTCACGTTCGCGTCGCCGAGACAACAGTACAAGCTTCTCGGCATGTCACGTCGAGCGCGGGAATCCACCCGCTCTATGCCCCGCTCCTGCCGGCGACAGCGACGATGGTCTCGGCCAGTTCACCCGTGGCCTGATCCGGGGACAGGTCACCCGTCACCGCCGCACGAGACAGCGCCTCTGCCGCGCCGAAAATCGCGGTGATCGAGGGTACGGACACCCCCGTCGACGACTGGACGAACGGGGCGAGAATCTCGCGGCATCGTTGCGAATAAGCCTGGTCTGCAGCGCGTTTGACCTGTTCCAGCTCCGGAGATCCTTCCAGGGCAGCCAGTACTCCGGTGAGTTCACGGCCCTGCGCGAGCGCGCACCCGACGTACGAGTTGGCAATGGCCGCGGCCCGGCCGTCGAGCGTCGCTTCTGCGTTGTCGAGGTACTCCTCGAGCATGGCCGCCTGACGGTCGTCGAACTCCTGGAAGAGCGCGGCCAACAGCACTGCCCTGGACGCAAAATGGCTGTACACCACGGGTTTTGCAACTCCCGCCCGTTCCGCGAGCCGGCCGAGAGTGAGGGCGTCGGCGCCCTCTGCGCGGACGAGCGCCCACGACACCTCGATCAATTGGTCGTACCTCTCGGCACGCGACAACCTGGTCCGAGCCATCCACACACCTCCTTGCGCTATGTACCAACAGTAACCTACCTTTGGTACATAGCGTTCTTCGCCCAACGAAAGGATCTCCGTGAGCAGCCTCGTCGTAGTCTCCCATTCCGACCCGAACTCCCTCACCCACCACGTCGCACGCTCGACCATCGACGCGCTCGTCGACGCGGGCGACACGGTGGAGTTCGCAGACCTCGCCGCCGAGAACTTCGACCCCCGCTTCACCCGGGCCGACCTGGACCTCTTCCGCGGAACCGGAACCCTGGGCGCCGATATAGCGTCCGAGCAGGCCCGCGTCGACCGTGCGGACCACCTCGTCCTCGTCTTCCCCATGTACTGGTGGTCCATGCCCGCTCAGCTGAAAGGCTGGATCGACCGCGTGTTCATCAACGGATGGGCCTTCGACGACAGCCCCGACACCGGGTTCGTCCAGAAACTGGGTCGACTCACCATGCACCTCGTCACCGTCGCAGCCGACGACGCCGACAGCTTCGGGCGCCACGGCATCGACCAAGCCTTCGCCATCCAGATCGAGCGCGGCATCGTCGAATACGTCGGCGCAACACTCGGATCCTCGACCTTCCTCCACGAATCCGAAACCAAGAGTCGCGAAACCCTTGCCGCCGAGGTAAACGCCATCGCCGACGCTATTGCAACCCGAGTGTCAGGGCGTGCCACCGTCGATGCATAGGGGTCAGGGGCTGGGCAGCGGCATGGATTGCCCGATACTTCGCCTGTTCGACGGGATCCCGCCGATTCGGCCGCGTATCGGGCAATCCGTGTCGGGCCTTTTCACGCGCTGATGTGTTTCACTGATCAGGTGATCACGTTCGTACAGCTTCGGTGGCGGCCCTGAACCCGCGGCCCTGACCTGTGCACTCCTTCGGCCGCCTCATGTCGGCCGACGATTCTCACCTGTACATCGTTCGTGGTCGACGCCCGAGGTGGCCCCCATCCCGAGAGGACCACCCCATGACCCTCGACGTAGTGATGACCGCCAGATCGTTCGACGAATATCGTGCAATGTTCGGCCTGACCGACTCCGATCTGTCCCGTCGCATCCTCGACTGCCCTGCGGGCGCCTCCGGGTTCACCTGCGAGGCAACCGACCGCGGAGGCGACGTAACAGCCTGCGACGTGGCGTATTTCGCGGACGACCCGGAGGAACTCGCGTCCGTTGCACTGTCCGAGACTGATCGCGGGCACGCATACGTACTCGCGCACGCCGACCACTACGCATGGACGTTCTTCGCTGGACCCGACGAACACCGACTCGCCAGACACACCGCTGCGCAACAGTTTTCGGCCGATATACAGCGACACCCCGGCCGGTACGTTCCCGGGCGGCTACCGTCGTTGCCGTTCAGCGATGCCAGCTTCGATCTGGTGCTCAGCTCCCACCTACTGTTCAGCTACGCCGACAGCCTCGACGTCACGTTCCACCTCGACACGATCGTCGAACTCATGCGAGTCACGTCCCACGAGCTGCGAATATTTCCGCTCGTCCCGGTCGGGTCGTCGGAGCCCTATCCTCGGCTCGTCGAGATGCTCGACGAACTGCGCAACCGAAACATTCACTGCCGCACAGCAGACGTCGACTACGAGTTCCAACGGGGCGCCACACAGATGCTCGTGTGCCACCACGGCCCATCCAGCTAGACACCCAGCGCGGCGATCAGCCCCTCGCCATGTCCACGAAACGCGACAGGTGTAGCTGGTGAGCCACCGTGATGGTCGCCGTCGGACCGTTACGGTGCTTACCCAGAATGAGGTCGGCCTCGCCGCCACGGGGGTCGTCGCGCTCGATGGCGTCGGGGCGGTGCAGGAGGATCACCATGTCGGCGTCCTGCTCGAGCGATCCGGACTCACGGAGGTCGGACACCATCGGCTTCTTGTCGGTGCGCTGCTCAGGACCACGGTTGAGCTGACACACGGCAACCACCGGGCATTCGAGTTCCTTCGCGAGAAGTTTGAGCTGACGGGAGAAGTCCGAGACTTCCTGCTGACGCGACTCGACCTTCTTGCCCGACGACATCAGCTGAAGGTAGTCCACGACAATCAACTTCAGACCGTTGCGCTGCTTCAGACGCCGAGCTTTGGCGCGAATCTCCATCATCGTCAGGTTGGGGGAGTCGTCGACGAACAGCGGCGCCTCGCTGATCTCGCTCATCCGTCGAGCAAGCTTGGTCCAGTCGTCGTCCGTCATCTTTCCCGAACGCATGTCACCGAGCTTGATCTTGGCCTCCGCCGACAGCAGACGCATCACGATCTCGGTGCGGCTCATCTCCAGCGAGAAAATGACACTGGGCATACCGTGCTTGATCGAGCACGACCGCATGAAATCCATACTCAGGGTCGATTTGCCCACACCAGGCCTCGCCGCGACGATGATCATCTGACCAGGGTGAAGACCGTTCGTGATTTCGTCGAGTTCGGCGAATCCGGTGGGAACACCGAGGGAGATACCGCCGCGACTGGCGATGGAGTCGATCTCGTCCATCGTCGGCTGCAGCAGCTCCTCCAGAGGGAGGAAGTCCTCGGAGGTACGACGCTCGGTGACCTCGTACACCTCTGCCTGCGCACGATCCACGACCTCGGCGACGTCCTGGCCGTCCGAACCCGCGTACCCGAACTGCACGATGCGAGTGCCGGCCTGCACGAGCCTGCGCAGGATCGACTTCTCGGCCACGATCTCCGCGTAGTAACCGGCGTTGGCTGCAGTAGGAACAGTCTGCGTGAGCGTGATCAAGTACGGAGGACCCCCGATCCGCTTCAGGTCACCGCGACGATCCAGCTCCGCCGAGACAGTCACCGGGTCAGCGGGCTCTCCACGGCTGTAGAGGTCGAGAATCGCGTCGTACACGCTCTGATGCGCCGGGCGGTAGAAATCACCGGGACGCAGCACCTCGAGCACGTCGGCGATGGCGTCCTTGCTGAGGAGCATGCCGCCCAGCACCGACTGCTCCGCAGCCATGTCCTGCGGGGGTTGACGACCGAAATCTTCGCCCGGGGCTTCACTGGGCGGCGGCTCGGAGGAGTAGTCCGATTGCCCTCGATCGTCCACAACTGCCACGTGAAGTCGACCGTCCTTTCCCCGTACGAAACCTCGCAGCCGACTACCGCACGACTACGTACCGACACAATTTCTACCCCTCGCCACCGACAAGAATCCCGCACGCGCACCAGCGATCGGGCGCTTCCGTGCGTCACCCCTTCTGCCGGTGGAGACACGCTGCTGGGACGTTAGGCGTAATCGTTTCCCGTCACAACACAGGCTGTGGATGAAACTGTGGATCGAATGTGGATAGTGCTGAACAACCGTGTTGACCATCTGGGGATAACCTGGGTATAACTTTCCGAATATCGACCATTTCGCCAGCTCAAAGGGTGTACATAAACTTTCTGTCCTGTGTATGAATTATTGCGCGGCGTGTCGCCCAAGTTGACAACTCGGGCGTGTTGAGTAAATGCGAAGTGAACAAACCAGTGATTCACGTCACAGTGTCTGGGAACACTCACAAAACCAGGCGTCAGCCCGGTTTCGCCGCATTCCGCCCGATTCTGCACCCGCCCACTCCACCCCACTCCGCCCGTAACACCCCGCCGTGCACCGCCCCGCCCCCGCCCCGGAGCGAAAGTGAGCTCCAGTCAGTCAGACGGACCAAACGGCACGTTCGCTC
>NZ_JBHUZE010000001.1:0-423221 GCF_042667435.1 Rhodococcus sp. NPDC057297 | reverse complement strand
TCCGCCCGTAACACCCCGCCGTGCACCGCCCCGCCCCCGCCCCGGAGCGAAAGTGAGCTCCAGTCAGTCAGACGGACCAAACGGCACGTTCGCTCCGGACCCCAGGCTCCCGCCCCGGAGCGAAAGTGAGCTCCAGTCAGTCAGACGGACCAAACGGCACGTTCGCTCACGAACCCCAGCCTCCCGCCCCGGAGCGAAAGTGAGCTCCAGTCAGTCAGACGGACCAAACGGCACGTTCGCTCACGAACCCGGGCCAACGACACACGCCCCCATCCGGACCCAATGTGGCGTTCGGTCACTCTGAGTGACCGGACGGTACATTCGGTCCGAAATGGGGGCGTGGGGCGTGGGACGGGACAACGGCCCGAAGGCCGAGCGGGTTAGACGGGCTGAGCCTCGGCTACATCGAGGACGGTGATGTCCTTGGTGCTGATTTGGAGGACGCGGGCGGTGGGGATGTCGAAGAAGAGCCCTGTGACCCTCAGTTTGCCCTCTGCGGAGGCGCGACCGACGACGCGGTGTCGCGTGAGGGTCTGCAGCTGCACGGCGACGTTGACCATGGCGAGTTGGTCGCCTTCGGAGAAGCCGAGTTCTGCGGCTGCGCGTCCGACGGGGTGCCCGCTTCGGTAGGCCTCGAGGCTTGCGAGGCCGTGTTCGAGCCATTCGACGACGCGTTCGTCGCCTGCTTTGTCCGGTCCGGCGAGGACAGCTTTCATCGCACCACAGCCGGAGTGACCGCAGACGACGACCGAGCTGGTGCCGAGGACGTCGACTCCGTAGGCGAGCGAGGCTTCCACCGAGGTGTCCTGACCCTGTGCGGGAATCATGTTGCCCATGTTCCGCACCGTGAAAAGGTCACCCGGTCCGCTGCTGGTGATGGTGTTGGGCATGACCCGCGAGTCGACGCAGCACAGGAAGAACGTGTCCGGGTCCTGGAATTCGGTGAGACCCTGCAGGTGGGGTTTGATGGCCTCCGCGTGTGTCCGGTGGTACTCGGCGACGCCGGACAGGACCGGTCGCAGTGCGGGTGGGTTGTCGTCGACCGCACTGTCTTCCTTCAGCTGCCATGCCGACCACGGGGCCAACGAGCCACGGACGCTTGCGAGTCCGCGCTTCGGCGGTGCTTCGGCTGCGGCTGCGAGCGAGGCGGATCCGTTCTCTTCGATCTGTACCGTGCCGCCACCGAGTTCGTGCTGACGCACCCATTCGTGCAGATGTTCGTGCACTGCGTGGTCGAGGAAGTCGACGGCGAGTTCCATGTTGACTTTCGAACCGCTTGGTACGGAGGACAACACGTGGGTCAGGCGAGGAAGCGACAGGAAGCTCAGCGAACCTTGCATGTGTACACGCCAGGAACCGTCGACTGTCTCGTCGGCGTGCACGTGCGCCCACACGACGCGTCGCAGAACCAGGAAGATGGCGAGCGCCAATCCGATGAGCACGCCCTCGAGCAGGTTCAGTGCGACCACGCCGAGAACGGTGACCGCGTACACCGCGATGTCACCCGTCTTGCGGGCAATCCTGATGTCCGCCAACTTGATCAGCTGTACACCGATCATGACCAGCAGACCGGCGAGTGCGGCGAACGGAACCAGTTCGACGACCGAGATGAAGAGAACGGAGAAGACCAGAATCCACAGACCGTGCAGGATCGCCGACGCACGCGACTTGGCTCCGGCCTTGACGTTGGTGGAACTGCGCACGATCACACCGGTGACGGGGAGACCACCTGCGGCGCCGGAGACCATGTTGGCCGCACCCTGCCCGAGCAGTTCGCGGTCGAAGTTGGTGCGCGGTCCGGTGTGCATCTTGTCCACCGCCACGGCGGAGAGCAGGCTCTCGACGCTGGCGATCAGTGCAATGGTCAGAACACCGGTGGCAACGCCTGCCCACTGGCCTTCGGGAAGCGCGGGGAGGCTCAACGCCTCGATCAGGTTGCCTGGCAGGTCGATTCGTTCGACGTTCAGATCGAGAACGACGGACAAGCCGGTAGCCGCTACGACAGCCACGAGCGCACCGGGCACCTTCGACACTGCGCCCGGCAGCCTCGGCCACAGCAACATCAACGCGATGACGACGCCACCGACGAGGATGGACGGCCACTGGCCGTCGGCAACCGACGTGGGGATGGCCAGCAGATTCTCGACCGCCGAGCTCTCGGATTCACCACCGAGCAGAACGTGAATCTGTTGCAGCGCAATGGTTACACCGATTCCGGCAAGCATGGCATGCACCACCACCGGTGAGATGGCCAGCGCGTGCCGGGCAATTCGGCTCAGACCCAACAGGATCTGGACCGCACCTGCACCAACGGTGATGAGGCACGTTACGGCCCAACCGAATTGATTGACGAGCTCGGCCACCACCACGGTCAGACCTGCGGCCGGCCCACTGACCTGCAGCGGCGATCCACCCAGTGCGCCGGCGAGAATGCCGCCGATCACGGCTGCGATCAGTCCGGCCATCACGGGCGCACCCGATGCAACTGCGATACCGATCGAAAGTGGCACCGCCACAAGGAATACGACCAGCGATGCCGGTACGTCGAATTTCAGAATGCTCCCGATCCGAGATGGAGACTCGGACCCCTTCGTTGATGACTCGCTGTCCGATGAATCTTTGTCGACTGTCGTGGTCACGGCAGTTCCTCCGGGCGTCTAGGCGTCTGGTCGGTCGTTTGCGTGTCGCGTACGCACATCTGTGTGCTTCTGTCGCCCCTCGTTAAAGGGTACGCAAACCTTCGGTCACGCGCCCGCGATGAGAGTCTCCTCACAATTGAAAACCGTTGCCGCAGTATGTTTTTTGTGACAAACCACGAAAAAAGCCCCACGAACCAAGGTTCGTGGGGCTTTTCCCAGCCGTATCGGGCCAGAAGCTTGAATCAGCTTCCGACGACCTCCAGCTTGAACTTCGCAGCCACATCGGGGTGCAGGTTCACGACGACGTCGTGCTTGCCCGTTGCCTTGATGTGAGCCTTGGGGAGATCGATGCTGCGCTTGTCGACGACCGGTCCGCCGGCTGCCTTGATGGCAGACGCGACGTCCGAGGCCGTCACGGAGCCGAACAGCTTGCCCGAGTCACCTGCGGTCTTGACCGACAGAGAAACCGACTCGAGGCCTTCGATGGCCTGCTTGAGCTCGTTGGCGTGCTCGAGGCCGCGAACGGCGCGAGCTTCCTGAGCGCGGCGGATGCCTTCGACCTGCTTCTGAGCTCCGCGGGTGGCCTGAATGGCCAGTCCACGGGGCAGCAGGAAGTTGCGGCCGTATCCGTCCTTGACCTCTACGGTGTCGCCGGGCGCACCGAGGTTGTCCACATCAGCGGTGAGGATCAGCTTCATGATGATCGCTCCTTTCTTATCGTGCCGTCGCGGCGTAAGGCAGCAGAGCTACCTCACGCGAGTTCTTCACGGCAACGGCCACGTCACGCTGATGCTGGACGCAGTTGCCGGTGACTCGACGCGCGCGGATCTTTCCGCGGTCGCTGACGTACTTACGCAGCAGCGTCGTGTCCTTGTAGTCGATCTGTGTGTTCTTTTCCTTGCAGAAGGAACACGCCTTCTTCTTGAGCACCTTGTCGCGCAATGGCGGTTTCGGCATGGTCTTTCTCCGTTACGTCTGATTGTTCTCGATCACGAAGGATCTAGAACGGAGGCTCGTCGTCCCCACCGCGAGACCCACCGAAGGAGCCCGACGCCTGCGGGGCACTGCCCCAAGGGTCGTCTCCACCGGAATTGGATCCCGAATTGGAGTTCGAGCGTCCGCCGCCCGATCCACCCGAGGAACCACCGAAGCCGCCGCCTCCGCCACCTCCACCACGATTGGCTTTGTTGACCTTGGCGGTGGCGTAGCGAAGCGAAGGACCGATCTCGTCGACTTCGAGCTCGACAACAGTCCGCTTCTCGCCTTCACGCGTTTCGTACGAACGCTGCCTGAGCCTGCCGGTCACGACGACGCGTGCCCCTCGGGTCAAGCTCTCGGCCACGTTCTCCGCAGCTTCACGCCAGATGTTGCAGCGCATGAAGAGTGCGTCTCCGTCTTTCCATTCGTTGGACTGACGGTCGAACGTGCGCGGTGTGGACGCAACGGTGAAGTTGGCCACGGCCGCACCGGCCGGGGTGAAACGAAGTTCTGGATCTGCCGTCAAGTTCCCGACGACGGTGATGACGGTCTCGCCTGCCATGGTTCCTCTTTCAGTAGTAAGTCTTTGTTGATGCCAGCCTAGAGGCGAGCAACGACAATTACTTGCCCTGTCGCAGGACCTTCGTGCGCAGAACGGACTCGTTGAGTCCGAGCTGGCGGTCGAGCTCGCTGACGGTGGCAGGCGCGGCGTTGATGTTCACAACGGCGTAGATGCCCTCGGCGTGCTTGGCGATCTCGTAGGCCAGACGACGCTTGCCCCAGACGTCGACCTTGTCGACGCTGCCGCCGTCCTTGCGAACGACGTTGAGGAACGTATCGAGCGACGGAGCGACAGTGCGCTCGTCCAGATTGGGGTCGAGAATGACCATCAATTCGTAATGACGCATAAGACCTCATCACCTCCTGTGGACTGAGTGAAAACGGCCACGGACGATCCGTGGCAGGAGGGTCGTTGCGTCAGCAACCCTTGGAGGGTACACGGCCATGCCCTGACCTGCGAAATCAGACGACGGTTCCGACGACCGCCTCGGCTCGTCCTAGGCTTACCTCATGCATCCGGGTGGACGGTCGTCTCGTGGGCGTCGCCTGCCATCGGCCGCCGCGTCGACGTCGACGATGATCGTCCTGGTCGCGTCCTGTGCGCTGACGTTGATTCTCGGCTACCTCAACAAGGCCAGATGTGCCGTGGCCCCGTTCTACGACAACGGCCGGAGCACGACGTTCGACGCCGTCAAGGACAGTTGGGTCTGCTACTCGGACATTCAGTTCCTGTGGCTCGGCCGCGACATCGACAACCACGTGTTCCCCTACCTTCACGGTGCGATCACCTCCAACGGAGTGTTGACGGGTGGAACGGTCGAGTACCCCGTGCTGAGCGGGGTGTTGATGTGGCTCGGCGCAGTACCGGCCCACACCGACGCCGAGTTCCTGCTCTACACGGCTCTGCTTCTCGCGCCGTTCGGGCTGATCACGGCGTGGATGCTGGGCCGACTGGCGGGGAAGTCCGCATTGCTGTGGTCGGTGGGTCCGCCGTTGATCATGTACGCGTTCCACAACTGGGAACTGCCGGTGGTCGCGACGGCCGTCGGCGCAGTGTTCGTGATGAGCATGCGGATGTCGTTGCGGGTGAAGGCCGTTCTCGCGGCGATACTGCTGGGAGTGGGTTTCTGTCTCAAGCTGTACCCAGGCGCCTTCGTTCTCCCGCTCGCCGCCTACGTCGCGTACGGCGGTGCGACGGGCCGAGTGCCGGGAACCAAGCTGGACATCCGCGGCGCACTGTCCGTGCTGGCCGCCGCGGCAGGGACCGTCGTCGTCGTCAATCTTCCCTTCGCGGTCCTCGGATACGAGGGCTGGAAGGCCTCGTTCGCGTTCCAGAGTCTGCGACAAGCCGACATCACCACGAACTCGATCTGGTACTGGGGTCTGCGGCAACTGTGGGTGACCGACGCGATGACGGCGGAAAGTCACGAGCAAGCCGAGACCGCGTTCCAGAACACCGTCGACATCCTGTCGCCCCTTCTGGTGTTCGCGGCGTTCGGTCTTGCGCTGTGGATCGGTGTGCGACGCGCGAGTACCGAGCACGTGTATCCGTGGGTGGCTGTCAGCGGATCGATGCTGTGCGGATTTCTGCTGCTCCACAAGGTCCATTCGCCTCAGTACACGTTGTGGCTCATCCCGTTCTTCGTACTGCTCCGGGTCCCGTGGGCTCTGGTCGCCGCCTACCTGGTGGCCGATCTGTCGATGGGCATCGGCGTCTTCCGATACTTTGCCGCGCTCGCCCAGGGCACCGATGCAGGCACCGAGGAATTCTTCGTCGAATTCGGTGTGTGGGGTCGCGCCGTACTGCTGGTCGTTGCGTTCTTCGTGTTCGCGCGAGCGCGGCCGCGCTTCGATGCGTCCCGTTCCGGCAGCGACGTCCCGGCGCCCGACGTTCCCGCCTCGTCGACGACGTCGACATCCGCTGCTCCCTGACCGAGCTCCCTGACTTCTCCCCGTTCCACACCACTGACGTAACGAACCGGTCGCGTTGTTCGACATTCGACTCAGGCAGCCGAGTTCACCTCGGTTGAAACATCAGAGGTGGGGCAATGACAGTGGTTCCGGGGGCGACGACACCGCACATCGCGGCAGAGACACTGCCGTCGACAGCGACGCAGCCAGTGGCAGTACAGCAATCAGCGCCGACGTCGATGGTCGCCGACACAGTGCGCGACACCACGACAGCCCGCCGACGGATCGGCCTGGTCGAGGATCACGAGTCCGTCGCGGTCGGTCTCCGCGCGATTCTGTCCGGCGAAGCCGATCTCGAGCTCGTCGCCGTGACCACCACCGTCGACGAGCTCGTCGGACTCGGCCAGCGGCTGGATCTCGTCGTACTCGATCTTCGGCTGGGCGACGGTTCCTCACCGAGGTCCAACGTCGAGAAGCTGCACTCCGTCGGCGTGCAGGTCCTCGTCTACACCGGTGCCGAGAACCCGTTCCTCGTGCGCTCCGCTGCGAGGGCTGGCGTGCTCGGCGTCGTCCGTAAGTCGGAACCCGCAGCCGCGATCGTGTCGGCAATTCGCCGGGCAGCGGCGGGCGGCCAGGTGGTCACGACCGACTGGGCCGCGGCCATCGACGGCGATCCGCATCTTCCCGACGTCGGACTCAGCCCACGCCAACGCGAAGTCTTGGCGCTGTACGCGTCCGGGGAGAAAGCTGCTCGCGTCGCCCGGCTGGCCGGGTTGTCCGAGCAGACGGTCAACGACTACCTCGTGCGTATCCGAAACAAGTACGCCGAGGCAGGCAGGCCCGCACCGACCAAGACCGATCTCTACAAGCGGGCGGTCGAAGACGGCTGGCTCCCGATGCCGGAGCCACCGAACCAGAATTGACGGCCACCGCGCCTGTACGTCATCTCGGTCACAGTGCACGCCGTGTACATGGTTGTCGTTTCAATGCCCCTAGTTTTCAGGGCAGACAAACCTGGCAGTCAACTGTGAAGATCATTTACGCGAATGGTTGTGCCAGACCACAACCGCTGGAACCTCGGGGAGAATTCACATGACAGTCAGCATCGACGCCTCAGCTTTCGACGCTTCAGCCTTCGACGCTTCGGCCTCGAGTACGGGCAGCGGGCTCGGCACCGCAGTCCCGCGACGGACCATGTCTCTCGTCCCACCGCCCATCCAGCTGCCTCCGACCGGCGGATCGCGCGCAACCGGACCGTTTCTCCCTCGGCCCATGCTCACCCAGCGCGAGATCGAGGTGCTCACCGGCTGGATCAAGTGCGACTCCAAGGTCGAGGTCGCGAAGTCGCTGTTCCTGTCGCTGGGAACCGTCAACACTCATCTCACTCGTATTCGCGCGAAGTACGCCGCCGTCGGCCGTACTGCGTCCACCAAGGCATCACTCGTTGCCCGTGCCCTTCAGGACGGCCTGATCGACATCGCCGATCTCTGACGCCCACCGTCTGCCGAACTCACGAATCAGCACAGCTCGCGAATCAGCACAGCTCGCGGAACGGCGATCCCGGGAGATACTGATCCCATTCCTCCCGGGTGATCGTCGATCCTCCACCGGCGCAGATCCTTTCGACCACGTCCTCGGGATCGGTCCGCCACACTCGTAGGTCCTTCTCCGGTCCACCGCCGATCACTGCGGCGCCGCCGGCGGTGAACACGGCGTCGTTGACGCGGTTGCCGTAGGCGGTCAGCGTGGCGAACGTCGTCGGATCGAACGGGTCGGAGATGTCCCACATCCACATCGACTGACCGTCGACGCCTGCAACGAGTCTGGTGCCACTCGGATCGAACGCCACCGAATACACCGCCTCCCGCGGACCGACGATCTGGGCGACGTGGCGCGGCGTCGTCGGATCGGCGACGTCCCACAGCCGAAGCGTGTGGTCCGCACTGCCCGCGGCGAGCATTCGTCCGTCGGGTGAGAACGCTGTTGCTTGCGCGTCGCCGGAGAAGCCCGCGACGGTCGACACCTTGACCGGGGCCGCCGGGTCGCTGACGTTCCACAGTTCGACTTCGTCGTTCAGCGTCGGAACAGCCAGAGTTCGTCCGTCCGGACTGAAGGCCATGACCTGCGGATTGTTGCCGACGTCGAAGCCGGACAGCCGTGTGGGCCGTGACGGATCGCGAACGTCCCAGAGTTCGACGTCAGGTGTGTTCTGCGGGGACACGGCCAGCAGATCACCGGTACGGGTGAAGACCAACACGCCTACGAGCGAGTCGACGGCGGCGTGCGGGGTGCCGAGCGGAATCGGATTCTGCGGCGCCCGGACGTCCCACAGTTGGAACGCTCCCGACGATGTGCCGCCTGCGGCCAACGATCCGTCCCACGACAGTGCCGCCGCACCCGTCAGCGGGTCGCCGGTGGTCGGGGACAGCGGGCGCTCGGACACGATCGGTCGGTCCGGATCTGTGACATCCCACAGCCTGAGGCCGTCGCCGCGCGAACCGACGCCGGCGAGGACTCGTGTTCCGCTGCCGTCCGTCGGGTTGATGAAGACCGTGTCGGTCTGTCCTGGCATCACCGGTCCCGGCAGCGGCCACACGCGGGTGACCCCGTCCTGCCCCGCCGTGATCAGAGCGGAATCGTCCGGTGCGTAGTCGACCGACATGACCACCGTCGATCCCGGCAATGTTTCACGTAGAACACCCGTCGCGGCGTCCCACGTCTTGATCGAGTTGTCGGAACTGACGGCGGCGAGTTCCGATCCGGTGCCGTCGAATGCCACGTCGTTGACGTAACTGGTGAAGCCGGTCAGCGGTGTCTGTCCGGCGAGGCGACCACCGGGTTCGACGGTCCAACGCGCCACGTCTCGACCTGTCGTTCCTGCAGCGATCGTGCGACCGTCCGGGGAGTACGTCACCGACAGGTAGTCGTAGGTGCCGCCGTCCGACGGAATCTCGAAGGACGTCGTGGTCAGCGCCGGCATCTCCCACACCTGCAACCCACGAGCCTTGCCCGCCGTGACCAGCGCCGTTCCGTCGGGCGAGAACGCCACGGCATTCACCGGGACCGACGTCGCCGGAACGACGGCGAGAGTGGGCGCCGCCGGGTCGGCCACGTTCCACACCGAGACGGCACCGTCGCCGGACACCAGGGCCAACGACGATCCGTCGGGAGCGAATGCCATCGATTTCGCCGTCGTCGCCTCGTCGCCGACGGCTGACAGGAGCACCGGCGAATCGACGTCGGCGATGTCCCACAGGCTTGTTCCCGACGCACCCGATACCGCGAGAGTCCGGCTCGTCGACGCGAACTCGACGGTGAGCGCGCTGCCCGGTTCTCCGACATCGATGGTCCCGCGAGCCCGAGCCGGTGCACCGAGCGACCACAACCGGACCGTACCGTCGGCGCCCGCAACGGCGAGAATCTCACCGGTGGAATCGACTCGGGCAACGGTCTCGCCCGACACGCCGGGAAGCCGGACGGGAGCATGCACCGCGGACGCGTCGAGCAGCGCCGATCTCGCTGCCGTCGCCGGATCGATCTCGTACGCGGCAAGTGCCAGATGCACCGACAGGCCCGGGTCGAGCGTGCGGAACCGCTCGGCCGAGCCCGCCAACTGACCCGCCAACGCTGCTTCGGCCTCGACACGCCTGTCGTCGGCATCGCTGCTCGCCGAGAACGCGACCACCGCCGACACCACCGCCACGACCGTCAGCACTGCCAGCGCCGCCGTCAACACCTCGAGCACTCTCCGACGCCGGCGCCGCTGAGACTCGGTGTGATCGACTCGCCTCTCGCTCGCGGCGAGATAGTCCCGTTCGACGACGTTGAGGTCGCCCTCCCGATCGCCCTCGGCGAGCGAATCGTGCAGGGCATCGAGGCGACTCGCGGGCAGAAGCACCGTCGAATCGCGCCCACTGTGATCCCACAGCACCGCAGCGTCGGTGAGGCGCCGATGCACCAGATGCCACTGCCGGTCACCGTCGATCCACCGGCGAAGCCGATCCCATGCCGTCAGCAGTACCTCGTGTGTCACCGATACCGAGTCCTCCTCGACGGTGAGCAGACGCGCCGCTGCGAAACGCTCCACCACCACGTCGACGTCGGCGTCGGTGCCTTCCCCGCGGAGAAGTTCACCGCTGTCCACGCGTCGACGCGTCAGGACGTCGTCCTCGATGTTGACCAATCGCACGAAGACCAGGGCGGCGGCGTTCTGCTGAGCCGGGTCGAGGGACGAGTAGACGGCCTCGGCGGACTGGCCGACAGCCCCCGGTATCCCGCCGGTGGAGAAGTAGTCGTCGACGGTCATCGTCGGACCCGTCGCGGTCGACCACGTCGCGAGCAGTGCGTGCGACAGCATCGGGAGTGCACCCTGATCGTGGGCGAACACCGTGCCCGACGGCTCCATCTCGGACAACAAGGTCCGAAGCAGTGCGTCGTCGACGCCGATTCCGGCCTTGCGCGCGGGCTCGACGATGGCGTCACGCAGCTGGTCCGGACGAAGGCGACCGAGCACGATCGGATTGTCGACGAGGCCGAGCCTCAGGACGTCCTCGGCCACCGCGTTCTGATAGAAGTCGGCGCGCAGACCCATCACGACGACGGCACCCGCCACAACCTTCAGCTGCACCGCAGCCAGAACGGCGTGCCGCCGATCCGAGCCGGCGAGCGTCCACAACTCCTCGACCTGGTCGAGGACCACGACACTGCCGTCCGTTCGGTCCGTCGGATCGAAACTCGTGGTTGCCGTCGCCACCCAGGCTTCGATGCCGGACAGTCCCGTGTGCACCCGAGCACCGTTCACCCCGGCGCCGCCGAGCGATGCCGCCAAGCCCGCCCGCAGTACCGACGACTTACCCGATCCCGACGCCCCGAGGACGAAGACGACCCCGCCCCCGTCGTCGGCGACGCGACGTACCTTCTCGCTGAGCTCGGCGACGACGTCGGACCGCCCGAAGAACCATTCCGCGTCCGACGCCTCGAACGATTCGAGGCCCTTGTACGGCGCCCGGCTGCGGTCGGGGCGCTTGCCCGACGCGGGTCGCACCCGGACGACGGCGTCCCACCACAGAGCGCGTTCGTCCGCGTCGCCGACGCCGCACTCGCGGAGGACCCTGTCGAACATGTCGGCGCTGGCGTCCATCGGAAGGTGTTGGCCGGAGAACCATCCGCTGATGGTGCCGTGGAGGGCACCGGACAGCTTCACCAGTTCTCGATACGTCTTGCCCGAGTTCTCCCGCACCGAGCGCAGGCCTGCGGTCAGTTCGGCCTTGGTGGTGATGGTGCGGGGATCGGGCTGCACCGCTGTCATGGCGGAACTATAAGCGAACGGTCGGTTTTACGGTGGTCGAAGCGGGTTCCGGTGTATTGACCTGTACGGACCCCCTGGTTGGACTGGCCAGACCGCCGTTCCGGCTACAGGATCGGACCACGGCGGTCGGGCGTCATCGATGGTTTTTCAAGGATGGTTTTTCAAGTCCGGGATTCTTCTCGTCTGGGGGTAATTTTCCGTGTTCGTTGCACCGATGCGTACGCAACCACCGACGTCCGTTTCACCGATCGGAGAACGTAGTAAGCACGTGTATCGCAGACCACCGCTCAGCGCGCGGGAAGTGGAAGTGATGATCGCCTGGTTCGCGTCGGACTCGAAAACCGTCGCGGCCGCATCCGTCCACATCTCCGTGGGAACCATCAACACTCACCTGACCCGGATTCGTCAGAAGTACTCCGCCGTGGGCAGGCCTGCACCGACGAAGGCCGCCCTGTTCGCGCGTGCGCTACAGGACGGCCATACGAAGCTCGACGATTGGTGAGGACTACACGTGCAGGTGTGTGTCGGTGCCTGCGGCTTCGAGCTTTCGGTTCCTCATCACTGAACTGATGAATGCTGCACCGATGAAGAACACACCGACCAACCCGGTGACGATCTCGTTGATGTGCACGCCGATGGAGACCATCAGGATGATCGCCAGTGCACCGATTGCCCAGTGTGCACCGTGCTCCAGGTACACGTAATCGCTGAGCGTTCCCTTGCGTACCAGGAACACCGTGATCGACCGAACGAACATCGCGCCGATGAAGCCGAGGCCCAGAGCGATGATGATCGGATCCGCGGTGATGGCGAACGCGCCGATGACACCGTCGAACGAGAACGACGCGTCGAGGACCTCGAGGTAGAGGAACAGGAAGAAGCCGGCCTTGCCGGTTGCCTTGGCAAGCTCGCTCGGTCCGCCCGAGCCCTCCTCGCCCTCTTCCTCGACGTGGAACAACTCGCCGAGGCCGTTGACGGCGATGTAGGTGATCATGCCGAGCACACCGGCAACCATGACCGTGGAGATCTTCTCGTCCTCGGCGAGGAACTCGGCCGTCAGGACGAGAATGATGCTGGCGACGACGACGGACAGCTGATCGAGCCTGCCGATCTTCGCGAGAGGCTTCTCGAGCCAGCTGAGCCAGGTGATCTCGCGGTCCTCGAAGATGAAGCCGAGGAACAGCATCAGCAGGAACATGCCGCCGAACGCCGCGATCTGTGGGTGCGCGTCGGTCAGGAGTGTCTCGTAGCTGGGTCGGCCGTCGTCGAAGTACGCGGCGTCGTTCGGCGGCGGGTTGAGGGCGAGATCGATGGCGGCGACGGGGCCGAGACCCGACGCGGCCCAGACGATGACCAGCGGGAACAGCAAGCGCATACCGAAGACAGCGATGATGATGCCGATGGTGAGGAAGATCTTCTGCCAGAACTCGCTCATGCGGCGAAGGACGGTGGCGTTGATGACCGCGTTGTCGAAGGACAGCGACACCTCGAGAACGCCGAGGATCAGCACCAGGAACAGTGCCTGCCAGCCGCCGTAGAGGAAGGCGACGATCACGGAGACGATGGTGACGCCTATGGACCAACCGAAGATGCGTAGAACCACGGGCGTGTGGCCTTTCTGTAGCCGGCGCAGGTATTGGGACGAACCGGGCTGTGTGCAAACACGACAAACCCCGCCTCAATCATGAGGGAAGAGGCGGGGTAGTCCCAATCTTGACCTGGGCTTTACTACACATTTACTCCGAAATCGCGGGCGATTCCGGCGAGGCCGGACGCGTATCCCTGGCCCACTGCGCGGAACTTCCATTCTGCACCGTTGCGGTAGAGCTCACCGAACACCATGGCCGTTTCCGTCGACGCGTCCTCGCTCAGGTCGTAGCGGGCCAGCTCGGACTGGTCGGCCTGGTTGATCACGCGGATGAACGCGTTGCGAACCTGACCGAACGACTGCGAGCGTGCGTCGGCGTCGTAGATCGACACGGGGAAGGTGATCGTGTCGACGTTCGGCGGCACAGCGGCAAGGTCCACCTTGATCTGCTCGTCGTCGCCATCGCCTTCACCGGTGGTGTTGTCACCGGTGTGCTCGATGGAACCGTCGGGGGACTTCAGGTTGTTGAAGAACACGAAATGCTGATCGCTGAGAGCCTTCTTGTCGGCACCGAGCGCGATGGCGCTGGCGTCGAGGTCGAAGTCCGTTCCGGTCGTCGACCGGATGTCCCATCCGAGGCCGACCGTGACTGCGGTCAGGTTGGGAGCTGCCTTCGTGAGTGAGACATTGCCGCCCTTGCTGAGGCTGACGCCCATGACTTTCCTTTCGCCGTGAGTTCCCCTTCCGAGGAACACCGTAGTGTCTCGCGTGCCCGATTGGTCACTTTCGTCTTCGGTTCACAACGCTAACGCGCACCACACACCGCGAAGTTCCCGTCAGTACTATCGGGCTGGTGACAAGTCGCCGACCTGGACTCTTCCGCCGCTCGGGCGAGACGGATCCGCGTGCGCGCGAGACTCGAGCATCCCAGGCGCAGAGCACGGCCGTTGCTGCTTTTCTCGATATGGACAAGCGCCAGTCCATCGCGTCGTCCGGCGTCGACGCCGTCCGTTCGATGCACCCCGATCGGGATCCGACCGCCGCGTGGGCACCGGCCGAGAAGGCCTGCTTCGACGCAGGCGCGGCATACCTCGCGGCGATGGAACAGTACGACGGCATCGTGACCGGGCCGGCCCAAGCGGCATTCCAGAACGCCGCACACCTGCTGGGCGAGGCAGCCAAAGCAGTCGACCGGTTCTACGCGGCCCACCGCGACGACCTCGAGCAGGCACGATCCGCGCTCGCCGCGACACCGCGACTGGCTCAGGACGCCAAAGCGCTGGCCGAGAAGGCCCAACTGGCCGTCGCATCGGCCGATCCTGCATTCATCGACTACCCCTCGATTCGCTCGGCGTGGCGCGCCGTCGACACCGCGGTCGCTGACCTCGACACCGCAATGAGCTCGAACGACGCCGTGCGCGCCCGTACCGCCGCGGCGGCGGTACGGGAAGCCGCCGAAGAGCTGGAATCCGCAGTTGCCGCGGCACCAGGGCGCACCGCCGAGGCGAGGGCTGCGCTGACGTCGGTGAAAACAAGAGTCGAAGCGGTTCGCACCCGATTCGACCGCCTCGCCCCCGCCTTCTCCGCATTGCTCCGCGAGTTCAACGTCGCCAGCTCGGCGGACCTGTCGCACAACGAACAGCACAGCGCCCGGCACATCGAGCAAGCCGAGGAGGACCTGTCCGCAGCCCGGGCCTCGTTCTCCTCGTCCAACCCCGAGCAGGCGCTCGACTACATCGCCCAGGCGCGTAGCCACCTGTCCGACGCCGAGGAACTGGTCGACGCCGTCACCGAACGCCTGGAACTGCTGCGCGAGGTGAAACTCGACCCAACGGGCGAAGAACGCGCGGTGCGCTTCAAGTTACGAGATGCACAACAGCTCGCCGTCAATCGTTCCCTGGTTGCCGAATGGGGGTCGGTGTTGGATGCTCAGCTGGCTCGAATCGACCGTGCAACCGCAACGCTGACAGGAACACACCCCGACTACTGGTCCTACCTCCAGGACCTGAGAAGTATTTCCGGCTTCATCTCCGGGGTGATCGACCGAATGCGCGGCTCGGCTCGCTAGATCACCTGTCACTACCTGCGAAGGATCTCGGTGCAACATTTCAGACATCTCGACGGGGCAGTCCTGGATCGACTGTTCCTGCACGCGCCGGAAAAGATCGACACCGCGGGCGATCTCGGCCTCGTCGCCGTCGGTCTCGGAGCAACCCTCTACATGCCTGCGACCCGCGCGGACCTGACCGAGACGTTGATCAAGCGCAGTGCAGAGGGGGTGTGCTCGCTCGTCATCGATCTCGAGGACGCGGTCGCCGATCACAACCTCGAAGAAGCGATCGACAACGCGGTCGCGACGCTCGACGCCCTCGCCGCCGACGACGTCCACGGCTCGCTCGTGTTCGTCCGTGCACGAACCGCGCAGCAGATCGAACGCATCTGCACCTCGCTCCGCACCGACGCGTCGGCGTTGGCCGGGTTCGTGATTCCCAAGTTCACCGCCGCACGAGGAGGTGCCTTCCTCGACGAGGTCGTTCGCGGTTCCACTCGCCTCGGCCGGCGCCTGTTCTCGATGCCGGTGTTGGAGTCACCGGAGGTGGTGTTCCGCGAAACCCGCGATACCGAGCTCGTCGCGATCCGCGCTCTGCTGCAGAATCATCGAGAACAGATCCTCGCCGTGCGCATCGGAGCCACCGACATGTGCGGAATGTTCGGAATTCGCCGCGACCGAGACCTCACCATCTACGACGTCCGCGTCGTCGCCGACGTCATCAGCGCCATCGTCAACCACCTGGGCCGGAGCAACGAATCCGGGTTCGTCATCACCGGACCGGTGTGGGAGTACTTCGCCGACCACGAACGCATGTTCCGGCCCATGCTCCGCCAGACACCGTTCGCCGAGCAGGAAGCCGTGCGCTTCCGCCACCAACTCGTCAGCCATGACCTCGACGCACTGCTCCGCGAGGTTGCCCTCGACCGCGCCAACGGAATTCAGGGAAAGACCGTCATCCATCCGTCGCACGTAGCGGCGGTGCACGCGCTGTCGGCTGTCACTCACGAGGAATACCACGACGCTCTCGACATCCTGGAATCCGACGCAGGCGGTGTGCGCGCGTCCGGATACGGAAACAAGATGAACGAGCTCGGCCCGCACCGCAACTGGGCGCATCAGACCCTGCTGCGCGCCCGCGCGTTCGGGGTGACCAACGAGGGCATCACCTTCGTCGAACTACTGAAAGAGCTAGCAGAACGATGACCGACCCGACCTCGGGAATACACCTGACCACCAAGAACACCTCGTCGGACTGGACCATCGAGGAGCTCGTTCGACCGGGACTGCGGCGCAATCCCCGCCGAGCACACCTGCTGGTGTCGGAGGTACTCGGCAAACACATTCCGGTCGATCCATCCGTCGTGACCGGTGCTGCCGACGCACTGGGAGACCTGGTTCTCGAAGCAGTGGGCGGATCCGACGTCGACGTCCTCGGTTTCGCGGAAACCGCAACTGGACTCGGCCATTGTGTTGCTGCACGCCTGAACGCGCACTGCTACCTGCACTCGACGCGGCGAGACGTGCCGGGAACCGGGGTGTACGCCGAGTTCCAGGAAGGCCACTCCCACGCCACCGATCACCAACTGTTGCCCACCTCGCCGGGCGTTCTCGACCCACAGCTGCCACTCGTTCTCGTCGACGACGAGATATCCACCGGTAGAACAGCACTCGACGCTGTCCGAGCTCTCCACGCCGTGACACCACGCACCCGGTACGTCATCGCCTCGCTCGTGGACATGCGCACCGACGAGCATCTCGCGGAATCCGCCGCCGTGGCCGCCGAACTGGGAGTCACGCTCGACTCGGTCAGCCTCGCCCAGGGCCGTGTCGCGCTGGCGGACAACCTGATCGACTCCGTCGTCGCGTTGCCGGAACCGGCGTACAACCCCGTCGCCGACCACGCAGGCACCATCACCCGAATCGACGCACACTGGCCGGAGACCGTTCCGGACGGTGGCCGTCACGGTTTCCGTGCCGGAGACACGGCGTCGTTCCTCACTGCGACCACCGAGGTCGCCGACGCCGTGGCATCGGCACTCGAGCCCGGGCGGCCGGTCGTCGTACTCGGGCACGAGGAACTGATGTACCTTCCACTGAAAGTCGCAGCGGCACTGTCGGACCGCGGCCATCCGGCACTGTTCCAGACCACCACCCGATCGCCGGCCTACGTACTCGACGAGCCGAGCTACCCCCTGCGCCGAGGGTTCAAGTTCCTCGCCCCGGAAGACAGCGAAGCCCAGGACCGGTACGTCTACAACGCGTCGGGGCCGAAGAACGCACAGATCGTGCTGATCGTCGACGCACCCGCGGACACCGACCGTCTGTTCGCATCAGGCGGAGTCGCCGACGTTCTGGCCGCATCCGGTTCCGACATCCTGGTCGTCGTGGTCCGGGGTGCGGACCCACAGCGGCTCATCGTGTCCCGACGGGCAGAACCCCTGACCGGACCGGCCTTCGGGTCCTACGCACCGAACGAGGTGACGTGGCTACTGAAGGACCTCTCCGACATCTCGCTGGAAGCGGACATCGCCGAACGCGAGCGCAAGATCCAGGAAGGTACGGCCCACTACGCCGAATCGTTGCCGGTCGAGTACCAACCCGATGCCGCCTACCGCGAGCTGTTCGAAGAAGTGCTGCACGACAGCGCGTCTCGATTGGCGCTTGCCGTCGGCACCGTCACCGAACTCGTACTGGCCGAGCGGGGCCACGACATCGTTCTCGCATCGCTTGCACGCGCAGGCACACCGGTCGGAATCCTGATGCGTCGCTGGGCTCACGAGATGCACGGCATCGAGATCCCGCACTACGCCGTGTCGATCGTGCGCGATCGCGGAATCGACTCCGTTGCACTGAAATACCTCTCCGACCACCACGACCCACGTTCGGTCGTCTTCGTGGACGGCTGGACCGGCAAGGGCGCGATCGCGCGCGAACTCTCGGCCGCACTGGCCGAATTCGACGGAGCCGACTTCGACGACGACCTCGCCGTACTGGCCGACCCCGGCCACTGCGCGAGAACCTACGGCACCAGGGACGACTTCCTCATCGCGTCGGCCTGCCTCAACTCGACCGTGTCCGGCCTCGTCTCACGCACCGTCCTCAACGCAGATCTCATCCGCGACGGCGACTTCCACGGAGCCAAGTACTACGCAGAACTCGCCGCCGACGACGTGTCCAACCACCTGCTCGACACCGTCTCCGCACAGTTCGCCGACGTACGCGACGCGGCCACCGCGGAGGCGTCGACGATCGGGGAGTCGGATCGGACGCCGACGTGGACCGGGTGGGCGTCGGTGGAGAAGGTGCGTGAGGAATTCGGCATCTCGCACGTCAACTTCGTCAAGCCCGGAGTGGGCGAGACGACAAGGGTCCTGCTGCGGCGCGTTCCCTGGCGAGTCCTGGTACGTGATTTGAATGCTCCGGAGCACAAGCACATTCGGATGCTCGCCGAGGCGAGGGGGGTGCCCGTCGTCGAAGTTCCCGATCTCGCGTACTCCTGCATGGGACTGATCAAGGACGTCACGTGAGCACTGCCCTGATCTCGGTGGACCTGGATCGAACGATGATCTATTCGTCGGCAGCACTGGGTTTTCCGATAGACGCCTCGGTCACCTGCGTCGAGATGTACGCCGGCGGGCCGTTGTCCTACATGAGCATGCGCTCGACGGAGTTACTCCGGAAACTGGCCTCCGAGGCAGTCGTTGTCCCGACGACGACGAGGACCGTCGAGCAGTTCGACAGGATCGATCTGCCCGGCGCACCGTGGCGGTACGCCATCACCAGCAACGGAGGCAACATCCTGGTCGACGGCGTGCCCGACGCCTCCTGGCGCGCCTCCTTCGACGACGTCGACCTACCGGCCGTTCAGCAGGAACTCGCGGCACGCGCCGACGGCGACTGGGTTCTGAAACGACGCACCGCCGACGACCTGTTCTGCTACCTCGTCGTGGAGCCCGACGCTGTGCCCGCCGGGTTCATGGACGACTGGTCGCAGTGGTGCGCCGCGCGCGGATGGAACGTCTCTCAGCAGGGCCGCAAGATCTACTCGATGCCCGACGTGGTCAGCAAGAGCCGCGCAGTCGCCGAGGTCCGCACCCGCGCCGTCGACGACGGACTTCTGAGGACGGAATCCATCGCACTCGCCGCCGGTGACGGCGCACTCGACGCGGACATGCTGCTCGCTGCGGACCACGCCATTCGGCCCGCGCACGGCGAACTCGATGCACTGAACTTCCGTCCACCTGGCTTGACCGTCACCACCGCAACCGGCGGACGCGCGGGCGAGGAGATCCTCGACTGGTTTTTCGGGCGAATCGCGGAGCACATGGAACCGTGAGCGTCTCCGGTGCGTCCAACTAGGCAAAGGGTTGCGTAGAAGCTGGTTGGACAACTACAGGGGGCAGTCATGGGGATGCACGCGAGCGGACCTGACCGGAGCGGGCGGTGAATCCGGAGCCGGCCACAGCGGAGGCGGTGGCAGCATCGATGATCAGCCTCCCCCGCGGCATGGATCTCGCACTCAATGGTGGCTCCGACCGGGCGCGCGAGGCCGGGGCCGAGATCAGAGACAACGCCATGGCGCAGTTCGGGTACACCGCGGTGTACGACGGCAGGGCCGTCGATGACGATCCGTTCGAGGTCATGTCGCACGAGGACATCTGGAGCAAAGCGCAGGCGCTTCAGGCCGAGCACATCGACGCCACGTCCGGCAACTGGCGAATCCTGGGCAACGACGCTGCAACCGACGCCGCCGCCTTCGCGTTGAAGGTGACCAACCAGGTCGGGACCAACTGGCAGGGCGTCGCGGCCGAGGCCGCCGGGCAGGGTGTCGATCGCTACGCGACCTCGGCAGGCGAATTGATGCTGGCCGCCGACGGTCTTTCACAGAAAGTTCAAGCGACGTCGGCCGGAGTCAACGCCACCCGCGCGGCCCTGCCTCCGCCCGTTCCCTATGGCACCGGCGAGAAGATTTTCGACGTGGGATCCTGGCTCACCAGAACACTGCTGCCCGGCGACCTGAAGAGTTTCCAACACCTCCACGAAGAAGCGGAAGAGGCTGCTCGTACCGTGATGAAGACGCAGTATGCGCCCGTCATTCGCGAAGCGGCCGTTCAGGTTCCGGTTCTTCCGCCCGCACTGAATCCGTTGAGCGGTTCCGAGGGGCTTACCTTTTCGTCCCCTGACGCGTCTCGGCCGGATTCCGGTGGTTCCGGGTGGAGCGGTATGTCCGGAGGCAGCGCCGGTCCCGGCAGCGCTGGGACGAGTACTGCGACCCCAGGCGGCGCCGGCTCACCCGCGACACAGCAGGCTCCCTCCACGGAGGCGTCGAGCTGGGCGCCTGCAGAATCCGCTGCATCGCCTGCGGGCCAAACCAATTCGAGCTCGTACGGTACCGGGCAGGGAAACGGCGGAGCCCAGGGCACCGGCGCACCCTCCTCCACCAGCAGCGCAGCAGCGGGATCACCGGTCGGCGGAGCACTCGCGCCGGGCGGTTCCGGTGGGCGGCCGGGAGGTGACGGCGCAGGCTCGCGATTCGGTTCGGGTGGCTCCGGCGGCGTACGCGGTGGCGGCGGCCTGGGTCCGGGCGGCCTGGGCGCAGGCGGCTTCGGCGGACCGGGAGGAGGTTCGTCGGTCGGTGGCCCGTCCGGGAGCGGACTGGGAGCGGCCGGAGGCGGCGGTGCAGCCGGAGCGACGGCCGGAGGCGGCGGTGCAGCCGGAGCGACGGCCGGAGGCGGTGGTGCAGCCGGAGCGACGGCTGGACGTCCCGGCACCCCGGGAATGGGTATGGGCGGCATGGCCCCTGCTGCGGGCCGCGGAGGGGGCGGTGGAGGGGGCGGTGGCGACGACGATGTCCATCAGACACCCGGTTACCTGATCGACGCGGTGAACGGAGACGAACTGATCGGATCGCTTCCGCTCGTGGCACCCCCGGTGCTCGGAGAGTGACACTTCGGCATTGGACACTCGACGGTCTCGTGTTCAGGATGCTTCTCGAGCAATCCGGGCGAGACCGCCTGCCGTTCCCCCTGCAGCATCGTCCGATGGCCGACTCCGCTGCCGACTATCACCGCAGACGTCACGAGGCCACGACTGCCGCGCTCGAAATCCTGGACGAGGATCTTCGTTTCGCGATCCGGACGATCGTCGAGCCGGTTGTGCGGGTGGAACTCGTCGGGCACGTGAGGACCGGAGACACCGCGCACACGAAACTGCGCGCGCACGCAGCCGTGGGACACGACGTAGCCGTCGTTCTGACGCAGGCACCCGGGATCGACGACCGCTCCGGCGGCGACATCACTCTGGAGACGATGGAATCTTTCCGAGGTGTGCGTGCCGTCGTGGACGTATTGCCGAATGTGGTGCGCGGCACCGGCCCGCGGATCGATGTGAACCGGCCCGCCACCGAGAGCGGCACGGACAGATCACCTCTGCTGCAGAGTATGTCGCGCACGAGCAACGACGACCGCTACGAGCGTCTGTTCTCCCGTCCACCGTCCAGTGCAGGCGAGATCCTGGTGTGCGCCGGCCCGGCACCGGACAGCAGGCTGACCGAAGGAACGACCGGTGTGCAGTGGGTGGATTTCGCCGACGACGGGCGCTACATGATCCGGCACACGTCGATCATCAGCGTGATTCCGGTGACGGTGTCGGAGCTGGTATCGGAGGTGCGGGGACTCGTCGGGAAAGCCACGGCGGTTCGATGACCCGTTGACACCATAACGATTCTCGATACTATATCGATATTCGTTGTTATCGACTATCGATATGGAGTTGTCATGGGCTCGTCACTGGGATCGCGACGATCGAACCGGATAGTGATGGCAATCTATGCCCTGATCGCCGTCGGCTGGTCGGCGTGGAGGCTGTTCGAGTACGGGCTGTCGTCCTACATTCGGGTCTCGGTCGAGCCCGTCGTCGACACTCCCGTCGTCGGCCTCTACGGCGGTGAGCTCCAGCCCGGAAACGTGGTCGAGCTGGCCTTCGCCAAGTCCGACGTGCAACGCCTGATGGGAATGATCGATTTCTTCCGATACTCCGAGATAGTCGTCGGACTGGTTCTGTTGCTGGTGGGGATGACGTTCCTGTATCGGTTCTGCGACCGAGTGATCGACGGCCGGGCCTTCGGGAAGGGCGCGACAGTTGACCTGACGGTGGTGGCCGTCGTTCTGATGCTCTACCCGTTCCTCACCGGAATGCTGCGGCAGATGGGGACCAACTCCGTCCTGGGATCGCTCGAGCTGACCGATGTACTGGACACCGCGGCCAGCTTCGACGGAGTCTGGATCGCGATTGCGGTCGCCGCATTCCTTCAATTCGTCTACGCAGCAATCCAACAGGGCACGAGGCTCGTCGAGGACACCGAGGGATTGGTCTGATGGGTGAGCCCACCGAACACCTGATCACCTGCCATCTCGGAGAGATACTCGACGCCCGCGGAATGACCTTGGCCGAGCTCTCCCGTGTCGCGGGCGTCAGCGTCGTGAACCTGTCGGTGCTGAAGAACGACCGAGCCAAAGCAATTCGGTTCAGCACACTGACGGCGGTGTGCGCCGCGCTCGGGTGCACGCCCGGCGACCTGTTCAGCGTCCGGACGCAGTAGCCCCATCCGGACAAATCCACCCAGTACATTGGTGTGCAGCATCCGCATCCGACCGAAGGACTTCTTTCATGTCTGCTCCCGGCCAACCCTTGGCAAAGGGTCAGAACGGCCCGATCACAGCAGCCGATGTTCTCGTCTCTGTGCAACTGTCCGCGCCCGCCGATCTGTCCGCCCTGTTGGTGACGGCGGACGGAAAGGTGCGAACCGACGCAGACTTCGTCTTCTTCAACCAGCCGACCGGACCTGGCGTTCGGCTGGTCTCCGGCCAAGCCGGGCAACCGGCACAGCTCGCCGTGTCGCTCGCGCAGATTCCGGCGGACATCGAGCAGATTCGCGCGGTCATCACGCTCGAGGATGCATCGTCCAACTTCGGCCGGTCCGCACCCCCGGCAGCGTACGTGAGCGACGGTCAGGGAAATCCCCTCTACCACTACACCATCGACGGCCTGAGCAGCGAGTCCATCGTCATCGCAGTCGAGATCTACCGTCGCGCCGGAGCATGGAAGGTCCGCGCCGTCGGGCAGGGGTATGCCGGCGGATTCGCGGCCCTGGTAACCGACCACGGTGTATCCGTCGACGATGCACCGGCTGCCCCCGCAGCTCCGACACCGCCTCCAGCCGCAACACCAGCTCCCACGCCGACACCCGCTCCGGCAGCGCCGCCCGTGCCGCCGCCACCCGCCGCGCCGGCAGGTCCACCCGAGGTCAGCCTCACGAAAGCACGCCCCGTCAGCCTCAGCAAAGGCCAGAAGGTCACGCTGAAGAAGGACGGCGGAGTCGCCCTGACCATCATCCGCATGGGACTCGGCTGGGACCCTGTCCAGGCACCGAAGAAGACCAGCTTCTTCGGCGGGGGCGGCAAAGGCGGGAACATCGACCTCGACGCATCGGCCATCATGTTCGCCGGGAACAACGTCGCCGACGTCGTCTACTACGGTCAACTCCGCGCCAAGGACGGATCCATCCTGCACCAGGGCGACAACCTCACCGGCGAAGGGGAAGGCGACGACGAGGTCGTGAACGTCGACCTCACCCGCGTACCCCCGCAGGTCACGGCCATCGTCTTCACGGTGACCTCCTACCGAGGGCAGACCTTCGAGCAGATCCAGAACGCCTTCTGCCGACTCGTCGACGACACCAACAACGCCGAACTCGCGCGCTTCACCCTGCAAGGCGGCATGCCGTTCACCGGCCTGGTCATGGCCAAGGTCTACCGCGACGGAGGCAACTGGAAACTCCAGGCCATCGGCGAAGGCATCAACGCCAAACACGCCGGCGAAGCCGTCCCTCAACTCGGGCCCTACATCCGGCCCTGACAACCTCGCCCCGCCGCGCCCCGACCCTCCCGGTCGGGGCGCCAGGACGCAGCCCCGCCCGGACGGCAACCGGGTCGGAGCGAAAGCGGACTTCAGTCAGTCTGACTGACCGAACCCCACGTTCGGTCAGGAAATGGGGCCCAGGCCGGAACCGGAGCCGCCACCCCGGGATGCAGGGGTACCGGTCGAGACGCGGTGGACGTCGCGGGTGTGGTCGAGGACGCCGCCGATGGGGTCGTCGGTGCCGTTGCGACGGATGAGGTCTTCCTGGGGTCGGTAGATCTGCCGGACAACGAGTGCGCAGAGGCCGATGACGGCGATGTCGCGGAGAACGATTGCGGCGGTGAACCATTGCTCGGGCACGCCTTTGTTGCCGATGCCGAGGTAGTAGTACATACGAGGGAACCAGATGAGGGCGTCGACGGTCATCCAGGCGAGGAGCAGTCGGCGGTGCGGCAGTGCGAGGACCGCGAGCGGTACGAGCCACAGCGAGTATTGGGGGCTCCAGACCTTGTTGGTCAGAAGGAATCCCGCGACGACGAGAAAGCAGAGCTGCGCCAACCTGGGGCGCATGGGGGCGTTGACTGCGATGTAGGCGATTGCGACGCAGACGATTGCGAAGAGTCCGAGGGTGACGGCGTTGAGTACCAACGGTTTGTCGCCGGGGTAGAGGGTGCCGTCGAAGCCGCCCCAGCCGGTGAAGGACGTGATGACGTTGTAGATCGAGTCGGGGTCGGCGCCGCGGGCGGAGTTGAGGCGGAAGAACTCGTACCATCCGCTCGGATAGAGCAGTGCGATGGGAAGATTGACGACGAGCCAGGCTGCGACGGCCGCGCAGGTGGCTTGTCCCCATTCCCTCATCTTTCCGGCGCGCCAGCACAGCACGAGGAGCGGTCCGAGTAGCAGGAGGGGATACAGCTTGGCGGCGCCGCCGAGCCCCAGCAGAACACCTGCGAGGATCGGTTTCTTGCGACCCCAGGCGAGGAGCGCGCCCGCGGCGAAAGCGGTTGCGAGAGCGTCGAAATTGGTGAAGCCGTGGACCACGACGAGGGGCGACGCGGCGACGAGGGCGGCGTCCCATATTCTTCGTCCGGCGGATATGGCGGTGGCCCACACTGTCACCAGCCAGGCGATGGCCAAGCCGATGACGACGACGTTGAAGTAGACGGCGACCGGGAGCGCCTGCGGCAACCAGGACACCGCACTCCATGCGTCGGCCACGACCATCGACCCGTACTGGTACAGCCCGGACAGCACCGGGTACTCCATGTAGCGGATCTGGGTCGTGCCGTCGGCAGCTACTTCTTCCCAGGACTTCTTGTACGGGAAGGCGCCCTCGTCGAGACGTTCGGCTCCGAACAACGGCACGGTGTCGGAGTAGCACATGGCCACGTACTGACGGCTGCCGCTCCAGTCGAGCCCGAGTTCTCCGTCGGGACCGTTGGGAGCCTGTTGAATACAGCCCGCCTTCGCGAACCAGCCGAACGCGAGAAACACGACGGCGAGCAGCAACAGAACCCGCAGCGGGGTGAGGAAGCGTTGCCTGCCGATCAGCGCGTGCCGACCGGCGGGGCCTCCGATGGCGGCCGTGAGTTCGGCCGCCATCGGGTCCGACGTGGCGGGTAGATCCCGGGCACTGTTCGAGCGAAGATCCGGCGCGAGCGGTCCCGGACTTGCAACCCTGCGTTCGACGGGGGTGCCGGGGTTGCTGTCGCTCACTCCGGACAGGTTACCGGCCCGGGGCCGGTTCGGGTTCCTGCGCTGGAGCCTCCGGTTCGGCAGGAGTCTCCGGCGTCGGAGCAGGCGCCAGTCCGGGTAGCGGGATGGTCACACCGGGCAGGATTTCCACCTGGCGTGGGGTGATCACCACCGGCGGAGAAATCTCCGTCGGGATCGGCAGTGTGATGGGCGGAGCCTCGGACGTCGGAGCGACGGTCGTCGGCGCGGCCGGCGCCGAATACTGCGGCACGCCTGCCTGTCCCGCGATGGGCTCAGGCGTCGGGAACGTCTCGTTGGTCGTTCCTTCGAGGGTCCCGTCCATCGTGTCTTTCCAGATGTCCGACGGAATTCCGGAGCCGTAGATCGAGCCGCCGTAGCTGTTCTGCAGCGGCAGCCCCTGCTCGGTACCGACCCACACCGCGGTGGACAGCGACGGGGTGTAGCCCACCATCCAGGCATCCTTGTTCTCGCCGGTGTCTCCGAGCTGCGCCGTGCCCGTCTTCGCTGCGGACTGGCGTCCTCCGGCGAGGTTGTGCCCGTTGGAGTAACCGGCAATGGGACGCATTGCGGCGGTGACGTTGTCCGCCACAGCAGCGGGGACGACCTGCTGGCCGGGCTCGGCACCTCGGTCGAGAAGGACGGTGCCGTCTGCCGTCACGACGCGTTGCACGAAGTGCGGTGCGTGGTAGATGCCCGATGCGGCGAGGGTGGCGTAGGCGGAGGCCATGTCGATGACACGTGACTGGTACTGACCGAGGACGATTCCGTTGTTCGGGCCGACGCCGTCGCCTTCGGTCAATGTGGGTCCGACGCCCGGAATTTCCTCGGCGACACCCAGTTTGTGGGCCATGTCCGCGATGGACTGCGGGCCGTTGTCCATGGCGAGCTGCATGCGATAGAAGCTCGTGTTCAACGATCGTTTGAGCGCCTCCGCGATGGTGCACGTTCCGCAGGACTCACCTTCGACGTTGCCGATGGAGATGCCGTTGACCGTCAGCGGAGAGCTGTCGTACATCTGCGACAACGGGATGCCCTGGTCGAGTGCCGCGGCGAGACCGAACACCTTGAAAGACGAGCCCGTCTGCAGACCGGACTGCGCGAAGTCGAATCCACGGCCGTCGGCGCCGCCGTAGTACGACTTGACCGCCCCGGTTCTGGGGTCGATGGACACCGACGCTGTGCGCAGGTCGCCCGGCTCTCCTTCGAGGTTGCTGTTCACCGCGTCGATGGCGGCGGCTTGCGCGGCCGGGTCGATCGTCGTGGTGATCTGCAGGCCTTCGGTGTTCAGGTCCTGCTCACTGACTCCCGCGGCGGACAGTTCGCGGAGAACCTGCGCCTTGATGAGTCCGTTGGGGCCGCTGTCGGTGTCGTCGTTCGATGCAGCCGAGCTGGGGATCCACGGCGGATAGACCATGGCTGCGCGCTGAGCCTGATCGATGTTGCCCTGGCTGACCATCCCGTCGAGCACGTAGTCCCATCGCGACTGGGCACCCTCGGGATTGAACTCGGGGTCCAGGCCGGAGGGCTGCTGAATCGTCGCGGCGAGGACCGCGCCTTCCTCGATCGTCAGCTGGTCGACCGGCTTGCCGAAGTATGCCGTCGACGCTGCCGCGATGCCGTACGCACCGCGGCCGAAGTAGATCGTGTTCAAGTACGCGGCCAGGATGTCGTCCTTGGACCATTGGCGAGCCATCTTCGAGGAGATGACGAGCTCACGCATCTTTCGGGTCAGAGTGCGCTCGGATCCGACGAGGGCGTTCTTCACGTACTGCTGAGTGATGGTCGAGCCGCCACCGGCGCTGTCACGGCCCAGCACGTTGTCGCGCAACGCGCGGCCGAAGCCGGTGATCGAGAAGCCGGGGTTGGAGTAGAAGTCACGATCCTCCGCCGACAGCACGGCGTTGCGCACGTGCAGCGGGATCTGGTCGATCGTGACGTCGGTCCGGTTGCCTTCGGGTGGGACGACCCGGCCCAGCTCGGTGGTGCCGTCGGAGGCGAGAATCGTCGCCACCTGATTGGTCTTGATGTCACCGGGACGCGGGACGTCCTCGACGGTGTACGCCACCATGAAGGTGAGGATCGGAACGATCAGACCCAACGCCACCAGCACGTACAAGGTCCGTCGAACTGTGCGCCACTTGGACTTCTTCTTCGTTTTCGCGGCGGAACCTCTCTCGGGCGGTTCGGGCGGTTCGTTGCCCGAAGAGCGTGGAACATCGTCGTCCGGAGGTCCGGTCGGCGGAAGATTGGATGGTGGAACGGGAGGCGGCGGCCCGGCGGCGGGGCGTCGGACATCCTGCCGTGGATTCGGCAGCGGAGGACGACCCGGAGGCGGGTTCTGCAGAGGACGCCCTTGGGCGTCGCGTGCCGGGGGGTGGGGATTCGGGGGGCGGGGATTCGGGGGAATCGGGCGGCCCTGGGCGTCACGACGCATGGGCGGGGGCCCCGGCGGTGGACCCGCGGGCGGTCCGAGAGGACGCCCCTGCGCGTCGCGCCTGACGCCGGGTGGAGGTCCAGCCGGACGACGCCCGGGAGGTGGCATCGGGGGACGTGGGCCCGGCGGTCGGCCAGAGGTGCCGGGGGGCACGTTCGGCGGGCGCCTGGACGGGTCACGATCTCCGGAGCTACCGCCGGGGGTGTTGTCGTAGGGGGAACTCACGTACAGAACTCCAGTGGTCTTGGGCGGGCACTACTCACATGGAAGACCGGGGTCGGTCAGCGCATGCGATTGTGTCACTCGCTCGCTGTTCGACGGCCAGGTCCGCGAGAATTGGACCGGGACCGTCTCGGTTGCTTGGGCGCGGGCACGGCGCCGAGGACATAGGACTGCACGAGGTGGTTCCAGCTGCAGGATCTGCAGACCTCCACTACGTGGACGGAGAACTCCTCCTGTGTCGCGGCGAGGCGTACCAGCTCGTCCGCGGTGCGAGCGGACCCGGACAGTGGGCCCAGCTTCTCGCCGAACACCCAGGAGACGTGGGTGAGCTGTTCCTTCCTGCAGATCGGGCAGACGACGTCGCTGCCACGGCCGTGGAACTTGGCGGCCCGGAGCAGATAGGGATCGGCGTCGCATACGGCGCTCACTCCTGTCCTGCCCGAGTACACCTCGGCAAGCAGCGACCGTCGCTGAAGGGCGTAGTCCACCACCTGTCGCTGAAGTCGCACGAGAACCAGAGTACGTGCGGCCGCCGACGGGTGGGCGCCGGTGTCGCCGCATCTGGGCAATTCGGGGACCCGAAACTATGCTCCACCTGTGCCGACGCGACTTCCGCCCTCCACCCGGGCGAGAGATACCGACCGAACTCAGGCGTGCGCCACTCTCGACGATGCACGGGCCGACGGTCAATTGTCCGAGGAGGAGCACGCGGCGCGCGTCGACCTGGCGATGGAAGCGGAGACGCTCGCGGATCTGCACTCGCTCATCGAGGACCTGCAGAACGAGACCGACCTTCCTCTCATGGCCGACTCGATCGAGCTGGCACATCCGGTTCGCACGGCGCGGTCGTCGCGCCTGGGGTTCTTCGCGGTTGCGATTCCACTGGTGGCAGCGGCCGTCGCGATCACGTTCGGTGTCAGGTCGTGCGCCGCGGCGGGCGACCCCGTCGACACCTACGGTGAGATGGGCTACCAGAACCCCGCCATCGTGGCGGATATCGCTGCCGCGCTGCAGGCACAGACGGGCACCACCGTCGTCGACAGTCTCGGTCTGTACGACTCCTACGCGATTCTCAGGATGCCTGCGCCCGGGGCGCCGCAGAAGCAGATCACCTACGACTTCCGCGACGGTGTGCTCGAATTCGACGAGGACTGGTCGACGTCCAGGAGCGCCGATCAGCAGCAGATCGATCTCGCGACGGTCGACCTACCGAAGTTGGCTGCCGTCGTGGCCGGAGCTGCGGCGAGCCTGAATCTGTCCAGAATCGACGGCCTCAACATCCAGATGCGAGGTCAGTCCGACGGTCCCGAGGTGTTGATCAGCGCAGACAACACCGACGAGGAAAGCGGCACCATGTCGGTCGATCCGGCCGGCAACTTCTTGTACGTGACCCCGTTCCAGTTCGGGAAGTAGGACTCTCATGGCTGCGAAATATCGTTCCACCGCGTTCCGCGCACGCGACATCGACCGCGCGCTCACCGCGTCGGCGCTCGACACGGCCTACGCCGACGGTCAGCTGTCCTTCGGTGAGCATCGTCTGCGGAGTGAACGGGCACGTAATGCGGTGACGTTGGACGAACTGCATCGTCTGGTCAGCGATCTGCAACTCGACGTCGATCTGCCCGAGCCCGTTGCCCGACGGTCCGCGCCGAAACCCCGGGTGTTTCTCGCTCTCGGATCCGTCGTGATCATCGCCGCCGGGTTGGCACTGTTCTTCGCGACCCGAGACTCCGGCGAGGAACCCGTTGTGGCGCAACAGGAGGCGACGGCGTCACCGACCCCGCAACTGTCGATGCCGCTGCCGGCGGATGTGACGCCGATCGTCGCCCAGCCGTTCGTCTTCGACACCCCCGCGGGTCTCGACGATTTCCGCACACGGTACATCGAACGCTTCGGAACAACCGAGGTCCTGGAGTTGAGCATTCAGGTCGACGACGACAACCGCGCGGACGTCTACCGAGTCTCGGCCGACGGGCGTCGGGAACGCGTCTTCGTCGCGGGCGGTTTCGAGGTGTATCGCACCACCGACCTGCTGGATCCGTCGGAGATTCCGTTCGATTGGGCTCTCGTCGATTCCGCCGTCGTGGCCGGTCTGATCGCCGGAGCACCGGCAGCCGTCGGCGTTCCCGACGCGGTTGCCGACTGGGTGACCATCGACACCGACGACGGCGTTCCGCAGATTGCAGTGACGGCGTACGACGCCGACCGTCGCGGTGGCCGGATCGTGTCGGATCTCGCGGGCAACATCGTGCGCGTCTCGCCGTACTCGGGCTGACCTCGTGCACCTGCGTCGGCAGGTCTCTGGTTCGATTCATGTCCTTACATTGTGACTTGTCTCGATGTATGTACATATATCGAGCCGATACATTTTGCGTATATGCTCGGGAACCGCATCAGGTGCACGATTCACGTCGAGGGGAGAGGTAGGCATGCTCGAGCTGGCAATTCTCGGTCTGCTACTTCAATCCCCGATGCACGGATACGAGCTGCGTAAACGACTGACCGGACTCCTCGGAGCATTCAGAGCGTTCTCCTACGGATCGCTCTACCCGGCCCTGCGCCGCCTACAGGCGGACGGGCTGATCGCCGAGAACGACGGTCCGGACACACTCGTTAAGCGGCGAGCACGGCGGGTCTACGAGCTCACACCCAAGGGCAAACAGAGATTCGCCGAGCTCGTTGCGGACACGGGACCGCAGAACTACACGGACGACGGTTTCGGCGTGCATCTCGCCTTCTTCAGCCGGACACCGGCGGAAGCGCGGTTGCGCATCCTCGAAGGCAGACGTCGTCAGGTCGAGGAGCGCAGAGAAGGGCTCCGCGAAGCGGTGGATCGAGCCAGCGGGACGCTCGACCGCTACACCCGTCAGTTACATCAGCTCGGTCTCGAATCCAGCGAACGAGAAGTCCGCTGGCTCAACGAAGTGATCGCTGCCGAGCAGGCGGGCCCGACCGCCACGCCCAACCCGAAAAGCGTTACGAACAAAGAAGGAGAACCCGAACATGGGTGAGAACACCAACACTTCGGACGGCAACGCCATCCGGGTAGCCATCGTGGGTGTGGGCAACTGCGCCGCGTCGCTCGTCCAAGGCGTCGAGTACTACAAGGACGCCGACGAGAACGTCACCGTTCCCGGCCTCATGCACGTCAAGTTCGGCAAGTACCACGTCCGCGACGTGGAATTCGTCGCCGCGTTCGACGTCGACGCCAAGAAGGTCGGATTCGACCTCTCCGACGCGATCTTCTCGAGCGAGAACAACACCATCAAGATCGCCGACGTGCCGCCGAAGGACGTTCAGGTTCTGCGCGGACCGACCCTCGACGGGCTCGGAAAGTACTACCGCGAGACCATCACCGAAGCCGACGGCGAGGCGGTGGACGTAGCGCAGGCACTGCGTGACGCCAAGGTCGACGTACTCGTGTCCTACCTCCCCGTGGGATCCGAAGAGGCAGACAAGTTCTACGCACAGGCCGCTATCGATGCCGGTGTCGCGTTCGTCAACGCTCTGCCCGTGTTCATCGCCAGCGACCCGGTCTGGGCCCAGAAGTTCGTCGACGCAGGCGTTCCCATCGTCGGCGACGACATCAAGAGCCAGGTCGGTGCCACCATCACGCACCGCGTCATGGCAAAGCTGTTCGAGGACCGCGGAGTTCAGCTCGACCGCACCATGCAGCTCAATGTCGGCGGCAACATGGACTTCCTCAACATGCTCGAGCGCAGCCGCCTCGAGTCGAAGAAGATCTCCAAGACCCAGGCCGTCACGTCGAACCTGCAGCGCGAGTTCAACACCAAGGACGTCCACATCGGACCGAGCGACCACGTCGGCTGGCTCGACGACCGCAAGTGGGCGTACGTCCGCCTCGAAGGCCGCGCATTCGGTGACGTGCCGTTGAACCTCGAGTACAAGCTCGAAGTATGGGACTCGCCCAACTCGGCGGGTGTCATCATCGACGCCGTCCGCGCCGCCAAGATCGCCCTCGACCGCGGCATCGGTGGACCGGTCATCCCGGCATCGGCCTACCTGATGAAGAGCCCTCCCAAGCAGCTCGCCGACGACGTCGCGCGCCAGCAGCTCGAAGCGTTCATCATCGACGCCTAGCCCTCACGTGAGTGGAGCGGAGTCTGCGGGTCACTCCGCAGGCTCCGCTCCCGGTAGTCTGCGGGTCACTCCGCAGGCTCCGCTCCCGGTAGTCTGCGGGTCACTCCGCAGGCTCCACTCACAAGGCGAGAGTCACTTCGTCGCCGTCGGTGCGTTCGGTGCAGATCAGCATTCCGTCGGGCGCGTGTGCTGCAGGAACCCGGCAGGTGCCGCAGAAACCCTGACGGCAGGAGTACGCGACGTCGGGGCGCAACGGCATGACCGCGTCCAGGATCGACTTATCCGCCGGGACCGTCACTCTTTGGCCGGTGCGAGCGAGGACTACCTCGAATTCGACGCCGTTCACAATCGGTGGCGCCGAGAACCTTTCGAAGTGAAACTCCGACTCCGGGTCGACTCCGCGTTGCAGTGTGCCGATCATCGGCATCGGTCCGCACGCGTAAATCGCCGCTCCCGGCCGCGATCCTTCCAGCAGCATCTCCGACGTCGGGATTCCGTCGACATCGTCGGTTCGAAGCGTCACCGCGTCGCCGAACTCGTCGAGTTCACCCAGGAACGGCAACGACTCTCGGCTTCTACCCGTGTAGACCATCGACCAATCGAGGCCCAGTCGGTAGGCCAGCCTCATCATCGGGAGAATCGGTGTGATGCCGATCCCGCCCGCAACGAAATGCAGACTGTCTGCCGGTGATCCGAAACCGGGAACCGCGAATGCGAACGCGTTTCGCGGACCTCGGACGGTCAATCTGCTGCCGACCTCCAGGTCGTGCATCTCGATCGATCCGCCGCCACCGTCCGGAATACGCCGCACTGCAATGCGATAGCGGGTGCTGTCCGCGGGATCTCCGCACAGAGAGTACTGACGCAGCCTCCCCGAGGGCGTCTCGACGTCGATGTGTGCTCCTGCGCGCCAGGACGGCAGTTCGCCGCCGTGTGCGGCCGACAGAACGAAGCTGACGACGTTCTCGTCGAACGCCTCGATGCGACGCTCGGAGACGACGACCTCGAGTCGTCGATCGTCCGTCGCGCCCACGAACTCCTTGCGATGGAGTAGACGCATCGTGCCCATGTGCGCGTTCATCACCCGTTCCAACACCCGCAGGAGCGGGTCCCGTTCGTGACGGCCGTAGAGATCGCCGGGCATCGTCGTGGGCACGGGAAGCTCGACGTTCACGGCAGTGCCGATCGGGCAGCGGGAGATTTCGCCAGATAGGCGACAGCTTGGGCGGTGTCTCCCTCGTCCTCCGGGGTATACGACGGTTTCAGATACCGCGCAACACCTTTCGTCATCTGGGCGAGCGACGGGAGTGACCCTCTGCGCATCGCACCCAGCCATTGCAGCCACAGGACGAGGTAACCCCGGTCGGTCAGCGTCGGATCCTGACGGACGATGAACCGCGTGCCTCGCAGCATCAGCACGATGAAGCCGACGAAAGCGATGAGCATCGACAAGTTTCGCCGGAAGTACCCGACGCCGAAATACGTTGCCACGTCGTGGGCGACGTTGCGATGCTCCACTTCCTCCGCGCCGTGCCAGCGATACAGGTCCACCATCGCTGGGTCGCCGTCGAAGTCGTCCCATTTCGAGTTCAGCGCGTAGTCGCCGAGAAAAGCCGTGAGATGCTCGATAGCGCCGATCATCGCGATTCGCCCCACCAGCTGCTGCTTCTGAGCCCTCGCCGACAGCGCGGGCCGAGGCCCGAGGACCTTGCGCATCAAATACTCGGAGTGCGACGTGAACGGCCTCGGATCGACGCCGTGTGCGTCGAGGTAGTCGTACAACACCACATTGTGCGTCTCGGCATGCATGGCCTCTTGCCCGATGAACCCGAGGACGTCCTCGCGCAGTTTTGCGTCGGCGATCAGTGGGAGGGCTTCGGTGTAGGTGGCGCAGAACCACCGCTCTCCCTCGGGGAGAAGTAGATTCAACGCGCTGAGACTGTGCGAGGCAATGGGCTCCTTCGGCATCCAGTGCAACGGAGTCTCCGACCAGTCGAAGGCGACGTTACGTGCCTGCAAGGACACTTCACCGGGGTCGTGTTCGTTCACGATCGATCCTTTCCACGAACTTCGTTGTTTCGGCGGCGACGAGAGCCGGGTTCTTCAGGGGGAGCCAGTGCCCGGAACGGACATCGGTGCGGCTGACCCGCGACACCCACCGCTCGATGCCGTCGAACGATGCGGGTCTGATGGCAGGGTCTCGTCGCGTGACCAGCAAGTGGACCGGGACGTGTGTGTACCGCTCCGTCGGCCGCAGGACCTTCTGGAGGACGTTGGCGCGGTAGATGCGCAACCCGTCGACCATGTCTCGGTTGAGCGTCGGCGCGATATGGAGATTTCGCTTGTCCACGCGTTCGACGATGCGCAGCAGCAACGACCAGATCCAGCGCCTACCGAATATGCGGAAGAAGGTTCGCGACAGCGGCCCCGACATGAAGAACAGCGTGTAGGCACCTGAAACCAGCTGGGTCAGTTTCTGCCACAGTGCCTTCGGGCTCTTCGGCGTCGACTGCAGCCACATTCCCATGTGGTCGAGGCTCGGACCCGAGATCGAGGTGAACGACGCGATTCTGGTGTCGGCGCCCGGCTCGCAGATTGCCTCCCACACCTGCACCGATCCCCAGTCGTGAGCGAGAACGTGCACCGGAATCGACCCCGCCACTGCGTCGACGACGGCCATGAAGTCCGCGGCCAACTGTTCGAGCTTCATCTCCGTGACGGTGCCGTCACCGAAGGATTCGCCATGACCGCGCGTGTCGTACGTGACGACGTGGAACTTGTCGGTCAGCAACGGGACCACCGCGTCCCACAGGTGATGGGTATCCGGCCACCCGTGCACCAGCACCAGCACCGGGCCGTCGAGGTTACCGAATTCCTGCACGTAGAGCCCAGCACCGTCGACGCGCACGGTGCGTGTTCGGTCGCGCGCCTTCTCGATGGTCATGCCCACTCCCCGCCTGTTCCCGTCGCTCCGTCCCGTACCGGTAGTACGTTTAACGTTACCGCTGGTACGCCATTGCTGTGAACTCTCCACAATCTCCGCGAAGGTGTCAAGACACGACCGCCTCCACCTGGGGCGACACCTAGAATGACCAGATGCCTACCTCGCGAGATCCCGAAGCCCGTAGAACCAGGGCACGTGAGGAGTTCGTCGACGCAACGTTCAGGGTCATCGACGCGCACGGACCGAACCCGAGCATGAACGACATCGCTCGAGAGGCAGGTGCCACCAAGCCGAGGCTGTACCGGCAGTTCGCGGACAAGGCAGATCTGTACAGCGCCGTGGCACAGCGCATGGCCGACGAGGTCTACACGCTCGCCGTATCCGACTTCAACTTCCTGCTCGACGCACCGGTGTCCGCGCTACGACATGCGATCTCCGGTTACGCGGATGTGGTGGGACGCCACCCCAATGTCTTCCGGTTCCTCGCCCAGTCCAGGTCCACACCGGAGGATCCTGCAGTCGCTCCGCCCCTCGACATCGGACGTGACATCGCGACACGCTTCGCCACCGTCGCGAAAACGATTCTCGATTCGGTCGACGCCGACACCTCGGGCATCGAATACGCCTGCCGCGCCGCCGTCGGGGCTCTCCTGGCCGCCACCGACCTCTGGTTGGACGACACGGAACTCGACGCAGGCGACTTCGTCGACCAACTCACGGCACTGGTCTGGGGACTGCTCGACGCATTCCTTCAGCGCAAGGAAATCGACCTCGACGACGACGTGCCGATCTTCATGACCCTGGCAGAGCTCAAGGCAGGAGCGGAGCCGGCGGAGTGACCCGATCAGGCAGGAGCGGAGCCGGCGGAGTGACCCGATCAGGCAGGAGCGAAGCCGGCGGAGTGACCCGATCAGGCAGGAGCGAAGCCGGCGGAGTGACCCGATCAGGCAGGAGCGAAGCCGGCGGAGTGACCCCCGTCAGGCTCGGATTTTGCGCACCACGTAGGTCAGGGCGGCGAGGAGGCCGAGGAGAACGACGGAGGGCCAGACGGGCGGATCTCCACCGAGAATGCCCGCGACTGCGGCGATGAAAGCCATCAGTGCGAAGAAACCGAGAATGCCGGCGAGGATCTGCAGGTGGTCCTGAGCGGTCATGACTTCACGCCGCCGGCGGTGAGACCGGAGATGATGCGGCGCTGGAAGATCAGCACCATGACGACGAGGGGGATGGCGACGATGGTTCCCGCTGCCATGATCGCCGCATACGGCACGACGTGTGGGTCGTTGCCGGAGAAGCGTGCGATGGCCACGGTGACGGGTTCGGTTTTGTCGCTGGAGAGTTGGCTGGCCAGTAGGTACTCGTTGACTGCGGCGATGAAAGCGAGGATTGCGGTGGTGAAGAGTGCCGGCGCGGCCAACGGAAGCATCACAAGGCGGAATGCCTGGAACCGTCCGGCGCCGTCGATGCGTGCGGCTTCTTCCAGTTCCCAGGGCAGTTCGGCGAAGAACGCCGTCAGTGTGTAGATGGTCAGGGGCAGCACGAAGGAGATGTTGGGGATGATCATCGCCTGGTAGCTGCCGATCCATCCGATGTTCGTGAAGAACTGGAACAGCGGTGTCACCAGAGCGACGACGGGGAACATCGATGCTCCCAGGACGATGCCGACGACGATGTACTTGAATCGAAAGTCGATGCGGGACAGTGCGTATGCGCAGAAGATTCCGATCACCAGCGCGATGAACGTGGTGACGCCGCCGATGATCAAGCTGTTGGCGACTGCACGGAGGAAGTTGTTTCCGTTGCTCGTGGAGAGCGCGTTGGTGAAGTTCTCGGTGGTCACGTGCGTCGGCCAGGGTGTGGTATCGAACGTGTACCGCGGGTCGCGGAACGCAGTGACGGCCATCCAGTAGAACGGCGCGAGCCCCCACACGAGGATGATCACGACGCCGAGGTAGATACGTGCGGTCTTCATCGGATCGTGCCTTTTCGTTGGTTCTCCTGCGTGGCAACCGCGTTCGCGCCGAGGAATTTCACGAGCACGAACGCGACGATGAAGATCATGATGAACGAGATGGTCGACAGAGACGCCGCTGCGTTGAACCCTTGCCGGATCTGCTCGACCACGAGGATCGAGATGGTCCGCGTCGCCGGGTTGCCCTCGGTGAGGATCGCGGGCAGGTCGTACATGCGCAGCGCATCCATCGTGCGGAACAGAATCGCCACCATCAGAGCCGGCTTGACGAGCGGAAGTGTGATCTTGGTGAACCGCTGCCACGCGGACGCTCCGTCGACGCGCGCTGCCTCGTACACATCGGACGGAATCATCTGCAGGCCTGCGAGAATCAGCAGCGCCATGAACGGTGTGGTCTTCCAGACGTCGGCGATGATGACCGCGAACCGCGCGGGCCACGCGTCTCCCGTCCACAGGATCTGTGTGCCGAGAAGCTTGTTGGCGATTCCGTCGTAACTGAAGATGAAATACCAGAGCTTGGCGGTCACCGCCGTCGGAATCGCCCACGGGATCAGAATGGCGGCACGCAACAAGGCGCGGCCGGCGAACGTCTTGCCCATGATGACGGCCATCGCGAATCCGATGACCACCTCGATGGACACTGTCACGACGGTGAAGAACGCCGTGTTGCCGACCGCACCCCAGAACTGCGAGCCCAGGGTGCCCGGTGGGCACGGAACGAGCGTGCCCGACGCCGACGTGCACTGCTGCAGGATCCAGTGCGTGTAGTTGGAGAATCCGGCACTGCCGCCCTTGACGAACATTCCCGTCGCGGGATCGAGACCGGCGTCCTTCTGGAAGGACATGACGACGGCCCGAATTACGGGATAGGCGATGACGATTGCGAGAATCACCAGAGTCGGGGCGATGAGCAACCAGGCGCGCCCGGCACTCAGTCCGAATCGCCTCTTCTTGTCGGTGCGCACATGCCGTCCTGATGGAGTCACTCCGCTGGCTGCGCTCCCGCCGCGGCCGGAGGATGATCCCCCGGCCGCGGCGACGTTTACAGCCCCACTGGATTCACCAGTAGGTAGAGCCATGAAATTCTCCTGAAATCGAAAGCCGAAGGCTTAGTTAGCGCCTGCGGACTCGATGCCGGCCTGGATGTCGGCGATGGCCTGGTCGACCTGCTTCTCACCCTTGATCGCAGCAGCGGTGTTGTCCTGGATGGCCTTCGACACTGCCGGGTAGAACGGCGTGACGGGACGCGGGACAGCGTTTTCGATCGATTCCTTCAGGGCCGGGAGGTACGGCATCTCGGCGATGAGGGCCGGGTCGTCGTACAGCGACGCGAGCACCGGAGGCAGTGCACCCTCGGCGATGATGCGCTGAGCCTGCTCACCCTGGAGGAAGCGAAGGAAGTCGGCGGCCGTGGCCTTGTTCTGCGAGAACGCGCTGATCGCTGCGTTGTATCCACCGAGCGTGGAGGTTCCGACGCCGGTGACGCCGGGAAGTGGTGCAACACCGTACTTTCCGGCGACGGCAGAGCCTTCCTTGGCCGCTGTGCCGTAGACGTACGGCCAGTTACGCAGGTAGAGCGCCTTACCGTCCTCGAATGCCTGCTGGCTCTCCGGCTCCTTGAACGTGGTGTCCTGAGCGGGGATGACGTTGTTCTGGAACGCCGTCACGAGTGCCTGCAGGCCCGCTTTGGCCTCGGGAGAGTCGACGGTCGGGGTCTTGCCGTCCTCGGCGACGAACGATCCACCGTGTGCGTTGATGATCTCCGACGCGTTGACCGTCAGGCCCTCGTAGGACGCGAACTGTCCTGCGTAGCAGTCGATGTTGTTCTCCACGGCGACGGTGCAGCTTGCCGTCAACTCGTCCCAGGTGGTGGGGGCTGCGGGCACGAGGTCGGTGCGGTAGAACAGCAGACCGCCGTTGGTGTTCTTCGGGGCTGCGTACTGGGTGCCGTTGTAGGTTGCGCTGTCCACCGTCGACGGGAGAATTCCGGCGTTGTCGAGTGCGAACTCGCCTTCGAGCGGCACGAGCCAGCCCTTCGCGGCGAACTCGGCCGTCCAGATGACGTCGAGAGCCATGACGTCGTAGTCGCTCTGCTCTGCCTGCAGGTGCTGGACCAGGTCGTCGTGTGCCTGGTCGGCGTCGTTGGACTGTTCCTTGAAGGTGACCTGCTCGTCCGGGTTGGCCGCGTTCCACTCTTCGATGATCTGACGGACGACACCGGTTTCGGTGGTGTCCTTGCCTTCGACGTAGGTGATGGGTCCGCGGCCGTCGGTGTTCTCGGACGCGGAATCACTGGATCCGCTGTCGCTGGAACACGCGGTGAGCGTCAGCAGCGAGGCCGCTGTTGCGAGCACCGCCACCTTCGAGATCAAAGACGCCATGAGTTCTCTCCACTTGCTTCGTACACGGTGGTGTGTGTGGGAGGCGGCACAGTTGATGTGCGAATGTGCTCCCCCCGACGCACATGTCGATAGGAACTTATACACATTTCGGTCGCAGCGGGCCATTACCGACGTAGCTGAATCGGTCAACCCTCACCCGACGGGTCTGTCGGTGGGTGGTTGTAGCCTCGCCCAGGTGACTTCGGACAAGATGCTGACCAGAATCGGTGGGCTTCTCCGCCAGGCGGAGTCGACGGACAACCCGCACGAGGCGGACGCGTTCATGGAGGCCGCACAGCGTCTGGCGACGTCGACGTCGATCGATCTGGCCGTGGCCCGCTCGCACAGCGCCTCGCGTGAGAAGCAGGCGACGCCGACACAGCGCGTCGTCCCCATCGGAGAAGCGGGCAAACGTGGTCTCAAGACGTTCGTCCAGTTGTTCGTCTCGATCGCTGCGGCCAATGACGTGACGTGCGACGTCGCCCGGTCGTCGACGCAGGTGTTCGCCTACGGTTTCGCGTCCGACATCGACACCACCGAGGCGCTGTATTCGAGCCTCCTCGTCCAGATGGTGCGGGCGTCGGACGCCTACATCAAATCGGGCGAGTACAAGAACGAGACTGCGGTACGCACGGTGGTGGAAAAGATCGGTCGCCGACGCTACAAGCGCCAGGAGACGGTCGTGGTCGCTGCGGTCACGGCGCGGTTGAACTTCCAGACTGCCTTCGCCACGCGGGTGGGCAAGCGCCTCGCCGCGGTGAAGAAGGAGGCGGAGTCCAAGGCAGTGTCCGAGGAGAAGCCGGACGCGGGTACCGCTCTTGTCCTGCGGAACAAGGAAGTCGAGCTGAAGGACTACTACTCGTCCAACTCCACTGCACGCGGCACCTGGCGGAGCCGAAGTGCGGGCGCGGGGTACTCGCACGGCGCCAGTCGCGCGGGGGACAGGGCCGGCCGCACTGCTCGGCTCGGGGGTGAAACCGAGATCAGCCGCGGTTCGAAGCAACTCGGGCGGTAATCTGACCCCATCGTGACGTGGCGTAGGCAGACGGACAGCCGTGAATTCTCACCCGGCGAGCGCCTACGTATCCTGGTCGCTCGCTTCCTCGGCGTAGGTTTCGTCGGATATTTCTTCGTGTCGCTGTCCGGAATTGCGGAGGGCTCTCGGATTCTCGCCACGTGGTGGACCCCGCTGGCAGTGGTGCTGATCTTCGTTCCCGGTGTCGCACTGTTGGTCGCGGCGCTGGTTCGTCCCCGCCGTATCGGTCCGGCGGCAGGTTCGGCGGCCCTCGGAATCCTGCTCGCCGCCTGCCTTTGGTTCTTCGCGTGGAACGGCGATGTGCTGCACGGGTCTGCACGGGGCACGTGGATGTCGGCGTTCGCCGGCCTCGCCGGCCTGTGCGCAACGCTTGCGTGGAGACCGTGGATCGCGTTCGCCGTCCAGCTCGTCGCAACCTCGACCATTGCCACCGTCGACCAGATCGGGTTGTTCGGCGGCCGGGCGTCGACCGCCGGCATCGTCTATGCCGGCCTGTGGTCGTTCGGGTTGTCGGCGCTGTTGACCGCCGCGGTGATCATGGCCTTGCGCAGCGGATCGATACTCGATTCCACCAAGCAATCGCTCGATCGCAGTGCCGCGATAGCCGCGGCCGCCCAGGCACGTGAACGCGAGAAAGCGCGGTTCGATGCGCTGATCCACGACCAGGTGTTGAGCACTCTGCTGGCGACGGATCGTGCCGATCCCGGCGGCAGGCTCGTGGCGGAAGCGAGGTCGGCGTTGGCCGAGCTGGACCGCGTCGTCGACGATTCCGGCCGAGACGCGACGGTGTCGGCCGACGGCATCTTCGCGCAGCTGTCCACGGTGGGAGCCGACCACGGTGTCGCCGTGGGAGCAACCATCGACGACGGTCGCAGTCAGTATCCGGGAGCTGTTGCGTCCGCGGTGGTGGGCGCGTCGGCAGAGGCCGTGCGCAACAGCGTCGTGCACGCAGGCCCTGCCGCACAGTGCCGTATCACCGTCGAACTACGTCCCGGCCTCGTCCGTGTGACCGTCGAGGACGGCGGCGTGGGATTCGACACCTCGACAACAGGATCCGGCCGTTTGGGAATCGACGTCAGCATCGTCGGCCGGATGGCGCAGCTCGAGGGCGGATCGTCGCACATCCGAAGTTTCCCGGGTGCGGGCACGACGGTGATCGTCTCGTGGGAGGCGCCGTGAGCTCGCTGAGGGGCGACGCGTCGACGATCATCGGCATGCAATCGAGGGGCGCCTACGCCGTCACCGCGTCGGTCGTGACTGCGGCTGCGGTAGCAATTCTGGGCCCGGGAGGCGACGGTGTCGCCGAGAAGTGCCTGGTGATCGCGCTTCTCGCGGTCGGCGCTACGCTCCTCGTCGCCGTTCCAGGCGATCCGTTTCCGAGGTGGGCCGCATTGACTGTCGCGGCAGTGCCGTCCGCTCAGTTCGCGGTACTGATTCGCGTCGTGGACACCGGGGCGACACAGTCGCAGGCGGTGACCACAACCGTCGGTGGAGGTGCGGCGCTGTGCGCGTTCCTGTGCGTTCGAGGCCGGATCCGCTGGGCGTGGGCCGGCCAACTGGCCGCGTTCGCGGTGTACTGGACCGCCGCCCCTGATTTCGCCGCTGCAGCATCCACTTTCGTCACGGGTGCCGGTGTGATGATCATGGCGACGTTCTTCGCCTTCGCTGTCCGCCCTGCGGCTGCGTCGATCTACTCGCTTCGCCGGGAACGCGCTGCGACCTTCGCGGAGCGCGCCGCCGTGAACGCGGCCGAACAGGAACGCGAGCATCAATTGCGCCGGCTCGACGACCTGGTTCGGCCGGTCCTACGGCGCATCGCCGACAACCCCATGGACGACGCATCCCGCACCGAGGCGCTGCTGGTGGAAGCGACTTTGCGAGACAGCATTCGCGCCCGCGCACTGGACGTACCCGAGGTGGTGACAGCAGCGCGGTCCGCGCGCGAGCGCGGAGTCACCGTGCAGTTGCTCGACGACGGTGGCCTGACCGACCAACCTCGTCGGGTCGCCGACGAGGTGCGCCGCGCGGTGGCGTGCAGCTTGGACGGTGCGGACGCAGGGTCGGTCACCGTGCGTATCCACCCGGCGGGGCGGACGGCACTGGCGACGATCGTGGTGACCGACGGCGACGACGTGACCCGTACGGAACTCCCCTAGGGTCAGCTGAGCCGGACCCCGGCCTCGGAGCCGTCGAACACGTGAGCATGCGCTTCGTCGAACCGGATGCCCACCACGTCGCCTTTCTGCGGGGGATCACGCCAGTCCGCGCGGGCGACGATCGTCTGAGTGGTGCCGTTGATGTCGGCCCGTCCGAAGACGAAGGCCTCGGAGCCGAGTTCTTCGACGACATCGACCTCCAACTTCAGCCCGTAGGACACGATCTCGACGTGCTCGGGCCGGATGCCGAACACCACTTCGCTTCCGGTCGAGCCGGCCAGTGTGCCCCGCGACACCGGAATGACCTGCTCACCGATCCGCACGCCACCGTCGGTGACGGGCACCCGGAACAGGTTCATCGACGGCGAGCCCATGAATCCGGCGACGAACACGTTGGTCGGTGTGCGGTACAGCTCACGAGGTGATGCACACTGCTGCAACACACCACCTTTCAGTACCGCTACCCGGTCGCCCATGGTCATTGCCTCGACCTGATCGTGGGTGACGTAGACGGTGGTCGTCGCGAGCCTGCGCTGCAGCTGAGCGATCTGCGTGCGCGTCTGCACCCGCAGTTTGGCATCGAGGTTGGACAGTGGCTCGTCCATCAGAAACACCTGCGGTTGACGGACGATGGCCCGCCCCATGGCAACTCGCTGACGCTGACCGCCGGACAGCGCTTTGGGTTTGCGGTCGAGGTACGCCTCCAGGTCGAGAAGCTTGGCTGCTTCGAGGACACGGGTGCGGATCTCGTCCTTGTTCGCCTTGGCGAGTTTGAGTGCGAAGCCCATGTTCTCGGCGACGGACATGTGCGGGTACAGCGCATAGTTCTGGAACACCATCGCGATGTCGCGATCCTTGGGCTCGGCGTGAGTGACATCGCTGCCGCCGATGAGGATGCGGCCGCTGTTCACCTCCTCCAAGCCGGCGAGCATGCGGAGCGACGTGGACTTACCGCAGCCCGACGGGCCGACGAGGACGAGGAATTCGCCGTCGGCGATCTCCAGGTCCAACGCATCCACCGCCGGAGTGTCGGAGCCGGGAAAAAGCCTGGTGGCACGGTCGAACGTGATCGAAGCCATGAATAGTAGATCCCTCCACCGGCAGGAACGTGCCGGACGATCCGAGTGTTGGGTGCCGACGTGTGCCGACGACGAATGGTAACCGCACCCGTCGGCTACGTTCCGAAAACCGGCCAGCCGATTTCGGTTCGCCATCGACTCGGGTCGGCGGTGTCGCGCGGTCCGACGTGATAGGTCTCGTGTACCGGGCCGGCGATCGCGAGGCCGTTGGATTCGACGTACACCCCGAGCGCACCGTAGGTGACGTCGATGTCGTCGTGGCTGCCGTGGTGCACCGTCGTCGCCAGCTCCGTTCCGCCGATCGTCAGCGGTTGCACCCGTCCCATCCGAGGTGCATCGGTCGTGGGCAGGTACACCGTCATCGTTCCGCGGCCGTCGGTGAACAGGTCGTTGTCGTACAACCCGCCAGGACTGCCGTCGGGGGAGACCACCGCGTCGAGCTCGGCCATGGCGTCGGAATACCACTCGAGCATGTTCGACGAGTCCACCTCGCCGGATATCGCCGCGACCGTGACCTTTTCGGTGACGAGACGCGTGACCGCCACGGAAGTCCCGGTCGGTCGGAGGAGCCTCTTCATCGCGCTGATCGACGACTCCGCTTCCTTCACCTGACGTTCGAGCCGTTCCAGATGCCCCAGAACCAGCCCCGCCCGCTGCGTCGGGTCCGGGTTGGTGACGATCGCGCGCACCTCGCGCTCCGGCATGTCGAAACTCCGAAACCGGCGAATGATCTGAGCTGTCGGCACCTGCGCCGTCGTGTAATAGCGATAACCGGAGTGGGCGTCGACCTCGGCGGGTTCGAGCATGCCGGATTCGTGATAGCGACGGAGCGTCTTCACCGACAGATGAGTGATGCGGGAGAACTCACCGATGGTGAGCAGGCCGTTCATGCCCACATCCTGCCTGGAGTTGACTCTCCCGGTGGGGGAGGGTGGAGCGTGTCCGTCATGACATTCATCGACAGGTATTTCGAACTCGCCGCCGATTCCGATCTGGAGGCATACTTTGCACAGTTCCGTCCCGATGCCGTTGTCGAGGACGAGGGCCGGGAGCACCACGGCATCGACGAGATTCGCGCGTGGCGAACCGAGGTTCCCGACGTCACCTATCGTCCCCGGACGCCGACGGTGTCCGGTGACGGTCATGACGTGAAGGCGGAGATCGCAGGTGATTTCCCGGGCAGTCCCGTCACTCTGCGGTTCTATTTCGAGCTGGACGAGGCCGAGAAGATTCGAGTTCTTCGCATTCGGCCGTAGGTCCGGCGTCATTGCGGGTCGAAGATGTCCTCGATTCGGCATCGGAAGACCGCGGCAAGCTGGAATGCGACGGGCAGGCTCGGGTCGTACCGTTCCTTCTCGATCGAGATGACGGTGAGCCGTGTGACGCCGATGCGGTCGGCGAGATCTGCTTGGGACCAACCGAGTTGGAGTCGTCGTCGTCGAACGTCGTTCTTCATCTCACGCGAGGGTTCGTCGGCGCTCGATCGCGTAGCGTGTCGTGCACGATGCGAGGGCGACGAGCAGCAGTCCGATCAACAGTGTCGCTGCCGGGACATCGATTCTACCGATGGACACTGCCGCGAGGCCGAGGCCGATCACGATGATCAGATCGGTAGCTGTTCCGCTCAATGCTGCACTGAGCCAGGTAGATTCGACGTCACCCTCGGACGGTCCCTGTTTCGGAATCGTCACAGGCGCCACCCAGAACAACCATCCGAGTGCGCCACACGCCGGGAGCGCACACAGTCCGAAGACTATCGCGGACAGCCCCGGCGCGACCGGGGACAGGAGCCAGGCCGCTGCGGCGACAAGCAGGGCTGCAGCAAGCCCGGTCGATCCGGCGTAGAACCAACGACGGGCCATGTCCATCCTCCGATGTATAGGAAGCTATACGTATAGCAGACTATACATCGACGGGGCGCCTCCCGCGTCCTAGTATCCGTCCATGGCGTACGACGCGGAATTGGCGGATCGGATCCGCGAAGCACTCGTCGACGAGCCGTCCGTCGTGGAGAAGAAAATGTTCGGCGGACTGCAGTTCATGGTCCGCGGCAAGATCGCCGTCGGTGCCCACTTCGACGGCGAATTGCTCGTCAGAACCGATCCCGCGCAGACGGAAGACCTGGTTTCTCGACGAGGAGCACGAGCCGCGGTCATGGGAGATCGCGACATGGGCAACGGCTGGATCACCGTCGACTCCGACGGTGTGGCCGGTGGCGGTCTGGACTACTGGATCGGCGTTGCCCTGGAGTACAACGAGCGCGCCCACCCGCAGAGGTGAATCCACCGGAACCGGGCGTGAACGGTCGGTGGGCGGCATTATGATCGCGCCGGTGAAGATGAGGGACTCGCAGCGTTCCAAGGTGTACGAGGCGGAGACGATGGTCCGGCGCATGTTCGATCGCGCCGAGGAACGCAATCTGCGGTCCGTGGAAATTCACGGCTCCACGATCACGCTGCCGGTGGAGCGGAAGTTCGCGTCGATCGAGTCCGTGCAGAGGTATGTCGATGCCGTTCTGGCGATGAACTGGGTGCAGGCCCGGTGGCCGCATGCGGACAGCGTCGTACATGTTCGCGAGCGGTCCGGGACCGGGGCGTCGCACTACGAACCGGACACTCAGACCATCGCCGTTCCGCTTCACCGCCGGAACGAGGCGTGGGCGCTACGTGAACTGGTGGTTCTGCACGAGCTGGCACATCACTTCGATCGTGCCGAAAACTCTTCGCACGGTGGAGAATTCGTGGATCTGTTCATCACTTTGGTCGGCGAGATCATCGGCCAGGAAGCCGGATTCGTACTGCGGGCGACGATGCTGGACTGCGGCGTCACCATCGGATAGCGCGCATACTGGAGGTCATGACTGTGAAAATCGGCGTTCAGCTTCAGCCCCAGCACGCTCCCGACTACCAGCTCATCCGCGACGCGGTTCTCCGTTCCGAGGACGCAGGCGTCGACATAGTCTTCAACTGGGACCACTTCTATCCGCTGTACGGCGACCTCGACGGCGAGCATTTCGAGTGCTGGACCATGCTCGGTGCGTGGGCCGAGCAGACGTCGAACGTGGAGATCGGCGCCCTCGTCACCGGCGGCGGCTACCGCAACCCGGACCTGCTCGCCGACATGGCTCGCACCGTCGACCACATCAGTGGAGGTCGGCTGATCCTCGGCATCGGCGCCGGTTGGAATCAGAAGGACTACGACAACTTCGGTTACGACTTCGGCACACCGGGCTCACGCCTGAAGCTCCTTGCCGAGTACCTGCCGCGCATCGTCGATCGTTTGAAGGTCGGCAACCCGGCGCCGACGCGCGACATCCCCATCCTCATCGGCGGTGGCGGCGAGAAGAAGACTCTCAAGCTCGTCGCGCAGTACGCACACATCTGGCACAGCTTCGCCGATCTCGACGAGTTGACGCGCAAATCCGGAATCCTCGCCGAGCACGGCGACACCGTCGGGCGCGACGTCAGCTCGATCGCCAGGTCCGTCGCCTGGCCGGGCGCGGACAAAGCCCAAGGCTTCGTCGACGCCGGGGCCACGTTGTTCACCGTCGGAACCGGTGGTCCCGGCTACGACCTGACCGAGCTGAAAGAGGCCATCGCCTGGCGGAACGCTGCGAACGACAATTAAAGCCCTTCATCGATCGGTTTGCTGTTTCGGCAAACTCCCTTGCCGAAACACGGGCGGGTGCGGCATGTTGGTCTCATGACAGAAATGGATGTGTTCTCGGCAAGTTCCGAGGCGGAGGTCTGCGAGATCGTGCTCGGCAGTGCTCGTCATGGATTCGAGGTGATCGGCCGATGATCATGAACGAGAAGTTCTGGGACGACATGCACTCGGGCAACGGCTCGGGTTGGAGCGGCAATCCCAATCCGGTTCTGGTACAACAGGTTGCTGAACTGGAGCCAGGCCGTGCGTTGGACATCGGCTGCGGGCAGGGCGACGATGCGAGATGGCTGGCGTCGAAAGGATGGACCGTCACGGCGTCGGACATCTCGTCCGTTGCGCTTGCTCGCGCCGCCGAGCGCGCGGAGGGCACCGGGGACATCACCTTCGTCCACGCGGACTACGTTGCCGAGGCGCCGGCGGTCGCGGCATTCGACCTGGTGACATTGCATTACTTCGCGATTCCCAAGGCGAATCCCGCCGCGGCTCGCGCGATCGCCGACGCCGTCGCGCCGGGCGGGACTCTCCTCGTCGTGAATCACGACGTGGGTGCCGACCAGGAGTGGAACGGGATCAAGCCGTCGGACTTCTTCGAGCCACACGGCATAGCCGAGCTCCTGGACGAGTCGTGGACGGTCGAGATCGACGAGACACGTCCTCGAACGACTGCTCCGCCCGAGGGGGCGCATCACACCCACGACACCGTTCTCCGGGCCCGTCGGCTACATCGCGCGCCCGCCTAGGTGTTCGGCGAGGAACTTCTCGACCGCACGGTAGAACGTGATGTTGTTCTCCGGATTGACGAATCCGTGCCCTTCGTCGTCGAAGACGAGGTAGTCGACCTCGACGCCCCTCGCTCGAAGCCGCTCGACGACGTTGTCCGATTCGGCCTTGACCACACGGGCATCGTTGGCGCCCTGGGCGATCATGAGCGGGCGGGTGACGTCGTCGAGCCGCGAAATCGGTGACCGCGCAAGCATGTCCGCTTCCTGCTCCGGGATCGCGGGGTCGCCGACGTACCGGTACCAGTTGTTGACCAGTCCGGGCCGCGCGAACGCCGGTTGTGTGCGCATGAAGTTGGCGAGGTCGGACACCCCGACGTAGTCGATCGATGCCGCGAACACCTCCGGCGTGAACGTGGCTCCCACGAGCGCCGCGTACCCGCCGTAGGACCCGCCCATGATCGCGACGCGGTCGCGATCGGCGTAACCCTGGGCAACAGCCCACTCCACGCCGTCGACCAGATCGGTGTGCATCTTGCCGGCGAATTCACCGATCGCTGCCTGAGTGTGTGCTTTGCCGTATCCCGTCGATCCGCGAAAGTTGATCTGCAGCACGGCGTACCCGCGATTGGCAAGAAATTGCACACCTGGCGTGTACCTCCACGCGTCCCGATACCACGGTCCGCCGTGGACGAGAACGACCATCGGCAAGTTCGCCGGTTCGACACCCACAGGGAGCGTCAGGTACGACGGCAGCGGCAATCCGTCGCGGGCCTCGATCGTCACCGGTGTCATATTCGCCATGTCACGCGAGTCGAGGCGCGGATACGGCCGGAACAGCATCCGGCTCTCACCCGACTCGTGGTCGTAGAAGTACGTGACGTTGGGGTCACGGTCGTGCGTGAAACCGACCACCCATTTATTGCCGGAGTCATCGGAGGACAGGGCTCCCACGTCACCGTCGGACAAGGCCTCCACGTTCTTCAGAACCTCGGCGAAACCCGCATCCACGGCGTGTATCACCTGCCGCTCGCCGAGGTACCGCACACCGATCAGCTCACCCGTCGCCCTGCTGAAGATCAGGGGCGAGCCACTCTGTTCGACAGCACGCCGAGACGCATCCAACTCCATGCTCGGATGACTGTCGACGACGGTCTCCTCGCCCGTCTCCAGGTCGATGCGCGCGAGCACCGTCAGATCGCTGTTCGTCACGGAGTCGATCAACACTCCCGTGCCGTCGGCGGTCGGGTGCGTCAGCGTCACGCCGTACGGATAATCGGAACCGTCGAAGGTCGTCACGTGGGTGACATCGTCGGATCCCGCGCGGCGACGGGAAATCTTCATGTGGCCCTGATCGGTGAACTCGGACAGCAGGAGGTCGCCTCCGACGCCTGCACTCCAGCCCGTCCCCGGTCCCGGGCTCTCGCCGATGACCGTCAATTCTCCTGTGGAAACGACCAATTCGTACAGATCGAACTCGGCAAGGCTCCGCGCGTTCATGGCGAGAGTGAACACGCCGTCCTTCTCGCGGGACTGCTCCAACGAGTACACCCGTGACCCGGGGAACGGGGTCAGGTCGACGGCGGCGGCATCCGGGTCGTGCAGATCGACACGAAAGACGTGGTGGTTCTCGTCTCCACCGGAATCCTGAAGGTACAGAAGCCAGCGCGGGTCATCCGTCCACCGATAGTCGAGCACACTCCGGACATCGTCGGCGGTGACACAGCGCGATTCGGAGCCTTCCTCGAGGTCTTGGATCCACACGTTCAGACGGTTTCGCCAGGGCGCCAGGTAGGCGATCCTGCTGCCGTCGGGCGAGATCGACGCCCCGGTGCGCTCGGGCGCGCCGAAGAAATCCTCGATCGAGATCAGGTCGGGTGCAGTCATGTCTTCTCCGTTTCCTTCGTTCACATCGATGTCCATATCGTTTCCATGTCGAGAATCTTGTTGTGCCGCAGCGTGAGTGCACGTTCCATCGCGGCGACGATGCCGGCCAGCAACAGGGTCGTGTTCGCCCACACGGGTAATTGGATCGGCGAGACGAACGCTCCGAATCGTTCGGCCACCACCGGAATTTCCGTCACGATCTCCAGAGCGAACGGAACCGCCAGAATCAGGTTGACGATCAGAAGTACGATCGCCACCCACCCGATGACCCTGCTGAGAACCGGGTGACGCTCGCCCAGGCGTCGGCGTCGGTCTTCGAGCGTCCCTCGCACCGGCGTGAGCCTGCGCCCGACGCCGTCGCGTCTCGAGAAATGAACCCGGGTGACGCCGTAGAGCGACGCGGCGACGTCGATTCGGCCATCTCCGACGGCGAACGACGCGGGCAGGTCCAGCGTGGACACAAGCCGCCCGTCCGCATAGAGCTGAGCCACGTCGTCGTCGGCGATATCGACCTCGACCGTGTACCGAGTCCCGGCAAGGTCGAGCTCGTACAGGTACCTGTTCAGTACCTGCCACGGCCGCAACGGCGTCAACTTCCTCATGACTCCGAAGCCTTCCGGACCCGCTCGCGTCGGGGCAGTGCGCGCGGTCACCGGTTCTGGTTACAACGTCACGGATCGGCAATGACGAATGTCATGACGACGGTCGGAATACAACGAAGACGACGCGAGTTGGTTAACACGTTCGCAATCCGGGTACCGATCACCAGCTCAGGCACGTTAGCCTCAGTGGTCATCGAAACCATGCACCGAGGAGTTCTCTCTTGACCAGTCGACGTTTACGAGGCCGCGGTATCGCGGCTGTCGCTGCGGCGCTCGCACTCACGCTCGGGGCGGTCGCCTGCTCGAGTGACAACAGCTCGGGCGGAACCGGGGAGAACGCACTCGCCGGTTCCGACCAGCAGTCCCTCGACAAGTACACCACCGAGGACGTGACACCGCTCGATCAGATCGACACCGCGAACCTCGGGCTCATCAAGCCTGGAACGCTGTACGTCGGCACGCTGTCCGACGCCCCGCCGAACATCTTCATCGACGAGGCAGGCAACTTCACCGGCTTCGACAACGAGCTGCTGAAGGCCGTTGCTGCGAAGCTCGACCTGACCGTCGAGTTCTCCGCCACCGAGTTCTCCTCGCTGCTCGCAGCGGTCAACAACAAGGTGTACGACGCCGGATCCTCGTCGATCTCGACGACGGACGCCCGCCGCAACACCGTCGGGTTCACCAACGGTTACGACTTCGGTGAAATGGCGCTCGTCGCGAAGAACGACTACGCGGTCAAGACCATCGCCGAGCTGGACGACCAGCAGCGCATCGGTGTCGTGCAGGGCACGGTTCAGGACGACTACGTCACCAACACCCTCGGCATCGAGCCGGTTCGCTTCCCGGACTACAACACTGCGTACGCGAACGTGAAGTCCGGCCAGATCGACGCGTGGGTCGCCCCGTCGCAGCAGGCTTCGGGTCAGGTGAAGGCCGAGGACGGCGTCGCCATCCTGGAGAAGACCATCAACACCACCAACTTCACGGCGTTCGCTGTCGCGAAGGACAACCAGCCACTGATCGACGCGCTGAACTCCGGCCTCGACGCTGTGGTGGCCGACGGCACGTGGAGCACCCTCGAGAAGGAGTGGTACCCGGACCGCGAGGTTCCCGCGGACTGGAAGCCGGGCAGCAAGGCGTCCACCCCTCCGGCGAACTAGAACATGAGCACACTGTCGAATCTGTACGACACGTTCTTCGACTGGGAACTCATCTGGGACACCGTTCCCAAACTGATCACCGTCGGATTGCCGAACACCCTCATCTTGGCGGCGTCGTCGGGGGTCATCGGTACGGTGATCGGGCTCGGGCTGGCGGTGGCGGGTATCTCCCGCACCCGCTGGCTCCGGTGGCCGGCGCGGGTGTACACGGACATCTTCCGTGGCCTGCCCGCGGCGGTCGTCATTCTTCTCATCGGCCTCGGATTCGGGCCGACGCTGACCGAGTACACCGGTAGCCGCAGCCCGTTTCCGCTCGGCATCCTGGCGCTGTCGCTCATGGCGGCGGCGTACTTCGGCGAGATCTTCCGCTCCGGCATTCAGAGCGTCGATTCCGGCCAGCTCGAAGCGTCGCGGGCTCTGGGTTTCAGCTACCGCAAGTCGATGACACTTGTCGTCGTGCCACAGGGCATCCGCCGCGTCCTTCCTGCGATCGTCAACCAGTTCATCTCGCTGATCAAGGACAGTTCGCTGATCTACTTCCTCGGATTGCTCGCGTCGCAACGTGAGTTGTTCCGAGTCGGCCAGGACACCGCCGCGCAGACCGGCAACCTGTCACCGTTGCTCGCGGCAGGCGTGTTCTATCTGTTCCTGACGATTCCGCTGACCCACTTGGTCAACTTCATCGACAAGCGGCTGCGATCGGGCAAGGCCGACACGTCGGGAACGTTGGATCCGGTGGAAAAGATCATCGCGGTGGAGAGGTAGTCATGTCTTCGGTTTCATTGACCGGCAACGATATTCACCTTGCGTTCGGTACCAACAAGGTGCTGCGCGGAGTCAACATCCATGTCGACGCAGGCAAGACCACGACGGTCATCGGCCCGTCCGGTTCCGGAAAATCCACACTGCTGCGCGCACTGAACCGTCTGCACGAGCCGGACCAGGGCGACATTCTGCTCGCCGGCAAGTCGGTACTGCAGGACAATCCGGACGATCTCCGTCAGCGCATCGGCATGGTCTTCCAGCACTTCAACCTGTTCCCGCACAAGACCGTTGCCGAGAACATCGCGCTCGGACCCCGCAAGCTGAAGGGTCTGTCGAAGGAAGCAGCACGGGCCGCCGCGCTCGAACAGCTCGAACTCGTCGGACTGTCCGCAAAGGCCGATTCACGTCCCGGCAACCTCTCCGGAGGCCAGCAACAGCGTGTGGCAATCGCCCGAGCTCTCGCCATGAAGCCCGAGGTCATGTTCTTCGACGAGGCCACCTCCGCGTTGGACCCGGAGCTGGTCAAGGGTGTTCTGGCACTGATGGCCGACCTCGCGTCCGGTGGCATGACCATGGTCGTCGTGACGCACGAGATGGGCTTCGCCCGCTCGGTGTCCAACAAGGTTCTGTTCATGGACCACGGCAGTGCCGTCGAAACCGGAACTCCTGATCAGCTGTTCGACGATCCGCACACCGATCGTCTCAAGCAGTTCCTGTCCCAGGTTCTGTAGCCCTACGTGAGTGGAAGTTAGGTAAGGCTCGTTGGTCGTGACTTCACCATCACGTTCCTTTACCTTCGCTTTTGACTGACACTCTCCCCGTTCATGAAGCTTCTCCCTATTCTCTCGGTTCATGACGGCAGTTCCTCGCGATCGAACCTGACGTGCAAGTACAAGTGCGGCGACGCGTGTTTCCACGAGGTGCCGAACACGTCGAAGGGTCAGTACTTCGGCGACATCGTCAAGACGGCGATGTCGAGGCGTGGTGTGCTGCGCGGCGGCGCGATGGCCGTCGTCGCGGTCGGTGCCGGTGGTGTTCTCGCCGCCTGCAGCACGGACGAGCCTGCAGCCACCGGTTCTGCCGGGGCGACGGACACCCCGCCCGTCGACGGCGTCGACTTCACCGCTGTCGCGCCCAACACCGAGGACGCCGTCGTCGTCCCCGAGGGTTACGAGCAGGGCATCGTCATTCGGTGGGGTGACCCTGTGCTCGAGGGTGCGCCGGAGTTCGACTTCGACAATCAGACGGCAGCCGCGCAGGCCATGCAGTTCGGTTTCAACAACGACTTCGCGGGCCTGCTGCCCATCGAGGGAACCCCGAACGCGTACTTGCTGGTGGTCAACCACGAGTACACCACCGAGCCGTTCCTGTTCAAGGGATACGACGAGGAGAACCCGACGCGCGAGCAGTTCGACATCGCGCTTGCCGCACACGGTCTTTCGGTCCTGCAGGTGAACGGTGAGTCCGGATCCGGCAAGCTGACTCCGGCGTTCAGCCAGTACAACCGTCGTATCACCGGCACCACCGAATTCGTGATCACCGGCCCCGCCGCGGGCAGCGATTTCCTCAAGACCTCCGTCGACCCGACCGGAACCACGGCATTCGGCACGTTCAACAACTGTTCCGGTGGCCTGACGCCGTGGGGCACGGTGCTCTCGGGCGAAGAGAACATCAACCAGTACTTCGGCAACGCCGAGTCGGTCACCGATCCCGTCGTCGCCGAGCGTCTCGCGCGCTACGGCATCGAGGGAGCCGCGAGCGATCGCAAGTGGGAGCGCTTCGACAAGCGATTCGACATCGCGCAGGAACCCAACGAGGTCAACCGATTCGGCTACGTCGTCGAGGTCGATCCGTGGGATCCGAACTCCACTCCGATCAAGCACACCGCACTGGGCCGCTTCAAGCACGAGGCCGCGACGATCTACGTCACCGACGACGGCACGGTCGTCGCCTACAGCGGTGACGACGAGCGGTTCGACTACATGTACAAGTTCGTGTCCAGTCGAAAGATGATGTCCGGCAACGGACAGGCCGCCATGAGGCACAATCAAACCATCCTCGATGCAGGCACGCTCTACGTGGCCGTGCTCACGGGCGATGCACCCGACGCCATCGACGGCAGCGGAACCCTTCCGCCGTCGGGCAAGTTCGCCGGTAAGGGTGAGTGGATTCCGCTGCTCCGCACCGGTGAGGATGGACGAGGAGAGTCCCTCGTCGACGGCATGTCCGCCGAAGAGGTCGCGGTCTTCACCCGACAGGCCGGCGACAAGGTGGGCGCCACGAAGATGGACCGCCCGGAGGACTTCGAGCCCAATCCGGTCACCGGCAAGGTGTACGTGGCACTGACCAACAACACCAACCGAGGCACCGAGGGCAAAGCCGCAGCCGACGAAGCGAACCCGCGTAACAAGAACAAGAACGGTCAGGTTCTCGAGCTGGAAGACGACCATGCAGGCACCACGTTCGTGTGGAACCTGCTCATCGTCGCTGGTGACCCGAACGAGGCGGACACCTACTTCGGTGGCTTCGACAAGAGCCAGGTCAGCCCGATCTCCTGCCCTGACAACCTCGCGTTCGATTCCAAGGGCAACCTGTGGGTGTCGACGGACGGCAACGCTCTCGATTCCAACGACGGCCTGTTCGCGGTTGTCCTCGACGGCGACCGTCGCGGCGAGACCCGCCAGTTCCTGACCGTCCCTGCCGGCGGCGAGACCTGCGGGCCGATCATCCAGGACGAGCGTGTCGTCGTCGCCGTGCAGCACCCGGGTGAGTTCGACGAGGCGTCTGCCGACAACCCCATGTCGCACTGGCCCGACGGTGGCGATTCCCAGCCCCGCCCGGCCATGGTGGCGGTCTGGAAGGTCTAGCTACCCAGAACTCGTGAAGCACGCCCCCGCGGAAGGCGCGCACAGCCCACAGGGCTGTGCGCGCCTTCTGCATTGTTAGGTCTCATTCAAAAAATTGACTACATCTGTGAATTCTCTTCACAGTCTCGGCCAGGGCCGGGGTTCGGTTGACCTCGGGTAACGGTTGTGTAAACCTCGAATCCTCAGACCTAGCGGGTGGGACCTTCGTCACAGAGCGAGCGGCGTTTCGGGGCAGCGCACGCCACGTCCGGTTCCGAGCCTCCGCCAACCACGCTCCTTCGACCGAGAGAGCACTACTGTGGATTCGGCTGATTCAGTTGCGCTGAGCAGGACCGACACCGGGCACACGCTGACGTCCGCGCCGTTCCCGCTCACTGCTGCACAACGCGGGCTGTGGTTCGCCCAGCATTTGATGCCGGACGTTCCGATCACCATCGCGAACTACATCGACGTCCACGGTGAACTCGACGGTGACCTCATGCGTGGGGCGGTGGAGCAAGCTGCGGCCGAGCTCGGCGCAGGCTCGCTACGCCTGGTGGAAATCGACGGTGAACCACACCAGTACATCGACAAGTCCACCCGTCACGAGTCGACGGATCTCGATTTCACCCAGGAGCCCGACCCCGAGGCCGCGGCGATCGACTGGATGCAGGCCGCGTACTCGCAACCGATCGACATCATCGAGGGCCCGCTGATCCGAGCTGCGACACTGCGCGTCGGCGCCGATCGCACGTTCTGGTACTCGCACGTCCATCACATCGCTCTCGACGGCTACGGCGCAGTTCGGCTGATGAACCGCGCCGCGGAGATCTATACGGCAGTTCAGGCAGGTGAGTCGCCGTCGGTCTCGAAGGCGGGCGCACTCGAGGACGTCTACGCAGCCGAGGACGAGTACCGTTCGTCGTCTCGCTTCGAGAAGGACCGCGAGTACTGGCGGGAGAAGACCCGCGGGCTGCCCGCGCCGGTGTCACCGTCGGGCATCGTCGCACCACCGGCGCCGCGGTCGCGGATCTGCGGAGAGCCGCTATCGCAGACTCTCGAGAAGGCACTCACTCGCGCAGCGGACAGGCTCGGATCGGCATTCGCACCGTTGGCCGTATCCGCCGTAGCTGCTTTTCTGTCCCGTCTGACCGGCAACGACGACATCGTTCTCTCGCTGCCCGTTGCCGGACGTACGACGGCGGTGCTGCGACGCTCGGGCGGCATGGTGTCCAACGTCCTCCCGATCCGTGTGCGCATCGCCCCGGAGACGACCGTCGCGAGCCTCGTCGACGCTGTGCAGCTGGAACTGACCGGTGCTCTGCGGCATCAGCGTTATCGCGCCGAGGACATTCGACGCGACGCCGGTGCCAGCCAGGAGCACCGCGGGTTCTTCGGCACCGCCATCAACATCATGGCGTACGAGCGCGAGGTCGGATTCGGCGGCCGGACGGGGCATTTCAACGTCCTGTCCACGGGCCCGGTCGAGGATCTGTCGGTCAACATCTATCCACCTGTCGACGGCGGTGGTTCCCGTATCGACTTCGAAGCCAACCCCAACGTCTACAGCGCCGAGGCGACCGAGGACCTGTACCGCCGCTTCGTCCGGCTTCTCGCGCAGTTCCTTCACAGTGATCCGGAGTTCGCTGTCACCGATCTCGACCTGCTCGATGCCGCGGAAGTGGACGCCGTCGTTCCTGCGCGCGGCGAACCGGGCGAACCGCCGCAGCTTCTTCCGGACATCCTCGCGGCGGGTGTCGCGCGGAACCCGAACGGCACTGCTCTGGTCGAGGGCACCACCGAACTTTCCTACACAGAGCTCGATCAGCGCAGCAACACCGTCGCCCGAGCTCTGATCGCCCGCGGCGCGGGGCCGGAGTCGGTGGTGGCCGTCGCACTTCCGCGTTCCATCGACTCGGTCGTCGCGTTCTGGGCCGCAGCGAAGACCGGCGCAGCCTTCGTGCCGATCGATCCGACGTATCCGGCCGAGCGGATCGGCCACATGGTCACCGATTCCGGTGTCCTGGTGGGCCTCAGCACCACAGCGTTGGCGGCCTCGCTTCCCGACGCCGTGCACTGGCTCGGGATGGACGACCCGAGCTTCACGAGCGAGCTCGAGACACGCTCCGACGCACCGATCTCCGACGCGGACAGGCGGTCTCGACTCTGTCTCGATCACACGGCTTACATGATCTACACGTCGGGATCGACGGGGACACCGAAGGGCGTGCTCGTCGGCCACCGCGGTCTCTCCGTGTTCACCGTCGCTCAGCGCCCGGAACTCGCGCTGACGACGAACTCCCGCGTCCTGCGGTTCTCGTCTGCCAGTTTCGACGCTTCGGTGTTCGAGATGCTCGCCGCGTTCGGCGCCGGAGCCACGATGGTCGTCGCGCCTGCAGACGTTCACGGCGGCGGCGAACTGACGGAGCTGCTCAGGCAACAGGCGGTCACGCACATCGTCACTGCTCCTGCACTGCTGTCGACCGTCGAGGTGGAGAAGGTCGAGTCGTTGACATCCGTCGTCGTCGGCGGTGACGTCTGCCCACCCGACCTGGTGGACCGGCTACGGTCGCGAGCCGAGCTGCGGAACAGCTACGGCCCCACCGAATCCACCATCGTGATCACGATGACCGAACCCCAGACGGACCCCCGGGGGATCACGATAGGGCGGCCCTTGCAGGGCGCGTCCGCCGTGGTGCTCGATCGGTGGCTTCGGCCCGTGCCGGTCGGTACGAGTGGCGAGCTCTACGTCGGCGGACCAGGTCTGGCACGCGGCTACCACAACCGTGAGGGGTTGACGTCGACCCGCTTCGTCGCGGATCCGTACGGCTCGGGTCAGCGCCTCTACCGCACCGGAGACGTGGTGCGGTGGCGGGCGTCGGGCACAGCGGACATGGATCTGGAGTTCATCGGCCGCAGCGACTTCCAGGTGCAGCTTCACGGCCTGCGAATCGAACTCGGCGAGGTCGACGCCGTTCTGTCCTGGCATCAGTCCGTGGACTTCGTCGTCTCGACGGTGGCCCAGCGCGGCGACCGATCCACCCTCGTCTCCTACGTCAAGGTCAAGCCCGGTCACGAGTTCGATCGCGACGCTCTCATCGCGTTGGCGTCGGAATTCCTTCCGCGGCAGTCGGTTCCATCCCTTCTGGTCGAGATCGACTCGGTTCCGATCACGCCGTCGGGCAAGGTCGATCGTTCTGCCCTGCCGGATCCGCTGGCTCACGTCGACACCGTTCCGTTCCGCGCCGCGAGCGATCCGGTCCAACAGATCATCGCCGACGCAATGGCGGAGGTGCTGGGCAAGGAGTCCGTCGGCGTCGACGACTCGTTCTTCGCTCTCGGCGGCGACAGTATCGTTGCGATCCAACTTGTCTCGCGCGCCAAGGCATCCGGTGTGGTGTTCACGCCACGGGACGTCTTCGAACGGCGCACCGTTGCCGGCCTCGCCGACGCAGCAGTCAGCGACGCCGACCGGGTCCGGCTCGAGGAACTGCCGGGCGGCGGGGTCGGCGACATGCCGCTTCTCCCCATCGCCAGGAGCGTCCTGGCGCGGGCCGAGCAGCCGTCGGACCTCGACAACTTCCATCAGGCTCTCGTACTGGTCGCGCCGTCCGATCTGAACACCGAGGATCTGGTCGCCGCGCTGGCCGTGCTGATCGATCACCACGATGCGCTGCGGGCACGGCTCGTCGACGACAGTCTCGTGGTCGGACCCGCCGGGTCCGTGGATGCTGCGGGCTTGGTGTCGATTGAATGCTCGACTGTGGATTCGGGGGGCGAATCAGGGGGCGAATCGGGGACCGATCTCGAGGGCGTCATTGCTCGCGCCGGTGCACGTCTGCGGCCCCGAGATGCAGTGATGCTCCAGGTGGTTCACGTGACCGACGCCGACTGCCCACGGATCGTGCTGGTCGCCCATCACCTGGTCGTCGACGGTGTGTCGTGGCGCATTCTTCTGCCGGATCTCGCCACCGCCTACGCGCTGCGCGACTCCGGCCCGACTCTCCAGCCGGTGGAGACCTCGTTCCGCCGGTGGGCTCATGCTGTCGACGACCTCGCGTCGCACGACGCCGACGCGTGGCGTGTACTGCTGAGCGGTGAGAACGCCCTGCTCGGTTCGCGCCCCCTCGATGCGCGGGATACCGGGGCCACGACTCAGCTCGCCCAGCTGAGCGTTCCCTCCGACGTCACGCAGGCGCTGCTGGAACAACTGCCGAACCGCTATCGGATGGGTCCCGAGGACGCCCTGCTCACCTCCCTGGCCATGGCCCTGCGGACGTGGAGGGGCCCGGCGTCGCACCTGGTGTCGATCGAAAGCCATGGCCGCGATACCGATTCGGTTCTCGGTGCGGACCTCACCAGGACCGTCGGATGGTTCACCTCGACACATGCTGCGCGTATCGAGGCGCCGTCCGGTTCCGATGCAGCCTCGATCGTCAAGGCGGTCAAGGAACAGCTGCGGAGCATTCCCACCGAACCCCAGATGTTCGGTATCCTCTCTGCGCGTGGTGAATTCGTCGATTCTCCAGAGCCACGGATCAGCTTCAATTATCTGGGCAAGGTGCCGGGGGGGTCGCTGGATCAACCGTGGACACCGGACCTGACCGTCGGCAACGACGTCGGCAGCGGATATGCCCTGCGGACCGCGTACGAGCTGGACATCAACGCACTGGTCCGCGACGGCTCGTTGGTCGTGCGCATCGGATTCCCGACGGGTGTGCTCGACGCCGCCGATGTCCGTCGTCTCACCGATCTGTGGTCCGATGCCATCACCGAGCTCGCGGAGCACGGCCGGGCCGGCGTGGGGGAGTTGACGCCGAGCGACGTCCCACTGGTGACCGTCGACCAGGCTCGACTGAACCTGTGGCACAGCGAGTTCGGCAACGTATCGGACGTGTGGCCGCTCACCCCGTTGCAGCGGGGTCTGATGTTCCACGCCGATCTGATGCGCGACGGGGTGGATCCGTACACCGCGCAGATCGTCGTCGATCTGTCCGGCGTCGTCGACGGTGATCGACTCCATCGTGCCGCGCAGCGTCTGCTCGATCGTCACGAAAATCTACGCACCGCGTTCGTTCACGATGCCTCGGGTCTTCCTGTCCAGCTGGTGGTCGACGATGTGGTCGTCCCGTGGCAGGAGGTGCAGACGGACGATGTCGCTGCGACCGTCGCGGCGGAACGCAGCCGACGCTTCGATCTCGCTGACGCACCGCTCATCAGGTTCGCCCTGGTGCACGGGCCCGCGGGTACTCGCTTGGTGGTCACCAACCATCACATCCTGTTCGACGGTTGGTCCATGCCGATCCTGATCAAGGAACTGCTGGTCCTCTATGCAGCCGACACGCAGATCGGCGTTCCGGTCCGTAGGTACCGGGACTTCCTGGCGTGGTCGAGTGCTCGTCGCTCCGACTCGGATGTCGACCGCTGGGCTGCGCACCTCGCGGGCGTCGACGGCCCGACGTTGCTCGCGGGCCCACACGTTCCCAGTGGTCGGTTGCCGGAGGACGTGGACGTTCGCATCGACGGTTCCGTTCTGGCGTCGATCGCCCGTACGTCGAACGTCACCGTCAACACCGTGGTGCAGGCTGCGTGGTCGATCGTGTTGTCCACCGTCCTCTCGCGTGACGACGTCGTGTTCGGTGCCACCGTGTCCGGCAGGCCGGGTGATCTGGCCGGTGCCACCGAGATGCTGGGGCTGTTCATCAACACACTCCCGCTTCGCGTCTCGATCGACGTGCAGGACACCGTCGAGTCGCTGACCGAGCGGGTGCAGCGTGAGCAAGTGGAGCTGTTGGACGTCCATCACGTCGGACTCGCCGAGATCCACGCGGCGGCCGGGCGGAGCGCGGACTTCGACACTCTCGTGGTGTTCGAGTCCTACCCCGTCGATCACAGCGCACTCGACGCCGCGACCGACATCGCGGGCATGGCGGTCCGCGGTATCGACGTCTCCGATTCCACGCACTATCCGCTCACCCTGGTGACCGTGCTCGAGCCGACTCCGACGATGACGTTGCGCTTCTCGCCCGACGCCTTCTCCCGCGGTCAGGTCGCGACGTTCGCCGACCGTCTCCAGCGGGCCATCCGGGCCATGGCCGACCGGCCTCGGGGGCGCGTTCTGGACATCGACGTGCTCGGCGAACTCGAGCGTCAGGCAGTCACCTCGGACTGGGTGGCGACGGAAGTCGACTGTGGCACCGACACTCTGCTGGAACTGCTCGGCCGAGCGTCCTCGGTGTACGGTACGTCCACCTGTGTGGTGTACGACGGCCACTCGTTGACGTACGACAACTTCGCCGCCCGCGTGCACTGTCTGGCTCGCTACTTGATTCGGTGCGGAATCGGCGCCGAGTCCGTGGTCGCGGTGTCTCTACCGAGGTCGATGGACCAGCTCGTGGCGATCCATGCCGTCGTGCATGCAGGTGCGGCGTATCTGCCTCTCGACGACACCTTGCCCGCGTCGCGCATCGCCTACATGATCGACGCTGCATCTCCTGCACTGATTCTGGGTGCCGATATCGAGACATCGGTGCCACGTGCAGACCCGCGCACCCTGGATCTGTCGGCATTCGCCACCGGACCCATCGCCCACCACGAGCGACCCACACCGGTTCACCCGGACAACACCGCGTACGTCCTGTTCACCTCCGGCTCGACGGGACGGCCCAAGGGCGTCGCGGTGTCGCACGCGGCCATCGTCAATCGGTTGCTGTGGATGCAGGACACCTACCCGTTGGACACGTCCGACGCCGTCCTGCACAAGACACCGGCCACGTTCGACGTGTCGGTGTGGGAACTGTTCTGGCCCCACATCACCGGCGCCAGGACGGTCATCGCGGAACCCGGTGGCCATCGCGACCCCAAGTACCTCTCGCGGCTCGTGCGAGACGAGTCGATCACCACCGCCCATTTCGTTCCGTCGATGCTCGACCTGTACCTCGACCACGGCGATCACGAGGACACCGGATCACTGCGCCGGGTCTTCGCCAGCGGTGAAGCGTTGAGCCGCCGAACCGTGCAGCGTTTCCACGGCATGCTGACCGCGGAACTGCACAATCTCTACGGTCCGACCGAGGCCGCCGTCGACGTCACGTATCACCGCACCGATGCCGCGGAGACCGGGCCGGTACCCATCGGGGTTCCGGTCTGGAACACCGGGGTCCGAGTGTTGGACAACTCGCTTCGAGTCGTTCCGATCGGGAGTGTCGGTGAGCTCTACCTCTCCGGTGTGCAACTGGCACGCGGCTACACCGGCAGAGCAGCCCTCACTTCCGAACGGTTCGTCGCCGATCCGCACGGCGACGGTCGGTTGTACCGGACGGGCGACCTCGTCCGCTGGACCCTCGACGGAGAATTGCACTATCTGGGCCGCAACGACTTCCAGGTCAAGCTTCGCGGTCAGCGCCTCGAACTCGGCGAGATCGAAGAAGCCCTGTTGCGCGCCGAGGGCGTCACGGCCGCCGTGGTCACCGTCCACGGCGAAGGGACCTCGGAGAAGCTGGTCGCCTACGTCTGCGGTGACGCCGATGCAATCGACATCCGAGCACACGCCGACGCCGAACTACCCGCGTTCATGGTTCCGACGGTGTACGTGCCACTGGCTCGTCTGCCATTGGGCCGCAACGGAAAACTCGATCGAACTGCCCTGCCCGAGCCGTCCGTCGGCCAGGCCGAGCACGTCGCACCCGACGGTGCGGCCGAGACGGCCGTCGCGCAGATCTTCGCCGACGTGCTGGGAATCGACAGCGTCGGTGTGACGGCGAGTTGGTTCGAGCTCGGCGGCAACTCGCTGACCGCCACGCAGGTGGTAGCGCGCATGAACGCGGAACTGCACGCCGATCTCGGTGTCCGAGATCTGTTCGAGGAACCGACGGTCCGCGGCCTGACGAGCCGACTGAACCGCATGTCCCGCTGCAGTGGCGGTCCCGCGCTCGTCCCGCAGGTTCGGCCGGCGCACGTTCCACTCGCCCCCAATCAGCACCGGATGTGGCTGCTCAACCGGTTCGACCCGGCCTCGGGTGCGTACAACATCGCCGGTGCCGTCCGGCTGACCGGTGTGCTCGACGCCGACGCACTCGTCGAGTCGGTGTTCGACGTCGTCGACCGTCACGAAGCGCTTCGGACGTTCTACCCCGACTCCGAGCCCGGGAAGACCACTGCGACGGACGGCCCCCGTCAGGTCGTCGTCGACTCCGATTTTCTCGACGTGAGCATCACGAACACCACCGAGAGTGGGTTGTCGGGCGCCGTGGCAGGGCTCGCGGTCCGCGGCTTCGACGTCACCGAACGACCACCCGTGCGCGCGGCGATTCTGCGTCTCGCCGCAGACGATCACGTGCTCGTCGTCGTCACCCATCACATCGCGGCCGACGGATGGTCCATGCGGCCCCTGGCACGTGACGTGATGATCGCCTACACCGCACGTGCCGCAGGAACTGCAGGCCCAGGTTCGACACCCCGAAGTTCAACACCCCGAAGTTCGACACCCCGAAGTTCAACACCTAAGTGGCCGCCCCTCGAGGTTCAGTACACCGACTACACGCTGTGGAAGATCGAGTCGCTCGGTTCCGAGCAGGATCCGGAATCCGTGGCATCGCGTCAATTGTCCTTCTGGCGAGAAGAACTCGCAGGTATCGCCGATCACCTGCCGCTGCCGATCGATCGGCCTCGGCCACCGGCCGCATCGCATCGAGGCGAGACGGTCGCGTTCTCGGTGGCCCCCGACACCCGACGCGCACTGAGCGAGCTTGCACGGCAGTCCGGTGCCACCGAGTTCATGGTTCTCCATGCTGCGTTGGCAATCATGCTCGCGAGAGTGTCCGGAACGTCCGACATCACCGTCGGAACACCGGTGGCAGGCCGTGGAGACCGGGCCCTGGACGATCTCGTCGGAATGTTCGTCGGCACGCTGACTCTGAGGTCGCACGTGGATCCGGCCGTGCCGTTCGCCGATCTTCTCGCGTCGGTACGCGACCGCGACCTGGCTGCCTACGGCAACGCCGACATCCCCTTCGATCGCGTCGTCGAGGAGCTCACCCCGGTTCGCTCCACCGCGCATCATCCGCTGTTCCAGGTCATGCTGTCCCTCGAGGATCCGGTGCCGACGGTCGAGCTGCCCGAGCTGACGGTCGCCCCTCTCGCGCCGGTCGGCGCAGTGGCGAAGTTCGATCTGCAGCTGGCGTTCGACTCGGAGGATCTGTCCGGAACCCTCACCTACGCAACCGACCTCTTCGACGCCGGTACCGCTCGATCCTTCACCGAGTTGTTCCGGACGATCCTCGACGCAGTGGTCGCCGATCCTCGGACGATCGTCGGCGACATCGACCTGGTGTCCGTCGACCCGCTTCGCGGTACGCCGTCTCTGCGACACCGCACGCTGCCCGATGCCCTGTCCGCAGCCGTCGTCTCGTCCGCCGGCGGTACCGCAATGGTCTCCGGCTGCGTGTCCATCGATTACCCGGCGCTCGACGACGCATCGACGCGCATCGCCCGTCAGCTCATCGCGCGCGGAGCAGGCCCCGAGACCGCGGTGGCGATCGCGCTGCCGCGCGGCATCACCGCGATGACGATGCTGTGGGCGGTGGCCAAGACCGGCGCCGCGTTCGTGCCCGTCGACCCGCGCTACCCGCTCGACCGGATCCTGCACATCGTCGCCGATTCCGGTGCACGCCTGGGTATCTCGGACAGCAACGGTATCTCGGACAGCAACGGTATCTCGGAAACAAACGGTGTCTCGGAAACAAACGGAAGCTTCGGTTCGGAGGTGGCCGGTGTCGACTGGATTCGTCCCGACGAACTCGATCCGACTCTCGGCTCGGCGTTTCCCATCACCGACCGCGAACGCAACAGCGCACTGAGCCCCCACCATCCGGCCTACGTCATCTACACCTCCGGATCCACCGGAACGCCGAAAGGTGTGTCGGTCACCCATGCCGGTCTTGCCAACCTCGGTGCAGAACTGGTCGAGCGTCTCGGTCTCGACAAGAACAGTCGAACACTACATTTCGCCTCACCCAGTTTCGACGCGTCGATCCTCGAACTGCTCCTCGCGATCGGCAGCGGCAGTACGATGCACATCGCCGATCCCGAGATCTACGGTGGCGCCGAGCTCGCAGCCGCACTCGACGGCGTCACCCACGCGTTCCTGACGCCCGCCGCTGCCGCAACGATCGACCCGGATTCGGTACCGAACCTCCGCGTCCTCGTCGTCGGCGGAGAAGCGTGCGGCCCGGATCTGATCTCCACCTGGGCTGATCGGGTGGCGTTGTTCAACGCGTACGGTCCGACGGAGAGCACCGTCGTCGCGACGATGTCCGACCCGATGATCGCCGACGCGCCGATCCGAATCGGCTCCCCGATACGAGGAGTCGGCGCATACGTGCTCGACGCGCGCCTGCATCCGGTGCCGACGGGAACAGTCGGCGAGCTCTACCTCGGCGGAGGCGCTCTCGCCCGGAGTTACCACGGCAACCCCGCAACGACGGCGGCGGCCTTCGTCGCCAACCCGTTCGACCCGCGCGGGCATCGGCTGTACCGCACCGGCGATCGCGTGCGGCGCGTCGGCGACGCCCTCGAGTACCACGGGCGCATCGACCACCAGGTCAAGATCCGCGGGTTCCGCATCGAACTCGGTGAGGTCGACGCCGTCCTGACCCGTCACCCCGGCGTCGAACAGTCGGTGTCGATCGTTCACGCGGACAGTGTGGTGAGTTACATCGTCGTCTCCGACGCGGTGTCGGGAGTACATGCAGATCCCTCCGACGTCGTCGAGCACGCGCGACGGTCGCTGCCGTCCCACATGGTGCCGCAGGCCGTCACGATCATCGACGAGGTGCCGCGCACGCCGACCGGAAAGACCGACCGCACCGCGTTGCCGGAGCCGGTGTTCGCGACCCGCGAGTTTCTCGCTCCTCGAACGCCGACGGAAACGATCGTGTCCGAGGTGTTCGGGGCGGTGTTCGGCGTTCCACGCATCGGTGTGGACGACAACTTCTTCGACCTCGGAGGAAGCTCACTCGTCGCCACGCGAGTCATGGCGCACGTCAACGAGCGGGTCGGACGGACACTGCCTGTGCGCGCGCTGTTCGAAGCCCCGACGCCTGCGCAGCTGGCAGTGACGATCGACGCCTCCGAATCGTCGGCGCTGCCTGCGCTGCGCCCGGGACCGCGTCCCGACGTGATCCCGTTGTCTGCCGCGCAACGGCGAATGTGGTTGTTGAACCAGGCCGAACCGGCCTCGGCGGCATACAACATCGCGTTCGCCGTGAGGTTGAGTGGAGACCTCGATGCGGATGCGTTGGCCGCAGGCCTGCGTGACGTACTCGATCGGCACGAATCGCTTCGGACCGTCTATCCCGTCTCCGAAGACCCCCATCAGGTGATTCTTCCGGCCGACGAGGTCGAACTCGATCTCACGCCTCAGGACATCGACGAATCGGCCGTCCTGGCCTCGGCTGCAGCGGTACTCAATCGCGGATTCGACGTGACAACAGCAGTGCCGCTGCGCGGCAGTGTTCTCCGCACGTCCCCGACCGAGTACGTACTGCTTCTCGTCGTTCACCACATCGCGGCGGACGGACTGTCCATGGGCCCGCTCGCCCGCGACGTCGTCACCGCGTACGCGGCCCGAACACACGGCGCGCCCGCGCCGTGGGAACCGCTGCCGGTGCAGTATGCGGACTTCGCACTCTGGCAGTCGAACGTTCTGGGTTCCGCGGACGATCCCGAGTCCGTCCTGTCCACGCAGCTCGACTACTGGCGTACCCGGCTGGACGGGCTACCCGACGTGCTGGATCTGCCCACGGACCGGCCGCGGCCTGCTGTCTCGTCGCAACGCGGTGCCGAGGTGGCGTTCGACATCGACCCCGCCGTAGCGTCGGCGATCAAGTCGCTTGCCCATCGCCACAGCGCCTCGGTGTTCATGGTCGTCGGCGCGGCGTACGCAGTCCTGCTGGCCCGCTTGTCGGGTACCACCGACATCCCGATCGGCACCACCGTGGCGGGTCGAAGCGCAGGCAGCCTCGACGATGTCGTCGGCATGTTCGTCGGAACCGTCGTTCTGCGCAACGAGATTCGGCCGGCAGAAAGCTTCGCCGATCTCCTCGACAGGGTGCGCAGCACCAACCTCGAAGCACTGGAGAACGCCGACGTGCCGTTCGAGCAGGTCGTGGAAACACTGCGTCCGACCCGCGCGACGTCCCACTCCCCGCTGTTCCAGGCGCTGCTGGCGTTCGAACCGGATCGGCCGTCGATGCTGGAACTACCCGGCCTCACCGTCTCGGAATTCCCGTACGAATCCGGCGTCACGCGATTCGATCTCGCGCTGACGCTCCGGGAGACGGCAGGCGGCCTCGGTGGTTCCCTGCGCTACAGCACCGACCTGTTCGACGCCGCCACCATCGAGGGCTTCGTGGACCGGTTCGCGCGGATTCTCACGGCAGCAGTGGAGAACCCGACGCAGGCCGTCGGCGACATCGACATCCTCGGCCCGCGCGAACACGAACCGGTCCGCGGCCGCGATGCCGTCAGCCCTCGTACGCTCACGCAGTTGATCGGACAGGCCGTCGCGCAGAATCCCGACGGGGTCGCCATCCGATGGAACGGGGAGGACCACACCTACCGCGAGGTCGACGACGCGTCGACCCGACTGGCCCGGGTACTACTCGGATACGGAATCGGCCCCGAGACCGTCGTCGCGATCGGGCTTCCCCGCTCGTTGGATTCGGTTCTGACCGTCTGGGCCGTGACGAAGACCGGCGCCGCGTACGTGCCCGTCGACCCCGAATATCCGCGGGATCGACTGCAGCACATGGTCTCCGATTCCGGAGCGGTCATGGGAATCACGCTCACCTCGCACCGCAGTGCGCTGCCGAGAGACATCACCTGGCTCGAACTCGACGACCCGGAGATCAGCAGCGAAGTGGAGCGGGCACCGCGTCACGCCGTCGCAGCGGAGGAGCTGAACGGCGTCGCCGGACTCGACAGTGCGGCGTACATGATCTACACGTCCGGTTCCACCGGCCTGCCCAAGGGAGTCGTCGTCTCGCACCGCGGGCTCGCGAACCTCGCCGAGTCCAGGCGCGAAGTTCACCACATCGAACAGTCGTCGCGGTTCCTGCACAACACCTCACCGAGTTTCGACATGGCCGTCGGGGAGATGGTGTCCGCGCTGTCCGCAGCCGCAACGCTGGTGGTGTCCCCACCGGAGATTCTGGGCGGCGAAGAACTGGCCGCGTTCCTGCGCGACGAGTCCGTCACACACACGCTGACGACTCCATCCACCCTGTCCACGCTCGATCCGAGCGACCTGGACACCGTGCAGGTCGTCTGTGTCGGCGGCGAGGCGTGCAGCCCCGAGCTGATCGCCCGGTGGGCGCCGGGCCGAATCATGGTGAACGGCTACGGACCCACGGAAGCCACGGACATATCGACACTCGGCGAGATCACCGCCGACGCCCCGATCGACATCGGCAGGCCTGTCGCGGGCCTCGTCGCTCACGTTCTCGACGGACGCCTCCACCCGGTGCCCGACGGCGTCCCCGGCGAGCTGTACGTCGGCGGCCCCGCCGTCGCACGTGGCTATCACGGCCGGGCAGGGCTGACGTCGGCACGATTTCTCGCGGATCCGGTCAGCGGCGGCCGCATGTACCGAACCGGGGACATCGTTCGTCGCACACCCGACGGTCGGCTCCGATACAGCGGACGCAGCGACACGCAGATCAAGATCCGTGGGTTCCGCATCGAGCTCGGTGAGATCGACGCCGCACTGTCGACTCACCCCGGCGTCGACTTCGCGGTGACCGTCGGCCATGGCATGCCGTCGGGAGAGACGGTCCTCGTCTCCTACGTCCTGGGCGACCGAGACGCGGTGCAGGGTGTCGCGCTGCAGGGTGACGCACTGCGGAGCTACCTGCGGAAACGGTTGCCCGGATACATGATTCCGGCGTCCGTCACGTATCTGACGACCGTCCCTCGCACACCGACCGGAAAGCTCGACGCCGGTGCGCTTCCACCACCCGACTTCGGCCGCGACGCCGGCCCGAACAGACTCCCGTCCACGGCGACCGAACGGCTCGTCACAGAAGCATTCTCGGAGGTACTGGCAGTGAACGACATCTCGGTGACAGACGACTTCTTCGAACGAGGCGGGTCCTCGCTCACGGCGATGCGTGTGCTCAGCAAGCTGAGGGCATCGACCGGCACCGCTCTGTCCCTGCAGGCACTGCTGGCCGAACCCACACCGGAATCGATTGCGACACTGTTGGACTCCGGATCCGACGGCAGCTCGTCGTTCGACGTGGTGTTCCCGATCCGCACCACCGGCGACGGGGTGCCGCTGTTCTGCATCCACCCGATCGTCGGACTGTCCTGGTGCTACAACGGATTCGACAAGTACACCGACCGGCCGATCTACGGCATCCAGACCCCAGCTCCGTCCGACCTGCCGAACAGCCTGGACGCACTCGCACAGCGATACATCGACGAGATCGAGAAGATCCTGCCGAACGGCCCCTACCACTTGCTCGGATGGTCACTCGGCGGAACGATCGCCCACGCCATGGCCGTCCGCCTCCGGGCCCAGGGCAAAACCGTCGGCTCTCTGGTGCTGCTGGACAGCCATGCAGTGCAGAACCAGGATGTCTGGGAGACAGAACTTCCCGCGGCAGACCTGCTCGACGCCGTCGGAATCACCATGCCCGGTATCGACGGATTCGGACCGGCCGGGGGGCAGCGCATCCGCCTCGATTCGCTCCCGTCCCTCGTCGCAGGATCGGGCATCATCGAGACACACGAAGTGGAACGGCTGATCGCCGCCGCACGACACAACCACGAGTTGGCCGTCGGGCACACCCCCGGCGTCTACGACGGTGACGTCCTGTTCGTCAGTGCCGGCCACGAGGAACTGCACGGACTCGCGACGTGGCACCCGTACGTGACCGGGGACATCTCGAACTTCTCGGTGTCGCACTCGCATTGGCAGATGACGTCGCCGTCCGCTTTGCGCGCAGTCGGCCCGCTCGTCGCACGGCACCTCGAGGTCCGCGCATGAAGGTAGTTCTCCGGCGAGCCCTCGTGATCGCCGCCGCCGCTGTCCTGATGGGACCGACGTCGGTCGCGTTCGCCCAACCCGAGGCGCCCGGCGCCGTGAGTTCCGTCGACCACATCGAGAAGATCAACGATCGACGATGGGATGTGCACGTCTACTCGGCGTCGATGGACCGCGTCATCCCACTGCAGGTCCTTCGACCCGCGGACACCTCGGCACCGCGGCCGACGCTGTACATGCTCAACGGAGCAGGCGGCGGTGAGGACGGCGCGAACTGGCTGAAGCAGACCGACATGCCGGAGTTCTTCGCGGACAAGAACGTCAACGTCGTCATCCCCGTCGGCGGTTACCTCAGCTACTACACCGACTGGGAGCACGACGACCCCGGACTCGGGCGGAACAAGTGGCAGACCTTCCTGACCGAGGAACTGCCGCCCGTCCTCGACGACGCACTCGGGGCCAACGGCGTCAACGCGATCGGGGGCTTGTCCATGTCCGCCGGCAGCGTCCTCGATCTCGCGATCCAGGCACCCGGCCTCTACCGCGGGGTGGCGTCGTACAGCGGGTGCGCGCAGACATCGGATCCAGTAGCACGCAACTTCATTCGCACTCTCATCGCCGTGCGCGGCAAAGGCGACACCGACAACATGTGGGGTCCCGACGGTGATCCTCGCTGGGTCGAGCACGACCCGTACGTCAACGCCGAGGGGCTGCGGGGTCTGGAGCTGTTCGTCTCCAACGCAACCGGGCTGCCCGGGCCGCACGAGATGCCGAACGCCGTGCGCCCGGTCGGTTCACCCCCGCTGCAAGAGCAGATTCTGCTGGGTGGGGTGATCGAAGCCGTCGCGAACGGATGCGCCGAACGGCTGCAGCAGCGGCTCGGTGAACTGGGTATTCCAGCGCAGTTCGACCTGGGGCATCCAGGAACACACTCATGGCTGTACTGGCAGGACGCGCTCCGCGCATCCTGGCCGACCCTGGAACGGGCGCTGGCCGGCTGAGCCGTTCCACGTTCGCGCAAAATCCGTACTCGACGAAAGCTGTGAGCATGACACGTGCGTTGAAAACCCTCGTCATCACCGGCGCACTGATCTGCGGCATGCCCGCGGTGGCGTCGGCCAACCCGCAGACACTGGGAGCGCAGGGGCCGGATGTGTCCTCGTGGCAACACATCGACGGCACCAAGATCGACTGGCACCGAGTACGAGGGTCCGGCCACGACTTCGCGATGGTGAAGGCAACCGAAGGTCTCGACTACATCAACCCGTACTTCGTGCAGGACTGCCTCGTCATGCGAGCAGCCGGAGTAGCCCGCGGCGCGTATCACTATGCGGACGTACGGCTTTCACCGGAAGCGCAGGCCGCCTACTACTCGACGGTGGTGCTCGGGATCAACGGACCGGGCGATCTGCCACCGGTGCTGGACCTCGAACACTCCCACGGGCTGCCGCCCGAGCACCTCATCGACTGGACCCACCGGTACCTGAACACGGTGCATGCGCTCACCGGACGTCAGCCGATCATCTACACCTACCCGAACTTCTGGCGCACCGCGATGGCGGACACCCACGAGTTCAACCACTATCCACTGTGGATCGCGGACTACAACGACACCCTCGGACCACTCCCCGGCGGGTGGACGAACTGGTTGTTCTGGCAATACACCGACAACGGCCGAATCCCCGGCATCGATGCACCCACGGACATCAACCACTTCTCCGGTGACGACATCCGTCCGTTGGCGCGCTGGTAACCGCCGATGTGAGTCAGCCGAGCCAGTCGAGAACTGCTGCAGCAGTCCAGGATTGCTGCATGCTGCCGAGCGGCTCACCCGTGAACGGCTCGTAGTACTCGGCGAACGTGCCGTCGCTGGCCTGCCGCAAGCCTTCCTCACGCAGGTCCAGCGAACGCTCCGCCCAGCCGCGCCGCGAGAACGCCCACGAGAACAACCACGTCATGACCGGCCACACCGGGCCGCGCCAGTATTCGCGTGGGCGGAAGTCCCGTGACACCGGCGACGTCGACGGCGGTACCGCATAGCGAAGGTCGGGGTGCCCACAGAACCGTGTTCCCTCGAACAGCCGCAGCAGCGTCCGTTCCTGCTCACGCGGCAATCCACCGCACAACAGCGGCGCGAACATCGCGATGGTGTCGGTGGTGATCCACCGCCGAGCCCGCAGATCGTAATCGCGTGCGGCACCCGACCGACTGTCCGTCGTGGCGATGACACCTGTGCGGAACTTCTCGGCCCACCCACGCAACTCGCGGACATCGGAATTCGGTTTCGAATGCTCCTCGCCGATCGTCGCCAACACATCGCACGCCATGGCGAAGATCGCGCTGACGAACACGTCCTCGACAGCGAAGCTCATCTTCTCCTTGAGCGCAGCGTCGTCGTACCCCGCCTGCTTCATCTCCTCGACGAGCCAGATGTAGCGGTCGTACTCGATATTGCTCGGCCGCTGCGACGCGTCCGTCACGACCGTGTCGTCCTTGCGCACGAACGGCGGCATCTCCCCGGGCACGACACCCAGATACGACGCGTCCCACCGCGGCGAGTTGTCCATCCCGGATTCCCAGCCGTGAAACAGGGTGACGCGGCCGTTGTCCGCAATGTCGCGCGCCTCGGCCAGCCAGCGATGCCACCGCACCAGGTTGTCCCACCGCCGGTCGAGGAACTCCTCCGCGACCGCTCTGGTGGTGCGGCCGTGACGACGGGAATGATCGAGGATTCTCTGCACCGCGATCGCATGGACGGGTGGCTGAGTGATGCCCGACGTCTGCGGCCCCAACGGAGCGTGCACCGCCAGTTCCGACGTTTCCCACCTCGCCGGACCCGGGAAGTAGCCGTCGACGCCGTTGGCGAAGACGATGTGCGGAATCATCCCGTTCTTCCACTGCGCCGACAACAACGTGTCCAACTCGACGACCGCCCGCTCCACGCTCAGAGGCGCCAACCCGACCGACACGAACGCCGCGTCCCAGCTCCACATGTGTGGATAGAGCTTCGGTGCGGCGCTCGTCATGGTGCCCAGATCGTTGCCGCGCAGAAGGTAGGCAGCCCGCGCGGCCAGTTGTGTCGAAGTGAATCCACGGTCGCCCATCCCTCTAGTTTGCGACCCCTCCGTACTTTCCGCCCATCGAGACTCGAGTTCTTTTCAGGACCGTAACTGTCCGCAATGGTCTCTAGTGTCGTTCTCACCAGCAACGAAAGGGAACCCCATGACTCTCACCGGTGAAAAAGCCGACATCGCCCGAATGCTCGCCGATCAGCGCAAGAACTTCCTCTACACCGTCACCGGCATCGCCGACGACCAGGCCCGCACCCGAACCACCGTCAGCGAACTGACCCTCGGCGGCCTGCTCCACCACGTCGTCAGCAACGAGCGCGGCTGGATGAAAACCATCGCGGACATGGACGAGAACGCAGAATTCGACATGTCCCGCATGGGCACCGAATACGTCATGGGCCCCGACGACACCGTAGCCGGACTGATCGACGACCTCGCACGCGTCGCCGCCGACACCGAAACAGCACTCGCCACCATGGACCTCGACGCCCAAATCCCACTCCCGACGGCACCCTGGGCTCCCGAACGCGCATGGCAATCGGCACGGTTCACCCTGCTCCACATCCTGCGCGAAATCGCCCAGCACGCCGGCCACGCCGACATCATCCGCGAATCCCTCGACGGCGGCAGCACCACCATGGCCATGGCCGCCGAAGCGGGCATGACATTCGACTGAGGCCTTTTTTCGGACCGAATGAACCGTTCGGTCACTCCAAGTGACCGAACGTCACGTTCGGTCCGGCACAGTGCACGGATCTAAGGTGGAGGTATGACTTCCACTGCGCTGGTGACGGGTGCGAGCCGGGGACTCGGGGCGGAGATTGCCCGGGTGTTGGCGTCGGATCACGAGGTTCGGCTGGGCGGACGGTCGCCGGAGTCGATTGCGTCGATTGCGTCGGAACTGCAAGGTTCGACGCCGTGGCCGGTGGATCTTCTCGATCACGACGCTGTGGCCAGGGCGACGGAGGGAATCGAGTCTCTCGACGTGCTGGTGCACAATGCAGGCGTTGCGGAGCTGGGCACGGTTGCCGAGTCCTCGATCGCGGACTGGCGCGCCCAGTACGAGTCAAATGTTCTCGCGGTCGTGTCCTTGACGAAGGCTCTTCTGCCGGCTTTACGACGGGCAGGCGGCCACGTGGTGCTGATCAATTCCGGGGCGGGTCTGCGCGTCAATCCGGGGTGGGGCGCGTACGCGGCGTCGAAATTCGCGTTGAGGGCGTTCGGAGACGCGTTGCGCGCGGAGGAGCCGACGATCCGAGTGACATCGATTCACCCCGGCCGCATCGACACGGACATGCAGAAGGCGATCGTCGAACACGAAGGGGATCACTACGAGCCGTCGCAGTTCCTGCGGGCTTCGACCGTCGCGAGGGCCGTCCGCAATGCAGTCGACACACCGGCGGATGCTCATCCGACCGACATCGTGCTCAAGCCAATTCCCCGCTGAGTGATCAGACCACCGATGAACGGCGGTCATACTCGGGCGGTGATGATTCGACGCGAACATCCAGCCGACCGCCCGGCCATCCTCGGCGTCGTGCGGGCAGCATTCCGCCAGGACGACACCGAACCTGTCGAAGTCGGGTTGACCGAGAAGCTGTTCACCGACGGGTACGTGCCCGAGTTGTCGCTGCTCGCGGTCGTGGACGGGACAATCGTGGGGTACGTCATCGGTAGCCGCGGTGTCAACTTCGGGGTCGGGATCGGGCCGCTCGCCGTGCTCCCGGAGTTCCAGGGCACCGGCGTCGGGACAGCGTTGATGTACGCGCTGATCGGCGCGTCGGAGGCAGTCGACATCCCGGTGCTGGCTCTGCTGGGCGACCCCGGGTACTACAGCCGGTTCGGGTTTCGCGCGGGCTCCGATGTCGGCGTCGAATCACCCGACCCCGCGTGGGGCCACTTCTTTCAGGCTCTCCAGCTCAGCGCAGGCCCGGTGAACGGGAGCTTTCGGTATGCGAAACCCTTCGACGAGCTGGAGTGACGGACCTAAACTGAGCGCATGCCACTGTCGAAATCGGAACGAGAAGAGTTTCTGTCCGAACCGCACATCGCGGCCCTGTCGGTCTTCGCCGGCAACGATCGAGGTCCTCTGACCATACCCATCTGGTACCAGTACACCCCCGGCGGTGAAGCCTGGGTTCTCACCGGGAAGACTTCCAAGAAGGCCGAGTTTATCCGTGCCGCAGGACGATTCAGCTTGATGGTCGAGCGTACGGAGCCGTCCATCCGCTACGTCTCGATCGACGGGCCTCTGCTCCGCGAAGAGCCGGGCAGCGAGGAGAAGTCACGAGAGATGGCGAGTCGCTACCTCGCGCCCGACAAGGTGGAGGGATACCTCGAGTTCGAGAAGACCCTGGGTGAGCACGTCGCGTTCTACCTCGAACCTCGGCACTGGTTGTCCGCAGACATGGGCGCTGTCTGAGCGTCGCCCGGTGACCCGGTGCTAAATTTCGTACCGTGAAGTCACCTGTTCCCGATTACCTGCGGGAAGTACTGGACAGCCTGTCGAGCACTACGGACGGCGAGGTCGCGGACTACATTCCCGATCTCGCGCACGCGAACCCCGACGTGTTCGGAATCGCGGTGACGACGGTCGACGGCCGGACTCATTCCGTCGGCGACGACGAGACCGAGTTCTCGATCCAGTCGATTTCCAAGCCGTTCGCGTACGCGGCCGCGCTGACCGACCGGGGCTTCGACGCAGTGCTCGACACGGTCGGCGTGGAGCCGTCGGGCGAGGCGTTCAACGAGCTGTCCCTCGAAGGTGACACTCGCCGGCCGAAGAACCCGATGATCAATGCAGGCGCCATCGCCACACATTCTCTGCTGGGTTCGTCGGTCGACGAAAGAACCTCTCGCGCACTGAGTTTCTTCTCGACCCTCGCCGGACGACAGTTGTCCGTCGACGAGTCCGTCTGCCGGTCCGAGCTGGACACTGCGGACAGAAACCTCGCCATCGCGCACATGCTGCGCAACTACGGAATTCTGCCCGACGAGGCCCATGCCGTCGTCGAGGGCTACACGACGCAGTGCTCCATCAACGTCACGGTCCGAGACCTCTCGCTGATGGGCGCCACGCTGGCGTCCGGCGGAGTTCACCCGACGACCGGTGAACAGGTCGTCAGCAGGGCGGTCGCCCGGCAGACCCTGTCGGTCATGGCAGGAGCGGGCATGTACGACGCCGCCGGCCACTGGTTGACGTCGGTGGGCATTCCCGCGAAAAGTGGTGTGGCAGGCGGCCTTCTGGGTTCACTTCCGGGCCAGGTGGGCATCGGCGTCCTGTCGCCGAGACTCGACTCGCACGGCAACAGCGTCCGCGGCGTGAAGGTCTTCGAGCGGCTGTCCGACGACATGGGCATGCATCTGATGGACGTCGAACCCTACGGTTCGTCGGTCCTGCGGAGCATCCGCGACGAGGACGGCGAATCGACAATCGAGCTGCAGGGCGTCGTACAGTTCGGTGGCGCGGAGATGCTGCTCGACGCCTTGTCCCGCGACACATCCTCGGGCACAGTCGTTTTCGATGTATGCCGGGTGAACCGGTTCTCCGACGTCGGCCGACGAATGACTCTCGAGGGTATGCGACGCATAGCGCTCGACGGCCGAGACGTCGCGCTCATCGATCCCGACGGTGTTCTGCCCGACCCCAACCTGGGCGACGGCACTTACCCCCGGATCCGGACTCAGGACGCCTGATTCAGCAGGAGCTCGGTGAACGCTGTTGTCACCGAAGTGATGTGCTCGGGGTGGGTGATCACCGAGACGGTGCGCGTCGGTGCGTCGACCACGTCGATCCGATGAAGCCGAGGAAACAACTCGGCCAGTGACGACGGCAGCAGTGTGACACCCAGCTGCGCCTCCGCCAGCCCGGTGACGAGTTCCGCCGAGTCTGCTTCGATGACCGGGCCCCGCTCGACGGAGGACTGCGTGAACGCGTGATCGGTCTGCATGCGGGCTTCGCTCCCCGCGGGCCGGTCGATCATCGGCACTCCGCCCAGTTCGGCCAGGCGCACCGTCGACCTGCCTGCCCACTCGTGACGGGGAGAGACGAACAACGACAGCTTCTCCGTCCACAGCGCAGTCGACGTCAGGCCGACGTGCGTCCGGCCCGGCGCGAGACCGATGATGCCCACGTCGAGGGAACCGTCGGCGACCCCTGCGACAGTATCCGCGCTGCCCCTCGGCAACAACGACACCGTCGTGTTGGGGTGCGAGGTCCCCAACGCGGCGACGGCCGCGACCACATCCACCCGGGTCAGGGGAACGATCATCCCGACGCGGAGGCGTCGAACCTCGGTGTTCGACGGTGACACGTCCGAGACGAGGCGCGCCACCGCACCCAGCACGCCGTAAGCGCGTTCGAGAAAGATCTGGCCCGCCTTGGTGACGGTGACGCTACGGCTGGTGCGGGTGAACAGCTCGACGCCGAGCTCTCGCTCGAGGTCGCGGATCTGACTGCTCAGAGCGGATTGCGCGACGTGCAGGCGCGCGGCAGCTCGGCTGAAATGCTGTTCCTCGGCTACCGCGACGGCATATTGGATGTGACGGAGTTCCACCCCCATAATCTATCGTTTTGCGCGATCAATGGTGCTGATCGATCTATTGGACAGCATGATCGATCAGGAGAAGGCTGTACCCGTGAACACGACAACGTCGAACAAAACCGGGATCGGGACTCCCGTCGTCGCCCTCATGGCGGTGGCAACGGGACTGAGCGCCGGCGGCAACTACCTCAACCAGCCACTGCTCGACCTCATCGCCGAACACTTCGGAGTCTCGCAGTCCGCGGCCGCAGTGTCGGTCACCGTCGCACAGATCTCCTACGCACTCGGTCTGCTGTTCCTCGTCCCGCTCGGCGATGTCGTCGATCGACGGAAGCTCATCGTCGGACTGATGGTGCTGGCCGCCGCCGGACAGGCACTCGCCGGCTTCTCGCCCGGACTCTCGTGGTTGCTCGTCGGGACGGCCATGGCCGGACTGTTCTCCGTTGCCGCGCAGGTCATCGTTCCGTTCGCAGCCTCGATGGCCGACCCGTCGGAGTCGGGCCGAGTCGTCGGCATCGTGATGGGCGGTTTGCTGACGGGAATTCTGCTGGCCCGCAGCATCTCCGGCCTACTGTCCGACGTGACCGGATGGCAGGGGGTGTACCGGCTGGCCTCGGTCCTGATGTTGATCGCGGCAGCGGGCCTGTGGCGGGTACTGCCGCGACATTCGGGGACAGCAGGCGTGTCCTACCTGCCCGCACTCGCGTCGATGGGCGTGCTCGTCCGTCGGTACCCCCGGTTACGTGTTCGATCCGCCCTCGGTGCCTTGTCCTTCGCGTCGGTCAGCGCGGTGTTCGCGACGATGACGTTGCTGCTCACCACCGAATTCGGCTTCTCCGCAGCTCAGATCGGGCTGATCGGGCTCGCCGGCGTGGCCGGTGCGCTGATGGCGTCGGTCGCCGGTCGTCTGGCCGACCGCGGACTGGTTCAGTGGGGAACCGGAATCGGCGTCGTACTGCTGATTGCCGTGTGGCCGCTGTTCATGATCGGAAGCCACGTCTGGCTGGTGTTCGTGCTTGCCTTTGTCCTGGTCGACCTGGCACTGCAAGGCGTGCACGTCAGCAATCAGAACGTCGTCTACGCCTTGGAACCGGAAGCACGGGCGCGCATCAACTCGATCTACATGACGACGTACTTCGTCGGAGCCTCGGTGGGATCGGCCGTCGGCACACTCGCCTGGAAGCACTACGGCTGGACAGGAGTCTGTGTGACCGGAGTGGTGTTCGCCGGCTTGTCACTGCTGGTGTGGCTGCGCGATCTACAACTCAGCCGTGCCGATCAACCACAGGTGCCGGCGACCCCGAGGCCGGACAGAACGGAGAACAGTCGGTCCGCCAATCGAGCGTGACCACTGTTGTTCGGATGTATGCCGTCGGGGGCGTAGTCGGTGGCCGGGTTCAGCCACCGCTCGGCCTTCGGATCCAGGAACGTCACGCCTGCCACCCCAGCCGCATCGCGGAGGTGGCGTCGGATCTCGTCGATGTTGCCGTGTTTGGCATCGGGGGCACCGGTCGGCCCGACGACGATGATCCGCGCCTGGGGTGCCACCACGCGGTAGGTGAGATACAAGCCCGTCGCCGCTGCGAACAACCTGCCGTCGCCGCGGTCGTTTCCGCTGCCCTGCACGATGATCACGTCCGGAAGCGACGTCGCGACGGCCGCCACCCGCGGCACACTGACGAACGGGTCGGTGCTTGCCGCGTACCCACTGCCGGACCGTGCCACCAGATTCAGATCCCAGCAGCCCCTGGCACCGAGCAGAGTGGCGTACCCGCCGTAGCCGTTGCTGGCGCCGATTCCCGCGCTGAAGGAATCGCCGACGATCGCCACCCTCAACGGACGCGGTTGCGCGTGCGCGGGAACGTTCCCGATAAGCAGTGCCGCAACAACGATCGCACAGAACGCAATCAGCTTCCTCACGCGAACGATGGTAGGTCACCGAAGATCACGGAGCGTCGGACTTGAGAATTTTCATGGTGATACGCGAGTCCACCCTCGCGATAGCAGGATCGCCCATAAGTTGTGTCGTGAGCCACTTTTCGAACGCTGCAAGGTCCGCCACACGAACACGAACGAAATAGTCGGGGATGCCGAACATCCTGCGCAACTCCGCGACCTCGGACATCCCGGCCATGCGTTCCTCGAATGCGGCCACCGTCCGGAAGTCCTTCGCGACGAGGTCCGCATGGATGATGACTTCGAACCCCCGTCCCATGCGCGTTCGGTCGACTATCGCGGAGTACCCCGTGATGACACCATCCTCCTCCAACTTGCGGACGCGCCTCAGGCACGGCGCCGGTGTGAGGCCGACCTGTGCCGCCAGCTCCTGATTGGTCAACCTGCCGTTCTCCTGCAACAGCAACAAAATGTGTTCATCGATGGCATCCACATCTCTGATATTGCGCGCCTCTCGCGCTTTACACAAGAAGCGGCAACAAAATCGCTCGCCTGATTTCCTATCATTGCCGCATGACCACGCTCGCCCCCACCCAGCTTCGCTCCCCGCTCCGCGACGCCACCCGGTCCGCAGGCGTCGTATGGCTCGGATTGTTCGTTCTGGGAATCGGTTTCGGCGTGATCGTCACCGCGCACAACCTCCCGTGGTGGCTTGCGCCGATCATGTCCGGCGTCCTCTTCGCGGGCTCCGTCGAATTCATCCTGGTCGGGCTCCTGGCCGCATCCGCACCCCTTGCCGCGATCGCGATCACCACACTGCTGGTCAACTCCCGGCACCTGTTCTACGGTCTCACCTTCCCCTTGCAGCAAGTCGACGGCCGAATGGCGAAGCTGTACAGCATCTTCGCCCTCTGCGACGAAGCCTTCGCCCTCGCGTCCGCGCGCCTACGGGGCAAACAAATCCTGTGGACGCAGTTGGGTCTGCACTCGTCGTGGATGATGGGATCCCTCGTCGGCGCCGGTATCGGAAGTTCACTACTCTCAGGCCTCGAAGGACTCGACTTCGTTCTCACCGCACTGTTCGTCGTGCTGTTCCTCGACGTCTACCGCGAAAACCCCGACCGCGTCACCCTCGGGCTCGCCGTCGGCGCCGGGGTCATCGGCTACCTCCTCGCGCCCGGATCGATGCTGGTTGTGGCAATGTGCGTGTTCACCGCCGCCCTGATGGTCAGGCACCAGCGTGGTTGACTACTGGTACATCGCCGCAGCCCTGGCCGTCGCCGTCGGAATCACGTTCTCGCTGAGAGCAATTCCGTTCCTCGTCCGGTCATCCCTCCGCGAATCGGCCGTCCTCGAGTCGCTGGGCAAATGGATGCCCCTCGGCGCCGTCGCCATCCTCGCCGTCTACGCCCTGTCCTCCATCGACCTCACCGGCGCCGCCCACGGCATCCCACCCCTCGCCGGCGTCACCGTCACCATCGGCCTGCACCTCTGGCGCCGCAACATCGCCCTCAGCATCCTCGGCGGCACCGTCACCTGCGTCGTCCTGCAGAACTGGGTGTTCTGAACCCAGCGAATTCGCACTTGTGCAGGTCCTCACCGGCGTGTCGTCTGCACAAGTGCGAACTCGAGATGCACTGGATGAATCACGAATCCCACCAGTGTCATTCGGGGGCTCGACCGAATCGTAATATAACGAGTCTGTGACGCGGGTAACAGTGTTGGTTGAATGCGCGACATACTCCTCAGGCGGCACAAGAGACCCACTGAAGACATCCCGACAGACTCGACCCTGGAGGCACCGCATGACCGTAGTGAACGATTACTCGAAGTTGGCCTTCACCGATTACGCCGACACTGCGGTCACCAGCTACGCATCGCCAGCGGTTCTACCCATCCGGACCACCGGCACCCAGGCTCCAGTCTTCTGCATCCACCCGATCGAGGGGCTGACCAGCTGCTACGCCGAGCTCGTGGAGCATGTCGCCGAGGATCGGCCCGTGTACGGGGTTCAGGCGATCAGCACCAAGGCCGAGTCCCTGACATCGCTCGCCGCGCTCTACGCCGACGAGATCGTGGCGGTCCAGGCGTCGGGAACCGTGCATCTTCTCGGTGTCTCCTTCGGCGGCGTTCTCGCCCACGCGATAGCCGTCGAACTCCAGCGCCGGGGCGTGAGCGTCGGGCAGCTCGTCCTGGTGTCGGCCGAGCCACGTCCGCAGGCCGCCGACACGGGCCGCGAACTCCTGGCACGAATGGGCGACGTCATCGACCGCAGCCGCGCCGAGGAACTCCTGGCCATCGCCGCACACAACGGCACACTGGCGGCTCGGCATTTCCCCGGCGTGTTCGTCGGGCAAGCAGTGGTAGTTGCCGACGAGTTCGGCGGCGGCGCCTGGCACCCGTTCATCAGCGGAACCGTCACCAAGTACCTGATTCCCGACGCACGCGATCTCTCCCTCGTCGGCGAACTGGCCGATCGCTTCTTCTGACATATTCAGCGTCACGAAATGCGAACGTGCACTGTCCGAATCACGTGCGCAGAAGACTTGCCTGACTCGTCGGCAATGTCCACCGAGACGACTACTCGGCCTCGGCCGACTCTCATCGGAGTAGCCGTGGCAACCGCGGAACCTCGTACGGGGCAGCTGCGTGGATATCGTCGGCGGTGATCGTCATCGAAGTGCTGCTTCCTCCGCCGGAAGGGCGGGCCCGAGCAACAGCCCACCGTCGACGACCAGTTCTGTTCCCGTCGCGAAGGCGGCATCCGGCGATGTCAGGAAGAGCAGTGCCGAGGTGATGTCTCCCGGTTCCCCGAGTCGCGGAACAGCATAGGGATCGGGGGAGTAGAAGTCGCCGATAGGCGCTTGTCCGGCGACGGTCGGTTCGGTGATGAGCGGCGTGGCGACGACTCCAGGATGGATGGAGTTCACTCGAATGTTGTCGCGGCCGAGTTCCAGTGCAGCAGTGCGGGTCAGCCCTCGCAACGCCCATTTGCTCGCGACATACGGGGCGTACATCGCGGTCCCTCCGTGCGCCATGGTGGACGCGATGTTGACGACGACCCCGCCGCCCCCTCGTCGCATCGACGGGGTGACCGTCTTGATTCCCAGGAACTGTCCCGTGAGGTTGATCGCCAGGACCCGTTCCCACACGTCGAGCTCGGTGTTTTCGATGGTGGCGGCAGGGTTCTGGATTCCCGCGTTGTTGACCAGAACCGAGATCGGTCCGAAGTGGCGCTCTGCCGCGGCGACGACGGTCGCCCAGTTCTGTTCGTCGGCGACGTCGAGCCGAGCGAACAGAGCTCGATCCCCCAACTCCTCGACCAACGCGCGACTGCGGTCCTCCGCGATTCCAGCCACGACCACGCTGGCGCCTTCCCGGTGATAGGCCCGGACGTGACTGGCGCCCTGTCCTCCAGCCCCTCCGGTGACGACGACCGTTGTGCCCTCGAAACGTCCCACGATGTTCTCCCTCTCATATTGGTGAGTCGCTCGACTCACCAATAGGAACGGTAGCGCCGACCCGAGAGGTGAGTCAAGTGACTCGCCTCATGATGCGGCACACTGGGGACATGGCCGCACAATCGTCGTCGTACCACCGAGACGTCGCCGAGCAGAAACGATCCGCGATCGTCGACGCTGCAACCAGCTTGTTTCTCGACCTCGGATACGACAGGACCTCGCTGGCCAAAGTCGCCGTCGAAGCAGGCGTGTCGAAAGCCACCCTGTTCAAACAATTTCCGACGAAGGCCGCCCTGTTCGAGGCCATCGTCGACGCATCGTGGAACACCAAGAGCAACACCACAGTCGAGCCGCATCCGGGGAGTCTCCGTGCAGGATTGACGTCCATCGGCCGGGGATACGCCGAGCTGCTGACCCAGCCGAGCATGGCGAAGCTCTTCCGCATCGTCATCGCCGAGGTACCGCGCTTTCCCGAGCTCGGACGCACACAGTTCGACCTCGGAAAGATGCCGTACTTCGACTCCGTTCGGGCGTACCTCGACGCCGAGAACGCGCGCGGAACCATCCGACTCGACGACGCCGAGCTCGCGGCCACTCAATTCCTCGGAATGATCTCGAACTACGTCTTCTGGCCGCGCCTGCTGCTGGTGCAGTGGACGCCCGAGGACGATGCCGTACTGCACGTCGTCGACGAAGCAGTGGAGATGATGCTGGCGCGTTACTGCCGCGGAGTCACTCCAACGCCGTGATCAACGGGCCGATCGGGCCCAGATCGAGTGCCCCGGATCCCGCCGCACGCTCGCCGACGGCAGGGAGCAACGCCGCGTGTGCGCGTCGAGCAGCGCCGTGGTGCCCGACGCGCAGGGCCGCTGTACCGACGAGGTACCAACAGATTTCGGCCATCAGATCGTGCGGCGGATCGGGGACCCTCTCGAGCATGCCCGACGCCTCCGCGTCGGTCGCGAGGAGCGGTGCGACCCACGGCGCATAGGGGCCGAAGTCTCCCCTGGGCAGCGCAGTGCCGTTCCGCAGAGCCGTGGTCAGCGCGGACATGGCAGTCAATCCGGTTCGGAATCCAGGCATTTCGTCACCGTCGGGCGGAGGTGGTCCGCCGGTGAAGGTGTAGCGAAACCACGCGGTGAACACCGACGCGAGGGGGCGATCGAATCTGGCGGCGATTCCGTCCACGAGGTCTGCCTCCACCGAGGCTTCGTCGATGTCGTCGAGCGCACACAACGCTTGCATTCGAATCAATCGACCGGCGATGTCGAAGGTGGACAACTCGGAAGCCACTGCGATATCGATGATGTCGGCACCGATGCGTTCACGATCGCGGGCCAGGCCGGTTGTCCGACACGTCTGTAAATAGCGTGCGCTCAGCGCGAGGCAGCGCAGCGCCGGGTCGCCGAGGGTCCGCGCCAGCCGCTCGGCCTCCCAGGCCTCGTCCATCCGGCTGTCCACGCCACGAGATTCCATCGCGATCGTCGCCAGCAGACGGGCCCGTACTCGGGTCGATGCCGTCGGCGGGAAGATCGCCAGAGTCCGGTCGGCGGCCTCGACGATCGCTGCTGATTTCGCCGGATCATCGGACCGCGTCCAGACTCCCGGAACGTCGTAGCCCACGATGACGCGTGCCGTCAGCTCTGGATCACCGAACTGCTCGGCAGCGCGGATCGTCGCCACGCGCTGCTCGGTGGCGGCGTCGACCGAACCGGACTGTGCAAGAAGCGGCAGAAGTGCTGTGGCACTTTCGATCTGCGATCGCGCACCGCCGCGCGCCTGCGCTGCCGCGGTCTGCATCAGAACAGAGCTGCCATGAGAGAGCAGCCCAGGATCCCGTGTCAGAATGCGCTGTTCCACATTTGCCAGGCGATCACTCGGATCGAGGCCGAGCCCACGGACGAACGTCTCGCGAGCACGACGCAGAACCTCGAGAGCGTCGCCCTGCCGACCAGCCCCGTACAACGCGAGAGCCGACAGACGCCACCCCTCCTCACGCCACGGGTGCTCGTCGACGTGGCGGTCGAGCAACGCAATGGTGCTGTCCCACTTGGCCTCGGCGATTCGCGACTCCGCAAGACGCTCCACCGCACCGGCCCTGAGCTCGGCGATTCGCGCGCGTTCCCCCGTGGCCCACGCGCGATCCTCGAACTCCTCGAACGCCCGTCCGGTCCACTGCTCGAGTGCATGCTCGGGCTCGTCGTCCAAAAGCAGCTGCTCCGCGCGCCACAGATCCACCGCGTCGGCGGCCAGATCGAGTGCGTATCCGGAACCCCTGGTCACCACCGTCGTCGGGGGAGTGCGCGCCGGCCTCCCCGGTTCCAGAATCTTCCGAAGCTCACCGACGAAGGTCTGCACGATGCCGAGTGCACCCGCAGGTGCGTCCTCCCACAGATCGTCGACGAGACTCGACGTCTGCACCGTCCTACCGCGAGCGATCGCCAGCAAGCAGAGCACCTCGCGGAGACGCGGCTTCGAGATGCGCACCGGCGTACCGTCGATCTCCGCCTCCACCGGGCCGAGAACGCGGATTCGAAGCTCGCTCACGCTGCGATTCTAGTTCGCGCTGATCGGCCGCTGATCGACGTGCACGACGATCGACGCATGGACATGAACCTCACCGGAAAATCGGCATTCGTCAGCGGTTCCACCGAAGGAATCGGATACGCCGTCGCGCGGTCGCTGCTCGCCGAAGGCGTCGACGTGACGATCAACGGCCGCGACACCGCGCGGCTCGACCGTGCCGTCGAGTCCCTGCAGCATCACGCCCCCGACGCCACCGTCCGCGGAATCGTCGCCGACTTCTCCGTGGCCACCGACGTCGAACTCCTCGTCGACCGGCTCGGGGACGTCGACATCCTCGTGAACAACGTCGGTCTGTTCGAACTCACACCCTTCACCGACATCTCCGACGACGACTGGCAGCGATACTTCGACGTCAACGTCATGAGCGGAGTGCGCCTCGCCCGACGCCTCATGCCCGGCATGCTGGGGCGTGGATGGGGACGAATCCTGTTCGTCAGCAGTGAATCCGGAGTCGACGTGCCGGCCGACATGATCCACTACGGCACGACCAAGACCGCGATGCTGTCCCTGGGAAACGGATTGGCCAAGCTCACGAAAGGCACCGCTGTGACCGTCAATTCCGTCCTCGGTGGACCCACCTACTCCGACGGAGTAGCACGGACCATCGACGCTCTCGCCGCGGCGCGGTCCATCCCCGTCGACGACCTGAAATCTGCGATCGCGAGCTCCAACACGACGTCCCTGCTGCAACGTTTCATCGAACCGGCCGAAATCGCGAACATGGTGACATTCCTGGCCAGCCCGATCGCCTCGGCCACCAACGGCGCAGCGGTCAGAGTCGACGGGGGAGTCCTACCCACGCTGCTCTAGGGCACCGGCGTCGGCGCGAGGCTGTTGCCCGGGGGAATCGTGGCGCAATTGCTGTGCGTCGGCGCCCCCGAGAAACGCTCGGTCATGAACAGCAGCCCCTGGGCCTCGAACGGTGGAAAAGCCTCGCCGTGGGTCAACCCGTCGTACTGCGAGTATTGGACGTCGACGCCCTGGCTGCAGTACTGGTGTGCAAGCGCCTGAACGTCGGCAGTGATCATGATGGTGTCACCGATCGGATCCGCATGGCCCACAGCCAAGAACATCGGAATACGCGGTGTACCTGCTGTGCCCATGATGTTGTCGTTGATCGCCTCGACTACCTCCGGCACATCCAGAAGTGACGTGTACGGCGCCTTCACCATGTCTGCATCGGTGAGGGTGGGGTAGTCGTCGGCGAACTGCGCGATGCACTCCTGATCCACCTGGTCCATGACCTGCAGCCCGTAGTCCGAGACGAATTCGCTCGTGTTCAGTCCGTACGCCCGCTGGTACGCGACGATGAGTGCCGGAATCACACCCGCCCATTGCGCGCTTCCGCTGACGTAAGGAAGATTGTGCGCGAGGTCGACTGGGAGACCACCCGCCGCGACGCCGACAAGGTTGAGCTCCGGCGCGTAACTCGGTGCAACCTCGGCACCCCACTGCGTCGGAACCGAGCCGCCCGAGTATCCGATCATCCCGACGGGAGTCGACGTCGGCACCTGCAGGAACTGCTCGGCCGCGCGAATACCGTCCAGCGCGGCGTATCCGGACTGTCGTCCGATCGTCCACTCCAGTTCTTCACCTTCGTAATCCGGCGCGACGACGGTGTATCCCGCAGCGAGGTAACCCGCGATCACTGCCTGCTCCGCCTCGGCAATAGGACTCGTCGCACCACCACTGAGGGTGTAGGACGGGTCGCACTGGGAACCGAGGGCGTCGTACGCCATGTGGTACGAGACGATCTTGGTCGGGCCGGGAATCAGCGGTCGCAGAACGACCGCCGCGGTGACTGCGCCGCGACCCTGTTGATCGGTGGTGCGGAACAGCACCTGATCCCCGGTGATCGGCGTGGTCAGGGTCGGCGTTGCGAACGTCATCGGCCGACTCCGCAACACCGTGCCCGGCGCAACGTCGAGAGACCCGTCGTAGCTGTAGAACGGATCGTTCGCCGGGATCGGCGACCCGGGCCCCGGATCCGCCTGGGCAACGAACGCACTCGACCCGACCACCACGGCCGCGACCACGCCGACCAAGAAGCCTTTACCAACTCGTGACATGAGACAGATTAAAGCGCACCCATGCCCGCTGTTACACCGCCGAACGCAAGTCTCATCCTCAAAGGATGGGTCTATGTGAGTTGGGGGATTACTTCAGAACGATGTTGACCATGCGTCCCGGAATGACGATGACCTTCGTCGGCGCCTTTCCGTCCAGCAGGGCTGCGATCTTCTCGTCCTCCAACGCGATTTTCTCGACGTCGGCGGGAGCCGCATCGGCAGGCACGGAGATGCGGCTACGGACCTTGCCGTTGACCTGGATCGGGTAGTCGACGGTGTCCGCGACGAGCCATTTCTTCTCCACCCGCGGGAACGGCCCGTGGGCGAGCGAACGGTCGTGGCCGAGCAGCTTCCACAGCTCCTCGGACAAGTGCGGTGCCATCGGTGCGAGCATCAGGACCAGCGGCTCCACGACACCGCGCGGTGCACCGTCCGGGTACGCCTTCGTGAGGTGGTTGGTCAGCTCGATGAGCTTGGCGCCGGCCGTATTGTCGCGCAGCGCAGTGTAATCCGCTTCCACCCCGTCGATCACCCGGTTGAGGACGCGCAACGTGTCCTCGGTGGGCTTGTCGTCGGTGACGCGCACAGCGCCGGTCTCTTCGTCGAGCACCAGACGCCACACGCGCTGCAGGAAACGCTGCGCGCCGACGACGTCCTTCGTCGCCCACGGACGCGACGTGTCCAGCGGACCCATCGACATCTCGTACACACGCAGCGTGTCGGCGCCGTACTCGGTGAAGATGTCGTCGGGCGAGACCGAGTTCTTCAGGCTCTTGCCCATCTTCCCGTACTCGCGATTGACGGGTTCGCCCTGGTAAAAGTACCCGCCGTCACGTTCTTCGACCTCCTCGGCCGGAACGTAGACCCCACGCGCATCGGTGAACGCATACGCCTGGATGTAGCCCTGGTTGTAGAGGCGACGGTACGGCTCGCTCGAGCTGACGTGCCCCAGATCGAACAGCACCTTGTGCCAGAACCGCGAGTACAGCAGGTGCAGCACCGCATGCTCGACGCCGCCGACGTACAGATCGACACCGCCCGGATCGTTCGGCCCGTGGATGTCCGGACGCGGCCCCGTCCAGTACTTCTCGTTCTCCGGGTCCGCGAACGTCTCCGAATTGGTCGGATCGATGTACCGCAGCTGGTACCACGAGCTACCCGCCCACTGCGGCATCACATTGGTGTCGCGGCGGTACGTCTGCAGCCCGTCGCCGAGATCCAGTTCCACCTCCACCCAATCCGACGCCTTCGCCAGGGGCGGGGAGGGCTCGGAACTCGCGTCGTCCGGGTCGAAGGAGACCGGTGCGTAGTCCTCGACCTCGGGAAGCTCAACGGGGAGCACACTGTCCGGGAGGGCGTGCGCATTGCCGTCGGCGTCGTAGACGATGGGGAACGGTTCGCCCCAGTACCGCTGACGGGCGAAGAGCCAGTCTCGCAGCTTGTACTGGATCTTGCCGGTGGCCGTACCGTCGGCTTCCAGCTTCTCCACGATGGCGGCCTTGGCGTCGTCGACCGAAAGTCCGTCCAGGAAGCCGGAGTTCACCAACGGACCGTCGCCGGTGTACGCAGCCTCGGTGACGTCTCCACCCGAGATGACCTCGCGGATGGGCAGACCGAACTTCGTGGCGAATTCCCAGTCACGCTGGTCGTGAGACGGCACGGCCATGATTGCGCCCGTGCCGTAGCCGGTGAGCACGTAGTCCGCGATGAACACCGGGACCTGTTCACCGTTGACGGGGTTCACCGCGTAGGAGCCGGTGAAGACGCCGGTCTTCTCCTTGTTCTCCTGACGCTCCAGGTCCGACTTCGCGGCGATCGAGGCACGATATGCCGCAACGGCCTCCGCGGGAGTCGCGGCGCCGCCGGTCCAGATTTCCGACACACCGTCGGGCCAGGCGGCAGCGACCAGACCGTCGACCAGGTCGTGTTCGGGCGCGAGCACCACGTAACTGGCACCGAACAGCGTGTCCGGCCGCGTCGTGAACACCGTGATGTCGCCGAACGACACCTCGGCCCCGCGCGATCGACCGATCCAGTTGCGCTGCATCGTCTTGACCTTGTCCGGCCAATCGAGGTACTCGAGATCGTCGATCAGGCGATCCGAGTACGCAGTGATACGCATCATCCACTGCTTCAAGTTCTTCCGGAACACCGGGAAGTTGCCACGGTCGCTGCGACCGTCGGCCGTGACCTCCTCGTTCGCCAGCACCGTACCCAAGCCGGGGCACCAGTTGACCAACGAATTGGACTCGTACACGAGGCGGAACGAATCCAGCACCGCAGCCTTCTCCGCCGCCGACAGAGCCGACCACTCCCGGCCGTCCTCGAGCGCACGCGAACCGTCGGCGAACGACGATTCCAACTCGGCGATGGGGCGCGCCTTCTGCTGCTCCTCGTCGTACCAGGAGTTGAAGATCTGCAGGAAGATCCACTGCGTCCAGTGATAGAAGTCGACATCCGTCGTCGCCAGGGATCGACGCCGATCATGACCGAGGCCGAGGCGTCCCAGCTGGCGACGCATGTTGGCGATGTTCGCCTCCGTCGTCGTCCGCGGATGCGTACCCGTCTGGACGGCGTACTGCTCCGCAGGCAGACCGAAGGCGTCGTATCCGAGCGCATGCAGAACGTTGCGGCCGTGCATCCGATGGAAACGCGCGAACACGTCCGTCGCGATGTACCCGAGCGGGTGACCGACGTGAAGGCCACTTCCCGATGGGTACGGGAACATGTCCTGAACGAAGAGCTTGTCCTTCGGGACGTCACCGGCAAGCGCACCGACCGGGTTGGGAGCGTCGAACGTGCCCTGCTCTTCCCACAGGTCTTGCCATTGCTTCTCGATGCGCGCGGCCACATCCGCGGTGTAGCGGTGCTGGGGCGTTGCGTCCACTGGAACAGTCACCCACGCAGTTTAGTCGTAGCCACCTGTTGCCCTTGTGAGCGGGAATCCGGCCAGCTCAGAGCCTATGCGAGTGGAAATCAAGGCCAGGGGGCAGGAGCGGAGCCTGCGGAGCGACCCGATGGCCCTACATTTCCACTCACGTGTGCCGGAGGCGCGTACTACGGGCGCGCGTAGAAGACGTATCCTTACCAGCGTGATCGTCGTGTCGATACTCATGTTCGTCCTCGCGCTCGTCGTCGGCTCCGTTGCCGCGGCCTCGCTGGCAGGCAAGCTCCCCCGCAACCGCTGGGCAGGAGTCAGAACTGCAGAGTCCATGCGCGACGACGAGACCTTCGTCATGGCCAACAAAGTCGCAGGCCCCACCACGGCAGCGTCGGCGCTTCTGCTACTCATCGGTGGTGCATCGGCACTGATGCTCGGCGGCGCGTTCTCGATCATCGCCGTCGTCGTATGCCTGCTCGCGGCGTTCGTCACCGCCGGTGTCGGCGGATCCATCGGCGCACGTGCGGCCGCCGCCAAGCCCACCTCGGAGACGGGCGGCTGCGGCCACTCCTGCATCTCGTGCAGCCTCAAGGACGCCTGCGCCCCGAGCTGAGACCCGGACATGAAGCAGCGGACGTTCGACCCGGCTGGAGTGATCTTCGGCGTTGCCGTGCCGATTGCTGCGGCAGCACTCGGGCTCGTTGCCGTCCACGTCTGGCGCACCCGGCTCCCGGAACAGATCGCCACCCACTGGTCGGGCACCGAACCGGACGGATTCATGAGTCCGTCGACGAGCGCCTGGACCCTCGCGATCGTCATCGTGCTCGTCGGTGGTGGATGCAGCGCCGTCGCAGCGTTGTCCCACGCACTGTTGTCCCTGCGCCGGACGATGTTGATGATCGGCCTCACCGTCGTCGGTCTCATCACCGTTCTGCAGCTCGCGATACTGGCCAGGCAACTCGATGTCACCACGGTGACCAGCGTCGAAATTCCCGGCTGGGCGATCGGAGTGGGGACACTCGTCGGATTCGCCGTCGGACTCCTCGGTGCCACCCAGCTACGCGACTATCGAGACCGTGTCGACGCCACGTCACCGCCACCGTCGACGTTGCCCCGCGCGAGGGCCGAACTCCCCATCGTCGAACCCATCGGCGCGAGCCGCACGTCCATCGCGATCGTGTTCACCATCCTGGCCGCGGCAGCAGCACTGACCTGCTGGCTGTCCGAGTCGTGGTGGCCGGTCGCGGTCTTCGCACCGATCGCGGCGTTCACCTCGTCGCTCATGCGGTACGAGCTCATCGTCGACAAACTCGGCATCCACGTACGCAGCCTCGGCATGCCTGCCTTCGAATACTCGATCAGCGAAGTCACCGGAGCGTCCGTTCGCGAGGTCGATCCGTTCTCCGACTTCGGCGGATGGGGCCTCCGCGTCAAAGGGCGAGGAAACTACGCGGTGGCCACGCGCAAAGGTCCGGCCGTGTTCCTCACCTTCGCGAACGGGCAGAAGCTGACCGTTACGGTCGACGATGCGGACGAGATCGCAGGAACCGTCAATTCGTTGGCGTCCGAACGCTGATTTGCGCTGAAACAAACCGATTGCCGCTTTTTACATCTAGGCTGTGATCGTAAAGGGGTAAGGGCTGGAGGCCGGCACGAACGACACACGATCATCAGCGGGCAACGGACCCGGATCGGTCCGCACCGGCAGCCACAGGAAGCCGTCGACCGACACTGTGTGGACCACACTTCAGGAGTGGTACCGGCAACCGTTCGATTACGAGTGGATCATCCACCATCGCTCCACACGGGGCCTGCACCGTTCGCTGCAGAACATGTTCGGGGCCGCCACCATCCTGTACGCGGCAGCGTCCATCCTCATGCTGTTCAGTGCACGCGGACCACAGGGACTCCTCGCCCAAGCCTGGGTCGGAATCGTTCTACTCGTCCAGGTCGCCGTCGCATTGCGCTGGTTCTTCGGTCCGCTGCCCACACGCCGAGACTTCATCGCTTTCGCCATCTTCGGCGATGTCGGTCTGACGTCCGTGCTCGTCCTGTACGAGCCGTTCGGTGCCCTGATCGGCTCCGGCTTGTTCGTCGTGACCGGTGCGTTGTGTACCTACTTCCTCAGTCAACGCTGGCTACTCGCCCATCTCGCCTGGTGCGTCGTGTTCGTCTCCGTCACAGTTGTCCGAGCCATGTTGGCCGAAACCGAGGACGTTCCGACGGCCCTGGCCGGCGGCCTCGTCGCCATCGCCATCAACTCCGCGATACCCCTGCTCGCCCACATCGCATGGACCGCGATCGGCCGAGATGCCCGACGCTCACTGCTCGACCCCCTGACCGAACTGCTCAACCGTCGCGGCGTCGAAGACGCATCACTGTCACTGATATCGAGAAGCCACGCCCGGGGTCACTGCCTCGTGGTCGTCGTCGTGGACATCGACCGATTCAAGTCCGTCAACGACTACTTCGGCCACGACGCAGGTGACGACGTCATCGTCACCGTCGCGCACCGCTTGAAAGCTCTGTTCGCGGAGGACGGCGTTGTCGCCCGAACAGGAGGCGAAGAGTTCCTCGTCGTGTTTGCCGGCACGATGGAGCACGCTCACGACATGGTCCACCGAATCGGCCACACCCTGTACCGCCGCGACGATCGGATCCCCATCACGGTGAGCGTGGGAGCTGCCGTGGTGTCGAGCCCGTCGGACCTGTGGAACGACGGTGCCGCCACCATCACCCGAGCCACCCGTGCCGCCGACTCGATGATGTACCGAGCCAAGTACGACGGCGGCAACCGCACAGCCTCGATCCAGCTCTGACACCTCCCAGCCAGACGTCCACCGCAGAAAGCCCGGACTCCACCGTGGGAGTCCGGGCTGGTTCCGATTACTGCTGGTCTAGCCTCCTGTCACGGGAGCGTTCCATACACACGGAACCTCGCTGACCGGGAAGCCCTCCGGATCGAGTGCGTTCTTGATGTATCCGATCGATCGCGGCGACACCGACATCGACAGATGGTCGGAGAGGTCGATACCGCAACCGTCCTGCAACAGAACGTTGTTCACCGTGGCATCGGGACCGGCTTCGAGGAACGTCGTCCGGAACGGAGTGACCACCTCGTCGAACCGAGTGGCGATGGCCGTGTAGTCGACACCGCGTTCGGTGTCGCCGCCCGCCGTCAATGCCTTGATGAGGTCGGAGTCGATGACTTGGTCCGACGCCGCGGGCCCGGCGACAGCACCCACGAGCCCCAGCACGTTCAAGCCGAGATTGTTGATGGTCCGCCCCAGAGTTCCGATTCCGACAAGTGTTGTCCCGTGGTTCGACCCACCGAGGCTGACGATCTTGCCGACCTTGTTCTTGCTCGGATCCGACGGATCGGCACCGCCTTCGAATCGCATGTACTGACGAGACGCCAGGCTGCCCTGGGAATGACCGACGATGTCGACCTGTTCCGCGCCGGTCCGTTCGAGGACCGCATCGATGTAGAAGGCAATCTCCTTGGCGCTCTCGGTGATCGGGCCCGTGCCTCGCAGTGCCTTCACGTGTCCGAGTGCGCTCGAATCCTTGTCACCGGTGTTCGGGGCGAAGACACAGTAGCCCTCCGCCTTCAATGCCGGGGAGATTCGAGCGAAGTTGTTGTACGCGTTCTCCCATGTTCCATGGAGCAGGACAACGGGATTGGGGTGCTCCTCGGTCGGCTTGCAGTTCCAATCGTTGGCACCCGGCGGTGCGACGTCCGGCTTGACGATGCTGTACAGGAAACCAGCAAGGAAGTTCTTCTGCTCCGGCCCGTATCCGACCGTCTCGGTCTCCGGATCGTCGGTGACTCGGGCAGGCGACGCGTCCGCGATGTCGGGCTTCTCGATGCCCTGCTCTTCTGCCTTCGGCCGTTCCGCCTCCGACCCTTCGGGAGGAATGACCTCCGTTCCGTCTTCGCTGATCGTCGCGGGCAGTGCCGTCGCCGACGGCACTGCCGAGTCGGTGGGTTCGGTTGGCTCGGCAGGCTGCGCAGAGGCAACCGACAGGCCGGCGAACATGACGGCCGCGGACAACGCCGCGATGCTCGTCATGCCTCGTGCTCGGCCTCGTAGTCGTGAATGGTCGATCGACATCGACCGAGAGTGTTGAACCATGCGCGTCCCTTTTCTTCTTCGGCATCGCTGGCGAGAAGGCGTGACTCGATTGCAGCGCGATGCTGTTTGCTGAATCACAGAGGACAGTAGGAGTGGTAACGGTCACTGACTACAGCCGAGCCCGACGTCTGGAAACGCGGTCACCCGGCGACCGCGACGGTTGGGTCCAGTCACAACCCGGTCACACCCCCGACGCCGTCAGTGGCCCAGCCGCAGTCAGTGGCCCAGCCGCCGTCAGTGGCCCAGCCGCGTCATGATCGCCTCGCGTAACGCCGCGCGAGGCGATCTCGCCCGGTCCTTCGTCAGCAGCACGAACTCGATACCTCCGAGGTCAGGAAGATCCTGACCGTCCAAAGCCACCACGCCTTCGGGGAGCGTCGACTCCGCGTGCACCAGGTATCCGAGCCCCGCCTGGACGGCCGCACGCAACCCCAGCTCGCTGTCCGTGACGCAGGTGAACCGCCAGCCCCTACCCTCACGACCGAGTGCAGCCAACGCCGCGGACCGCGTGATGCTCGGGGGTGGATACGTCACGAACGGCACCGGGCCCGGTTCCACCCGCGTTCCCGGAATGCCCGCCCAGACCAACCGATCTGCCCACACCAGATCACCGTGCGTCTCACCTGGACGACGCTTCCCGAAGACCAGGTCCAGCTCGCCGCCGTCGAACTTGGACCGCAACGTCTCGCTCAGCCCGACGGTCAGCTCGAGGTCGACGCCGGGATGCGCGCGACGAAAGTCGTAGAGGACGTGCGGCAACTCGGTGGAGACCAGGTCGTCGGACACCCCGAGCCGGAGCCTGCCCGCCAACGGGGCTTCGGCGAAATAGTGCTCTGCCTCGGCGGTTGCATCGAGGATCGAACGGGCGAACCCGATCATGGCGGTGCCGTCGGCCGTCAGCTCCATGTTCCTGGTGTCGCGAAGGAACAACTCGCGCCCGACGGCCTTCTCCAGTCGCGTGATGTGGCCGCTGACCGTCGACTGACGCAGGCCCAGCAGATCACCGCCCGCTGTGAAGCCACCTTCCCGTTCGACAGCGAGGAAGGTTCGAAGCAGAATCGGATCGAGATTCACCCGTCGTTCCTATCACGATTCACGTTCACAGTTAACGCAGCTATCGACTTTCGTGATCAATTGGCGCACGATATCGTGAGCCAAGTGAACTTTCTGCGGCAGATCCGGCCCGACGGCTTCGTCCTGAGCATCATCGCGATCGCGGTACTGGCCAGCATCTTCCCAGCGTCCGGCACCTCGGAAACCGTCCTCACCTGGGTCACCCGAGTCGCTATCGGACTGCTGTTCCTGATCTACGGCGCGCGCCTGTCCCCGCAGGAAGCATGGCACGGCGTCAAACACTGGCGACTCCACTCCGTCGTGCTGGCCACCACGTACCTCGTGTTTCCTCTCGTCGGACTGGCTCTGCGCGTCCTCGAACCGACCGTCGTCACAGCGGACCTCTACACCGGCATCCTGTTCATGTGCCTCGTGCCGTCGACGGTTCAGTCCTCCATCGCCTTCACCTCGATCGCACGCGGCAACGTCGCCGGAGCCGTCGTCAGTGCGTCATTCTCCAACCTCATCGGCGTCTTCGTGACACCCCTGCTGGTAATCCTGTTGGTGAACACCACCGGGGACGCACACGTCGACGCATCGTCGATCGTGAGTATCTGCGCCCAGTTGCTCCTGCCCTTCCTCCTCGGGCAAGCCCTCCGACCGCTCGTGAAGGGATGGCTCACACGCCATTCCGGACCGACGAAGATCGTCGACCGCGGTTCCATCCTGCTCGTGGTCTACGCCGCGTTCAGCGAAAGCATGAACCAGAACGTCTGGTCGTCCGTGTCTCCACCGCAGATCGTTGCGGTCGTAGTGGTCTGCATCGTCGTCCTCGCGCTGATTCTGGCGTTCACGTACTGGATCGGCCGCGCCATCGGCTTTCCCGTCGAAGACCGGATCGTTCTGTTGTTCTGCGGTTCCAAGAAGAGCCTGGCGAGCGGACTACCCATGGCTTCGGTCCTCTTCGTCGGCGGGCCCGTCGGCCTGATCGTGCTTCCTCTGCTTCTGTTCCACCAGATTCAGCTGATGGTGTGTGCCGTGCTCGCCCAGCGATACGCGCGACAAGCAGATGCTCGGCAATCGCCTGACAAGGATGATGCGCAATCAGCCCTGGCGGATTAGCGTCGGCACCACAGACGACGAATGTGGAGGATCGACGTGCGGAAAGAGTTGTCGAAGCCAGGCAAACACCCAGGCGGAGTCATCGCCGCGGCATACACCGGGAGACTCGCCACCGATCCCATCCCCGCACTGCGACTCCCCGACGAGCAACTGGATCCTGAAGCGGCGTACCGATTCATTCACGACGAACTGATGCTCGACGGCTCCTCCCGACTCAACCTCGCGACGTTCGTCACGACCTGGATGGACCCGCAGGCCGAGAAGCTGATGGCCGAGACGTTCGACAAGAACATGATCGACAAGGACGAGTACCCGGCAACGGCGTCGATCGAGGAACGCTGCGTCAACATGGTCGCGGATCTGTTCCACGCGCCCGGACTCGACCCGGAGGATTCCAAGTCCGCGACGGGAGTGTCGACGATCGGATCGAGCGAAGCGGTCATGCTCGCAGGCCTCGCCCTGAAATGGCGGTGGCGCGAAGGCCGCACCGACACCTCGCGTCCGAATCTCGTTCTGGGAAGCAATGTTCAGGTCGTGTGGGAGAAGTTCTGCCGCTACTTCGACGTCGAACCCAAGTACCTGCCCGTCGAACCGGGGCGATACGTCATCACCCCGGAGCAGGTTCGAGATGCCGTCGACGACAACACCATCGGCGTCGTGGCGATCCTCGGAACCACCTTCACCGGCGAACTCGAGCCTGTGGAGGAGATCTGCGCGATGCTCGATTCCGTCGCAGCGTCCGGTGGACCCGACGTCCCCGTCCACGTCGACGCGGCCAGCGGCGGGTTCGTCGTACCGTTCCTTCATCCCCACCTCGAATGGGACTTCCGTCTACCGCGGGTGAAATCCATCAACGCCAGTGGGCACAAGTACGGACTGACCTATCCTGGAATCGGTTTCGCGGTGTGGCGGACACGCGAGGACCTGCCCGAGGACCTGGTGTTCCGGGTCAACTACCTCGGCGGCGACATGCCTACCTTCACCCTCAACTTCTCCCGCCCCGGCAACCAGGTGATCGGCCAGTACTACAACTTCCTCCGGCTCGGACGCTCCGGATACAGCGACATCATGCACGCACTGCGCGATACCGCTGTTCGCGTCGCCGGCCACCTGTCCGAGCATCCCGCGTTCCACGTCATCACCGACGGCAGCGCCATCCCCGTCGTCGCATTCGAACTCACCGGCGACCGTGAATACACCGTGTTCGACATCTCCCACGAACTACGCGCACGCGGCTGGCAGGTTCCCGCGTACACGATGCCGGACAACGCCACCGGAGTAGCCGTGCTCCGCATCGTCGTGCGAGAGGGATTCAGCGCAGACCTTGGCAGGCTGCTGTGCGGCGCCATCGCCGAAGTGATCGATCAACTCGACTCATCGGCCGCGGGAGGTGGACACTCGTCGGCCACCCACTTCGCGCACTGACTCCTCAATTGCGGTCGACGTCGATCGGGTGCGAGGCGAGCATCGCCAGCGGCAGAGGTTGACGACGCAGCACGTGGGCCCACAGATCGATCTTCGGTGGACCGATGACATCGGAGGCGAGGGCGGAGACGACCATCCAGTCGTCCCGCTCCAGCTCGCCCTCCAGCTGCCCGAGCGTCCACCCGGAATACCCCGCGAAGATGCGAACGCCCTCGACGTGCGGCGCGATGTCGGAGGGATCCGAATCCAAGTCCACCATGACGACCCGACCGTCGACGCGGCGCACCCCGGCGATTCCGTCGATGTCCACCCCCGTCCTGACCGTCGCCAGACAGAGAGCGGAATCCCTCTTCACCGGACCGCCCACGTACAAGGCCTTCGGCCGCGCCGCGAGATCGGTCCACTGAGGTAACACGTTCTGGACCGCGGTGTCGCTCGGCCGATTGATCACGACACCGAGGCTGCCTGCGTCGTTGTGCTCGATGACGTACACGACAGTGCGTCGGAACGTGGGCTCGACCAGCTCGATCGACGACACCAACAAGCTCCCCGGTCGCACCGATTGCGGGGCCGGTGCCGTCTGGTCTTCGGGTTCTTCCGCATGCGCCGCCATGCAAGACATTGTGGCACCGCGCACCTACGGATGTAACGCAAGGAACCTCAGATGTTGTTCGGCGCCCCACCGAAACCCGAGAGCTCGGCCAGGCTCGCCAATTGGTACTCGAACAACGCATCTCGGCTGCTGAAGGTATCCGACCCGTACTGATCGAACACATCGAAGCTGACCGCACCGAACAGCGCCGCCCACACCAGAACTCCGCGAGCGATCACCTCGTCGGACATTTCCGTTCCCATTTCGTTACGAACGTCCGTGAAATTCTGGCTCAACGCAGTCAACGACACAGGCGCCGAACGTTCCGCCAGCGTTCCCGCGGCCCACGCCTCATCGAAAATCGACACGAGCTTGACGATCACCCTCGTACCCGGGCCTGTCGTCTGCTCGGCCGGAGCGTTGTAACCGGGCACCGGACTTCCGAACAACAGCGCATACCGAGCCGGTTCCCGCAGCCCCCACCCACGGACCGCACGACCGAGTGCGAGGAACTTCTCGAGTGGACCGGACACCTCGTCGACAGCGTCGTCCACGACGTCGCCGAGCTCGGTGTATGCGTCGACGACGAGCAGAGTCAGCAGCTCGTCGCGGCTCTTGACGTACCGATACACCGCCGACGACACGACACCCAGATCCCTGGCCACCGCGCGTAGAGACAACGCCGCCGCACCGTCGGCAGCCAAATGCTCCCGTCCGATACGGGTGATGTCGGCGAGAGTCTGTTGTCTCGCTCGCGCGCGGGGCGTGGTCGGCATGAATTCACACTATCGGCCCGGCGGATGTGTATTCGTCGGCAAATCCGCCACAGCGCAACCGAGAGCACTGCTCTTGCTTTCTCAGGCGAACAGGCGCACACTGGAGGAAACAGAGAGCAGTGCTCACATTTCGAACGAGGGAGACACCATGAACCAGCTACACGTCGTCATCGGCGCCGGACCGGTCGGTTGGACGATCGCAGAACAGCTTGCCGCACAGGGACATTCGGTACGGATCCTCACCCGGTCCGGATCGGGCCCGGATCACCCGGCCGTCGAACGTCGCCGCGTGAACATCGAGACCGACGACCTGACTGGCGAGTTCGCAGGTGCCACAGCCATTTATCTCTGCACTCACGTCGCATACGAATTCAAGGTCTGGCGCGAGAAACTCCCCGCGATGGAACGACGGGTGCTCGACGCCGCCGCCGGAACCGTCGTCGTCTTCCCCGAAAGTCTGTACTCCTACGGCAAGACCGACGGCCCCATCCGAGAGGACAGCCCGCGCACGGCAACTCACCGCAAACTCGGCGTCCGAACCCTCCTGTTGGCCGCCCGAGACACCCACCGCACCCCGACCGTCAGCGTCGCCGCATCGGACTTCTACGGTCCTCGCGTGAGGACGTCGCACATGGGCGCACGAATCATCCCCAAGGTCACGGCAGGCAAATCCGTCAGCGTCATCGCCGAAGCCGACGTACCCCACTCCTTCACCTACGTACCGGACTTCGCCGCAGCGATGATCGTCGCCGGAGCAAGGAAAGACCTGTGGAACACGTTCCTGCACGCCCCCACCGCACCTGCCGTCACGCAACGACGCATGATCGAGCTCTTCGCCGACGCCGCCCGAGTACCCGCACCCACCGTCACCGCGATACCGGCATGGATCGTCCGGACACTGGGCGTCGTACCCGGGCAGATGAAAGAGCTGAGCGACACGCTGTACCAGTTCCAGTACCCCTACGTCCTGGACAGCACGCGCAGCGACACACTCCTCGGCCTTCGTCCGACCCCGCTCGACGACGGCGCGGCAGCCACCGTCGCGTGGTGGAACGCCGAGGAGCTGACGTCGACCTCGTAAAGTACGTCAGGCTAAAGTTCAGCGAGTGAGCGAGACGACATTCCTGGCGCGATTGCGCGATTCGCCAGGCGCAGGCAAGCTCACCGCCATCCGTTTCGCAGGCCAGTTCGGCGACGGACTGTTCCAAGCCGCACTCAGCGGCGCCATCCTGTTCAACCCCGAGCGAGAATCGAATCCGGCTGCCATCGCAGCCGGATTCGCCGTCCTCCTCGTCCCGTACTCCGTCATCGGCCCGTTCGCAGGCGCCATGCTGGACCGCTGGGATCGCCGCGCAGTCGTTCTGTGGGCCAACGTACTTCGCATCATCCTCATCGCCGTCACCGCAACCCTGCTCTGTGCAGGCGGCGGTGAGACACCACTGCTCCTGCTTGCCCTCACCACCGTCGGACTCAGCAGATTCGTCCTCGCCGGCGTCTCGGCGTCGCTCCCACACGTCGTACGAACCGAATGGCTCGTACCCATGAACTCCCTCCTCGCCACCATCGGTTCCGGCTTCGCCGCCGCCGGGGCGGGCGCAGCCGTCGGAATCATCGGATACGTCGGTGCCGGGGACTTCGGTTCCGGAATTGCCGTTGCCGCAGCAGCGTCCGGCTCGCTCGTGGGGACCGTCGCCGCCGCGCGATTCGCGCCCAGGTCCCTGGGCCCGGAGACACTCCCCGAGCGTGGTGACCACGGGGCGATGAAGGCTGCGGTGGACATCGCCCACGGACTCAAATCCGGTGCCGTGGCCGTCTGGCGATCACCGACGGTCACCGCCGCCATGACCGGCATCGGCGCCCACCGAATCGTGTTCGGCGTCGACACCCTCGTCATGGTTCTCATCCTGCGCGAAACCACGTCGAGTTCCCTGCCCGGTGGACTCGCCGGATTCGGTATAGCCGTCGGCGCCACGGCAGCCGGAATGTTCGTCGCTGCCCTGCTGACGCCGTTCGTTCTTCCGCGTTTCGGCCGTGTTCGCTCGATCATGGTGGCTCTCGCGGCCGCCGCGATCGTCCAGGTCACGTTCATCAACACCCTCACCCAGACGAGCCTGCTCATCGGCGCGTTCCTGCTCGGGGTCGCGGGCCAGACGATCAAGCTCACCGGTGACGCATCGATGCAGACCGAAATCGACGACGATCACCGCGGTCGCGTGTTCGCTCTGCAGGACACCGTGTTCAACATCTTCTTCGTCGCAGCCCTGGCCGTCGCGGCGTTCGCCGTCGGTCCAGCCACTACCGATCTGGCCGGTGAATCCTCAGCCCACGTCGTCGTTCTGGCTGGGGCCGCGGTGTACCTGGTGGGTTTGGTGGCGATACTGCGCAGGTGAGTGGAAATGCAGGCCCTGGCCTACGGCTCGAGACCGCCTACATTTCCACTCACAGGTCGCTTTTCCACCAGGCCAGCAGTTCTTTCTCCGCTTCCTCGCGGGGGAGAGGACCGCGGTCGAGCCTGAGCTCCTTCAGAAACTTCCACGCCTTGCCCACCTGTGGACCCGCCGGGATATCGAGAAGCTCCATGATGGCGTTGCCGTCGAGGTCGGGGCGAACCCGCGCCAAGTCCTCCTGGGCGGCCAGGGCGGCTATCCGCTCCTCCAGATCGTCGTAGGTGGCCTGCAGAGCGGCCGCCCGACGCTTGTTCCGCGTCGTGCTGTCGGCGCGAACCAGCTTGTGCAACTTGGGAAGTAGCTCGCCGGCATCGGTCGCGTAGCGGCGCACGGCCGAGTCCGTCCACTGACCTTTGCCGTACCCGTGGAAGCGCAGATGCAGGAACACCAGCTGGGACACGTCGTCGATCATCTTCTTGGAGTACTTCAGCGCGCGCATCCGCTTGCGCACCATCTTCGAGCCGACCACCTCGTGGTGATGGAAGCTGACGCCTCCGCCCGGCTCGTGGCGGCGAGTGTCCGGCTTCCCGATGTCGTGAAGCAGTGCTGCCCAGCGCAATACGAGGTCCGGATCGCCATCCTCGAGCTCGATCGCCTGCTTCAACACCGTCAGTGAATGCCAGTAGACATCCTTGTGTTGGTGATGCTCGTCGATCTCGAGCTTCATCGCAGGCACCTCGGGAAGCACGTACCCGGCCAGTCCCGTCTCGCACATCACGTCGACACCCTCGAGCGGGAACTCACCGAGGATCAGCTTGTCCAACTCCACCTGAACACGCTCGGCTGTGATGCGTTCGATCTGACCGGCCATCTCCGTGATCGCCTGATGCACGCGCGGCATCAGCGCGAACCCGAGCTGCGACACGAACCGCGCGCCGCGAAGCATCCGCAGTGGGTCGTCGTTGAACGACTTCTCCGGGGTCGACGGTGTGTCCAGCAGCCCCTCGAGCAGCGCGTCCATGCCGCCGAGAGGGTCGACGAACTCCTGCGAGCCATCAGCGCCGAGACGAACGGCCATCGCGTTGACGGTGAAATCACGACGAACCAGATCCTCTTCCAGGCTGGTGCCGTACCTGACTTCGGGATTACGCGAGACCTGGTCGTAGGAGTCGGTGCGGAACGTGGTGATCTCGACCAGCTGATCGCCCTTCGCCGCACTGATCGTGCCGAACGCGATGCCGGTGTCCCACTGATTGTCGGCCCACCCGGTCAGGAGCCGCTGGACGACCTCCGGCCTGGCGTCGGTCGTGAAGTCGAGGTCCGTACCGAGGCGGCCCAGCACGGCGTCGCGCACACTGCCGCCGACCAGGAACAATTCATGCCCCTCGGCCGCGAACCTCATGGCCAGTGGCGTCAGGATGCCGGACAGGTCTTTCAACGACACGGCGGCCGACGCCAGCAGTCTCGCGCGACGGTCGGCGGACACGTCGGGCTGCTGGGGGACAGGAGACTTCTCGGCCACGTCGACAGAGCCTATTAGCAGGCGGTCCGACCGGGGGAAGGGCCCCACGTGAACAGGCTCGGTATGGGCGCGAGTGGAGCCTGCGGAATGAGCTCGGTATGGCAGCCCGAAGCATTGGTTCTTTCCCTCTAGTATTGGTTGGGTGTCTGCTGGCGAACGTGCGAACAGGAGCCGCCGCAACCCGCGGCGGCGGAATTCGCGTGTCGAGACGGACAAACCGCGGCTTCGAACGGTTCGGGAAACGTCTGCCGGTGGGTTGGTGGTGGATGGGCTCGACGGCCCGCCTGCGCAGCGTTGCGCGGCGTTGATCGGCAGAACGGATCGTCGGGGCCGGTTGTTGTGGTCGCTGCCGAAGGGGCATATCGAGCAGGGTGAGACGGCGGAGCAGACGGCGATGCGTGAGGTCGCCGAGGAGACCGGTATCCAGGGTTCGGTGTTGGCGTCGCTGGGGAGTATCGATTACTGGTTCGTGACGGAGGGCCGTCGCGTCCACAAGACCGTGCACCATTATTTGCTGAGGTTTCTGGGTGGTGAACTCTCCGACGAGGACGTCGAGGTCACCGAAGTGGCGTGGGTTCCGCTGAGTGAACTGAACTCGCGGTTGGCGTACGCGGACGAGCGCAAGTTGGCGGCCATCGCCAGCCGCCTGATAGACGGCATGAGCGGCGAGACGAACGACCCCGAAACGCCCGTCGGCAAGCAGTGATGGCGCTACGTTCCAGGATCACTGCAGCGACGTCGGTGCTCGTTCTCGGTGCATCGCTGCTGCTGGGGACCGGTGTTGCTGCTGCGCAGGATCCAGCCGCGCAGGATCCAGCCGCGCAGGATCCATCAGGGGGTTCGCAGAGCGAGGACGGGACCGTCACGTATCAGTCGTCGGCGTCCGATCTTCCTCGGACGACGCGCGGTACTCAGTTTCTCGAGATGTCGATCGACGCGGTTGCTCCCGGGACGGTGACGACGACGAGCGAGCCGTTCGTGACGGTGCGCGCCACTGTCCGCAACACCGGGGACCGCCGGGTCGACGACATCAGCGTCCGTATGCAGAGCGCGGACGCCGTGGACTCGCCGGACGAGCTTCGGACGACACTGTCGTTGGATCAACAGGAGTACGCCGACGTCGGTGAATTCCAGGTTGTCGCGGACAGTCTCGAGCAGGGCGCCACCGCTCAGTTCACGGTGTCGATGCCGCTGCGCGGGACGCAGTCTCCGTCGTTGGGTATCGACCGCCCCGGCGTGTATCCGCTGCTCCTCAACGCCAACGGAACGCCGGAGTACGGCGGAACGGCGCGGCTCGACGACGCCCGCTTCCTGCTCCCGGTCACCGGGGTTCCACGTGATCCGACAGTGCCGGACCCGATGGCTCCCGACGCTGTCCCGCTGCCGCCGAGCACCGCGGACCCGGTAGCGACGACGGTTCTGTGGCCGTTGGCGGACAAACCTCGCCTCGCGGCGGGCATTCCGGGTTCGATCGACGACAGGGTTCGGCTCGTCGACGACGATCTTGCGGCTGAGTTGGCGCCCGGGGGACGGCTCGATCAACTTCTGGAGGCAGTGGAGTCGGCGACCGCGTCGGACGTCGATCCCGGCGGCAAGCTCGCACAGAGCCTCTGTATCGCGGTGGATCCGGACCTGCTAGTCACCGTCTCCAACATGACGCGCGGATACCTCGTCGTCGCCGATCCCGCCGATCCTTCGGGACCGAGCAGGGAAGGCACCGGTCGCGACGCAGCGACGGCGTGGTTGTCGCGACTCGAGACCCTCACCGAATCGATGTGCGTGACAGCGCTGCCGTTCGCGCAGGTGGATCTGGACACGCTGGGCAACGTCGGCGACGCCTCGTTGGCGTCGACCGCCCTCGAGTCGCCGGCCGAAGTGGTCGACGCGATCCTCGGCGTGACGTCGGTACGCGGTGTGGTGTGGAGTTCGACGGGTCAACTCGGTGAGGCAGGCGCGGCGACGGTGCGGTCGATCGGCCAACGCACCGCTCTTGTCGCCGACAACAGCATCGCTCCCGGAGCCGCAGGGGCCGTGGCTCGCGTCGTGGGAGACACCACGGTCGCGGCCGAACTGAACGCGACCGTGTTCGACGGCCCGACGGCGACGGCCCTGGCCGGCGTCGGGACGGATCCGTCGACGCCGCGTTTCACGCCCGACGACCAGCGGTACGACCTGGCCGGGGATTCGCGGACCGCTCGCCTGCAGGATGCGCTCGGCGCGGTGACGTACCACGCGTTGACGCCGCCCGACGGCTCTCCGCGAGCTCTGACCATCGCTCCGCCTCAGTACTGGACGGCAGGCGGCGACGAACCCGATGCGATTCTCGGCACGGTGTCCTCGCTGCTCCGGACCGGTCTGGCGACGCCGCGCCCGTTCACCGAGCTGGCCGAGGAGCAACCGACCGGGCTGCCCGTCGAGACCGTCACGACGAGTGTGAGCGATCGGGACCGGAACCTCGAGGATCGCATTCGTGCACAGAGCAAACGCATCGAGGCGCTGCGTGGATCCCTCGTCGAGGACCCTCAATCGGTGTTGACTCCGCGCCGGTTCACCGCACCGCTGCGCGAGGACCTGTTGCGTGCGATCGGGACCGCCGACCGGTCGGTGGACCCGATCGCCGCGTCGAACATGTCCCGGATCCGAATGGACACCTCGGAGGCCGGACTGAACGCCATCTTCGAAGCCGTGACGGTTCTGGCTCCCGGCGGCGTCTACACCCTGGCGTCCGAGCAGAGCCCGCTGCTGCTGGTCGCCCGTAACGATCTCCCGATCGGGGTCAACGTTCGGCTGAAGGTCGACGCTCCCCCCGAGATGACCGTCAGCGACGTCGGAGCAATGGCGCTACCGGCGCGCGGAAGTCGAACGATCACCGTGCCCGCCCAGGTCGACGACAGCAGAAACCTCGCCGTCGACTTCTCCTTGACCACTCTCGACGGCCAACAATTGGGCGAAGCGTCCACGGTATCCGTACGGTCGAACGCGTACGGACAGGCGTTGGCGATCATCACCGCCTGCGCCGGGGTCCTTCTGTTGCTGCTCGCCGGCCGCAGATTGTGGCATCGGTTCAAGGGTCAGCCGGATCCTGCAGACGAAGGGTACGAACGACCATGACGGGTAGCGACTTCCCGTATTCGGGAAACTTGCCCTACAAGGGAACGCCGCCCGCCGGCGGTCCTCGCGAACGGCTGCCCGCATCCCAGGTTTTCCGACGCACCGAGCCGCCGCGGCCTGCGCCGTGGGAACGCGACGGACGGGCCGCGGCACCGCCTCGGGAGATGCGAAGCTACCCGGCACCGCCGTCACCCGACGGTGGCCCTGCCCCGGACAACTCGGTCACCCAGCTGATCCCGCGATTCCGCGACGAGGACTATCCGCAGCCCCCTCCGCCGGAGGCGGCACCGCCGCAGATCGACGAGCCGAAACCGCAGAAGAGCCTGCTCGCCGCCACCGGTTCTATCGCCGTGGCGACGCTCGTCAGCCGCATCACCGGCTTCTTCAAGCAGATGATCATGCTGGCGATCCTCGGCGGAGCCATTGCGAGTTCGTTCACCGCCGCCACGATCCTGCCGAACATGATCTCGGAGTTGGTGCTCGGCGCAGTCCTCACCGCGATCGTCGTACCGGTCCTCGTCCGGGCCGAGATGGAGGATCCCGACCGGGGTGCGTCCTTCATCCGTCGACTCTTCACGTTGGCGTTCACGATGCTGTTCGTCGTATCGGTCGCCGCGACGATCAGCGCGCCGCTTCTCTCGCGCGTGCTGATCAAGGACGACGCCAAGGTCAGCAGTGAACTGACCACCGCGCTGTCCTATCTGGTTCTCCCCGCGATCCTCTTCTACGGACTGTCCGGCCTGCTGACGGCCGTGCTGAACACACGACAGAACTTCCGTCCCGGTGCATGGGCACCCGTGTGGAACAACCTGATCGTCCTCGGTGTCTTCTCCCTCTACTTCTTCGTCCCGGGCGAGATCACCCTGAACCCGGTCGAGATGAGCGATCCGCACATCCTCATCCTGGGTCTCGGCGTCACCGCCGGTGTCGTGACGCAGGTCGCGGCCCTGATCCCGGCGTTGCGGCGCGAGAAGATCGACCTACGACCACTGTGGGGGTTCGACGCCCGCCTCAAGGCCTTCGGTGGGATGGCCGCCGCCATCGTCCTCTACGTCGTCATCAGCCAGCTCGGGCTGGTGTTCGCGACGAACATCTCCTCCAGCGCCGACGAAGCAGGCCCGGCGATCTACTCGCAGGCCTGGATCCTGCTGCAACTGCCGTACGGCATCCTCGGCGTCACGGTGCTGACGGCCATCATGCCGAGATTGAGCCGCAACGCCGCCAACGGTGACACACCGGCCGTCGTCGACGACCTGTCCGTCGCGACCCGATTGACGCTGGTTGCCCTGGTACCGATCGTGGTGTTCCTGACCTTCACCGGCCCGTGGGTCGGCGAAGCACTGTTCGGTTTCGGCAACTTCAAGGACGAGGCACCGCGACTGGGCGAAGCGGTGAGCTGGTCGGCCTTCACCCTCATCCCGTACGCACTGGTCCTGATCCACCTCCGTGTGTTCTACGCCCGTGAACAGGCATGGACACCGACCTGGATCATCCTCGGCATCACCGGAATCAAGATCGCCCTGTCCGCGCTCGCCCCGGTCGTCGCCAGCTCGGACGAGCAGGTGGTGCTCTGGTTGGGTGTCGCCAACGGCATCGGATTCGTCGTCGGCGCCTGCATCGGCGGATTTCTGCTGCACCGCAGCCTCGGAAATCTCCGCATGGCGAACGTCGGCAAGACGGTCTGGATGGTTCTGATCGCGTCGGCCGCAGGCGGGACGGCGATGCTCGCCATCGACCGAATTACCGATCTCGGTGGCCTCACCGAACCGTTCGGCATGATCGGTGCCATCGTCCGCGTCGGCATCTGCGCCGTGCTGATGCTCGGCATCACCTTCGGAATCCTGTGGTTCGGACGCATCCCGGAAGTCCTGGCCGTCACCGTCGCCATCCGCAGAATCCTCGACCGCGTCCTGAAGAGGTCAGCGCCCGCTCCCGAACCCGTCGTCCCAGCACATCCCGATTCCATACCGGTCGTCAGTTCTGTTTCTGCATGGGACACTGCACCCGACCGACTCCCGTACCCTGGACGTCGGCGGACCGGGACGCCATCCCCGTCGCGCCTGCCTGAACCTGGCGGGCGCATGGGGCTACCCGGGGCATACACGCGTGAAGGAGTGAGAGTGACCGACGACGAAGTGGCTGGGGGGCCGGCCGAGTCCGCGAAAAAGGGCGGCGACCGAGCACAAGGCGGCGTGGAGGTGGACGAGCGGCAGGCCGCATCGTCGGACTCCACCGAGCCGACCACAGCAACGTCGTCCGACAGCACTGCCACAGCCAAGCTCCCGGTGGACAAGCCCGCCGGTGACAAGACTGCTTCCGACAAAGCTGCTTCCGACAAGACTGCTTCCGACAAGACTGCCGGCGACAAGACTGCCGGCGAGAAGACGTCTCTGATCAAGGGTGCGACCGCGGCCAAGTCGGCCGCGCCTGATGCCGCCGACCCTGCGACGTCCAAGACACCTGCTTCGAAGGCACCGCAGGCCGCGGCAGCCGATTCCGAAACAGCCTCCACGGCTCCCGGCGCAGCCGAAAAATCCACGTCCGCAGCGGGCGCGCAATCGGCCGACAAGGCCCCAGCCCCAGCCAAGGACGCCCCGGCCAAGGACGCTCCAGCCAAGGGGGCTCCGCCGGCCGAGGCGACGCCGGTGAAGGCCGGTGCCCCGACCGAGAACCCGCGTTCGCTCCGCGGTCCGAAGCTGATCCCCGGCGCTTCGGTTGCCGGTGGCCGGTATCGACTGCTGGCACCGCACGGCGGCGCACGTGGCCTCAAGTTCTGGCAGGCGCACGACGTCAAGCTGGACCGTGAGGTCGCGTTGACGTTCGTCGATTCGGAGCAGCAGTCGACCGACGTCTCGGTGGACCGCCCCGAGGGCCCACAGGCCATCCTGTCCCGCACATTGCGCCTCGGCCGCATCAACTCTCCCGGCCTGGCACGCGTGCTCGACGTCGTGCGTGGAAGCTCCGGCGGAATCGTCGTCGCCGAGTGGACTCCGGGTCGCTCGCTCCGCGAGATGGCGGACACCGTTCCGTCGCCGACGGGGGCGGCACGGGCCATCAAGGCATTGGCTGCGGCGGCCGAAGCTGCGCACCGCAGCGGCGGCGCACTGTCTATCGACCATCCGGACCGCGTCCGTATCAGTACCAGCGGCAACGCCGTTCTGGCGTTCCCGGCAACGTTGGCCGACGCTGATCCAGGTTCGGACGTCCGTGGTCTCGGCGCGATGTTGTACGCGTTGATCACGGCGCGCTGGCCCCTCGTCGACGCCGCGTCCGGCGGGCAGCCGCGATCGGTCGGCGGCATGAAGCCCGCAGACCGCGACTCGAACGGAAACGCCGTCGAGCCACGCCGAGTCCGTTCGGACGTGCCGTTCGAGATTTCCGCGGTGGCAGTGCGAGCACTCGAGCAGAACAGTGGCATCAGAACCGCAGCGACGGTTCAACACGTCCTCGACCAGGCAGCCGTCGTCAACGACAAGACCGATCTGATGCCCGCACTGAGGCTCGGACAGCGAGCACCCGGCGCATCGGGCCATTCGCTCGCGGATCCGGAGGAGATGGCGGCGCAGAAAGAGCGATCCCGCCGCACCAACATCGCCTTGGCGGTGCTGGGCGTTCTCACGGTGGTCGTGCTCGGATTCGCGGGGTACTGGCTGTTCACGTTCATCGCGGGCGGTAGCTCGGACGAGCCGCTGACATCTCAGGAAGCCCTCGGTCTGACCACCGAGGAGACAGCACCGCCCGCACCGGGTGCGCCCGCGCCTGCAGCCCCGGCGTCGAGCCCGGTGGCTATCGATTCGGTAGAGGTGTTCTCGCCGCAGGGCAGCGCGGACAACGCCGGTTCGGCATCCAACGCCATCGACGGGGACCAGTCGACCGTCTGGGCGACGGACTCCTACTTCCAGCCGTTCCCGTCGCTCAAGGACGGTGTGGGCTTGATTGCGACGCTGCCGTCGTCACAGGTGCTCACCAGCGCGTTCGTCAATTCTCCGTCACCGGGAACGGTCGTCGAGATCAGATCCGCACCCAGCGATTCGCCGAGTCTGAGCGACACCACCGTGATCGGTCAGGCAACACTGGGTAGCGGAGTGACCGATATTCCACTACAGGTCAGCGAGCCCACGAGCCACGTTCTGCTGTGGATCACCGGGTTGAGCTCGGACAGTGGTCGTAATCAGTCGTCGATCGCGGACTTCGGGTTCACGGCGCAATCCTGACCAACGGTCTGCGGGATCTCCTCTCACCTGCAGAATGCTTGAATTCGACAACGTTTCGTACTCCGCGGTCTCTATGGCTTAGGCTCTCCAACAATGCGGTAACACGGGGGGAGCCGTTTTCGTATGGGGAGTGCAGATCTAAGCGGCGTCGGGGATGTTCTGAGCGGGCGTTCCGACGTGGAGTTGTTGGCTGCGCACGTTGCAGGCGACGAGCGGGCGTTCACGACACTCGTGCATCGGCACCACGAGCATCTGTGGATGACGGCGCGGCGGACCAGCTACACCACCGAGGATGCCGCCGACGCCTTGCAGGAAGCGCTGCTGTCCGCGCACCGGACCGCAGCGTCGTTCCGAGCGGATGCTGCCGTACGTAGTTGGCTGCACAAGATCGTCGTCAACGCCTGCCTCGATCGAATCCGTCGGAACCGCTCGCGGCCGACCGTCCCGCTGCCCGAGGGTGACTCCGCCGAACTGCCGGACGTCCGCGACCAGATGTCCGCGGTCGAAACGTCGATCGAGGTGCACAACGCGCTGATGGAGTTGGCCCCGGAACAACGTGCGGCGGTCGTGGCGGTGGACATGGAGGGATACTCGGTGTCCGACGCGGCCCGGATACTCGGTGTTCCGACAGGAACCGTCAAGAGCCGGTGTGCCCGGGGACGATTGAAGCTCGCGGGGCTTCTCGACTTTCTGCGCGAGGAGGGGAACCGATAACCAGGGCGGTGCGTCTTACAGTGTGTAGGACCGAATCATGCGTGGAAGGAGATCGGCATGACTTCATCCGACGCCGGTCTTCTGGAGCCTCCGTACTCGCCGGATCTCCTGGCCGATCTCCATGCAGGCGTTCTTCCGGATGCAGTGAGCGAGCAACTGTGGCCACTCGTCCGGCAGGACCCGGATGCGGTCCGAATTCTCGACGCACTCGACGCCGTCACCGAGCGGTTGGCCACCGCAGGCCGTGAACTCACCGCGGGCGAGCCGATGCCTCCCGAGGTCGCGGAACGTATCGATCGCGCACTCACGGCCGCACCCCCGGTACAGGCTCGGGCAGTCACCTCCTCGGCGCAGAACCGAGCGCCGATTCGGCTCGCATCACGCCGTCGCAGGTCACGGACCGTGCTGGCGGCCGGGATTGCAGCGTCGGTCGTGGTGGTGTCGGTAGTCGCGGCTGCAGTAGTGACGGCAACATCGGACAATTCGGGCGTCGTCGACGGCGGTTACGCGGATGATCTTCGAGCGGAGGCACCCACGTTGGTGCTGACCTCCGACGACCTGAACAACTCCCTCGCCTTCGACGTCATGGCGACGCGCGGGCGAAACGACGTTACCGATGCGGGCAATCTTCGCGAATGCCTGATCGCCAACGGCTTTCGCTCGAACAGTACGGTGCTCGGGTCTGCGCCCGTGGAACTCGACGGCAGGCGGGGAGTGATGCTGGTGATCGCTACCGCCTCGGCTGCCGACGGCATGGTCCTGTTGGCCGTCGGACCGGACTGCGGTGCGAACAATCCGGCCACGTTGGTTCGACGCGACATCGAGTGACTGGTCCGATACGAGCGGGAACAACACCCCTTACCCTGGTGTTGTCACACACGTCTGAAGTTCACTTGCTTCACGCGATTGCTACCCGAACATCTATCGGAAGGTCCGCATGACTACGCCCAAGGTTCACGACCTCATCATCGTCGGCTCGGGACCGGCCGGCTACACCGCTGGTGTCTACGCAGCCCGGGCCGAGCTCGAGCCGCTGCTGTTCGAGGGCACCCAGTTCGGTGGCGCATTGATGACCACCACCGAGGTGGAGAACTTTCCCGGTTTCCGGGAAGGAATCATGGGACCGGACCTCATGGAGCAGATGCGCGAGCAGGCCAAGCGCTTCGGTGCCGACATCCGCACCGAGGACGTCGAGGAACTCGACCTGACCGGCGAGATCAAGACCGTGTCCGCGAACGGCGAGACCTACCAGGCGCGTGCCGTCATCCTCGCGATGGGCGCAGCCGCCCGCTACCTGGGCATTCCCGGAGAAGAGAAGTTGCTGGGCCGCGGCGTCAGCGCCTGCGCCACCTGCGACGGCTTCTTCTTCCGCGACCAGGACATCGCCGTCATCGGCGGTGGGGACTCCGCGATGGAGGAAGCGACATTCCTCACTCGATTCGCGCGTAGTGTCACGATCGTCCATCGCCGCAGCGAATTCCGTGCGTCACGCATCATGCTCGAACGTGCGAAGAAGAACGACAAGATCCGCTTCCTCACCGACACCAAGGTCAACGAAGTTCTCGGTGATACATCCGTCACCGGCCTGGTCGTCGAAGACGCGCGCACCGGCGAGACCAGCACCCTCGACGTCACGGGATTGTTCGTCGCCATCGGCCACGATCCCCGCAGCGAACTCGTCAAGGGCCAGGTCGACCTGGACGACGAGGGCTACGTCAAGGTCGCCTCGCCGTCGTCGGCAACGTCGCTGCCCGGTGTTTTCGCCGCTGGAGATCTCGTCGACCACGTGTACCAGCAGGCCATCACCGCAGCCGGTACCGGATGCACCGCCTCGATCGATGCCGAGCGTTGGCTCGCGGAGCAGGGTGACATCACCAGCAATACGCTCGAGCACGCTGACCAGCCGGTCGACGCTGTTTCCGCCTGATCGACCCTGCCTCACCTAGTTGTCCCAACCCTCAGGAGCACACAGAATATGTCCGATGACAAGAAGACCGTCACCATCACCGATGCGTCGTTCGCCGACGACGTGCTGACCAGCGAAAAGCCGGTTCTCGTCGACTTCTGGGCGACTTGGTGCGGACCGTGCAAGATGGTCGCCCCGGTCCTCGAGGAGATCGCCGCCGAGCACTCCGACAAGCTCACTATCGCAAAGCTGGACATCGACGCCAACCCGCAGGCCGCGCGCGATTTCAAGGTGATGTCCATCCCGACGCTCATTCTCTTCCAGGGTGGTAAGCCCGTGAAGCAGATCGTCGGCGCCAAGGGCAAGGCAGCACTGCTCAAGGACCTCGACGCCGTTCTGTAGCGAGCACGCGGTAGTACCGCATCCAGGCCCGACTGCGACGGTCGCTCGTCAGGCTCCGTTCGGGCGTGGATTGCGGTCCGTCGGCTACTTTCTGCGACAATCGTCTGATGCGCCGACGCAGTGTCGGCACATCGACTGTTGTTCGTCGGCGTCGTAGCCACCGGTGGTCACCGTTCCTCCGGAATGCGATGCGGCCGACGATCAGCGTTCTTCAGCAGGAGGTCTTGGGGTATGCACCGACTCGGTCACGGCGACAGCGGTCCCGCCGTCGCAGAGGTACGGAGCACGCTGGTTTCTCTCGGATTCCTGCTGGATACCGCGTCGCCCACCACTGATGACGCGCTGCACTGGAGTGCACCCACCTCGGAGTTCGACTCGTCGCTCGATGGTGCTGTCCGTGCGTTCCAGCAACACCGCGGCCTGCTGGTCGACGGCATCGTGGGCCCCGCGACGTACCGCTCCCTCAAGGAAGCGTCCTACCGGCTCGGCGCTCGCACTTTGATCTACCAGTTGTCGGCGCCGCTGTACGGCGACGATGTCGCGACCCTCCAGACTCGTCTACAGGATCTGGGTTTCTACAGCGAACGTGTCGACGGATACTTCGGTCCCAAGACACACGAGGGTCTGTCCTCGTTCCAGCGTGAGATCGGCCTGTCTCCCGACGGCATCTGCGGGCCCGCCACACTGCGTTCCCTCGAGTTGCTGGGTGCACGCGTCACGGGTGGATCCCCACACGCCATCAGCGAAGAAGAGTTGGTACGGCAGTCCGGCCCACAGCTGACCGGCAAGCGTATCGTCATCGACCCCGATCTAGGCGGAGCGGATACCGGTCTGATCGTCGACGGCTTGTACGGCCGAATCTCCGAAGCCGAAATTCTGTGGGACGTGGCAAGCCGCCTCGAGGGCCGCATGGCGGCAACCGGTATGGAGACGTTCCTCTCGAGGGCGCGCGGCACCAATCCCAGTGTCGCCGAACGCGCCGAGACCTCCAACGCCTTCAATGCCGACCTGATGATTTCGCTTCGATGTGCGTCGAGTTCCAGCACCGCCGCCAACGGCGTCGCCAGCTTCCACTTCGGTAACTCGCACGGTTCCACCTCGCTCATCGGCCAGGTCCTCACCGGTTACATCCAACGTGAAATCGTGGCTCGCACACCACTTCTCGATTGCCGTAGCCACGGCCGCACATGGGATCTGTTGCGGCTCACCAACATGCCCACCGTTCAGGTGGACCTCGGCTACCTCACCAACTCGGCGGACGTAGCAGTCCTCGGTGATCCTCGCTCACGCGACATCATCGCCGAAGCAATCCTGATCGCGGTCAAGCGTCTCTACCTACTCGGACAGGACGATCAACCGACGGGCACCTTCACGTTCGCGGAGCTCTTGGCCGAAGAACTGGCCGCAGCCGACAGGCGCTGACAAAACCAGCCGACAGGCGCTGACACACCAGCGACAAAGCCAGCCGGCGGGCAGATGTCGACGGGATTTGTCACCGGGGTTTGTCAGCGGGGTTTGTCAGCGGACTCCGACGGGCGTCTTGTGCTCGATTTCCACCATCGTCAGGCTCGCTGCGATGAGGAGCTGCTCGAGCGCCGATTCGACGTCTTCCTTCCAACCGTGGTCACGGTCGAGCTCGAGGCGAAGGCGAGGGTAACGGTGATGAGGCGCAACAACTTCGAAACCCGTTTTTTCGAGGAAATCCGCGTCGATCATGCACGTGGCCTCCGTGCACACCAACGACGCCGATGCTCTCGGCCCCTGCACCTCGTCGTCGTCGGTGCGTCGTAGGCCGAACGCCTCGAGTGCCCGCACGCCGCGGTTGACCAGATCTGCGACGACAGCTTGAATCAGCGCTGCCGAGTTTCCTTCGCTGTCGACGTCGGATTCGGTTCGGAGGGTTGTCAACAGTACGGCGTCGGCACTTACCGGCGACGTCGGAAATTTCGATGCCCGGGGAACGGCACTCGGAGGGGCGTACAGGGCACAGCCCGCTGTTGCACCGTCGAGTGTGAGCAGTTGTCCACAGGATCCCCACTCGAGCATGATCATCGACAACCATGCTTCGTTCTCGAGCTCGAGGTCTACGGCACCGTCATCTGCTTTGTCGGTAGCTGGATCGAGTACCCAGAAGCGGCACCGCCGTGTGTGGGTAGGTAGTCGATCGAAGGAGTCCAACGTGACTCCCGTGACGAGCGGCGACACTGCTTACCTCAGCTTCCAAGCCTAGAACCTTCGGCGTCCCGCACAGAACATCGGGAACGCTCGTCAAGAATATGCGATCGATCTGCCCGTCGCGCCTCATGTAGCGGGCGCCGAGCCGACCGACCTCGTCCGGTCACACCTGGAATCGAAGTGTCCGCTGTAAAGTTCTGCACTGCAGTACTTTTCACGTTCTCGACGTACATCCTCGTCCGATCTTCAAGCACTTACGTCACCGTGACGTAATGGCCGTGTGTGTCTGTACCTGAATTTTCGCGGCTACTTCTTCTTCTGATTTTCCATCATCTCGACGATGCGCTGAAGATCGTCGACCGAGCCGAACTCGACCACAATCTTCCCTTTTTTCTTACCGAGGCTCACCGTAACTCGGGTGTCGAACGAATCGGAGAGCCGATCCGCGACATCCTGGAGCCCCGGCATCTGAATCGGCTTCCGCCGCGGAGCAGGATTCGGACCCGAACTGTCCTCCCGATTTGCGAGAGTGACCGCTTCCTCCGTCGCTCGGACGGACATGCCTTCCGCGACGATCCGCGCCGCGAGAGCCTCCTGGGCGTCGGACCCAGCGTCGAGTGACAGCAATGCACGCGCATGGCCGGCAGACAGAACACCCGCTGCGACGCGACGTTGCACCGCGATCGGCAGCTTGAGAAGACGAATCATGTTGGTGACAACCGGCCGAGATCGGCCGATCTTGGCCGCCAATTCCTCGTGCGTGACGTCGAATTCTTCGAGGAGTTGCTGATACGCCGCGGCCTCCTCGAGCGGATTGAGTTGAACGCGGTGAATGTTCTCGAGCAGGGCGTCGCGCAACATCGCGTCATCCGCGGTCTCCCGAACGATCGCCGGGATGGACTCCAAGCCCGCTTCCTGGCTCGCGCGCCACCGACGCTCGCCCATCACGAGCTCGTACTTACCGCCTTCGAGCGTGCGTACGACGATCGGTTGCATCAACCCGAATTCACGGATCGAGTGGACCAGTTCAGCGAGCGCCTCGTCGTCGAAGACGCTGCGGGGCTGCTTCGGGTTCGGCTGAATCAGCCCAGGAGGAATCTCGCGGTACACCGCACCCGCGGGGGAGAGGTCCTCGTCGGAACTCCGCACCGGCGGTGTCGGCGTGGGCGCCGACGCCACCTCTTCGGCCGATCCTGCGGCGGCCGGCTTCGGTTTGGCACGCGTCGCCGAGTTGTCCTTACCGATCACGACGTCCGCTGCCGCGTTGCCGAGCCGAGGTCCTGCGTCCGGTCCGGTGGGAATCAGTGCGGCCAGTCCGCGGCCCAAACCGCCTTTACGTGTCTGACTCATAGTTCCTAGTGCTCCTGCGTTCCGTCGGATGCTGCGCCTGCGGACCGCGCTGCCAGTTCTCTACCCGCGTCCAGATAGCTCATCGCACCGCGTGAGCCGGGGTCGTAATCCAGGACAGTCATCCCGTAGCCGGGCGCCTCGGAGACCTTGACACTGCGAGGAATCACGGCGCGGAGGACTGCATCACCGAAGTGTTTCCGGACCTCTTCGGCAACCTGATCCGCAAGTTTCGTACGGCCGTCGTACATCGTCAGGATCACCGTGGACACATGCAGGGCGGGGTTCAGATGCGCCTGTACCAACTCGATGTTGCGTAGCAACTGACCCACACCCTCGAGGGCGTAGTACTCGCACTGGATCGGGATCAGTACTTCAGTCGCCGCAACCAACGCGTTGACGGTCAACAGACCCAGCGAGGGCGGGCAGTCGATCAAGACGAAGTCCGCGTCGATGGAGTCGAGATCGGCCAGTGCGGTCTTCAGGCGTCCCTCACGAGCCACCATGGAGACCAGCTCGATCTCTGCACCGGCGAGGTCGATCGTCGCCGGAATGCAGTACAGGCGCTCGCTGTGGGGGCTTTGTTGGATGGCGTCTCGGGCGCTGACTTCACCGATCAGAACCTCGTAGCTCGAGGGCACCCCGGAGTGATGCTCGACGCCCAGAGCGGTGCTGGCGTTGCCCTGAGGGTCGAGATCCACGACCAGCACAGTCAGCCCTTGGATCGCGAGCGCAGCAGCTAGGTTGACCGCAGTTGTCGTCTTGCCGACGCCACCCTTCTGGTTGGCAATTGTCAACATCCGTCGCTTGTCCGGCTTGGGGAGTGTGACGCTGCCTGGGTGCAGTACCTGGCTGGCTCTGTGGGCCGCCGCACCGATGGGAGTGTCGTCGGGGGAGATGCTGCTGTAGGCGCCGAAACCAGATCCGTCCGTCGCTTTCGATTCTGCGCCGCCCCGGGAACTCCGGGACCTCGGCGCAGGGGATTCTGTTTCACGTGAAACGTTGCCTTCTGTTTCACGTGAAACAGTGGGATCGGATCCACCCGACATATGTGCTCCTTAATGCGGAACGGATTGAACTACGTGGATTGAGGGGCTTAGCGCGAAGACAAGTGCGGTCTCACGAACGCGGAAAGCGGCGAGGGACTCGTTCGGCACGAACCACGATCGTCGGCGTGGGAACAATGTCCACGCCACACTTGACGACCTCCAGCTTGCCAGCACCCATACGACCAAGGGAAGAGCGATCGCGTTGGATTTCCTCTTCGGCGCTGCTTCCTTTGAGCGCAAGCATCCGCCCGCGTTCGTGGATCAGCGGGAGAGACCATTTGGCAAGCTTCTCGAGCGGAGCAACGGCACGCGAGGTGACGACGTCGGCTCCACCGGCTTCCTTCTTCACGCCCGGCTGCTCGGCGCGGCCCCGGACCACCAACACGTCCAGTCCGGCGCCCTCGATGAATTCAGCGAGATAGACGGTGCGTCGAAGCAGTGGCTCTACGAGTGTCACGTGGAGATCGGGACGCGCGATCGCGAGGGGGATTCCGGGCAGCCCCGCTCCGCTTCCGATGTCCACCACCCGCTCGCCCTCGTCGATCAGTTCACCGACTACCGCGCAATTCAAGATGTGCCGCTCCCACAACCGAGGCACTTCGCGAGGACCGATCAACCCTCGCTCGACACCGAGCGTCGCCAACGACTCGTGATACTGCTTTGCCAGATCGAGCCGCGGTCCGAACACGCGCTCGGCGATGGCCAATACTTTGTCGTCATCAAGCGGCTCTGGTTGCACGTCCTCCATCCTCCCGTGTAGGGGGTCGCAACACCAAACCCTCGAGGCGTATTGGCTCGGAAATCACCCAATTTCTCGTCAGTAGTCGAGTTTCACGTGAAACAGATGGATCCGACCAGGTGCGACCACCGGTCTCGGCCGCTGCCAACTGACCCTCATGGCGGCGTGGTGCATCGGAGCCGAACTCGGGGATCCGACCGCCACCCTGTCTGGCGGGCATACGGTTACAGCAGGTCGGCGATCAGTCTTGGACGCCGCTTGACCGAGGCCGGCGTAAACCTAGTCCCGTCATGAATCAGTTACTGGTTCTGTCGGAGGTTTGCAGCGGTCGTATACGAAGACTGTGTGCGGGAGTTCGGCAGTATTCGAAACTCGTGGTGTATCCACGACGGTCCAGCACTGCGCATCGCATCTGCTTCGTTTGTGGGTTTCACGTGAAACAGGCCGATAGCGATTTGGTTCGATACCCAGCTGTGGTCACCTCCAACTCGGACGGCCGAGTGGACGCGACTCCGTTGACCAGAAAGCCGGTTACCGACTTCGGTCCGTCGCGTCACGACTAACGAGGCGGCCGACTGACCCGTCGATCGGGGTGCACGAGTGCCGCCAGGTTTCACGTGAAACAGGGTCCATCGCGCATGGGCATCCCTAACCCGGGACTGCGGTTCGACGTGGTCGATCGCGTCAACCGGGGAAACCACTCCGCTCGGTCATCCTGGGCTGCGATCCTGCCCTCTTCGCCGACCCATGCGTCGCGGTCAGTCCGCCAGTTCCAGACTCAATTCTGCCTCTGCACCGCACCGATCCCCGTGAATCCGGCAGAATCCAGCCACCGCGTAGTTTCGTCCGAACTGACCTCTCGCCATAGAACGGACCCTTGCGAACGAATCTCGCCACGCGCACACCAGACTCACTTCTTCGACGGCACGTACTTCGAGATGTCCCTCCCGCCCACGTTCGTTCGGTACGCAGAGACCCTCCACTTCACTTCATCTCCGGGCGCACTTCATGCATCCCGCCGCCTCCGGGGTCGACCATTCGAACTCCTACCGGACAATCTCCGATCACCACTGTCCGGGTTGCTCGCCGACCGGTCGTGCTGACCTATCGGACAGGGCGGTTCGCCGTCGATTCCCCTTCTCGCTTCACGAACTGTGGACTGCTGATCTGAGGCGGCCAGCTGTTGCATCATCAGGAGTCTGCCGTCGGTGGTCATCGACCAGGTGACGGTACGTCGAATTCAGCGATCTGGACCGCCACCGGACGATCATGATTGGGTAGTGGTGGAGTGGTGCCTCTCGAACCATGATGGTCCCGCGCGATCGTTTGCCAATACCGACCGCTTGTCACCCAGGTTTCACGTGAAACACGGCCAGGAGGCGGAGCCGGGTTCCGGAACTCCCTACGTACACCGCGTACAGCCGGGGGAGTGGGGGACGATCCGACGCTAGAGCACATATCCACGTCCACGCCAAGCCGCGGACATCGCCGATCCTGAACCGTCGCGAATCACCACACCGATTGGGTTTCACGTGAAACAGCCGATTCGAACAACACCTTCCGATTCTCGATGTCGATACGCCGGCCACTGGTCACTGCAATATCGACGTCCTCTGTTCGGTGCCCGTGAACCGGCGTCGCTACACCCAGTACGCCAACCACCCTCACTAACCGAAATCCGAAATTGAACCTCGCTGCGCTTCCGACGGGATCAGCCCGTCGATGACCTATCCGCTGCGTCGACCCAACCGACGCGCCTCCAAGTTTCACGTGAAACACAGCCCCCTCGGCCCATCGGATTCGGCGCCATGTCGACGGCTGAGCTGTCCGACACGATGTCGCCGGCAACTGTCACAGTGACGTTTCATGGGCACAGTGGACTGCACGGGAAACACCCGGAAATTTGGTCCGGTCCACGAATCACAACGGTGGAATTCGCCCTAGTCCTGATACACGAAAGCCCCCGGCTGATTGCCGGGGGCTTTCGGTTCGAACTGACATCTTCGTCGAGATTCTCGACTGGGCGGGATCCGTCTCTTTGACTACGCCTTCACGACGACTACTCGTCGGGACGGTTCGACGCCCGTACTTTCGCTGTCCACACCATCGATCTTCGCGACGGCGTCGTGCACGATCTTCCGCTCGAAGGGAGTCATCGGCGTCAGTTCCTCGCGGTCGCCACTCTCCAGGACACGACGTGCCGCTTCCACACCCAAGGTGCTCAGTTCGCTGCGTCGGTTGGCTCGCCATCCGGCGACATCGAGCATGAGCTTGCTGCGCTCACCGGTCGACTGCTGAACCGCCAGACGAGTCAGTTCTTGCAACGCGTCGAGAACCTCGCCCTTGCGTCCGACGAGTTTCGACAGATCGGAGCCACCGTCGATGCTCACAACCGCGCGATCGCCCTCGACATCCAGATCGATGTCACCGTCGAAGTCGAGAACGTCGAGCAACTGCTCGAGGTAGTCGCCGGCAATCTCGCCTTCTTCGACGAGGTAGTCCTCCGAATCCTCGTCGTCGAGATCGTCCTCGTCGACCTGTGCGGCGTCGACGTTCTCGGGTGCGGCAACTACAGCTTCTGTGTCCGACTGCTCGGTGTCGACTGCCACGACTTCACTCGCTCCATCCCCAGCGCTCACCGCGTTGTCCGTGTTCGATTCTTGATCTGTATCTGCAGACATCTCTTGATCCTCGGTATCCCCGCGTCAGCGACGCTTGCGCTTGGACTTGCTTCGGTTGGCCTGTGGTCGCGGCTTGGGCTTCGCGGCGCCGGAGGAAATTGCGTTCGACGTGCCACCACTGCCCGAACTGCCGGTCGAATCCGCGTCCCCGTCGTCGGCCTGAATGTCGGCCTGAACGTCGTTGGACGCCAACTTCGAGAGTTTCGGACGTGCACCGGGCTTCGGCTTGCTCACGGGCTTCACTCCGGGCTTCGGCGCGTTCTCGGATCGCTTCTCGAGTGCAACCTGCTTCTTCGCTGCTTCCTCTTTGTCGATCTTGCCGAACACGAGGTGCTGCTGACCGTACGTCCACGCGTTGTTACTCACCCAGTAGAGCAGGATGGCGATGGGCAGGAAGGCACCGAACGCCAGAACGCCGAGAGGGAAGACGTACAGCGCGAGCTTGTTCATGATGGCGGACTGTGGGTTGGCCGCAGCAGCCTCGCTCTGACGAGCCACCGACGCACGCGAGTTCAGGTGCGTCGCGACGGCCGCGATGATCATGAGCGGCACGGACACTGCGACGATCGTCCACACTGCCGGGATGCCGAGGCCGAGATCGGGGTTGGCATAGGCGTCGAGCTGATCCTGCGGCATCGTGATGAATGCGGAGATCGGAGCGCCGAACAGACGGGCGTCCAGGAACGAGTTGACGTCATCGACGTTGAACGCATAGTTCGGAAGCGATCGGGTCTCTTGCGCACTGAGGCCGAGCTGACCGAATCCGGTGCCTGTTCGGTTGAACGAACGAAGCACATGGAACAGACCGATGAACACAGGCGCCTGAGCAAGGACCGGGAGGCAACCCATGATCGGGTTGAAGCCGTGCTCCTTCTGCAGCTTCTGCATTTCGACGGCCATGCGCTGCTTGTCTTTGCCGTACTTCTTCTGCAGTGCCTTGATCTGCGGCTGCAGCTCCTGCATCTGCCGAGTCGTACGCACCTGTTTGACGAAGGGCTTGTACAGAATCAAGCGAAGCGTGAACACCAGGAACACCACGGACAGCGCCCAGGCGAAGCCGTTGTCGTCGCCGAGAACGGCGCCGAACACCTTGTGCCATACCCAGAGAATCCAGGAGACCGGATAGTAGATGAAATCGAGCACGGGTCTATGTACTCCTCTGTTCGTCCACTCCTACGAACGAGTGGATGTCTTCGGTCGAAGTCTGTGTTGCATCGCTGCAGGTTCGGTGTCGCCACGAACCGCGCTCGGGCACCGGATCCCAACCTCCAGAGTGCCAGGGGGCGCATTTGAGCAAGCGAGCGATAGCGAGGATCGAGCCTTTGATTGCACCGTGGGTCTTCAACGCATCGACGGCGTACTCACTGCAGGTGGGGATGAATCTGCAGGTAGGCAGCCGAAGCGGAGACACATAATTGCGGTACAGCTGGATCGAGAAGACAAGTGTTCGTACCGGGAGCGAACGAACGAGTTGGAGAAGGCTCATTTACGATGCATCTTTCGACGCAGTGGGGCCGGATGCATCCAGGTAGCCCATCTTCTTCAATCCGGACCGGACCTGACGATGCAGTTCTTTCGACGTCAGTACCGAAGCTCCTGGTAGAGCTCTGATCACCACGTCGGTGTTGGACGGCACATCCACCACGAGCTGGGAGCAGATATGCCGAAGCCGGCGTGCAACTCGATGACGAGTTACCGCCGGCCCGACTGCCTTGCTCACGATCAGTCCGAATCTGGGAGAGCCGACAGAGAAGACCGAACGTGCGTCGTCGCGCGCGAACGCGTGAACAACCACGTCTTGTCTTCCCATTCGACGGCCTCGACGCACGGCACGCGAGAAATCCGCGCTGCGGTGCAGTCTGTTCGGCTCAGGTAACACCCCGAGCTCCGTAACTCAGACGAACAATGATTTAGGCGGTGAGTTCCTTGCGGCCCTTGCCGCGACGCGCAGAAACGATTGCACGACCTGCACGCGTGCGCATACGAAGACGGAAGCCGTGAACGCGCGCGCGGCGTCGGTTGTTCGGCTGGAACGTCCGCTTGCCCTTGGCCACGGTCAACACTCCTCGAAAATTTTCAGCGCCCACTCCAGGCGCCTACTGGCGGTAGTACCGAGTTCGGTCGAACTCGAATTACATCCCACAGCGAGAAGGCCGACCACCGAACTGTAAACACCCAGCAAGCATCGGTCACCTCGCTTCGGGTGACTGTTCGAGAGTACTGATGGAGAAGGGACGGGTCAAACTCGCCCAGCCGGGAGTGGAGCCTGCAGGAATGATTCAAACACCGGGAGTGGAGCCTGCAGGAATGACGAAAGCAATCTTCTCCCAGGAGACTACATCGGTGTAATTCATCCACAAGGGTGGGGACAGAGGTGTGTGAATAACCGCTCGAACGAGTACCGGTGACGCTCTCGACATGTTTCTTCCGTAGCTCGAGAATTTCGGCGAGCGCAACACTGCAGGTCAGATCACATGAGTGGACGTTCTCAGCCGGATTTCGACGTTCGGGGGTAACACCGGTGTCGTTCATCCACACCTGTGGATAATTGTGTGGAAACAGCCCGCAGGTGGCATATTCGTACCGGGCGCGCGCAATGTCCGTCTTCGAACTCGCCGGCATCCGTTCGCCGTCGGTGACGCTAGTCGACGACGAAGCGCCGCATGACCGCTTCGGCGATCTTCGTTTCGCTGAAATCTGCACAGTTCGGTTTGGTCTAGTAGGAGGCGCCGTGAGCGACGATCCGGGTGCGCTGGCGCGCGTCTGGCCAGAGGTTGTCACGGAGTTGACGTCCGACAGGCACAGTGGTCAACCGTTGACCAAAGGTCAGAAGGCATGGCTCGCGCTGGTCGAGCCGCTGACTCTGACCCAGGGGTTTGCACTGTTGGCGGTGCCGTCGTCCTTCGCTCAGGAGGCCATCGAACGCGACCTACGCGAGCCGATCCTGCACGCACTCGGCCGTCACCTCGGCCAGGGCGTCGAAGGCCTGGGCGTCAGAATCTCCGCTCCCGAGGAGGAGAAGGCCGAGCCCGAACGGACCGGATATCCGGAGACGCCGAGCTCTCCGACGTACCGGCGCCGTTTCCTCACCAGCTCCGACGACGAGCCGTCGGACTCGGAGACCGCGGACTACGAGGAAGTGGACGACGAGCGAGAGGCACTCGCGAGTGTGCAGAACTCGTGGCCTACCTACTTCACTAAGCCCCCGGAGACAACCACCACCACCCCGGGCGCGGGAAGTCTCAACGCGAAGTACACCTTCGACACCTTCGTCATCGGCGCGTCCAATCGATTCGCTCACGCGGCCGCCGTCGCGATCGCCGAAGCTCCCGCCCGCGCCTACAACCCCCTGTTCGTGTGGGGTGCGTCGGGGCTGGGCAAGACTCACCTGCTGCATGCCGCCGGGCACTACGCGCAGCGACTCTTCCCCGGCATGCGCGTGAAGTACGTCTCCACCGAGGAATTCACGAACGACTTCATCAACTCGCTTCGTGACGACCGCAAAGTCGCGTTCAAGCGTCGCTACCGCGAAACCGACGTGCTACTGGTCGACGACATTCAGTTCATCGAGGGCAAAGAAGGTATCCAGGAAGAGTTCTTCCACACCTTCAACACCCTGCACAACGCGAACAAGCAGATCGTCGTATCCTCCGATCGGCCACCGAAACAATTGGCCACCCTCGAGGAGCGCCTGCGTACGCGGTTCGAGTGGGGTCTGATCACCGACGTTCAGCCGCCCGAGCTCGAGACTCGGATCGCGATCCTCAGCAAGAAGGCGAGAATGGATCGCCTGGACGTTCCCCACGACGTTCTCGAGTTGATCGCCAGTCGAATCGAGCGCAACATCCGTGAGCTGGAGGGTGCGCTGATTCGCGTCACCGCCTTCGCCTCTCTGAACGGGCAGGCACTGGACCTGACGTTGGCCGAGGTCGTGCTCCGGGATCTGATGCCGGATTCGACGAGCCTCGAGATCAACGCGGCGACGATCATGGCGGTCACGGCCGAGTACTTCAACACCACCATCGACGACCTGTGTGGCCCCGGAAAGGCTCGCGCCTTGGCCATGGCCAGGCAGATAGCCATGTATCTCTGCCGCGAACTGACGGACCTGTCGTTGCCCAAGATCGGCCAGACGTTCGGCCGCGACCACACGACCGTCATGTACGCCGACAAGAAGATCCGCAAGGAAATGACGGAGCGTCGCAAGGTGTACGACCAGGTCCAGGAGCTCACCGCTCGGATCAAGCAGCGCTCGAAGCGATAGCGACGACGCTCGTACAGCACGCGAGGAACGATCACGGCGCGAGACCCCGGAGACACGGGGCTCGCGCCGTTTCGCGTTTCGCTCGAGGAATGTCGTGTGCTCCAGGTCATGTTTCGGCCTCCGAAAACAACCCAGGAGTCGGTACCGAGGAGTTTTTTTCGTACTTTGCTCCATTGATTCACACCTGTGGATAACCATGTGGATAGTGGAGTACTTCTGGGGATGAATTGTGAGGGCCTGTGCACCGCCGAATTTCGTCCACAGGCGGTCCCGAGTTGGCCACCGATTGGTTCAGAGTTCATCCCCACGACACCACGCTTGACGACCAGCACCGCATGGTGTGTGTGCACAGATTCCACAGGACCTATTAATAAGAAGATTTTCTCTTCGAAGGAATCTCTTCTAAAACAGGTGTTGGGGACCAATCCGTTCACAGGGTCGCCCCCGCGGCTGCGTCCGGTGGTTCCGTCGTGACCTTCGGCTTTCAAGTTGGTCACGAAGGGCATACGGTGTTCATCACCGCGGCCTGTGTCAGACTCTTTGACGCACCGGTAAACGAGCTCACCCGATGCTCGACGAAGACCCCTTCGAGACGATCCGCTGCCGAACGAGAGGAAAAACCGAGCGATGGAGCTTGGAAGTCTGAAGTTTCGCGTTGCTCGCGAAGATTTTTCCGATTCCGTTGCCTGGGTTGCCCGTAGCCTGCCGTCCAGGCCGCCGGTACCAGTACTCGGTGGTGTGCTGCTCGCGGCGGACGATCAAGGTCTGACCGTCTCCGGGTTCGACTACGAAGTCTCGGCTCAGGTCCGCGTGTCAGCGGAGGTGGCAACGTCCGGTCGTGTCCTGGTGTCCGGCAAGTTGCTCGCCGACATCACCAAGTCACTTCCCAACAAGCCTGTCGACGTCAGCGTCGACGGCACCCGGGTGCTCATCAACTGCGGAAGCGCGAAGTTCTCGCTCCCGACGATGCCCGTCGAGGACTACCCCCAGTTGCCCGAACTGCCCACGCAGACGGGTTCGATCGCGGTGGACGTGTTCTCCGAGGCAATCGCGCAGGTGGCCGTCGCCGCAGGCAAGGACGACACGTTGCCGATGCTCACCGGTATCCGCGTCGAAATCCATGGCACGACGGTCGTCCTCGCGGCGACCGACCGGTTCCGGCTCGCCGTCCGCGAGCTCGAGTGGTTGCCCGTCGGAGGTGAGACCAAGACCGAGGTCCTGATCCCGGCTCGTACGTTGTCTGAATCGGCAAAGACGTTGACCGGCAACGCAAGTTCGCCGGTGGAGCTCGCTCTGGGGTCCGGATCGTCGATCGGCGCCGACGGTCTTCTCGGCATCATCAGCGGAGGTCGTCGAACGACGACGCGCCTCCTCGATGCGGACTTCCCGAAGTTCCGTCAGTTGTTGCCACCCGAGCACACGGCGGTTGCTGTCGTGGAGATCGCACCGCTCGTCGAAGCGATCAAGCGTGTGGCGCTCGTTGCCGAGCGTGGTGCGCAGGTTCGCCTCGAGTTCTCCTCCGAAGGCGTCCTCCTGTCGGCTGGTGGTGACGATGCCGGTCGGGCCGAGGAAGCACTGCTCGCCGACTTCCAGGGTGAGCCTCTGACCATCGCGTTCAATCCCGGCTACCTGATCGACGGGTTGTCGTCGCTGCACAGCGAGAAGGTCACATTCGGATTCACGACTCCCAGTAGGCCTGCGGTTCTCCGGCCGACGACGGATGATGAACTGGTACCGGATTCTTCGGGCAAGTTCGCGGCACCGCAGAGCGCTTACACCTATCTGTTGATGCCGGTGCGTCTTCCCGGCTGATCGGGTACCACCCGTGAGGACGTCGGTGGACGTCCTCACCATCGGCAGCATCTTCGACGCAAAGGACACTTCGCATGCAGCTGGGACTGGTCGGCCTCGGAAAGATGGGCTTCAACATGCGCGAGCGGTTGCGCTCGCACGGCCACGAAGTCATCGGTTACGACCCGCGGCCCGAGGTAACGGACACCCCGTCGCTCGAGGGCCTGGCGCAGGCGCTTGCCGCGCCGCGCATCGTCTGGGTGATGGTGCCGTCCGGCGAGATCACCCGAAACACCATCGTCGGGCTGGCCGACGCCCTCGAGGGGGGCGACCTGGTCATCGACGGTGGTAACTCGCGCTTCACCGACGACGGACCCAATGCGGAACTGCTGGCGAAGAAGGGCATCGGTTACATCGATGCGGGTGTGTCGGGCGGCGTCTGGGGCCTGGAGAACGGTTACGGCCTGATGGTCGGTGGATCGGAGGCCGACGTAGCACGCGCTCAGCCGATTTTCGACGCGCTTCGTCCGGAGGGTGAGCGGGCCGACGGTTTCGTCCATGCGGGCCCTGTGGGTGCCGGTCACTACTCCAAGATGGTGCACAACGGCATCGAGTACGGGTTGATGCAGGCGTATGCCGAGGGGTACGAGCTGCTCGAGGCCGAGGAACTCGTGCAGGACACGCGTGGTGTCCTGCGCGCGTGGAGCAAGGGCACCGTTGTCCGATCCTGGCTACTCGACCTGCTGGTCCAGGCGCTGGCCGAGGATCCCGAGTTCGCTGAAATCTCCGGATACACAGAGGATTCCGGCGAAGGCAGGTGGACGGTCGAAGAGGCGATCCGGCATGCGGTTCCGGCGCCGGTCATCTCTGCGGCGCTGTTCGCGCGATTCGCATCCCGTCAGGACGACTCACCGGCGATGAAAGCCGTGTCCGCACTGCGCAATCAGTTCGGTGGTCACGCCGTCAAGCGCGCGTCCACCGAAGAAACTCTTCGCGCACCCGATCCCAAGAAATAGATCTTGTTCGTTCGCTCTTTCACCGTGCGGGACTTCAGGTCCTGGGACGACGTCACCGTCGAACTCGAGCCGGGTTCGACGGTGTTCGTCGGCCCGAACGGTCACGGTAAGACGAACCTGCTCGAGTCGCTCGGCTATCTGTCGACGCTGTCGTCCCATCGGGTGTCATCCGATGCTCCGATGATCCGCGCGGGCGCACAGCGGGCGTTCGCGAGTGCGTCGGTGGTCAATCTCGGTCGAGAACTGACCATCGACATCGAGTTGCTCGAGGGAAAAGCCAACAAGGCCAGGATGAATCGCTCCCCGGTGCGCAGACCGCGGGAGATACTGGGCGTTCTGCACAGTGTGCTCTTCGCGCCGGAAGACCTGTCGCTCGTGCGAGGAGATCCAGGGGATCGACGTCGCTATCTGGACGAGCTGTCGACCACCCGAAGGCCTCGAATGGCCGGTGTGCGGGCAGATTACGACAAGGTGCTCCGGCAACGGTCAGCGTTGCTCAAGACTGCGGGTGGCGCACTGCGTCGTGGTTCGCGGTCGACCGACGGTGCCAGTGCGCTCGCCACGCTCGACGTGTGGGACGGTCATCTCGCAGCTCACGGCGCCCAATTGCTGGCTGCCCGCATCGCCTTGGTTCACGAACTCGAACCGTTGGTTGCCGAGTCCTATGCATCGATTGCGCCTGAATCACGCCCTGCCGCAGTGCGATACAGGAGCAGTCTGGGGGACGTACTGCCGCCGGAGTTCGCCGAGGCGGACCGCGTACCGGAGCCCGACGACGTCGATGTGCTCGAGGCTGCGTTTCTCCACCGGCTGAACGAGATGCGTCAACGAGAGATCGAACGCGGAGTCTGTTTGGTGGGGCCACATCGCGACGACCTCGAGTTGATTCTCGGTGATCAGCCTGCGAAAGGGTTTGCCAGCCATGGTGAATCGTGGTCCTACGCATTGTCGTTGCGGCTGGCGTCTTTTCGATTGTTACGGGCGGAGGGTACCGACCCGGTCTTGATGCTCGACGATGTCTTCGCCGAGCTCGACCGCAAGCGCCGCAGTGCCCTTGCCGCCGTCGCGGCCGAGGCGGAGCAAGTGTTGATCACCGCGGCCGTGGCGGAGGACATTCCGCCAGAGATCGATGCTCGTCGATGGAAAGTCGAAGCAGTGCAACACAGTTCGGAACGTATCTCGACGATAGCCCCGATCGACGCCACCGTCGACTCCATCGAAGGAGTATGAGACGTGAACGAAGAATCAGGTGAAGGAACGGAAGAACTGAAGGGCGTCGACTTGGCGCGCCGTGCCCTCGAGGACGCGCGAGCAGCCGCCAAGGCGAGCGGAAAATCTGTCGGACAGGGACGTTCTTCCCCGAAGGGAGGCGTCCGTGCACTTCGAGGGCGGCGCAAGCGTGGATGGTCCGGTGCCGGCCCCGATGACCGTGACCCGCAGACTCTGGGTTCGCTTGCCGGTTCGATCGCGCAGAAGCGTGGATGGTCGGACAAGGTGGCGGAAGGTACGGTGCTCGGGCGGTGGCCCGCGGTGGTCGGCGAGGACATCGCGTCACACGCGACGCCGACGAAGCTCGAGGACGGTGTTCTGAGCGTCACCGCGGAGTCCACGGCGTGGGCGACGCAACTGCGATTGATGCAAGCGCAGATTCTGGCCAAGATCGCGGCGGCAGTGGGACACGGCGTCGTGAAGTCCTTGAAGATCCATGGACCCACGACCAAGAGTTGGCGTAAGGGTGACCGCCACATCAAGGGCCGCGGGCCTCGGGACACGTACGGGTAGATTCAACCCCTACCGAAGCGGACCAACGCTGTGAATTGTCCCTATTGCCTGGATCACACACATGGATCAAGGTGATCTTGGTTGCTCTGTACAGCCTCGGTGCGTAGCGTAATTCGGTGATCGATCACAAGCCACGAGATCGGGATCGTTGCTCGTGATCCGACCCGCTACGACGAAGGGACCGCGTGTTCTCACCCGACGCCAAAGAAGAATCCGACAGGTCGGCGATCGACCGACAGCCGGAGGACCGCGTGGTGCTCCAGGCTCGAAACGTCGAATTCGACTGGTCTGCTCTGCCGCTGCACTACGTGGACGGCGATCCGCTCGCGACACATCTGGTGAACGTGATGCATCTGCTCCTGCCCGAGGGTGAGGAGTGGTTCGTCCGGACCTTCAAGGAAGCGCTTCCTCTGATCCACGACGAGCGCCTGCGAGAAGACGTCATCGGTTTCATCGGCCAGGAAGCGATGCACGCCACGGCCCACACCCAGGTGCTCGATTCGTTGACTGCCCACGGTATCGACGTCGCGCCGTACGTCGAGCAGATGCAGTTCCTGTTCGGTCGCGCGCTGGGGAACAGGCGCACGCACACCAGGAACAGCCTGGTCGAGCGAGTTGCGCTGATCGCAGCCGTCGAACATCTGACGGCGTTCCTCGGTGACTGGGTGCTGAACGCGCGTGCGTTGGACGAGGTCGATTTCGATCCGACCATGCTCGACCTGCTTCGCTGGCACGGGGCCGAGGAAGTCGAGCACCGCTCGGTGGCGTTCGAGGTCATGCAGTACTTCGACGTCCGCCCCGCCCGGCGTATCCGCACCTATGTCGCAATCGCACCCACGCTCGTGTGGTTCTGGACTCGCGGCGTTCGGTACCTGATGGATCGCGATCCGACGCTGGCGCACCTGCCCGCGAAGCGACGCCGGCCGTCGCTTCGCGACTATCGCGCGGTTGCCGCACGCGGTCTGTTCCCTGGCCCGAAGATGATCTGGAAAGCCTCGCTTCGCTACTTCGCCCGTGACTACCACCCCTCGAGCGAAGGGTCGACCGAGCAAGCCGTGCAGTATCTGGCAACCTCGCCCGCCGCACGAGCGTGCGCACGGTGACCGCGGTTTCGAATTCGGATTCGAGAGTCGAGCACGTGGGATCGAAGAAGAAGACAGGGCTGCGAAAGCGGTTGTCCGACATGGCGAGAACGGTCGACACGTTTCGTGAGGGTCGTCAGGTTCCGCAGGATCTGTACGGCCGCGACGTGCCCGATCAGACGATGTCTCTCGTGACCGATGCGTTGGACAAGTGGTTCGCGCTGCTGGACAACGGAGAGTTCGACGACAGTCATGCGGCTGCGCCGGTAGTCAGGGATATCGCTCTGACGCTCCGGTCACGCGAAGTTCTGTGCGGGGACCAACAGGTCGTCCGGCTCGAGTTCGAAAGTCCATCGGGCGAGGAACTTCCGGCATGGGCTCCGGGAATGCACCTCGACTTCGTTCTGCCGTCCGGTCGACGCCGGCAGTACTCGTTGTGCGGTGACCCGTCGGACGCTCACGCGTACACCGTTGCGGTGCGGTTCATTCCGGACGGCGGCGGTGGTTCGGCGGAGATGCATGCGCTCGAAATCGGAACGCCGGTCACCGTGACAGGTCCACGCAACGGATTTCCGTTCGTCGCCGACGGCCGGGCGGTGTTCGTCGCAGGCGGGATCGGGATCACCGCTATCCTGCCGATGGTCCGGGCCGCTCGCGCCACGGGTATGGACTGGTATCTGGAGTACCGGGGACGCTCGCGGGAGTCGCTGCCGTTCCTCGACGAGATCCTCGCCTTGGACGACGACCGGGTGAACGTACGCACCGATGATGTCGACGGAATCGCGTCGGGTAGTGAATTGCTCGATCGCGTGGCGGGTGGTGCCGTCTACTGCTGTGGCCCGCCGCCGATGATCGACGCGGTGCGAGCTGCCGTCGACGGCACCGACGCCACTCATCTGTATTTCGAGCGTTTTTCCCCGCCTCCGGTTCGGAACGGTGTGGAGTTCGAGGTGCAATTGGTCGATTCCGGTGACGTGATCACCGTCGGCGCAGAACAGACGGCGTTGCAGGCGATCCGTGAGGTGAGGCCGTCGGTGGCGTACTCCTGCCAGCAGGGGTTCTGCGGAACGTGCCGAACCCGAGTGCTCGTCGGCATTCCCGAACACCGTGAGACTCGGCTGACCCCAGAGGAGCAGGAGAGCGAGATGCTGATCTGCGTGTCGCGGGCAGCGGGAGGCCGCATCGTTCTCGATCTGTAACCGTCGGAGCTGATTCTGCTGTCCATATTTGCCGTCGGGACGCGAAAAAATGCGTCTGTGAGGCAACCAGGGGCCATTTCGGGGTGTCATCGTCCCCATGCCGTCGGTGCGTACCAGTAGTATGGACGGGTAACAGAGAAGCCCTTCGGATCTGTTCACCGTCACGGCCTACCCGCAGGGTGGGCAGGACGGCCGAGCAGACTCGTGCGGTGGCACCACCCGGTGCCCACACGGCAGCACCCATTCGGTGCGAGGGGAACCTTGACGCTGAAGGAGAACAACCGAACCGTGGCTGCCGAGAAGTCGGGTAAGACCGAGAACAAGGATTACGGCGCTTCGTCGATCACCGTGCTCGAGGGACTGGAAGCAGTTCGTAAAAGGCCCGGCATGTACATCGGATCCACCGGTGAGCGAGGCCTGCATCACCTGATCTGGGAGGTCGTCGACAACTCCGTCGACGAGGCCATGGCCGGATACGCTTCCACTGTCGACGTCACGATTCACGAGGACGGCAGCGTCGAGGTCAAGGACGACGGTCGAGGAATTCCCGTCGCCACCCACGCCTCCGGTGTTCCCACCGTCGAGGTCGTCATGACCCAGTTGCACGCGGGCGGAAAGTTCGACTCGGACTCGTACGCGGTGTCCGGTGGTCTGCACGGCGTCGGTATCTCCGTGGTCAACGCACTCTCCACCAAGGTGGAACTCCAGATCGCCCGCGACGGTCACCGCTACACCCAGACGTACGACTACGCCAAGCCAGGCCCGCTCGAGACCGTCGGCGACACCCAGGACACCGGCACGATCGTCCGCTTCTGGCCGGACGGCAAGATCTTCGAGACACTCGACTTCAGCTTCGACATCGTGCACCGTCGCCTCCAGGAGATGGCGTTCCTGAACAAGGGACTGACCATCAACTTCACCGACGAGCGCGTGGCGGCAACCGACGCCAGCGAGGAAGAGCTGGCGGAGACCGCGGAGGCACCGAAGTCTGCGTCCGAGGAAGAAGCTCAGGCCGTCGAGGCCAAGCCCGCCAAGGTCAAGAAGCGCACCTACCACTACCCCGACGGCCTCGTCGACTTCGTCAAGCACATCAACAAGACGAAGACATCCATCCACAACTCCGTCGTCGGCTTCACCGCCAAGGGTGAAGGCCACGAGGTCGAGATCGCGATGCAGTGGAACGCCGGTTATTCCGAGTCGGTCCACACGTTCGCCAACACGATCAACACGCACGAGGGCGGCACGCACGAGGAAGGCTTCCGTACCGCGCTCACCTCGACGGTGAACAAGTACGCGGCGGACAAGAAGCTCGTCAAGGAGAAGGACGGCAAACTCACCGGCGACGACATCCGCGAGGGTCTCGCCGCGGTCATTTCCGTTCGTGTGGGCGAGCCGCAGTTCGAGGGTCAGACCAAGACGAAGCTCGGCAACACCGAGGTCCGCTCGTTCGTGCAGAAGGCGTGCAACGAGCACCTGGCGCACTGGTTCGAGTCCAACCCGGCCGACGCGAAGACCATCATCAACAAGGCCGTGTCCTCGGCTCAGGCCCGTATGGCCGCGCGCAAGGCGCGAGAGTTGGTGCGGCGCAAGAGTGCAACGGACATCGGTGGCCTTCCCGGCAAGCTCGCCGACTGCCGCTCCAACGACCCGAGCAAGTCCGAGATCTACATCGTGGAGGGCGACTCCGCCGGCGGCTCGGCCAAGTCCGGTCGCGACTCGATGTACCAGGCGATCCTTCCGCTCCGCGGAAAGATCATCAACGTCGAGAAAGCGCGCATCGACCGCGTTCTGAAGAACAACGAGGTCCAGTCGATCATCACCGCGTTCGGCACCGGTATCCACGACGAGTTCGACATCACCAAGCTCCGCTACCACAAGATCGTGTTGATGGCCGACGCCGACGTGGACGGCCAGCACATCTCGACGCTGCTGATGACGCTGCTGTTCCGGTTCATGCGTCCGCTCATCGAGCACGGCCACGTCTATCTGGCCATGCCGCCGCTGTACAAGTTGAAGTGGAGCCGCGGCGAACCCGACTTCGCGTACTCCGATCGCGAACGCGACGGACTGCTCGAGGCCGGTATTGCGAACAAGCGCAAGATCAACATCGAGGACGGCGTCCAGCGTTACAAAGGTCTCGGCGAGATGAACGCGAAGGAACTGTGGGAGACCACGATGGACCCATCGGTGCGCGTGCTCCGACTGGTCACCCTCGACGATGCCGCCGCCGCGGACGAGTTGTTCAGTGTCCTGATGGGCGAGGACGTCAGTGCCCGGCGCAGTTTCATTGCCCGCAACGCCAAGGACGTCCGCTTCCTGGACGTGTGACGAACTTTCACGCGGTTCTTGAAATTCGTTACACCTCTTAGACTTTCGCTGAAGGAGTTTCCATGTCGGACATAACCGAGCCTCCTGTCGGGCCTCCCGGACAGACCACGAACGCCGAGGGCGGCGACCGCATCGATCCGGTCGACATCCAGCAGGAGATGCAGCGTAGCTACATCGACTACGCGATGAGCGTCATCGTCGGCCGCGCACTTCCCGAAGTACGCGACGGCCTCAAGCCCGTGCACCGTCGCGTGCTGTACGCGATGTACGACTCCGGTTTCCGCCCGGACCGCAGTTACGTCAAATCCGCACGCCCCGTTGCCGAAACGATGGGTAACTACCACCCGCACGGTGACACCTCGATCTACGACGCGCTGGTGCGTCTGGCTCAGCCCTGGTCCATGCGGTACCCGTTGGTCGACGGCCAGGGCAACTTCGGCTCCCGTGGCAACGACGGCGCGGCTGCCATGCGATACACCGAGGCACGTCTGACGCCTCTCGCCATGGAGATGTTGCGGGACATCGACGAGGAAACCGTCGACTTCATCCCCAACTACGACGGCAAAACCCAAGAGCCGACGGTACTTCCGTCGCGGGTACCCAACCTGTTGATGAACGGCTCCAACGGCATCGCCGTCGGTATGGCCACCAACATCCCGCCGCACAACCTGCGTGAACTCGGCGAGGCCGTCTTCTGGGCCCTCGACAACCACGAGGCCGACGAAGAAGCGACCCTCGCCGCGTGCATGGAACGCGTGAAGGGCCCCGACTTCCCGACGCATGGCTTGATCGTCGGCGGGCAGGGCATCCAGGACGCGTACTCGACCGGACGCGGATCCATTCGCATGCGCGGCGTCGTCGAGATCGAGGAAGACTCCAACGGCCGCACCACGATCGTCATGACCGAGCTGCCGTACCAGGTCAACCCGGACAACCTGATCACGTCGATCGCAGAGCAGGTGCGCGACGGCAAACTGGCCGGCATCTCCAAGATCGACGACGAGTCCTCGGACCGCGTCGGCATGCGCATCGTGGTCACCATCAAGCGCGACGCCGTCGCGAAGGTGGTGCTGAACAACCTCTACAAGCACACCCAGCTGCAGACGAGCTTCGGCGCGAACATGCTGTCGATCGTCGACGGTGTGCCGCGCACCCTGCGTCTGGATCAGATGATCCGCTACTACGTGGCTCATCAGCTCGACGTGATCATCAGGCGCACGCGATACCGGCTGCGCAAAGCCGAGGAGCGCGCTCACATCCTGCGCGGACTGGTCAAGGCACTCGACGCTCTGGACGAGGTCATCGCCCTCATCCGTCGTTCGCCGACCGCCGACGACGCCAAGACCGGCTTGATCGAACTGCTCGACATCGACGAGATCCAGGCCGACGCCATCCTCGCGATGCAGTTGCGTCGCCTCGCTGCTCTCGAGCGTCAGAAGATCATCGACGAGTTGGCCGAGATCGAACGCACCATCGCCGACCTGCAGGACATCCTGGCTCGGCCGGAGCGTCAGCGTCAGATCGTCCGCGACGAGCTCGGCGAGATCGTCGAGAAGTACGGCGACGACCGTCGTACCCGCATCATCGCCAGCGACGGAGACGTCAACGACGAGGATCTCATCGCGCGCGAGAACGTCGTTGTCACCATCACCGAAACCGGCTACGCCAAGCGCACCAGAACCGACCTCTACCGCTCCCAGAAGCGCGGCGGCAAGGGAGTGCAGGGCGCGGGGTTGAAGCAGGACGACATCGTCAGCAAGTTCTTCGTCTGCTCGACGCACGACTGGATTCTGTTCTTCACCACCAAGGGCAGGGTCTATCGCGCCAAGGCGTACGAGCTTCCCGAGGCCAACCGGACGGCCCGCGGGCAGCACGTCGCGAACCTGCTGGCATTCCAGCCCGATGAGCGCATCGCGCAGGTCATTCAGATCAAGACCTACGAGGACGCGCCCTACCTGGTGCTCGCCACCAAGGGCGGACTGGTCAAGAAGTCCAAGCTCACCGACTTCGACTCCAACCGAAGCGGCGGCATCGTCGCGGTCAACCTCCGCGGCGAGGACGAACTGGTCGGCGCTGTGTTGGCGTCATCCGACGACGACCTGTTGCTGGTGTCCGCTCAGGGTCAGTCGATTCGCTTCTCCGCAACCGACGAGGTGCTGCGTCCGATGGGTCGCGCGACCTCCGGTGTCCAGGGCATGCGGTTCAACGGCGAGGACGAGCTGTTGTCGCTGAACGTGGTGCGGGAGGGCAAGTACCTGCTGGTGGCCACCTCCGGTGGTTACTCCAAGCGCACTGCGATGGAGGACTACCCGGCACAGGGCCGCGGCGGAAAGGGCGTGCTGACGATCCAGTACGACCCGAAGCGTGGCACCCTGGTGGGGGCTCTCATCGTCGACGACGAGGACGAGCTGTACGCCATCACCTCCAGTGGTGGTGTAATCCGGACCGCAGCGAAGCAGGTACGGAAGGCCGGCCGACAGACGAAGGGCGTTCGGTTGATGAATCTCGGGGAAGGCGACACACTGCTCGCTATTGCCCGTAACGCCGACGAAGCCGAACCCGAGCCCGGCGCCGCCGGAGACGAAGACGACGCACCGAAGGAGTCGTAAGTGAGCACTCCCAACAGGCCTGGCAGCAGGCCCGTTCCGCCCAGCGACGCCGAGCAGCCACGCACCTCTGCGCGGCCGCAGCCGGCGGTTCGCCCCGGAACGCCGCAGAACGGTGGCGGGCGTCCTCCGTCGCGACCCGGTGCCCCGGCCCCACAGCAGGCCGGCCCTCAACAGGGTGCGGGGTCCCAGCAGGGCGCTCCACAGCAGCCCGGTTCTCAGCAGGCCGGCCCTCAACAGGGGAACGGTGCGCGTCCCGCCGGTGGCGATCGGCAACCGCCGAATCAGCCGGCGCGTCAAGCACCCGAACGTCAGGCACCCGAACGTCAGGGAGGTGCTTCGGAAACCTCGAGGACATCCGACGGCTCGGCGCGCGAGCAGTCCCAAGCTCAGTCTCCCCAGCGGCCGACTGCGCCTCAGCCGCCGACACCTCAGCAGGCTCCGACGACTCAGCAGGCTCCGACGACTCAGCAAGCTCCGGCATCGGCACCTCAGCGTTCCCCGGAGAACCAGCGTTCCCCGGAGAACCAGCGTCCTGCCGAGGCACCGAAGGCGCCGCCGCAGAATCAGCCGCGCCCGCCCGCACCGGCACGCCCCGCTGCTACCCAGCAGCCGCCCACCGAGGCGGCGCCACGGGTGGACAACGAGCGTCCGTTCGATCCACTGGGTGCGGGTGACGTCACGCAGCCGCCGGCGGGTGGCTACCAGAACGGTCCGGGACCGGTGCGCAGTGGCCCTGTCCAGAACGGTTCGGGTCAGGGCAGTGCTTCGGGTCAGAGCGGTGCCACGGGTCAGGGCGCACCTCCGTGGCAGCGCGGTCCGGCGAACGCCGCACAGAGCCAGCCGCAGACCAACCTGTCGGCGCGCGGCGGAACGCTCCCGCCCGTCGGACCGGGCGCTCAACCGAGCCAGCCGGGACAGTCCGGACAGCCAGGCGACGATCGTCGCGGGACCCAGGCAGGGTCCGCAGCGGCTGCCACTGCCGCAGTGAGCGCCGAGAGTTCGGCGGACAGTTCACAGCGTCGCGAAGCCGCCAAGACGAAGGCTGCAGGCATCGACGGACCGACGCGGCACATCGAACGCAAGGATCTGGCGAAGGACATGCCGGATCTGTCGGAGGTCCGGCACACGGCACCGGCGTCGGAAACGCAGCAGATCGCTCAGCCGGTCGCTATTGCGGCGCGCGAGGACGGAACTCCTCTGCGTGCCACGATTCAACTGCGCAAGATCGATCCGTGGTCGACGCTCAAGATCTCCCTCGTCATAGCGGTGTCGCTGTTCTTCGTGTGGATGGTCGCAGTCGGGCTGCTGTACGCGGTTCTCGACGGGATGGGTGTCTGGGATCGCTTGAACAGTGCGTTCACCGACATCGTGTCCGAGTCGGGTGACGGTGGATTGGTCAGTGCCGGACAGGTATTCGGCTACGCCGCAGTGATCGGCGTCATCAACGTGGTGTTGTTCACGGCGTTGACGACCATCGGATCGTTCATCTACAACCTGTCTTCCGACCTGGTCGGGGGCGTCGAAGTAACCCTCGCGGATCGGGACTGAATCAGGTCGCTCGAGAGTGCCGGATCGAGCCGTTTTGGAGTACGGCGGTTCGATGCGGTAATCTCTCTCCTCGGTTCGGAAAGAGAAATCTTCTGCCCGAATCGAGGTTCACGGGCCTATAGCTCAGGCGGTTAGAGCGCTTCCCTGATAAGGAAGAGGTCGGAGGTTCAAGTCCTCCTAGGCCCACACCGAGCAATACGGAAGAGGGACATAGTCATGAAAATCCTTCTTCTGATCGGTGCAGCGGTAGCAGTCGTGTTGGCAGCGTCGAAGGTGCGGTCCCTCCGCAACAGCGACGGTGTGTGGCACGAGGTTTCCACTCGCTGATCGTCCGCACGGAGGCGTCAGGACCAGGGAATTTCGAGTTCGAGATTTCGTAAGGTACTGTTCGCTTGCACCACCCCGGGGCCTTAGCTCAGTTGGTAGAGCGCTGCCTTTGCAAGGCAGATGTCAGGAGTTCGAATCTCCTAGGCTCCACAATTAGATAGTTCGACAGTTGGATAGCTTCACAGATCGTCAATGACCCCGATACGCGAATGCGTGTCGGGGTCATTGCGTGTCGGGGTCACTGCGTTGTGGGGTCGTCCGGATGCGGTGGGTGGGAACGGATTGTTCTTCGGGACGGAAGTAGTTGTATCGGTAGGGGCCGGCCCAGAGTCTGCTGACCGAGTTCGAGGTCTGGTGTCGCACGTAGGTGGTGGCGGCGACGTGGATGAATCCGAGTACGAGTACCAGTGCGAGGAAGGTTGCCATGGTGCAAGTGTCGATCGGTGCAGGCCACGTCGAACAGTGGCAGTTATGTCATACTTCCGCGAAAAACTGCCAATGTCTGTGATGGCGACCAAGCGGCCGCGAGCCGGATGTGGACATTCCCAGACAACCCGCGGACGGGGGACCGAGCGCCAGGGACTGCTCTAGCGTCAGCGCGTATCAGGCCACCTCGGACGCGACGTGCGTATCGACCTCGTGAACAGGAATCAGCGATGCGCAACCTCGATCACACCGAACTGCTGACCGAACTCGAAGCGACGATGGCGGTGAACCTCGATCGCCACCTCTCGATAGCGAAGGAATGGCATCCCCACGACTACATTCCGTGGGACGAAGGCAGAAATTTCGCTGCGATGGGCGGCGACGACTGGGACGAGTCGCAGTCCGGACTGTCCGACCTCGCGCGCACGGCGATGATCACGAACCTGCTCACCGAGGACAACCTGCCGTCGTATCACCGCGGTCTGGCGGACAACTTCTCGCTCGACGGTGCCTGGGGTACGTGGGTCGGTCGGTGGACGGCGGAAGAGAACCGGCACGGCATCGTGATGCGGGACTACCTCGTCGTGACCCGAGCGGTGGACCCTGTCGAGCTCGAACGGGCACGAATGCAGCACATGACCACAGGCGTCGACGCTCCGATGGACGGCGCGAACTTTCTGCATTCGGTCGCCTACGTGACATTGCAGGAGCTTGCGACGCGAGTGTCCCACCGCAACACCGGCCATGCGTGCGGTGACCCGGTGGCGGACCGAATGCTGGCTCGAATCGCCGCGGACGAGAACCTGCACATGATCTTCTACCGGAACCTCGGCGAGGCCGCGCTCGATCTGACACCGGATCAGACGGTGCGGGCGATCGCCGACGTCGTGACGGACTTCGCCATGCCGGGACTCAACATGCCCAACTTCCGCAAGAACGCGATGTCCCTTGCCAAGCACGGAATCTACGATCTACGCCAGCACCTCGACGAGGTACTGATGCCGGTCCTCCGAAAGTGGCGCATATTCGAGCGCAACGACTTCGGCCCCGATGGCGAGCGAGACCGGGACCGTCTCGCGGCGTTCGTCGAACAGCTCGGGGTGAAGGCGACCAAGTTCGAACAGTCGCGCGATCGCCTCCTTGCCCGAGAGTCGGCTCGAGCCGAGATGGTGTCCTAGGCTCTCTCCCCTCGGATCGGTCCCCACGGTCCACCGGCTTCGCTTCGTGTTCGGACGTCGGCGGAAGGTGTTAAAGTCCCGCACGACAGACGTCGCCGTCGACGCTGGATGCGATGTTCTGGGGGAGGTGGGGCGGCAATGCTCGATCGTCTGATGGCGAAGACTCGAAAGCTGGACGAATCCGCGCTCACCCTTCTCGTGTACATCGGGGGCACAACGGTTCTGTACGCGGCAGGGGGGAGTGCGTACTGGCCGAGCGCGAGTACCTGGGCGCGGTGTGCGGTTCTCGTGTCTCTACTTCTCGGTATCGCGGCAACGATCATGCTGATGCGTTTGAAGGGTCCGAGCCCCAAGCGCACGATCGGTCATGTCACCTTCATGGGGATCGTCGCTGTCGCGCTGTCCTTCTCGGCCAGCAACACCTTGCCGACGTACCTGATCTGTGTCCTGGCGACGATGTTTCTCGGCATGCACATCGGCGCTTTCTGGTCCGAGCGCAACGCCGGGATGTGGGTGGGCGCGCTTGCGGTGTTCGCGGTACTCGGTGCTGCGGCAGGCCCGTTCGAGTCCTCGTTCATCGCGTACGTTCTCATCGCCCTCGGCGTCGTGGGTGCCACCGAAGTGTTCGGTGCCTTCGCCAGGCGCATGCGGTACACCGCCACTCACGATGCTCTCACCGGTCTGTTGAACAGATTCGGCTTCGAGTCCAAGGTCGCCAAGATGTTGCCGGCGTGCGCGGCGCGCGGTCTGTCGGTCAGCATGGCCGTACTGGACCTGGATCATTTCAAGGACATCAACGACGAGTACGGGCACATCGCAGGTGACGTCCTTCTGGCGCGCGTGTCGAAGGCATGGAAGGCGGAGTTGAGCCGACGGGACGTGCTCGGCCGGTTGGGGGGCGACGAGTTCGTGCTTTTCATGCCCGGAGTGCTCGAGGCGGAGGCGTGGCAGATCATCGACCGTCTTCGGCGTGCTCATCGTGCCGAGTGGAGTGTGGGCATCGTCTGCATGCCCGCTGCACGACGCTGGGCGGAGATCTACCGCGCGGCCGACGCCGATCTGTACCGGGCGAAGCGAAGCCGCCCTCCGAAGTCAGCCCGTCCATCGACGTCGCCCCAACCGTCCACACCGCCCCGCCCGGGCACGTCGGGGCCTGATCAGTCGGAGTGGAGAATAGCGCGCTGACGTTGCTCCACAGATTTCATCCACAGGCTGTGGACAACGCTCCGCAGCCTGGCGCCGACCGGGGTTGACTGTCTGTCATGTCGATCGCGTCCGCATCGACTTGACCGGCATCGGGGTGGATGTGTTGTTGTGGAACGAAATTCAGCGATGGCAACCGTCGGAGATCACCCTGCTTGGTGCGCGGGTGGCACGTAGGGCAGACTCTCTCGCCTCCACGGTCGGCGAGATCGAGGTCGCCGTTGCACAGCTCGAGTGGAGCGGAGACGCGGCCGATGCCGCACAGTTCTCGGTGTCGCGCTTGATCGCGGACTACCGCGCTCACGCCGACGAGCTGGGCCGCATCGCCCGCGCTGTGACGACGTTCGCGAAACAGGCCCATCCCGTGCGGGCCGCGCTGCGAGAGTGCGACAGCATCGGCGTCGAACACAGGCTCGAGATTTCCGATTCGGGAACGGTGGCCGATCCGCTGACGACGTACTCCGTCGCAGCCGAGGACGCGTTCGACCACGCACGTGATCGCCTCGGCGTGATACGGGAGCTCGAGGCCCGAGCCCGGCAGGTGATCGTTCGCGCCACCGACATCGACGTCGCAACGGCCGCTGCGCTTGCCGCGGACGCCGATACGGCCCCGGCCGTGCTACCCACTCCCACAGCGGCAGCAGCGGCGAACAACGTGGCCTGGCAGATGGCGAGTCCGGCGGAGCGAACGGCACTGCTCGTCCGTGACCCCGGAGCTGTCGGGAATCTCGACGGCGTTCCGGCCGAGGTACGTGACGCCGCGAATCGAAGGCTCCTGGTCTCCGAGCGAGCGCGTTTGGAATCGGTTGCCGACGAGCTTGCTCGGACGCTGGACGGCAACGTCTTCGGCGGGTTGTTCGACGACGCGGACGCCGGTCTCGCTCAGACCGAGAAGCGACTGAAAGCCCTCGACGAGATCGAAGCCGTTCTGGCACAGGGAAATCGGCAACTGCTGGTGCTGGACAACACGAGCGGTGAGGACACGTTGGCGGCTGTTTCGGTGGGCAACGTGTCGACGGCTACCCACGTCGCCGTGTTCGTCCCTGGACTGGATTCGGACGTCGGCGGCGACATCGAACGTTACGACGCCGACATGGATGCGCTGGCGGCGACACTGCGAGGCGTGCTGCCTCCGGACGAATCGGTGGCCTGCGTGACGTGGATGAACTACGAGGCGCCCCATCTCGGCTGGAGCCTGCTCGATCCGACGCGCACCGTCGTCTCACCGATGGCGGCCGCGGTCGGGGCTCCCCGTTTGGCGGCGTTCCTGGATGGTCTCGACGCCTCACGCACGGAGGATCCGCATCTGACGCTGCTGGGACACTCGTACGGTTCTCTCACTGCCGCGCTCGCTCTACGTGGGGTGTCCGGCGTGGACGATCTCGTGGCGCTGGGCTCACCCGGTCTCGGCTTCGACGACATCTCGGCCCTGTCGGTCCCGCCGGGGCACACGTTCGTGGCGGAGGCCCGCGAGGACGTCGTCGCCGATACGGGGTTCTTCGGATCGGATCCGAGTGAGCTCGACGGCGTCAGGCCACTGGCGACCCGGTCCGACGGCGATCTCGCGGACAGCCGAGGCCACAGCGAGTATCTGACGGACGGCACCGTCACGCAGCGAAACGTCGGACTGGTGATCGCGGGTCGAGCCGGTGAGGTGAGCGGCTAGACGCTATGTCTGCTGAGGGGTGTCCGCGCGCGTCGCAGCCTGTGCGGACGATCCGTTCACCGGAGACTCGCTGTAGTCCCCGAGGCTCGGCGGTGCGTCGGCCGGCGGGTCGAACGCGTTGCGCCGCTTCGACACGAGTACGGCGACGCCTCCGGCAGTACCCAGAACTGCGCCGACCGCGACGATCTTGCGTGTCGGAGTACCGAGCAGCGACGGGCCCGAGGAGGTCTTCGCCGTCTGGATCTTCGACGCACGGGTCTTTGCCGTCTGGATCTTCGACGATGCCGAGGTCGCCCGACGGACTCGGCGACGCGCGGCTTCGCGGCGGGCCAGTGCGTACGCTCGGGTCGCCAGCTGGAGGCCGACGCCTGCGGATCCGGTTCCGAAAATTTTCGCTGCCTTGACGAGGGTGCCCCCGGTGCTCACGGCGACATCCCGGAACTGCGCAGACTTCGTTGTGCTCGTCATGCCCCCACTGTTCCACATCCTGTGCGGCCACATCCGACCGTCCGCGACCGGCCGACGAGTGCGGGGTGGCACGATGGTGGGGTGAGCACACCAAACAAGACATCAACGGCAACGCTGCACACCAACCGCGGCGACATCGTCATCGAGCTGTTCGGCAACCACGCGCCGAAGACCGTCGAGAACTTCACCGGCCTCGCGGACGGTTCCAAGGAGTACACGACGTCCAACGCGTCGGGCTCCGATTCCGGGCCGTTCTACGACGGCGCGGTCTTCCACCGCGTCATCGACGGCTTCATGATCCAGGGCGGAGACCCCACCGGTACCGGTGCAGGTGGCCCCGGCTACAAGTTCGCCGACGAGTTCCACCCGGAACTTCAGTTCGACCGCCCCTACCTGCTGGCCATGGCCAATGCCGGACCGGGAACCAACGGATCGCAGTTCTTCATCACCACGACGAAGACGCCGCACCTCAACCGCAAGCACACCATCTTCGGTGAGGTCACCGACGAGGCGTCGAAGAAGGTCGTCGACGCCATCTCCGGCACTCCCGTCGGACGCGGGGACCGTCCCGTCGACGAGGTCGTCATCACCAGCGTCACGCTGGCCTGATACCTCGAGTTTCGAACTCTTTCTCGAAGAGGAGCATCGGTAGATGACGAACCCCGGCTGGGGTGGCGCGTACGGCGATCAGCCCACTCCACCTCAGTCGAGGTGTGTCAGGCATCCGGACCGACCCACGGGCCTCGCGTGCTCGCGGTGCGGTCGTCCCGCGTGTCCGCAGTGCCTGCAGGCAGCGGCCGTCGGGCAGCACTGCGTCGACTGTGTACGTGCAGGCAATGCGCAGGTCCGTCGTGCACGCACCGTGGCAGGCGGGTCTGCCGATTCGACGTATGGTCTGGTCACGTACGTCATCATGGCTCTGAACGTTCTGGCGTTCGCGGCGACGGCCCTGCAGTCCCGCAGTGCCATGGACAACACCGGCGCATCGTCGCTGTACGAGTCCTGGGCATTGTTTCCGCCTGCTGTCGCGCTCGGAGACTACGAGCGCCTGATCGGTAGCGGATTTCTCCATTACGGCCCGATTCACCTGCTCGTCAACATGTTCGCGCTGTACATCATCGGTCGCGACGTGGAAGCAATTCTCGGAAAGACCCGCTACATCGCGGTGTACCTGGTCTCTCTCGTCGGCGGTAGTGCGTCGGTGATGCTGCTCGAGGACCCGTTCACTGCAACGGTCGGCGCATCCGGTGCCATCTTCGGCCTTCTGGGCGCACAGGCGATCATCCTGCTCAAACTCCGTCGGAGCCCGACGCCCGCACTCGTCGTGATCGGCCTCAATGTCGTCATCAGTGTCACCATCCCTGGCATCTCGCTGTGGGGACACATGGGTGGCTTGGTCGCTGGTGCGCTCGCGACAGCGGGCATTCTGTTCGTTCCCGCGCGGGTGCAGAACCGTCGGACCCGCAGCAACCTCGGATGGGCGGCCGTAGCCGCGGTTGCAGTGGCGGCGCTCGCGGCCATCGTCCTGCGGGTGCTCGACTTCCGGTCCCAGATGGGCCTCTGACGCCCTACCCGTCTTCCGGGTCCGGTGTCGGGAGTGCTGTCAGCGCTCCTCGACGAAGCCGCGCTGCTCGAGGGCGTCGTACACGTCCTGTGGGCTCGTCCCCAGATCCCACCGGCCGAAGATCACGAGGCGATCGTCGTCCTCGCCCGGGTGGCGGACGTTCAGCTCGAGCATCGGTACACGTCGCCCCAGGCGGGGGTACGGAACCAGGGTGATCCGGGAGATCTCCTCGCGTGTGTACGTGTGAATGCCGGACAAACGCTTCACGGACAGCCGTCCCGCCGAATCTATCCACAGGCGCGGTCGCTGGTACGCAGCGAGACCCGCGATTATCCACAGGCCGATGGCACCGACGGAGATCAACACACGACCCGCTGGATCGTTGTCGGTGAGAAATGCGGCCACGAGCAGGGCAAACCCGCCGACGGTCAGTGCTATCACCGCGGGCATGGGTGTCGCCCACGACAAGTTGTCCACATTCTGTGGATGGCCGGCCGATTCATCCACAGGCTTTATCCACATTGGGGATGAATAACATGTGTGTAAGTAGCTCGGCCGGACGATGAGTGGGCGACGCCGTCATCGCCACTTCATCGTCATGACGAGACCGACCACCATGAACCCGAAGCCGATCAGGAAGTTCCATGCTCCGAGGCTGTTCATCCACGAGATGTCCTCGGCGGCCAAGTAGTAGACGAGCAGCCACAGGAGCCCCACCAGCATGAATCCGAGCATCACGGCAACGTAGAACGGGCTGGACGGGCCCGACGCCACCGAACCGGGCGTACGCGTCCCGGGAGCGATCACATAGTCCTTTTTCTTGCGTACCTTCGATTTCGGCATTCCTCGCCCTTTCGTCGTCACGGTCTTCGTCTGTGTTGTGCACGGAAGCGGTGCCTGTGGATACCGGACTGTGAACAGCTGTGGACAATCGCGGACCGGCCTGTGGATGAACACGGCCGAGTCGCCACTGCGTGACCTTGCGGCCCGCGGAGATCCCCCGAGCAGGTAGCGTTCGGTGCTGTCACATGATCACGGCAGCCTGAAGGCCCAACTGCGTGCACATGCCCTGTACACGCTAGCTCAGCGGAAACGCTGGGGAGAGCACCGGAGGATTTCATGGCTTCGGACAACGACCGCTCGGGCGTGCTTGCATCGCGCGCATGGCAGGTGATGGTGGTCGTCGTGTGCCTTCTCGTCGGTGTGCTGCTGTCCACCACGCGGCAGTTCTCCAGCGGTGACGAGATCCGTCGGACCGACACCACACGCCTGTCGACGCTGGTCAGATCAGCTCAGGACAGTGCGGACCAGGCCGAGAGCACGCGGGACGAGTTGGCGGTGCAGGTCGAGCAACTCCAGCGGGAGGCCGGCGCCGGAGACTCGGACGTCGCCGACGCGCTCGCCGGCGTCGGCCCACTGTTGGCGCCTGCCGGGCTCGAGGCGGAATCGGGCCCGGGAGTCGTGGTGACGTTGACCGATGCACCGAGGGGAAGCGACGGGCGGTACGCGTCGGACGCATCCCCGGACGATCTCGTCGTCCATCAACAGGATGTGCAGAGCGTTCTCAACGCGTTGTGGTCCGGCGGCGCGACGGCGCTCGCGATGCAGGACCAGCGGGTCGCCGGCAATGTCGCACCCCGATGCATCGGAAACACGTTGCTGCTGGGCGGGCGGACGTACAGCCCGCCGTACATCGTCACCGCGCTGGGCGATGCGGCCGCACTGAACGCCGCTCTCGACGCCGAGCCGGGTGTGCAACTGTTTCGGCAGTACTCGGTCCGTTACGGCCTCGGTCTCACCGTCGGCGCCTCCGACGATCTGACGGTGCCCGCCTACCAGGGGTCTCTTCGGCTGCAGTTCGCCCAGCCAGGATGAGCGACAGGCCGTGACCTATTCTGGGGCGCATGCGCATCCTCGTCGTCGACAACTACGACAGCTTCGTCTTCAACCTCGTCCAGTACCTGGGCCAGCTCGGAGTCGACGCGACGGTGTGGCGCAACGACGATCCGCGCCTGGACGACCGCGACGCCGTGGCCCGCGACTTCGACGGCATTCTGCTCAGCCCGGGACCAGGCACTCCTCAGCGTGCAGGAGCGACGATGGATCTCGTCACCGCCGCGGCGAAGGAAAGGACCCCTCTGCTGGGTGTGTGCCTCGGGCACCAGGCGATCGGGGCCGCGTTCGGCGCGACGGTCGACCGCGCGCCGGAACTGCTGCACGGCAAGACCAGCTCGGTGAATCACGATGGCATCGGTGTCCTCGAAGGGCTGCCGCAACCGTTCACCGCTACCCGGTACCACTCGCTGACGGTGCTCGCCGACACCATTCCCGACGAGCTCGAGGTGACGGGCCGAACCGACTCGGGTCTGGTGATGGCCATGCGGCACAAAGACTTTCCGATCCACGGTGTCCAGTTCCACCCGGAGTCGATCATGACCGAGGGCGGACACCGGATGCTGGCGAACTGGTTGAAGGTATGCGGGGCGGAAGCCGACGACGCGTTGGTGGATCGGCTCGAGGCCGAGGTGGCGCTGGCGTTCCGATAGCAGCGTCACAAGAACTGCAGCGTCTCGAGCAGGAGAATTGGTTCGCCACCCGATTCTGAACCACGCGAGGCACTGTTGACAGGATCATGAACATGACGGAACGAGGACAGTCGTTTGTCGGTGACGTCCGACTTCTCGCATCGAGCCTGCTCGATGGGATCGCCGCCTTGGAACCGGGCTTGTGGGATCAGCCGGCTGGTTCGCTGTCGTGGACACGCTGGGAGACAGCAGAGCACGTTGCCGACGATTTGATGGTGTACGCGGCAACCGTGGCCGCGCCGACCGTCACTGGCGATATCCCGTTCGAGACGACGCAGCGTCGCCCCGGATCGCCCGACGAGTTGATGCACTGCGACCGCGAAGCCGGCCCCGATGGCCTCGCCGCGATGATCGAGGCCGCCTCGAATATTCTGATCGCGGTGGTGGCGGTGAGCCCGCCGGCCATCAGTGTTGCTCATGTGTTCGGCCAGACCAACGGCGAAGGGTTCGCGGCGATGGCCGCCGTCGAATTGATCGTGCATGGTCACGACCTGTTCGACGGTACGGATATCGAGTGGAATCCGGACGGCTTGCTGTGCCGTCGGGTGCTGGTCAGACTGTTCCCCGATGTCGACGCCCCACCGGATGTGGATCCGTTTACGCTGCTCCTGTGGGCGACGGGCCGGAGCGAAATGCCGGACCGGGCAATGCGCAGCGAATGGCGTTGGTACAACTAGCCCCGGCTCGGATGTGCGGCGCTTGACCCGAAGTCAACTCGAGGTTTTAGCCTCCACCCATGAATTCTTCCACTGGCTTCGGAACGGTGAGCGGCCCTGACCTCAGGGCTATTCGAACAATCCTCGAAGACGTCGAGCTCGGCTTCAACAACAAAGATTCTGCGCTCATGAACGCGCACCTAGCCGACGATGCCGTGGTGGTGACCGCCCGTGGCGCGGTACTCGAAGGTCGTCTCGCGATCGAGAACGCCACGCGGGAAGCTCTTGCCTCGGACTTTCTGCGGGACGCGACCGCCTACTATCAGCTGGCCGACGTTGTGGCCTTGTCCGTGGACGTCATTTCCGCCCGGAAAGATGCTTGGTCGACCCAAGAGAGCGCCGAGGACGGCCGCGCGCCGGAGATGAACGCTCTATACATCGTCGTTCGCCGTTCTGGACGCTGGCTCATTTGGCGTCGGCAGAACACCATGGCTGCGTAGCGCTTTCCATGCCGATCCAGCTGATGTCGGCGACAGTGGCCGAACTTCAGTGCCATGTCGCGCCTGATCGGGATACGTACGCCGCATCCGTGGATACACGAGGCGAGTAGGTAATCGCGCGATACGGACAGACAGCGGACGGTCAGCGCCCCGGAATTCCCAGGGCGCCGACCGTGACGTTGACGGTCTGGGTCTTGGTGATCTCCGACCCGGCTGGTTCGGCCTGATTGACGATGCGGTTCACGACGGTCGGGTCGAGCTGGACCTCGGTCGTGGTGCTGATGTTCGACGTCGTGCCCGTCCAACCCGCGGACTCGAGGGCGGACAGTGCCTGGGACACCGTCAGGCCCAACAAGTCCGGCATCGGGATCTTGTCGCCGTTGGACACCCGCAGAGTGACGGTGTCACCTTCGACTGCGTTGGACCCACCTGCCGGGCTGGTCGAGACGACCTCTCCGACGGGCTGGCTGGAGTCGATGTTTTCTACCTGAACTCTGAATCCGGCGCCTTCGACGTTCGGCTGCGCGACGGCGACCTGCTGGCCGACGACGTCCGGCACGCGGATCTGCGCAGGACCGGAGCCGAGAGTGATCTTCACGGACGATCCGACGGTGATGCCGACCCCCGACGACGGATTCTGCTCGACGACCTTGTCGAGGTTCTCCGGCGTCGACGGTGCACGCGCTCGGGTGCCGTCGAGTTCGAGGCCCAGCGCGGACAGGGCTTGCGCGGCCTGCTGTTCGGTCTTGCCGGTCAGCTGCGGCACCTGAACTTGCTCGGGGCCGGTCGACACTTCGAGGTTGACGGTGCTCTTCGAGTCCACCTCGGCGCCTGCGCCCGGTCTGGTGGTGATGACGTTGCCGGATGCGACGGTGGCGTCGGGCTTCTCCTGGATCGCGACCCGCAGGTCCGCCTCCTGGAGACGCGCTTCGGCGTCGGACGCGGACAGGTTGGACACGTCGGGGATTGCGACGCGGTCCGGTGAGGAGCCGGGGCCGAGTGACCACAGGAACGCACCTACGATTCCGACGATCACCAGTGCCGCGACGGACAGGAGGGCGATCCTGACACCGCGATGCCGCGGCTCCGAATCGTCGGAGTCCGCATGGCGTCCGGTGCTCGCACTGCCGGTGGAGTCGGCCGTCGCCTTCGCTCGCGGTTGCGGTGCGCGTGCATCCATGGCGCCGAGGATCGTGGTGCGGTCCTCGTCGTTCATGACCGTCGGTGCACTGGGGCGCTGCCCACCGAGTACGCGGACCAGATCGGTACGCATCTCCGCGGCGGACTGGTAACGGTTGGCCGGGTTCTTGGCCATCGCCTTGAGGATGATCGAGTCGAGTTCGCGCGGAACGTCGGAGTTGACGCGTGACGGAAGCTCGGGATCCTCACGGACGTGCTGGTAGGCGACGGCGACGGGCGAGTCACCCTTGAACGGCGGCTCACCGGTGAGGATCTCGAACAGGACGCAGCCCAGCGAGTACACGTCGGACCGTGCGTCGACCTGCTCGCCTCTGGCCTGTTCCGGCGACAGGTACTGCGCGGTTCCGATGACGGCGGCGGTCTGCGTCATCGGGCTCGAGCTGTCGGCGATGGCACGGGCGATGCCGAAATCCATGACCTTGACGGCGCCGGCGTTGTTGATCATCACGTTCGCCGGCTTGACGTCGCGGTGGACGATTCCGTTGCGGTGCGAGAAATCCAGCGCAGCACAGACGTCGGCGATGACTTCCATCGCGCGCCTGGCAGGCATGGGGCCTTCGGCGCGAACGATGTCCCTCAGCGTGCTGCCGTCGACGTACTCCATGACGATGAACGGAAGCGGTCCTGCTTCCGTCTCGGCTTCACCGGTGTCGTAGACCGCGACGATCGCGGGATGGTTCAGCGCGGCCGCGTTCTGAGCTTCCCGGCGGAAACGCAGGTAGAACGTGGGGTCGCGGGCGAGGTCCGCCCGCAGGACCTTGATGGCGACGTCGCGGTCGAGGCGATTGTCGCGCGCGAGATGAACCTCGGACATGCCACCGAATCCGAGAATCTCGCCCAGCTCGTAGCGGGACGAGAGGTTGCGGGGAGTCGTCATGGCTGTCCTAGTCGATCAAAGAAGGGTCGATCGGTGGGGGGTCGATCCGAGAATTCGTCCGCGGCGGCTGCGCCGTCCGTGGCGCCCGACGCCTGAGGTTCTTCCTCCTGGCCGCCGCCGATTCCGGGGATGGACGGCAACGTGAACGACGGGATGGTGATCCCGCCGCGGCTCGTCGTCGTGGTCTCCGAGGTGGTGGTCGGTTCGGTCGTCGTCGGTTCCGTGGTGGTGGTCGTCGTGGTGGTGGTCGGTTCCGTGGTGGTCGTCGTCGGTTCGGTCGTGGTGGTGGTCGGCTGTGTGGTGGTCGTGGTGGTGGTTACCGGCTGCTGAGACGTCGTCGGCGGGACGAACGGAGCGGGAGTTTCGTCCTCCCGATTCAGCAGCACGAACCCTCCGATGACGATCGCGAGCAGCAACAGGCCTCCACCGCCCCAGGCGAGAGCCTTCTGCGCCGAGGACATGCCGGTCTGTTCGGGTACGGCAGGCGCAGCGGCACCTGTCTGCGGGCCGGTGTAGCGGTTCTGCGACGTCGGCATCATCTGTGTGCTGGTCGGCGTCGGCGCCGGTACGACCCCCGGCATCATCACGCGACCCGTGCCAGGCCCCCGACTGGTACCGGGAGCCGGCGGCCTGCGGCCTGCGCGGACAGCGGCGACGGCGTCGGCGAATTCACCACCGTTGGCGTAGCGCTGTGCCGGGTCCTTCGCCATCGTGATCTCGATGAGCTCTCGGACACCTGCGGGGAGGTCGGCGGGCAGCGGGGCAGGTGTCTCGCGGACGTGCTTCATCGCGACCGTCAGGGCCCCGTCACCGACGAACGGACGTGTCCCCGACAACGCCTCGTATCCGACGACTCCGAGGGAGTAGACGTCGGAAGCCGAGGTGGCTTCTTCGCCCAGGGCCTGTTCCGGCGCGATGTACTGCGCGGTGCCCATCACCATGCCGGTCTTGGTGACCGGGGAGGCGTCGACGGCCTTCGCGATTCCGAAGTCGGTGATCTTCACCTGGCCGGCCGGAGTGATCAGGATGTTTCCCGGCTTGACGTCGCGGTGTACCACTCCCGCGGTGTGGGCGACCTGCAGTGAACGCCCGGTCTGCTCGAGCATGTCGAGGGCATGACCCAGGGGGAGCCGGCCGATGCGTCCGAGGACGGCATTGAGTGGTTCGCCATTGACGAGTTCCATCACCAGGTACGCGAGTGATTCGCCTGCTTCGTCGCGCGTCTCGCCGTAGTCGTAGACACCCGCGATGCCGGGGTGGTTGAGCTGGGCGGTGGTCCGGGCTTCGAAACGGAAGCGCTGCAAGAACTCCGGGTCCTCGGAGAACTCGGCCTTGAGCACCTTGACGGCGACCTTGCGGTCGAGGCGGTTGTCCATCGCCTCCCACACCTGGCCCATTCCGCCTGTCGCGATCAGTCGTAGCAGGCGGTAGCGCTGTGCAATGACTGCACCGTTCTTCAGTGGCACGAGATGGTCACCTCCCCTGCAATCCGGCAGCGATGACGGCACGACCGACCGGAGCTGCGACCGACCCACCGGTTGCGGCGAGGGCGCGGTCACCGCCGTCCTCGACGATTACTGCGATTGCGATCTTCGGATTGTCGGCGGGCGCGAACCCGATGTACCAGGCGTGCGGCGGCGTGTTCCGCGGATCGGTGCCGTGTTCGGCGGTTCCGGTCTTCGACGCGATCTGCACACCCGGGATCTTGCCTTCGCCGCCGGTGTTGTTCTCCGACCCGATCATCAGGTCGGTGAGCGTCTTCGCGGTTTCGGGACTGATCGCGTCGCCTGCGGACTGCGGGACCGTCGTCGACAGGTTGGACAGGTCAGGGGACTGCAGCTGACTGACCAGGTGCGGGTCCATCCGTACGCCGGAGTTGGCGACGGTCGCCGCGATCACCGCGTCCTGCAACGGCGTCAGCGCGACATCGCGCTGTCCGATGCTGGACTGGCCGAGAGCAGCGTCGTCGGGGATCTGGCCGATGGTGCTGTCCGCGACAGGCAACGGAAGCGACGTCGTCTCGCTGCCGATGCCGAATGCGCTGGCCGTGTCCTTCAGCGCGTCGGCGCCGGTTGCGATACCGAGCTCGACGAAGGCGGTGTTGCACGAGCGCGCGAAGGCCTCGCGCAGTGTCGCCGTCGGGCCGCCGCCGCAGGTGCTGCCGTTGTAGTTCTCCAGGGTGGTCTCGGTGCCGGGCAGGGTGATGGTCGGCGCCGCCGTCAACTGGTCGTCGGGTGTTGCACCGTTCTCCAGGGCCGCGGCGGTGACGAGCACCTTGAACGTCGACCCGGGCGGGTACGTCGCCGAGATGGCGCGGTTCAGAAGCGGTTTCGCGGGGTCGGCGTTCAGTGCGTCCCAGGCCTCGGTGGTCTGCGCACCGTCGTGGCTGGCCAGCAGGTTCGGGTCGTAGCTCGGCGAGCTGGCCATCGCGAGGATGTTGCCGGTCGACGGTTCGATCGCCACGACCGATCCGGTGTATCCCCGGGAGAACAGCTGATCGTAGGCGACCTGCTGAACGACGGGATCGATCGTGGTGACGACGTTGCCGCCGCGTGGATCGCGCCCGGAGATCAGGTCGAACAGCCGGCGACCGAACAGGCGGTCGTCGGAACCGTTGAGTACCTGATCCTCGGTCCGCTCGAGGCCGGTGCTCGAATACAGCATCGAGTAGAAACCGGTGATCGGGGCGTTGGCCATCGGGCTGTTGGGCGCCAACTGGTTCGGTGGATAGGTACGCAGGTACTTGTACCGATCGTCGGTGGCGATCGACGCGGCGAGGACCTGGCCGCCGGCCGAGATCTGACCGCGCTGGCGGGAGTACTCGTCGAGCAGGACTCGGGAGTTGCGTGGATCGGACCGCAGGTCGTCGGCCTTGATGACCTGCAGGTACGTGGCGTTGAGGAGCAGCGCGACGACCATCACCATGACGGCGACGGAGACGCGGCGGAGCGGAGTGTTCATGAGCGCTTCACCATCTCGGTCGGCGCCTCGGCGATGGGGGCGGCCGGTGCCGGCTTCTTCTTCGGCGTCGCGGGTTCACGCGCGGCGTCGGAGATCTTGATCAGCAGGGCGACGAGCAGGTAGTTGGCGAGAAGCGACGATCCTCCGTAGGACAGGTACGGCGTGGTGAGGCCGGTGAGCGGGATGAGCTTGGTGACGCCGCCGACGACGACGAACAACTGGATCGCGACGGTGAAGGACAGGCCTGCGGCGAGGAGCTTGCCGAAGCTGTCACGCACCGCCAACGCCGTCCGCAGACCACGGATGATGAAGACCAGGTACAGGACCAGCACCGCGGTGAGTCCGATGAGACCGAGTTCCTCGCCGATGGCCGCGATGATGAAGTCGGTCTTCGCGAACGGCACCTGCGACGGACGTCCGCTGCCGAGGCCTGTTCCCGCGAGACCACCGGTGGCGAAACTGAACATCGACTGGACGATCTGGTAGCCGGTGTCGTTGTAGTCGTCGAACGGGTGCAGCCACGTGTCGGTACGGATCTTGACGTGGCCGAACACCTGGTACGCGAACAGGAACCCGACGAGCAGCAGGCCGAAACCGATGATGAGCCATCCGACGCGTTCGGTCGCGATGTAGATCATGACCAGCACGGTGCCGAAGATCAGCAGCGAGGAACCGAGATCCTTCTCGAACACGAGAACACCGACGGAGACGATCCACACCAGAAGGATGGGCCCCAGGTCGCGGGCACGCGGGAAGTCCATGCCGAGGAAGTGCTTGCCGGCGGTGGTGAACAGTTCTCGTTTGGCGACCAACAGCGACGCGAAGAAGATGAGCAGCAGGATCTTGGCGAACTCACCCGGCTGAATGCTGAACCCGGGCAGCCGGATCCAGATCTTCGAACCGTTGACCTCGGAGAACGCCGATGGCAGGACGGCCGGGATGGCGAGCAGCACCAAACCGCACAATCCGACGGTGTAGCTGTACCGAGCGAGAGTGCGGTAGTCGCGAAGGAGCACGAGGAGCGCGATGAAACCGGCGATAGCCAGTGTTGTCCACAGCACTTGCTGGTTGGCGTCGGGAGACGGAATCTCCTGTCCCAGATATGCAGCCGACTGCTGGTCCGCGAGATCCAGGCGATGGATCAACACCAATCCGAGCCCGTTGAGCAGCGCCACGATCGGAAGCAGCAGCGGGTCCGCGTACGGAGCGAACCGACGCACGGCCAGGTGAGCGACCGTGACCAGAGCGAGGTACGCCAGACCGTACTTCGCCAGATCCCACGTGATCGCCTGTTCCTGGCTGGCTTCCACCAGAACGAGCGACAGCGTCGTGATGAGCACTGCGATACCGAGCAGAAGCAACTCGATGTTGCGGCGATTGGACTGGACCGGAGCAGGCGCGAATCCGCCCGGTGGGCTCGGAAAGGACGCCCCCACAGATGGATTGGAGCTCATCAAGTACCGGTCCTGCAGTTCTGACCCGGCAACTGGGTAACCGTGGGCGCCGGAGTGGTCGTGGTCGGCGGCGCGGCAGGATCGGCAGGCGGCGCGGCCGGGTCGGCGGGAGGTGCGGCCGGATCCGCGGGAGGCGCGGCAGGCGTCGGCGACGGTGTGGTCTGACTCGTCGTCGCAGCGACCTCGTCGCACGGCGGGAGAAGATCTCCCGAGGCGAGGCGGTTCATCTGGCTGTTGACGTCGTCCAGCTTGCCCGACGGCAGCCCCGCGCGCACCTGCTCGCGTGCGGCAGGTGCGAGGTCGTCGACCTGGAAGACGGTGCAGTCGGCGGGAACGGTGTCGGGTGCGCTCAACGTGAGTGCGCCCTCGTCGCCGAGGCATCCGACGCTGTGCACGGATTGCAGCGAGTATCCGAGGATCGAACCGGGCACACCGCGCATCACGGCGACGCGGCCGTTGTCCTCGCCGACGTAGTAGTTGCCACGGATGGCCGCGTTGGCAACGAAAGCGCCACCGACGAGCAGTGCGACGACGGCGAGAGCAACCAGCGTCCACCGCAGCTTGTGCGACTTCTTCTCCGGCACCGGCGCAGGCGTCGTCACCCGCTTCGGTGTGGTCCGGGGTGGGCGCATTGCCGCAGCGCGTCCGGCTGCCGTGTTCGGCGGCGGAGCGTCTTCCTCGTCCTCGGTGCTGGCTGCGCCGCCGAGAATGGGTGAGCTCTGCCCGTAGTCGATGTCGACGACGTCGGCGACGACGACAGTCACGTTGTCCGGACCGCCACTGCGCAACGCCAATTCGATGAGGCGGTCCGCGCACGACGCGCAATCGCCCTCGTTCATCGTGTTCTCGATGGTCTCGTCGCTCACGACGTCGGACAATCCGTCGGAGCACAGGAGGTAACGGTCTCCGGCCTTCGCTTCCCGCACGGTCAGCGTCGGCTCGATCTCGTTGCCGGTCAGTGCACGCATGATCAGCGAACGCTGCGGATGCGTATGTGCCTGTTCGGCAGTGATCCTGCCCTCGTCGACGAGGGACTGGACGAACGTGTCGTCGCGAGTGATCTGGGTCAGCTTGGTCTCGCGGAGCATGTACGCGCGGGAGTCGCCGATGTGGCAGAGCCCGATCTTCCTGCCCGCGAACAGAATCGCGGTGAGGGTGGTGCCCATGCCGTCGAGCTCGGGCTCTTCCTCGACCTGATCGGCGATGGACGCGTTGCCTTCGCGCGTCGCGGCCTCGAGCTTGCCGAGGAGATCGTCGCCCGGCTCGTCGTCGTCGAGGTGCGCGAGCGCTGCAATCATCAACTGCGACGCCACCTCGCCTGCCGCGTGCCCGCCCATGCCGTCGGCGAGGGCGAGAAGACGGGCACCGGCGTAGACGGAATCCTCGTTGTTCGAGCGCACCAAGCCGCGATCACTGCGGGCGGCGTATCGCAGTACCAGTGTCACGGGCGCAGCTCGATCACGGTCTTACCGACACGCACCGGAGTGCCGAGCGGAACTCGAACTGCCGTCGTCACCTTCGCGCGATCGAGATAGGTCCCGTTGGTCGAACCCAGATCCTCGACGTACCAATCACCACCGCGTGGCGAGATTCGAGCATGGCGAGTCGACGCGTAATCGTCGGTCAGCACGAGCGTGGAGTCGTCCGCGCGGCCGATGAGAACAGGCTGTGTACCGAGTGAAATTCGTGTTCCGGCGAGACCGCCCTGTGTCACCACTAGATTCTTGGCAACCTTCTGTTTGTTGAACGACGGGAGGACCTTCGATCCGCCCGAGTACCGCGCAGGCATCCGCATGCCCGACGCCGCGTAGATATCGCTGCGAAGTGTGCGAAGCACGGCCCAGACGAAGAACCACAACAACAGCAGAAAGCCTGCCCTGGTCAACTGCAGAATCAAGCCCTGCACAGCCGTCCACCTCCTTCGCAGGTCGTACTTGGTCGGCGTCGCGGGCGTACGCCGGGATCTCCCCCCGAGTCGCCAGCGATCGTAATGACACGACGTCTCACGCAGCATCCTAAGGGGAAGCTGCGCGTGTCGATCACCATACGGGTGAGGTGCGTCAGACGATGCGGACGAGGATCTCCGAGTGACCAGCGCGAATGACGTCGCCGTCGGCGAGTTGCCAATCCTGGACCGGGGATCCGTTGACCGTCGTTCCGTTGGTGGAGCCCAGGTCGGAGAGCATTGCCACCCGGCCGTCCCAGCGGATCTCGACGTGTCGGCGGGACACGCCGGTGTCCGGTAGACGGAACTGGGCATCCTGGCCACGACCGATGATGTTCTGGCCGTCACGGAGCTGGAAGTACCGTCCGCTGCCGTCCTCGAGTTGCAGCGTTGCCGTCAGACCCTGGCTGTCGGAGTACGCGGGCTCGTCGTAACCGTAAGCAGGCTGCTGGTATCCCGCGGTGGGGTACTGGCCCTGCGGGTAGCCGTTCTGCTGCGGCGGGTAGTCGTACGCGGGCTGCTGGTAGCCGGCCGGTTCTGCGTACGCCTGCTGGTCGTAGCCCTGGTCCGCGTACGCCTGCTGACCGTAGTGCTGCTGACCGTATGCCTGCTGGTCGTAACCCTGCTGTTCGTAACCCTGGCGTCCGTACGACGGATCGGAGTAGGCCTGGCCACCCTGATCACGTGCAGCCTGCTCATGCCCCGCCTGCTCGTACCCGTTCTGATCCGAGTACGCCTGTTGGCCGTATGCCTGCTGGTCGTAACCCTGATCGGAATACTGCTGGTCGTAGCCCTGATCTGCGTACTGCTGGTCGCCGTACGCCTGGTCGTCGTGGCCCTGACCGTAGGACCGAGGGTCGTACTGGCCTTCTTGTACGGGTGCCTGCGCTGCCGGGGCGCCGTAGCCGCCCCCGTACGGCGCACCGTTGCGGTAGTCCTGAGCTGCTGCGCGCGGATCGCGCCCGTTCTGCTGTGCGTACCGAGGATCCTGACCCGGCGCCGGGTATCCACCGCGTGCGCGAGGGTCGGGGCGAGAGCCGTCGGCCGGGTCGCGTTGCGGGTCGTAACCTGGGTTCTGCGTCATGTGGCCGGCTCCTGATGTCGACTTAGGTGTGGCGGACGGGCGCGGGGGTCGCGGACCGGGTGCTGCAGGTTTCTGTGGCGCGGCACCGGCTGCAGTCGGTGATCGTCCCACATCGGGGTCGACCGAACCACTGGCCCGGAACTGGCCGGTGTGCAAAGTAGGGGACGGCTCGAAGCGAACCGCGATCTCTCCGTACGTCTGCCAGCCCTGATCGCGTATGTAGTCGCCCAGGTGGCGGGAGAATGCCTTCATGGTCAGGTCCTGGTCCGCAGCCAGTTCCTCGTGATCGGAGCTGTTGATGGTGATCACATAGCTGTTCGGCGCGAGATAATGACCACCGTCGAGTGGGCGGACTCTGTCCGACGCCTCCTGCTGAAGCGCCGCCTCGACCTCTTGAGGGACGACACCACCGCCGAACACTCGGGCGAAGACGTCGCCCACTGCGCCTTGGAGCTTTCGCTCGAAACGCTGGACAATGCCCATGGTGACCTCACTTCCCGGTCGTGCTTCGTTGGATTGCGCCTCAGGCGCGTGTCGCCTACAGGTCGTCGTCTCAGCATGATATACGTTGCCGCTCGGAGCCTGTCGGTGCTGCGGTCGGCCGACGAACGGACACGATTTTCATGCAGCGATATCTGCGTGTTAATGTTCACCGGTCGCCCGGGCGGGTGGCGGAATGGCAGACGCGCTGGCTTCAGGTGCCAGTGTCCTTCGGGACGTGGGGGTTCAAGTCCCCCTCCGCCCACAACACTGGCCGCAGCTGATTCACTCGCTGCGGCCAGTAGTCTTTTTCGGGTAGTCTTTTTCGGGGTGATCGCCCCCGATACGTGTCCACGAGACTCGAATGTCGTCCGTGTAATTCCCGGATCCTCTTCCAGTACCGCAGAACTCGCCGCGAACGCGGGTCGATGAGGGTATTTTTCGGGTTCGAACGATCATCGAACGAGCCAGGGGGGCGCAATGCAAGGGTCAGGGAATTGTAAAAGTCCAGGTAGAGAGCCTGAATAGGCTTACCTTATTTGCAGGTTGGCCTAGGTGCTGACTTATCGTTTGTTGTTGGACCGACGTACCCAATTGTCGATCCGCCCGAAAGGCACCTTCGTTTCACCGTTTCGAGCGCACCCGCTCGACGTTATCCGAAGATCGCCTCCGGTGGTGCTGCTTCAACGGCGAACGGCACCGAATAGCCGTCCGCGACGGCCGGTTATCTGCACCGCGCCGATCCGACGTACTTGAAGGCTGGACTTATCCGAAGGCTAGGTATGAAGCACACTCCGGGCCCCCAAGGCCTCTACGACCCCCGCAACGAACACGACTCATGTGGTGTCGCGTTCGTGGTGGACATGCATGGTCGTCGTAGTCGAGACATCGTCGAGAAGGCCATCACCGCGCTGGTCAACCTCGAGCACCGGGGCGCCGCCGGCTCCGAACCCAACACCGGTGACGGCGCCGGAATCCTGATCCAGGTACCGGACGCGTTCTTCCGTGCCGTGGTCGATTTCGAGCTGCCCGCCGCTGGTTCGTACGCCACCGGAATCGCATTCCTGCCGCAGGGCAAGAAAGACGCCGCCCGTGCGAGCGACGACGTCGTCCGCATCGTCGAAGAAGAGGGCATGAAGGTCCTCGGGTGGCGTGAGGTTCCCACCGACGACTCCTCCCTCGGGGCGCTCGCGCGCGACGCGATGCCGACGTTCCGTCAATTGTTCTTCGCCTCGCCGGACAACTCCGTTACCGATCTGGCTCTCGAGCGCGCTGCCTTCGTCATCCGTAAGCGCGTCGAGCACGAGCTCGGCGAAGAGGGCGCGGGCAAGGACGGCCCCGGCCGCGAGACCGTCTACTTCCCGTCGCTGTCCTCGCAGACCTTCGTCTACAAGGGCATGCTGACGACGCCTCAGCTCAAGGGCTTCTATCTCGACCTGCAGGACGAGCGTGTGGAAAGCGCTCTCGGCCTTGTGCATTCGCGTTTCTCCACCAACACGTTCCCGTCGTGGCCGCTGGCGCACCCGTTCCGCCGCGTCGCGCACAACGGTGAGATCAACACCGCCACCGGTAACGAGAACTGGATGCGCGCCCGCGAGGCGCTCATCACCTCCGACGTGTTCGGTGGATCCGACGCCCTCGAGAAGATCTTCCCGGTCGTCACCGAAGGTGCAAGCGACACTGCACGTTTCGACGAGGTTCTCGAGCTTCTGCACCTCGGCGGACGCAGCCTTCCGCATGCCGTCCTCATGATGATTCCCGAAGCCTGGGAGCGTCACGAGTCGATGGACCCCGCTCGCCGGGCGTTCTACAAGTACCACTCCTCGCTGATGGAGCCCTGGGACGGACCGGCGTCGGTGTGTTTCACCGACGGCACCGTCATCGGCGCGGTCCTGGACCGAAACGGTCTGCGCCCCAGCCGACTCTGGGTCACCGACGACGGTCTGGTCGTCATGGCCTCCGAGGTCGGCGTCCTGGACATCGATCCGGCGAAGGTCGTCCGCAAGGTTCGTCTGCAGCCCGGCCGTATGTTCCTGGTGGACACCGCGCAGGGCCGCATCGTCTCCGACGACGAGATCAAGGACGAGCTCGCCGCCGAGCACCCGTACCAGCAGTGGCTCGACGAAGGTCTGACTTCGATCGACGACCTGCCGGACCGTCCGCACGTGCACATGCCGCACGACCGCGTTCTCATCCGTCAGCAGATCTTCGGCTACACCACCGAGGAGCTGAACGTTCTGGTCTCGCCGATGGCGAAGACCGGCGCCGAGGCCATCGGTTCGATGGGTACCGACACTCCGATCGCCGTGCTGTCGGCTCGTCCTCGGATGCTGTTCGACTACTTCTCGCAGCTCTTCGCGCAGGTCACCAACCCGCCGCTCGACGCGATCCGCGAGGAGATCGTCACCAGCCTCGGCGGAACGATCGGACCCGAGGGCGACCTGCTCAACCCCGGCCCCGACGCGTGCAAGCAGATCGTGCTCCCGCAGCCGATCCTGCACAACGACGACCTGGCCAAGCTCGTCCACATCAACGACGAGGGCACCCAGGAAGGCCTGCGCTCGGTCGTCGTGCGCGGCCTCTACCCCGTCGCCGAAGGCGGCGAAGGTCTGCAGAAGTCGTTGGAGGCCATCCGCGCTCAGGTGTCCGCCGCCATCTCCGGTGGCGCGCGCATCATCGTGCTGTCGGACCGTGAGTCGAGCGAGAAGCTGGCCCCGATCCCGTCGCTGCTGCTGACCTCGGCGGTGCACCACCACCTCGTGCGTGAGAAGACGCGTACCAAGGTCGGTCTGATCGTGGAGTCCGGTGATGCACGCGAGGTGCACCACATGGCTCTGCTCATCGGCTTCGGTGCCGCTGCGGTCAACCCGTACATGGCGTTCGAGTCCATCGAGGACATGATCGAGCGCGGTGCACTGACGGGCATCGAGTTCGACAAGGCCGTCTCCAACTACATCAAGGCAGCAGGCAAGGGCGTGCTGAAGGTGATGTCCAAGATGGGCATCTCCACCCTCGCCTCGTACACCGGCGCTCAGCTGTTCCAGGTCATCGGCCTGTCGCAGGGTCTCGTCGACGAGTACTTCACCGGTTTGAACAGCCACCTCGGCGGTATCGAACTCGAGCAGATCGCACAGGACGTGGCCACCCGCCACGGCATGGCGTACCTCGAGAACCGTCAGGAACGTGCACACCGTGAACTCGAGGTCGGCGGCGAGTACCAGTGGCGCCGTGAAGGGGAGTACCACCTCTTCAACCCCGACACCGTGTTCAAGCTGCAGCACTCGACCCGCACCGGTCAGTACGACATCTTCAAGGAATACACGAAGATGGTCGACGATCAGTCCGAGCGCCTCGCGTCGCTTCGCGGTCTGTTCCGCTTCAAGACCGAAGAGCGCCAGTCGATTTCCATCGACGAGGTGGAGCCCGCCTCGGAGATCGTCAAGCGATTCTCGACGGGCGCGATGAGCTACGGATCCATCTCAGCCGAGGCTCACGAGACCCTCGCGATCGCCATGAACCGCCTCGGCGGACGTTCCAACTCCGGTGAGGGCGGCGAGAGTGTCGACCGCTTCGAGCCCGACGAGAACGGCGACTGGCGTCGTAGCGCGATCAAGCAGGTGGCGTCGGGTCGCTTCGGTGTCACCTCGCACTACCTGACCAACTGCACCGACATCCAGATCAAGATGGCCCAAGGTGCCAAGCCCGGTGAGGGCGGCCAGCTTCCGGCGCACAAGGTGTACCCGTGGGTCGCCGAGGTTCGTCACTCGACGCCTGGCGTCGGCCTCATCTCGCCGCCGCCGCACCACGACATCTACTCGATCGAGGATCTCGCTCAGCTGATCCACGACCTGAAGAACGCCAACCCGCAGGCACGCATCCACGTGAAGCTGGTCTCCGAGGTTGGAGTCGGCACGGTCGCGGCCGGTGTCTCCAAGGCGCACGCCGACGTGGTGCTCATCTCCGGCCACGACGGCGGCACCGGTGCCACGCCGCTGACGTCGGTCAAGCACGCAGGTGGACCGTGGGAACTCGGTCTCGCCGAGACCCAGCAGACGCTGCTGCTCAACGGTCTCCGTGACCGCATTGTCGTGCAGGTCGACGGACAGCTCAAGACCGGTCGCGACGTCATGGTCGCCGCACTGCTCGGTGGCGAGGAGTTCGGTTTCGCGACCGCGCCTCTCGTCGTGTCGGGCTGCATCATGATGCGCGTCTGCCACCTCGACACCTGCCCCGTCGGTGTCGCGACGCAGAACCCGGTGCTGCGCAAGCGTTTCGCAGGCAAGCCCGAGTTCGTCGAGAACTTCTTCATGTTCATCGCAGAAGAGGTTCGCGAGCTTCTGTCCGAGCTCGGCTTCCGCACGCTCAACGAAGCCGTCGGTCAGGTCGCCCTGTTGGACACCACCGCCGCGAAGGAAGCGTGGAAGGCGTCCAAGCTGGATCTGTCGCCCATCCTCGACGAGGTCGAGTCGGCGTTCATGAACCAGGACCTCTACAACACGGGCGTCCAGGATCACGGGCTGGAAAAGGCGCTGGACCAGCAGCTCATCGCTCAGAGTCGCAATGCTCTGGACAAGGGCGAGAAGGTCACGTTCGAGTCCAAGATCACCAACGTCAACCGCACCGTCGGCACCATGCTCGGCCATGAGCTGACCAAGGCGTACGGCGGAGTCGGCCTGCCGGACAACACCATCGACATCACGTTCACGGGTTCGGCCGGTAACAGCTTCGGCGCGTTCGTGCCGTCGGGCATGACTCTCCGCCTCAACGGCGACGCCAACGACTTCGTCGGCAAGGGCCTGTCCGGTGGACGCATCATCGTGCGGCCGTCGCTGAACGCTCCTGCAGGATTCGTCGCCGAGGACAACATCATCGGTGGCAACGTCTTCCTGTTCGGCGCGACGCAGGGTGAGGCTCTCATCCGCGGCGTCGTCGGCGAGCGTTTCGCGGTCCGCAATTCCGGTGCCGTTGCCGTCGTCGAAGGTGTCGGCGACCACGGCTGCGAGTACATGACCGGTGGAAAGGTCGTCATCCTCGGTGAGACCGGCCGCAACTTCGGTGCCGGTATGTCCGGCGGCGTGGCGTTCGTCTTCGACCCGAACAAGACGTTCGAGGCGAACCTCAACACCGAGCTGGTCGACATCGAGAACATCGAGGGCGACGAGTTCACCTGGCTCAAGGAAATCGTCACTCGCCACCACGAGGAAACGGGATCCGATGTCGCGGAGCGCATCCTGGCGGACTGGTCACAGCAGGTGAACCACTTCGTGAAGGTCATGCCTCGCGATTACAAGAAGGTACTGCTTGCCATCTCCGAGGCCGAGAAGAACGGCGCGGACGTGGACGAGGCGATCATGGAGGCAGCTCGTGGGTGACCCACAGGGATTTCTGAAGAACACTGTCCGCGAACTGCCGAAGCGTCGGCCGGTCGACCTGCGACTGATGGACTGGAAAGAGGTCTACGAAGACTTCTCGAAGGACACTCTGCAGACCCAGGCCAGTCGGTGCATGGACTGCGGAATTCCGTTCTGCCACAACGGCTGCCCGCTCGGGAACCTGATCCCCGAGTGGAACGACCTGGTCTTCAAGGACCGCTGGCGTGAAGGAATCGACCGACTGCACGCCACCAACAACTTCCCGGAGTTCACCGGGCGGCTGTGCCCGGCGCCGTGCGAGGCGTCGTGCGTCCTGGGCATCAACCAGGATCCGGTGACGATCAAGCAGGTCGAGGTCGAGATCATCGACAAGGCCTTCGAGGAAGGCTGGGTCACCCCGGTCTACCCGACGCACCTGACCGGCAAGACGGTCGCCGTCGTCGGCTCCGGTCCTGCGGGTCTCGCTGCAGCGCAGCAGCTGACGCGTGCCGGCCATACCGTGACGGTCTTCGAGCGCGCCGACCGCATCGGTGGACTGCTGCGCTACGGCATCCCCGAGTTCAAGATGGAGAAGCGCCACATCGACCGCCGTCTGGCGCAGATGGAGGCCGAGGGCACGGTGTTCCGCACCGGCGTCAACGTCGGCGTCGACATCACGGCCGACGAACTGCGCGCGGAATTCGACGCTGTCGTTCTGTCCGGTGGTGCCACCGCGTGGCGCGATCTGCCGATCGAAGGCCGTGAGAACGAGGGCATCTACCAGGCCATGGAGTTCCTGCCCCACGCCAACCGCGTGCAGCAGGGCGACTTCGCCGAGCCTCCCGTCAGCGCCGAGGGCAAGAAGGTCGTCATCATCGGCGGCGGCGACACCGGTGCGGACTGCCTCGGTACCTCGCACCGTCAGGGCGCGACAAGCGTCCATCAGTTCGAGATCATGGCGCGTCCGCCGGAAGAGCGTGCAACGTCCACTCCGTGGCCGCTGTACCCGCTGATGTTCCGTGTCGCGTCGGCGCACGAAGAGGGCGGCGAGCGCGTGTTCTCCGTCAACACCGAGCGTTTCCTCGGCAAGGACGGCAAGGTCACCGGACTCGAAGCTCACGAGGTCGAGTTCAAGGCAGGCAAGTTCGAGAAGGTCGAGGGCAGCGAGTTCACCCTCGAGGCCGATCTCGTCCTCCTCGCCATGGGCTTCGTCGGACCGGAGAAGCCAGGCCTGCTCACCGATCTCGGTGTGGACCTGAACGAGCGCGGCAACGTCAAGCGCTCGAACGAGTGGGTCACCAATGTGCCTGGCGTCTTCGTCGCCGGTGACATGGGCCGCGGCCAGTCGCTCATCGTGTGGGCCATCGCCGAGGGTCGCTCCTGCGCAGCCGCCGTCGACACCTTCCTGCAGGGTGCCACTGCATTGCCCGCGCCGATCGTCCCCACCCAGGCGCCGCAGAGGTAGTTTCTTCTCGCTTCGGCATGAATGGCGCCACCGCAACCGTCAGACGGCTGCGGTGGCGCCATTCATGCGTTGGGGGACGGTCGAAATGCATGTTTCGAGCGCTGAAACCTCGTTTTCGTTCCCGTATGTGAACCGTCACGAATTTAGGTAACCTGCGTTTACCGATTGGGCATCGATTCGACATCAGGCACTGGAATTCTCATAGCCAGTAGTCGAATGTCCGCTGACGCAGTGAGGCCGCACCATGCGCGTGAAGAAGCTTGTCGCCACCATCGGATCCGTAGTGACGGTCGCTGCTGGGTCGGCGGCGATGTCCACCGCCACTGCCACCACGGCGGCGGCGGATCCGGCGTCGTGCCCCAGCATGTACGTCGTCGCGATTCCGGGCACGTGGGAGACCAGTTCGGGCGCCGCGCCGCGGCCGGGGATGCTGACTGCCGTCACCGACCGCATCGCGAGCAGCGAGATCCGCACGGAGTACGTGTCCTATCCGGCGACGGCGTTTCCGTGGGAGGGCGGCATCTACGGCGAGTCGCGTGCAATCGCCACCGCCAACGCGGGCGGCATGCTGAAGTCGATGGCAGACCGTTGTGGCGCAACGAGATTCGGCATCATCGGATACAGCCAGGGGGCGGATGCTGCCGGAGACCTCGCGGCGTCGATCGGTACCGGCCTCGGCGTGGTTCCGGCGGACAAGGTCGTCGCGGTGGGGTTGATCTCCGATCCCAAGCGGTCCGACGCCGACGCGCTGGTCGGGCCCGAGGTGGTCGGCACCGGTGTCGGTGGGCCTCGGGTGGGCGGGTTCGGATACGTCAGCCCGGTCGTCCGTACGTTCTGCGCGGTCGGCGACCTGTATTGCTCGACGCCGAAGGACGACTACGTGGCGCGGCTCGCGGGTTTCCTTGCGGTGTCCTCGGATCCGAGCCCGGACGTGGCGGCGAAAGCGCAGCAGGATGCGCAGATTCTGCTCGGTGATATCGCGTCGGCCGGCGGGCTTCCGGTTCTGCAGGGGCAACTGTCGGACCAGGCGAACGAGCAGCGGCGCCGAGAGATCGAGGCGTTCTACCGCTCGGGGATCCACCAGGAGTACGCGTCGTACGCGGTGGATTCGAGCGGTGTGAGCGCAACGACGTGGCTGGCGAACTATCTCGTGGGTGCGTCGGGTACGTGATCGGCCGCATGCGCCAGTAGCGGCGTCGCCTCGGTGTGCAGCTCGTCTACCGAGCCGCTCCAGCCCAGTACTCGGACCGCTGCTTCCGCGACGACGCGGGCGTAGTCCTCGCCTGACGCGTCGCGGCCACTCTCGGCGTCGGCGCGGCCGTTGACGACGGTTTCGACGAGCCGGAACGGCAACTCCTCGGTGCCGGGCAGTGCGGCTGTCGTTCCGCGGAGGACATCCGCTGCAATCGAGGCGTACCGGTCCATCAGTGCGTGCCGGTGTGCCCGGAAGGTGTCGAAGCGAGGCTCGCGGATCTCCGGGAGTAGATACAGCGCACCGAGGTTCCAGCGAGATCGGCAGAGCTGGTCGGCGTCGAACAATGCGAGCGCGTACATCTTCACCGCGGGGGCCGCGTCGGAATCGGCGATGCGCTGTGCGACGGCCAGTGGACCGTCGACGGTTCCGCTGAGCAACAAGCTCAGCAACTCGTCCTTGTTGGCGAAGTGGTGGTACAGCGATGCCTGACGCATGCCGACGGCGTCGGCGATCATGCGCGTGGACGTGTTGGTGAAGCCGCGGGTGGTGAACAGCTCTGCCGCGGCGTCGAGTATTTCGTCGAGAGCAGTGTCTCCTGGCCGCTTCTTGGTACTGAGCCTCGGTCGGCCTGCGGTGGTCATGGGTCCATCCTGGCATCGACGACGCGGCCGTGAAGTTTCTGTCATTCGATAGAAACCTGCGAAACGTAGTTGTTTCATCGCCGTCACTCGCGGGGCACCTCGGGCCGGAAAACTATCGACTGACAGAAAAGCCCGCACCGGCAGCGCAGACGGGCGGTCATGCACCTTCCCGCAGTCACTCTTTCTCTCGAGGAGACATCCATGAGCTCGACTACTCTGCCCGCACCCGAAGGGTCCTCGCCACTACGCAGTGACCACTCCGATCTCGCGGAGCTCGGATACGAACAGCAACTGCACCGTTCGCTCGGCAAGTTCGCATCGTTCGCTGCCGGATTCTCGTTCGTCTCGATACTCACCACGATCTTCCAGTTGTTCGCCCTCGGCTTCAGTTTCGGCGGACCCGCGTTCTTCTTCACCTGGCCGCTGGTGTTCCTCGGTCAGTTCATGGTCGCGCTCAACTTCGCGGAACTTGCTGCCCGGTATCCCATTTCAGGCGCCATCTACCAGTGGGCGCGCAGGATGGGCGGAGAGATCGTCGGCTGGTTCGCCGGCTGGTTCATGATCATCGCGCAAATCGTCACGGCGTCGGCCGCGGCCATCGCTTTGCAGGTGGTTCTGCCGAGCGTGTGGAGCGGATTCCAGATCGTCGGCGACGATCCGGCACTGACGTCCCCCAGCGGTGCCACCAACGCAGTCATCCTCGGGTCCGTGTTGCTTGTCCTCACGACGACCATCAACTCGATCGGCGTGAACTGGATGTCGCGCATCAACTCGATCGGCGTCACGTGCGAGATTGTCGGCGTCATCGCCCTGGTACTCGTGTTCTTCACCCACGCACAGCGCGGACCCCAGGTCGTCCTCGACACCGGTGCCGCGGGAGCCGAACCCGGTTACATCTGGGCGTGGATCGTCTCGGGACTCATGGCTGCCTACGTGATGGTCGGATTCGGTTCTGCCGGTGAGCTTGCCGAGGAAACCCACAACCCGCGTCGGGTCGCACCCCGTACGATCAGGCTGGCGTTGTCCGCGTCGGCCCTCGGCGGTGGGCTGATGATCGTCGGCGCATTGATGGCGGCACCGTCGCTGACCGACGGCAATCTCGCGACGCTCGGCCTTCCCTATGTCATCGACTCCATCCTGACGTCGCCGTGGGGCACGGTCCTCTTGATCGATGTCGCCATCGCAGTCTTCATCTGCACGTTGGCCATCCAGACCGCTGCATCACGGCTGATGTTCTCCATGGCCCGCGACGGACGGCTTCCCGCGTCGGACATTCTGTCCAAGGTGAACTCGAAGACCGGAACACCCATTGCCCCTTCAGTTCTCATCGGATTGGCCTGTGTTGCAGTACTCGCGGTCAACGTCGGCAACGCCGCCCTGTTCACGACCCTCACCAGTGTCTGCATCGTGCTGATCTACCTCGCCTACATGATGGTCACCGTCCCACTGCTGGTCCAGCGCCTGAAAGGCTGGCCCCGCGGTGGAGTGCAGGTGGACGCCGAAGGTAAGAAACTCTTCACCCTCGGCTGGCTCGGCATCCCCGTGAACATCGCAGCCGTTCTGTACGGCGGACTGATGGTGATCAACCTGTCCTGGCCGCGTGCCGAAATCTTCAATCCCACTGGGGAATACCCGATTCTGCAGTGGGCCGCCCCACTGACCGTGCTGGCCGTCGTGGTGGTGGGCATCGCCTGCTTCCCCCGCGCCAAAGCACACCCACGACCCGTCACGATCGGAGCGTAGAACACATGAGCACAGCAACCACCCACGCCGCCAAGGAACATGCTCGCTCGCAGGCCGCTGAGGTCGACGCCCCTACCGGCCCCGACGGTGTGGAGCTCACCTGGGCCGAGACGATTCCCGGCGGCCGGTATTCCACCAAGGTCCTGGCCCGCGGGACACGGCTGAGGTTGCGCGACGTCGACGGCGCCGCCTGCGCCCATCTGCTGCTCTACCGCGCCGACGCGCCGTGGGAGAGACTCAATGCGGCCGACACGGTCAAGGTCCCCTGGCAGGCGTACATCACGACAGGGCATCCGCTGCTGTCGGATCAGGGCAGAGTCCTCGCCACCGTGGTCGCGGACAGTTCGGGCCGTCACGACGCGCTGTGCGGAACCACCTCGGCAGCAACGAATGCGGCGAAGTACGGGGCAGGGGCCCTGCATTCCGCGTCGCCCGCGGGCCGCGAGATGTTCACCGTCGGCGCCGCCAAGAACGGCCTGGAGCCACGTGATCTCCCCCCGTCGATCTCGTTCTTCCACGGAGTGCGTGTCGACGCCGACGGAACCCTCACCAGCACCGGCTCGGCCGGTCCCGGTACCGAAGTCGATCTGTTGATCCACCTGCCGGTCGTCGTGCTGCTCGCGAACACCGCGCACCCACTCGATCCCGCGGACTCGTTCGGCACGACGGCACTCGACGTGACCGCCTGGGATGCGTCGGAGGAGCTGCTCGCACTCCCGAACTCCGAACCGGAGTACGAGCGCGCGGTATGGAACACCGAGAGCGCCTGGACCGCGCTGAACCCGAAAGGTGCATGATGACAACGACACTCGGATCGGTAGTCCTCGACCAGGTCGCCGACGCTCGTGGCCCGTGGTCGGCCATCGTGAAGGCGGGCGATGTCCTGACGATGATCGACCTGCACGGCAACCAGGCCGTGGACACGTTGCTCTACGCCGCCGACGATCACGCCGTCCGGTACTCGGCAGCAGCGACGGTCACTGCCCAGCGCAACCTGTTCCTCACCACCGGAACCGTGCTGCGCAGCGATGATTCGTCACCGCTGATGACGATCGTCGCCGACGAGGTCGGTAACCACGACACCGTCGGCGGCGCCTGCTCGCAGGAGTCGAACACCCTGCGCTACGGCCACCACACTCGGCACCAGCACGCGTGCGTGGAGAATTTCCTGATCGAGGGAGCCAAGTGGGGACTCGGCAAGCGAGACATGGTGTCCAACATCAACTTCTTCATGAACGTGCCCGTCGACGCGGACGGCACACTCGGCATCGTCGACGGTTTGTCGGCGCCCGGGAAGTCGCTGTCCTTGCGCGCCGAGGTGGACACCCTCGTTCTGGTCTCGAACTGCCCGCAGATCAACAATCCCTGCAACGGGTTCGACCCGACGTCGGTTCGTATGGTGGTGAGCAGGCCATGAGCACCACCAAGATGACCGTCGTGCGGCCGGGCATGCTGACGACGGTGCAGGACTGGCCGGGACGCGTCGGCTACTGGAAGGTGGGGGTTCCTCCGTCGGGGCCGATGGACGATCTGTCGTTCCGCCTGGGCAATGTGGCCCTCGGGAATCCCGAGGGCGCCCCGGGCCTCGAGTCCGCGATGGCCGGCCCTGCGTTGACGTTCGACGCCGATATCTACGTGTGTGTCACCGGTGCGGACGCTCGTGTGCGGATCGACGGGACCGACGTGCCTCAGTGGCGGCCCGTCCTGGTCCCGGCCGGTGCGGTGCTGGACGTCGGACCCACCACCGGCGCAGGCCTGCGCGTCTACGTGACGGTGCAGGGACGGATCGAAGTCGAGGACTATCTCGGCAGCGCGGCCACGTTCACGCTCGGCAAATTCGGTGGCCACCGCGGCGGCACCCTTGCCGAAGGAGATGTCCTCGAGGTCGCCGGGGGCGCCGGTCGAGACGGCATTCGATCCATTCCCATGGAACATCGTCCCGTCCTGACGACGACGTGGGACATCGCGGTGACCGAGGGGCCGCACGGCGCGCCCGAGTTCTTCACCCGCGCGGACATGGACACCCTGTACGCGACGCGGTACGAGGTCCACTTCAACTCCGACCGCACCGGTGTGCGCCTCATCGGTCCGCAGCCGGAATGGGCGCGCGAGGACGGCGGTGAGGCCGGGCTCCACCCGTCGAACATTCATGACAACGCGTACTCGGTGGGAGCGCTCGATTTCACCGGTGACACGCCGATCCTCCTGGGACCCGACGGCCCGAGCCTCGGTGGGTTCGTCTGCCCGGTCACCGTCGTTGCGGCCGAACGCTGGAAGCTCGGGCAGTTGAAGCCGGGGGACACCATCCGGTTCGTACCGGTGAAGGCCGCCCATGCGGCCGCACTCGGCGCACTGGGACTCGAACGCAGGGCATCGCTTCCGGTCGTCTTCTCCGCCGGCGGAGACGGGGACGACGGCGTCATCGCGCGCCGCGACGGTGAGACCGCGGTGACGTATCGGCGCTCCGGCGACGACAACGTGCTCGTCGAGTACGGAGACATGAAACTGGACCTCGCACTGCGCGCACGGGCACATGCGCTGCACCAGCGTATCGAAGCGATCGCCCCGAAGGGACTGCTGGATCTGACACCCGGAATCCGGTCGCTGCAGGTCAAGGTCGACCCGGACGTACTGCCGATCACGACGCTGATGGGGTTGCTCGACGAGGTCGAATCCGACCTCCCCGCCGCATCGGAGCTCGTCGTTCCGTCTCGCACCGTCCGTATGCCTCTGTCCTGGGACGACCCGTCGACCCGCGAAGCCATCGCCCGCTACATGCACGGCGTCCGGTCCGACGCACCGTGGTGCCCGTGGAACATCGAATTCATCCGGCGCATGAACGGATTGGATTCCGTCGCAGACGTGTTCGACACCGTCTTCGCAGCCGACTACATGGTTCTCGGACTGGGTGACGTCTACCTCGGGGCACCCGTCGCCACCCCACTCGATCCGCGGCACAGGCTCGTCACCACCAAATACAATCCCGCACGTACCTGGACCCCCGAGAACGCCGTCGGAATCGGCGGGGCATACCTCTGCATCTACGGAATGGAAGGCCCCGGTGGCTACCAGTTCGTCGGCCGCACCACGCAAGTCTGGAACCACCGCTTTTCTGGCGAAACACACCACTCCGCAGACTCCTCACTCGCCCAACCGGGTCACTCCGCAGGCTCCGCTCCTGCCTCTTCGAGCCAGTTCCAACCCGAAAGCCCCTGGCTACTCAGGTTTTTCGACCGGATTTCCTGGTATCCGGTCGAGCCCGAGGAACTGATGGATCTGCGCGCGGACACGGCAGCCGGGCGGGGTAACGGGGGAGTGGAGATCACCGACGGTGAATTCTCCCTTGCCGAGCACGACAAGTTCCTCGCCGCCGAACACGAGTCGATCGAGCAGTTCCGCACGATTCAGGCGGCAGCGTTCGATGCCGAGCGTGCTGCATGGTCGGCAGCGGGCGAGTTCAGCAAGAAGGAGGGGTCCGATGCAGCTGCATGACAGGATTCGTCAGGCGTACGAGCGAATTGCCGAGGTCGATCGTCCCGAGGTGTGGATCACGCTGCGCAGTGAGGCCGACGTTCTTGCCGATGCGGACCTCGTCGACGCATCGTTGCCCCTCGCGGGAATGCTCGTCGCGGTGAAGGACAACGTCGACGTAGCCGGGCTGCCGACGACGGCTGCGTGCCCCGAGTTCTCGTACGTGCCCGAGGTGTCCGCGACGGCGGTGGCCCGCCTCGTCGAGCAAGGTGCTCTGGTGCTCGGCAAGACCAATCTCGACCAGTTCGCCACCGGTCTCGTCGGGACGCGGAGCCCGTACGGGGCAGTGCGATGCGCGTGGGATCCCGAGCGAGTGTCGGGCGGTTCCAGTTCCGGCTCCGCCGTCGCGGTCGCGCTGGGAATCGCGGATATCGGAATCGGGACGGACACTGCAGGTTCGGGGCGCGTACCGGCGTCGTTCCACGGTCTCGTCGGGATCAAGACGACTCTCGGGATCGTTCCGACGACCGGTGTGGTCCCGGCATGCGTCGACTACGACTGCGTGACGGTGATGGCGACCGACCTCGACACGGCGACCCTGGCCACCCGCGTCATGGCCGGGTTCGACGACGCCGATCCACGCAGCCGGTCGTGGCCGGCGGACGTGAGACTGGCTGCGTCGCCGAGCCCGAGGGTGGCGGTGCCCCGAGCCGAGGATCTCGCCGCACTGAGTCCCGAGTACCGCGATGCGTTCGACAGAACGGTGGCCGGCCTGCGGGTACGGGGGATCGAGTACGACACCGTGGACATCTCGTCGCTTCTGGACATCGCGACGTTGCTGTACGACGGAGCGATTGTTGCGCAGAGGTATTCGGCGGTGGGAGAGTTCCTGGACTCGAATCCTGCGTCAGCGGACGCCACGGTGGCGCGCATCGTCTCCGGGGCCGCCGAGCCGTCGGCGCACCGGTACGTCGACGATCTGTCGACGATTGCCGCAGGCAAGCGCATCGCCGTGGGCCTGCTGGACGGGTACGACGGGCTTTTGCTGCCGACGACTACCGAGCACCCGACGATCGCTGCAGTACAAGCGGATCCGCTTGCCGTCAACAGGCGAATGGGGACGTTCACCAACTTCTGCAACCTACTGGACATGGCGGCCGTCGCGGTTCCCGGAGAATCGACCGGTGCCGGCGACCCGTTCGGAGTCATGGTCGTCGTACCGGGCTTCCACGATCAGGTAGCCGTGGACCTCGCTGCTGCGCTCACCTCGGCCCCGGCACCCGTCCTCGTCGCCGACGGCATCGATGTTCTCGTCGTGGGAGCGCATCTGAAGGGCTTTCCGGTGCACCACCAGCTGACCGATCGCGGGGCGCGCTTCCTCGGCGATGTCCTGACGTCCGACGCGTATCGCCTGGTCGATCTGGGGACGACGCCGCCGAAACCCGGTCTGGTGCGGCATACCTCCGGCGCCGGGGCTGCGATTGCCGGGGAGTTGTATCGGATGTCCGCGGCGGGTGTGGGCACGTTCCTGGCCGGTCTTCCGGTTCCGATGGGTCTGACGTCGGTGGAACTGTCCGACGGCCGGTGGGTCACGGGATTCTGCTGCTCGTACGAGGCGGCCGGCGCGGGTGTGGACATCACGAAATTCGGTGGCTGGCGGGCGTACCGCGAGCGCACCCCTGCACCTGTATGAATCAGGTGCGACGGAGGAGGCCGTAGACCACGACGGCCGAGACGGCCATGAGGCCTGCGCTCCACACGGCGGCCAGGTTCAGGCCGTCGACGAAGCTCTGCGCGGCGAGTTCGCGCAGCATGTCGTTCAGTGGGGGTGGCAGTAGCTCGGCCACTGCCATTCCGCCGCCGACGGTTTCGGTGGCGGGTCCGGCGATGTCCGCGGGTGTTTCCGGAGGTACCTGGGCGGAGACGCCGTTGCGGTAGACGGTGGATCCGATGGTGCCGAGGATGGCGATTCCGACGGCACCTCCGAGCTCGGCTCCGGTCTCGGACAGTGCCGATGCGGCACCGGCCTTTTCGGGTGCGGCGGCGGTCAGGACGATGTCGGAGTTGAGGGTGGACGCGGCACCGACACCGAGGGTGATCAGGGACATTCCGGTGATCAGCAGCGGGATGCCGGAGTTCGAACCGACGAAGTGGAGAGCCAGCGAACCCACGGCGATGAGCACCAATCCACCGGCGATGATGGTGCCCGTCGGGATGATCTTGCTCAGCGTCGGGGAGAAGACGGCACCGACTGCCGCTGCCGCAGCGGGGATCAGCAACCACAGTCCGGCAGCCAGCGGGCCGAGGCCGACGAGGAGTTGGAGGTACTGCGAGGCGAACAGGCTGAAGCCGGTCAGTGCGAAGATCACCAGGAATTGCACCAGGACGGCTGCGCTGAACGCGCGTTCGCCGAAGAGTGTCACGTCGATCAGCGGGTCCTTGGCCTTGCGTTGCCGGAGGACGAACAGGAAGCCGAGCACCAGCCCACCTGCCGCGGTGGAGACGGTGGCGACGTCGAAACCTTCCTGTGCACCGTGTTTGATCGCGTAGACGATGCCGAGCATCGCGACGATGGACAGGGCGACACTGATGGGGTCGAACTTGCCTGGCTCGGGGTCCTTGAACTCGGGAACCAGCAGGGGCGCCGCGACCAGGATCACGATCATCACCGGGATGTTGACGAGGAAGACCGATCCCCACCAGAAGTGCTCCAGCAGGAAACCGCCGATGACGGGCCCGATCGCCCCGCCGCCGGCGAAACCGGCCGTCCACAACCCGATTGCTTCCTTGCGTTGCGCCGCGTCGCGAAACATGTTGCGAATCAGGGACAGTGTGCTCGGCGCGATGGTGGCACCGCCGACACCGAGAAGAGCGCGGGCGATCAGGAGCATTTCCGGTGAGGTGGAGAACGCGGCCAGTACCGAGGCGGCACCGAACACGAGGGCGCCGACCATCAACAGTCGCCGTCGGCCGATCCGGTCACCTACCGACCCCATCGTGATGAGAAGTCCGGCGAGGAAGAACCCGTAGAGGTCCAGAATCCAGAGAGTCTGGTTGCTGCTCGGCTCCAGGTCGGCGGTCACCGCGGGCAACGCGAGGTAGAGCACCGAGATGTCCATCGAGACGAGCAGAATGGGTACGACGAGGACAGCGAGCCCCAGCCAGTCCTTCCGCGTCGCCTTCTCGTGCACGTCGCTCACGATTCCCCTTTGATCTGTTTCAGCCGATGCGGATGCGTTCATGACGGTACCGTCGGACTCGGTGGTTGCCGTACACCCCACCACTGGCGAAAGGGAGAATTGTGCTCAGTGATCTGAAGGTCGTCGCAACGATCACCGCGAAACCCGAATCGGTGGACGTCGTCCGCGCAGGCTTGGCCGAACTCGCGGCGGAGTCACTGCACGAGGACGGCAACGTGTCCTACGAACTGTTCGAATCCGCCGCCGAACCGGGAACGTTCGTGACCATCGAGGTGTGGCGGTCCGAGGACGATCTGGACGCGCACATGAAGACCCCGCACCTACAGAAGGCGCTGAGCGAATTCGGCGAGCACTTGGCAGCCCCGCCCGCCATCCATCCGCTACGCGTGGTTCGGTAGCTCCGCAGTTCTTCCCTCGGTGCGCGTCGACGCCCGATACACGACGCCGGAGACGACGAGCAGCGCGGCGGTCAGCACCAACGCCAGCCAGCCGGTCGACGTCATCGACGAGTAACCGATCTCGCGAGCACCCGCCGCGGTGTACGCCATCGGCATGAAGGCCGACAGGTGTCCCCAGATCGCCGCGCTACTGGCCGAGGCGGCGCCGCAGACGACGACCTGGACGACGAGCAGCACCACGTTCACCGCCTGCCCGACGGCCGGTCCCAGTACCCGTTGGATGGCACCCGCAGCTGCGAGGTAGGCGCCTGCCGAGACGACGAGGAACGCTCCTGCTCCGATCAGGGCACCGATCGAGGCGTCGGGTGCGGTGAAGGCGAACGCGAGGGCTGCGCACGCGCCCACGGCTGCCACTGCGACGGCGGCGGCAACCGACCGCAGACGGGAGTCGCGGCTCAGGACTCGTACGAGGCTGACGGCACCGACCGCGCCGACGGCGACGAGTGCGGCGATGAGGTACGGAGCGACCGAGGTCGTGGAGCCGGAAGTGCCGGAGGCTGCTGCCACGTCGGTCGAATCGCCGGTGGCGACAGCGTTCCCGCTGTTCAATTCCCCGCTGTTCAACTGCTTGGCGGTTGGGAGGCCGGCTGTTGCTTCCTGGACGTTGGTCTGGATGCCGCTGACGATGCCGGAGACCGGTTCCACCGCGGTCACGAGTTGATCGGTGCCGGCACGCAGTTGGCCACCGCCGTCGTCGAGCTGTCCCAGCCCGTCCCGGAGCTGAACTGTGGCGTCGCCGATTTGGCTTGTGGCCGAGAGGAATTGGCTCGACGGGTCGTTGAGCTCACCAGAAAGCTGGCGCGCTCCCGCCTTGAGTGTCTGCAACTGATCCAGAGTGTCGGGGCCGAAACCCTGGGTGTTCAGAGTGTCGATGACCCCGCGAATCTGGCCGGAGATGCCGTCGGATCCGGGGTGGGGGAACGCGTCGACCTGCTGCGCAGCGGCTTCGAGTGACGCGGTGAACTGAGCCTGCTGGGCACCGAATCCGGCGAGGGTGTCGACGACCTCGTCGACGCCTCCGCTGATCTGCGACGCGCCGTCACCGAGTTGGCCGATGCCTGCGCGGTACTCCACGAACCCGTCGGCGAGTTGGACGGTGCCGTCGTGTGCCTGGGTGATGCCGTCGGTGAGCTGCACGACCCCGTCGTTGAGTTGGTTGCCGCCGTCGGTGAGCTGGCTGACGCCTGCAGACAGGAAGCTCACGGGCAGTCCGGCTTCCTGCAGGTTCTTCCGCGAGGTGGCCAGCGGATCACCGGTGGGAGTGTCGGTCGGGGCCTCGGCCGTCGACGCGACCGTGGTCGGCTGGGTGTCCGCAGTCAGGTCGACGCCGGCGCCGAGCGCGAACGAACCGGCAGCCACCAGCGGAAAAGCGATGGCGAGAAGTGCGACGGACGGCCGACGAGCGAGACTGAATTTACCCATAGTGATCCTGAGGCTAACTGCCTTCCGCGGGCCGGCTGACCAGCCGACGAGCGGAAACGGCGTCGAAACCGTCTCTGAACTGCCTGTTTAAGAGGTCTATGAGGATTCCAGCGCGCTACCGGTTGCGTGGAAGCAGGTCCCAGACGTGGTGGGTTTCGTTGACCGACGACACGGATCTGGTGCCGTTGCGCGAGAACAGCACTCGGGTGATGGAGCAGTAGTCGATGGGGAAACCGAGAGCTTTCGGAGTGCCGAGGATGTCCTGGAGGAAAATGTTGATGACCCCGCCGTGCGCGAACAGGGCGACGGTGTCGGTGTGTTCGATTCCGTCGACCGCGGCCGCGATACCGCCGAGGACTCGGGCGCGGAAGGCGGCCTCGTCGACCTGCTCGGGCAGATGGCCCGCCTTGATGCGGTCGAACGCGTCGCGGAGCTCGGTGCGCGCATCTTCGATGGGGATGTAGCCGCCGAAGTCGCGGTCGTATTCGGTGATTCTGTCGTCGGTGCCCAGGTCCAGTCCCAGTTCGGCCGCCACCGGGGTACCGGTCTGCACTGCCCTGAGCTGAGTGCTCGCGACCGTCCGGGTGATGGGGAAGCGGGACAGGGCATCGGGCAGGCGACCGGCCTGCTCGCGGCCGAGTTCGGCGAGGGGCGGATCGGCGGATTCGTCGGATCGCAGGGGGAGCGCGTGTCGAATCAGGATCAGCTGCACACGATCACCTAACCACGAGCGATCTACCGCTGCGGATCACCATCGTCCGGAAAGCATGCACCTGCCCGGCTGCCGTCCTGCCGGACCACACCATGCCGATCCGTCGTCTGGCCGCGGGATCGGAGATCTTCACCTCGACGACCTCGGGACCCAGGCCACGGGATCGAGGCAGGATCGAGATGCCCAGGCCCGCCCCGACCAGGCCCCGCACGGTGTGGATGTCTCTGCCTTCGAATTCGATGTCCGGCGCTATCCCGGCGTCGGCCCACAGGTCTTCGCAGATCGACCGCATGCCGTAGCCGTGACCCATCGCGATGTAGCTGTCGCCTGCGGTGTCCCGGACGTGGACCGATCGCGCACGTGCCAGACGGTGGTCGGCGGGTACGACGAGAACGAGTCGCTCGTCGTAGAGCTGGAACGAGTTGTCCTCGGTGTGTTCGGCGCTGAGCGAGACGAACGCGAGATCGGCCACGCCGTCGTCGAGGCGGTCCAGGCACCGGGCCCGAGCGCCTTGATCCAGGTCGAACGTCACCGCCGGATGGTCACCGCGAAATTGCTTGATCAGCGCGGGGACGATGTCCTCACCGAGAGTGTTCTGGAAGCTGATGGCGATGCGGCCCCGGGCGTTCGCGTCGTGTTCGCCCGCGGCGTCGAGGCCGGCTTCGAGGTCCACGGCGACGCGTTGAAGGTACGGGACGAGGATTCGGCCCGCGGTGGTCAGCGCGATACCGCGTCCGCTTCGTTCGACGAGGCGTACCCCGAGGATGCTCGACGCCCGGGCGATCTGTCGGCTGACGGTCGGTTGCGGCATGCCGAGGAGGTCGGACGCCTCGGTCATGTGTTCGGTCTCCGCGACCGCGAGGAGTGCCGGAATCAGTGGAAGCAGGTGACGGGCCTCGTCGCGCATGAGCAAATCATAACGCTGATGCATGAATTCGAACCCGATCATGCATTGGACCGTGATAGTTTCCCGGCCTAACGTTGTCGTCATGACTGCGACGACCGACGTGAGACTGGAATGGGAAGGCCACCCTCGTGGATCGCGCGAGTACAAGCGCCTGGTGGCGGCCCTGTTGTTCGCGGGTATCGCCACGTTCGCTCAGCTCTACTCGGTCCAGGGAATCTTGCCTCTGATCGCCTCGGGTCTCGACGTCACCCCGTCGCAGTCCTCGTTGGCCGTCGGATTGGCGACCGTCGGAGTCGCGGTCTCGGTACTGCCGTGGTCCGTCGTGGCCGATCGAATCGGCCGGGTCAAGGCGATGAGCATCTCGATCGTCGTCGCGACGATCCTCGGTCTGGTGGTGCCGTTGTCGTCGTCGCTGCCTCTGCTGCTGTCGATCCGCTTCTTCGAGGGTGCGGCGCTCGGTGGACTCCCCGCCATCGCGATCGCGTACTTGAGCGAGGAAGTCCATCGCAACCACACGGCACTCGCCGCAGCCACCTATGTCTCGGGCACGACACTCGGGGGTCTGCTCGGCCGCATCGTCGCCGGACCGGTCGCGGAGGTGACCAACTGGCGCATCGGCACCCTCACGGTGTCGATCCTCGCCGCCGTCGCCGCGACGTTGTTCCTGGTCCTCGCACCGGCGCCCCGACGCTTCCGGGCCGGTGACTCGGCCGGACCGTCGCTCGGCACCCGCCTGTGGGCCAACCTGAAAGAACCGGGGATGCTCGTGCTGTACGCGCAGGCGTTTCTACTGATGGGCGGATTCGTCGCGATCTACAACTTCCTCGGGTTCCGCCTCGAAGGATCCGGGTTCGGCCTGCCGCAGTCGCTGATCAGCCTGATCTTCCTCGCGTACCTCAGTGGCACGGTGTCCTCACGTGTCGCTGGTCAGCTGGCGGTCCGTCACGGTCGGGTCGGGGTTCTCGCCGGGTCCACGCTGCTGATGATCGCGGGCATCGGCCTGACGATCAGCAGCAACCTGATCGTCATCCTCGTCGGCCTGGTGATACTGACCATCGGGTTCTTCGCGGCCCACGCCATCGCGTCGGGCTGGACCGGTCAACGCGCGACCGTCGGGCGTGCGCAGGCGACGTCGCTGTACAACCTCTTCTACTACGGCGGCTCGTCCGTCGTCGGGTGGCTCGGCGGCGTGGTGTACCAGCAGTTCGGGTGGACCGCGATGGCACTGTTCGTCATGGGCCTCGCGCTACTGGCCCTGATCGCGGCGGCCTCGCATCACGCGTTGACGAACAGGACCGCGATCCAGAAGAAGACGGCGATCACGACGAACAGAAGCACCACACTGACGTAACCGAGGATCAACCCGGCGAGCGCGATTCCGGCGCCGTCCTCGCCCGTCCGCTTGATCTGACTCCGAGCGATATGGCCGAGAACGATGGCGACGAAACCGACGAGCCCGGTGAACAACCCCACCAGGCCGCAGATCAGCGCCGCGACAGCGGTGGAGTTGGTCCTGGGCGGGCCGGACACAGGCCCCGCATAGTGCCCGTACGGGGTGCCCTGCGGATAGGTCATGCCCGAGTGTTGCACTGTCGGACAAATCGGGCAATCCAACCGGGCGTCAGGAGCTGATCTTGCCCCAACCGACGTAGGCGTCGATCTCGAGAAGACCGGTGACGCGCTCCTGGTCCCGGACCGGATACGGCTTGCCGGTGTAATGAGTGGCGATGCGGTCGATGTCGACCCGGCCCGGATCGTCCTGCAGCGTGATGGTGCCGTGGACGGTGACGTGCGTGTACCAGCTCGCCTCGTCCAGCACGGAAAGGGACACCTTCGGATTCGCCCGGATGTGCTCGAGACGCTTGCGGTCCGCCTGGAAGTTCAGAACGATCTTGTCGTCCTCCCAGAGGTACCACGTCGGCGCCGTGATGGGCGTTCCGTCGGCACGAACAACCGCCATGACAGCGGGATTGGGCTTCTTCAGAAGTTCGATGGCATCTGCAGGCAACGGTGGCTTCGGCATGACGCCCAGCCTAACCGCCGACGAGGTCGAGGTTGTGGACGAGAATCAGCAGAATCTCGTCCACAACCTCGGGCGGGAGTGGAGCCTGCGGAATGACCCGGTTGGGCGGGAGTGGAGCCTGCGGAATGACCCAGTTGGGCGGGAGTGGAGCCTGCGGAATGACCCAGTTGGGCGGCAGTGGAGCCTGCTACAGCTTGGGGAGTTTGACGACCTGCCCGGCGTAGGAGAGGCCTGCACCGAATGCGAGCAGCAGCGCGGTGTCACCTTCCTTGGCCTTGCCGGTGCGGAGGAGTTCCTCCATGGCCAGGGGGATCGACGCGGCCGACGTGTTGCCGGTCTCGGCGATGTCGTTGGCGACAGGGGTCTCGTCGTTCAGGTTCAGGCTTTTGGCGAGGAGTTCGGTGATGCGGCTGTTGGCCTGGTGCGGGACGAAGGCGTGCAGTTCGTCGGCCTTGATGCCGGCGACGTCGAGGACCTTCTGTGCTGCCTTGCCCATCTCGAACGCGGCCCAACGGAAGACGGAGATGCCGTTCATCTTGATCCACGGACGTTCGACGTCTTCGCCGGTGATGTAGTCGTACCAGTCGATGGTCTGGACGATGGCGTCGGACTGCGATCCATCCGAACCCCAGACGACGGGGCCGATCTCGGTCTCGTCGCTCTGTCCGACGACTACCGCGCCTGCGCCGTCCGCGAAGATGAAGCGCGTCGTGCGGTCGTACGGGTCTGTGGTCAGGCTGAGCTGCTCGGCGCCGATGACGAGGACGTACTGTGCCGTTCCGGCCTTCACCAGGTCCGATGCGACAGCGAGCGCATAGCAGAAGCCTGCGCATCCGGCGCAGATGTCGAACGCGGCGGGGCCCTTGGTGCCGAGGCCGTGTGCGACCTTCGCGGCAGCCTGAGGCGTCAACTCGAGGTGCGTCGACGTCGCGACGATGACGGTGTCGATCTGCTCGGCGGCGATGCCGCTGGCTTCGAGCGCCTTCTTACCTGCGGAGATCGACATCTGGACGACGTTCTCCTCGGGCTCTGCGAACCGGCGGTTCTTGATGCCCGATCGAGTCTGGATCCACTCGTCGCTCGAGTCGATGAACTCGCAGATCTCGTCGTTGGTCACCACCCGCTCGGGTCGGTGGACTCCCAAGCCGAGGAGCTTGGTCTGCCGGCCTTGCGTTGTGCTGATCGCACCCATCTTCAGTTCCTCTCGGTGGCTACCGTGCCATCGCCGGGCTTCGGCTCGGGTCTTGGGCAACGGGCTCGACAGAACACGTTACGTGTCGATGCTCCTGTGATGTGACACCAACCTCACGATGAGTGCGGAGACATCGGCGGGCTGATCGATCATCGCGTGATGATGTGCGTCGTCCACCACTGCGAACTCGGCACCCAGATATCTCGCGAGCCTGGCCTGCTTGCGCAGCCACCAGCGACCCCACGGCGTTTGCCTGCCGGTGTGCGCGGCCGCGACGATCGCCGCGGTCTCGAACCGTGTTCGACGCCGGATCTCGTTCAACTCCGCAGCCATGTCCGGGTAGACGAAGTCCTCGATCAGGGCGGCTTTCAGGTACGACCGCCTCCGGTAGATCCGCCGGGTCCAGTCCAGCGTCTCGAGCGGAATGCCGTCGGGTGGGACGGCGTGGTTCAGAATCCTTCGGACGGTCGGTCCCAGGACGAATTGAAGACCGCTGCCCGACGCCACCGCCGCGAGCAGGTGGGCCCCGGCAACTCGCCAGGGCTTCGGGAGGACGACCCACGGGTCGCGTTCGGCACTGGAGTCCAGCAACAGCACACCGGCGGTTCGCTGCGGATACAGCCTCGCGAAGGCCTCGGCGTAGAAACCGGCGATCGAGTGCCCGACGATCACCGCTGGGCTCGTCAGCTCCAGCGTGTCGAGGACGGCGAGAATGCGGGCGGCCTCGTCGGCAACCGTCGGGACCCGGTCGTCGGGAAGCGGTTCACTCAGCCCGAAGCCCGGCCGATCGAACACCACGACGGTATGGAACGGGGACAGAATTCGGACGCAGTCGTCCCAGTCGAACCAATTGCTCGCCAGGCCGCCGCACAGCACCACCGTCGGCGCGGCTCCGAATCCGTCCTCGCCCCGCGTGTGAGACAGGACGACGTGCGTTGTCAGGTCGTCGACGGTCACGAACTGCCCGGGCGCACATTGTTTCACGTTGAAACAATCACTGCCGGGGTTTGGCGAGCGGGAACGCGAGGGTCTCGCGGATGGAGCCACCGGTGATGAGCATGACGACGCGGTCGACGCCCATGCCGAGTCCACCGGTGGGCGGCATGCCGTACTCGAGGGCCTGCAGGAAGTCTTCGTCGAGACTCATCGCCTCCTCGTCGCCGCCTGCTGCGAGCAACGACTGCTCGGTGAGACGTTGACGTTGATCGACCGGGTCGGTGAGTTCGCTGTACGCGGTACCCAACTCCACGCCCCAGGCGACGAGGTCCCACTTCTCCGCAACGCCCGGTATGGACCGGTGCGGCCGGGTCAGCGGCGACATCGACGTCGGGAAGTCCTTGTAGAACGTCGGGAACTCGGTGTAGTCCTCCACCAGGTGCTCGTACATTCCCTGCGCGACGGCACCTGCGTCCCAGTCCTTCTCGTAGGGAATGTCGTTCTCGTCGCAGAGTCGCTGCAGTTCAGCGAGCGGCGTACCGGGTGCGACGTCGACGCCGAGCTTCTCCGCGACGGCCCCGTGCAGTGTCTTGACGGGCCACTCCCCGGAGATGTCGATCTCGATCATCTCGCCGTTCGGACCGTCGGGACGCAGGATGATCTCGCGCCCGTGTGCCGCGACGGCTGCTTTCTGAATCAGTTCGCGGCACAGCACCATTGCGCGCTCGTAGTCGCTGTGTGCCTCGTACGCTTCGAGGATCGTGAACTCCGGATTGTGCTTGAAGTCCGCGCCTTCGTTGCGGAAGACCCGACCGATCTCGAACACCTTGTCCATGCCGCCGACGCACAGACGCTTCAGGTACAGCTCCGGTGCGATACGGAGATAGAGGTCGAGGTTGTACGCGTTTATGTGGGTGATGAACGGCGCTGCGTTGGCACCTCCGTGCACCTGCTGCAGGATCGGCGTCTCGACTTCCATGTAGCCGCGGTCGGACAGTGAATCCCGCAGAGACTTCACGACGTTGCTGCGCGCGATCATCAGGTCACGGGCACTGCGGTTGATCGCGAGGTCGACGTAACGCTGACGCACGCGCGACTCCGGGTCCTGCAGTCCTTTCCACTTGTCCGGCAGCGGGTGCAGGCATTTGGCGTTCATCCGCCACTCCGCGGCCAGGAGCGAGAGTTCACCCTTCTTGCTGCGACCGATGATGCCACTGACCTCGATGAGGTCGCCGAGGTCGAAGTCGGAGTCGAAACTGTCCAACCGGTCGCCGACCCGTTCGCGGTCGAACAGCACCTGGATGTCGTCCGTCCAGTCCCGCACGACCGCGAACGCGACGCCGCCGTAATCGCGGTTGCGCAGGATACGGCCGGCGATGCGAACCGTCGTCCCCTGTGGGGCGGCCAGTGCTTCGGCGACGGAATGCGTCGGAGGATAGGCGACGGGATATCCCTCGGTGCCCTCGTCGTTCAACCGCTGGAGCTTCGCCAGCCGCACGCGCACCTGGTCGGGACGCTTGGGGCCCCGCTGGGGCTCGTCGTCCTCGTCGACCTGATCGGGACCGCTGCCGTCCGCGTGGATGTCCGCGGTGTCCGCCAGCGCCGCCGGGACCGCCGTGTGAGAACCGGTGTGCTTGTGGGCGCGCCGGAAGCTGGGAAGCGTCAAGAACCCTTCGGCGATGGCCGACGCGATGCCGACCTTGGGAAGCTCACGGTTGTCCGCGAAGCACAGGTACCGCGGCTCCCAGTCCGGTAAGTACTTCAGATTGGAGCGATACAGAGCCTCCAGCTGCCACCAGCGGGAGAAGAACACCAGTACCGAACGCCAGATCCGTAGAACGGGCCCCGCGCCGATGCGGCTGCCCTCCTCGAAGACCGCACGGAACACAGCGAAGTTCAACGAAATCCTGCTGATTCCGAATTGATCCCCGCCGGTCGCCAATTCGGTGACCAGAAGCTCGATCACGCCGTTCGGTGCCTGCGGATCGCGGCGCATCAGGTCCAGCGACACACCGGTACGGCCCCACGGAGCGAGCGAGAGCACCGCGACGGTCTTCTCGCCCTCGCGGGCCTGAACCAGAAGGCAGTCGCCGTCGAGAGGATCGCCGAGGCGCCCCAACGCCATCGAGAACCCACGCTCGGTCTCGGTGTCACGCCACTCGTCGGCGCACCGGATGATGTCGGCCATCTCCTGAGCCGGGATGTCGCGGTGGCGTCGTATCTGCACTGTGACGCCCGCCTTGCGGGCGCGGTTGACCGCCTGCCTGACCGGCCGCATCTCCCGGCCGGCGAGATTGAACTTCTTGGTGTCCAGGATGGCCTCGTCGCCGAGTTCGAGGACGCTGAGCCCGGCCCGCTTGAACGCCGTGGCGCCCGTCTCGCTCGCGCCCATGACCGCAGGCGTCCACCCGTATTTCTCCGCCAGGTCCAGCCAGGCATCGATCGCGTGCGGCCATGCCTCCGGGTTGCCGATGGGATCGCCGCTGGCGAGGCACACTCCGATCTCGACACGGTAGGTCACGGCGGCTTTGCCACTCGGTGCGAACACGACGGCCTTGTCGCGGCGGGTCGCGAAGTACCCGAGCGAGTCCTCGGCACCCCACTTGTCCAGCAGGCCGCGAAGCGCGGACTCGTCGCTACCGGTCAGTGCGTTGGACGAGCGCTGCGAACGGAACAACGTGACGACGGCCGCCAACAACGCGAGCGCCCCGAACAAGCCGAGGAGCGTGTTGACGAAAACGTGTGTGCGGCCGTCGAACTGCTCGTTGTCGACGGTCGCGAGGGCGGTGACTCGGTTGAACGCCCACAGGAACGTCTGGTTCTCCGGGAGCGTACCGGGGAACAGAGCGACCAGTGCCCAGCCGACGAGCGTTCCGACCACCGCGCCGAGGATCAGTACACCCAGAGCCTTCCACGCCGCACCGCGCCGAACACGGGTGTAGAACTCCTTGCGAGCCGCGATGAGCACACCGATGATCACGATGTGCACGCCCAGCGCGATCCACGCACTGACGTTGTTGCCGTCGATCACATCCGCCAGGTTGCTGACCGCGACGAGCACGAGATACAGCGTCAGGAACCACCAGGCGATGCGTTTGCGACTCGCCAGGGCGGCTGCGGTGAGCCCGAGCACCAGAGCCCACGCGAGCGAGGTGTCCGGTGCGTCGATGTAGTAGTTGTCGATGTACTCTCGCGGCACACGGATGACGGCCCGCAGCGCCGGCGACAGACTCCAGAGAAACACCAGTACCGCGAACACCCCGAGGACGAGCCCGGAGATGTGCGGCACCTCGCGCAGGCGCCCGTGCTCCGGCGGCGTGAATGCCCGCGGAGTTCGGTGTTCTGAATTCTTCGTCGACTCCGATGCCACCGGTGTGCTCGTCACGATCCGCTCCTGCCCTCGGCACTTGCCGTCACTGTCGACTGCTTCGAAAACAGCCGAGGTAACGGTAGCGCCGAGGACCGACTTCGAGTGATCATTCGGCGCCTCGCGGCGCGGTAATCACCCGCCGCGGATCAGGCGGAACGGACCGGTGTGTGCTCCTTCAGCATTCCCAATGCAGTTTTCAGGCCACGACGCCGACCCGTCGCCGGATCCACGCCGAACACTTCCTTGATCCCGCCGCGAATGCGGAACTTCAGCTCGGACGACGTCTCCGGAGCGTTGTCCGACGTCGCAGAGAGCAACCGATTCGGCAACGACAGTTTCAGAATGGTGCGCAGCGTCTGCCCGTACTGGTGGGCAAGCGAACCCGTCGTGTACGGAAGGTCGTACTTGTCGCACAACTGGCGAATTCTGGGAGCGATCTCCGCGTAGCGATTGCTCGGCAGATCCGGGAACAGGTGATGCTCGATCTGATAGCAGAGGTTGCCGCTCATGAACGCCAACGTGTTGCCGGCCTCGAAATTGGCGCTGCCCAACATCTGTCGCAGATACCATTCCGGCTGCGACTCGGTCTCGTATTCCTCCAGCGTGAACTTCTCCGCACCATCCGGAAAATGGCCGCAGAAAATAACCGCGTACGACCAGTAATTGCGAATGAGATTGGCGACGACATTCGCCGTGAGCGTCGACTTCCACGCAGGACCGGTCAGCAGCGGGAAAAGAACGTAATCCTTGCCCACCTGCTTTCCGATCTTGCGGACGACGTCGACCGCCATCTCCCTCTTGTCCTCCCACTTCACCTCGCCGGTCCGAAGCTTGTCGGTCTCGAGGTGATGCAGCGCCACGCCCCACTCGAAGAACGTCGCCAGCAACGCATTCACCAGCGGCTGCGCAACATACTTCGGATGCCATTCCTGATCGCGAGTGATGCGCAGAATCCCGTACCCGACATCGTTGTCCAAGCCGACGATGTTGGTGTACTTGTGATGCGTGAAGTTGTGCGAATGCTTCCACCCCGAAGACGGACACGTGTTGTCCCACTCCCAGTTACTGGAATGGATCTCGGGATCGTTCATCCAATCCCACTGACCGTGAATGACGTTGTGCCCCAACTCCATGTTCTCGATGATCTTCCCCGCACCGAGCAACGCAGTCCCGAGCAACCACGCAGGCCTCTTCTTGCTCGCGAACAACACAGCCCGGCCCGCAACCATCAACGACCGCTGAAACGCGATGGTCCGCTGGACATACCTGGCATCCCGCTCACCACGAGAATCCTCGACATCACGCCGGATCGCATCCAACTCCGCACCGAGCGCCTCGATATCCGCCTCGGTCAAATGGGCATATTCCTGAATATCCGATATCGCCATGATTCCCCTCCACATGCGAACCCGAGTGTCCCCGGTCACCACCCCGACCCTACGTACCCCCGGCCCAGCCGTCGACCGGTGTCCGTTACCCCCCAGTTTCCGCCTGTTTCCGGCGGAGTTTGCCCCGGCGTTCCGGAGCGAACGTGGGGTTCGGTCAGTCTGACGGACTGGATGGCACTTTCGCTCGGGTGGGTGCGGCCTCGTGCTGTGTTCGTGCGCGCTCGTTTCGGAGCGAACGTGGGGTTCGGTCAACCTGTACTTCGGACACTTATCCACAGCATCGGGCAGTTATCCACAGGCAGGCGAACTTGCGGTGCAGATTGTCCGACCCTTGGTATTCGATGCTCAGCATGAAACGGGGCGAGTGGGCGGACGACCGGGAACTACTGATGCGTCATGCACGGAATGGCGTGATCCGTACGGCAGATTTGAGGAGGCTCGGAGTGGGGGCGCAAACGGTAGTGGACAGAACCGCCGGTGGGCCGTGGCAGCGGATCCTGCCCGGATTGGTGCTTTTGCACAATGGTCAGCCAACCAGGCAACAAAGAAACACGGCGGCGGTGATGTACGGCGGGCAGGATTCCATGCTGTCCGGTCGTGCTGGTCTGGCGTTGCATGGGTTCGGGTCTTCGACGCAACCGACGGACTGCGTACTCCTGATACCGAATGCCCGAAATCGTCAAGCTACCGGATTTGTGAGTGTCGAGCGTACGACGCGTCTACCGCTGGCGGTGAGGAAAGCAGGATTGCCCGTCGCACCGGTCGATCGGTGTTTGCTCGATGCAGCCCGCCGAATGTCCGATCGCAAGCAATGCACGGCCCTCGTCGCCGAGGTGGTGCAGCGCGGCGCAGCTGACGTCGGCGCGTTGATGAAAGAACTCGACGACGGGTCATCACGGGGAACGTCCATGCCGAGGAGGGTGCTGTACGAACTCGGAGACGGCGCGCATTCGGTGGCGGAAGTCGACGCTCAGGCACTCTGCAGAAGTAGTGGCCTGCCTCCGGTGGTGTCCAACCAGGTGCTCTTGACTGCCCACGGTGATTTCATTGCAATCGTCGACAACTGGTGGGATGCGGTAGGAATGGCTCAGGAAATCGAATCCTTCAAACACCACTCTTCTCCTGAGGCGTTCGAGAAGACGCTGGAACGACGCGCATACATCGAAAGCCATGATGTCGTCCTCGTCGCGCATACTCCCAAAGCGATTCGTTCTCAACCCAATACAGTAATCGACGACCTGCGACACGCTTACGACAGAGCCCGGAACCGCCCGCGGCCGAGGGTAGTTGCAATCCCACGATCGGAGTGGCGTCAGGACGCGTCGTAGATCCAGATCATTTGACGGCCGGTCTGATGCGACGTCGTGATCGGGTGATCGATCACGCGGTCGAGGCGGTATCCGAGGCGCTCGGGTACCGCCCGACTGCGGTCGTTCGCAGCATCGCAATGGATTTCGACTCGAACGATGCCGTCGAGCTCTGCGGCGAGGGCCGTCAGGGCTCGCGCGACACGAGTGACGATTCCTCGTCCCTCCGCATCTTCAGTGACCCAATAACCGATGGTCGCGTGATCCGGTCCCGCTAATCGAATCCCCGCTTTGCCGAAGAATTCATCGCTGGCAAGACCGGCGATCATGTAGTCGAACATAGAACCCGAATCCCATTGTGCGAGAGAGTCGGCAATTCGACTTTCCTGGGTTGCGACGGGTGTGGCGTCCTCGACGGCCCACTCCATCCACGGCGCAAGCCGCGGGATGTTCGACTTTATCGCCTCGGCCACCGGTGCAGCGTCGGCAAGCGTTTCCCGACGAAGTACGAAGTCGTCGAACTCGATCAGTTCCGGGGGGATCGGTTGCATTCGTGCAGTTTGCATCAGTTGCTGATTCATTGCGAGTCATTTTTCGTCAACCCGTGAGCGAAAGTGCCGTTCGGTCAGTCAGACTGACCGAACGGGACGTTCGCTCCAGAAAGGGGGTAGAACGGGGTCGAAGGGGGAAGAAGGGGGGCCAGAACGGGACGGAAGGGGGCTGCTGAATTCTAGGACGCTTGCCAGGATCGCCAGGTGAGTTTGCTGATGACGATGACGGGGCCGTCGGGAGGTGTGGGGGTGTAGTGCTCGTATTTCTTCACCAGGGCGGCGATGGCGGTGCGGCCGCGATCGGTGTCGGCGTCGATGACTTCGGCCGAACCGCCGGCGCGGATCCACCAGAGGTCTTTCCAGTTCTCGGAGTAGTTGTCGACGATGAGGCTGACGGCCGGGTCGGCGCGGATGTTCTCGAGTCGTTTGAGTTTCTGGGTGCTTTTGGGTTTCCAGTCGATGGCGGTGACGAGGGTGTCGTCCACGCGAGCGAAGACGATCGGCACGAGGTGCGGGGTGCCGTCGGCGTTGACGCTGGAGAGGATGGCGCGTCGGGCTTCGCTGAAGCGTCCTATTTCGTCGTCGATCTTCACGGTGCGTCGTTTCCTCGTGTCAGGCCGACGCGCTGTGTGCGTCGTTCGGCAGCAGGATCGTTTCGAGCTGAGTGGCGGTCATGGGCTTGCCCAATAGATGACCCTGCCCGAATGTGACGCCCATGTCGACGCAGCTGGCGAGTTGGTCTTTGGTTTCGATGCCTTCGACGACGGTGTCGCGTCCGAGATCGTGTGTGACGTCGACGACGGCTTTGCAGAGCGAGGTCATGGCTCGTCTGCGCTGTAGGTCGCGACTGTCGAGGTGTTGGGTGAGTGATTTGTCGATCTTGAGGATGTCGACGGGCAGGGTGGCGAGGCGTTCGAGGGAGGAGAAGCCGGAGCCGAAATCGTCGATGGCGATGAGGGAGCCGTGGCGTCGGACGTCCATCAGTTGGTAGTGCACTGCGTCGAGGTCGTGCAGCGATTTCGACTCTGCGAGTTCGAGGACCAGCCGCCCCGGCTCGATTCCGAGGGAGTCGATGATGCTGTTGACGTCGGTGGCTAGTGTGCCTGCGGCGAAGTGGAGTGGACTCACATTGACGCCGACCTGAATGTTCAGGCCTTTGCACTGCCAAGCCGCGAGGGTGCGGCAGACCTGCGAGAGGATCCAGTTGCTGAGCGGAATGATCAGGTCTGCGTCCTCGGCGAGACCGATGAAGCTGTCCGGCATCAGCAGGCCCAGTTCCGGGTGGTTCCACCGGATCAGTGCTTCGGCGCCGATGACTGCGCCGGACGCGAGTTCGACGATGGGTTGGTAGACCATTTGCAGCTCGTGTTCGGCCATCGCGACTCCGCGAAGGCGTTCGACGAGTTCGAGGCGTGTGCGATTGCTGTCGCGCAGATCCTCCGAGAACACCTGGTGGCTGCTGCGGCCGAAGTTCTTGGCCGCGTGCATGGCGGTGGTGGCGTCGTGGATGAGTTGGACCGGGTCGTCGGAGTCCGGCCCCGAGGTGGCGACGCCGACGCTCGCGGTCACGGTCAGCTGACGGTCGTCGATGGTGAATGCAGGCTCGAGGACGCTGGAAAATCCGGCGGCGAGGGCGCGAGCGGCGATCGACTGGCAGCCTCGGGCGATGACGACGAACTCGTCGCCGGTGAGCCTGCCGAGGGTGTCGTTGGGCCGGGTGGAGGCGGCGATTCTGTTCGCGACCTGCTGGAGAAGCTCGTCGCCGTGGACGGGGCCGAGTGCGTCGTTGAATTCGCGGAAACCGTCGATGTCGACGAGGAGGATGCTTACTTCGTTCTCGTCGGAGCGCACCGCGAGTTCGGTGGCGAGGAGCGCCTCGATCTCGTCGCGGTTCGCCAGACCGGTCAGGGGATCCTGGCGGACGGGAGCCTCCGCGGCCTGCGCGGTGATGTCGGTATGGGTGAGGTAGATGCCGCCGTCGGCGAGGCGGGTGGCTCGGATTCGGTAGACCACCGACCCGAATCTGTGGTTGGAGGAGAAGACCTGCCCGGATCCGGAGATCAGTGCGCGCAGGCCGTCGACCAGTGAGATTGCCGCGTCGTTACCTCGGGCGATCGCCGGAGCCCACAGGTCGAAGTAGCTGGCTCCGGGAAGGCACCCGTCGGTGTGTGGTCGATCCGCCCAGAACGCGGACCACACGCTGTTGACCAGGACGATCATGCCGTCGACGTCCAGGACGACGACGCCGGACGGAACGGCGTCGAGCATGGTGCGCGCGAGGTCGTCGGTCCATTCGACGCGGGTGTCCCCGAGTCGCTCGCTGGTGATGTCCGTTGCCCAGATCGCGTGCCCGGAAGTGCCCTTGACGGTGCGGTAGGACAGCCATTTCTGCAGGGTGTACGAGAAGTCCTCGTACACTCCCGGTCCGTTGCAGGAGGAGACGAACGCGGTCCAGGCGGGATCGGAGAACCAGGCGTCGATGCAGCGTCCGACGAGGGTGTCCAATGGTGCCGTGAGCAGCGCCGCGGCGGCGGGATTGGCGTAGGTGACGACGAAGTCTCGATCGACCAGCACGAGGGGGTCGGACAGCAGATCCAGCTCCGCCCGAGGAACGGCAAAAGGATTCTCGACGGCAGGGCGGGGCATGGGTGTCTCTCGGTTCATACTTCCCCCCCGTGGCCGGTCGGCCGCGATTCACCATAACCCGAAGTTTGCTTATCCGCTACAAACAGGTCGTCTTCCCCGTTTTGGCGCGAGAACGAGTGTGAATTGCCCGGTTAGCACGGACGCGAGGGTCTCGTCGAACTCCGGACCTGCACCGACCATGGGCTTTCGGGGATGCGGTCGAGGGAGCCGAGCACCCAGCGCGCAGCGTTGCAGCCCTGATCGAAGAGTGATTGCGCGACGGTCGTCAGACCGGTTGCTCTGGCCGCATCGGAATCGTCCCAGCCGGTGATCGCGACGCCGTTGCCGCCGTCGAGCGGGCCGACGACATCGAACGCTCCGAGCGCGAGATCGTCACTGCAACAAAGAAGTGCGTCGGCGCCGACGAGTCGGCGTGCGGCGTCGGCGCCGTCGGCGGACGCGTTCGTCCCGACGAAGGCAACGGGAGTGGATTCCCACTGGAAACCCGCGTCGACGACGGCCCGGCGGAAGCCGGCGAGGCGTGCGGCGGTGACCGGGAAGGTGGCGTCGGCCGGATCGGGGCCGTGAACGATCTCGACGACGCGGTCGCGATTGCGCGGAAAGCTGATCACCGCAGGCGCAGTCGACTGTCGCAGTCCCTCTTTCCCGACGGCGAACGCTGCTGCGGAGTCGTCGATTCCGATGATTGCCGCACCCGGGACGATAGGCCCGCCCTGGATGCAGACGGGCTTGCCGGTGCCGATCACGACGTCCAGCATCGGGTCGTCGGACACCGTGGTCCACAACACGTACCCGTCGATCTGAGCGCCGCGTATGCGCTCCAGATCGGCCTTCGCCGGCGAATTCGGCTGGGAGCGGCCTCCATTGGGTAACAGCACGAGTCCGGAGTCGGTGTCGAGGCAGGCCTCGGCGATTCCGGTCAGGAAAGCGCGGGCCTGGGGGTTCTCGAACGAGTACGTCAGTTTCTCGGTGAGGACGACGCCCACGTTGTTGGTCTTGCCGCTGCGCAGCGACCGTGCGCCCGTGTGCGGGCCGGTGTATCCGAGGCGCTCCGCGGCGGCGAGGACTCGCGTCCTGGTGGTGTCTGAGACGCGAGTGGGTTGGTTGTAGGTGTAGGAGACGCTCATCGTGGACACGCCCGCGGCGGCGGCGACGTCGGCCATGGTCGGGCGGGGTTGCATGGGTTCACCCTAGCGTTCCTCGACGGCATGTGTAACGATACACAACATGGGTGACGGTAGATCTCTCGTCAAGCTTCTGGTTCTCGCGGCCGCGGCCTTCGTCTACGTGACCGCCGAGACTCTGCCCGTCGGGCTGCTCCCGGAGATCTCGTCGGACATGGGGGTCAGCGAATCGAGCGTCGGCCTGCTGCTGACGTTCTATGCCTACGGAGTCGCAGTGATGACGATGCCGTTGATGACGTTCGTACGCAGGTGGCCGCGTCGAACGGTGGTCGTGGTGACCGTCGGTGCACTCGCCGTGTCGCAACTTCTGTCTGCCGTCGCCATCGGGTACCCCATGCTGGTCATAGCCCGAATGGTCTGTGCTGCGACGCACGGTGTGTTCTGGGCAGTGGTCGCACCGGTCGCGGCTTCGCTCGTCGCCCCCGAACGCAAAGGTAAGGCCATCGCGACGGTCTACGCCGGAACGTCGTTGGCGCTGGTAGCAGGCAATCCGTTGACCGCTGCACTCGGCCAGTGGCTCGGCTGGCGCACAGCGGCCGTGTGCATCGGTGTGGTCGCGGCGATCATCGCGGTGACACTGTTCGCGGTTCTGCCGACGATGAAGGTCGCTGACGTCGGCTCCGGCCCGACAGTCCGCGTGCGCGTACTCGACCGATCCCTGGTGATGATCTGTGTCGCAACATTTCTCGCAGTGCTCGGCCACTTCGTCGCGTACACCTACTTCTCGTTGATCGTGGACCGCGGCCTCGGTTCCGTCGGAACGATCCTGACCGTGATGTTGCTGCTGTACGGGCTGTGCGGAGTCGTCGGAATCTGGATCGTCGGCAGAACCTTCGATCGATGGCCGAGGCGATCCACCATCGGTGCACTGTCCGTCGTTCTGGCCGCACTGGCACTGCTGTGGACAACCATGCTTTCCGCCCCGGGTTCCCTTGCCGCACTAACTGTCCTGGGCATCGGACTGTGGGGTCTGGCCTTCACCACCGTCCCGGTCTGCCTGCAGTCGACCGTCCTGAACACCACGCGCGCCGACCCCGACCGCGCCTCGGCCGTCTACGTCGTCGCATTCCAGGTGGCCATCGCCTCGGGAGCCCTCGTGGGCGGAATCGTCGTCGACAGGGCCTCCATCGCCGACGTCATCGCCCTCGCGGGCCTACTCGTCATCGGAGCTCTCATCACCGTCATCGCCGGGCGCAGTACCTTCCCAGGCGCGGTTCCCGCCGAATCGAACGCGCCCCCTGCAGTAGCGAAAGCGGATTTCAGTCAGTCTGACTGATCGAACACCGCGTTCGCTTCACGGCGAAGCGTCGAGTATTCCGATCCAATGGTGTCCGGGGCGGACGGGTCGAAGCCAGGACTGCAGACGTGCGCGCACTGCCTGGTCGAGATGGGGGAGGACGCGACGGAAGTCCAGTTCGTCCTGTGCCCGACAGTGTTTGGCCTTGAACAGGAACACCACTTCGGGTGTGGAATAGGGGACGCCGTCCGAGGTGTGCCGGATCATGACGTCGTACGGCAGGGAGATCGCCGGGTTACGTCGGTACACCCAGTGGTCCCCGGCGTGTGGTTCGCGAAAGACGTCCAGCCGATAGGTGCCGGCGTCGTCGCGCAGCCACGTCTGGAAGTGACTGTCCAGATGGTCGGGATACGGCCACAACCGCCCGTCCCCGACGACATCCCACTCGTAACCGTCGAGCGCCAGGGATATCTCGCCGAACCGATGTGCCGGCACACCGATCTCCACGTCGCTGTGAACGCGAGCCGCGTCGTCGGTGAACAGCTCGAGCGCCCATCCCGCGGTGATGCACCACGGTGCTCGAACGGTTGCCAGTCGTTCCGCCACATCGAAGGGTGACCAGGCGGCCCACCGCGAGTCGGCTTCGGCGTCGGAAATCGGGCGGCCGACGGACAAATCCACGGCCCCCATCATGCCTTCTGCAGGAGCGAAAGCGGATTTCAGTCAGTCTGACTGACCGAACGCCACGTTCGGTTCACGAACAGGGGCCACGTTCGGTCCGGGAACAAGACGAGAGCTGAACGACCGGGTCGAGGGGAAACGTCAAGGGGGGTTAAAGTGACCCCAGGGTCGCTTGTGTGGTGATCTGTGTGACGGGTGAGGGAATCCGGTGTGAATCCGGGACTGACGCGCAACGGTGACCACGAGTGTGGGAGTCCGATCGCTTGCCTGTTGCAGCGTATGTCCCGCGGCTCCGCGAACAGGGCCCTTAGTAGGAAGTTTGCGCCACCTCATGGCTATTCGTGTCCCCCTTGGTGTTGCTGTGCTGTCAGCAGCTCTTGTTCTGTCTGCTTGTTCTTCCGGTTCCGAGTCGGAGGCGGTGCAGGAATCGTCCGGCAATTTTCCGTTGACCATCTTCAACTGTGGTCAGGAGGTGGTGATCGATGCGCCTCCGCAGCGAGCGGTGTCGCTGAATCAGGGGTCGACGGAGATTCTGTTGAGTCTCGGTTTGGCGGATCGGATGGTCGGGTCGGCGACGTGGACGGATCCGGTGCGGGAGAACCTGGCGGCGGACAACGAGCGTGTTCCGCGTTTGGCGGACAACAAGCCGTCGTTGGAGGTGGTGCTCGACGCCGAGCCGGATTTCGTGTCGGCGTCGTTCGGCGGGACCCTCGGGCCTGGCGGGGTGGCGGAGCGTGGTCAGCTCGAGCAGCTCGGTGTGCCCAATTACCTGTCGCCGACGGACTGCAACGGCAAGACCGACGAGAGCGTCAATTCGGATGGTGCTCGTACTCAGCCGTTGGAGATCGAATCCGTCTACCAGGAGGTTCGTGATCTCGCGGCCATCTTCGACGTGTCCGAGCGCGGTGAGGAGTTCGTCGCCGAACTGCAGGAGCGGTTCGAGAAGGCGTCGGGCACGTTGAATGCGTCGGGCACCTCGTTGGTCTACTGGTTCGCCGACACTGCGACGCCGTACATGGCGGGGTGCTGCGGGTCGTCGGGCATCATCACCGATTCGGTGGGCGCGGAGAACATCTACTCGGACACCACCGACGAATGGCCGCAGGTCAGCTGGGAGTCGGTGGCGGACCGCAACCCGACGGCGTTCGTGCTCGCCGATTTGAGCCGCCGGTCGCTGGCCGGTGACGCCTTGGATTCCAAGATCGAGTTCTTGGAGACCAACCCGGTGACCCAGCGCCTTCCTGCCGTGACCGACAAGCGCTACATCGTCGTGAACGGGGCGGATCTGAATCCTTCGATCCGCACCGTCGACGGCGTCGAGAAGGTCGCTGCTGCGCTGCAGGGCTGGGGCTTGGCGAATTGACCGTGCCCCAGGCGGAGCCGTCGGTACGGCGGAGCTTTCTGCTTCCGCTGCTGCTGATCGGCTCCGTCGTTCTGGTGCTGTCGATTGCAGTTGCGATCACGATCGGACCGGCGGATCTGTCGGTGGCCGATGTCTACCGAATCACGTTCGAGCACATGGGGTTCGGAAGTTCCGGCGTGAGCCGGATCAAGGATGGAATTGTCTGGGAGCTTCGGCTCCCGCGGACGCTGCTGGCCGCAGTGTGCGGCGCCGGTCTGGCTCTGTGCGGCGCGATCATGCAATCGCTGCTGCGTAACCCGTTGGCCGATCCGTTCGTGCTGGGCATCTCGTCCGGTGCGTCGACGGGCGCGGTGCTGGTCGCTGTCCTCGGAATCGGCAGCGGCATGTACTCGTTGTCGACGGGCGCGTTCGTCGGCGCAGTGTTCTCGTTTCTGCTGGTGATGCTGCTCGCCGCCGGTGCCGGGGGAGGCACCGATCGGGTAGTGCTCGCCGGAGTGGCTGGGACGCAGTTGTTCTCGGCGTTGACGTCGTTCATCGTCATCTCGTCGGCCGACGCGGAACAGACACGAGGGGTTCTGTTCTGGCTGCTCGGATCCCTGGGCGGCGCCGACTGGGGTGATGTGATGATGTGCGGGATCGTCTGTGCCATCGGCATCGTCGTGTGCCTGCTGTATTCGTCGGCGCTCGACGCGTTCACCTTCGGCAACGACGCCGCGGCGTCGCTGGGAGTGTCAGTCAAGTGGATTCGGATCGTGCTGTTGGTCATCACCGCGTTGATCACCGCGACGTTGGTCAGTGCCGCCGGAGCGATCGGATTCGTCGGACTGGTTCTGCCACACGCGGCGCGGTTCCTGGTCGGCGCCCGGCATCGTTGCCTGTTGCCGACGACGGTGCTCGTCGGCGCGATCTTCATGGTGTGGGTCGACGCGATCGCCCGCACGGTGTTCCAGCCGCAGGAAATTCCGGTGGGCGTGGTGACCGCGCTGATCGGCGTGCCTGCGTTCGCGGTGATTCTCTTCAGAATGCGGAGGACGAGATGACGATCGAGGCCGCATCCGTGCGGTGGTCTCGCGGCCACAACCAGATCCTCGACGGAGTGGATTTCGGTCCGCATCCGGGTGAGACCGTCGGGCTGATCGGACCGAACGGGTCCGGTAAGTCGTCGCTGCTGCGGATTCTGGCGGGAATCGTCTCACCCGATTCCGGTGACGTCACGCTCGACGGCGCGCCGATGGCGTCGATGCGGCGTAAGCAGATCGCTCGACGTGTGGCGATGGTGGATCAGCATTCGGACACCGAGGTGGACATCGCGGTGCGCGACGTGGTGCGACTCGGTCGAATCCCGCATCACGGGTTGCTCGGCGGAGATTCGGCAGCCGACGACATCGCCGTGGACAAGGCCCTGACGGACACGGGGATGACGTCGAAGGCGGATCGGTTGTGGCACACCCTGTCCGGCGGTGAGCGTCAACGCACGCAGATCGCTCGTGCGTTGGCGCAGGAACCGACCGAACTGCTGCTCGACGAGCCCACCAACCACCTCGACATCCAGCACCAACTCGACATCCTGGCGTTGATTTCGGGCCTGCCGTTGACCAGTTTCATCGCATTGCACGATTTGAATCTGGCGTCGATGTTCTGCGATCGCATCGTGGTGCTGCAAGCAGGAGAAGTCGTGGCCGTCGGCAGGCCGTCGGACGTGATCACCCAGGAGCTGGTGCAGGAGGTCTACCACGTGCGGGCGGCGGTGGAATTGGACGAGACCGGCACGTATCCGCAGGTCACCTACAAGCCACTCGTCACAAGAGCTGTTCGATGACCCCGCCGTCAGGCGCCGTCGCCGCGAGCTTTACGACGCTGTTCCTCGGCGCGGGCCCGGCACTGACGCAGAAATTCCTCGTCGGCTTCGGCCGTGGTTCCTGTTGCCCGGCCGGGGCGCGTGTCGTATTCGGGATACGGCGAGTTGCTGCGTCGAGCCGAACTTCCGCCGCCTGCTCCGCCCCAGATTCCACCGTCGACGGGCCGTCCCACCAGAAGCCACACGATGGATCCGGCGAGCGGGATGAAGATGACCAACAGCAGCCACATCATCTTGGGTAGGTGCCGTACACCGCCCTCGTCGGCGGTGATGACGTCGATCAGGCAGAACACCCACAAGATCATGATGATCAGGCCGAGGTACGGCATCGAACTTCCCTCCAAGTAGAGACCGGTCGGTCTTTCGCGAAGGGAACTTTACTATCGGCTCGGATTCCTGCACAGCCGGAAGTGGTCGCACTCCCGCGAACCGATCCTTGATCCAACCCAGCCCGACGTTGACGTACAGCGACGGGTCGGCGCCGCGCGAGCACCATTCGGTGACGGGTCGGCGTGCTCGGCCCGTCGGGATGACCAGGTGTTCAGGAGCAAAGCGGGGGTTCGGTTGGCGGCGTTGGGGGTAGTGGACTGGCGAGACACGAATCGAGACGGAGGTCGATGTGGGATTGAGTGAGCTCGAGGCGATGGTGAAACGCACCGTCACTGCAGGCCAGCCGTTCGAGTACGGCGCCGACGAGGCGGAGCTTGCCTATCTGAGTTCATTGGCGGCCGATGACGGCGTGGAGCTGATCTGCGAGATCGGCTTCAACGCAGGCTTTTCGACGTGGGCCTTCCTGTCCGCGTCGCCGACGGTCACGGTCGTGTCGTTCGATCTGGCCGAATACGAGTACAGCGATGCCGCCAAAGCTCACATCGACGAACTGTTCCCGGGCCGACACACCTTGATCCGGGGAGATTCGCATTCCACCGTCACCGAGTACGCCCGCTCGAATCCCGACGTGCGCTTCGACGTCGTGTTCGTCGACGGTGACCATTCGCTGGACGGCGCGCGTGCGGACCTGGCGGACGCGCGCGCGTTCAGCACCACGGACACCGTCGTCGTCATGGACGACATCACCCCGTGGCTCTGGTTCGGCGAAGGACCGACCGCTGCTTGGCAGGATGCCGTCGACTCCGGCTTGATCGACCACCGGAGCTACTACCAGGACGGCAAGGTCGTCGACGCCGTCGTGCCCCCGGCCGACCGAGCCTGGGCCGTCGGCCGCTACGTGACCACCGGACCCTGGGCCGAAAGTACCGCTCCCATCTAGGTTCGGTGTTCCTGAAGCCGTGCTACACACCGCTCCACCGCGTCGAGTCCTCGGTCCAGGTCCGCTTGGCTGATCGTCAGTGCCGGCCGGAAGCGGACCGAGCTTCCGCCACATCCGAGAGCAAGGACGTGCTCGGTCTCGCGGAGGTCGTCGATCAGGCGGTCGCGGGTGGTGGCGTCGGGAAGGGTGAAGGCGCACATCAGACCTCGGCCGCGTACCTCGGTCACCACGGCGTGCCGCGTCGCGATGTCCCGCATCCGTCCCAGCACGCGTTCACCGAGCGCACCGGCGCGCTCGATCAGGTTCTCGGACTCGATCACCTCGAGAATGCGACGAGCCCGCACCATGTCGGTGAGATTGCCACCCCAGGTGGAATTGATGCGCGACGAGACCTCGAAGACGTTGTTCGGGACATCGTCGACGCGGCCGCCTGCCATGACTCCGCACACCTGGACTTTCTTTCCGAACGCCACCACGTCGGGTACGACGCCGAGCTGTTGGAAAGCCCAGGCGGTGCCTGTCATTCCGGCACCCGTTTGCACTTCGTCGACGACGAACAGTGCGTCGTGTTCATGGCACAGCTGCCGTAGTTTCTGCAGGAACCGCGGCCGGAAGTGGTTGTCGCCGCCCTCGCCTTGAATGGGTTCGACGATGGCACAGGCAATATCGTGCGGGTTGGCTTCGAACGCGAGGCGTGCCGCGGCCAGGGCGTCGTCCTCCAGCGCGTCCATGTCCGCGCCCGTCCGGATGTACGGCGACGGGATGCGCGGCCAATCGAACTTGGGGAAGCGGTACACCTTGTTGGGGTCGGTGTTCGTCAGCGACATCGTGTAGCCGGATCGCCCGTGGAATGCGTGCTCGAGGTGCAGTATCTGCGTGCCCAGGCCGGCGTCCAACCCGTGCGCTTCGTTCCAGCGGCTCTTCCAGTCGAAGGCGACCTTCAGCGCGTTCTCGACGGCGAGTGCACCACCTTCGACGAAGAACAGGTGAGGTAGCCGCGGATCGCCGAGCACCCGTGCGAACGTGTCGACGAACCGAGCCATCGGGATCGAGTAGATGTCGGAGTTGCTCGGCTTGTTCATCGCGGCCTCGAGCAGGTCGGCTCGGAACTGCGCATCGTCCGTCAGCCGGGGGTGATTCATGCCGAGAGCATTGGATGCGAAGAAGGTGAACAGATCCAGGTACTCGGTGCCGTCCCGCGCGTCGACGAGGGTGGATCCGCGGGACGCCGTCAGGTCCAGCACCATCTCGAAGCCGTCGGCGAGCATGTGGCGGCCGATCGCGGCGTGAACGTCCGAAGCGCCGAAGGAACCGGAGGCATGTGGGGTGTGCAATACCTGCGTCATGATCGCCAACGTACCCGATAATATTCCGTAAAGAAACGCATATTGCAGGAACTTTTACTGCGTTGTGACCCGTCCGCTAGATTGAATGTCGCTGCCACGGCGACGAAAGGTGATCTTCACAATGACTTCCCCGGTCAAGCACGACGAGCTGAGCGTCCGTACCCGCGCAATCCTGGGACGCCTGGGGGTGACCGCCGACCTCGACGTGCCCAGGTCGGAACTGCCGGTCGTCGCCCGTTCGCCGATCACCGGTGGGAATCTCGCGTCCCTCGCCGCGGCCACCGCTGCCGATGTCGACGCCGTCGTCACCGTGGCGACATCGTCGTTCACCGAGTGGTCCGCCGTTCCCGCTCCGGTTCGAGGTGGCCTGATCCGTGAACTCGGCGAGCTACTGCGTGAGTACAAGGCCGATCTCGGCGAGCTGGTCTCCATCGAGGCGGGAAAGATCCTGTCCGAGGGTCTGGGCGAGGTCCAGGAAATGATCGACATCTGCGATTTCGGAGTCGGGCTCTCGCGTCAGCTGTACGGCAACACCATCGCAACCGAGCGTCCGGGCCACCGCATGATGGAGCAGTGGCATCCGCTCGGGGTCGTCGGCGTCATCACTGCCTTCAACTTTCCTGTCGCAGTCTGGTCGTGGAACACCGTTCTCGCCTTGGTCGCCGGCGACACCGTCGTATGGAAGCCGTCGGAGAAGACGCCCCTGACCGCGCTCGCTGTTCAGGCGCTGTTCGAGCGTGCCGCCGCCAACGCGGACGTCGACCCTCTCGTTGCGCAGTTGGTCATCGGCGACCGCGTGGCCGGTGAAGCGCTCGTCGACGATTCCCGCGTGGCGCTCCTGTCCGCGACCGGGTCCACACGCATGGGCCGAGCCGTGGCGCCCCGCGTCGCGGAGAGGTTCGGTCGGGTCCTGCTCGAACTCGGTGGCAACAATGCCGCCATCGTCACCCCGTCCGCCGATCTGGATCTGACGACCCGGGGGATCGTGTTCTCCGCGGCGGGTACTGCAGGGCAACGGTGTACGTCGCTGCGACGACTGATCGTGCACTCCTCCATCGCCGACGAGCTGGTCGGGCGGATCGCGAAGGCGTACGAATCGCTGTCCATCGGTTCACCCCTGGACGCCGACACGCTCGTCGGGCCGCTGATCGACGCGCCGGCCTTCGCCGGCTTCCAGAAGGCGCTCGACGCTGCCGTCGGCGCTGGTGGCGTCGTGAAGGCAGGCGGTTCGCGCGTCGACATCTTCGGCGAGTACGCCTACTACGTCCAGCCGACGGTGGTGACGATGCCTGCACAGACGGACATCGTGCGTCACGAGACGTTCGCGCCGATTCTGTACGTTCTCACCTACGAGACGCTCGACGAGGCCATCGCGTTGCACAACGATGTGCCACAGGGTCTTTCGTCGTCGATCTTCACCACGGATCTGCGTGAGGCCGAGCGGTTCCTGTCCGCAGCCGGATCCGACTGCGGCATCGCCAACGTCAACATCGGACCGTCGGGAGCGGAGATCGGCGGTGCTTTCGGCGGCGAGAAGGACACCGGTGGCGGACGCGAATCCGGTTCGGACGCATGGAAATCCTACATGCGACGGGCAACCAACACCGTGAACTACTCCAATGAGCTGCCTCTCGCGCAGGGAGTCGAGTTCACCTGAGCAGGCCGTTCACCAAATCGTCGACGATGTCGTCGGTCGAGGTCTCCGGGTCGATCGGGTAGGTCAGCCGGTCCAACAAGAGGCCGTCGATCGCGTAGTGGAACAGTGCGATCTCCTTGGCGCCCCCGGGAAGTCCTGCGGCAAGGTTGAATTCGACGTCGCCGCGGAAGCTCGAGCGTTGCCATGCGCCGAGAACGGCGCCGATCTCCGGCCGTCTCGACGCCTCCAGCCGCAGTTCGAACAGTGCCAGCGTCACTTCTCGGTTGGTCAGGAGCCGCGCGACGATGTCGCGGGTGTACTCGGCGAACAATGCCGCACTCGGCGCTTTCGCGGCGAGCGGGGCATGCACGTCGGGATCCGGGGCGAGGCGTTCGCCGATGCGCTCGATCAACCCGGCGATGACGTCCTCGCGCGTCTTGAAGTAGTTCGACGTGGTGCCTTTCGGTACGCCTGCCTGCACATCGATGGCACGGTGGGTGAGCCCGCGTGCGCCCTCGGCGGCCAGGATCGAAATGCCGGCGTCGGCGAGCTCTGATCTGCGTTGCGAATTACGAGCCATGGAAAAAGACTAGCGCAACCACGACAGGTGTCGTACTCTCTGAGTCGAACCACTACATCCGTCGTGATTGGAGATTCTCATGCGTGAACTGGTCTATTACGTAGCCGCCAGCCTCGACGGCTTCATCGCTGCCCCGGACGACACGTTCGATGCGTTCCCGCAGACAGGCGATCACATCGACATGATCCTGCGGGAGTACACCGACACGATCCCGACGCTCGGCCTCCAGGCCACCGGCCTGACGCCGCCTCTGACGAGGTTCGACACGGTGATGATGGGGTGGGGAACCTACGCGGCGGAGGGTGAACACCGGCGCGGCGGACCGTACGAGCATCTGAAGCAGTACGTGTTCTCCCGCAACCACACCGCCGACGATGCGGTGCCGGAGGTGACGGTGACGAACGGGGATCCGGTTGCACTGGTGCGGGAGCTGAAGCAGCAGAGCGGATCGGACATCTGGTTGGCCGGTGGAGGGGTCTTCGCGTCCGCACTCGTCGACGAGATCGATCGGATCATCCTCAAGATCAACCCGATTCTGCTGGGATCGGGCAAGCGCCTCTTCGCCGACCGCGAATACTCGGTCGCGGGCTTGAATCTCGTCGCGAGCACACCGTATGGATCCGGCGTGGTCGTCAACGAGTACACGCTCGACCGACCGTCGTAGGTCACACCAGGATGCTGTGCGCGCGTAACCGTTCGACGATGTCCGGCGGTGGCCAGGCGGGAACCCGATAGCGAGCCGGGTCCAGGCCTGCCATCGGTTGGACACCACTGATGGACGCCACGTCGGCGAACTGGACGAAGAACGGCTCGACGCCCTCGCGGCAGAACGCCACGAGGTCGGTCTCCGGCAGCGTGCAGTCCACCTCGTCGGCCCAGATCGTGACCGTACGGGGACCGAACGGGGTCGACTTGACGGTGACCGTGCCGATCTCGGAGTGCACACGATCCAGCTCGTACTGACGCTGTAGCCAGTCGGCCTGTGCTGCATATTCTTTCGAGATGTGCACGCAGCGGGCCCGAGCGCTGCCTGGATTGTCCGGCGCCGTGACGTCGAGCGTCACCACAGCACCCGAGTCGTCGACGGTGTACGCCTGCGGTGACAGGAACCGCGATGTGTGCAGGTACTGCTCCTCGGCGAGACCGAAATGTCTGGCCAGCAGGTCCTCGTCGTCGCTGGGCACGACGTACAGCGTGTCCACCGTGGGAACGAACGCCACAGGTGCACAACCGAACCGCGACCTGTGCGACTCGAGCCACCCCGAGTCCAACAGCCACGACGTGTAGTACTGCCCGCCGCGGTCGACCAACCGCTGAGTGGCGCGGCCTTTCGTCGGATCGGCATGCTGGGTGACGGTGGCCAGATTCGACCGGGCCGCGGCGAACACCGTGGACGGATCCACACCCCACGTCTCGATCGTGTCCCACGACACGATCGAGCTGTGGGATGGCATGTCCACCGCGACGAGCTCGTCGACCAACGGGAACACGCGCCGCGACAACAGCAAACCCGACGGTGAGCCCAACGCGTACGTCGACGGTTTCAACACCGGACGCAGCCTCGGTAGCGCCTCGTGCCAGTCACCGGGCCAGAAGTTCGACGACATCGTCGTCGATACGAAATGCGCGACATGCGACTCGAGCGCCAGCTCCGACGCTCCCGCGGTGTCGTGGAACAAATTGTCGAGCGGTAGGACAGACGCCTCGTCGTACCTCACCGCGAACGCCGACGAATCCAGCCGAGCCCCAGCTCCGCCCTCGACCGTGACACGCTCGATCACCAGACGCGCCAAACGCTGCCTCGGATCCTCGATCTCCCCCATCCCCGGAATGGTAACGCGGCATCGTCGTATTGGGGACACTCATCCGTCCGCGGGGAGATTCCCGGGCCGGTGCTCAGGTCACGGGGTGCTGAGGCCATGGGTGTGAGCGGCACAGGTGGTGGTTGTGCCGCTCACGGGTGGGTGTTCGATTCGATGGTGCCGGGGGCCGAGCTATCCGGTCCGGGTCTCGGGGTCGGGATCGTCTGATGGGTAGAGGTATTCCTGTGGATGGTGGTAGTGGTTGACGAGCCCCTTGCGTCGGGGGTCGACGGATTCGGGTGGATGCCAGGCGGTGCGGCCGGGTTGGGGATGATCAGGTCCGGTGGTGGTGGTCGCCCACTGGTTCGGTCCGTCGCCGACGAGGGGGTGGTGGCAGTCGCACCCGAAGGTCAGGTCGTCGATGTCGGTGTTGCCACCGTCAGCCCATTCGTCGATGTGGTGGACCTGGCTCCAGGTGGCGGGGCGCGTGCAATTGGGGAAACTGCAGCCGCGGTCGCGGGCGATGAGGACGATGCGTTGATCGGCCGAGGCGAGTCGTTTACCGCGCCCGAGGTAGAGGGCGCGTCCGTTGTCGTCGAAAACAGCGAGGTAGTGGTGGGCGTGGGCGGCCATGCGGATGGCGTCGCGAATCGAGACCAGCGATCCGGTGCCGGTTACGGCATGCCCGGACGCGGTGGCCAGATCGGAGGCGGACATCGAGATCACCGCAGTGACCGGTAGTCCGCGGTGGGTTCCGAGGGTGCCGGTTGCGAGGATCTGACGGAACACCGCTTTGACGGCATCGTGGTTCCGTTGGCCTTGGGTGCGTAGGTCCCGGCCGGCGCGCGCCTCCAGCTCCGCAGCAGCAGCAGTCTCCTCGGGATCGAACAGCGTAAGCGGACCCGGCGACCCTGCAGAAGTAGTACCCGACCCGGCAGCACCCGCCCCAGCGGCATCGGATCCCGCAGCACCCGCCCGAGCGGCATCGGATCCCGCAGTACCCGCCCGAGCGGCATCGGATCCCGCGGCATCGGATCCCGCAGCACCCGCCCGAGCGGCATCGGATCCCGCAGTACCGGATCCCGCAGTACCGGATCCCGCAGTACCGGAACTCGTGGCGTCGCAATCCTGCTCGCCCGCGCCCTCACCGTCCGCGCCCTCACCGTCCGCGCCCTCACCGTCCGCGCCCTCACCGTCTGCACCGTCGTCGTCCGAGCCGATGTCGTCCGGTTCGTTCTGCCCGTCATCGTCGGTGCTGTCGGTGCGGTCGGTGCTGTCGGGAATGCTGCCGGGGTAGGCGGTACTCAGGTCGGTGTCGTGCACGGGCTTCGGCTCGTCGGGGTTCAACACTCCCTTGCGGGCGAGTTTGGCGAGAACCGGCTCCAGATACGCACGGAACTCAGCGTCGATGACACCGGCCATCTTCGAGGTCCCGTCGACCTCCTGCGGGCCGAGTCTAAGAAAGCATTTCCTCGCGATGTCCTTCTTGTCCCGCAGTTCTCCATCCGGATCCAACAACGCCGTCAACCTGTGCGCCGCAACCTTCAACTGCTCCGGCGAGACCTGTTTCGCCAAGTCCACCAACAAGATCTCCGACTGCACCAACGACTCGTGATCGATCCCAGCGGGCAGGGTGTCGAAGAACTTCTCGATCACCCGCACATGCGCAGCGTCGAGATGACCCTCGCACTGCGCTCGCGCAGTCACCGGCAACAACGCATCGAGCTGCTCCCCGGTCAACGAACGCCGCCGCGCCAATTTTCCCGCGATTTTGATGCGCTTACCCGCGACTGCGGAGTCGATCCGCAACAAAGACGCCAACCGCGACGGATTCGACCGCTCCGGCATCACCGCCAAACCGTCACCGTCCACCAACTCCGTCAACCACGTGTGCGAGGTGCCGTACATCGCCCGCGACACCGTCTCCATCCGCACCAACACCGCACGCCGGTCCGCATCACCGACAACCCGACCATCCAACGACGCCTCCGCAACCGCACCCCACGCGAACTCCATCTCCTCCACCGCAGCACGCAACGCAGGGTCCTCGATCGGCAACACACCACGCGCCGTATCGACCCGAAGGTCCCCGGCTACATCGTCGACGCTCTCCCCCAAAAGCATGACTCCACCATAGCCCGAAAACCGCCATTTGTCGAACATATGTTCGAACTACATCGTCGGCCAATCCGCTCCGTGGAACTGGTGACCACCCGACGGGTGCTCCACGATGCGAGCGGACGGCAACAACGCCGCGTTCGACGCCAGGTGCTCGAACGGGACCACCTCGTCGTCGCGGCAATGATGAAGTGCCAGAGAGGTAGTGGGCTCGGGTCCGTCGAACGCGTATTCGGGAACGTCCCACCCGCCGGCCCCCCAATCCGGCATGGCCAGCAGGGTGACCGGCTCATGGAAGCCCCACTGCCGCTCCGCGAGGACGCGTAGTAATACGGACGCACCGAACGAGTGCGCCACGAGGATGTCGGACGGGTCCAACGATTCCAATCGAGCTCGCAGTGGACGCGCCCACGCTTCGAAAGACATGTCCTCGTCGGAGAACTCGGGCATGTCCACGTCGACACCCGACGCCCCCGCAAGGGCGTCGGCCAGCGATCTGTCCTCCGTGAAACCACCGGCGCCGTGCACGAACAGCAGTGTCGTCATGCGCTCGATTCTGCCCCGAAACCGGGCGTGCCGTCAGCTCCCCACGTAGGCAGCCAGGTGCTGCCCGGTGAGCGTCGAACCGTCGGCGACGAGATCAGCCGGAGTTCCCTCGAAAACGACGCGCCCGCCGTCGTGGCCTGCGCCGGGCCCGAGATCGATTATCCAGTCGGCGTGGGCCATCACGGCCTGGTGATGTTCGATGACGATGACGGATTTTCCGGACTCGACCAGGCGATCGAGCAGTCCGAGCAATTGCTCGACGTCTGCGAGGTGCAATCCGGTCGTCGGCTCGTCGAGGACGTAGATCCCGCCCTTGTCGGCCATGTGAACGGCCAGCTTGAGGCGTTGACGTTCGCCGCCGGACAACGTCGTCAAAGGCTGGCCGAGCTTGATGTAACCCAGGCCGACGTCGGCAAGCCGGACCAGAATCTTGTGAGCAGCAAGCAGTTTCACTTCGTTACCGAAGAACTCCTCGGCCTGCGCCACGGACATGGCGAGCACTTCGCTGATGTTCTTACCGCCGAGGTGATACTCGAGCACCGACGCCTGGAACCGCTTTCCTTCGCACTCCTCGCACATCGTGGCGACGCCCGCCATCATCGCCAGATCCGAGTAGATGACGCCGTTACCGTTGCAGACCTGGCACGCGCCCTCCGAATTAGCCGAGAACAGAGCAGGTTTGACGCCGTTCTCCTTCGCGAACGCTTTGCGGATCGGCTCCAGCAGCCCGGTGTACGTCGCAGGATTGCTGCGACGGGACCCACGGATGGCACCTTGATCGACCGAGACCACGTCGTCGAGCTCTCCGAGCGAACCGTGTATCAGTGAACTCTTGCCGGAGCCGGCTACGCCTGTCACGACGACCAGGATGCCCAGAGGCACGTCGACGTCGACGCTCTGCAAGTTGTGCGAGTCCGCACCGCGGATCTCGATGACCTCGGAGTACTCGCGTACAGAATCCTTGATCACCGCACGGTCGTCGAAGTGGTGGCCGGTGACGGTGTCGCTCGTGCGGAGGTCGTCGACGGACCCCTCGAAGCAGATCTGACCGCCGTTGGTCCCGGCGCCGGGGCCGATGTCGACGATGTGATCCGCGATGACGATGGTCTCCGGCTTGTGCTCGACGACCAGAACCGTGTTTCCCTTGTCTCGCAACTGCAGAAGGAGCTGGTTCATGTTCTCGATGTCGTGGGGATGCAGGCCTGTCGTCGGTTCGTCGAACACATAGGTGACGTCGGTGAGCGACGATCCGAGATGGCGAATCATCTTGGTGCGCTGGGCCTCGCCGCCGGACAGGGTTCCGGCGGGCCGTTCCAGGGACAGGTAGCCCAGCCCGATCTGCACGAACGAGTCCAACGTTTCCCGCAGAGAGTCGAGGAGCGGCGCCACCGACGGCTCCTTCAGACCGCTGACCCAGGCGGCGAGGTCGCTGATCTGCATGGAACAGGCGTCGGCGATGGAGATTCCCTTGATCTTCGAGGATCGAGCGCCCTCGTTGAGGCGGGTGCCGTCGCATTCGGGACAGGTCTGGAAGGTCACGGCGCGTTCGACGAAGGCACGAATGTGCGGTTGCATCGCGTCGACGTCCTTGGACAGCATGGATTTCTGCATCTGCGGGACCAGGCCGAGGTAGGTGATGTTGATGCCCTCGACCTTGATCTTCGTCGGCTCGCGGTACAGAAGGTCGTTCAGTTCCTTCTTGTTGTACTTGGCAATCGGCTTGTCCGGGTCGAAGTATCCACTGCCACGGAAGATCCGGCCGTACCAGCCGTCCATGCTGTAGCCGGGGATGGTGATGGCGGACTCGTTGAGAGACTTGCTGTCGTCGTACAGAGCGGTCAGGTCGATGTCGCTCACCGATCCGCGCCCCTCGCAGCGCAGGCACATGCCGCCGGTGACCGAGAAGGTTCGCTTCTCGGTGGTCTGACGCCCGCCCTTCTCAACCTTCACCGCACCCGCCCCGGACGCCGACGCGACGTTGAACGAAAAGGCCTGGGCCGAACCGATGTAGGGCTTTCCGACACGGCTGAACAGGATTCGCAGCATCGCATTCGCATCGGTGGCGGTACCGACGGTCGAGTGCGGATTGGCACCCATTCGCTGCTGGTCGACGATGATAGCGGTGGTCAACCCGTCGAGCACGTCGACGTCCGGCCGCGCGAGCGACGGCATGAACCCCTGCACGAACGCGCTGTACGTCTCGTTGATCATCCGCTGGGATTCCGCGGCGATCGTGGAGAACACCAACGACGACTTGCCGGACCCCGAAACGCCGGTGAACACCGTCAACCGGCGCTTGGGGATCTCGACGCTGATGTCGCGCAGATTGTTCACCCTCGCGCCCTGCACACGGATCAGATCGTGGCTGTCGGCCTTGTGGACCTCGGTCGTCGAACTGGCGCGTCGGGCCATCAGGACATCTCCGTTTCTCGGTGGGACTGGCATCCAATCATGCGAATTCAAGCATGTCCGTCAGCTGCGGGCCTGCTGGATTCGCAGCAGATTCCCCGCAGGGTCGCGGACGGCGCAATCACGAAGACCGTACGGCTGATCGATGGGCTCCTGCACGATGTCGGCGCCCCCGGCCTGCAGCGCGTCGAACGTGGCGTCCAGGTCGGGCGTCGCCAACTGCAGGCCCGCGTACGTGCCCTTCGCCATCATCTCGAGGATGGTTTTCTTCTCGTCGTCGGTGATGCCGGGATCTACTGCCGGTGGCGTCAGGACAATCGCCGTGTCCGGCTGTCCGACCGGCCCGACGGTGAGCCAGCGCATGCCGTCGTACCCGACGTCCAGGCGCACCTCGAAACCGAGGAGATCGCGATAGAACCCCAGCGCCGCATCGGCATCGTCATGGGGAAGGAACGAGGAATGAATGGTGATGTTCATGTGGAAAGACGCTAGTAGGCCTCGGCGTCGGACACTTCTCGATTCCTGATCGGTCCGGACCTTCCCCCGACAGTTCCCTTGGAAGACCGAAAGCGCCGTTCGGTCAGTCAGACTGACCGAACGGCGCTTTCGCTCCGAATGGGAAAGGGAGTACGACTACCCAGCCGGTACGACGGTGGTGGTGGGGACGGCTGTGGTGGTCGGAGCTGCTGAGGTAGCAGCCGGCGGGGTGGTGACGACCGAGCCGTCGACGACTGCGCCCGCGGCGTCGGGGGCGGGTACGAGAGGTACCGCGGTCAGGTTGGGTTCGACGGGAGCGGCCGGGTCGACGATCGGGACGGGAACGCCTGCCTCCGGCACCACAGGTGCGACGTAGGGGGCGACGTAGGGTGCGACGACGGGAGCAGCTGTGGAGGTGCTCGTCGGCGCGGTCGTGGTGGGGGTCGCGGTGGCGGACAGAACGGTCAGGCGGGCCTGCTCCTGAACTTCCTTGGACTTGATGGGCTTGCCGGCCTGGGCGTCCTTGGCGAGCTGGGTCAGCCATGCGGCAGCGTATTCGGCCGAGGTCAGCGGCTTGCCGTTGGCCTTGTCGGCGTCACGCCAGTAGTCGAAGTGGTGTCCGGAGCCCGGTCCGAGGGTCTGACCGTACGGATCGTTCATCGCGACGGGGATGGTGTCGGTGTTGGATCCGATGAAGCCGATGATTTCCTTGGCGATCTTCGACGGCAGGTAGGCGAGGTTGACTGCGCTCTCTGCGGGCAGCGGTTCGCCGTTCTCGTCCGTTTCGGGCTTCGCGGCGACCTTGGTGGTCGGGTCGGCCGGCTTGTAGCCGGGCTCGGAGACCTTGATGAGCACGTCGAGGAATGTCTCGTCGCCGGCGAGCCAGTTGTCCTGGCTGGTGATGTCGGCGAAGGCGGCGACGGCGATCTTGCCGAGGACCATGGCGAGGTCGGCGCCGGTGGCGGGGGTCAGGGTGTTGTCGCGCTGGATGGCGTCGACGTCGAGTTGGCGTCCGACGTTGGCGGCCAGGTGCAGCAGCGAGGTGTTCTTGGGCATCGCGCACGTCAGGTCGCCCTGTGAGCAGAACGAGGCGACGCGGCCGTCGAGTACACCGAAGCCGCCTTGCGTGGACGGGAGAGCGCCGGCGCCGGCGGGACCGGAGCCGTTCTGGTACTTGGTGTCGAAACCGTCGGGGTTGGTGCCCGACGCGGAACCGGGGAATGCGGTCTCGCCGTCCTTGCGGCCTGCATCGGCGAGAATGACGACGCCGACCACGTTGCCCGGGTCGACAATGCCGAACTTGCCGTTGGTGTCGGCCTGCTGGTTGCCGATTTCCATCGCTGCGCGACGCGTGACGTCGGCGCCCTCGCTGTAGCCGACGATGGCGAAGCGGGTCTTGGGGCACGACGCCGCGATGGCGTTCATGACCGTCTTGGTGTTCGCGACGCCGGTCTCGACCGAGGATTCGTAGCTGGCCATGTTGGCCGGGTACTCGATGTAGACGGCTGCGTAGGAGCCGTCCTTCACCTGGCCGTTGGGAGCGCCGACCATCTGGTCGATCCAGTCGCTCTCGAAATCGCCGGCGAGCGCTGCGGGCAGTCGCGTTCCGGTGGGGGTTTCGAGCATCTTGGTCTTGCCGGCCTCGGGCGAGTCGCCTCGGCCACCGACGGCGATGCTGACCATGTCGTAGCAGGTCGCGGTCGATGCGAGCTCGACCTCGGCGTCCGACGACGACAGCTTGTCGGTGGTGAGGACGGCGGCACCGACGGCCAGGGCGCCCAGAGATACGAACGCAACGGCGCTGGTGACGAGCCGTCGACGATTCACAGGTCTGCGAGTCGAAACGCGTAGAGACATGGCTTCCCAATCAGTTGTTCCCCGAACCGATTACACCGCCGCTGCACTACGCGGTGGCTACACGGAAGTCGCCGCGGAGGAACCCCGCGTTACACCGTGACCGGATCGAGACCTCCCGATACCCTAGGGGGGTATGGTAGAACAGGTGAGACGAAAGAGGTGCTTCGCGTGAACACGACGATCAAACTGGCAGGCTTCGTACTCGGAATCACACTGGTGTTCTTTGCCGCATTCGTGATCGGCGGCGCGGTCGGCCCTGTCGGTGAGGCACCCGCAAGTCACGAACACGCGCAGGTGGACCATGAGTGAGACGGAGTTGATTCTGGGCGGCATGACGTGCGCGTCGTGTGCCAACAGAATCGAGCGCAAACTCAACAAGCTCGACGGAGTGACCGCGACGGTGAACTACGCGACCGAGAAGGCGCGGGTTCGGTCCGACGGTGTGCCCGTCGAGGATCTGATCGGCGCTGTCGAGGCCGCGGGGTACACCGCGACACTCCCCGCTGCCGAGCCGGACTCCACGCCCGAGACGGATCCGCTGAAGCAGCGTCTGATCGTCTCGGCGGTTCTGTCGGTGCCGGTGATCGCGATGGCGATGATTCCGGCTCTGCAGTTCACCAACTGGCAATGGTTGTCGCTGACGCTGGCGGCACCGGTCGTCGTGTGGGGTGCGTATCCCTTCCACAAGTCCGCGTGGACGAACCTGCGGCACGGCACCTCGACGATGGACACCCTCGTGTCCATGGGAACGTCGGCTGCGCTGGGATGGTCGCTGTACGCACTGTTCTTCGGCACCGCGGGCGTTCCCGGCATGAAACACCCGTTCGAGCTCACCATCGACCGGATGGACGGATCGGCCAACATCTATCTCGAGGTGGCAGCAGGCGTCACCACGTTCATTCTGGCCGGCCGGTACTTCGAGTCTCGGTCCAAGCGCCGGGCAGGTGCAGCGTTGCGCGCCCTGCTCGATCTCGGTGCCAAGGACGTGACGGTGCTGCGCGACGGCGTCGAGAAGCAGGTTCCCGTCGAAGATCTCGCGGTAGGCGACACGTTCGTGGTCCGGCCGGGCGAGAAGATCGCGACGGACGGAACCGTCGAATCCGGATCCTCTGCCGTCGACGCATCGATGGTGACCGGTGAGTCGGTGCCGGTGGAGGTGTCGCTGGGCGACACGGTCGTCGGTGCGACGGTGAACGTCGGCGGCCGGTTGGTCGTGACGGCTACCCGCGTCGGCTCGGACACCCAGCTGGCCCAGATGGCCAAGCTCGTCGAAGACGCGCAAACCGGGAAAGCGCAGGCGCAGAAGCTCGCCGATCGAATCTCGGGAATCTTCGTTCCGATCGTCATCGCGATCGCAGCCGGCACACTCGGATTCTGGCTCGGCACCGGCGGATCCGTCGCCGCGGCCTTCACGGCTACCGTCGCCGTTCTGATCATCGCGTGCCCGTGTGCCCTCGGGCTCGCGACTCCGACGGCACTGATGGTCGGCACCGGCCGCGCCGCGCAGCTGGGCATCTTGATCAAGGGACCGGAGATCCTGGAGTCCACCAAGCGCATCGACACCGTCGTGCTGGACAAGACCGGCACCGTCACCACCGGCCAGATGTCCCTGCTCTCGGTGATTCCCGAGAACGACGAGCTGCTGCTCGTGGCCGGGGCTCTGGAAGCAGGTTCGGAGCATCCCATCGGCAAAGCCATCGCCGATGCCGCCCGCCGCAGCGGCGCGTTGCCGGACGTCGAGAATTTCGCGGCCGTGTCCGGCCTCGGCGTGACGGGAATCGTCGACGGTCGGGCCGTGGTTCTGGGGCGCGCCTCGTTGCTGGCCGACTGGTCCATGACCCTTCCCGCGGACCTCGCCGCCGCCTTCGCCGACGCCGAACGCGACGGCCGCACTGCCGTCGCCGTCGGGTGGGACGGACAGGCCCGGGGAGTGCTCGTCGTCGCCGACTCGGTGAAGCCCACGTCGAAGCAGGCGGTCGCGGAACTGCGTGAGCTCGGACTGACCCCGGTGATGCTGACCGGTGACAACGAGGCTGCCGCGAGGAAGATCGCTGCCGACGTCGGGATCGAGGAAGTCTTCGCCGGAGTGCTCCCGCAGGGGAAGGTCGACGTCGTCGCGCAACTGCAGTCCGAAGGCAGGGTCGTGGCGATGGTCGGTGACGGCATCAACGACGCCGCCGCGTTGGCCACCGCCGATCTGGGGTTGTCCATGGGGACCGGCACCGACGTCGCCATCGAGGCAAGCGACCTGACGCTGGTGCGCGGGGACCTGCGAGCCGTCGGCGACGCCATCAGGTTGTCGCGAAAGACTCTCGCGACGATCAAGGGCAACCTGTTCTGGGCGTTCGCGTACAACGTCGCGGCCATTCCGCTGGCGGCTGCGGGCCTGCTCAACCCCATGCTCGCGGGTGCCGCAATGGCCTTCTCGTCGGTGTTCGTGGTGACCAACAGTCTGCGATTGCGGCGCTTCGCTCCCGCATGAGTCAAGATGGGGGCATGGCTGATGCAGTGGACGTACCGATCAGAGACGAGTCGATTCGGCTCGGACAATTTCTGAAGCTCGCGAACCTGATCGAATCCGGCGCCGAGGCGAAGAGCTTCATCGCCGACGGGGTGGTCAGCGTCAACGGTGAGGTGGATCTTCGGCGCGGCCGGCAGCTGCATCAGGGCGACATCGTCTCGATCGAGGGAGGCCCGTCTGCTCGGGTCGTCAACGGTGGTGGCTGGTGAGCGTAGGCCGACGGGGTCTGCCCCGTGACCAGGTGCCCAGTGCGTTCGATCAGGACGCGAAATCGTACGACCGGCTCGTCGGAGCCAACCCCGGTTACCACGCGCATCTCGCGAAGTCGGCCGAGCGGCTGCGGCTTCCCGGGCTCGGCGCCGGTCTGCGTCTGCTCGATATAGGCTGCGGCACCGGTGCTTCCACGGCTGCGCTGCTGAAGGCCGCGCCTCATGCGGAGATCATCGCGGCCGATGCGTCGTCGGAGATGCTCGAGGTGGCGCGGAGCAAGCAGTGGCCATCGAACGTCACATTCGTTCATTCGCGGGTCGAGGACCTTGCCTCTCACGGCGTCGAAGGGCCCTTCGACGGGATTCTGGCGGCGTATCTGGTTCGGAACGTGGGTGATCCGGACGCCGTTCTCGGATCACTGCTGTCCCTGCTGAAGCCAGGATCGTCCATTGCGTTCCACGAGTACTCGGTCAAGGAGTCGCTGCGCGCGAAGATCGTCTGGACGCTGGTCTGCTGGGCGATCATCATCCCGCTCGGGTACGCCGCGACCCGCGACTTCACGCTCTACCGCCATCTGTGGCGCAGTGTCACCAGTTTCGACGGTGTCTCGGAATTCGCTCGACGCATGCAGCACGCAGGGTTCACCTCGCTCGACACCGAAACGATGACGGGGTGGCAGAACGGCATCGTGCACACTTTCCTGGGGGCGCGGCCGCGTGATTGACAAGAAGAGCGTTCTGCATCCAGCGGCGGCGGGGTACGCGTCGGCGTCGTCGTTGGCGTCGGTTCCGCGCGTCGCGGTGGTCGGCGGCGGTATCGCCGGACTGTCGGCGGCAGCTGCCCTGGCGGAACGTGGTGTGTCCGTGGAGGTCTTCGAGAAGGAGAACTTCCTCGGCGGCCGCGTCGGCGGATGGTCCACCACGTTGGACGACGGTTCGACGGCCACCATGAGCAGAGGCTTCCACGCGTTCTTCCGGCAGTACTACAACCTCCGCAATGTGTTGAAGCGCACCGATCCGGGTCTGCAGCGCCTGCATGCCGTCGAGGACTACCCGCTGATCGACGCGGACGGCCGAATCGACGGATTCAAAGGCCTGCCGTCGACGCCGGGGTTGAACGCCGTCGCCTTCGTCGGGAAGAGTCCGACGTTCCGGTGGCGGGACCTCAAGGCGCTGAACGGTATTGCCGCGCTGCCGCTCATGACCGTGAGCGTTCCCGGGACGTACGAGCAGCTCGACGAGGTCCCGGCAGCAGAATTTCTGCGACGCATCAACTTCCCCGAGGCTGCACGGCACCTGGCCTTCGGAGTGTTCTCGCGGAGCTTCTTCGCCGATCCCGAGGAGATGTCGGCCGCCGAGCTGGCGATGATGTTCCACCTGTACTTCCTCGGCTCGTCCGAGGGGCTCGTGTTCGACGTGCCTACCGGCCCGTACCCGCAGACTCTGTGGGAACCGTTGGGCGAGTATCTGCGTGGGCTCGGAGTCGGTTTCCGAATGGGAACCTCGGTGTCGTCGATCGAGCGAGGATTCTCCGTCGACGGCGAGACGTTCGACGGTGTGGTCCTGGCTGCCGACATCAAGGGGCTGCAGAGTCTCGTCGGCTCACTCGGCACCGACGAGTGGCGCGCGGATGTCGCAGCGTTGCAGAACACTCCGCCCTTCCTCGTACACCGAGTCTGGCTCGACAAGCCGGTCGACGCAGACCGTCCACCGTTCATCGGTACCGGTGGAATGCCGCCCATCGACAACATCAGCGTCCTCGAACGATTCGAGGACGAAGCCGCTGAGTGGGCCTCCCGCACCGGCGGATCCGTCGTGGAGTTGCACGCCTACGCAGCAACCGAATCCGAGGACGTCACCCGCGAACAGTTGATGGCGCGCATGCACGAGATCTATCCGGAGACCCGCGATGCCACCGTGATCGCGGCTCGATCGGAATGGCGCAACGACTGTCCGTTGTTCGGCCTGGGTGATTTCGCCAGGAGGCCGACGGTGCGTACGCCCGAACCTGGACTCGTGCTGGCCGGCGACGGCATCCGCATCGACCTGCCGGTCGCCCTCATGGAACGCGCCGCAACCACCGGTCTGCACGCCGCCAACACCCTGCTGCAGAGCTGGGGCCTCGCCGGGCACGACATCTGGACCGTCCCGACCCGCGGGCGATACCGAGTCTTCGACAAAATCGCGCGCGTCGTCTGAGCGGCAGCTCAACTGCGAAGCGCCGCAACGTAACGATCGGTGATCCGCTGCTGCGCCCAACGGCCCACCGGACCTGCCAGCCGCGCGTACCAGGTCCCGGGTCGGGAGAAGGCTGTGATCACGAAGTAGACATCACCGGCGTCGAACTCGACCAGGAAAGACTCTTCGCCGCATTCGGGGTGGCCGCCCAAGGTTCCGTAGGCGAAGCCGATGCGGCCGGGCTCCTGGACGAGATACACCACCTCGCAGCGAAACCCCGCCACGAGTGACACCGTCGAGCCGACTTCCACCCGGCCACGAGACGGCCGCACCCGAGGCAACGACCGCCGGTGCATGTCCCAGGTCATCAGCGTTTCAGCTGCAGCGTCGAAGGCAATGCGTCCCGAGCCGATCAGTTCACGTCGACGGACGTGGTGATAGCCGTCGGGCAAGATCCCAGAACGCGTGGCGCCGACCTCGTCGTAGTTCAGTCTTCCGTCAGAGCCCCTTCGACCGGAGCATGTAGCGACGCTCCGCATAGTCGAGGTCGTCTTTCCACAGCCTGGCGGCTGTCCAGCCCATCGGCGGACGCAACAACGGCGCCACGCGTCGGGCAATCCGGAAGCCCTTGCGGTCGGAACTGGCGACGGTGGCTTCGATGACGGCGGTTCGAGGCTTGCCGTCGGGACCGGGGCCCAGGGGCGTCGCGTGGGTTTCGACGACGCTGCCCGCACCTTCTCCGTCGACGATGCGCATGACGATGGTGCGTGGGCCCGGGCAGACGAATTCTGCTGTCACCGGGACGCCGACGCCGCGGCTGACGCGGAAGGTGACGTCGACGAGGAAGCGGTCGTCCTCGTCGGGGACGTCGATGTCGGTGGGGGCGTCGAGTACGCGAAGCCGGGCGAACGAGTACGGGTGGAACCACGCACCGTGCCACGGGTCGAGTCGGTTGGCGACGACGTCGTCGGGCTCGCAGATGCCGGTCAGGGTGATCACGGCATCGACGCTCGTGGCGGCGGGCGGCCGGACGGGTACGAGGGGCGCATCCGTGGGCTCTTCACCACCGAGGTCGTCGAGGCGAACCCAGACGAGGATCCCGTCGTCGAAGGCCGGGAAGGGTCGCCAGCCGGGGCGTCCCTTCGGTCCGAGTGGCATGCCGTGCCAGAGGCAGATCAGGGTGTCGCACTCGATCTTCGCCTTGTCGAGCGGCGCACCGAGGTGCGGGCAGGATCCGGGTGCGATGTGAATGCCGCGGTTCTCGTCGCGCCAGGCCACCAGCTCCATTCCGCCGACAGTCCTGCCGAACGGTTCCTTGGTCCCGACGTCGCGGCTCGCGGCGAAGACGAACCAGTTGCCCGACGGCCGGGTCTTGGCTCGCTTCAACGCCGATTCGATGACTTGGGGATTGGCGCCCTTCCACGTGGGCTCTTGTTTTGCCCACGATTCGGAGGGGAGCGGCTGCAGCGGGAGGCTCTTGGGCCAGCGAGCGCGGACGACCATGTTTCCAGTATGCCCGTGTGTAGTTGCGTGTACCCGGATTCGGCGTCGCGTGGCCTACATTGACAGTGTGCTGTCATGATCGTAGATTGACAGGACACTGTCAGTCACGGAGGTAGTCATGGCGAAGAACATCGTTCTCTACGCGACCGACACGATGGCGGACTGGGAGTACTCGTATCTGGTCGCCGGCATTGCCATGGCCAACGAGCAAGGCGACGAGCGCTACCGCCTGTTGGTCCTGTCCGACGGCGGCGGACAGGTCATTAGCCTCGGCGGAATCAAGATCCTGCCCGACGGCGACCTCGCCGACCTCGACACGGCGGACGTCGCGGCGTTGATTCTGCCCGGCGGTGCAACGTGGGGGGAAGGGCACGACAAGGTCCTGGGCTTGGCTGTGGACTTGCTGGATCGCGGCGTCACCGTCGGCGGCATCTGCGGTGCGACGCTGGGGCTCGCTCGATTCGGCGTGTTGAACTCACGGCCGCACACCAGCAATGCTCCGGAATTCCTCACGGCGACAGAGCAGTACACCGGCACCGATCGGTACCGGGACGAGCGCACCGTCGCCGACGGCACTCTCATCACTGCTCCGGGTACGGCGCCGCTCGAGTTCGCCAAGGCTGTGTTCGAGGCGCTGGAACTGTTCCCGCAGAGCATCGTCGACGCCTGGTACGGGCTCTACACGACCGGCGAGAAGAGGTACTACGAGCAGTTGGCCGGGGCATGACCAGAACTCCCGCCGGTGATGCGTTGACGTCCATCGTGCTTCCCGCCTTCGAGCTGAACGGTGAATTCCTCGCTGCCGCACAGGACATCACAGCACCCGCAGGTTTGACGCCTGCCTGGTGGCAGGTGCTGGGTGCGACCCTCGACGAACCGCTCGCCGTGGCCGAGATCGCCCGTCGCGTCGGCCTGGGGTTGGCACGTCAGAGTGTGCAACGCACCGCCGACATCCTCGTCGACAAGGGGTGGGCGGAATACGTCGACAATCCCCGACATCGACGGGCGAAGCTGCTTCAGCCGACCGAGCGTGGGCGCGAGACGGTGGCCACGTTGCGAGACGATCAGCATGCCTGGGCGGACTCCGTCGGCGAGGAGGTCGGCGCCGACGAGATCGCGCGCGTCGCCGACGGCATCGCCAGAATCATCGCTGCCTCGCGCCGCTACCGAGGCGTGAGCGACTCGTAGTACTCCTTCTGGGCGGGGTAGTACTCCTCGAATGTCGGCTGCTCGGCGCCTGTCCGTGATGCGATCAGCATGTCGAGGTAGTACTCCCAACCGGGCCCGATCTCACCGACTCCGTCGGTGCTCTCACGATGGTGAATCAGGGTGACGGTGGTGACCGGACCATCCCCGGTCAGCACGAGTTCGAGCGCCCATCCGTCGGCGGTGGACACCGCAAGTCGCCGCGGTGGCTCGCAGGCGTCGATGTTCATCTCCATCCACGGCTCGCCGTCTTCGAATACCATCTGGACACGAATTCGATTGTCTGCGAGCCGCTCCCACGGTCCGAACCACAGGGCGGTCCGATCGGGATCGGTGGCGCTGTTCCACACGTCGTCGCGGCTTGACGTGATCTCGCGGGTGATCTCCACGTCGACGCCCGATGCGGTGGCGCGGAGGAGGCCGGTGGGGGTGGGATTCATGGCGCCCATTATCACGCAACTCCGAACCATCGGAGCGCCGCAGTTGTAGCGGCGGCTGCTACGACGATCGTCACGAACGGTGCTTTGCGCCAGGCAAGAACGGCGGCGACGAGCACACCGGCCGGGCAGGCGAACCCGGCGAACCCGTAGTCCACGATCAGTGCGGACGTTGCGATCAACGCCACGAAGATGACGGCCACAGCGACGGACACCAGTCGCTCGACGCGGGGCGAGATAGTCGTTCGGCTGCGAAGGTACGGTCCGACGAGCCGAAACGCCAGGGTTCCCGCCGCGAGTCCGACCATGGGAAGCACGTAGTTCATGTCGTTGCTTTCGTTGCCACGAACGCGGGCACCACCGCTGCCAGGGCAAGCAACACCGGCAGGCCCGGCGGCAGAATCAACGCCGCAGCTACGGCGATCACCGCGCCGAGCAGAGCGGTGTTTCTCGTCAACGGATCGCGGAGCGCGGGAGCAACGAGCGCGATGAGCACCGCCGGAAATGCGGCGTCCAGTCCGAGGGCAGCGGTATCGGTGATCCTCCCGCCGAGAAATGCCCCGCCCAGCACCCCGATGTTCCACGCGACGAACAGGCCGACGCCACACAGCCAGAACGTGGATCGTCGACGCTGGGGATCGGGCTCGGCGGTTGCGAACGCCACGCTTTCGTCCGTCACGAGGTGAGCACCCAGAATTTTGCGAGTCCAGGACACTCCGCCGAACGAATCTCCGACGGAGTATCCGAGTGGAATGAGACGCGTGTTCACCAGTAGTGCGCCGGCCATCGCGGCGAGCGGATTTCCCCCTGCTGCGAGCACTCCGACGACGATGAACTGAGCCGCACCCGCGAAGACCAGTACCGACATCGCTATAGGAACCCAGATGGGAAGGCCTGCGCCGACGGCGATGGCGCCGAACGACGCACCGACGAGGCCGTCGGCGAGGCAGACGAGGCCGATGTCACGGCGGGTTCGCCAGATCGAACGCATGGACAGAATAATGAACCCCAAGTGCTGTGTTCGTCAAGATGGACGCTTGTACCGATAGAATGAACAACCATGTCCGCTCCGATCGCCGCCATCGCCGCGTCCCTGCACCGCGAACGAACGAGGATGGGGCTGTCGCTGGCCGAGCTGGCCCGACGCGCAGGAGTAGCCAAGTCGACCCTGTCCCAGCTCGAATCAGGAACAGGTAACCCCAGCGTCGAAACACTGTGGGCGCTGAGCGTGGCACTGAACGTCCCGTTCGCTCGGTTGGTCGAGCCGGTGAAACCACGCGTGCAGCTGATCCGAGCAGGAGAGGGGCCGAAGTTCTCTTCCGACACAGCCGACTACGTAGCGACGCTGCTCGCCTCCTGCCCACCGAACGCACGCCGCGACATCTATCTCGTCAGCGCACAGATCGGCGAGCCTCGGAGATCCGACCCACACTCACCCGGCGTCGTCGAACACGTGATCCTGTCCGCCGGCCGAGCACTCGTGGGGCCCACCGACGAGCCCGTCGAGCTCCACCCGGGCGACTACATCAGCTACCCCGGCGACGCGCCCCACATCTTCGAAGCACTGAACGCCGACACCTCAGCAGTCCTGGTGTCCGAGCATGTGTAGATCAGAGCAAGTAATCACGGACGACGGTTTTCGTCTGGCACAGTGGAGATCATGCAGCGGTGCACGGGCGAGAGTCGGTCCGCTGGGCCGATCTCAGGGGTAACCCCTGGGCGAGACAGAAGAACTGGTCACTGCGTCCGACGCCGGTCCGCACGCTCCGCGTGCTTGACGGCGCCGAGTACACAAGATTCAGGTCGTCCGGCGCCGCTGCACCTGCAACGGGTGCCTCGATGAGCCGTCAGTTCAGCCCGCAGATGGCGGCGTGGCTCGCGTCGCTCGCTGCGGATGCTCCGTGGACGCGTGGTGGCCTGGAAGAGGCGTTCCTGCCGATTCTGGGTGAGAAGGCGCCGCGTCTGGCGGATCGTCTGATCGACCTGTCGCCGGTCGCGCCGTACGACCCGGAATCGCTCCGCGGACTCATCACCGGGCTCCCACTGCTACCCGAGCCTGCCACCGTCGAACCATCACGTCGCACAGGTGGTTTCAAGCCGTGGTTGTTCGACGTCCCTCGGTACGCGAGTACCGGAGACCTGGCGGAATCGCTCGATCTGACGATCAGCGAAATCGAGTGGTTCACCGACGCACAGTCCCGGCTCCGGACGGCCGCGACGCCGCTTCGGCATTACCGCGTCACGCCCGTACCCAAGCGAGTCGGATTCCGAATTCTCGAGATACCCAAACCGCGGTTGCGTGAAATCCAGCGAAAGATACTGCGGCGCATACTCGACAACGTTCCTGCTCACAGTGCTGCGCACGGATTCGTCAAGGGCCGAAGCCCACGCACGTTCGGGATTCCGCATGCGGGGCACACCGTCGTGGTCTCGGTGGATCTGAAGGATTACTTTCCCTCGATCGGAATCGAGCGTGTCGTCGCGGTGTTCGATGCGCTCGGCTATCCGAAATCTGTTGCGTGGAACCTTGCCTACCTCTGTACGACGACTACGCCCGCAGAACAGCTGAACGGATTTCCCTACGCCACTGCGTCGTTGTTGCGCACTCGCCATCTACCGCAAGGCGCTCCCACGTCCCCTGCGCTCGCCAACCTCGTCTCGCGGCGGCTCGACATTCGGCTGACCGCGCTGGCGAAGTCCCTGGGCGCGAGGTACACACGGTACGCCGACGACCTGGCATTCTCCGGCGACATCGACGCGGACAAGATCATCTGGAGCGCGAGCACGATCATCGCCGACGAAGGCCTCGCGGTCCATCCGTACAAGACCCGCGTGCGTCGTGCACACAAGCGCCAGCAGCTCACCGGCCTGGTGGTGAACGACTGGCCGTCGGTGCCGCGGAAAGAGTACGACGCATTGCGCGCAATCCTGCACAACTGCGCCGTCACCGGCCCGGACCAACAGAACCTGTCCGCGCTCACCGATTTCCGAGCGCACCTGTACGGACGGATCGCACGGATAGGGGAGACCAGCCCGACCCGCCGTCGAAAACTGCTCGAATTGGCTGAACGAATCGTCTGGGAGTGAGGGCCGGTTCTTCTGCACGGCTGCTCAGCTCGCCCCAGTGGGGCGGAGTTCGCCTACGACGCCTCGGCCAGGTCGATCACACCGACGCACTGGCATCCGCCGGTGACCTCCTCGCAGTCCAGCACGAGGAAATGACGGACGTACTCCATGTCCACGCAGTCCGGCTCCGTGCATTCGGCGTCGCCGACTGCGTGGATGACGAGCGTTCCTTCACAACGATCTTCGACGGTTCGCATCGACACTCCCTTCTCTTGCACGTCTTGGCCTGTAGCTCCATTGGTATCACCGGAGTCCGACAAGTTCGGGAGAAGGAAGGCGTGTTCGACACCCGGAGAGATCAGTAACGCGCCCCCGCCGGGTCCGGGAGGTCGTCGAGAGTCTGCAGCTGAGCGGGGGTCAGGCGTACCGACGCGGCGCCTGCGTTCTCGTCCAGTCGTGACGAGCGCCGCGTACCGGGAATGGGGACGACGTGCTCACCCTGTGCCAGCACCCACGCCAGGGCAACCTGCGCAGGGGTGGCTCCCGCCTCGTGACCGACGGAGGCGACAGCGTCGACGATGGCCATGTTCGCATCCAGGTTCTCCTGCTTGAACCTGGGCAATTGCGCGCGGAAGTCGTCCGCGGCAGGCGCTGATCCACGAAAGTTGCCGGTGAGAAAACCGCGACCGAGAGGTGAGAACGGTACGAAGGCGGCGCCGTTGCGTTCGGTCCACGCCAGAGACGTCGCGAGATGATCCCGCGTCCACAACGACAGTTCCGACTGCACGGCTGAAATGGGATGTACCGACTGTGCACGGTCCAGCTGATCGACGGTGAACTCCGAAACGCCCAGTGCGCGCACCTTACCGGCCTGCACCATCTCCGCCATCGCGCCGATGCTGTCCTCGACGGGGACCTTCGGATCGGGGCGATGCAGGTAATAGAGGTCCACGTAGTCCGTTCCGAGTCGCCTGAGCGAGTCGTCGATGGCCGAACGTAGGTGGTCCGGGTGACCGTTGGGGCCCGAAATGACCGGTTCCCCAGCGTCGCCGACGTGTGATTCGAGCCCGCCCTTGGTTGCCAAGGTGACCTCGCCGCGCCGGGAACCGATGGCTGCGCCCACCACTTCCTCGTTGGTGAACGGTCCGTAGACGTCGGCGGTGTCGATGAAGTTCACCCCGAGATCGAGAGCGTGGCCGATGATGCGGTCGGGACTCTCGGAGTGCTCGTCAGCTTTGTATGCCCAGGTCATGCCCATGCAGCCGAGGCCGATTGCGCCGACGGTGGGGCCGTTCTGCCACAGTGTTCTGGTAGGAACCATGACTACAGACCCTACGCCGGATAATCGGTGTCGCCGGTGCTGCGGCAGCCGATAGCATCCCCGCATGGCTACTCCTCACGGCAAAGTGTTCTTCGGAAACGGCATCGTCGAAGCCCATGACGCGAAGCTGGGGGTCGCCACTTCCGCAGTCCTGTACGGGCTCAGCGTGTACACGGTGTTCCCGGTGCACGTATCGGCGGAGACGCGCACGGCGTTCAGACTTCAGGATCACTTCCAGAGGCTTCTGGAGTCCTGCAGGATAATCGGGATCGACACGTTCGCGCAGCAGTGGACGTACGAACGATTCACCCAGGTCGTGCGCGAGGTCGTCCAGGCCAACGACCCTCAGCGCGAGGTGTACGTCAGAGCGACCGTCCATGTGGACGAGTCCATTCCGGGCACACGAGTCCGTGGTTTGAGCACCACGGTGTCCATCTTCCTGTACGACGCGGTGCCCATCGTCCCGCAAGACGGGATGCGCCTGAAAACCAGTGTGTGGCGCCGAATCCCGGACAATGCCATCCCGTCGAGAGCCAAGGTCAACGGCGCGTACGTCAACTCCGTGCTCGCCAAGCAGGACGCCATCGACAGCGGCTTCGACGACTGCATCTTCCTCGATATCAACGGCCACGTCTGCGAGCTCAGCGCCGCGAACATCTTTCTGGTCAGAAACGGTTCCCTGATCACTCCCGATGTCACGAGCGACATCCTCGACGGCATCAACCGCCGGACCATCCTCACGCTGGCCCGCGAGGAAGGACTCGAAGTGCAGGAACGCGTCGTCGACCTCACCGAGCTGTACATCGCCGACGAGGTGTTCGTGTGCGGCACGTCAGCAGGAGTGGCGCCCGTCTTCCAGATCGACGGCCGAGCCGTCGGATCCGCGCCCGTGCTCGGCCCTGTCTCGTCGACGCTGCGCAAGCGCCATCAGGACGCGTTGACCGGAGACCAGGCGCACGGCTGGGTCACCGTTCTCTGACGTTCACGCCGGGCAGGTGGCGGCGAGGCCGGCCACGAGACCGTTCAGGGCGGGTTGCTCCAATGGATCCGTCGCCGGGTCGATGGCCGACGCCGTCCATCCGAGAGTGACCTGCCTGCCGCCGTCGGGACTGGAGAACGACAGTGTGCGGTACCCGAAACCGTTGCCGCGCTGACCGAACACCACCTCGGCCGCCCCCGGATTGCACGCGTCACCGCCGACGAGCAAACCCAGGCCGTACCCCGACGGGGTCACCTGCTGCATCTGGTCGACGAGCGTTCGCGGTAGCAGGGTCTCGTCGAACAGAGCGCGAAAGAACGTGTTGACGTCGCCGACGGTGGAGACGACGGCCGCGCTTGCCGACCAGATCGACGGATCGACATCGCTGATGTCGATGAGAGTGTCACCTTCGAGGATGTACCCGTGCAGGCCGTCCTCCGGAATGGCGGCGACGCTCGGATAGGACGTCGACGTCATCTGTAGTGGTTCGAACACCCGCTCGTCCAACGAATCTGCGATGCTCCTGCCGTCGAGCTGAGCAACGATCTGGCCGAGCACGACGTAGTTGGTGTTGGAGTAGGAGAATTGGGCACCAGGAGCCGCGGGCCACGGCTGTGCCAGCGCGAGCGCGATCAGTTCGTCGTCGGAATAGGTGTCGTCGGCGGCCTCGACGAGCCCCGCTGCGTCGGACGGCACGAGAGTCTCGAGATAGTTCGGCAAACCGCTGGTGTGATCGAGCAGCTGACGGACGGTCACCGGCTTGGGCAGAAGACCGGGAAGCACGTCGTCGACGGTTGTCTCCAGGGTCAATTTCCCCTCGTCGACCAACTGCAGAACAACGGCCGCCACCATGGATTTGGTGATACTGGCGATTCTCAGAGGATCTTCGGCCGACGCGGCCTCGTCGGACCCGCGTTCGACGACGCCCGCCGCGCCTTCCCATTCACTGTCGCCGTCCCGAAGGGCGATGACGGCGGCCGGCGCTCCCGCGCTCACCAACTGGTCGACGACGGCCTGGGCGTCGGCAGTGCGAATGGTTCCTGGATCGGTGGGTGCAGGCGAGCTCTGCTCAGCAGAACACGAGACAAGCACAAGGGCAGCTGCAAGGGGGAGTACTGCCGAGCGAAGGTTCACACTTCGGACATTACCGGCGGACTTCGTCAGACTCGGAAAAATGCGAGCGCAGAGGTCACCAGATCGGAGTTTCCGGTGGCAAGGGAGCCGTCGGGCAGGGTGAGGGTGTCTTCCAGGCCGATGCGTGTGGCCAATCCGCGTGCAACTGCCGATCGTAGAGTGGCCCAACACGTGTCGTTCTGGCCGTGCAGCAGCAGCGGTACCCCACTCGATTCGGTGAGTGCGACGAGCTCGTCGGCGACGTCCGGGGTATCTCCCGGCTGGACTTCCAGCAAGGCCCGTATGCAGTCTCCGGTGAGGCCGGAGGCCCGCCATGCGCGTGCGGCTGCGGCGGTCCACAGACCCGCCTCGACGCCGACACCTCGGCGCACCAGCAGTCTTGCCAGATCCGCCGCGCCCTCCTCGTGCCAGTTGACCGACGCGAAATCGGGCAGGGTGGTCCAGGATTCGACTGCGGCCAGCCGGGATACGGCGTCGGGTGTGCTCCACGCTCCGGTAGTGACGCCGACCGGAACTCCGGCTTCGCGGGCAGCGCGAACTGCGGTGGCCACGTGTTCTGCGGCAAGCGAATCGGTGCCGTCCGGAGTCTTCGGATGTAGGTGAATTGCCTCGGCGCCTGCGTTCACCGCGGCGAGGGATTCTGTCCTGATCTGGTCCGGGGTGACCGGTATTGCGCTGTGCTCGGCTGGTGTTCGAGGGCCGTTGATGCACGCTTTCAGTCTCATCGGCCGGCCGCGCTCATCGGCTCGCCGCGTCGAGAAGGACCGTCGCGGCTTGCTTTGCCGCGGTTGCGGACTCGGGAGATTCCGAGATGGCTGCGGTGGTCTGCGCGCCCTCGGCGAGCAATGCGATCTGAAGGCCGAGATCCTGCGGGCATCCTGCTTCGACGGCCAGATCGGTCACGTACTCGACGAATTCGCGTTTGTGCCGGTGTGCGGCGTCGGCGACGGCCGGCATGGTTGCACCGAGCTCGCCGAACGAGTTGATGAAGGCGCATCCGCGGAAGTTGTCTTCACGAAACCAGGCGTCCAGGAAGTCGAAGATGGAGAGGACCTTGTCTCGCGGCGAGTCGTGCTTGGAGGCCTCCATCAGGATGCGCTCGTTCCACACCGCGGTGCGGCCGGCAAGTACCGCGGCCACGATGTCCGACTTGGACGGGAACAGGGAGTACATGCGTTTGAGCGAGATTCCGGCGGCGGTGCGCAGTTCGTCCATACCCACTGCTTGGACTCCACGTGTGTAGAAGAGCTCGTCAGCGGCTACCAAGACGGCCGATCGTGCGTCGCTCGTTTCCACTGCCACCACCTCCTTGCGCAGAGAACCATCGTTCTCTACCGTAGTCCATGGCGGGAGAACGTCCGTTCTCCGCTCGGAAGATCCCGAGGGAAAGGCAACAACATGGCTTTCGTCAATGTGGGCACGGAAAACAGCACACCTGTGGACGTCTACTACGAGGATCACGGCAGCGGGCAGGCAGTGGTGCTCATTCACGGCTACCCGCTCGACGGCAACTCCTGGGAGCGCCAGAGCCGTGAGCTCCTCAAAGCCGGCTACCGGGTCATCACGTACGACCGTCGCGGATTCGGAAAGTCCAGCAAGCCCGTGACCGGCTACGACTACGACACCTTCGCCGCCGACCTGAACGCGGTCCTCACCGAACTCGACTTGACCGACGTCATCCTCGTCGGCTTCTCGATGGGCACCGGGGAACTGGCACGCTACGCCGCCAAGTACGGCACGGATCGCGTCGCAAAATTCGCGTTCCTGGCATCGCTCGAACCGTTCCTGCTGCAGACCGACGACAACCCGGCAGGCGTCCCGCAGTCGGTCTTCGACGGAATCGACGCAGCCGCTCGCGAAGACCGCTTCGCGTGGTTCGACAACTTCTACAAGGACTTCTACAACCTCGACGAGAACCTGGGCAGCCGCATCAGCGAAGCAACCGTGCGCGCCAACTTCGCCACCGCGGCAGGAAGCGCACCGGTAGCCGCCTACGCTGTGGTCCCGACGTGGCTCGAAGACTTCCGTGGCGACGTGCAGAAGGTGCGCGAGTCCGGCAAGCCGACCCTGATCCTGCACGGCACCAAGGACAACATCCTCCCCATCGACTCGACGGGACGCGAATTCGCCAAGGCATTCCCCGAGGCCGAGTACGTCGAGGTCGAAGGTGCCCCCCACGGACTTCTGTGGACGCACTACCAGGAAGTGAACGAAGCGCTGCTGAACTTCGTCAAATAACCTATGTGAGTGGAAATGTAGGCCAGAGCCTACATTTCCACTCACGAAGCGAGGTAGCATCCGGCCGTGCCGGAACAGAATCGACAGCCGGTCGTGACCTCGGAGTCCGTCCGACTCGGCGTCCTTCTGGCTGCGGTCGGCGGTTTCGTCGACGTCTACACCTTCATGACGCGCGACGGAGTGTTCGCGAACGCCCAGACCGCCAACGTGGTCCTCTTCGGTATCGATGCCGCAGGGGGCCATTGGCGGTCCGCGGCGGGATACCTCCCGCCGTTGATGGCATTCGTCGTCGGTGTCTTCGTCGCCGAATCCCTGTCCAGCCCCGCCGTGAGCCGGATCGTTCGTCGGCCGATCCGCGCCGTCCTCGTCATCGAGATCCTGGTGCTGTTCGCCGTCGGCTTCGTCCCGGAATCAGTGCCGAATGCCGTTGTCACGGTGTCCATCTCATTCGTCGCTGCTCTGCAGGTGACGACCTTCAGGGTGCTCGTCGACCAGGCCTTCAGCACGACGATGACCACCGGCAACCTTCGCAGTTTCTCGCAGGCGATCTACCACCGACTGTCCGACCGTGACGCCGCCGCCGGACTACGGGCCGTCAACTTCGGATCGGTCATCGCAGGATTCCTCGCCGGTGCCGTACTCGGCGCCTTCGCCGTACGGGGCCTGGGTGTAGGCGCGGCCTGGATCGCGTCGGGAATGCTCGTCGTCGCGCTCGCTCTGTTCCTGTTCGACGAATGGCGCGGGGTTCCGCGGGTGCGTCGCTGATCCGAAGCGAAATCCACCCACCTGTTGTGCGTTCCGAGGGCTAGCGGACGCACAACAGGTGGGTGGATTTTCGGCGAGTTATACGACGACCACGCCGTCGGAGTCGCTGTAGACGATCTCGCCCGGATTGAACGTCACACCGCCGATTTCGATCGGAACGTTCTTCTCCCCGGAGCCCGTCTGAGTGCTCTTACGGGGATTGGTGCCGAGTGCCTTCACGCCGATGTCGAGAGTCCGCAGAATCGCCGAGTCCCGGATGGCACCGTTGACGATGACCCCGGCCCAGCCGTTGGAGACTCCCTTGCCTGCGATGATGTCGCCGACGAGCGCGGTGTGAATGCTCGCATCGCCATCCACCACCAGGACTCCACCGTTACCCGGCTCACCGAGAGTCTGCTTGACGAGCAGGTTGTCCTGGAAGCACTTGATCGTCGTGATCGGCCCGGCGAACTCGGTGTTCTTGCCGAACTGAATGAATTGTGTATCGCAGCTGCGGATTTCAGGCCCGATCTCGTCGGCCAGGTCAGCAGTTGCCTTGAATTCGACGGAAGTCATACCGGACAGCATAAGTGGGTCGTTCCTGCGGGCTCCACTCCTGCTCACTGGAGTCGTTCCTGCGGGCTCCACTCCTGCTCACTGGAGTCGTTCCTGCGGGCTCCACTCCTGCTCACTGGAGTCGTTCCTGCGGGCTCCACTCCTGCCTAGTCCAGCCTTCCGTGACGCCTCTCGTACTCGTCCCGGGTGCGATCCAACTTCGCCTGGGTGCTGGCACCAAGCAGCTGCGGATCCAAATCGTGCACCAGGAGGCGGTGGCGTCGATACACGTTCATGAGCGCGATCGCGAAGTAGACCAGCGGAATGAACAGCAGCGCCATCATCGCCAACCCGATCCACAACGGCCCGGGAACCAACAGGAACAGGCACAGAAATGGGATCACCGGCAGCGTGAAGCGGATCAGGTAGCGAGCCTGGGCACCGTGACCGACCAGATCCTCGCGCACCCAATCCTGCATCGACGGCGGCAGCACTCGGCCGAACTGGTAGCCCAGGTACTGCCAGAAGTTCGGTTTCACCTCACGGACCTTACGCTCCGACTTCCTTCAGAACGACTGCACCGATCGACAGCGCGACGACGTCCTCCACCAGCGCGGCGGCGACCGGCGGAACCCGCTTCGACGCCCATCCGCGGTATGCGTGGCCGGCGTAGGAACCGGCGACGGCTGACAGGCCCCCGACTACGGCCGCCGGGATCGGATCGTCGCCCGAGCGTCGGGCAATCGCGTAGGCCGCCCCGGCGCCGGCCGCGATACGGCCACCCAGGGGAGCCGGATCGAGACGTGACGGCGTCGACGGCAACTTGTCCCCGACGAGTTCTCCCGCCGTGGCCACGGCTGATCCACCGATCGCCCAACGCTCGTACTTCGACCCTCGGAACCAGGTCAGCAGCCCGACGCTGATTCCCACGGAACTGCGAAACCCACTTGCCTTACCGACAGCGGCGGACAGAAGGGCCGAGCGAATCGTCAGGTTCATGTCCACGAGTATCCACCCAAGGGTTGTCGCTCCGGCGTGTTAGCGTGTGCCGACTTCGGGGGGAGTGAACATGGGGCTGAAGAAGCAGCTGCTGCGCACGGCGTTGGTTCTGGCGTTGCTGTATGCCGCTGTCGCACTGTTGCCCAAATTGGGGCCGCAGGCACCGGGCAGGTTCGAAGGCGTCGCGGCACCGCCTACCTCCCGTCCTTCGTCGACGGCAGCACCGGCACCTACCGCAACCCTGCCACCGGGCTTCCCGTCGATGGAATTCGCGCCGCCGGAAATCGAGGTGCCCGAGGGCGATCCCATTCCCATCGACACCAAATACGGACTCAGCTACACGGTGCCGGGGGATTGGAGGTTCCATCGCGGGGGTGTAGTGGGTTGGGAAGGCGATCGAGGGTCGGTCAGGTTCGGAGACATAGCCGACTTCGGGTACGACTACTGTCCCGAATTCCGCGATGGCGCCACCAAGGCACATACCGGCATTACCGGTCGGAACGGCCTCGACGTACAGACGGCGGCCTTCGAGCTCAGCCGGTCAGCAGAACTGATCTTCCGAGACGATCCCAGCGATTCGGTGATTCTCCAGTACTCGGATCCGACCCAGTTCGAGATCGACGGCGCTACGGCAGTCAGGTACTCGGTGAGTGCATCGAATCTCAACCGGGACTTCGATTGCGATCCGGAGCAAGCTTCCTTCGATGTAGTTGCCACACAGGGATATTCGAACGCAACGGTCGCTGTGTTCATGGTGCTCAGCGAAAAACACGACACCAGTGATCTGTCCTCCGCAACTATCGAGGACATCGTTTCCAGTCTTCGTCGAACGAAGTAAGTCAGGTGAAGTCGCATGAACGAGAGATTCAAAGCCTTTCCCGACGAAGTCGCCGGGCTCGGCCGGCTTACGGCCGAGATCGGACAGCAGACGCTGACGTCCTATCGGTATTTCAATGACCACGGACAATTGACAGGGGTCGACAACGGGGAATTGTTCGGTTCGTTGGCCGTCACGTTCGATGCTCTCCGCGATGTGTGGCGCGATCGGCATGTCCATTTGGCAACGAACTGCGCCGGATTGGGTGACGAGCTCAATACCGCGGCCTGGCTTTACGCGGATCAGGAAAAGAAGAACTACGAGGCGCTCAACGCGCACACGGACCTGGTACCGGTGCCGTACCCGGACCCAGGTGACGCGGATCGACCGGCGCGGGGAAATGTCGAACCCTACAGCGACTGTGCACATTACGGGTCTCCGGAGGGTATGGATTATCCGGCTCCCGCACACTTCCCCGACGACGTAGCCGACGTCATCGCCGATGCAGCAGGGTGGCTGGGGGACCTCGATTACGCGATCGAGGAGCTGATCGGGCACAGTCCGCTTCGCGAACTCATCGATCCGATAGGCGGAAACTGGAACGATCTGAGACATCTCGGTGCGGCATACCGGATTGCGGGGGAGGCGATGTCCGCCGGCGGTGATTCTCTCGCCGAAGGGACTTCACGCGTCGACGAGTTCTGGGACGGGTTGGCTGCCGTCGCGTACAAAGACTACGCCGCACGGCAGATCGCAGCGATGCGCTGGGAGGGTTCGTGCGGTCGCGTCATCGAAGCTGTCGCGGACAGAGCCGCCGACGAAATTCGCAAGTCGGTGTTCACACTCGTGACTACGATGAGAGAACGTCTCGAAGCACAAGTCGATGTGTCCAGCCCCGCCAAGGTTGCCGAGTTCTTGTCGAAAAAGGTATCCCCGCTGGGGAGCCTTTACCAGATATACAAGATCGCCGACATCTTGTATTCGGGATACACCCTCGCCAAGAAGCTGCTCGATGACATTCGGATGGTCACCGACGCATTCAACGAATTCCTTTCGCTCGTTGCCAGTCCCAGCGGTTACTTGAACGAGCAGTTCCAGCAGAAACTCGAACCGATCACCAAGGGAATCCACAACGCTCGACTGGTGAAGGACGTGTACGACACCGCGTCCGCCGAGCCCGTCTACAACGTTCCGAAGGAGTCTTTCTCGGTTGGAACAGGTAGACAACCATGGGAAGACGCATGACCGCACCGGACGACCCGATCCTGCGCCGCGCGGTACAGAAGATGACCGATGCCTTCGATCGTATGGCACAGACGCGGGCCGAGGTCGAACGGACCCCGCTCTCGTCCATCGACGAACCGCGAAACGTCGACGGTGCTCTCATGTTCGCCATCGCGTCGCTGGCGAGTGCGTCATCCGAACTGCGGGCGTACGCCGGGCGCGTAGCGGCTGGAGAGTGCTCATGGGACGAGATCGAAACCCTGTCCAGGCCTGTACCGCCCGAAGTCGGCGAGCTGAAACGAGACCCAGCGCTGATCTGGTTCCCGGCCAAGCAGACTCCCCCACCGGACGACGAAGAGCCCTACAGGATTCCGTGGCAATGACCGGCGATCTCCCCCCGATTGTGCGTTTCCTGGGCTCGAGAACGCACAACTGGGGGTAAATTGCCTACTTGCCAGCAGCATTCGCGACGATGGCGTCGCGAATGTACTGCGCAAGCCCGGGCGTGATGTCGTCGTAGTGCTTGGTGAAGCGCTCGTCGGCGATGTACATCTCGCCGAGGCAGACGTGCATGTCGTATCCGCAGTCGTAGAAGTGCTCGATGCTCGCGCGATGGCGTTCGGCCAAAGCCGCCGCCTGTGGTGAGTCGGTAGCCACTCCCGAGGCCAACGCCGCAGCGAAATCTGCTTCCAGCGCATCGGTTTCGGACTTGATGCGCTTCCAGTCGTCCTTCGTGAACGACGCCGTGCGCGCCTGGGACTGCTTCCACTCGTCGGTCTGACCCCAACGCTGTTCTGCCTCATCGGCGTACTGTTCGCCGGTCCAGTTCTCCCCGAACACTTCGCGTTGCTCTTCGGGACTCAACTGAATTCCCATCTTCTTTGCCTCCATCATCTTGTCCACGGCCGCAGCCATTTGATGCAAGCGATCGATCCGTGCGTCGAGTAGCTCCCGCTGACGCTGCAGATGCGCCATCGCGTCGACCGACGGATCGTCCAGAAGGGTAGCGATGTCGTCCAGCGCGAACCCGAGTTCGCGGTAGGTCAACACCTGATGCAACCGTTCGACGTCTACTGCCGAATAACTGCGATAACCCTTCGCCGTGCGTCCGGACGGCACCACCAGAGAAATCTCGTCGTAGTGGTGCAACGTCCGCACGCTGATTCCGACGAGGCGGGCCACTTCGCCCACCAGCATCGTTTCCGAATCGCTCACAGAAGACACTGTGCAGCCTCCCGTGGCGTGAGGGTCAAGAGTTACCGGACCACTCTCTCGCATCCTCCGGTGGGGACGCCTGCCAGACGCTGAGAAAGCCACTCGAACGCGCCCGGCCTACCGCCGCCCTCGGCTACCGTGTGGTCTCCTGGAATCTCTTCCAGATGGACCGACGCACCGGCCGCACACCACTGATCCTGCACGGCCTCGGCGCCTTCCTTCGGGATCAGGAAGTCCTGCAGGCCCTGGTAGATGTAGATCGGTGCCTCGGGCTTGATCTGACCCATTCGGTTCTCCTCGACCACCGCGCGCGTGATCGGGTGGTTGAACACGTCGGGCACGTTGGACAGGTTCCGCTGGTCGAACAGTGCGAGTCCGCTGTAGGACAGGACGTCCACACACTGATCCTTCTGGACCAGAGCGAGCCGCTTACCGTTGTCGTTGGCCAGCGAACGCATCTCCGGGTACTCCCGGCTCAGACCGATGGTCGCGGCGGTGAACAGCCCGGAGCCGATGCCGCCGTTGAGCGAACGCTGCAGGATCTTGTAGTCGGTGGGAGGCCCGCCGAATGCGACTCCGACGATGTTCAACTCCGGCGCATACGACGGCGCCAACTGCGCCGCCCATCCCGACGCGATCGCACCACCCGAGTATCCGGTGATCGCGACGGGGGCGTCCGGTGCGATGCCGACTGTCCGGGACGCTCGGAGACCGTCGAGCACGGTGTGACCGGAGACCAGCCCGGCGGAGTACGCCTGGCGGGGGCCTTGATAGTCGGTGACGACGACGGCATACCCGCGCCCCAGCAACTCCTGCATCCGGTCGAGTTCCTTGTTGGTTCCGCGCGGCAGCGTCGACGACGGCGCACACGCGTTGCCCAACGAATCCGTCGCCTCGTTGTAGGCGACGACGGGCCTGGGGCCGCCGCCGGTCCACGGCGCGTCGGGAACCAGGATCGTCGTCGCGGCGGCGATGGGATTGTTCTTCGAATCCGTCGAACGGAACAGCAACTGTGTCGAGGTTGTACCGGGTTGTACCGCAACGCTTCTCGTGTTCAAGACGGTGCCGGGTTCGCTGCTCTCGAAACCTGCCGGAGGGGTGAACCAGGGATCCCCCAACGGAGTGGGTAGATAGGCGTCGGGATTCGCGGGAGGGGCGACGAGGTCACCCACCGGATCTGCCTGCGCCGACGGTGCCAACGCGAGCGCTAGAGCTGCTGCGCAGGCGACGACGAGTCCCCTGCGTGTGGTCGTTCTCATGAGATTGCCCCACCCTGCTTCGTCTCCAGTGCGCCCCGACGCCTAGGAAAGACCACCGCCCATGGTGCCACACGTCGACGGGTGCCGACCAGGGCAGCGGAATCGGCACTGTGATCCCAGCCACCGACGATGTAGGTTATGTGTAACTCCAAGAACTACTCACCAGTAGGGGTACCGAAATGCCAGCTCCGAGCGCTGCGACCTTCTCGCGGCTCGCCGATTTGATCGCCATTCCCGACGTCGACGCGCGGCCGACGAAATCCATCACGGAGGTGTTCACCGGCAAAGAGCTCGCGACCATTCCCGTCGGAACCGCCGAGGACGTCACCGGTGCCATCGCACGCGCTCGCGTCGCGCAGAAGGCATGGGCCAAGCGCCCCGTGTCCGAGCGCGCCGAGATCTTCCACCGGTACCGCGACCTGGTTCTCGCCCATCGTGAAGAACTGATGGACATGGCGCAGGCGGAGACCGGCAAGTCCCGCGCCGCCGCGCAGGAGGAAGTGCTGGATATCGCGATGACGTCGCGTCACTACGCCCGCACCGCGGCCAAGCTGCTGGCCCCCAAGCGGGTCGCGGGCATGCTCCCCGTGCTGACGAAGACGACGGTGCGGTACCAGCCGAAGGGAATCGTCGGCGTCATCTCCCCGTGGAACTACCCGATGACCCTCGCGGTGTCCGACGCCATCGCCGCGCTGCTCGCCGGCAACGGCGTCGTGCTCAAGCCGGATTCCCAGACCCCCTACTGCGCGCTGGCCTGCGTGGAACTTCTGTACAAGGCCGGCCTGCCGCGTGACCTGTTCGCCGTCGTACCCGGCCCTGGCTCCGTCGTCGGCACCGCCATCGTCGAGAACACCGAGTACGTCATGTTCACCGGCTCCACCGCAACCGGCCAGCTCCTCGCCGAGCAGGCCGGGCGTCGGCTCATCGGTTTCTCCGCCGAACTCGGCGGAAAGAACGCGATGATCGTCGCGCGCGGGGCGAACCTGCGGGAAGTGTCCGACGCCGCCGTGCGTGCGTGCTTCTCCAACTCGGGCCAGCTGTGCATCTCCATCGAGCGCATCTACGTCGAGCAGTCGATCGCCGACGAGTTCACCGCGAGATTCGGTCAGCGGGTTCGGGACATGACCCTCGGTGCGGACTACGAGTTCGGCATCGAGATGGGCAGCCTCATCTCCGAGGACCAGGTCAAGACGGTCTCCGCGCACGTCGACGATGCGAAGGTCAAGGGCGCCAAGGTCATCGCAGGAGGAAACGCACGCCCCGACATCGGCCCGCTCTTCTACGAGCCGACCGTCCTGACGAACGTGCCCGCCGACGCCGAGTGCGCCGCAAGCGAGACCTTCGGGCCGCTCGTGTCGATCTACCCGGTGACCGACGTCGACGAAGCCATCGCCAAGGCCAACGACACCGAATACGGACTCAACGCCAGCGTCTGGGCGAAGACGAAGGCTCAGGGTGAAGCCATTGCGGCTCAGCTGCATTCGGGAACGGTCAACGTCGACGAAGGTTATGCACCCGCGTGGGGCACCACCGGCGCTCCGATGGGCGGAATGGGCGTCTCGGGAATGGGCCGCCGCCACGGACCCGACGGCCTGCTCAAGTACACCGAATCGCAGACCATTGCCACGACGCGTCTGCTCAACCTCGGCGGCCCGCGCGGATTGCCTCCGAAGTTGTGGGCGAAGATCATGCCTCCCTTCGTGAAGGCACTGAAGTACCTTCCGGGGCGGTAGTCCACGACCATCCGTCAGTCCACGACCATCCGTCCGAGCGAAAGTGGGCTTCGGTCAGTCTGACTGACCGAACGCTACGTTCGCTCCGGAATGTGGGGAGGGGAGTGCTCCGGAATCTGGGGAAGGGAGTGCTCCGAAGTGGGAGTGCTCCGATACCGAAAGAGCCCGCACACCGGGGGGTGTGCGGGCTCTTTCGTGCTGTCGAACTAGTTGACGCTGTGGCCGTTCAGTCCGGAGTTGACGTAGTGCTGACGAGGATCGGGGCGCGTGTGATTTTCAGGGACGTGTGCGTCACCGAGCACTCGGGCGATTTGATCTTCGCTGAGTCCGAGGCGACGGAGTCGCTCGCAGACGGCGTCGAAGTCGAGCATTTTCGCGTCGAGTTCCTGCTGCAGTGCGACTACTTCGGCGCGGATGGCCTCGGCTTCGTCGAGTGCTTCGAGGGTGTCCTTGGGCTCGGGGAGCAAGAGGTTCAGCAGTCGATCACGTGCATCGGTGCTGAGGCCCTCGAACGGTGCCGAACCCGATGGTGCTTCGTGGCGCCCGGTTCCGTCGAGTTCCGCTGCGACGTATTCGCGAGTGTCACCGAAGGACGGGATCTCGATGGTCTCTTCGCCTTCGACCGGTGCCTGAGCGAAGTCGATCGTCTTGCGCAGCGGGCGGTTCGGGATGAGGATGACCGCGATGAGCGTGACGATGGCGACGAATCCGGCGATCAGGAAGATCCGTCCGGTTGCATCACCGTAGGCGGTGCGGACGACGGCGAGGATCGGTGCGGGCAGTGACGTGAGGTCCAAGGATCCGCCACCACTCGAAGCACCGTCGACGCCCAGTTCGGCGAGGCCTGCCGCGGACTTCTCGGCGACACGGGTCGCGAGGAGCGAACCGAGAACCGAGACGCCGATCGCGCCGCCGAAGGTACGGAAGAATGCGACTGTCGACGAGGCTGCGCCGATGTTGTGGACGCTCACCGTGTTCTGGACTGCGAGAACGAGGTTCTGCATCAACATGCCGGTTCCGAGTCCGACGATGGTGATGAAGACGCCGACGGTCCACAGGCTGGTTGCGTGGTCGATGGTTCCGAGGAGCAGGAATCCGATGACCAGCAGTACCGATCCGGTGACGATGAACGGCTTCCACTTTCCGAACTTGGTGATGAGTTGGCCGGATCCGACCGAGGCGACGAGCATACCGAACACCAGTGGGATGGAGAGCAATCCGGCTTCGGTGGGCGAGTAGCCGCGTGCGGTCTGGAAGTACTGGCCGAGGAAGGTGGTGGCTCCGAAGAGGCCGACACCGACTGCGATGGACGCGATGATGGCGAGTCCGGTGGTGCGTTCGGTGACGATCTTCAGCGGGATGATCGGGGACTTGTGACGTGCCTCGACGATGACCGTCAGGACGAGCAGCAGGAGTCCGCCGCCGACCAGGTATGCAGTCTCACGGGAGATCCAGGCGTAGTAGTCGGCCTTGCCTGCGAACGACACCCACACGAGCAGAACCGAAACACCGGCGGTGAGAAGAAGTGCGCCGAGCCAGTCGATGGACACGTTGTCCTTGCGCTCGGTCTTGATGTGGAGCGTCTTCTGGAGCAGTCCGAGGGCTATGACGGCCAGCGGAACGCAGACGAAGAAGCACCAGCGCCAGCCGAGGGGGCTGTCGACGATCACGCCGCCGAGGATCGGACCACCGGACATGGATACAGCCATGACAGCGCCGGTGTAACCGGAGTAACGACCGCGGTCACGCGGGGAGACGATGGTGCCGATGATGGCGATGACGAGTGCCGTCAGACCACCCATACCGATGCCCTGGATGACGCGAGCGCCGAGCAGGAGCGGAACGTTGTGGGCGAAGCCGGCGATCAACGAGCCGATGACGAAGATGACGATCGCGCTCTGGACGAGGACCTTCTTGTTGAAGAGGTCGGCGAGCTTGCCCCAGATGGGCGTCGACGCGGCGTTGGCCAGTAGGGCGGTGGTGATGACCCAGGCGTAGGCGGTCTGCGATCCCTGCAGGTCACCGATGATGGTGGGCAGAGCCGTCGAGACGATCGTGGTGCTCAGCAGCGCGGTGAACAGCGCGGCGAGCAATCCGGTGAGGGCCTCGAGGATTTGCCGGTGGGACATGGCGTCGGGATCGGCCTGTTGAATATTGGGCGGAGCTTCGGTGGTTGACATTGTTCTATCTCGCAATCAGTTTCAAGTGCGCTGTGTCCTGCGCGTCTTCGTTGAATGTGTTGTTGAGTTTCTGGATCGAATCGAGGGCGGCCAGCGCCTCCGTCTCGCTCCAGTCGCTCAACATCTCGCGCAGTCGATTCGCGCGACGGTCCCAGATGACCTTGAGTTTCTCCCCGCCTTCGGACGAGACGCGCACTCTGGATGCGCGTTTGTCGTCGGGATCGGGCGTTCGGTCGATGTATCCGAGATCCACCAGGTCTGCGATCTGCCGGCTGAGGGCGGACTGGCTGACGCAGAGCCTGTTGGCGAGGTCGGTCTGTCTGCATTCACCCTCCGTCGCGAGGATGGCCAGAACTCCGGTCAGTGCCTGCGGCAGGGGTGATTCCTCATCTCCGGTGGTCACGGCCCGCTTGAGCGCGCGACCGAAGAGGAAAACCTCTTCGACCAGCGCCTCCGCGGTGGTAGTTCTTACTGCCATGAGGGCTCCAACGGTTCGAGTCAATTACTTGCTGTCCGCAACCATATAGATAAATAGATGAGGTAAACAACTATTTTACCTATCTCGTGGATCACACCGGCGTCGAGAGCGGACAATCCGGACGAAGCGACACGCGAGGGAGCCGACCGACTCCGCGTACGACGGTAAGGACTACCCCGAAGTCGCCGTGAACATTCCGCGTTCGATGGTCATGGTGACGGCCTCACCTACCGATGGGCGCGGCCCGCGAACCGCGCAGCGAAAGTCGACTCCGTGCGAGGCGACGACGACGTCGCTCGATTCACGGCCGAAGAGAGACGACGTGATCACGCCTGCCGCGCAGTCGTGCGGCGAACCCGGTCCCAGGGCGATGTCCGACGGCATGACGGTCAACGTTCCACGACCCTGTCTCGCGTGCTCGACGACATCGAGCATCACCTCGAGCGGGTGATCGTCCGCGTGGAACCTGCCGCCGTCGACGATGCCGGTGATGATGTTGGCGTCGGACAGGAACTTGGCGACGAAAGCCGACGAAGGCCGCTGGACCAGTTCCTCCGGTGTGCCGATCTGCGCGATCGAGCCGCCGTCGAGCACCGCGACGCGGTCGGCCAGCGCCAATGCTTCGTTTCGGTCGTGCGTGACATGGATGACGGTGAGTCCGGCGGCGCGCGTCAGCGAGCGGAGTTCCAGTCGGAGTCGATCGCGCAGAGGCTCGTCGAGCGCCGAGAGCGCCTCGTCGAGCAACAGCGCCCGCGGCGTCCTCGCGAGGGCACGTGCCAACGCAACACGCTGCCGTTGTCCGCCGGACAGGGTCGCGGGGTTGCGCGACTCCAGGCCGGGGAGACCGACGAGTTCGAGGACTTCGCTCACGCGCCGTGTGCGATCCGAGCGCGACATCCCCGCGAGCTCCAACGGGTAGGAGACGTTCTTCCCGACGGAGCGATGCGGCCACAGGGCGTGCTGTTGGAACACCATGCCCAGTCCGCGATGTTCGGGCGCGATCGGGCGCCGCCCACCTGCCACGACGTCGCCGCCGATGGTGACGGTGCCCGTCGTCGGCGTCAGAAATCCCGCGACCGTGCGCAGCAGGGTCGTCTTGCCTGAACCGGACGGCCCTACCAGCGCGAGGAATTCACCGTCGGCGACGCGAAGGTCGATGGCGCGTAAACCGACGGCGCCACCGGGATATTCGAGGTCGACGGCATCGAGGGAGATGGCGGACATCAGGCACTCTTCTTTCGGTCGGTGACGCCCGCGACGAGGCCGAGTCCGGCGATCCCGACCAGGGCGACGAGCAGGGACAGGGCCGACGCCGCGTTGTAGTCGCCCGCCTGCTGCAGGTTGAAGATCGACACCCCGAGCGTCTGCGTGCCGGGGGCGACGAGGAGAACCGACATGGTGAGCTCACGTACCGCCGTCAAGCCGACCAGCACGGCACCGGAGGCGGCAGCGGGGATCGTCATCTTCCACGAGACGTCGTACAGGGCTCGCGCGGGCGAGGCGCCGGAGGAGCGGGCGACCTCTTCGAGTTGAACCGGCGTCGAGAGCAGCGGCGCCCTGACGGCCTGCACGACGATCGCGAGGAACGCCATGACATAGGCGCACAGGATCACCCAACGGGTGTCGAACAAGCCGGTCCAACGTCCGACGATCAGCCACCCGACTGCGATGACCAAACCCGGTATGGCCTGCGGGAGCATCGCGACCAGGTCGAGACCGGTGTTGTCGCGTGAGCGGGTGCGTGTCGTGACCACGCCCAGGGTCAGGCCGACCACTCCGCAGATCACCGCCGCACCGAGCGCCAACATCAGCGAATTCTGAATGCCCACAACCGTTCCAGGTGCTGTGACTGCTGCGATGATGGAGTCGAGAGTGAGGTTGGCCCACGTCAGCGGAACACCGGGCGCGGGCAGCAACGCCTGGGTGGCGAGCGCGAAGATCGGCAGTGCCGTGATGCTCAGTGCGAGAATCCAGGTGGCGACACCCACCGCGGACCGGCTGCGCCCCAGCGTGAGCCGAGTCGGGGGAGTGACCGGCCCGTCGAGAGCTGCACTCCTGCGGCTGAGTCCTCGGTCCACCACTACCGCCACCACCGCCAGCAGCAACAGGACGATTCCGATGGCCGAGACCACCTCCAATGGCTGTGCGACGGTACCGGATTGGATGAACCGATACACCATCGTCGACAACGTCACGTATCGATCCGGCAGCCCGACGAGGGCGGGAATTCCGAAGTCCGCCAGATTCGATACCGCCACCAAGGTGAACGACGCGACCGCGGCCGGCCGCAGCAACGGCAGCGTCACGTACGTCAGCGCGCGCAGCGGGCTTGCCCCGGACATCTGCGCAGCCTCTTCGAGGTCACCGGGAATGCGGCGCAAAGCTGCTGCGACGATCAGGTACGCAATGGGATAGGAGTGGATGGTCAGGAGAAAGACCACGCCGTCTCCGCCGTAGACGTTCCACAGCGGTCCGCCGAACCGTTCTGCCCAGAACGAGTTGATCATCCCGCTCGGCCCGAGCAGACCGGTCCACGCGATCGCACCGACGAACGGCGGAATCAGCAACGGCGACAAAAGGACGAGCCGCAGTACCGAGCGGCCGGGAAGATCCGTCCGGTCGAGCAGTAGGGCCATCGCGACGGCGATCACCACGGCGAACAACGCCGACAGTCCCGCCGACACCACGCTGTTGACTGCAGCGTCGACGATACCGCCGTCGATCAGTTCACGAAGATGGTTGCCGCCCAGCCCGATCGACACCACCGCGCCGATGGGCGCCAGGATCGAAACCGACACCACGACCCACAGCAGCAATCTCAGAGACCACAAACCCTGTGAGTGAAAATGTGTCCTCCAGGACACATTTCCACTCACATAGGAACTATCCGACAAGTTCGGTGAACCTCTTGACCGCCTCGGGCTGAGATGCGGTGATCTCGTCGAGATCCGGGTTCAGCAGATTCAGATCGGCGAGAGCCGGTGCGCCATCGGGAGTTCCGACGTCACCGCGCACCGGGAGGTACTGTTGCTCGACCGCGAGCTCCTGACCTTGCTTGCCGACGAGGAAGTCCACGTACTTCTTCGCTGCGTCCTGATTCTTCGAATCGGCGAAGATACCCGCAGGCTGGGAGATGTACGGAACGCCGTCCGTCGGGTACTCGAGCGCGATGGGCGAACCCTTCTCCGCGAGTTCGCGAACCAGGTAGTCGACGACGATTCCGATCGGCTGAGTACCTGCCGCAACGGATTGTCCGACAGGGCCGTTGCTCTCGGCGACGATCGGTTCGTTCGCAGCAAGACCTTCGAGCCAGGGCTGGCCGAGGGACTCCTCGTTCAACCACACCGCGGTGTTGAATGCCGCCGCACCCGAGACATCGGGATTGGGAAGAGTGATCTGTCCCTTGTGCTTCGGATCGGCGAGTTGCTGCCACGACGTCGGCGGCTCCGACACGGCTCCGGTGTTGTACGCGATCACCGTGGGGATGATTCGGGTTCCCACGTAATATCCGTCCGGATCGACGATCTCCGGGTTCAACGCGGACACGTCCGCGGGGGTGTACTGGAGCAGCAGGTTCTCGTCCTTGTACCCCTCGAACGTCGGTGCATCCGCAGCCAGAAGCACATCCGCGCCGATCGAGCCCGTCTCACGCTCGGAAGCGATGCGCGCGTTGAGGTCTCCGGTACCGGCGCGGTAGACCTGCATCTCGATGTCCGGATTCGCGGCAGTGAACTCCGCGTTGAGTGCGTCGATCTTCGCCTGCGGTTCGGAGGTGTAGACCGTGAGGGTGCCGCCGCTGGACTCCGTGCCGGCAGCAGCGGGATCGGCAGGCTCGGAGCACGCGGACAGTGCAGCTATCGAGGCAATCGAAACGAGGACGCCCACGGCCGGGCGGCGAAAAGGTATCACGTGACAAGCTCCTGACGAACGACGAAGCTGACATCGTGACCGTCCCGAACGACGCGAGTCGGTCGCCGCGGGAAACGCGAAGTGGACGGGTCGTGAAGGACTACGCCGACGGGTCGTGAAGGACTACGCCGTCGTTGCCAGAGCAGCAGCCAAACCGAATGCAACAGCAAGCACGCAGACGTGGACGGCGGCACGCACAGTCGACTCGTCGGCTTTCGTGCGATGAGCGGCCACCGACACCAGCCAGGTGGCGCGCAACCGTCGGGCAAGCACCACGAGGACGACGAGAAGAACGGTCTTGCCGAGGACGATACGGCCGTATCCGGTGTCGACCAGGGCCGACAGGCCACCGAGTTTCACAGCAGCGTTGACGGTGCCGCTCACGGCGAGAATCCACACCGACCACCACGCCAGGCGCGAATACACGGGCAACACTGCGGCCCAGGCGCCCCGCGCACGCAAGGTCAGGGCCATCGCGGCCAGAACGCCGATCCAGACCGACGCCGCGACGGTGTGCACGGACACGAACAACGCGCCGAGGACCTGCTGCGACATGTGCCCTGTGACAGGACGCGCCACGAGCGCGACGACGGTGAGGACGACGACGGGTACCGGGGACAGACAGCGCCCACGCTGCCTCGCAGAGTTCGAGGGCATCGCCGTCCGATACGCGAACAACGAATACGTCACCGCCGCTGCGATGCATGCAACGGTCACCACACCCAATTGCCCCACGGTGATGTCGGTGAGGAACGTCGCGAAGTTCGTCACCGACAGTCTGGTGATCCCACCCCCGAACGACTCCGTCGCCGCCGTCGCCAGCAGCGCGGTCTCGACTGCGGTCCACAGGCCACCGACGACGACGGCGGTGCGCCACACCGGAGGCTTCGACCGATCCGGGAACAGATCCGTGCGCAGCAGAGCAAGCCCGAGCGTCGTCGCCCCGAGGCAGTCCGCGACAACGCGGAGCACCGACGACGGGTCGGGGCCGTCGGGGTGGGCGAGCAACCATGCCAGGCCCACCCCGACGATGCCCGCCGCCCCTGCGGCGAGCACCCACCACCGGCGGAACGCGCTCAGCTACTTGTCCTTCGGCTTGCGCAACGCGTAAGCGAGACCACCTGCGAAGACGAGGACACCCGCGACGAGGAAGATCCACACGGGGATTCCTCCGCCGCTGTCGTCGTCGGACTCGCCGCCTCCGGTAGCGGACGCCGCGGCACCTGGTGTACCTGCACCCTCGGTGGTCAACGTGAACCCGATCGTGCCGCTGATGGGATGACCGTCGGCCGACGTCACGCGGTAGGCGATTGTGTACTCGCCGGCCGGGCCGAGTTCGCCGACGTCGACGACGATGCTCTGGCCTTCGATCCGCGGGTCACCCTTGGACCACAGGTTGCCGTCCGGTCCGACGACGTTCAGAGTTGCGAACTGCGACTGCGGAACTTCGTTGAACGAGACCGCCACCTGCGCAGGCCCTGCGGCGATCTCGGAACCGTCGGCCGGAGTGGACCCGGTGACCACGGAGTGAGCGGATGCCGTGGGCGCGCCGATCAGCAGCGCCGAGATCGCGACTACGGCAACGATCAGCTTTCTCATGACCGGCGTCCTCGCACGGTCGCGCCGATGCCGAGTGCGGCACCGAGGGCACCGAGAACCAGTGCTCCGCCGGCGAGCCAGCGTGCTGTGGTGTCGGATTCGGAACCTTGTGTTGTCTCGGTGGAATCCGACGCCTCGGTGGAAGTCGATACCGAATGACCGCCGTGACCGTCGGAACCGGCGGCCGCGAGCGTCAGCGACGGCGCCGGGTATTCGGGTTCACTTCCATCGTCGGCCGGTTCCTCGGTCCACTCGACGACCTCGCCGTCGTTGTAGGTCTGGACGGCCGGGAAGCTGACGGTCTCCTCCTCGGGCAGGGGACCCGCGGACAACAGGAACTGTTGGAACTGTCCGGGCAGCACCTCTGCGCCCGGACTCGCAGTCCACGTGACTGCGGTGGCGAGGCCTTGGGCGTTCTTGTCCACGACCGAAGTCCAACCCGGAATGGGCTGGGTACGTGCGGAATTGAGGCCCGGGAGTTCGACCTTGACCGACGACGTCGCAGCGGTGTCCGATTCGGTGGGAACGCGGAAGGTCAGGACGGCGTATCCGCCCTGCGCGGCGTCGGGTGCGACGACCGAAACGTGTGCGGAGGCCGCACCCGCTCCGACGACGAGGGTGAGTGATGCGGTGCCTGCGATGATCGAGGCACGACGAATCAAGCTGTTCATGGCGATGGGTACTTTCTCGAAAGACGATGTGGCAGAGATGATCGGAGATTCACACCGACGTCGGCGGGCCACGTCTCGAGATGGATGTCGTGAACTTGAATGTTGCGGCGGAGACCGGGTTCGAGGCCGCGATGGTGAGTCTGGGTGGAACAGCGAGGCGACGCGGTGGATCCACTACCGATCGGACCACGGCCGTGATCGGCCCGTACAGCCGCTCGGCCGTGCACACCGACACCGCGGCCAGTGCCGATGCGGCAACATGGAATGCAGCCATGGTCGGGCTCGGCAGAATCGTGTGGCCGTGCATCACCGCGTGCGGATCCCCGACGACAAGGGCGACGTGCGACGCGAACTGACCGAGCAACAACCCCGCAAGTAGCAACGGCACGGTCGCGCGGCCGGACCGCGGCACAGCAGAGACGACGCCGATCCCGAGACCCACGATCAGCACCAGCACGGCCGCCGAACCCGAGGGGTAACCACCGTCGGCCCACCCGTGCGCTGCCACGGACAGCGACACCGTCGTCGCGCCGACAGCTCCGCCGCGAAGCGAAGCAGCGGGCGACCTCATGGAACCGGAAGTACTACCGAACGCCGAGACGAGCCAGAAGGTCGGCTTCGATGCCGTCCAGCTCGGCCGAGATGGCGTTGTGCGCAGCCTTGCGACGTGCGGGAGGCATCTGCTCCGACGTCCGCACCGCGGTACCCAGATCCGTGAGACGCTGGGAGATCGCGTCGGAGAACTTGCGAGTCTCGGCGTCGGAACTGTTGGCCGTGACCTGGGCGAGCGACTTCTCCGAACCAGCGATACGTGCGCTCAGTTTCGCGCCGTAGCCGCTGTACTCGCTCAGCTCGGCCGGGTTGACGCCCAGCTTGCCTGCCTTGCGCTCGTCCAGACGGTTCCGCAGGACCGCAGCGCCGCGGTAGACGATGGGGGTCAGAACGGGGATCAATACCCGTGCGATCGAGATGTACTTGCGCACCTGAGCCGCGTTGAACGACCCCTGCAGCGCCGCCTTCTGCTGCGCCTGAAGGGTCCTGATCTGCGCCTTCTCGACGTTCTTCTGCGACTTGGCCTCGACCGCGCTCAGCTTGTTCTGCGCCTTCGCGATGGACTTCAGTTGCTTGCGCTCGTTCTTCGCTCCGAGCTTGGCCTCGAGTGTTGCCTTGTGCTTGAGCGCCTTGGCCTCGGCCTTACGAGTGGCACGACCCTTGCGCTTGCGGAACAACCCCATCGACAAGGCCCCTAACGTCAGCTTCGGTACGGTTCGGGCGCGGTATTCGCGCTGGCTGACACACAGCCTATCGCTGACGCAGCGGTGGGTCGCATGGGGCGTGTCGGTGGGGGGACATAGGCTCATCAACTGTGAACAGCCAGCCTGTCGCGGCGACACGGTCAGCCGGAATACGGTCGTCGGTACTCATCGACGCCGGGTCCCTGACGCGGTGCCGTCATCGGCTGTACCTGGACACGGCCTACTCAGCGCTGCAGCGCGACGAACCGGAGAACCCTGGCGTACGGCAACGGCGTGAGGCTGCAGCAGCGCATCGCGAAGCCACTCGTACGTCCTTCGCGGCCACCGCACCCGGGTGGACGGAGATCGACGCCCCCGACGCCAGGACCGCGGCGGAACTGACCCTGGCCGCGTGTAGACGGAAGGCCCGTTGGATCTGGAATGCCGTGCTTCCTCTCGACCACGAGCACGGTCGACGCGGTCGCAGCGAGATGCTGATGCTCGATCCGTCCGGTTCCGGATACATCCCGGTCATCGTCGTCAATCACAAGGTCACCGACCCGGGCCGCGGGGCAACCACCACCCCGTTCGGCGAGTGGGCACCGAGCGTCGACGAGAGTCGCAAGGTGCGAAGCCAGCTGCGGGACCAACTGCGGCTCGCGCATCTCTATCGGATGCTCGAGCGAGAGGGCTTCGCATCGTCCACCGCGGTCGGTGGCGCAATCGGATACCGCGCCGAGTGCATCCTCGTTCACGACCTCGAGACCGTGTTCGCGGAATACGATTCGCGCTTCGCGGACCGCCTCGCGGTGGCGCGTGGTGAGAGCTTCACCGTGCCGTCCCAAGTAAGCGAATGCCGATCGTGCTCGTGGTGGTCGGATTGCAAACCGCAGCTGACCGCCAATCGCGACGTGTCACTGGTGGCGTCGGGGATGCGGGCCGAGGTACTGCGCAGGCAAGGCGTCTTCACCATCGACGACCTCGCGGACTGGACCGGCCCGGAGCCGGAGGATTGGCCGTTCGGCAGTTTCGACGACGCCGTTGCCGCAGCGACGGCGTGGCGAGCGGACGTGCCGCTTCTGCGTCGGACCGAGAAAACGACCGTGCACCGCGCCGACGTCGAGGTCGACGTGGACATGGAGAGCTTCCAGGAGCACGGCGCCTACCTGTGGGGCACGCTGCTCACCGAGCAGGGAGGGCAGCCCGCGGTCTACCGAGGATTCGTGACCTGGGATCCGTTGCCGACCGTCGACGAAGGACGATCGTTCGCAGAGTTCTGGGGCTGGCTGATGGGCAAGCGCCGCGACGCCGCTGCACGCGGCAAAACCTTTGCTGCGTACTGCTACTCGCGTCAGGCCGAGGACAAATGGCTCCTCGATTCTGCCCGACGCTTCAGCGCCGTACCCGGCGTTCCCACCGAAGCCGAGATCCGCGAATTCATCGACAGTGAACAATGGGTGGACATCTACCAGGCCGTCAGCGACCAATTCATCTGCCCCGGCGGCAAAGGGCTGAAGAAAATCGCCCCCGTTGCCGGGTTCACTTGGCGTGACGACGAAGCCGGCGGCGAGGCGTCCATGGGTTGGTACCGCGACGCCGTCGGCTACGACGGAGAACCCGACCTCACTCAGCGCGAGCGGTTGCTCGTCTACAACGAAGACGACGTCCAGGCCACGAAAGTCCTGCGCGAGTGGATGACCGACCGCGCGGACCTCGAGATTCCCACCCTCGCATCGTTACGCGCCCGAGCCTGAGATCCCGGCTGTCCGGCCCGGTAGACCTCTACCGCGGCGCCATGCGGATTGCGCCGTCCATTCGGATGGTTTCGCCGTTGAGGTAGTCGTGCTCGGCGAGCATCTGGACCAGCTGTGCGTATTCCGCGGGTTGTGCGAGGCGTGAGGGGAACGGGACGCTCGCTTCGAGGCCCTTGCGGTACTCCTCGGTGACGCCGGCGAGCATCGGGGTGTCCACGATGCCGGGGGCAATGGTGTTGACGCGGATGCCGACCTGGGCAAGGTCGCGGGCGGCGGTGATGGTCATTGCGTGCACTCCGCCCTTGGATGCCGTGTACGCGATCTGGCCGATCTGGCCTTCGAAGGCGGCGACGGAGGCGGTGTTGATGATGACGCCGCGCTGGCCTGCGTCGTCGACCGTCGGGAGTGACTGAATCCGGTTGGCGGCGAGACGCATCACGTTGAACGTGCCCAGCAGATTGATGGTGATGACGGTGCGGAAGAGCTCGAGCTCGTGCGGGCCCTTCTTCGACAGGATGCGTCCCGCCCAGCCGACACCGGCGCAGTTGACGACGATGCGCAGGGGCACGCCGGACGCGGTGATGGTGTCGAGGGCTGCCTCGACGTCCGCTTCGCTGGTGACGTCGGCGGCGATGAGCGTGACGCCGTTTGGCACGCTGTCGCCCGCCCGCTCGATCGACTGGGCCAGGTCGAGGCCGAACACCGTCACCCCGGCGTCGGCGAGGCGCTTGGCCGTTGCCGCACCGAGGCCGGATGCCCCGCCTGTGACCAACGCTGCTGTTCCCGAAATCTCCACGTACACATCTCCTCGACTAGAGCGGTGGACGATCGGCGCAAACGATCAGCGCTGACCGTGATTGTCTCGTCCTGCACCATAACCGGACGGCAGTGAGACGCGCCCAGCGGCGTGACAGAAGTGGAGTGGATCACACTCGGTGTCAGTTACTGATTTCGTGGGCTCGACCGTCGTGCTCGTATTCGATTCGGTAGGTCCGTTCGGAATCGACGAGCATCGTGGCGAGGGCGGGTCGGCCTGCGGGGAGCAGCCGCAGGGTCGCCGATCCGCTCGGCATCCGGTCGATGTGCTCTGCTGCGGAGTCGACGACGAGGTCGCGCACCGCGGTGTCGAGTTCGACGTCGGCGCGGTCGTCGAGGAGTACGACGCTGACTCCGCGGTCGCGTGCCGTCCGAACCGACGTGCGTAGACGATCGGTGACGAGTGCACGTGCACGCAACGAATCCCGCAACTCGGCTTCGAGCAGGGTGTACGACGCGATCTCCTCGGGAGCCAGGTCGGGGCCGTGGACTGTGCGTTCGAGGAGTGGGCGAGCGAGTTCGTCGAGCCGACGCAGTTGCGAGTCACGCTCTTCGAGCACGGCTGCGGCGGCCGCCTCGGATGCGACTCGCGTCGTCGACTGGTCACGTAGCGCGAAGACGGAGCGAGCGAGGGGCCGGAGCGTGAACGCGAAGAACGTCGACATCAGCAGTGGGGCAGCGTTGATGACGCCGAAGGCGATGCCGTAGGCGGCGCCCTGCCCGGTCTGGACGGACCAGAAGATCGTCACGGCAACCGTCGTCCCCAGCCCGGCCCACGCCGCCGACGTTCGCCCTCGCACACACAGGGCCGTGAACAGTGCGACGCTCGTGCCCAGCGGCCAGGTCTGCAGCGGGCTGCTGACCGGAACGGGAATTACGCTGTAGATCAACGCGCAGCTGACGGGGCCGAGGGCAGCGATGAAAACGGTGTACCGCCACGGCAGTGGATCTCCTGGTGCGGTGATCATCGTGATCGCACCGATCGAGCACAACCCAGCGGAGACGAAGATCGGCCACGGGGAGCTCACTCCGTCCAACGTTGCTGCCGCGCAGAGGAAACACGTGAAGATGTAGAGGGCGACCAGTCCCGTCGCGAATCGCGACCGTAATCCGATGAGGTCGCGAATATCCTGGCCCGAGCCGTCCTGACACGCGTCGTCCCTGCTCCGGGTGCCGTTCACGACGGTGCCGATCACGACGGGGCCGACCAACGCAGTGACACCGTCGTGCCACCGTCGTTTTTGTCGGACTCGACGCGCGCGGACCCACCGGGCAGGCTGCGCATGCGTCCGACGATGCTCACCGCGATCCCCATGCGATGCGGCGCGACCGATGCGGGGTCGAACCCGGACCCGTCGTCGGACAGCACGATGTCGATGTCGTCCTTTCGCAGCGACAACGTCGCGACCCGCGTCGCGTCGGAACCTGCGTGCGTGACGCTGTTGCGAACTGCCTCGGCCAAGGCGGCACTGGCCGTGCGGATGACCTCGGCGGGATACAAAGCGTCGGTGCGTGATTCGACGGCGATTTCGATCTCCTCGTCGACATTCGTTGCGGCCGAACGTAACCGGGCGAGCGCCTCGTCGACATCGAACGTCGTGGCGGACGAGTGATTTCGCAGCGAGTCCAGCTGAGCGAGAGTGTGTTCGGTCTGTCGGATCACTCCCTCGGTGCGACCGAGGCGAGCCACCGCGAGGAGGGAGGACAACACCCCGTCATGGATGAGCGCGTCGAAACGTTCCCGCTCGACGGCCCGGGCGCTGACCGCAGCCTCCGTCGCCGCCTGTCGATGGGTGGTGTCGCGCGTGCTGTCGAGAATGCGCGCGGTGCGGATGACGCCGAGGGTGGCGGCCACGAAGATGGAACAGAACATCAGCGCGAACGTGATGTCCGCCAGCAACGGGCCGTCCAGCAGTGGACCGCGGAGGATGTTGATGCTGAGCTGAACCGAGACGACAGTGACGGTCAACTGTGCGAAGGCCAGCCACGACGGCAGCGACGCGGCCGCGGCCAGTCCCGCCAGGCCGGGGAACGACGCCAGGGGCATCCCGTTGGTGTCGACGACGGAGGTGTCCCATGCGACCCACCAGCTCAGTGCAGCGGCCAGGAAGGCGAATGTCGCGACGGCACCGGTGACTCGGATCCACTTGGTGTCCGCGGCCAGGGAGGCGAAACCCATGGACAGACCGGTTCCGAACACGGCGATCATCGCTGTGGGCGTCCACCAGGATTCCGTGACATACGCCGTGCGGAGGAAATCCGGCAGCAGAATCGCGAAGTAGATGAGGTAACCGGCGGCGACGAAGCGCGCTACCGTCCGGAGAAGCCGCTCCGACGACGTGTTGTCGTCGTGGGTGGTACTGCGCAGCTTCCTGCTGGGAATGTCGTCGATGGTTGTCATGTGCCCCTGGTTCTGATCGGGGCAGATGATACGTCGGTTCTTACTTGTCGTTCAATACCTCGGCCGGCACAGGGCGACGGCGCCGGACAGCGGCGATTGCCCCCCACACGGCTACCGACAGGGCGAGAACGACGCCGCCGGCGATCACGGGCGCGGACGTTCCGGGCATGACGCCCTCGAAGAACAGCGAGACGCCGAACACGAAGAACAGGATCGCGGCACCGAACTGGATGATGCGCTCCGGCAGATGCTTGCCCAGGACTGCGCCCACGACGATGGCGAGGGCGTCCGCTGCGACCATGCCGACGGTCGAGCCGATCCAGACTCCGACCCAGTTGTTGTCCGCGGCGAGGGTGACGGTGGCGAGCATGGTCTTGTCGCCGAGTTCGGCGAGGAAGAATGCCGACGCGATTGCGATGAACGCCGAGCGGGTGACCTTGGAGGCCTTGTCGCCTTCGTCGTCGGAAAGCTTGTCTCCCTTGATCGTCCACAGTCCGAAGATGACGAAGGCGATACCGGCGACGATCGAGATCAGGTGAGTGGGGATCGACAGTCCGAGGAAATGGCCGACGGCGACCGACACGAGGTGGGTGACGGTGGTGGCGATCGTGATGCCGCCGATGACGACGTACCACTTGTAGCGCAAGGCGAACGTCATGGCCATGAGCTGTGATTTGTCGCCGAGTTCGGCGACGAAGATGACTGCGAAACTCAGCAGCAACGCGGACAGCATGTGGAGACACTCCTTCGGTCGTCTGAATGACCGAAGGTCTCGCCCACCGGCGCCGAGCACGCAGCGTGTGCGTGTGCGGTGTCGGTTCACGGTGCCGGGCCCGATTGCGGACCAGTATGTCGACACTGTGATTGGGGGCTACTCCCCTTCGCTGCTGTCAACAGTAGGAGGACGACATCGAAAAGTCCAATGCCGCAGCAAGTTTGGGGACCCGAAAACTCTTGTACGGGCCCCGTTCAGGAGGCGAGGAGCATGGCCAAAACTGCAGTGTCGGGATCGCTGATCGGGTCGAGGCCGATGCGACTCACCATCGAGGTCACGGTCCCGTCGGATTCGGCTTCCACCCAGGCAGCACGGTGATCGAGTCCGAGATGCGGCAGGCCGGGAAGAAGGACACATCCGGACGCCGCACCCGCGCATTCGGGTAGCGACGGGGTGGTTTCCGACGGTGGATGCAGCATCAACATCGCCGCCGGCTGGTGGTGCGCGAACCGTTCGGGTGTGACAGCTGTCTCACCCACGACAGGCCCCTCGGCGAGGACGAGACCTATGGTTCCGGGGGCCGGATCGTCGGGAAGCTCCTCGCGTGCCCCGAAGACCGTCGACGTCGTGAGTAGGCCCGGCATCGATGCGACCTGGACGGCCAGCACGAGAAACTGCGCCCATTCCTTCGTCGTATCCGGCCACCGCCCGGAGATCACGAACCCGCGCAGCAGCCCTGCGGCATGGAAAGGGGAAACGCCGATCAGATCGCGATCGCTCATGTGCACTCCTCGTTCGCCCAGAAATATCCGGTACGCCACGCTGGGTACACCCCAATATGACCCAGAAACGTGCTGGCACACAAGCCGTGTCGAGTGCTAACGAGCACAATACGAAAAGGGCCACCACGGCGATGCGTGATGGCCCTCTGCGGTGCGGAAGAGTTACGGGAAGATCAGACCCGGAGTCTTCGACGTGGCTGCCTCGAAGCGAGCCTGGACGTCGGCCCAGTTCACGACGTTCCAGAACGCCTTGACGTAATCGGCCTTGACGTTCTTGTACTGCAGGTAGAAGGCGTGCTCCCACATGTCGACCTGGAGCAGCGGGATGATGCCCAGCGGCACGTTGGCCTGCTGATCGTAGAGCTGGAACGTCAGCAGCTTCTTGCCGAGCGAGTCGTAGCCGAGGACGGCCCAGCCGGAGCCCTGCAGACCGTTGGCTGCAGCGGTGAACTGTGCGCGGAACTTGTCGAACGAACCGAACTGGTCGTCGATAGCTGCGCCGAGCTCGCCCTCGGGCTTGTCGCCACCGTTGGGGGAGAGGTTCTTCCACCAGATGGAGTGGTTGACGTGGCCGCCGAGGTGGAACGCGAGGTTCTTCTCGAGCAGGAAGATCGAGCCGTGATCCTCGGCTTCGCGGGCTGCAGCGAGCTTCTCGAGCGCAGTGTTGGCGCCGGCGACGTACGTTGCGTGGTGCTTGGAGTGGTGCAGTTCGTTGATCTCGCCCGAGATGTGTGGCTCGAGGGCGGAGTAATCGAAATCAAGGTCGGGCAAGGTGTACTCGGACACGTGGTTCCCTTCTTTGTCGACGCCGGCTTCATCGAACGAAGTGCGGCGCGTAATGCTGCGGATCTTCTCTCGGGTTCAACCCAATCTCATTAGTACCCCCAGTGCAACTGTTGTACTCGAGACGCATTTCTCGGAATAAAACCACGCCTGCGTGGCAGCCTCGGGAGGTCACGGCGAGGTCACAGCTCGGCGCCACGATTGGTCCGGCAGGTGAACAGGAATCTAGACTGGCCGCCGTGAGCCCCCATCGCAGGTCGACCGATGCGGTCGACGCCCGACAGGCGGTCACGGACGTGTACGCGCCGAGGGTTCAACTCGACGGCGCCAACCTGCTGCGGTTGATCGCGGTGCTCGCCGTTCTCTACTCGCACATCTCGTTCTACCTGATCGATGACCGCGGTGAAGGCTGGTGGATGATCGACGTCGTCTACCGGGTGTTCATCCAGGAAGCCGGCCTCAACAACCATCTCTCGTTCGTCGGCGTCGCGATCTTCATGCTCCTCACCGGACTGTTGGTGACCCGCTCGGCGATGCGGCAATCGCGACGGGATTTCGCGGTCAGCAGGCTCTCTCGCCTGGTCCCGGCCCTGTGGGTCTCCGTCGCGCTGGCCATTCTGCTGGTGCGTCTCGGTATCAACGGCATGTTCAGCGGTCAGAACGGGATCAGCAACTCCGAAGCCGCGCTCAGCTTCGTGCTCGGCGGATTCTTCTTGAAGCCCGAAGTCGCCGTACTGGGCGTCACCTGGACGTTGACGGTCCAGCTGATGTTCTATCTGTACTGCGTCGCGGCCCGCGACATCCTGCGGAAGTGGCCCGTCGTCGTTCCCCTCGTCGGTGCTTTTCTGTGTGCGGCGGTGCTGATCTACAACCTCTACATCCCGCAGCCGTGGTCGGTGCCGATGCTGTCGAAGATCGCCGCGACGCTCCCGACGCTGTTCCTCGGGCAGATCGTCTACCTCGGCTGGGCCAGGATCATCAGCTGGAGATGGGTTGTCGTCTCGGTCATCGCGCAGGCCGAGGTGGTGCGACTGGCAACCGACGTCCACGCGTACTGGGCGGGTGATCAGTACATGTGGACCATCGTCGTCGTCACCGGTCTGGTCCTGCTCCTCGCGCGGTACGACGGCAGGATCGCGCACTGGGCGATCGTCCGCTGGACGGGGACCCGCAGCTACGCGATCTACCTGGTCCACACCCTGATTCTCTATCGGGTGTACGAGAACGTCGTTCCGTACACCGGCCCGACGGGCGCGGTCCTCGCGTTTCTCGTCGCCACGGCCGCCGTGTCGGAAATCGTCTACCGATGGGTCGAGACTCCCGCTGCACGCTGGCTGGGCGGCCGACTGCGTCGACCCGCGCACGCCTGAGGCAGGCGCGCACGGGCCGAAGCGGGTTCAGAGCCGAGGGTTCAGAGCTGAGGGTTCAGAGCTGAGGGATCAGAGCTGAGGGATCAGAGCTGAGGCATGACCTCCGACGCCACCAGTTCCAGATGGTCCAGATCGGCCAGGTCGAGGACCTGCAGGTACACCCGGGATGCCCCGAGTTCGCCGTAACGCCCGATCCTGTCCACCAGTTCCGCGGGGGAACCAGCTGCACCGTTCTCCCGCAGCTCGGACACGTCACGACCGATCGCAGCGGCGCGTCGAGCGATCTCCTCCTCGGACTTGCCGCAGCACAGCACGAGCGCGCTCGAATACACCAGTTCTCGTCCGGTCTGGGCCGCTGCCGCTCGCACTCGATCGAACTGCGTTCCGGTGGCCTCCAGCGAGGCGAACGGGATGTTGAACTCGTCGGCGTACTTCGCGGCCAACGCCGGGGTGCGCTTCTTGCCGCCACCGCCGATCAGGATCGGTGGGCGTGGGGACTGCGCGGGTTTGGGAAGCGCAGGCGAGTCGACGATGGGGAAGTGCTTGCCGTCGTACGAGAACGTCTCGCCGACGGGGGTCTCCCACAGGCCGGTGATGACGGCCAGCGACTCCTCGAGCTTGTCGAAGCGCTCGCCCAGCGGCGGGAACGGAATGCCGTACGCCGAGTGCTCCTCCTCGAACCATCCCGCGCCGAGACCGAAATCGACTCGGCCCCCGCTCATCGCGTCGACCTGCGCGACACTGATGGCCAGCGGCCCGGGATAACGGAAGGTGGCCGATGTGACGAGAGTTCCGAGGCGGATCGTCTTCGTTTCGCGTGCAATTCCGGCGAGCGTGATCCACGCGTCCGTCGGACCGGGCAGGCCGTCCGAGTTCATCGCCAGATAGTGATCGGAGCGGAAAAACGCGCCGTAGCCCAGATTTTCTGCAGTCTGGGCGACGCGAAGAAGATCGTCGTAGGTGGCGCCTTGCTGAGGTTCGGTGAAGATACGAAGTTCGATGGAGGCCATGGAATCGAGTCTAGGGAATCGAGCTGAGACCCTCCGGGCCTGTGGATGAAACCGGCAGATGTCCGGTTTCTGTGGATCGGTCTGTGGATAGTGTGGATAACTTCCTCCCTCCATCCACAGGGAACGGGTGGCAGGGCCAGTGGATTGCGTGACAAGATCGTTTTGTGTCTGCTCCGGATCTGCCCTCAGTGACCGTCGCCCAGCTACCCACCGAGCTGAGCGAGTCGGTGATTCTGCTCGACGTCCGTGAGAACGAGGAGTGGCAACAGGGCCACGCACCCGGTGCCGTGCACATCCCGATGGCCGAAGTGCCGTCCCGCATCGGTGAGATCGACGCCGACGCGGACTTGTACGTCGTGTGCAAGGCAGGCGGGCGCTCGCTCCGCGTCGTCGAATACCTCGCGCAGATCGGATACGAGGCCACCAACGTCGACGGCGGCATGTCGGCGTGGCAGCACGCAGGCCGTCCACTCGTGCGCGACGACGGCGCCGAGGCGAGAATCGTCTAGTGTCCGCTTTTCAGGTCTGTGCCCGCTGCGCGACGCGGTGGCCCGTCGGAACGCGACCGGCAGTGTGGTGTCCGCGCTGCCACGGCGTGCTGCTGTCTCCGGTGTCCGCGCAAGCGCCCGCAACCGGTACCCGCAACTTCCGCTGGGTCGCCAAGAAACCACGGAACAAGACCTCGCGGCCGGCCGGTCCGTCGCATCCACGCCGCACCGCGACACCGAAGTATGACGAGATCCCGCGCTGGGGTCTGATAGATCAACCCGTATCGAACGTCCAGGAACGGGAACCGCGACTTCGACGTTGGGCAGGCGCCGCGCCCGGTCTGCTGGTACTGGCCGCGTCGTTGCTCGGCCTCGCCGCAGCAGCGGAGCTGTTCCGGTACGGAATCCTGTTGTACAACCGCACGCGCCTCGTCGGGCAGACGACCCTCGTGACGTCCGATGCGTTGGTGCTGTTCGCCGAGACCGCGTCGATCGTCATCGGAATCGCCGCAGCCGTCGGATCCGCCTGCTGGTTGGTGGATCGACGACGGATCTTCTTCGAACGAGCCGGAACACGAGATCCACGCTCGTCGCGCACCATCTTCGTCGGAACACTCGTTCCGGTGCTGTCTCTCGCGCTGCCTGGGGTCTTTCTCACCGAGTTGGCCGACGCCAAAGCCGGCGTCGGCAAGCCACGTCTGGTCCGTGACATCCGCATCTGGTGGGGACTGTGGGTCCTGAACTGGGCACTCGTCGTCGCCGCATCCCTCTGGCGGCTGCGCGACTCCCTCCAAGCACAGGCCGACGGCGTACTGCTCTCCGCCATCGTCGCCCTGGTGGGCGTCCTCACCGCCCTGTGGACCGTCCACCTCCTCCACAGCATCGACGACCTCGGCTGGCGCGGGACCCACAAACCCTCGCCGACGCGATGGGTCGTCTCGGTTCCACGTGAAACCGTCGCCGACGTCCCCCTCCCGGACCGAACGAACCGTTCGGTCACTCAGAGTGACCGAACGTCACGTTCGGTCACCGAAACGGAGAAGGCGGCGGCGTCGTGAGCGGAGATCGTCGTGGACCGTTCGTCGTTGCGCATCGCGGAGCGTCGGCGGAAAAGAAGGAGCACACGCTCGCTGCGTACGATCTGGCGCTTCGCGACGGTGCCGACGGCCTCGAGTGCGACGTTCGGCTCACCCGCGACGGCCACATCGTGTGCGTGCACGACCGGAGAATCGACCGCACGTCCTCCGGCACCGGAATCGTCAGCGAGCTGGATTACGACACCCTCCGGGGTTACGACTACGGCGACGGCGCCGAGCCCGCCGATCTGCTGACACTCAGCGACCTGATTCAGCTGGTGCTGGACTGGACGTCCAAACCGACGAAGCTGTTCATCGAAACCAAGCATCCGGTGCGCTACGGGTCGCTCATCGAGAGCAAGGTGCTGGCCGAACTCCACCGTTTCGGCATCGGCCAACCTGCGTCCGCCGACCATTCGCGGGCAGTGATCATGTCCTTCGCGGCCACCGCTGTGTGGCGAATCAGACGAGCCGCGCCGATGCTGCCGACAGTTCTCCTCGGCGACTCGTCGCACTATCTCGGGGGCGGCGCGGCCACCACCGTCGGTGCCACGGCAGTAGGGCCGTCGATCAAGAGCCTGCGCGAGCACCCGTCGATAGTCGACCGGGCTGCGGCGTCGGGACGCGCGACGTATGTGTGGACCGTCGACGACAAGGCTGATGTCGACCTGTGCCGTGAACTGGGCGTCGGGTGGATTGCCACGAACAACCCAGCGCGCACCCGCGCCTGGTTGGCAGGAGCGGAGCCTGCGGAGTGACCGGGTAAGGCGGGAGCGGAGCCTGCGGAGTGAGCCGGTGAGGCAGAGCGGAGCCTGCGGAGTGAGCTGGAGCATTGGGCTTGCTGGACGTGCAGGTGGGGAGACCCTGTAGGTTTCGGTCGTGGGTAAGAGCAAAAGAAACAGTGGTCCGAAGCAGGACAGTAATCGCGCAGCGAAGCTCGCTCAGCGTGCGGCCGAGCGGGAGAACCTGTCCGCGGCGCCGGTGCGGCCGTTCCATGGTGTGCAGGCCGAGTGCGATCTCGTTGCGATGCGTGAGTTCGTTCCGTCGGCGACGGCACCGGTCGTGGTCGACGGTCGCACGCTGACGGTGGCGACGGTGTTGCCCGGTGCGGTTGCTGCGCTGGTGCGCGAGGAGAGCGGGGACGTGCGGGGCTTCGCTGGCCTGCAGGTTCAGGTGCATTCGCCGAATGTCGCGGCTGACCTGTCCAGTGCGTTGTCGTGGGCGTCCATCGCGCAGCCGGGTGAGTCGTTGGAGTCGGCTGGGCCGGACGGCAACACTCCTGCGCTGTCGGAGGTGCTGGATCCGACGCTGGAACTCGACATCACCGTGCACCAGGATTTCAACTGGTGGCTTCCCGAGGGCGCTGAGCCTGCTGCCGACGTCGCGGCGACGGTGGAGCGTGCCAATGGGGCCATCATGCCGTCGGCTCGCCTCGAAGGTGAGGGCCTGACTGCGGCGTGGTGGGTCGATGCGGGCGACAAAGCGCACCTGCGGTGGGTTCGTCCGGAAAGCGAGGACGAGCTGATGCTCGCGTTGGCGCGTCTGCACGCTGCCGGTGATCTGACGCTCGGCGAGGGCTCTCGATACGCCGGTTCGTTCCGGACTCACGGGCTGCTCGTGCCCGTGTTCGATTTGGATCCGGAGATGCACCCGACGGAATGGGCCGCGCCCACCGTTCAGTTCGGAAGCAAGCTTGCCGAGGCTTTGGCTGTGGATGCGCCGCTGACCTCGGAGCAGCGGCGGTCGCGCGACGGACTGCGCGGGCGTCAGGTGACGCTCAGGTAATCCGTGGTGAGTGGAAATGTGTCCGCTAGGACACATTTCCACTCACGAGCGCGGGACGTGCGACTTAGATGGCGCCGCCGGCAGCCTGAGGTGCACCGCTGTCCGAGGGGACAGTGTTGCTGTACTCACGAGCAACGAACTGCTCGAGGTCGAACAGGTTGTGTCCGGCACGGTCCGCGACGTTGAGCAGCGTCTTCATGCTCGCAACTTCCTCGACCTGCTCCTTGAGGAACCACTGCATGAACTGCTCGCCGAGATAATCGCCCTCTTCGCGTGCGGTGCTCGCGAGCGCGATGATCTGCTCGGTGACGGTCTCTTCCTGGGCAAGCGCCAGAGCGATCGGCTCGCGGGCATCGGTGAAGACGGACTTCGCGCCGTCGACTCCGGTGAGCTCGACGGTGATGTCGCGGTCCAGGAAGTACTGGACGATCATCATGGCGTGGTTGCGCTCTTCGACGGCCTGCGCGTAGAAGTGCTTGGCCAACTGCGGCAGGTCGGTGTTGGCGAAGTAGACCGCCGTGGCGATGTACTGGTGCGACGCGTTGAACTCGTTCCGGATCTGATCGCGGAGGAGTGCGTGGAATTTGGAGTGGTTGGTTTCTTTGACGTCTGCGCTCATGGTGAAGAGAATATGCAGGTCAGGGGCTGTTGTCACCCAAGTTCACCCTTATTGAGGTCAAGGTTGCCTAAATAAACAGGCCCTAATTCTTGACTATGACCAGCGAGAAAGTCATACTGCGCCGGCTTGTTTCGGAGCGTTTGTGGTGCGGTTCACTCGCGCGGCGGTCTCCCTCGCAACGTACGTCTCGACGTCGAACAGTTGATTGCCTGCCCGGTGCACGATGTTCAGCAGGCTCCTCATGCTGGCCACTTCCTCGACCTGCTCCTGCAGGAACCACTGCATGAACTGCTCGCCGATGTAGTCACCGTTGTCCCGTGCCGTACGCGCGAGTGCGGTGATCTGCTCGGTCACCCGTTTCTCCTGAGCAAGCGCCAACTCGACAGGTTCGGCGACCTTCGAGAACTCGTCGACGACGTCGCCGATCCCCGAGATCCCGACCTTCACCTTTCGCTCGATGAGGTAATGCACGATCATCAAAGCGTGCCCGCGTTCCTCGGCCGCCTGTGCGTAGAACCTCGCCGCGAGCTGAGGGAGATCGTTGGTCTCGAACCACACTGCAATCGCGAAGTACTGATGAGACGCCGTGAACTCGTGATGCACCTGAGCGCGGAGTAGGTCGTGAAAAGCGTTGCTGCCGTCGCTCGAAGTCATGCACCCCAGATTACCGCTGGGGGTTGCTCGAGCCTGGTCGTTCGGCAGGCTCCACTCCTGCGTCAGGGCCCTGACGTCCTGAGGTCCTCCGGAATCTGCTGGTCGTCCGCCAGCAGTCCGAAGAACTGCGAGGCGCGGTCGGAATCCCACAGCAGGACGTTGCCGACGTCGGTGTTCTCGAATCCAGCGACGGGCACCGTCGTCGTGACGAGGTCTCCGCGCATGGCCCAGGCGAGGGCGCCGAGATTCCAGATGTGATCACCGTCGTCGACGCTGAGAGACCCGGCTGCGTCCTTGACCAAAGGCCACAGACGGAACGGATTGAGGAACGTCGACGGACTCGTCGCCTTGTCCAGCAGGGCGGACATGAACTGGCGTTGATTGTTCATGCGGTCGATGTCGGCGAGCGCGGTCGCGCGGGTGCGAACGAATCCGAGGGCGTCCGATCCGGCCAGTTCCTGGCATCCGGCGGGCAGATCGATCCCGGCGAGGGGATCGGAAATCGCGTTCTGCAGGCAGACGTCGACGCCGCCGACAGCGTCGACAATTCCCGCGAAGCCGCCGAAACCGATCTCCGCGTAGTGGTCGATGCGCAGACCCGTCGCACCTTCCACTGTCTGCACCAACAGGGGCGCGCCTTCGAACGCGAATGCCGCATTCAGTTTGTCCTGGCCGTAACCGGGGATCGACACGTACGAGTCACGCGGGAGGCTGACCATCGTCGTGGCGCCGCCACCCTCGGGAATGTGGATGAGAATGATCGTGTCCGTGCGAGACGGACCTGTCTCGCCACCCGTCGACAGCGATGCCTCCTGCTCGGGCGTCAAACCGGTTCGAGAATCGGAGCCGACGAGCAACCAGTTGGTGCCCGGTGTGTCCGCGATGCGTCCGTCGTAGCTCGTCAGCGCATCGACGCGGGTGAGCGAGCTGTCCACGTAGTAGACCAACCCGCCGACGACCAGAAGCAGCACCAGGAACGTCAGGCCGAAGCGTCGACCCCAGTGCCGTTTCTTGCGAACCCGCGGAGGCTTCGCTGGCTCGGGCCGTCGAAGGGCCCGCTGCGGGGGCGGAGGAGTTCGGCGACGTGGAGGTTCCTCGACGTACGGCTGAGGAGTCTGCCGCGGCGCGTGATCGCCGTTGTAGCGATCGGCTCTGTCCCGAGGCGGATACTGCTCGGTCGGGCGATATCCGGCGGTGCGATCGCGTGAAACGACTCCCGGCTCGGGTGCCTGCGACCACGCCTGCTGCGACGCCGATGGCCGGTGCGAGTCCGGCCGACCGTCGCGTCGAATGATCTGAGTGCCCTCCTGCCGCGGCGGGAGCGGCGGGCGAGGACCGGGAGGGGGCGGCCGATAACCGTCGTGCGGCCGGCCGCCGGCGGGAGGCGGGCGGCGATCGGCCGGAGGCGGCGGCTGACGATGACCGGCCGGAGGCGGAGAACCGGCCGGCGGCTGAGACCCGGCCGGCGGCGGTGGCCGGTAGCCGGGCGGAGGTGTACGACGCCCTGGATTTCGAGGCGCAGCAGGTGGACCCTGTGGCGGGGTGCCTCGTCTTCTGCGGTCGTCGTCGTTCACCCGTCGAATGTACCTACAAATCTAGGGTAGCCAGGAGAGATGGTCGCGGAGGAGGGCGTAGCCGACGAAAGCGACGATGTCGATGAGGGCGTGGGCGATGAGCAGGGGCCACAGACGGTTGGTCTTCTGCCAGAACCGTCCGAACACCAGGCCCATCAGGAAGTTCCCGACGCCGGCTCCGAGGCCCTGATAGAGGTGGTACGAGCCGCGGAGCAGGGCGGAGAGCAGCAGTGACGAGTTCTCGCCGAGTCCGAGCTTCCGCAATCGGGAGATCAGGTAGGCAACGACGAGTATCTCCTCGGCGCCGGAGTTGGCGAAGGCGAAGGCCACGAGGGCGGGAATGCGCCACCAGGTGTCGTCGATCGTGCTGGGGACAACGGTGAGATTGAGTCCGACGGCGTTTCCGACGAGGTAGAACACCAGGCCTGGCAGGCCGATCAGCGCGGCGAGCCCGACGCCGGCCAGCACATCCTTCCGGAGCTTCGGTTTCGCGAGCCCGACGAGCCTGGGCCCCAGCCCCGCGCGCCACAGTAGGTACAGACCGAGGGCCCCCCACGCGCACAGTCGCAGGATGCGCAGTACTTGGTACAGCAGATCGATGACACCGAGGGAGGAGTTCGACGTGTTCAGCGCTACCGATTGGTCGGACAGACTGCCCGCGAGCAAGGCATCTTCGACGAGGGAGAGGATGCTGCTCGCGCCGCTGAGCCCGAAGGTCACCAGCAGAACGATCGCGATCTCGATCTTGATCACTCGTCGTTCTCGCGGTTCCAGCGGTGGGTCGACGGCCGAGTTCGGCGGGTTGATCCAGCCCTTCAGATCGATCACGGATCAAGTATGAGCTAGCCCCGTGCGCGCAATCCGTTCAGGAACGGGCATCCAGCGAGTACGCGGAGTGCACGGCTCAGTGCCATGGTGTCGTCGACGGGTTCGGCGAAACCGAGGCGAACGTCGTTGTCGCCGTAGTCGCTCTCGATGCGCAACCTGATGCCGTATCGATCGATGCCGAGAGGTCGGATGCGTCCCTGCCGCAGCGACGGCGGGAGGCGTCGGGCAAGTTGGTTGACGAGATCTGCATGGTCCTCGTCGAGGTGCTGCAGCCAGCTGGTTTCCATCTCCCAGAACGGATCCGGCTCGGCGGAGAGCAGGTCGTCGACGGCGACCGGCTCGGCGCCGGTGCTGTCCGCGACGACGGCCGAGGTGAGGATCAGCCTCAGTAACACCGTCGAATGTCCGACGTCGAGCAGTGCGGGGTGTGGGTGCTCGGCGGCGACGGCACCGGCCATGGGTCGCATGAGCGACTCCGGTACGGGCCGCAGCTCGCCGCGCAGCCACACCAACGAACGAACCGGTTCACGCAACGCCAGTGGTGCGTGATCGGTCAGTTCGAGGACAGCCGGGACCCCTGCACGGGTCGACTGCCACGCAATGGCGCCGGTAGCAGAATCGCTGGGCACCGCCAGCACTACTTCACCGTTGGAACGTAGGTGATGGAGCGTGGTGACGACGGGTTCGCTGCCTTCGATCGCCAATGCCGCATCCTCGGCACGCGCACAGGCGCTGCGGACTCGTTCTGCGGTGGACGGTCCGGTCGTCGTGGCGCCGATCATGGGCTCCTCCGATGCGATTGCTAGTAGGTGAGGCAAACCTAAGTTAAATCACGGAAGCCGGTATCGCAAGTGCACGTCCAAAATTCCTCCGCGCTAGCGTGAGAGCCGTGTCCATTCCCCTGACCCTGGGCGTACCCCACCGGCCGGAACCGGGAGCCCTCGTCGCCGGCCTCCTCCACCAGCGTTCCCGCAGCTCCGAGCGCGTCGCGCGGGATGCCGACGAGGTGACGAGCGGTCCGGCAATCGTGTCCGCATCGGTGTTGCGCGACCACCCGGGGGAACCCGCGCTCGGCAGACTCGTCGTCGACCTCGACATCGATCCCGAGGAACTCCGAGGATCCCGCGCCGTCTACGAAGCCGTCCGGTTCCACCTCGACGTCGACGCCGAGACCATCGACGACGCCACCGCCCTGCGCGTCCCGTCGCCGCTGGTTCTGTTTCCCGACCTCGGTGACGGACCGACGCTCGACGCGGTCACGCAGATCGTCGAAGCGCACCGCATCCCCGGTCTGATCGCGTCGGCGTCGCCGCGGCAGGTCGCCGACGTGCTCGCCGTCGTCGCCCACGCCGACGGCGGATTCTTCGCGCGGGCGCGGTCCAGTTCCGAGGTCATCGCGTTGCTGTCCGCCACCGTCGCAGCCCTGCGCGGCGACGACATCGCCACCGCATGGGCGAACCCCGACACGGCCGCGTTGGCGGCATTGCGGCCCGAGGCCGCAGAGGCGGTGCGGACGGTACTTCTCGGCATCGAGGTCGACGATGCCACCGCCGCGCATCACGATCTCGCGGCAGCGGGCTTGGTTCCGGCACCGTCGGCGTAATCTCGTCTTCCGTGCCCACAATCGCGTATTTCGGTCCATCGGGAACATTCACCGAGATGGCACTCGGCCAGTTCGAAGCGCAGGGCGTCTTCGCGGATCTCGGTTTCGTCGGAGATATCGAACGACGTCCACTCGGTAGTCCGCCGGCGTCGCTCGACGCGGTCCGGGCAGGCGACGTCGACGCAGCGGTGGTGCCCATCGAGAGTTCCGTCGAGGGTTCGGTCTCGCCCACTCTCGACGCTCTCGGGGCGGGCAGCAGGCTGCAGATTCTCGCCGAGACCGAGGTGGACGTCGCGTTCTCGATTCTCGGCGCGCCCGGTGTGGCGCTGTCCGACGTTCGTACGATTCGTGCGTATCCGATTGCCGCGGCGCAGGTTCGGCAATGGATCGACGCCACGATCCCGGGTGCGGAGGTGCAATTCGCCTCCTCGAATGCCGCTGCGGCGGAGGACGTTGCGGCCGGGTTGGCCGACGCGGCGGTGTCCACGCCGCTGGCCGGCGAGAAAACAGGATTGCCGACGCTTGCCGCGGGTGTCGCCGACGTCGACAACGCGCGCACCAGATTCGTGCTCGTCGCGCCGCCGAGATCCGCGCCGCCGCGAACCGGTGCCGATCGCACCGCGCTGGTGCTCATGCCGGACAACGTTCCCGGTGTGCTCAACCGGGCTCTCGCGGAGTTGGGCATCAGGGACATCGATCTCACGCGCATCGAATCACGGCCGACGCGTGAGCAATTCGGCACCTACTGGTTCTATCTCGACCTCGCCGGTCACATCGACGACGAAGCCGTCGGTGAGGCACTGCGTGCATTGCACCGCAAGATGAAATTGCGATTCCTCGGATCTTGGCCCGTCGCGACGGGAACAGGGCACCGTCCTCCGTCGTTGGAGGAGGAGATCGAATGGTTGAGTGCGCTTCGTGGGGGTGCGCACCGAGACGAAGAGGAGGATCGATGACGGGCAAGCTCGTACTCGTCCGTCACGGACAGACGTTCTCCAACGTGGACAAGCTCCTCGACACGAAATTGCCGGGGGCACAGCTGACCGATCACGGTCACGAACAAGCCAGGCGCTACGGCGCCTCGATCGCGGCGACGCCTCCGAGCGTTCTGGTGTCGTCCTTCGCGATCCGTGCCGTGCAGACAGCGACGCACATCGGTGACGCCACCGGACTCGAGCCCCAACAGCGCGAAGGTATTCACGAGGCGCAGGCAGGTGAATGGGAGGACCGGGGCGACGACGCCGCGCACAAGGGCTTCACCGAAATCTACGGACGTTGGCACGCAGGCGATCTCGACGCCACGGTCCCCGGCGGGGACAGTGGGCGCAGTATCCTCGACCGATACGTGCCGGTTCTCGACGAGCTGCGCGAGCAGTACCTGACGTCCCCGGAGTCCGCCGATGTCGTCGTGGTCAGCCACGGCGCCGTGATCAGATTGGTCGCCGCCGTCCTCGCCGATGTCGACGGCACATTCGCTGCGGACAACCATCTGGACAACACCGAGACGATCGAGCTGGTGCCGTCGGGCACGGGCTGGACCTGCGAGCGCTGGGGCACGTTCCTGCCGCCGTTCGAAGGCAAGGGAAGCACTACGGCGGACAACCCGATCTCCTAGAACCCTGCCGATCGGAGCGTCCTGGCGATCAGAGTGCCCTGCCGATCAGTTCGGACAGGGCCGCCGTGATGCGGGTGTCGGTGCCGGGAGACAGGGTGGTCCAGTGGCTCCCGTCGGCAGCGCGGCTCGACGTCGCGGCAATCCGTCCCCGGGGGGTGTCGAAAATGGCGACGGGGTGAGCGCCTGCCGATCTGTTCCCGGATTCGACGGTGACCGAGGTGATCTCGGCCTGCGCCGAACACATACTGATCGCCGACGCCACCTCTCGGGCCACGTCGCCGTTGATTCCGAGGTGTGCCAGGCGGGACGCGGTAGCTCGGGAGTCGGTAGGCGCAGCGTCGAGCGCCTCCGCGAGTCCATCCGTCGGAGCCGACACGCCACGGAACTCCAGCGCCCGGCCACTACCGAGCTCGGTGAACAGTTCGACGGCCGCGTCGGCAGCTGCAATGCGCAGCCGTAGACGGCCTTCCGTCTTGGTTGCGATCACGGTGCCGGTGCTGTTGCCTGCCAGGCAGATTCGTAGAATCGGACTGTCCTCCGTGTACGGCGTGGGAACTCGACGTGCCGATACGTACCATCGTGGCTGCTCGAGAATCCGGAGCCACGCCTCCAGGTCCGGGTGGATGAAGCCGTCGACGATCAGATTGTCCTGGACCAGGCCTGCATGGCCGCGTGCAAGCGATTCGTGTTTCTTCTCGAACGAGTCGTAGCGAGGGAACACGTCGAGAACGACAGGCAGCTCGACGATGCTCAAACTGTCGACGAGGAAATCTGTTCTGTCCGCGTCCAACTCGGCGAACGGGAGAGTATGGCCGAGCGGTTGGGTTCCCAAGTCGATCAACGATCGTTCCAGGACGGATCGGCCCCGATCACCGAGGGAGCAACCGTGCGCCCGTCGGAGAAATGCTCGAACTGACGTAGGTAACCGGGCGTGTCGTGTTCGTCGTCTTCGTTGTTGCCGCTGTGGCCTGCACCGACGGGTCCTGCGCCGTGGGCTCCCCGTGCCGCCGCGGCGCCGTCCGGTGCGGCAGAGCCGAACATGGACCCGGTTCCGACTGCGCGTTCGCTGCCCACCCCGGGGCCCGAACTCGGTGCCCCTGCGACCGGACTGCCGAGTGAACCTGCAGCCGAACCGAATCCGCCGCCCGAGCGCAGCCCACCGGCGCCCGGCACGCCGACGTTCGACGCGGACACCGCACGGGTGGACGTCGTCCCCGCCGTCGGGGACTCCGTTCTGAACGATGCAGGGGACGACGCCTGCCCGGTGGAACTGGAGTTGGAGCTCATCAGCGACGACACCGCGGCGCTGCCGATGTTGGTTGCCGCCGACGCCACGGTGGTGACCGACGACCCGGCCACCGAACCTGCCGTGCTCGCAATCTGGCCCGCGGCACTCGCCAACGCGGGATTCTGCAGCGCGGACCCGACGGCGGCGAGAGCTGCCTGAGCCGGGGATGTGTTGGCGCTGAAGCCGAAGATGCCTGTCTCCGAATGAGATCGCGCAGAGTCGATGGGGCGACCGGCGCTGTCGACGGCTCCGCTCACGGCAGAGTCGTTGACGATCTTCGGCGGATGATCGAACGATACCTGCAGTGCAAGGGGTGTCGTCGCGGCCTCGTAGCCCTCCATGACCAGGCCCGCCCGGACGTCGAGGGCTCGCTCGGCGACTTCGAGCGCCTGGGCGCTCCCGTTGAGCGCACCACCGGCACCGTAGGCGGCGATCTTGGCGCTCTGCACGGCGCCGATCTCGACGGGATTGGGCATGGTCAGCGCAGCCGTCGAGTACGCCGCGGCTTCGCCGGCAGCCATTCCGGATATCTGAGTGGCCTTCGCCGTGACGCCTTGCGTCCAAGCGAGGAAACCACCGAGTCGCTCCTGAGCGGCATTGGCGGCCTCACCCTCCCACCCGGCGGCGAGTACGGCCATCACGCGAGTGAGGGTGATCGAGGTGTCCGCGTACGCAGCAGCGACGGCCTGCCAGGCTCCGCCGGCAGTGGCCAACGGCGCAGCGCCCGCACCTGCCAACAGCGACGTCGAGTTGACCATCGCCAAGCGTGGCATCCACACCACACCGGTGACTCCGAGTGTCATCGTTTTGCTCCCAAGGATGAGTGGGCGTGAAAGAAGGTTCTTCGGCGCGCGGAGGTTGTCAGCTGCCCAGCGCTTTTCCGTGCTCGAAATCCACGTTGCGGTAGGCCGCGGCCTGCGCACGGAGGGCGGCTGCCGTCTCGATCAGTTCCTCCACCGCCTGGGCCGCGGCCGGGGAGAACGTGCCCGCCGAATTCCTGAAGAACCGGTTGGCGAGCAGAGAAACTTCCTCGCTACCGGAGGGGATCGGTTGAATGGGCAGTGACACCGCGGTGAGGTTCGCCTGCAACCGCGCGGCCGCGGCATCGAGATCCGCTGCAGCAGCGTCGAGGGCCACAGGATCGACCCGCACGGTACCTGGCATGCTCACTCCTCGTTCACGTTGTTTTCGCGATGCGGGGCGGCCCTCGCTGCCGAGAATTCGCCCTTCGTATGGATTGGACGAGACCGGAACCCGATCGGTTCCAGCAGAACGAGAAAAAGCTCAGCTAATTTTTTCCGCGACCGAGCGGAGCGTCCATCGACCCGCCCGACACTGCACTGTCGTCGAGGTCAGCGGCGGAATGTCGACGCGCCAGAACGACAGCCTCGGTGCGTCGAGAGTTCTCACGACCGCCGCCCTGATCACCGCGGGATGGGTCACCGCACAGACCCTCATCGGATCGGAGGCGACACGATCCATCCAACCGGTGACCCGAGAGAAGAGATCGTCGACGGATTCACCGCCGGGCGGCGCGAACGAAGTGTCCGTCAGCCACGCCAGAACGTCGGGCTCGGGGAGTTCATCCATCGTCGAGCCACGCCAGTCGCCGTAGTCGATGTCCGCGATCGCCTGCGTGGTCGAGCCCGTCAATCCGAGCCCCTCCGCAGTCTGCCGGGCGCGCAGTTCAGGAGCGATCAGGACGGCGTCGGCGATGCCTGGATACCGAACGGCGACAGGGGAAATGACCGGTTCGTCCGATTCGAAGCGCGCCCCACGCTGCGCTGCGGTGACGGCATGGCTGACCAGCGTCAGTCGCAGCACCGAATTGCCCACGCTCGTCACTGTAGTTTCGATTGACAGCTGTGGGAGATCGGTGCCACAGTTCGCGGGTAAGTGCGACGTGTGCAGGTAATCCGATGAAAATCCGGAGCGGTTGCGCCACTGTGAGCAGGCCCCGGCCTGTCAGCCAGAAAACTCACACGTCGTGGACGTTTCTACGGGACGCACAATCCCAGGAGGCAACACCGAATCATGGCTACAGTCGTCCATCCCAGCAGATCCGCGGAGTCCGCAGCCCTCGCCCTCGTGGTGGGAGCGGTCATCCTTCTCGCATTCCTCGTGCTCTACCTGGTCGGCTTCGACCAGGGCGCCATCTCGCGAAGCGGGATGTACATGCACGAGTTGATGCACGACGGACGCCACCTGCTGGGGCTCCCGTGCCACTGACCACACTCGGAGGCACGTTCCTCCAGCTTCTCGTGCGCGGTCTGCTGGCCGGCCTGATCGCCGGATTACTCGCTGGAGCGGTGGCCTTCACCATCGGTGAGCCACACATCGACTCGGCCATCGCCATCGAAGAAGCCGCAGGCGCGGGCGAGCATTCGCACGGTGAAGAGGCCGCGGCCGGACACTCGCACGACGAGGAGGAAGCGCTCGTCAGCCGCGACGGACAACGCGCCGGACTGTTCCTCGCGACAGGGCTGGCCGGTCTCGCTCTGGGAGCGATCTTCGCCGCGGTACTGCACTACGCCCGACGATTCACCGCACTGCCCGGATCGATCCTCGCGCTCGCGACGGCGTTCCTCGGGTGGGTGGCTATCGAAGCGGTCCCGTTCTTCAAGTACCCCGCGAACCCACCCGCCGTCGGAGACCCGGACACGATCACCCAACGAACCTGGCTGTGGCTGGCAGCAGTGGTTCTGGGACTCGCCGCTGTCGGCATCGGTGTCTACGTTGCCAGGCTCGTGTCGACGCAGACCTCCGTCGCCATCCGCATCGGGGCCCCGGCCCTGACCTTCCTCGTCGTTGCGGCACTCGGGTACGTCCTGCTACCCGGAATCAACGAGGTCGGCGACGACTTCCCCGCCACACTGCTCTGGGAATTCCGATTGTCGTCCCTGGCGACCCAGGCAACACTGTGGCTCGGCCTCGGCCTGGTCTTCGCCTTCCTCACCGACCGCGCCTCGTCTCCTACGCGGGAATCCGTCTCGGCCTAGCGCCTCCCGCCCGCAGCCGGGCCGGGGGTCAGCCGAAGCCGAGTTCGTGGAGGCGTTCGTCGTCGATGCCGAAGTGGTGGCCGACTTCGTGGGCGACGGTGATGGCGATTTCGCGTTTGGCGGTGTCGGCGTCGTCGACCATGTCGAGGATGGGTAGCCGGTAGATCGTGATGACGTCCGGTAGGTGCCCGCTGTATTCGTAGCGCTCGGTGAGGGCGACGCCTTCGTACAGGCCCAGGATGTCTTCCGTCGGGTGTTCTTCTTCGACGAGGATGACGACGTTGTCCATGCGGTCGGTGATGTCGGGCGGGAGAGTGTCGAGGGCGTCGGCGACGGCTTCTTCGAACTCGGCGCGGGTCATGTCGGTGGGAATGTCACCCTCCGGGAGTGATCGGCGCTGCGCCGGGCAGCGGAGTGGGGAGGGCTCGGCCGTCGGGAGCGGCGGGGGGCGGCACGGGGGCTTCACCGTTGATGAGGATGTCGCCCTTCGCGGATCCGGCGATGGTCGCGAAGCCGCCTTCGTCGAGTTCCTTGCCGATGGAGCAGCTCACCTGGCGTGAGCCGGCGAGCCAGCTGGTGACGTCGATGGTGTTCCAGAAGAGGGTGAGCGTCTTGTCTCGCAGCGCGGTGTCCGAGCCGAGGTAGCCGTTGACGGCTTCGGTGCAGGTCTGTTCGAGGTAGGCGTCCTGGTCGGCTTCGGTGGGGATGCCGCTGGGAAACTGCTGCTGCAGGTCGATGATCGATGCGACTTCGAAGGCGTGTGCCTGGGCGCAGTCGACGGGGTCGGCCGGGACGTTCTGGTTGATGCCGATGCAGGTTCCGACGTCCCACACGTTCGATTGGTCCTGACCTTGGACCGAGCCGCTCATCTCCTGCGGGATGCCGGTGTTGGAGGACTGCTGGATTCCGCAGCGCAACGTTCGTTCGCCCGACGCCCACCCGGCCTGGCTGGGGAACATGAGCCCGACGCTGAACTTGCCACTGGGATCGAACTTGGTGCCGAGGTAGTCGTCGACGACGTCGATGCAGTGTTCGTCGCGTAGTTGCCCGAACCGTAGGGCCCCGGGGTACGCGGCTCCCGGGGCGAACTCGAGGCCCGGGTAGGCGGTCATGTCGACATCCTTGGCGACCTCGAATCGATGCGGCTCGGCGCAGGAGACTTCCGCCAGATCCTGGCGGTCGGTCTCGGGGTCGTCGGTCGGCGTCCAGTCGAGGCAGGTGCCCGGGTCGGCCGAGCCGAAGGACGACGCGGACACCGGGCCGTCGGTGGCGGGACCTGCTTCGGAATGCGTCGTGATCTTCTCGGGCTGGGAGAAACCGTCGGAGACGAAGAGGGTGATCGCTGCGGCGGCGACGGCGCCGATGGCGACGAGCACCAGGCCACGACGCGCGACGTGGGCGGTGACGGTGCGCTGGTTCGGTTTCTCGGGCTTGCTGGACATCGCCTTCCATCATGCCCGAGTAACTTCTACTGTCATGACGGGACCTGATGACGCCGACGACGTTGCCGAGCTCGCCGGACGGCTGTTCGACATGGCTCGTGCGGGGGACACCGAGGCGCTGACGGCGTACGTCGATGCGGGTGTTCCGGTCGATCTGAACAATTCTGCCGGGGACACGCTGGTGATGCTCGCGGCGTACCACGGGCATGCGGCGACGGTGAATGCCCTGGTCGAGCGGGGTGCGGACGTGAATCGGCCGAACGACAAAGGTCAGACGCCACTGGCCGGTGCCGTGTTCAAGGGTGAGGACGACGTCGTGAAGGCGCTCGTCGACGGTGGTGCCGACCCGGCCGGGGGTCACCCGTCGGCGATCGATGCAGCTCGGATGTTCGGACGCGAGGACTACCTGGGGTTGCTCGGCAAGTAAGGTTTGTCTCCGTGATCGACCTCAAGTTCCTCCGCGAGAATCCTGACGTAGTTCGAGCCTCGCAGCGCACACGTGGTGAAGACCCTTCACTGGTGGACGCGTTGCTCGAGGCGGATGCGTCTCGTCGCGCAGCTGTGTTGGCCGGGGATCAACTCCGCGCCGAGCAGAAGGCGCTGGGCAAGAAGGTCGGCAAGGCGTCTCCCGACGAGCGCCCGGCTCTGCTGGCCGGTGCGTCCGAGTTGGCGGCTCAGGTCAAGGCTGCCGAGGCGACGCAGAACGAGGCCGACGCGGCCCTCGACGTCGCGGCCCGGAAGATCTCCAACATCGTCGAGGAGGGCGCACCTGCAGGCGGCGAGGACGATTACGTACTGCTCGAGACCGTCGGCGATATTCCGACGTTCGATTTCGAGCCGAAGGATCACCTCGAACTGGGCGAGTCGCTCGGCCTGATCGACATGGAACGCGGCGCGAAGGTGTCCGGTTCACGGTTCTACTTCATGACCGGGTACGGCGCCCTGCTGCAGCAGGGAATGCTGCAACTCGCCGCGCAGAAGGCCGTGAAGAACGGTTTCACGATGATGATCCCGCCGGTGCTGGTGCGGCCGGAGATCATGGCAGGCACTGGTTTCCTCGGGGCGCACGCGGACGAGATCTATCGGCTCGAAGCCGACGACCTCTATCTCGTCGGAACGTCGGAAGTTGCTCTTGCGGGTTATCATTCGGGCGAGATCATCGATCTGTCCGACGGTCCCAAGCGCTATGCGGGCTGGTCGTCGTGCTTCCGCCGCGAGGCAGGCAGTTACGGCAAGGACACCCGCGGCATCATCCGGGTCCACCAGTTCGACAAGATCGAGATGTTCTCCTACATCAAGCCGGAGGACGCTGCGGCCGAGCACAAGAAGCTGCTCGAGTTCGAGCGCGAGATGCTTGCCGCGGTGGAGCTTCCGTACCGCATCATCGATGTCGCCGGTGGCGATCTCGGTTCGTCGGCCGCCCGCAAGTACGACTGCGAGGCATGGGTGCCCACCCAGAACGCTTACCGCGAGCTCACCTCGACCTCGAACTGCACGACCTTCCAGGCGCGTCGTCTCGGCGTTCGGTACCGCGACGAGCACGGCAAGCCTCAGATCGCGGCGACGCTCAACGGCACCCTGGCGACGACCCGGTGGATCGTCGCCATCCTCGAGAATCACCAGCAGGCCGACGGTACCGTGCGGGTACCGGAAGCGTTGGTGCCCTTCGTCGGAACGGATGTTCTGCGCTGACGCGCGGGGTCATCCGCCGAACTTGGCGGTGATGCGGTGCTCGAGCCATTGGAGTGCGATGGTGGGTGGCAGCGCCATCACCATGATCAGTACGACGGTGCCCATGATGTTCTCCATGCGGACCAGGCTGACGTTGCGTAGCAGTTCGTAGCCGATGCCGCTGGACGACGAGAACATCTCGGCGAGAAGCAATCCCAGGAACGCCAGGCCGAACGTCATGCGCATTCCGGTGGCCAACGCCGGCAGCGCCGAGGGGATGACGATCTGACGGATCAGCCGTGGCCAGCTGACCTGGAGTGACGCTGCCATCTTCAGGTGGATCTGCTGGACCGACGCGGTGCTCTCGACGGCGACGAGAAACATGGGTACGAAGGCCGCGTAGAACGTGAAACCGCCTCGGCTCAGTTCGCCGATTCCGAGGAACGACAGGAAGATCGGGTACAGGACGATCTTGGGAATACTGTTGATGGAATAGAAGATGGGAAGGATCGACCGAGTCCAGAACGGGCTGATTCCAAGAGCGAGTCCCAGCAGCGACCCGGCCACGGTGCTCGCGAGGTAGCCGAGGGCGAGGATGCGCAACGAATCGAGAACGTTCGCACGGAATTCGGCTTTGCCCAGGTCGTCGGCGAGGGAAGACATGGCCTCGGCGGGCGTCGGAAAGATCAGGCTGTCCGCCACGACGGCGGCGAGCCACCAGAGAGCGACGGCCAGGACTGCGACGACGACCGGGGGTGCGAACCGCCGCAGCAGGCTGGGTTTCGTCGAGGGGGAGCGTGTCGGTGCGGCACTCGGTGCGGTGGCAACCTTCGCGGTCACGGTGCTCATCGGCGACGCCTCCAATCGAATCGGTTCAGGGCAGCGGAGATGCCGAGGGTGGCGAGAAGGGCGAGGGCGGTGACGACCAGGATTCCTGCGTACATCTCGGCGATGTCGAAGCTGTCGTAGGCGATGGAGATGTAGTGACCGAGGCCTTGGGTCGACAGGATGAACTCGCTGGCGAGCACGGAGATGATGGCGTAGGACAGGCCGAGCTTGAGCCCGGTGACGATGTTGGGCAATGCGTAGGGCAGGAGTATCGACCGGAAGTACTGCCACCGAGTCAATCTCAAGGTCGACCCGAGTTTGGCGACGATGGGGCTGACGGAGTTGAACCCTGTTCGAGCATTCATCGCGACGACACCGAACGCGAAGATGGTCGAGAGTATGGCGATGGGGGCGATGCCGCTACCGAAGAGTACGACCATGATGGGGTACAGCGCGAAGGTGGGCACAGCGTAGTACACGTTGAGGTAGGGCTGAAATGCTCTGTCCCACACATCGAACCGCCACAGCAGGTAGGCCGCGCCGATTCCGAGCAGCGAACTGAGAACGAATGCGACGACGATGATGCCGAGGGTCCGCCCGAGTGCGTCGACGAGGAAATCCGGATCGGTCATGAGCTGTAGTGCTGTGGCGGCCATGTCGGATACCGGCACGATGTCGAGTGGCGAGGCCAATGGGGAGCGTGCGTACACCTCCACCACCAGCACAGCCAGGACGATGACCGCTGCGGTCCAGCCGGCAGCTGGAATCTTCAGCACGGCTTTCGGTGCGGGACGCAGATAACCCGGTACGACGGAGCGTTGTCGCGTAGTTTCTGCCGCGGTGGACGTGGTCGTCATGGCTCCACGCTCATCGTCTTCTTGGCCTCGTCCCGCAGAGTCGACCAGATTCGCTCGTGAACGGTGATGGCCTCGGGGCTGGACAAGACGTCCTCCGACCGCGGCCGCGGAAGATCGATGGGCATCTCGTCGATGAATCTGCCCGGCCGCGCGCTCATCACGAGCACCCTGTCGGACAGCAACACCGCCTCCTGAATGCTGTGGGTGATGAACAGGACTCCACACGTGAGCTTTTCGACGATCTTCAAGAGCTCGTAGGACATGACGAGCCGAGTTTGCTCGTCCAGCGCGCCGAACGGTTCGTCGGCGAGAATCAGATCGGGTTCCATCGACAGGCATCGGGCGATGGCGACGCGTTGGCGCATACCGCCGGACAACTGCGTCGGAAAATGATCGCCGAACTTCGACAGTCCGACGGTGGCGAGCAGCTCGTCGGCGCGTGCCCGTCGTTCCTTCTTTCCGACGCCCTTGACCTCGAGCGCGAACGCGACGTTGTCGCGGACGGTCCGCCACGGAAGCGTCGCCGATTCCTGGAAGATGATGGCGGTCTTGCTCCGTGGGCCGGTGAGTGGACGGTCGTCGACGGTGACGGTGCCCCCGTCGTGGTCCTGCAGGCCCGCGAAGATCTCGAGCAGCGTGGATTTGCCGCATCCGCTGGGGCCGACGATCGAGACGAACTCACCCCGGCCGATCGTCAGGTCGATGTCGTGCAGAGCGGTCACGTCGCCGAAGTGCCGGGACACCGAGTCGGCGACGGCAATGTTCGGTGTGGTGGTGGTGCGTGGTCGATCGTCTGTCTGTGTCACGTGGAATACCCTCTCGTGCAGGCGGAGTGGACGTCAGGTGGTGCAGTCGATCGGCATGTCGCGTGCGACGCCGTCGGCCAGGAAATCGGGGTCGAACAGAGTGCAGAAGTCGGGTTCGCGGTCGCTACCGGATGCTTCGACGCCTGCCTGTGCGGATGTCACGGAAGCCGGGTCGAATCCGCCGCCCCACGTGTCGACCGAAGATGCACGTTCCACCACCGCCAGTGCCGACTCGGCGTCGAACCCTGTGTACGCGGCGTAGATCTGCGCCGCGGCTTCGGGATCGGCCTTGATCGACGCCACGGCCTCGGTGTAACCGGCGTTGATGGCGCGGACGACACCTGGATTGGATTCGGCGTAGTCCTTCGTGGTGGTGATCGTGGACTGCAGGAACCTCTGCATGTAGTCGGGGCTGCTGACGATGAGCTTGAAGTCCTCGGGTCGCTGCTCGGCGACGATGGAGGGGATGAGCGCGATGTCGACGGAGCCCGCTTCCAGGAGAGCCAGGCCTTCACCGATGCCGCCCGACGACACCCGCTCGATCTTGCTCGCGTCGACACCCGCGAGGTCGGGTAGCAGAAGAGTGAGCGCATCGGAGGCGGAGTTGGGGCGGGTGTACGCCCACCGGCGTACGTCCTCGATGGAGTTGATCGACGGATTCGATGCCAGTGCGTAGAAGTTCATCGGGTACGGCCCCTGGGTACCACCTCCGACGATCCGAAGTTCGGAACCGCCTGCGTCGGCCTGGACGATGGAGGGATAGCTGACCTCGCCGATGGGGATGTTTCCGTCGAGCAGCGTGCGCATGGTGGCGCTACCGCCTTTGCCCGGAACGATGTTCTCGACGATGACCCCGTGCTTCTCGAAGAGGCCCTGCTGTTGGGCGACCAGCCACGGGATGCTGTAGATCTCCGCGGCTGCGGACACGGTGACGTCGATGGTGACGGGGTTCTCGGGGTCGGCGTCGGGACCCGGATCCGACCCACAGGCGGTGAGTCCGAGAGCGAGTGTCAACGCCACCGACAGGGCGGCGGTTCGATGAAGGAACATGGCAGGCCTCGTAGACTTGTTGCGGATTCGAGCGGCGCAGCGCCGCCTCGATGACCTCGGCCACTCACAGTGGTGAATGAGACGTAAGTAACAGATATCTAACTTTAAACATAAGATGTTTAGCCCGTCAAGACGTGGCCTCCTGGCCGAGAAGACGGCGGAGCTGCACCCATTATCGACTTCGCGCAACCCTTGACTCGTTAAACATCTGATGTTTATGGTGTGAGCAACGCTACAGCCCAAGCCTGAGGAGGCACCGTGGCAACTCACCCCGCAACGCTCGGACGATTCTTCGAGGACTACGTCGTCGGCGACGTGTACCAGCATCCGCTCGGTCGCACCATCAGCGAAGCCGACAACACGTGGATCACGCTGCTCTCGATGAACACCAACCAGAATCACTTCAACGCGCATGTTGCAGAACAGAATCCGATCACCGAAGGACGAGTGATCGTCAATTCCGGGCTCACCGTCGCCGTTGTTCTCGGTATCTCGGTGCTCGATATGAGTCAGAACGCGATCTCCAACCTCGCGTTCACCGACATCAAGATGAGTCACCCGCTGTACGCAGGCGACACCCTGTACGCGGAAAGTCTCTGCACGGACAAACGCGAATCCAAGTCCAGGCCGTATGCAGGGATCATCTCGATGATCACGCGCGGGCTGAATCAGGACGGCGACGAAATCATCTCCTGGAAGCGGTCGGTCATGATCGCCACTCGCGCAAGCGGAATCGGCCAGAACTACTTCCCCGACGCCAAGGCCGGACCACTGGAACTGTCGGCCCTCGTCTCGACCGGCACCAACGGGGTGGCGAAATGAGACCACTGGAAGACGTACGGATCCTGTCGCTCGAGCAGTACGGTGCCGGCCCGTTCGGCAGCCTCCACCTGGCGGACCTCGGCGCCGACGTCCTCAAGGTCGAGGACCCCGGTGTCGGAGGTGACGTGGGGAGGTACGTGCCTCCGTACGCGTCGGGTGAGGATTCGCTGTTCTTCGAGACCTTCAACCGGAACAAGCGCAGTATCTCCATCGACCTGAACACCGAGTCCGGTCGCCGCGTCTTCGAGGATCTGGTGCGAGAAAGCGACGTCGTCTACTCCAATCTCCGCGGCGACGTGCCGGCGAAGATCGGCATCACCTACGACGACCTGAAGCATCTGAATCCTGCCATCGTGTGCTGCAGCCTCACCGGCTTCGGCATGACCGGCCCACGCGCGAAGGAACCGGGGTACGACTACATTCTCCAGGGCCTGGCCGGGTGGATGTCCGTCACCGGTGATCCCGACGGTCCACCGACCAAATCCGGTCTGTCCCTTGTCGACTACTCGGGCGGGTTCGTGGCGGCCATCAGCATTCTCGCCGGCCTTCATGCGGCACGGCGTGACGGCGTCGGCGGCGACTGCGATCTGTCGTTGTACGACACGGCCATGGGACTGCTGACCTATCCGGCCACGTGGCATCTCAACGAAGGGTTCGAACCGGTCCGGACCAAGAACTCGGCTCATCCGTCGCTCGTTCCGTTCCAGGCCTTCGAGGCGTCGGACGGTTGGCTCGTGGTCGGTTGTGCGAAGGAGAAGTTCTGGCAGCGCCTTGTCGAGGCCATCGGTGCGCCGGACCTGGCGTCGGACCCACGGTTCGCGAACTTCACCGAACGCGGAAAGAACGCCGACGCTCTCCTGCCGATACTGGAGAAGATCTTCGCGACGGAGTCCGTGGCGCATTGGCTTTCGCTGCTCGGCCCGGCGGGTGTGCCGTCCGGGCCGATCAACGACATCGCCGAGGCGCTGACCGAACCGCACACTCTCGCTCGCGGCCTCATCGTGGAGACCGAACACCCCAATCTCGGCACGATCAAACAGGTCGCATCGCCCGTTCGATTCGGCAGCGAGCCCGCCGTCTACACCCGCGCCCCGCTCCGCGGAGAACACTTGGACGACGTGCTCGACTCGCTCGGCTACGACGCCGAGACAGCCGCCGAACTTCGCCGCAGCGGTGCGTTCGGAAAGAATGCAGTAGGCATCACCGTATGAGCACTGCATCGGAAACCCTTGCTGGATGGGTTGTTTCACTCGGTTCCGACGACGTTCCGGATGACGTCGCCCATGCCGTGAAACGGCACCTCCTCGACGGGATCGGCGACGCCATCGCCGCGCGGAGGCTGGGTGCGGGCGCTCCCGGGTGGGCCGTCGCGCACGCGCTCGGTGGGCCGGGTGAAGCCCGAGCGCTCAGCGGAGACGTCGCACTCTCTGCGCCTGCCGCTGCCATGGCAACCGGAATCATGGTGCACGCACTGGATTTCGACGACACCCACGCCGGCGGACTCGTGCATGCCACTGCAGTGGTGCTTCCCGCCGCACTCGCTGTCGGCCAGGAGGTAGGCGCGACGGGTGCCGAGGTGGTGACGGCGTCGGTGATCGGCATGGAGACGGTGTGCCGGCTCGGCGCCGTCAGTCCGCACGGATTCCATGCACGAGGCCTGCACGCCACTGCGGTAGCAGGACCACTCGCCGCAGCCGTGGTGGCATCGAAACTCGTCGGCTCGCACGAGGACACCGTCGTCGACGCACTGGGTATCGCCGGATCCTCGAGCGGCGGGCTCCTCGAATTCCTCGACACGGCAGCCGACACCAAGTCGCTGCACCCGGGTAGCGCGAGTGTCGACGGCATTCTCGCCGCCCGTCTCGCCGCCGCCGGTGCCACCGGACCACGCACCGTGCTCGACGGTCGCCGGGGTGTGTACGCAGCGCTTGCCGATCGGCCCGTCGACTTCGCCGTGCTGACCGAGGATCTCGGAACACGCTGGGAAGCAACGCAGATCGGCATCAAACCGTACCCGGCGTGCCAGCTCATGCACGTGACCCTCGATGCCGTGACCGCAGCGACGGCAGGAACCGTCGTCGACCCGTCGGACATCGTGTCCGTGCAGGTACACGTACATCCGGATTCGTCGCCCTTCGTGTGCGGCGAGCACGCGGGTACGGCCGCACCGCGGAGTACCTACGATGCCAAGTTCGATTTGCCGTGGAGCGTGGCCGCGTTGCTCGTCGACGGGTCGGTGACCATCGCGACCTACACCGACGAATCGATCTCGCGCAGTGATGTTCTGCAGATCGCCAAGGCGGTCGAGGTGATCGACGCGCCCACCGACGGTCCGGCCGCCGCAGCACCGGGCAAGGCCGTCATCACCCTGCGCGACGGTTCCACGCTCACCGGTGAGGTCGGTGGCAGCCGAGGGACGCCGAGTTCGCCGTTGACCGACGACGAACTGCGCGCCAAGTTCCTGGCCAACTGTGGTGAGCATCCACGCGCCGCCGAGCTGGCCGACATCGTCGCGCATCTCGAACTCGAACCCGACCTGACCCGCGTGCTCGATCTGGCAGCGGAGATCTCCCGAACAACCGACTCCTAGGACACGTCATGGATTTCACGTTCACCGAGCAACAGCAGGACTTTCGATCCGCACTGCGAAAGTTCGTCGACAAGGAAATCATCCCGGTTGCAAGCGAATACGAGCGCAGCGGCCGATACCCGACGGAAATCGTCGAACATCTCAAAGCGATGGGCCTGTTCGGAATCACCACTCCCGAAGAGTTCGGCGGACTGGACCTGGACAAGGTGTCCTTCACTCTGGTCTACGAGGAACTCGCACGTGGGTGGATGGGTGTGGCGGGCATCCTCGGCAGTCACAACCTGTCCTGCTGGATGATCGCCAAGCACGGTACCCAGGAGCAGAAGGAACAGTTGCTCCCGAAACTCGCGGCAGGTGTGTATCGCACCGGTGTCGGCCTCACCGAGCCCGGTGCCGGAACCGACCTGCAGGGAATTCGGACGACCGCCAAGCGCGACGGTGACCACTACATCGTCAACGGGACCAAGACGTGGATCACCAACGCCCGCTACGCGAATGTCCTGCCGACGCTGGTGAAGACCGACAACACCGCCGATCCAGCGCACAAGGGCATGAGCTTGTTGCTGATCGACACCGAGACCGAGGGATTCGAAGTACAGCGCGATCTCGGCAAGCTCGGTTACAAGGGCACCGAGTCGTGCGAAATCCACCTCCAGGACGTCCGCGTTCCAGCGTCGGCCCTCCTCGGTGGTGTCGAGGGTCGTGGGTTGCAGCAGGCGCTGTCCGGGCTGGAGATCGGGCGACTCAACATCGCGGGCCGCAGCGTCGGAATCGCCCAGGCCGCCTACGATGCCGCACTGAAGTACGCGAAGGAACGCACTGCATTCGGCCAACCCATTGCGGACTTCCAGGCCATCCAACTGAAGATCGCCGACATCGCCACACGGTTACAAGCCGCGAGATTGATGACGTATTGGGCAGCATCACAGGCTGATTCGGGCAAACGCGTCGACATGGAAGCCGGGATGGCCAAGTACTTCGCCTCCGAAACCGCGATCGAAGCCAGCTTGGAATCGATGCGCATTCACGGCGGTTACGGATACTCCACGGAATTCGTGGTCGAGCGGTTGTACCGAGATGCCCCACTGATGGCGATCGGTGAAGGAACCAACGACATCATGCGCACCGTCATCGCCAAGGCACTCGTGGCAGGCCACGGAGTGATCGGATGACCGCACTGACGTTCCTGTACGTGCCGGGCGACGTACCCGCTCGTTTCGACAAGGCGTCGAGATCCGGAGCGGACGCCGTGGTCCTGGACTTGGAAGACGCAGTCGTGGCGTCGAACAAGGACGAGGCGCGCAGCACCGTCGCCAAGTGGTTGGCGGCCTGCGAACCGGGCCAGGTCGAGATCTGGGTGCGGGTGAATCCGGGTGCTCTGCAGGATGCGGACATTCGTGCGGTTGCCGGCCCGAACCTCACCGGGATCTGGCTACCCAAGGTCGAATCGCTGGAGGAGATCGAAGCAGCCGCGCGCATTCTGGATTCGGTCGCACCGCACGCGGAACTCTCGGCGCTGATCGAGACGGGAAAAGGGCTACTCGCCCTACCGGCGATCGCGACGGGCCCGAGGCTGCGGTTCCTGCAGATCGGCGAGGTCGACCTCGCCGCCGACCTGTCCATCGAGCCCGGCGGCGACGGTCGCGCGTTGCTGTTCGCACGCAGTCAGGTCGTCGTCGCGAGCGCGGCAGCGGGACTCGAACCGCCCCTTGCCGCGGTCTCGGTCGAGTTCCGCGACACCGATGCGTTCGCTGCCGACACCGTGGAACTGCGCAGGCTGGGATTCCGCGGCCGTGCGTGCATCCACCCGGCCCAGGTGGCTCCGGCACGGGATGCCTTCGTACCGACGTCGGAGGCGGTGCAGGAGGCCGAGGAGATCCTGGAGGCCCTTGCGCGCGCGACATCCGGCGTCGGCGTCGACAAGAACGGACGTCTGATCGACGAGGCCGTCGCACGATCGGCGCGCCGAGTGGTGCACTACGCCCGAAGCAGGCCCTAGCGTCAGATCGTCGGCTTGGCGTCGCCTGCCCAGGCGATGCGTTTGGGGTCGCCGTGGCATTCGACGATGGCAGCGTGGTCGCTGTCGAAATAGTCCCACGCCCAGGACAGGAAGGCGTCGACCTTGCTGTGAGCGCCGCTGAGCAGGGCGGCGTGCACACCCAACCAGGCCGCGAACGCGAGGGGACCCTCCACCTGGTGACGGTGCGCTCCCACCTCGGCGACGGCGGCGCCGCGTCCGATCATCGCCATGATGCCCTTGTCCTTGTAGGCGAACGGCTTTCGAGGTTCACCCGCGATCGACAGCAGAATGTTGCGGGCGGTCCACGCTCCTGCCTGCTGCGCGACGGATCCCAACTGAGGCAATGCCTTTCCGTCGGAACCGGGGATGTTGGCCACGTCGCCGACGGCGTACACGTCGTCGAACGTCGGTACCGTCAGATCGGCGAGTACGTCGATGCGGCCGCCGTGGCCGGGCGTCACCGACGCCGTGGACGCGATGGGTGACGCGGACTCCCCGCCTGCCCAGACGACCGTGCGGGAGGCCAGGCGAGAGCCGTCGGAGAGCAGCACACCGTCGGCGTCGACGGATGCCACACCGACGCCGAGCCGCACCTTCGCACCGTGCTGAACGAGCTTGTCGTGGGCGTACTCGTGGGAGCGTTCGCTGTACGGCGCGAGCAGCGCGGGCCCGTGGTTGATCAACCACGCCTCGCCGCGACCGCCCGGGTGGTTCATCTTGCGCAGCGCCGTGAACAGCTCGGCGAACGCGCCCGCGGTTTCGACTCCGGTAGGACCGCCTCCGACGATCACCACGTCCAGCGGGTCGTGTTCGCCCCGGAGTAGGTCGCTGACGTGGTGACGCAGCTTCTCGGCGTCGGCGACGGAGTAGAGCGGAAACGAGTGTTCCTCGGCGCCCGGTGTGCCGAAGAAGTTGGCCGTCGCACCCGCAGCCACCACCAGGTAGTCGCCGGACACCCGTTCGCCACCCGCTACGAGGGAGCGTTCGGAGAAGTTCAGATCCGTGATCTCGGCCTGGACGACGCGCACCGACTTCATCGACTCGAAGATCGACGACAACGGCCGGGCGATGTCCTCGGCGGGCAGCTGCGACGTCGCCACCTGGTACAGCAAGGGCTGGAACTGGTGATAGTCGTTGCGGTCGACGAGGGTGACGTCGACGCCCTTTCGGCCTAGATCGTGCGCACATGCAATTCCGGCAAGACCGGCACCCGCTACCACCACGTGAGTCATGGGATCCACAGTAGTTCCGCCGCGTGCCGCCCGGCGGGTTTACGCTCTGTCGCATGGTGCGTCTGCGCTCGTGGTTCCTCGGTGAGGTGACCGAGAACCCATCCGGGCATCTGGGTCCGTACCGCAAACCCACCGAAGCCGAACACACCCACCCGTGGTGGAAAGTGATGTGCCTGACGGGCGTCGACTACTTCTCGACGCTCGGCTATCAGCCGGGAATCGCGGCCCTCGCCGCGGGCACTCTTGCACCGCTCGCCACCGTCGTACTGATCGTGTTGACGCTGTTCGGGGCTCTCCCGGTCTATCGGCGCGTCGCCCGAGAGAGCCCGACGGGTGAAGGTTCCATCGCGATGCTCGAGAAGCTGCTGCCGAAGTGGGGCGGCAAGGTGTTGGTGCTCGTTCTGTTGGGCTTCGCGGCTACCGACTTTCTGATCACCATGACGCTGTCCGCGGCCGACGCATCGGCGCACGTGATCGAAAACCCATTCGCACCAGCAGGTCTGGACAGTGCGCAGGTGATCGTCACCCTGGTGCTGCTTGCGTTGCTCACCGCGGTCTTCCTCACAGGGTTCACCGAGGCGATCGGAATCGCCGTCGTCCTCGTCGGGACGTTCCTCGCGCTGAACCTCGTCGTCGTCTTCGTCGGATTCTGGGAGATCGCGAAGAATCCGTCGCTGCTGTCCGACTGGCAGCACGCCATGACCGCGCAGCACGGCAACCCGCTCATGATGATTGCCGTCGCCCTCATCGTCTTTCCCAAACTGGCACTGGGCCTGTCCGGTTTCGAAACCGGCGTCGCCGTGATGCCTCAGATCGCCGCCGACGGTGACGATGCGCTTCCCAACCGGATTCGCGACGCCAGAAGACTCATCACCACGGCTGCCCTCATCATGAGTGGCTTCCTGCTGACGTCGAGCATCATCACCACGGTCCTCATTCCGCAGGACGAGTTCGAGAGCGGCGGGGGAGCCAACGGACGCGCGTTGTCCTATCTCTCGCACGAATACCTCGGCGAAGTGTTCGGCACCGCCTACGACGTCAGCACCATCGCGATCCTGTGGTTCGCTGGGGCGTCGGCGATGGCGGGACTGCTCAACCTGGTCCCTCGCTACCTGCCGAAGTACGGCATGGCACCGGAGTGGGCTCGCGCGATTCGACCACTGGTGCTTGTGTTCTCGTTGATCGCGATGGCCGTCACGCTCTACTTCGAGGCAAGCGTCGACGCTCAGAGCTCTGCCTACGCGACGGGTGTTCTGGTACTCATCACCTCCGCGTCGGTTGCAGTCGCGATCTCCGCTGCGCGCAACCGTCAGCGTGTGCAGATGTGGGTCTTCTCGGTCATCGCCGTCGTCTTCGTCTACACCACCGTCACCAACATCTTCGAGCGTCCCGACGGCGTCAAGGTGGCGTCGTTCTTCATTCTGGTGATCATGACCGTGTCGTTCTGGTCGAGGGTCACGAGGTCGTTCGAACTACGCACAGATTCCGTCGAATTCGACGAGGAGTCACTGCAGTTCATCGAGGAAGCAGCCGCACGCGGCCGGATACGCATCGTCTGCCACGACGCCCGGCATCTGGACCCGGCGGAGTACGCCGCGAAGGAAAAGCAGCAGCGCCGCGACAGCAACATTCCCGCGGACGAGCCGATCCTGTTCCTGGAGGCCAACATCCGGGACGCCTCGGACTTCAGCTCGGACCTCCTCGTCCACGGAGAGCAGAAGGGCGACTACCGGGTGCTGTGGGTCGACGCCTCGGCCGTACCCAATTCCATTGCCGCAGTGCTGCTGCAGATCAGAGACGTGACCGATGTACGCCCCGATGTCTACTTCGAATGGTCCGAGGGCAATCCGCTGGTGAACCTACTGCGTTTCCTCTTCATCGGCGTCGGCGAAGTCGCTCCGGTGACCAGAGAAGTATTGCGCCGGGCGGAACCCGACCGAGATCGACGGCCGAACGTACACGTCGGGTAGCCATGGGTTCAGAAGAACTGCCCGACGACGAAGCCGGCAACCAGCACCCCGGTTCCTCCGATTTCGGCGACGGCAAGGGTCCACATGAAGCCGTGGGTGCCGTGGACGGGGTTCTCGAATTGGTTGTCCGTGTCCTTCAACAGTCCGTGAACCATGTAGCTGGCGATGGCCGCGACGAAGAAGAAGGTGACGACCAGTCCGGCGATCAGGTTCACGGCCGTCGGAAAACCGGAGAACTCTGCCAGGGCTGCGAGGATCAGGGTCGCGAAGGAGTACATCAGTGCGGCGCGGTGTGCGATGTCGACGTAGGGGTGAGCCAGAGCCGTCGGCGACGTCGCCATCTGACGGTACTTCCACACGCCGAGGCCCAGTGCCCACAGCAGGATCAGCCCGGCGAGCAGCAGCAGTATCTTGGTGTCGATCCCCAGCATCGTGTCGTACCCCCCGTTCGTGGACGCTGCGTCAGGCGATGTCGCCTATGCAGTACCCGTTGGCCCCGATGCCCAGTGTGAACACTTGGTTCTGTTCGAATCCCGACACGTTCGTCACGTCGGCGTACACCGTCTTGTAGTCCCCGTTGGTGAAGGCGACGTAGACGCTCGCCGGGTCGTACGACGCCGACCCGGTGAGCCTGCCCGGGTTGTTCGCCAGCGGCGCGGGCGTGGGAACGCCTGTTCCCTGTGGATCCCACGTCGGGCGAGTGTCGCAGACGAGGGGGTAGTCGCCCTCGAGGTCGGCGGGGTCGACCGGCGCTCCCGTGAATCGCCCGAGGTACCGCTCGACGGTGTACGTCGCGTCGAGGTCGGTGAAGACCGGTGCGGTGCCGGTCGGGTAGACGCTCGGGCAGGCATAACCGGAGGCGATCTCGCTGCGCTTGATCGACACCGTCGACACCGGGCCGGTCCACGTCACCGCGTACTGACCGTCGACGCCGGGCTGACCGGCCGCGTCGAGAATCGAGGCGACGTCGGAGTATCGCACCGGAATGTCCGCCGGCGGCACGGTCCAACACGTCGGCGTCACAGCCGGCGGCCCTCCGGCCTGCAGGTCGGTCAGGAACGCCCGCAGGGCAGACGCAGCCTGCGGATTGCCCGGAACGTCGCCGACGGCGGGTCCTGGAGGCGGTTCGGGCGTGGTCGTCGTCGGGGTCGTCGTCGGGGTCGTTGTCGGGGTTGTCGCTGTGGCCGTCTCGTCCGTCGTGGGTGCCGACGGTGGATCGGTGGGGATGCCCTGCTGGCCGTCACCCTCGCATGCGGTGAGTACCAGGACTGCCCCCAGCAGCCCTACACCGGCACGAGCGATTCTGCTAAGCGAACTCATGTTCAGCTGACCTTCCCCGTTCACGGCTTCTCCCCGGAGCGTTCTTCTCGCGACCGCCCGATACGACTACGCTAGCCGACTGTGGAACCCGTCTACCGAACTGTCATCGGCATCGCCCGCGTCGTCTTCGCGTCCCAAGGCCTGAAGTTCGAGGTGGAGGGGGAGGAGAACATTCCTGCCAGTGGCGGCGCGGTCATCGCCGTCAACCACACCGGGTACCTGGACTTCACCTATGCCGGGCTGCCGCCCCGGCGGGTGAAGCGGTACATCCGGTTCATGGCCAAGAAGGAAGTGTTCGACAACAAGATTTCCGGTCCCATCATGCGGTCCCTGAAGCACATTCCTGTCGATCGCGGCGCCGGCGCGGAGTCCTACAAGGCCGCGGTCGCTGATCTACGCAAGGGCGAGCTGGTCGGGGTGTATCCGGAAGCGACCATCAGCCGCAGCTTCGAGATCAAGGAATTCAAGTCGGGCGCGGCACGCATGGCCATCGAGGCAGGTGTTCCCATCATCCCGACGGTCATCTGGGGTGCGCAGCGCGTCTGGACCAAAGGATTCCCCAAGAGGCTGGGCCGCACCAACACTCCTATCCGCATCGCCGTCGGCGCGCCGCTGGAGCCTGTCGGCCCGGCGAACGAGCTGACCGAGAAGCTGCATTCCACGATGAAAGAGATGCTGCTGACACTGCAGGACGGATACCCGCACGAGCAGGGTGCGTACTGGGTGCCGGCACGCCTCGGTGGCAGCGCTCCGACACTCGAAGAAGCGGACAAGCTCGACGCCGCGGACGCGGCAGCAAGAAAGGCGAAAAGGGAGGGCTGACGCCATGTCGCGCGAACCGGTGTATGCCGCGTTGACCGGGCTGGTTCGTGCGATCACCGCTGTGCAGGGCCTACGCATCACCTATCGGGGAACCGAGAACATTCCGCGAAGTGGTGGCGTCGTACTCGCCGTCAACCACACCGGGTACCTCGACTTCATGCAGGTCGGACTCGTTGCGCGCCAAGGTAAGCGACGAGTTCGCTACATGATGAAGAAGGAACTCGGGCGCAATCCCGTCGTCGGGTTCCTGATGCGTCACTGCAAAGCGATCGGAGTCGACCGCGCAGCCGGAGCCGAGTCGTATGCCGCTGCCGTGCAGTCGCTTCGGGACGGTGAGCTCGTCTGCGTGTACCCGGAGGCCACCATCAGCAGAAGCTTCGAGCTGAAGCAGTTCAAATCGGGCGCAGCGCGGATGGCGCTGGAAGCGAACGTTCCGGTAGTTCCGGTCGCCATCTGGGGGTCGCAGCGCATCATGACCAAGGACATGCCGAAAGCTTTGGGCAGACACAACTTTCCCGTGCACATCGCCGTCGGACAAGCAATTGCGCCGCACGGAACCCCCGACGAACTCACCACAGCCCTGCGCAGTGGACTGGAAAGCGCTCTCGGCGCGGCGCAGCAAGGTTACGAGCACCCGGCAGGTGCCCGGTGGGTACCCGCACGATTGGGCGGCAGCGCACCCACCCTCGACGAAGCAGCGATCATCGAAGCGGACGAAAAGGCCCGGAGGGCGAAGGAATAGTCGACTGTCCCTCGACTGCTCAGCTGGTCGAGGCGTGCCAGACCAACGCAGCGGCGAGGGCGCCGAGGCCGTTGAGGGACCAGTGCAAGGCAATGGGAGCGATGAGGCTGCCGCTCCGGTTGCGAAGCCAGGTGAACACGAATCCCGCCGCAGCTGTCGCGATCACCGCCCCGACGATGCCGACGACCTGGCCGAACAGTCCGCCGCCGAGGAAGTTGCTGAAGCCGGTGTTGTTGGCGGTGAGGCCGAGCGACGACGCGATGTGCCAGAGGCCGAACAGCAGCGAGCCGGCCGCGAACACTCCGCGCGCCCCGTAGATCCGTCCCAGGGTGCCGTGCAGAACGCCGCGGAAGGCGAGTTCCTCCGGGATGACGGTCTGCAGCGGGATGACGATCATCGACGCGACCAGCGCGGCCGAGATGGTTGCGTATCGATCGGCCATGAAGAACGGCCGTGTGATCGGCAACAGTGCGCCGATCGCAATGACAGCGAGGACCAGCCCCACGGCTGCGAGAGCGTAGATCGAACCGGTCTTCCACTGCTTGGGCGACAGACCGAGCTCGGACCAGCCCAGACCCCGGCGCCTGGTCAAGGCGACGAGAACGACCGCGGCGATCGGGACCGTCGCGATGCTGGCCCACACCGTCGTGAAATGCGCGATGAGGTTCGTTGCGATCAACACGAGCACGACGACGGCAACGTCGAGATACGCGTGGAATCCGCGCCAGCGAGCCGCCCTCGCAGCATCTTGCGTCATGAGCATCCCGCCGAGTGTACGGATCGATGCTGAGAAACTCAGCCGTTCTCGGGCTGCGGTTGGGTCGTCGTGGTGACGGGAGCGTTCGACGTCGTCGAGGTGGGTTCGGTCGTCGTGACGGGTGGCTCGGTGGTCGTCACCGGTGGGGCAGTCGTCGTCGGCACTACGGCAGTGGTGGTGACGGGCGCCGGTGCGGGAGGTACGACGACGGGGGCAGGCGCTTCCGGGACCACGGTGTTGACCTGGGCGGGGGTAGTCGTCGGCGGCGCGGGCGACGGGGACGGCGATTCGCTCGTCGTGGCGGGGATGGTCCTCGGGACGGGGCCGGGCGCGACGTCGACCTGCGCCGGTGCCGTCGGGCGGCTCGCGGGCTCTGCCACCAGGAATCCGATCCCCGCCGCGATCAGCAGAGCAGATCCGGCCGCCGCCGCCCACACGACCTTCCCGGAGGCCGGACCATGCGTCGGGAAGCCGTGTCGGTCGGTCCGATCGAGGGTGGTCGTATTCACGACGACCCCCATCTCGGAGTCGGTCAATATCTTCTCGCGCAGGCCGAACGGCGCGGTTGCCAGCGGGAAAAGCCTGAGAATCGCGGCCGCTCCGGCGACGCGAATCCGGCCGGTGCCGGTCGAACGCTCGAGCTCCTCGCGCGCGCGCGAGATCAGGGTCGACGCGCGATGCGTCCCGATCCCCAGCACGGCGGCGACCTCGGCGTCGGCGAGACCGTGGCGAATGCTCAGGTCGAGGACTTCACGATGCTCGGGGCTGGAGGTCGCTGCCGCCGTCGCGACGACCTCCTGAACGGACCGTTCCTCGTCGGTGGCGTCGGACGCGATCGTGGATCTGAAGTCACACCGGTCGCGGCGTCGCCGAGGCAGGCATTCGCCCCGTGCGATCGCGTACAACCAGGATCGGAATCGTTCCGGATCGCGAAGGACGGAGATCCGCCTTGCTGCGATCAGCATCGCGTCGTGAACGACGTCGGCAGCGGCGTCCTCGTCGGCCAGCATTGCCTTCGCGTAGCTGAACAGGTGGCCGGAATGCCTGTCGTACGCGTCGCCGAGGCCCGGAAGTTCGCCTGCGACCAGCGCCGCAACGATCCGAGCGTCGGGCGAGTCCTCGGACACCCCGGGCATCGTCGGCTCCCTCCCTCGTCGGTTCGCAAGTCTAAGGGACCCAGCGGCGGGCACTGCCGGAGCCATCTCAGGCACAATGACCTCGATGCCTACCACCAGCCGCGCACCCCGCCTCGTCGCCAGTGATGTCGACGGAACGCTCCTCGACCACCGCGAGAAGGTCACCGAGCGCACCCGACGCGCTGTACTGGCGATGGTCGAGGACGGCACACCGTTCGTGCTGTCGACGGGTCGCCCGCCGCGCTGGATTCCACCCGTCGTCGATCAACTGGGCTTCGCGCCCATGTGCGTCTGCGCGAACGGCGCCGTGATCTACGACGCCGGCACCGACAGAATCATCGACGCCGAGGTTCTGACGGGCGAGACGCTGCGCTGGCTCGCGGATCTCGCGTACGAGGCCCTGCCCGGGTGCGGGCTGGCCGCGGAACGCGTCGGCGAAACAGCGCACGACGCTGCGACACCGCAGTTCGTCAGCTCGCCCGGCTACGAACACGCATGGCTCAACCCCGACAACACCGAAGTGTCGTTGGCGGAGGTCATCGACGTCCCTGCCGTGAAACTGCTGATCCGGCTCTCCAGCGCGTCCAGCGGGGACATGGTCTCCGCTTTGGCACCTCTCCTCGACGGCCGGGCCGACATCACCTTCTCCACCGACAACGGACTAATCGAACTCTCCGCACCCGGCGTGACCAAAGCATCGGGCCTCGCCCTCGTCGCCGAACGCTTGAGCGTCCCCGCCGCCGACATCGCCGCATTCGGCGACATGCCCAACGACGTCCCCATGCTTCGAATGGCCGGCCTGGGCGTCGCAATGGGCAACGCACACCCCGAAGCAGCTGCAGCGGCCGACGAAATCACCACAACCAACGCCGACGACGGCGTGGCAAGGGTCCTCGAACGCTGGTGGTGACCTCCGTCGCCCAGGCTTCGGGACTTCGCGCTACCGCGACACCGAGCCTGGCCGGTCTCGTCGCTCCCGCACAATCACCGCCGGCATCGTCCCCACCTGGAGGTGGGCGCGTCGGGCGCTGGAGTTTCCGCCCGCGGCCGGCGCGATCAGCCGCTGATGCCGTCGAGTTCAGCGACGTCCTGATCGGACAGTGTCAGTGCGGCACCGGTGATGTTCTCCGTCAGGTGCGCAACTTTGGACGTACCCGGGATGAGCAGAATGTTGTCCGACCGCTGTAGTAACCAGGCAAGTGCGACGCCCATCGGTGTTGAATCGAGTCTTGTTGCGACAGAGGACAGGGCGTCAGCCTGCAGAGGTGTGAATCCACCCAAGGGGAAGAAGGGAACGTAGGCAATGCCGTCCGCGGCAAGGTCATCGATCAGAGCGTCGTCCGATCGGTTGGCGAGGTTGTACATGTTCTGTACACACACGATCGGCGTGACCGTCCGAGCCTCGGCCACCTGGTCTGCGGTGACATTGCTGACCCCGAGATGGGTGATCAGTCCCTCCTGCTGGAGTTCGGCGAGAGTCTCCATGGCCTCTCCGATCGAACCGGACTGCGGCCCATCGGCGTCGCCCATGCGCATGTTCACCAGATCGAGGCGATCCACACCCAGGTCTACGAGGTTCTCGTGGACCTGCTTACGGAGATCGTCGGGCGTGCGAGCGGTGGGCCATCCGCCCGCACTGTCGCGGTTCGCTCCGACCTTGGTGGCGATGAGAACCGAGTCAGGGTAGGGGCTGAGCGCGTCACGGATCAGCTCATTGGTGACGTGGGGGCCGTAGGCCGCACTGGTATCGATGTGAGTGATGCCCTGCTCGACTGCTTCACGTAGGACTGCGAGTGCACCGTGGCGATCGGCTGGAGGTCCCATCACCCAGGGACCTGAGAGCTGCATGGCGCCATAACCGAAGCGAGTGACAGCGCGGTCGCCGAGGCTCCAGGTGCCACCGGGAAGTGTGGTGGAGTTCGTAGTCATCGGTCTGCCTTCCTTCTTTCTGGTGCGGGGTAGCGTTCGCCCCCCATGTGATCCAGTATTGGAGAGCAACTCTCTGATGGGAAGTACGCACCTGAGGGTGCGTAGCCCACCGCACGTGAAATGAGATCCTCGTGGCCACTACCACTGCTGCCCAGAAGCGCGACCGAGACAAGAACGCCTACAACGCAATGCTCGCGGCATGCCCGAGCCGTCAATTGCTGGATCGGCTCTCCGACAAATGGGTTGTGCTGGTCCTGTGCGCGCTCGGGGGCGATGGACCGGACGGCACAGCACACCCGGCAGCTCTCCGATATTCGGAGCTTTCTCGCATCATCGCCGGAGTCAGCGAGAAGATGCTTACCCAGACACTGCGATCTCTGGAACGAGACGGGCTGATCACCCGAAAGGTCACACCGACCGTACCCGTCACGGTCGACTACGACATGACCGAACTCGGCATTTCACTCCACCACACCGCCCGCCACCTCAGAACTTGGGCACAGGACAATATGGATGCTGTCCAATCCAACCGAAGAAATTATGACGGCAATCGCTGACCGGTGCCGTCGACATCGTGACGTCGCACTGTGAAGTGCACTCGGTGAATGCGCAGTGAGATGAATTGCCCGATACTTCTGAAATCGGCGGACTTCCGCTGTTCGTCGAAGTATCGGGCAATCCATTGCATCGGGCGTGTACGAATGCGGATTTGACCCCCCGACGGGAGCGAACGTGGCGTTCGGTCACTCCAAGTGATCGAACGGTTCATTCAGTCGCCCTCGCCTCGACGGTTGGCTGGTGCGCGGGCGGAGCGGAACGCGGCGCATCAGGTGGTCACAAGCCGAGGTCGGACAGGCTCGGATGCTCTGCCGGTCGCGGTGCATTCCGGTCCCAGAAGAACTTGCGCTCGCTTTCGTCGATCGGTACGTCGTTGATGCTTGCGTGGCGGTGCGTCATCAGGCCGTCCTTGTCGAAGAGCCAATTCTCGTTGCCGTAGGCTCGAAACCACTGACGCGAATCATCCTGATACTCATAGGCGAAGCGGACGGCAATGCGGTCGTCACTGTGCGCCCACAGTTCCTTGATGAGGCGGTACTCGTGCTCGTGGTTCCATTTACCGCTCAGGAATTCGACGATCTGCGCACGGCCGGTCACGAAAACGGACCGATTCCGCCAGACGCTGTCGATCGAGTAGGCCAGCGCAACCACCTCGGGATCTCGGCTGTTCCAGGCATTTTCGGCCAGCCTGACTTTCTGCACCGCTGATTCGTCGGTGAACGGCGGAACCGGTGGCTTCGTGGTGGTTTCCACATTTGCGGTCATTGATCGTCCTTTGCTTCAAGGGTTGGTCGAGGTGCTCTGCCCATGTAGACAACGCTGTCTACATGACAAGAACGTACGCCATGTAGACAGACTTGTCCACATGCATGTGGCGCCGGTGGACAGATTTGTCTACTCTTGCGACGTGAGCATCTCCCAGACTCTTGATCCGCAGGTCGACGTGTCGGCCCTCCCCGCTCGGGAGCGCATACTGGCCACCGCGTATCGGCTGTTCTACCGCGAAGGAATACGAGCAACCGGTGTGGACAAAGTGATCGCGGAGGCAGGTGTCACAAAGGTGACCTTCTATCGCCACTTCCCAAGCAAAGACACGCTGATCCTGGCGTTCCTGGACCTACGGCATCGGCGTTGGATGGAGTGGTTCGTCGACGCGTTGGACCGCTACGCTGCAGGCAACCGTCGCAGGCCCGTGGTGGTCTCGGCAGTCGAGGAGTGGCTGACCTCGGATACCTTCCGAGGATGCGCCTTCATCAACAGTGTCAACGAGATCGGGGCTGAACTGCCGGAGGTGCACGAGATCGCCACTCGCCACAAGGCGGATATGGTCGGGGCTATCAAAGCGACACTTCCGCAGGGCCCGAACCGAACCCGCGCGGCACAAGCGCTCGCAGTGGCGATCGATGGTGCTGTTGTACAAGCTCAGTGCCAGCTCGACGCCACATCGGCAGTCAAGGCTCTGACGACGATCGCGTCGACGCTGCTGCCGGAAGGCAGGTAGCTGAGCGGCGCCGGTGCATGCGCAGTGAGATGAATTGCCCGATACTTCCGAAATCGGCGGACTTCCGCTATTCGTCGAAGTATCGGGCAATCCATTGCATCGGGCGCGTACGAATGCGGGTGTCGCCCCCCGGACGGGAGCGAACGTGGCGTTCAGTCACTTCAAGTGACCGAACGGTTCATTCGGTCATCGGTTCATTCGGTCATCGGTGGGGTCGGTCATCGGTGGGGTCGGTGGGGGAGGGGCGGAGACTAGTCGAGCGGCGATTCGTGGATCGGAATCGCCGCTCGACTGTGGGTGGTGATTTACGGGACCGGTGCGGGCTCCGGGGCCGGGGCCGGCTCGATCGGGGCTGCGACGGGGTTCTGCATCTGCTGCTCGTAGGTGTCGTTGTAGGTCTTGATGACCGTGGTGACGATGCCGGTGAGCTCGTTGAAGATCAGTGAACCGTTTTCGAAGTCGGTGCGCAGACCCTCGGGGACGCGGTACTCGTCGGTGGTCGGCAAGCCGAGTTCGCCGTTCTCTCCGCCGAGTGCCATGAACTGTTCGAAGATCTTTCCGATCACTGCAACAGCCTGGCCGGCAAGGGAAGTGAAGATCGAGCCGTTGGCGAACTGGGCGGCCTCTCCGCCGCCCTTGACCTGAACGAGGCCACTGACGGGTGTACCGAGGGTGCCGGTTTCGCCGCCGGACGCCAGCCACTTCTGGGCGATGGGGTTGGAACTGGCGAGACGGACCAACTCGTCGACGAGTCCTGGAATGTTCTCTCCCAGCGTGCTGCTCGCATCGGAGGTGGGTACGGACGAGTCGGAGTTGACCTCGGTGTCCGTGCTGTCGGACGGTGCCGGGGCGGTGTCGACGCTTCCGCCGCCTCCGAGGTTGGCGGCGGCAATGTCGCGGATTTCGTCCATCCGGGCGTAGGCACCGTCACCGGGGCATGCGGTGTTGCCGACGTCGCGGTGCGCGAAGATGACCGGCAGGTCGACGCTCTGGCCCTTGCCGACGAACGTGAAGTTGGTGCCTTCGCTCGTCATCGTCGTTTCACCGTGTGGGTCGAGACCTGCTTTGCCCAAACGCCATCCGAGGAACTTGCCCACCGAATCGAGGGTCTCGGTCGACGGTGCTTCGCTGGAGTAGTCGCCCATCATCGCGATGCCCATGGTGTTCTCGTTGAAGCCACCGGCGTGCGCGCCCTGGACGGGACGGTCCAGTCCACCTGCGCGGCCTTCGAAGATCTGACCGTACTTGTCGACGAGCACGTTGTAGCCGACGTCGCACCAGCCGAGCGTCTGTGCATGGTAGGCGTAGATGGCTCGCACGATCTCGGCCGATTCGTTCTTGGAGTAGTCGTTGCTGCCCGCGGTGTGGTGCACCGTCGCGCCGCCGAGGAAGTCGTCGTACGTCGGTGTGGCGCAACGAATCGACTCGTCGGCGCCCCACTGCGACCGCGAAATGACCTTCGGTCCTGCGTTGCCTGCGACTGGAGTCGCGATGTCGGAGAGTGCAGAGTCGGCGGGGGAGCTGCCGGGTTGGATCAGTACGGCGCTGATGTCGGCCAGCGCATCTGCCACCGGGGTCTCTTGCTGGCGCAGCGGCTTCGAGACCGACGCCGGGGTGTATCCCAGCTCCTGCTCCGGTGCGGGGGCCGCAGCAGGTGCTGGGGCAGGTGCCGCTTCGGGTGCCGGCGCTGCCGGAGTGGCGGGCGGTGTCAGGAGAAGCTGAACGGCTTTCGTGGCTCCGACGAAGATGGGCTCGGTGCCCTTCTTGTCCGGCTCGGCCGCCACGTCGCTGGCTGCGGTGTCGATCGGCTCGGTTGCGATCCACGGGCCCCAGGACCCGTCGTCGAGCTGGCGACGAACCTGCGCGACGGCACCGTCCACGGCGGTCGACGTCAACGCGACCATGCTGAACGGATCGTCCTGACGCAGTTCCTTCACGACCGCTCCGAGCGGGGCGCCCGGGTCGTCGCCGGCCGGGGGAGAAGCAGGCGGGGCGATCGGGGCCGCGACGTCGTTGCGGCCCGGCACCGGCGCCTGAGCCGACGGGCTCGTCGGGGACGGCACGGTGATGCCGGGGATTTCGGGAATCTGGATCGGCGGGATGGTGATGTTGTCCGGAAGCGGCAGGTACTTCAGATCGGACAGGCGCAGGTCGGGCAACGGCAGACCCGTCAATTCCTGCAGAGGAATGACGATGTCCGGTGCCGCAGTCAGTGCTGTTTCGACGATCTTGGTCGGCACGGTCACAGGGGTGGTCTCGTTTGCCGATCGAACATCGGTGGACGCGGAGTCGCCGGAAATGCTGTAGACCGCCACGGGACTCGCGACGGCCAGCAAGGCGACAGCGCCGAGAACGATCGACGGCTTCGTTCGACGGTGCAAGGCGGTACTCCCTGGTTGTTGGTGCGTGCCTGTCCGACACGATTCGAACAGGCTTGCGAATTGCTTCGAGGTTGACTACTCTTCTGTCACAGGAGTCACATCAACCTCATCCGACACAAGGCTAAACCTTAGCTTGAGAGTTAGCCAGCTCATGGATTGACCGGCCCGCGGCGCGTCGGCATAGGTTTGTTCCGTGACTGTTCACTTCATCGGTGCGGGACCGGGCGCAGCAGATCTGCTGACGCTGCGAGCCGTCGAGCATCTGCGCACCAGCCCGGTATGCGTTTATGCAGGTACCTACATAGATGACGCGATTCTGGACCATTGCCCTCCGGGCGCCCGGAAAGTCGATACCGCGAAGCTCGACCTGGATCGGATCACTGCGGAACTCGTCGGCGCGCACGAGCGCGGGGAAGACGTCGCACGGCTGTGCTCGGGTGATCCATCTCTCTACTCGGCGCTCGCCGAGCAGTCCGCGCGTCTCGACGAAGCGGGTGTTCCGTGGGACGTCACGCCGGGTGTGCCCGCGTACGCGGCTGCTGCGGCCGAGTTGCGCGTCGAGCTCACGGTCCCGGAGATAGCGCAGTCGGTGGTGCTGACTCGAGCTCACGCCCGTTCGACGGCGATGCCCGACGGCGAGAAGCTGGCCGCGTTCGCAGCGACCGGATCGACGCTCGCGCTGCATCTGGGGATCACGCGCACGAGGCAGCTCGCCGACGAGCTGGCGGGGTACTACGGTGCCGACTGCCCGGCCGCCGTCGTCTTCCACGCCAGCAAGCCGGACCAGTTGACGTTGACGGGCACCCTCGCCGACATCGCGGATCAGGTCGACGCCGCAGGTCTGAAACAAGCAGCGGTGATTCTGGTCGGCCCGGCCCTCGGCCGTACTCCCGGACGGGAACGACCCGAAAGGCCAGGAGTGGAGCCTGCGGAACGACCCGAAAGGCCAGGAGTGGAGCCTGCGGAACGACCCGAAAGGCCAGGAGTGGAGCCTGCGGAACGACCCGAGAGGCTTGCTGTGGAGTCTCATTTGTACGACGTGAACCGAGCCAGGACATGAAGGTCCATCTCGTCGGTGTCGGTGGCGGGCATCCGGATCAGGTGACGGTGCAGGCGATCGAGAAGCTCCAGCAGGTGGATGTCTTTCTCGTTGCCGACAAGGGCGACGGAGTCGGCGATCTGGCGGAGGCGCGGACGGAGATTCTGCGGCGCCATGTGACGGGGGACTACCGGGTCGTTCAGGTGCCGGACCCGGCGCGGGATCGAACGCCGAGTGACTACGGCACGGCGGTGACCGACTGGCACGAGGCCCGGGCGCACGCGTACCGGGAGGTCCTGGACGGCCTGCCGTCGGACACTGTCGTGGGTTTTCTGGTGTGGGGTGACCCGTCGCTCTACGACAGCACTATTCGTGTCGTCGAGCAATTGGGCGTGGAGTTCGACGTCACGCCAGGTGTGAGCAGTGTGTCGATGCTGGCGGCGTCGCATCGCATCGTGCTGAACCGCATCGGTGGACCGATCGTGATCACCACCGGCCGGGCCTTGCAGAAGGACGTCGCGGCGGGGGCGGACAACCTCGTCGTGATGCTCGACGGCGGCCTGGCCTGCCGGGAGCTGGTCGGATCGCGGCCGTGGGACATCTACTGGGGTGCCAACCTGGGAACGGAAGATGAAAAGTTGGTGGCGGGCGTTCTCGACGACGTGGTCGACGAGATCGTGTCGATCCGGGCCGAGCTGAAGGCTCGACACGGCTGGGTGATGGATATCTACGTACTGCGTGCTCGGCGCTGACGAGTACCTGCGGGGTCTTTCGGGAGTGACCATGGGAGGCCGGGAGCGGAGCCTGCAGGAGTGACCATAGGAAGTCGGGAGCGGAGCCTGCAGGAGTGACCATGGGAAGTCGGGAGCGGAGCCTGCAGGAGTGACCATGGGAAGTGAATGCTCGGCTGTCGGATACCCTGGTTGCCCGTGACTGCTGTAAGCCCTGAGCCCACCTCATCCGATGCATCCGTGACCGGCCGATTCGACCTGATCGTCGTCGGATCGGGGTTCTTCGGCCTGACCGTGGCGGAGCGTGCAGCGTCCCAGCTGGGCAAGCGCGTGCTCGTGTTGGATCGTCGCCACCACCTGGGCGGTAATGCCTATTCGGAGGCGGAGCCGGAGACGGGTATCGAGATCCACAAGTACGGTGCCCACTTGTTCCACACCTCGAACAAGCGTGTGTGGGAGTACGTCAACAAGTTCACGGAGTTCACCAGCTATCAGCACCGTGTGTTCGCGATGCACAAGGGTCAGTCGTACCAGTTCCCGATGGGGCTGGGCCTTATTTCTCAGTTCTTCGGCAAGTACTACTCGCCGGCGGAGGCTCGAGCTCTCATCGAGGAGCAGTCCAGCGAGTTCGACGCGAAGGATGCGCAGAACCTCGAGGAGAAGGCCATCTCGCTGATCGGCCGCCCTCTGTACGAGGCGTTCATCCGTGACTACACGGCGAAGCAGTGGCAGACCGATCCGAAGAATCTGCCCGCGGGCAACATCACGCGCCTGCCGGTGCGTTACAACTTCGACAATCGCTACTTCAACGACACCTACGAGGGCCTTCCTGTGGACGGGTACACCGCGTGGCTCGAGAACATGGCGGCCAGTGACCTCATCGAGGTTCGTCTGAACACCGATTGGTTCGACGTCCGCGAGGAACTGACGAAGGAAAGCCCGGACGCGCCGATCGTCTACACCGGCCCGTTGGATGCGTACTTCGACTACTCGGAGGGCGAACTGGGTTGGCGCACACTCGATTTCGAGACAGAGGTGCTGCCGACGGGTGACTTCCAGGGCACGCCGGTGATGAACTACAACGACGGCGACGTTGGTTACACCCGCATCCACGAGTTCCGTCACTTCCACCCCGAGCGGGAGTACCCGGCCGACAAGACGGTCATCATGCGCGAGTTCTCTCGGTTCGCCGAGAGCGGCGACGAGCCGTACTACCCCATCAACACCCCCGACGACCGGCAGAAGCTCGAGGCGTACCGGAATCGCGCCAAGGCCGAAACCGCGTCGAACAAGGTGCTGTTCGGAGGCCGGCTCGGCACCTACCAATACCTGGACATGCACATGGCCATCGCCAGTGCGCTGAACCTGTACGACAACACGCTCGCACCGCATTTCGAGACCGGTGCGTCGCTGGCGGGGGACAAATGACGGCCAAACATCTGCTCGACGACGGAATCGCCGACGTAGCACCTGTTCTCGGTAAATCACTGCTGCAGCGGATTCTGCTGCCGCGGTCCGGGGAGCCGCTCGACGTACGAACCCTGTACCTCGAAGAAGCCAAAACCAATGCCCGACGGGCACACTCGGTCTCGCGTACGTCCGTCGCCATCGGTGCGGAGTCCGAGGTGTCCTTCGCGACGTACTTCAATGCGTTCCCGGCGAGCTACTGGCGTCGCTACAGCATCCTGAAGTCCGTCGTGCTGCGTGTCGAGGTTTCCGGGCACTGCCGAGTCGACGTCTACCGGTCGAAGGCCGATGCGTCGCGCATTCACGTCGAAGGCCGCGAAGTGACCCCGAGCGATGCGGCGCAGGAATTCGAGATCGACCTCGGTCCCTTCGAGGACGGTGGCTGGATCTGGTTCGACATCACTTCCGACTCCGAGGTCGTCCTCGAGAGCGCCGGCTGGTACGCGCCGATCGACGCGCCGGGGGAGGCGAGCGTCGCCGTCGGCATCCCGACGTTCAACCGGCCCACCGACGCGGTGAAAGCCCTTGTCGCGCTTGGCTCGGACCCGCTGGTCCTCGACGTCGTCGAGGCCGTCATCATGCCGGACCAGGGCACCCGCAAAGCCAAGGACGAGCCCGGGTTCGCCGAGGCCGCAGCCGGTCTCGGCGGCAAGTTGGCGGTCCACGATCAAGCGAACCTCGGCGGCTCCGGCGGATACAGCCGCATCATGTACGAGGCGCTGAAGAACACGTCGGCGCAGCACATTCTGTTCATGGACGACGACATCGAGATCGAGCCGGACTCGATCCTGCGTGCGCTCGCGATGTCGCGTTTCGCCAAGGTTCCCACCCTGGTCGGCGGTCAGATGCTGAACCTGCAGGCGCGCAGCCACCTGCACGTCATGGGTGAAGTGATCAATCGCGGCAACTTCATGTGGACCGGCGCTCAGAACGTGGAGTACGACCACGATTTCTCCGAAGACCCGCTGCGCTCGTCGAAGCTGCTGCATCGCCGCATCGACGTCGATTACAACGGCTGGTGGATGTGCATGATCCCGCGCGTCGTCGCCGAGGAGATCGGCCAACCGCTGCCGCTGTTCATCAAGTGGGACGACGCCGAATACGGTTTGCGCGCACGGGAAGCCGGATACCCGACAGTTACCTTGCCGGGTGCCGCGATCTGGCACATGGCGTGGAGCGACAAGGACGACGCCATCGACTGGCAGGCGTACTTCCACCTCCGTAACCGTCTGGTGGTCGCCGCGCTGCACGCTCCGGGCAACGGACGCGGCATCGTGGTCGACACCGTCAAGGCCACCGTCAAGCACCTGCTGTGCCTGGAGTACTCGACGGTCGCGATCCAGAACAAGGCGATCCGCGACTTCCTCGCCGGACCCGAGCACATTCTCGACATCCTTCCGACGTCGCTCGGCGAAGTGCACGCCCTGCGCAAGACCTATCCCGACGCCGTCGTCGTCGGATCCTCGACGGAACTACCGCACGCATCCGGTGAGGAAGTCGGAGCCGTCGGCGAGCCGAAGAATCCGCTCGCGAAGGTCAAGCGCCTCGCATCGGGACTGCTGCACAATGTCCGGCCCGCCCACGAGCGGCACCACGAGCGGCCGCAGCTCAATGTCCCGACGCTCGACGCTCGCTGGTTCCTGCTGTCGCAGGTGGACGGCGTCACCGTCACCACCGCCGACGGGCGAGGGGTCGTCTACCGCCAGCGCGACCGAGACAAGGCAGCAGCGCTGCTGAAGGAAGCGATGTCGCTGCGAGCCGAGCTGTCGCGCCGGTTCCCCGAACTGAAGGGTCGCTACCGCGACGCCGTCCCTCACCTCACCAGTAAGGAAACCTGGGAACGTGTCTTTCGTTACGAGGCGTAAGAACCAGACCGAATCCGCCGCCGAGGTACGCATCCTGTCGGCGATCCAGTCGACGATCGGTGCACAGCCCGGCGTGGTGTCGGTCGCGAGGGGCATGTCCCACTTCGGCGAGCACGCCCTCGGCTGGGTGGCTGTTGCCGGCATCGGTGCCGTCGCCGACCCGGGCCGGCGCAGGCAGTGGGCCGGAGTGGCCGTCGGAGCAGTCGGCGCGCACGCCGCGTCGATAGTCGTCAAGCGTGTCATCAGGCGCCCTCGTCCCAACGATCCGTCGGTGAAGATCAACGTGTCGACACCGAGCAAGCTCAGCTTCCCGTCCTCGCACGCCACGTCGACCACAGCAGCCGCCGTGTTGCTCGGTCGGTTGACGGGGCTACCCTTGCCTGCGGTCCTGGTACCGCCGATGTTGCTGTCGCGGCTGGTGCTCGGCGTGCATTACCCCACAGATGTTCTTGCAGGATCTGCGCTCGGCGCTTTGTCTGCAGCCGCAGTGTGCAAGTTCGAAGGAGACAAATGAGCGAGGAAGCCACCGCCGTCGGAGCGCCACCGAAGAATCTGCTCGACGGTGTGATCAAGGCGCTTCGTCCACGTCAGTGGGTCAAGAACGTTCTCGTTCTCGCGGCGCCGCTCGCCGCTGGTTCGGTGACGCAGGCCGACGTGCTGGCGCCGGTCGCGCTGGCGTTCGTCGTGTTCTGCCTCGCGGCGTCGGGTGTCTACCTCGTCAACGATGCGATGGACGTCGAGGCCGACCGGGCCCACCCCACCAAGCGTTTCCGTCCGATCGCCGCGGGTGTCCTTCCGGTCAACCTCGCGTACGCGATGGCTGTGGTGTGCCTGGGCGGTGCGATCGGCCTCTCGTTCATCGCCAACTGGAAGCTCGCGCTGGTCATCGGCGTCTACATCGCGATCCAGCTGGCGTACTGCTTCGGCCTCAAGCATCAGGCCGTGCTGGACATCTGCATCGTGTCGTCCGGCTTCCTGCTGCGCGCGATCGCCGGTGGCGTCGCCGCGTCGATTCCGCTGTCGCAGTGGTTCCTGTTGATCATGGCGTTCGGTTCGCTGTTCATGGCCGCAGGCAAGCGCTACGCCGAGCTTCAGCTCGCCGAGAGCACCGGCGCGAAGATCCGCAAATCCCTCGAGAACTACACCACCACCTACCTTCGCTTCGTCTGGACGCTCTCCGCCACGGCAGTCGTGATTTGCTATGGATTGTGGGCCTTCGAACAAGACGCCGAGACGAACTCGAACTGGTTCGCCATCTCGATGATTCCGTTCACGATCGCGATCCTGCGCTACGCCGTGGACGTCGACGGTGGGCAGGCCGGTGAGCCCGAAGAGATCGCGCTCGGCGACAGGGTGCTGCAGGTGCTGGCTCTTGCGTGGATCGGAGTAGTCGGTGTCGCTGTATACGTCGCCGGCTGAGGTAGATCAGCAGGCTTCACGCGGGGGCCTGACGAGCAAGGCGATTTTCGCCGTCGGCGTCGTCGTGACGTCGGTGCTCTTCTTCATCGGTGCCTGGGAACGGCGCTGGATCGCCGACGACGGGTTGATCGTCCTCCGCACGGTGCGCAACCTGTTGGCGGGCAACGGGCCTGTGTTCAACGCAGGTGAACGCGTCGAGACGAACACGAGCACCATCTGGACCTACCTGGTGTACGCGGGCAGTTGGCTCAGCGAGGTGCGCCTCGAGTACGTGGTGCTCACGATCGCACTCGTCCTGTCGACTGCCGCCGTCGCGGTGGCCATGATCGGAACGTTCACGCTGCATCGCGCCGGTCGGTGGACCGCCGGCATCACCGCGTTCCTTCCGGCCGGGGTGCTCGTCTACATCGCGGTTCCTCCGGCACGCGATTTCGCGACGTCCGGGCTCGAGACCTGCCTGGTGATCTTCTGGATCGCCGTGCTGTGGTTGCTGATGGTGCGCTGGGCGACCCGGGACACGAGCACCGTGGGCGTGCTGTTCCTGGCGTTCTGGGCCGGCCTCGGCCCGCTGGTGCGTCCGGAGCTGGTGATCTTGTCGGGTTTGTCGCTCGTCATGATCTTCCTGGCTCGACAGAGCTGGCCGAGTCGCATCCTCGTCTTCGCCGTCGCGGGTGCGACGCCTGTGCTGTACCAGATCTGGCGGATGGGCTACTACGGTCTGCCGTATCCCAACACCGCGGTGTCCAAGGATGCGGGCGGAGCCAAGTGGGCGCAGGGTTTCGACTACCTGTGGAACCTGCTCGGCCCGTACATGTTGTGGCTCCCACTGATTCTTCTGGTGCTCGCGGGTGTCGTGTCCGCGTCGCGCCCGACGGTTCCGCGCAGTGTCCGTGACGCGCAGCAATGGCTCCGCAGCCCGACGGCCGTCGTCGCGTTCGTTCTGGTGGGTGGCGTGCTGTCGCTGGTCTACGCAGTGCGCGTCGGCGGCGACTTCATGCATGGACGGACCTTGTTGCCCGCCCTCTTCACGCTTCTCCTGCCGGTCGCAGTCATTCCGCTCCGAGTCCCGACGAGCGTGTCCGACGTCCGGCAGGTGGCCGTCTTCGCCGTCGGAGGTCTCGTATGGGTCACGACGGTCGTCTGGGCGTTCTTCGCGGCGAACACGACGGGTATGCCCGAGGGCTCGATCGTCGGAAGATCGGGCATAGTCGACGAGCGTGCGTTCTACGCGCTCAACACCGGTCACGCGCATCCGATCCTGGCGTCGGACTACCTGGACTATCCGCGCATGCGCGCCATGGTGGAAGCCATCGACAACACCCCGGACGGTGGCCTGCTGCTGCCGAGCGCCCAATTCACCTACTGGGACGTCGTGCCGCCACCGCTGCCGATTCCTCCCGGCGGCGCCGGCCATACGGTGTTCTTCCTCAACCTGGGCATGACCAGCATGAACGTCGGCCTCGACGTGCGCGTGATCGATCAGATGGGTCTTGCATACCCGCTGGCGTCGCACACCGAAAGGTTGGAGAACGGGCGCATCGGCCACGACAAGAACTTGTACCCGGATTGGGTCGTCGCGGATCTCGGGATGGTCGGCGAGCACCCGTACCTGCCGTGGTACATGGACGAGGACTGGGTGACGCAGGCGCGAGTCGCACTGTCCTGCGCGGATACGCAGGAGCTGATCGCGTCGTACCGGGCCCCGCTGACGAAGGAATTGTTCGTTCGTAACATCAAGCGGTCGCTGTTCTACGCCGGATATCGGTTCGATCGCGTTCCCGAGTACGAAATACAACGATGTGGTTTGGAGCCTCCGATTCTGGAAGGTCACAATTAGTCGATCGGGTCGCGTCGCAATCCGTTCGTCGCCAAGATGGGATATCTCATTTCGGTAACGGACAGCGCCTCACGGACGATGTATGCGAAAGATGTGTGTGACTGCCCCTGGTCTGTCGGCCGGGTCGACGCTCTCGATGAGCGTCGAAGGAGGGGCATGACCGCCGAAACGGGTGTTGCGTGCAGAGACTGCACGGTTCACCGACACTGCTGAGAGGTCGAATTGCATGCTGGGTAGAACGAAGAAGGGTGCCGGGGGGCGCCTCCGCCGGATAGCTACATCTCTGGTGATGGCTGTTGCACTGCCGCTCGGTCTGGCCGTGGTCGGAACAGGTGCGACCGCCAGCGCCGCGTTCGATCCCGGTGCCCAGGATTTCTGGACCGATTCGAGCATGGGCCCGATCAAGAGCAGGATCTGGCGTGCGGCCGACGGCAACACCGACCGCGTCGTCTACCTGCTGGACGGACTCCGCGCCACCAACGACATCTCCGGTTGGGAGCACGAGACCGACGCAGGTGCCTACCTTGCGTCGTGGAACATCAATGTCGTTCAGCCCGTCGGTGGGCAGTCCAGCTTCTACTCGGACTGGTACGCGCCGTCGAACTTCAACGGTCAGAAGTCCACGTACAAGTGGGAGACCTTCCTGACGCAGAACCTGCGCTACAACCTGCGGGACCGTCTCGGGTTCAATCCCAACCGCAACGGAGTCGTCGGTATCTCCATGGGCGGAAGCGCGGCTCTGACACTGGCTGCCTACCACCCGGATCAGTTCTCCTACGCCGGTTCGCTGTCCGGGTACCTCAACATCTCGGCACCCGGTATGCGCGAGGCCATGCGAGTGGCGCTGTTGGATTCGGGTCGCTACAACATCGACGCGATGTGGGGACCTCCGTGGGATCCGGCGTGGCTGCGCAACGACCCGTTCGTCTTCGCTCCACGTCTGCGTGACAACGGCACCCGAGTGTGGGTCTTCGCGGGTAGTGGTCTGCCCGGTGGTCTCGACCGCCCGCGCAGCTTCATCGACTACTACAACACCGGTAATGCGATGGGCCTCGAGGCGATCGCACTGGCGAACAGCCGCGCGTTCCAGATTCGCATGGCCAGCATCGGTGCGAACAACGTCACATATGCATTCCCTGCCGTCGGCACCCATCAGTGGGGCTACTGGCAGGAACAGGCACACATCATGGCACCGGACCTCAGCGCCAACATCGGCTGATTCAGCCCGCTCGATACCCGCAGGCCACCTTGTTTGTGAGAAATCACTGGTTTGACAGGGTGGCCTGCGGCGGTCGCGCAGGATAGTGTCACAGTCTGATATCGCCCTCGAAGCAAGCACGAGACCCAGATCACAGTTTTGCTTCGGGGCGAAGGAGTGGAATAACCTCCCTTCGGTGCGTACGTCCACTGGACGTGTGCGCTTCACAACTAGATACCCAAGTACTACGGCCCGACGGGGCCGAAGACAGCCCTGTTGGAATGCCGGGGGCCGCAGACCGCGGAGACCGCAGCAGAACGAGAGAGAGCACGATCCATGCGATTTTCCGGCCCCTCGACAAAGCCGAGTGTGACCAAACGATGGCGGCAGCGACTGCTCGGACTCGGCGCGGCAGCGCTGGTCCTTCCCCTCGCAGCCGGTGTCGTCGGTGGAGCAGCAGCAGTTGCAGCGCCCACCGCGGTCGTGCACAAGGCTCCGGCCGGTGGGCGTGAAGATCTCTGGGTACCGTCCGAGATGGGCCCGATCAAGGTTCAGGTCCAGTGGGCCGCTCGCGGTGGCAACGCCGCCCTCTACTTGCTCGACGGACTCCGCGCCCGCGACGATCGCAACGCGTGGACCTTCGAGACCAACGCCCAGGATCAGTTCGCAGGCGACGACGTCACCCTCGTCATGCCGGTCGGTGGCCAGGCCAGCTTCTACAGTGACTGGTACGCAGCATCGAACCTCAACGGCCAGGAAGTCACCTACAAGTGGGAGACGTTCCTGACGCAAGATCTGCCTGCCTTCCTGGAGGGCTACGGAGTCTCGCGCTCCAACAACGCTGTTCTGGGAATCTCCATGGGCGGCTCGGCTGCACTGACGCTGGCCGCGTACCACCGCGATCAGTTCAAGTTCGCCGGCTCGTTCTCCGGTTACCTCAACATCTCGGCTCCCGGCATGCGAGAAGCCATTCGCGTCGCGATGCTGAGCCAGTCCTGGTTCAACGTCGACTCCATGTGGGGACCTCCGTGGAGCCCGGCATGGCTGCGCAACGACCCGTTCGTCTTCGCACCCGATCTTCGTGGACTGTCGCTGTACGTCTCCGCCGCATCGGGCCTGCCCGGTGAGTTCGACAAGCCGCGCGCCCCGATCGACTTCTACAACACCGCGAACGGCATGGCTCTGGAAGCCCTGGCACTGGCCAACAGCCGCGCATTCCAGGTCCGCCTGGCGACGCTCGGAATTCCGGCTACCTTCAGCTTCCCGAGTAACGGTATCCACAGCTGGCCGTACTGGTCCGCCGAGCTGTTCAAGGCTCGCGGCCAGATCCTCGAGGCTCTGAACGCCTGACCTGTGTTTCGTTCACCGATGCCGTCCTGCCGTGTGCAGGGCGGCATCGGCGCGTTTCCGGCCACGATCAGCGGTGTCATCGGCATCGCGACGATCCCTGATTCACAATTGCACCATCAGTCACAGCGAGCCTCGGCCTGACCGACGCACTTCGCGTGTAGAAATACTTGAGAACTACAAGTCTGCGACTCATGCGTTCGGTGCGGACTTGATCAGGTAATAGAAAGAGAGTCACCACCATGCGTACTGGGTCCAACAAGTTCGGCCGGGGTCGAACGGCCGGAACGGCGGCCTGGCAAGCAAAATCCACGAAAGCAGGAGCTCGCCGGATGGCGACGGCTGCAGTCGTCGCTGCTGCGCTGATCTCCCCGTTCGGAGCCGCAGGCATCGCTCAGGCCGCCCCGACGGCCCTGACCGCCCCGGCGCAGACTCAGCAGGCCCCGTCCGGTGCGAGCGTCACGGCCGTCGACTGGCTGTCCGACCGCCGCGTCGCCCTGTGGATCGACTCCCCGTCGATGGGAACTCCCATCCAGGTTCAGCTCCTGCTCGCTCGCGACTGGAACATCAACCCCCAGGCGACGTTCCCGTCGGTGTGGATGCTCGACGGTCTGCGCGCCACGGACATGGAGAACGGCTGGACGGCCGAGACCGACGCGGAATCCTACTTCGCGGACAAGAACGTCAACGTCGTCCTCCCGGTCGGTGGACAGTCGAGCTTCTACTCGGACTGGGTGGACCAGGACAACGGCAAGAACTACCAGTGGGAGACGTTCCTGACCAAGGAACTCCCGCCGATTCTCGAAAGCAGCTGGCGCACCAACCAGACCCGCGGCGTCGTGGGCCTGTCGATGGGTGGCACCGCTGCGATGTTCCTCGCTGCTCGCAACGAAGGCTTCTTCAAGTTCGCCGGGTCGCTGTCCGGAATGCTGACGACCACGACCCTCGGGATGCCGCAGGCAATCCAGTACGCGATGGCGGACGCCGGTGGCTTCGACTCCAAGGCGATGTGGGGCGCACCGTCGAACGACCTGTGGGCACAACATGATCCGTACCTTCTCGCGGAGAAGCTGAAGGGCATCAGCCTGTACGTCTCGAGCGGCAACGGCGTTGCCGGACCGTACGATCCGCCGTCGGGCATCCCCGGCGTCAGCTCCAACTACGCGGGCATGGGCCTCGAGATTCTGTCCCGCCTCACGTCGCAGACGTTCGCTACCAAGCTCAACAAACTGGGCATCCCCGCTCAGGTGGTCTACCGCCCGTCGGGACTGCACACGTGGGAGTACTGGGAGTTCGAACTCAAGCAACTGTGGCCGCAACTCGCGAGCGCGCTCGATGTCGAGGCGGACAAGCCGTCGTGCAGCGTTGCCGGAGCAATCGGAAACGCCGCTGGAGCGAACTCCTGGCTGGGCGACTGCCTGACGGCGGAGTACAACGTCGCGGGTGGCCGTGCACAGGACTTCCGGTTCGGTCGCGTGTTCTTCAGCCAGGACACCGGCGCCCAGGTCGTAGCCGGAGCCATCGGCGGAAACTACCAGGGCTCGGGTGGGCCGGAGGGGCCCCTCGGCTTCCCGAAGACCGGTGAGTTCGGAACCCCCGACGGCCGCGGACGAGCCAATGCATTCCAGAACGGCATGGTCTACTTCACGCCGCAGACCGGCGCGCACGCCGTACGAGGAGCCATTCTCGACCAGTGGGCACGCCAGGGCTACGAGGCCGGGCCGCTCGGCTACCCGGTGCTGGACGAGGTCGCCACACCGTCGAAGCCCGGCGCGGTCCAGGGATTCGAGATCGGTGCGATGTACTGGAACCCTGATCTCGGTACGCACTCCGTGCAGGGCATGATCCTCGGAAAGTACGGCCAGATCGGCTGGGAGAACGGACCTCTCGGCTTCCCGAAGAGCAGCGAGCTCGGCCCGATCAGGGACGGCGGCAGGTTCAACGAGTTCGAGGGCGGCAACATCTACTGGAGCCCTCTGACCGGCGCCTGGGCGATCCGCAACGGGGAGATCTTCGACGCGTGGAAGAGCGTCGGCTACGAAGCCGGCCGGCTGGGCTACGTCACGAGCGATCAGTTCGAGATGGACGGCGGCGGAATCCAGCAGAACTTCCAGTTCGGCATCATCACGGTCAAGGACGGCAAGGTCACCATCGCGCCGTGACGTCGTGGCACGTCGGCTCCTGCAGGGTCCCTCAGAGTTCTCTCAGTGGCCGTCGGTAGCGTCTCGGTTTGTCGTCGTCCGTCCGGCCGCCCGGTCGTGAACCCATCGACCTCCGGGTCATGGTCCCAACGAAACGTCGAAGGACTTTCCATCATGCGCACTTCTCTTTCCCGGACACTGTCCCTGGCGGTACTGAGCGTCGCGGCGGGCGGCCTGCTCGTCGCCTGCGGTAGCGACGATTCCACCGCGACCGGATCACCGTCCACGTCGTCGACCACCACGGCCGCGGAGACGACCAGCGCGGAGGCAACCTCGTCGGAGGAGACGTCGAGTGCGGCTCCGACGACCAGCCCCGGCGATGCGGCCACCGCACCGCCGGAGCAGCCGCAGCCGGTGCCCGAGGGATTCCCCGGGCCGACGGAAGCGCCCGTCGACGCGCGGGGCCAGGCGTTCCTCGACGAGCTCGAGAAGCAGGGCGTCACCGTTGCGGGTAACGGCGAAATCGCCATCTCGACGGCGTCGTACATCTGCTCCGCCCAGTCCCAGGGCGTGCCGGCCGACGAGATCGCGACGTTCGTGACCGCCAACGTCGGCGTCGAGGCGAGTGCCGCCGGTACGCAGATGTCCGCGGAGCAGGCAGGTGAGACCGCGCAGGTCTACATCGCGTCGGCTCAGAACACCATCTGCAAGGCCTGACGGACACGTCGATGGCCAATCGAACGAAGCGCAAGAGAAGGCTGCTGCCGAAGCTGCTCGCAGTGGTGGTCGTTCTCGGGCTGATCGTCGTCGCCCTGTGGTACCTGCTGGCCGGACGTCTCCCGAAGGAGATCCCGTCGCCTCTGCCGGGGCCAGGGCCCGATCAGCCGCAGTCGCAGCCCGCCGATTGCGCCGACGTCGCGGTCATCGCGATTCCCGGAACGTGGGAGTCGGCCGTCGGCGACGATCCGTACAACCCGACGGCCAACCCCGCGTCCTTGATGCTGAACGTGACCCGCCCGCTGCAGGAACAGTTCGATCCGTCGCGGGCGAGCGTGTACACGGTTCCCTACGTCGCTCAGTTCTCCAACCCGGTCGCGTTCCCGCCGGACGGGCAACAGTCCTACAACAACAGCAGGACCGAGGGCACCGCCGCGGCCAAAGCCGAACTGACTCGCGTCAGCGATCGCTGCCCGTTGACGAGCTACGTTCTCGCAGGCTTCTCGCAGGGTGCGGTCATCGCCGGGGACATCGCCGCCGACATCGGCGCGGGCAACGGCCCCGTCGCCGCGGACAAGGTCCTCGGTGTCACGTTGATCGCCGACGGTAGGCGCGACGGCACGTCGGGAACAAATATCGGACCGCCCGTCGACGGCGTCGGTGCCGAGGTCGCGCTCGGTGGTCTCGACCTTCCGGGAATCACGATGACGGGTGCGCGTCCGGACGGTTTCGGAGCGCTGAACGACCGCGTGAATCAGATCTGCGCGGCGGGCGACCTCATCTGTGCGGCACCCTCGGAAGGGTTGTCGCTGCGCAACATTCCGCAGAGCATCGGCATCCTCGCGGGTGCGGCAGGCAACCCCGTCCACGCGTCGTACAACTCGTTCGTCGTCGACGATGCAGGCACGACGTCGACGCAGTGGACGGCGGGCTGGGCGGCCGGGTTGATCTCGTCGGCGCCGGAGATTCCGCACTCCTGACGCACCCCGTGTAGTTCTCACAAGGTCGCCTCGGGGCACCTGAGGAATACGCACAAAGGTGGTCCCGGCTTACCCCGCGAAGTGTATTCCCATGTCGTGAGCAGATAGAGTGGCGCCTTGGACCAGCTGGCGATTGGCGCTGGGCACCACCGATGACCGCACGAGGAGACCTATACATGTGTTCTGCCCAGGCCCCCGATCTGCCCGCAGAAGGGCACGTCACGGCACTGCGCAAGTTCCGATTCGCGGCAGGCGGAGAAGGCAACGCGGAGGAGGGCGGGGCGCGTAAGTTCGTCAAGCTGGCTCAGCAGGCGGAGGAGCTCGGGTACGACAGCTTCATGATCCCCGATCACCTGGGCAACCAGGTCGGGCCGATCGCTGCGCTGGGAGCCCTGGCCGTCGCGACCGACAAGATCAGGCTCGGTACGGCTGTCCTCGCCAACGGCTTCCGGCATCCGGCGATTCTCGCCAAGGATGCCGCCACCATCGACGTACTGTCCGGCGGTCGGCTCGAGCTCGGTCTCGGCGCAGGTTGGATGCGCGACGAGTACGACAAGGCGGGCATCCAGTACGACAGGCCCGGTATCCGTATCGAGAAGCTCGAGGAGAGCCTCGAGATCCTCGACACCTTGCTGCGCGGCAAGGAGTGCAATTTCGAGGGCAAGCACTTCCAGATCTCCGGACTCAAGGGCAGCCCTCGTCCGCGGCAGGGACCTCGTCCTCCTATCTGCGTCGGTGGCGGCGGCCCCCGGATGCTGGCGCTCGCGGCCAAGTACGCGGACATCATCTCGGTGGTTCCGGCCAGTACGAAGGAAGGCAAGCTCAAGCTCTCCGGTATGACACTCGAGCAGACCCTCGAGCGCGTCGAGCTCATTCGCGCAGCGGCCGGGGATCGCTTCGACGAGATCGAACTGAACTGGGCCATCACGACCATCGTCGTCACCGACGATCGTGAGCAGATGGCGGAGATGGCGCTCGCCGCATTGGACAACGGATATCCGCCCAACGTCGACGTCGACGTGAAGCTGAGCGTCGAGGACATCTTGACGTCGCCGTACCTCGCATTCGGGACATACGAGGAGATCGCAGATCAAATCCGTAACGTTCGCGCGAAAACGACGATGTCCTATGTCGGGGTTTTCCCCACTCAGATGGAAGCGTTCGCTCCGGTCATCGACCTGTTGAAAGGCGAGTGACCGAAGGACGTGTCTTCCGGGCATGCGCCGCCGTTTCGGAGGAGCATGAGGAAGACAGCAAGTATTTGCCGTGAGGCAAGCTACCAGCTAGTAATATTCACGCAGTTCGGGTGCGAGTCGTGAGTGAAAAGGAAGTCGGGGCGCGGGCCGAAAGAGCTCCGGGGCGCCAGCTTCGGGAAGCGCAATCGCAGCGGACACCGTCGGAGGAGAAACGAACACCATGAGCCACACATTCGATGACTACATCGATGAGAACGGCCACATCACCATCGCCGAAGGCAAGACGCTCGTCCGCCACGTCGAGGTGAACGTCGCCGAGAACGCCGACACTCTTGCCTATCGGTTCATGGATTACTCCCGCGAACGTGACGGTGAAGCACACGAGCTCACCTGGGTCGAGTTCGGCAAGCGTCTTCGGGCGGTGGCAGCACGGCTGCAGCAGGTCACCCAGCCCGGTGACCGCGTAGCGATTCTCGCTCCGCAGGGCCTCGACTACGTCGTCGCTTTCTTCGGTGCCATCTACGCAGGCACCATCGCCGTGCCGCTGTTCGATCCCGACGAGCCCGGCCACACCGACCGTCTGCACGCGGTCCTCGGTGACTGCAGCCCCACCGCGATCCTGACGGCCACCAACTCCGCGGCCGGTGTCCGTGCCTTCTTCCGCGCGCTCCCCGCGAAGGAACGTCCCCGCGTCATCGCTGTCGATGCCATCCCGGACAGTGTCGGCGAGACCTGGGTCGAGCCCGCCGCCAAGCTCGACGACATCGCGTACCTCCAGTACACCTCCGGCTCCACCCGCGTCCCCGCAGGCGTGGAGATCACGCACCGCGCGGTCGGCGTCAATGCGCTGCAGATGGTCGACAGCATGGAGATCAACGAGGACTCGCGCGGCGTCACCTGGCTGCCGATGTTCCACGACATGGGTCTGCTGACGGTCATCCTGCCCGCGCTGGGCGGCAAGTACATCACCATCATGAGCCCCCGCGCGTTCGTGCAGCGGCCGTGGCGCTGGATCAAGGAACTCGCCGCGGTCTCCGACGGTGCAGGCACCTTTGCTGCCGCCCCGAACTTCGCATTCGAGCACGCTGCGCAGCGCGGTCTGCCGAAAAACGGCGAGAAGCTCGACCTCTCCAACGTCATCGGCCTCATCAACGGCAGCGAGCCGGTCACCACCACGTCGATGAAGAAGTTCAACGACGCGTTCGGCCCGTACGGCCTGCCGAAGTCGGCTATCAAGCCGTCCTACGGCATGGCCGAGGCGACGCTGTTCGTCTCCACCAGCAAGCACGCCGACGAGGCCAAGGTCGTCTACGTCGACCGCACCGAGCTCAACGCAGGCAACTTCGTCGTCGTCGACGCCGACGCACCGGGCGCCATCCCGCAGGTCTCGACGGGCACGGTCGCTCGCAGTCAGTGGGCGGCGATCGTCGACTCGGACTCCGCGACCGAGCAGGCCGACGACCACGTCGGCGAGATCTGGCTTCACGGCGAGAACATCGGTCAGGGCTACTGGGGTCGCGACACGGAGACCACGGAGACGTTCCACAACAAGCTCGTCAGCCGCATCGCGACGGGCTCCCACGCCGAGGGCGCCCCGGACGGCGCCAACTGGATGCGCACCGGAGACTTCGGCGTCTACCACGACGGCGAGCTCTACATCACCGGCCGCGTCAAGGACCTCGTCATCGTCGACGGCCGCAATCACTACCCGCAGGACCTCGAGTTCTCGGCGCAGGAATCCAGCAAGGCACTGCGCCCCGGCTTCGTCGCCGCCTTCTCGGTCCCGCTCAATCAGCTCCCGGACATCGTCTTCGACTTCAGCGGTTCCGCGCTGACGAAGGATCCCGAGGACGGCGCCGAGCAACTCGTCATCGTCGCCGAGCGCGCCCCGGGCGCGGGCAAGGCAGATCCGCAGCCCATCGCCGACGAGGTCCGCGCCGCCATCTCGGCACGGCACGGCGTCACCGTCCGCGACGTACTGCTCGTCCCGGCCGGATCCATCCCCCGCACCTCCAGCGGCAAGATCGCCCGCCGCGCCTGCAAGGCCGCCTACATCGAGGGCACCCTGCGCGGCGGCTACCAGCAGCAGGCCTTCCCCGACGCGGAACTGCCGGACTGACGTCTTCGGATCGGGTCCCGTTTCCTTCTACACGTAACTTGGTGAGTGATGGCTGAACAAGAAACCGACAAGATCCAGCGTGCGGAGGGCGACGCCGACTTGACTGTCGCTCAGCTTCGCGAGTGGCTACGGAACTGGGTCGCCGAGGCAACCAACCAGTCACCGGACCAGATCTCCGACGACCGGCCGATGGAAGAGTTCGGCCTGTCCTCGCGTGACGCGGTCGCACTGAGCGGTGAGATCGAGGAGCTCGTCGGAGTCACGCTGACCGCGACGGTGGTCTACCAGCACCCGACGATCGCGTCGCTCGCGAAGATCATCATCGAGGGCGAACCCGAGGTACCCGCGGGCGATGTCGACGACTCCTTCTACACCCGCGGCATCGTCGCTGGAGACTCGCACGACATCGCCATCGTCGGCGTCTCCACCCGTTTCCCCGGAGCTGGCACCACCCCCGAAGAGATGTGGGCCCTGCTCAGCGAGGGCCGTGACGGCATCACCGATCTGCCCGACGGCCGCTGGGAGGAGTTCACCTCCGACCCGGCCATCAAGGCAGCCGTCGACGCCACCGTCACCAAGGGCGGCTACCTGGACGACGTCAAGACGTTCGACGCCGAGTTCTTCGCGATGTCGCCCAACGAGGTCGTCAACGTCGACCCGCAGCAGCGGCTGGCTCTGGAGCTCACCTGGGAGGCGCTCGAGCACGCGCGCATCCCCGCCAGCTCGGTCAAGGGCTCGCAGGTCGGTGTCTTCATCGGCAGCTCGTCCAACGACTATCAGCTCCTCGCCGTCAGCGACCCGAAGGCGCACCCGTACGCACTGACCGGAACGTCGACGGCCATCGTCGCCAACCGCGTCTCGTACTTCTACGACTTCCGTGGCCCGTCCATCGCCGTCGACACCGCATGCTCGTCCTCGCTCGTCGCCGTCCACCAAGCCGTGCGCAGCCTGCGTACCGGCGAGTCCGACCTCGCTGTCGCCGGTGGCGTCAACATGTTGCTCGCGCCGCCCATCACCGTCGGCTTCGGTCAGACCGGTGTGCTCGCGCCCGACGGCAAGATCAAGGCGTTCTCCTCCGACGCCAACGGCATGATTCGCTCCGAGGGCGGTGGCCTCGTCGTACTCAAGCGGCTCGAGGACGCCAAGCGCGACGGCGACAACATCCTCGCAGTCGTCGCAGGCTCGGCCGTCAATCAGGACGGACGCTCCAACGGACTTCTCGCACCGAGCCCGGATGCTCAGGCCGACGCACTACGCTTCGCCTACCGCGATGCAGGTATCGCACCCTCCGGCGTCGACTACATCGAAGCGCACGGCACGGGAACCATCCTCGGTGACCCCATCGAGGCCGACGCTCTCGGTCGTGTCGTCGGACGTGGCCGTGACGCGGACAAGCCGGCACTGCTCGGATCAGCGAAGACCAACTTCGGCCACCTCGAATCTGCCGCCGGTGCAGCAGGTTTGATCAAAGTCGTGCTGGCCATGCAGCAGAATCGCCTGCCTGCTTCGCTCAACTACGCGGGACCGAACCCGTACATCGACTTCGACAAGGCACACCTGAAGGTCATTCCCGAGGGTTCCGAATGGCCGCGCTACACCGGCAAGGCCGTTGCGGGTATCTCCGGCTTCGGCTTCGGCGGCACCAACGCCCACGTCGTGGTGAAAGAGTATGTCGCCGACGAAGTTTCGGAGGGTTTCGATCCGGAGGCGGTTGATCCGGAAGCTGTCTTGGTAGAGGGTGTTTCGCCGGTCTCGGAGATCGAGACCACCGATCCCGTCGCCGAGGCCGAAGAAATTCTGGAGCAGTCCGTTTCGGTCGACGAGACGGTCGTTCTCGCCGTGTCCGCGGCCCTGCCGTCGCGCCGTAAGCGCGCGGCATCGGATCTTGCGGACTGGCTCGAAACCGAAGAAGGCAGCACGACGCCTCTTGCCGACGTCGGCCGTGCGTTGGCCAAGCGCAACCACGGACGTTCGCGCGCAGTGGTTCTCGCGAAGACCCGCGCCGAGGCGATCACCGGACTCCGTGCGATCGCAGCAGGCAAGCCGGGCCAGGGCGTGTTCTCCGCCGACTCGCCCGCGTCGAACGGCGCTGTGTGGGTCTTCTCCGGGTTCGGCAGCCAGCACCGGAAGATGGCGTCGACGCTGTACCGGACCAACACGACGTTCGCGGCTGCACTCGACGAGGTCGACGACCTGCTGCTCGACGAGGCCGGCTACTCCATCAAGGACATCATCCTCGACGATTCGCAGACGTACGAGTTCGAGAACTCGCAGGTCGGTATCTTCGTCATTCAGATCGCTTTGGCCGCAACGCTTCGTGCGCACGGCGCCGAGCCCGCCGCCGTCATCGGGCACTCGATGGGTGAGGTCGCAGCCGCATACGTCGCGGGCGGCCTGAATCTGGAGGACGCCGTCCGGATCATCTACGCCCGCTCGCGTCTGCTCGCCGAGGGCCAGGACGGTCTCGGAGCCGCATCGCAGGGCGCAATGGCCCTGGTGGAGTACACCGCTGACGAGGTCACCGCGTTGACCGATCAGTTCCCGGACGTGGAGCCGTGCGTGTACGCAGCGCCGACGCACACCACCGTCGGTGGGCCCCGTGCGCAGGTGGAGGAGCTCGTCACCGTCGCCGAAGCAGCCGGCAAGATGGCTCGGCTCCTCGACGTCAAGGGCGCGGGCCACACGTCCGCCGTCGATCCGCTGCTCGGCGAACTCGCCGCCGAACTTGCAGGCATCGAGCCCAGCACGCTGACGGCCGGGGTCTACTCGTCCGTCGACCTCGAGGCGCACTACCGCGTCGGACACGAGGCCATCCACGGCGTCGACTACTGGGTCAAGGGCATGCGGCACCCGGTGAACTTCACCCAGGCCGTCAATGTTGCTGTCGGAGACGGGCACACGACGTTCGTCGAACTGGCTCCGAACCCGGTTGCGCTGATGTCCGTGGCGGCGACGGCGTGGGCTGCCGGTGTTGCGGACTCCACGCTGATCCCGACGCTGAAGCGCAAGGAAGACGAGTCCGAGACGTTCCTCGCTGCCCTGGCGCAGCTGTACGTCCACGGCCACGCCCTGGATCTGCCGACTCTCTTCGCGGAAGGTGGCTACGCTCCCATCCCGCGCACGGCCTATCTCCGCAAGGAGTTCTGGCTGAACACTCGCGTCAATTCCAGTGGTAGCGGCCGGATTCCGGGATCGCACGTCGCTCTCCCGGACGGCAGGCACGTGTGGGAGGTCGAAGCCCCGAGCGTCGAGTCCCTCGATACTCTGGTCGAAGCCGCGGCAGCGCAGGTCTTCTCGGGCGTTGCGCTCGGTGCGTCGGTGACGCACGCCGCCGTACCGGCCGCAGGAACCTTGGTGACCACACTGACCCGGCACCTCGGGGGCGCGTCCGTTCAGGTGCACGCGCACGCGGGCTCGTCGTTCACCCTGTTGCACGACGCCGTCGTCACCTCCGGTGAGGCATTGCCGGAACCTGTTGTCGCCGAGCCGTCCACAGGTGTCGCGGAGCGTGGCCAGCCCGGAGTGGAGGAGTTGCCGGAGGTCGTCGAGGACTTCGGTGACCGTTGGGATCCCAACGGCAACCAGAAGCTCGAAGACCGGTTGGCCATCATCGTCGCCGAGTCCATGGGCTACGCACCCGAGGACCTGCCTCCCGAGATCCCGCTCATCGAGCTCGGTCTCGATTCCCTGAGCGCCGTCCGCATCAAGAACCGCGTGGAGTACGAGTTCGACATCCCCACTGTTCAATTGCAGGCCGTCCGGGACGCGAACCTCCTCGAGGTGGAGAAGTACCTGCGGTACGCGATCGAGAACCGTGAGGAAGTTCAGGCTCTCGCAGACAAGCAGGCGGCCGAGAAGGAAGCCGAAAAGGAAGCCGAAAGGGCTGCCGAGGCCGGAGCGGCGGCACGGGACGCCGCAGTCGACACCGCCGTCGCGTCGGACGAGATTGCGACGCCGAGTGCGGAGTACCAACCGGCGCCGTCCGCGCAGACCGATCTCGGTGGCAAGGAAGCATTCGCGGAAGCAGCGGGATCCGATGTCCCGCCTCGTGACAACGCCGAGCGCATGACGTTCGCGACGTGGGCCGTGGTGACGAAGGAATCCGCCAAGGGCATCTTCAACACGCTCCCGATTCTCGACGACGAGACCGCGGAGAAGTTGGCTGCGCGCCTCACCGAACGAGCCGGCGGCGAGATCACCTTCGACGACGTGCTGGATTCGGAGACCATCGAGCAGCTCGCGGACAAGGTGCGTCCGCATCTCGAAGGTGGAGAGATCGACGGTCTCGTCCGTAATCTGCGCCCGCGTCCGGAGGGATCCACCGCGACGCCGGTGTTCGCGTTCCACTCGGCCGGCAGTTCGACGGTCGCGTACGAGCCGCTGCTGCGCAAGCTCCCTGCCGGCACACCGATGTACGGGTTGGAGCGTGTCGAAGGGCCGATTTCGGTCCGTGCGGCGGAGTACGTTCCGCTGATCAAGGCGATCCAGCCGGAGGGCCCGTACGTGTTCGTCGGATGGTCGCTCGGCGGCATCCTGGCCTACGAGGTTGCCCGTCAGATGGAGGAAGAGGGCATCAAGGTCGTCTACGTCGGCCTCCTCGACACCGTCATGCCGGGTGCGAAGATTCCCGACACCAAGGACGAGGTTCGTCGTCGGTGGGAGCGGTACGCGAAGTTCGCGAAGAAGACGTACGACGTCGACTACCCGATTCCGTACGACAAGCTCGTCGAAGCCGACGACGAAGGCCAGATCCGCATCATCACCGATCTGGTCAAGCTCAGCGGCGCCAAGATCCCGGGCGGAATCATCGAGCACCAGCGCACGTCGTGGCTCGACAACCGCGCGATCGAAACAGCGGAGCTCAAGCCGTACGGCGGCCCGGTGACGCTGTACATGGCGGACAAGTACCACGACGACGCCATCGCGCTCGAGCCTGCCTACGCCACTCGTGAGGATCACGGCGGCTGGGGACCGGTTGTGAAGGATCTCGAGATCGTGCAAATCGGAGGCGACCATCTCGCCGTCGTCGATGAGCCGTACATTGGACGAATTGCGGCACACATGACGACGAAGCTCGATGAGATCGAGTCGCTGAGAACCGGAGACTAAATCTTGACTGGTACTACCGCCGAAAAGTTGGCCGACCTGCGGGCCAACCTCGAACTTGCCAAGGAACCGGCAGGTGAGATCGGTATCGCCAAGCGCGCGAAGAAGGGCATCCCCAGTGCCCGGCAACGTATCGACATGCTGCTCGATCCCGGCAGCTTCGTCGAGATCGGCGCCTTGGTGAAAGCGCCCAACGACCCGTCGGCTCTCTACAGCGACGGTGTCGTCACCGGTCATGGAACGGTCGACGGTCGCCCCGTTGCCGTCTTCTCACACGACCAGACCGTGTTCGGCGGAACCGTCGGCGAGATGTTCGGCCGCAAGGTCGCCGGCGTGATGGACTTCGCGATCAGGGTCGGATGCCCGGTCATCGGCATCAACGACTCCGGCGGCGCACGCGTGCAGGACGCCGTGACGTCCCTCGCCTGGTACGCCGAACTGGGGCGTCGCCACGAGCCGCTGTCCGGAATGTGCCCGCAGATCTCGGTCATCCTCGGCAAGTGCGCAGGCGGTGCCGTCTACGCACCCATCAACACCGACGTCGTGGTCGCCACCGAAGAGGCGTACATGTTCGTCACCGGACCGGACATCATCAAGTCCGTGACCGGCGAGGACGTCAGCCTCGACGACCTCGGAAGTGCGCGCAAGCAGGCGCAGTACGGCAACGTGCACCACGTCGCGCCCGACGAGAAGGCCGCGTTCGACTGGGTTCGCAACTACCTCAGCTACATGCCGTCGAGCTGCCAGGAAGACCCACCCGTCATCAACCCGGGCCTCGAACCCGAGGTGACGGACTCGGACCTGTCGCTGGACAAGATCATGCCCGACGCCGACAACGCCGGTTACGACATGCACGACATCATCCTGCGCCTGTTCGACGACGGTGAATTCCTGGAGATGTCGTCGGAGATCGCACCGAACGTCATCACCGGTCTGACCCGTGTCGACGGCAGGCCCGTCGGTGTCGTCGCCAACCAACCGATGTATCTCTCCGGTGCACTCGACGCCGACAGTGCCGACAAGGCAGCACGTTTCGTGCGCATCTGCGACGCCTACAACATTCCGCTGGTCTTCCTCGTCGACACGCCCGGCTTCCTCCCCGGCGTCGACCAGGAGAAGGTCGGCGTCATCAAACGCGGTGGCCGATTCTTGTTCTCCTACATCGAAGCATCGGTACCCAAGGTCACCGTCGTCGTTCGCAAGGCCTACGGCGGCGGTTACGCCGTCATGGGTTGCAAGCAGCTCGGTGCCGACATCAACTTCGCTTGGCCCACAGCACGTATCGCCGTCATGGGTGCCGAAGGTGCCGTCAACATCATCGGCCGCAAGCAGATGGCAGCCGCGGGAGAGAATGCTCCCGCAGTGCGTCAGCAGCTCATCAACTTCTACAACGAGCACGTTGCCACTCCCTGGGTCGCCGCCGAGCGTGGCTACATCGACGCCGTCATCGAGCCCTCGAGCACCCGGCTCGAGCTCCGCAAGGCGCTGAAATTGCTGAAGGACAAGAAGGTCTTCAAGAACCCACGGAAGCACCACCTCTTTCCGATCTAACTGTTTGTGGGTGGCTGCCCCCCCCTACCGCATGAATGCGCCACTGTGGCTTTCTGACAGCGGTGCACAACTTTCAGACGGCTGCACTGGCACATTCATGCTGAGCAAGGACCTCGACCATCCCGACGATCGAGGATTCTGCTCGAGCCGACAATCGCTACCGCAGAAAGAAAAATCGTCGCGCCGACGACGGACAGGGTGGATGCCGCGGTGAGCGAGCCACCGTCTCCGAAGGTGCCGGTGGCGAGTTGTGTTGCGCGCGAGACCAAGGCATGCGGCAGTACGAAGATGGCGGCACCGACGTCGGCGGTGAGCAGGAATGCCGACATGCCTGCGCCGACGAGCGCGAGGGCAATCGGCACTGCGAAGGATCCGAGAAGCATCGACAGTGCGGACTGCACCGCGGCCAGTGGAACCGCCGCGAAGATGCTCAACCCGGCGGCGATCCACAGCGGTGTGGGCAGCGGTCCGTCCAGTTCGAACAGCAGCGTGCCGACGACGAGGACTGTTGCGACCATCAACACCTGCATGGCAGCGGTGAGGAGTGCCACGACCGAGGTCTTGGCGACGACGATTCGTAGCGCGGGGGCCCGGCCGCTCATCAGGAGATTCCAGTTCCCTCTGTCGTGCTCGGGTTTCCAGATCAGCGATGCCAGGAGGGCGACTCCCAGTGCGAGCGGGAAGAGGCCGTGGAACACCACCGTTCGTAACCAGAGTGTGTGCCAACCGTTCTGAAGTTGTTCTCCGGACAGAACTGTATTGAATGTTCCGACTCCGACTATCAGAATGGGCAGCAGGATCACGACGGTCACGCTCTGGGATCGTTTGAGTTTGATCAGTTCGGCGGCAATGGTGTTCATGCACGAACCTCCTGTCGATCGAGTCGAGCCGTGACGAGAAGAAACAGGGCGACGCCGACGACGGCGAGCCCGGCCACGCTGATGTAGGACGGGGACAGTGTCATGACGTGGTCGCCTCGGTAGTCCGCGGCGGATGCGAGTGCGTAGTACCCCCACGGTGTGAGATGTGCGAGCCAGGAGGGAAATCCGGATGCGCAGATCGCGACGACGGTGCCCAGGACGCCGATTCCCAGCGAGATCAGCTGGTTGACCACGAGTGTCGAAATCGCCAGGTGGAGCGCCAGGACCACGAGATTGACGACGACCATCGCGCCTGCGTAACCGAGCCATGTCCACAGCGGGTTCGTGCCGCCGAGAAGCGCGCCGAGGGAGACGGCCACGACGGTCGCCGTGGTGACGACGAGTCCGGTGGATACCACCTTGGCGCGCAGGAGTTCACCGAGGGCCACTCCGGTGGCGCGACTGAGAAGCCATCCGTTGCCGTGGTGTTCGATGTCGACGGTTCGGCTTGCGACGACGGCGATCATGAGCGGCGAGACGAGAGGAAACGCGAGGGACAGTCCGGCGAGGGACAGTGCGGCGAGGGACTGCGTCGAGGCGTGCCCTGCGGCATTCCCTGTCATCGTTCCGACAACAGTCAGCGCGACGATGCCGGCGGTCATCGACGCAGCAGTGGCCACGAGGTGCAGATGCCGCAGTTTGGCGAACTCGTTGCGTAGTACGTTCACAGTTTTCCGCCGCTCGTGAGGTTCATGAAGACGTCTCCGAGTGACTGCTCGTCTCGCCGGACTCCGTAGACCCCGGCTCCGGATGCGGCGAGTTCGCCGACGACGTGGGCGGTGTGGAGGTCGTCGGCGGATGGGATGCGCAGCGTCTGCCGATCCCGAAGCTGTTTTCCAGCAGTGGAATTCGGGCTGTCCGAACCGAGGATGTCGATGACGACGTCGGGAGTGGAGGCGGCGAGAAGTTGCTCGCGGCTGCCTTGGAAGATCAGTCGCCCCTCGCTGAGAATTCCAAGTACGTTCGCCGTCTTGTCGATCTCGCCGAGGAGGTGCGACGACACCATGACGGTCACTCCGTGTTCGGCGAGATGCTTCAGCAGGGCTCGAATTTCCTCGATTCCCGCGGGATCCAGTCCGTTGGTGGGCTCGTCGAGCACGAGAAGTCGGGGTTCGCGGGCCAGTGCCATGGCGATTCCGAGTCTCTGCTTCATTCCGAGTGAGTAGTTCTTCACCTTCTTGTTCAGTTGGTCCTGCAGTCGAACGGTGGCGACGGCGCGAGTGATCTGGTCGTCGGTCGAGCCGAGGGACCGTTGCACGATCTTCAGGTTCTCCGCGCCCGTGAGGTGGCCGTAGCCGGGTGGTGATTCGATCAACGAACCTATCCCGGAGAGCAATTCGCGTCGGGTGGCAGAGTTCATCGGTCGGCCGAACACTTCCACTTCTCCGGAAGTAGGCCGGATCAGGGACAGTAGCAGTTTCATCGTCGTCGACTTGCCCGATCCGTTGGGACCGAGGAAACCGTAGACGCAGCCCTCGGGAATGGCGAGGTTCACGTCGTCGACGACGGTGTGGCTGTCGTATCGCTTGACGAGGCTGTGAGTTCTGACGATGTCCATGCCTCGACCCTGCCGCGGATCGAGGATGGAATCATCCGTCCAGAGGATCAATCACGAGTACTACCGCGGTATGACCCGGTGAAGGGGAACGAGCTCTACCGATCGAACACCCTCAAGTTCCCTGGCGTCCAGAAGCCGGACCTGGTTACTTCGCTGGTGTCGAGTGTTGCCGGTACGGCACCGGGGTAGTACTGCTCGTACCGTTCGAGCGAGCCCCAGTCGCGAGCCCAGTCGCGGTCGAGGTACGTCGGGACGGTGACGGGACGGGCGAGGAGTTCACTCCAGCCGAGTGGTCCGCCGTTGTCGCCGGACTGCCAGGTGTCGGTGGAGCTGACGGCCAGTGGGCGGTCCGGGAGGATGCGGTATCCGGGGACTTCGGCGACGCCGTATTCGTGGTCGAACGGGCGCTGGCAGGGGAACTGCAGTCCGACGGCCCAGTCGAGCAGTACGGGCTGTTCGCTACCGATGAGGTCGTTCAACTTTTCCAGCTGAGGTACTCGCGGTGGCGTGAATGCGAACCACTGGTCGCCGGTGAGGTTGGGGTCGTTGGCGACGATGCGCACGGCATCGGCGTCGGCGGGCAGGTCCGCGATGGGGATGCGGAGGTTACGCCACGACGGTGCGGGCCCGATGTCGCGGGGCAGGTAGGTGCCCTTGACGTCGACGGTTCCGTTGGGCTGACGCGTGCCGTACTCGACGAGGAGCGACTGACCGTATGTCATGGCGCCCGTGTCGTCGTAGGACAGGATGCGGCCTGCGGCGGACACGACGATCAGCGGTGCGCTGTCGGAGCGCTCGGGCAGCGAGTACCAACTCGAGGTCGCCGACGCCGGTTCCTGGATGCCTGGCTGGTAGGAGCCGAGGACTGGGGTGGTGGCCGGGTCCAGTCCGAAGGGCAGGGCTGCGGTGGAGCCGTTGACGCCGAGGGCGCCGATGCCGCCGCCGGTGCCCGAGCTCTGGCCTTCTTCGAATGCGGGTCCGACGCTCTGCTGGTCGGTGTTGCCCTGTCCGGGCTTCACCTCGACGGCGTCGGCGCTGAGATCGGTGGGAATTCCGTTGGGAGTGAAGCCCGATGGGGTTTCGCCTCCGAGTGGGCCGGTCTGTGGGTCGAACGCCGATGGGATGGGGTTCAGGATGCCGGCGTTGGGGTTCGATTCCACCAACACGTCGTTCGCGAGGCCGCACGAGTTACCGGTGAGGGCCTGGACGTTCGAGCGTGCGAGTGAGTACGCGGGGTACTGGGACACTGCTCCCTTGACGAGGGAGAGGACTTCGAACAGCACCATGAGCCCGGCGATCACCGTCAGCGGTGCGGCGGCGAATTTCTTGATGCGCCTGCCTCGTTCGCTACCGGCACGGGGTTGTGGCGGTGCGTAACCCTCACGGAGGTACTGCCATCCGGCCAACGCGAGTGCGGCGGCGAAGAGCACGAGGAAGAGGGTGTTGGATTCGTTTCCGCCGAGCGAGACGGTCTTGTCGAACCACGGAACGCCGTAGCTCGAGACGTACCAGTACCCGTTGATTCCCGAGAATGCCAGTGCCAGAACGAACATCAGGCCGGCGAGGAATATCGTTCGGTTTCGGCGAGACCTCAACGCGCTGGCGGAGATCGCGACGGCGGTCAGGGCGGCGAGGCTGCCCGCGATGCCTGCGTACGACCCGAAGTGGTGGGTCCACTTGGTCGGGTTGAACATCATGAAGAAGATCGTTCCGAACACGACGCCGATGAGTCGCCAGGCCGGTCCGTTGGAGATGCCGGGAACTCGCCTGCGTCGGAGCAGGATGAACAGCGTCGAGAACAGGCACAGCAGCATCACGAGGAATGCGAAGCGGCGAGCGACGGAACCGTCGACCGTTTGGACGAACAGGTAGTAGTACCGCAGGAAGTCCTGGTACCACTGCTCGTTGGGGCCGATTGCCGTGCGCACACGCGTCGACTCCATGACCGTCGCGTAGGTCTGATCGGCGAAGACGACGACGAGGACCAGGAAGCCGGCGGCAGCGAGCGGTGCGAGGAGCGGCAGGGTACCGACCAGGCGGTGGCGGCGAACGACGATGCGCGCCATGGGCCGAGCTCCGGCCAACAGGGCAGCCACACACATCAGGCCCGTCGGCGCCGAGGCGAGGGTGAACGCGCCGATCAGGAACGCCGTCGCAGCAGGAAGCAGTCGGCCGGTGGCAATGGCGCGTTCGATGGAGCACCACGTCAGGAGAGCGCCGAGCGCGACGATGGGTTCCGGGCGGAGACCGTTGTTGTAGGGCAGCCAGAACGCCAGGAACACGAGTCCGCCGGTCCACAGCGCCACGTTGGACTTGCGTACTGCGCGGCCGAGACGCGGGACGACCTCGCGGCTGATGACCATCCAGCAGAGAACGCCGGCGATGAGGGCGGGCAGGCGCATCCAGGGGCTGGCAGTGGAGATCTTCGCGAAGACGGCGAGGACGTCGTAGTACCACCCGAACGGGGCCTCGGGCACACCGAACCAGCGGAAGTAGTTGGCCATGTAGCCCGACTGGTCCGCGGCCCGGGCCATGGTCAGCAGGTAGCCGTCGTCGGAGGTGTTGGCGCCGACGAAGTGCCAGCCGACGAGGACTCCGACGACGGTGACGTCGACGCCGGTGAACTTCCACCAGTGCGACGGGAAGAACCGTCGGTGACCGCGTCCGTCGATGCCGTCGAGGCGGCCGAGGGCAGTGACGGCGATGATCGTGCAGACCACCGCGAGAATCATCGCCAGCAGCTTCAGGATCGTCGGGCTGGAGGAGAAGCGCGAGTCGACGTCGATGGTGACGTTCAGTCCGGCGGGTGCGGCGCCGTCGAGGTCGGTGAAGACGCCGACGACCTGGGGTCGCAGGTCACCGTCGAGACGTCCGGTGCGTTCGAGACCTTCGTCGTCGACGAGGCCGGTGAACGATGCCGAGGTGTAGTCGATGTTCGAGGTGATCTCGATGGAGTTGCAGGCCGCGCCCTGCACGTCCTCGCGCGGCGCCGACGCGACGACGACGTTGCGGTCCAGTACGTCGACCGAACCCTCGTTGACTCGCACGAACAGGCTGTTGAGCGCGGCACCCTCGCCCTGAGGCGGCGCGGTGGCGAGCAGTAGCCCGCCCTGCGGGGGCAGTGCGGCCACGGCGGAACACGGGATGGTCGCGGTCAGGGAGATCGGCGCCTGTGAGACGAGCGGGGCATCGATGTCCTGGATCGAGCCCGATTCCGGCCACGAGATGGTCGACGTCGTCTGCACGACGGGCAGGAACGGCGTCAGGAGAGCCAGGACGGCACCGAGAAGACCCGTGACGATCGCGACCAGACGCGTCGTACGCACCGTGGATCGCAGATCGGTCCCGGTGCCCTTCGACACCGAACCCTTCGGCTGGGGGGCGTCGGGCACGGCGGGAGAATCGTTCACGGCGTCGGGCACGGTTGTCGATGTTATTCGAACGTGATCGGTTCACCGCACCCGCATCGCGAGGAAACCGGCATCATGCCGGTTTCATCCGACCCTTATCGGTCCTTCGGTCTCCCAGCCGCTGCGGGTGACGGTTCCGACCGTCAGTTCTGCCGGTGTCGCCGACGGGTCCAGTGGGACGAATCTCTCGAGTGAACCCCAGTCGCGATCGAGATCATTGTCGAGGTACGTCGGGACGACCTGCGCGGACAGAACGAGCTGTTGCCAGCCGAGTGGCCCACCGCCGAAGGCGTCCATGACCGGACTGTGTGCGGCGGCGCCGCTGCGGTCCGGCAGGATGCGGTACTCCGGCAGTTCCGCGACGCCGTCCTTGTGGTCGAACGGGCGCTGGCACGGGAAGCCCAGTGCGACGGTCCAGTCCAGCATGACGGGCACGTCGGGACCGATGACGTCGACGAGTGGGGTCGTGCGGGGGATCCGCGGCGGCGTCACGGCGAGCCACTGATCCGGTGAGATGTCGCCGTCGGTTGCGACGAGGCGGATGCGGTCGGCTTCGCCGGGGATGTCCGACAGCGGCACGCGCAGGTTGCGCCACGACGGCTGGGGCCCGATGTCGATCGGGGTGACGCGGCCCAGGACCTGATCGCCCGCGGCGAACTCCACCTCGAGCGGCTGGCCGGATGCGACGATGCCGTCGGAGTCGACGGATCGGATGCGCCCGGCGGCGCTGATCGCGATGAAATCGCTGTCAGGAGTGGAGCCCGTGGAACGACCCGATCGGTCGGCATCCGACGGAAGGGAGAACCACTCGGTTTCGAGGGTGGCGGGTTCCGCGGTGTCGGCGCCGTAGCTACCGAGGACGGGCGTGCGTGACGGGTCGAGCCCGAACGGCAGTGCGACGGAGCTTCCGTTGATGCCGGTCGCTTCGGTGGTGCCGCCTTGGGTGCCCGAGGATCCTGCGGAGGTGGGTCCCTGAGTGTCGGTGCCGCTGTCGGGGTCGTCGCTGAATCCGCGGGTGCTCTCCTGGGAGACGTCTTCTTCGTCGGCGGTGAGATCGTTGGGGATTCCGTCGGGGGTGAAGCCGACGGTGTTCGGTCCGGCCAGTGAGTTCTGGACGGTGGAATCGATCGGCGTCAGCATCGAGCTGTTCGGATCTTGTTCGACGAGAACGTCGTTCGCGAGGGAGCAGGAGTTACCGGCGAGCGCGTTCAGGTTGGAGCGGGCCACCGAGTACGCGGGATACTGGGCGACGATGCCTTTGGCGAAGGACGCGAGCTCGAACAGTACGACGAAGGCGGCCATCACCGTCAGCGCGGAGACTCCGAAGCGTGCGGAGCGGGTACTGGTTCGGTACGGCGCGCGGAGGTGTTGCCAGCCTGCGTACAGCAACGCGAGCACGGTCAGTCCGAGGAAGATGGTGGAGAAGCCTTTGCCGAGGATCATCGGAGGCTTGTCGAACCAGGGGATTCCGTAGCTGGAGACGTACCACCAGCCGTTGGAGCCGGTGAACGCGAGCGCGGCCAGGAACAGCACGGCGGCAGTGAACAGAGTGCGGTTGCGTGCGTTGTCCCGGGTGGCCGACGCGACGGCGACGGCCGCGACGGCAGCGAGCGATGCGGCCAGGCCTGCGTAGACACCGAAGTGGTGGGTCCACTTGGTGGGAGTGAACATCATCAGGGCGAGGGCGCCGATCACGATGCCGACGATGCGCCTGGACGGTCCGATCGCGACGCCGGGGATCCGGCCACCGCGTCGAAGCATGACGACGATGGTGACGATCACGCACAGGATCATCGCGAAGACGGCGAAGCGCCGTGCGAGGGAACCGTCGGGTGTGATCTCCATGAGGGAGTCCCAGCGGGCGCGCTCGTTGAACCAGGCGACGTTGGGTCCGACGGCAGCGCGGGCGCGGGTGGCTTCGAGGACTGTCGAGACGGTCTGGTCGGCGAACACGGCGGCGACGATGACGACTCCCGACGCCAGGATCGGGGCCAGCACGGGTGCGTAGCCGACGGTGCGGGCGCGTGCGATGACGATGCGGACGAGTGGGCGTCCGCCGGCGAGGAGCGCGGCGACGCAGATGAGCCCCGTTGGGCCTGCGGCGAGCGAGAACGCGGCGATGAGGACCGCGACGGCCGCGGGCAACAGTCGGCCGGTGGCGACAGCGCGTTCGATGGAGCACCACGTCAGCAGGGCACCGAGGGCGATGATCGGCTCGGGGCGCAGGCCGTTGTTGTAGGGCAGCCAGAAGGCGAGGAACACCAGGCCTGCGGTCCAGATTGCGACTTTGTTGGAGCGGACGGCGCGACCGAGACGCGGGATGACCTCGCGGCTGATCACGGCCCAGCACAGAAGCGCGGCGATCAGCGCCGGCAACCGCATCCACGGGCTGGCGGTGGAGACTTTCGCGAACGCGGCGAGCATGTCGTAGTAAGGCATCCCGAACGGTGCTTCGGGGACGCCGAACCAGCGGTAGTAGTTGGCCATGTACCCGGCGTGCTCGGAGACGCGTGCCATGGTCAGCAGGTAGCCGTCGTCGGAGGTGTTGGCGCCGATGAAGTGCCACACGGCGAGTACCGCGATGACGACCCCGTCGACGACGGTGATGCGGAGCCACCGCGCCGGGAAGAAGCGGCGGCTGCTGCGTCCGTCGAGCAGATCGAGTCGGTGCAACGCGACGAGCGAGATGATCGTGAAGATCACCGCTGCGGCCATCGCGAGTTTCTTCAGAACGGTGGGGGTCGAGGAGAAGCGGGAGTCGATCTGGACGTCCACGCTGAGGTTCGCCGGTGCGGCGCCCTGCAGTTCGGTGAAGATGCCCACTGTCTGTGGGCGTGCGTCGCCGTCGATCGTTCCGGTGACGTCGGTACCCGTTGCCGACGCAGTCGTCGACGTGTCCGTCGAACTGATGGTCACCGACGAGCACGACGCGAGTTCGGCGTCGGTCAGCGACAGCAGAACCTTCTCACGCAGGACGGCCTGCAGACCGGAATCGGTGCGGGAGACGACGAGGCCGACGCCCTGAGCGTCCGGTGCGCCGGGCGCGGTGGTCGAGAGTACGAGCGTGCCGGGCGCTGCCGAGGCGATGGTGCTGCACGGAATCGTGGCATCGAGCGACAACGGTGAGTACGAGACGAGCGGAGCCTCGACCGAGTTCAACGTTCCGTTCTGCGGCCAGCTGATCGACGCCGAGTCCTGTGTGACCGGCAGCAGCGGCGTCAGGATCGCGGCGAGGACTGCGATGATGCCGGAGACGACGGCAACGACTCCCGCCGAACTACGCGACGACGACGATGCTTCAGGGGGCTTCGGTGCGGTGGCTGCAGCGGTGGACACGATTGTCGATGCTAGGGCACAGCCCGGACCGACCCCTTTTCCTGCAGGTCAGCGAGCGAAGTCTCGCACGTCCCAGATCCACACACCGTCGTGGTACTCGGCATCGAAGCCGAGGAGTTCGTCGACGGTGTCGCGTAGCTGCGTGCTGTTGCGACCGGGTTGGAGGACGACGACGTCGGCGCCCCAGAATTGGAGATCGGATCGGGCGTCGGCTTGCTGCTGTGGTGTGACGTCCGGGACGGTGCCGGAGTTCCGCACGGACCCGAGCAGCAGGGCCGTCGGCCGATCCACGGCGCCGTACTTGGCTTTGCGTTCGACGTTGTCACCCGGCCCGACGAAGTATCCGCCCGCGAGCGGGAAGCCCATGTCGGCTTCGATCTGCCAGTGCAGGGGACGAGCATCCTCGGGACGGGGGAGGGGCACGGTGACGACGGATCCGTCGTCGACGTAGTTCTTCCATTCACCGCTGGCGAAGAAGGACGGCGTCGACGCGCGTTCGACGGTGTCGAGTGGCGTCGGGAGCAGCGGCACCAGCGCGAGTGCGAGAGCGATCGACCACAGTGCCGGAATCGGCCGCAGCCCGGCTTTGAAGGCTTTGTCGGTGGCCAGTACCAGCAGAAGCGCCAGTGCGGGAACGGCGGCGAGCGCGAAGCGCGTTTCCAGGATCGACTCGACCAGTGGTGTGTCGGCCAGCCATTCCCACGGCAGTGCGATCTCGGTGTTGTTCTTGCCGACGATCAGTTCGGATCCGAGGGACAGCACGGCGACAGCGACGGCGGTGGCCGCGGCAGCGCGGGCGCAGGCGACCCGCCACAGCCAGACCGCGGCGACCCCCGCGAGCACCAGGAGGGGCCACCCGAAGTAGGCGTTCTCTTCCGTCGCGTTGATCCGGACGTTCTGACCGGGGGTCGCGACGCCGCCGATGGATTGCGTCGGGAACTGGGTGAGGGCTTTGGCGTCGTTGCCCATCGCGCCGTGTTCGAGGAACGAGTAGCTCTGGGGGCCGAAGAACTGCCAGTAGAGGGGGAAGGCGACGAGGGCGATCGCGAGCGCAGCCGCCAGCGGGAGGCTCTTCGCCGAGTTCTTGACGGCAGGCCACAGGCTGCGCGGCTTTCCGACGTAGTAGACGACCGCGAACAGTCCGAACGCGATCGCGAAGATCAGCAGAGGTTCTTCACCGAGCATGATCTGCAATGCGACGACGAGTCCGAGCGCGATGGTTCGTTTCGCTGTCGGGCCGTCCTGTGCGGTGCGGACGACGAGAGCCGCGATGACCGGCAGCAGAAAGAGGACGACGAAGTTGGGGTGGCCGTTGGCGTGGGAGATCATGCCCGGCGCGAAGCCGCACAGTGCTCCACCGAGCGCCGACGCCGGTCGCGACGCATCGAGCGTGCGTGAGAACAGCCAGTACCAGGCGTATGCCGTGCCTGCGAGACCGACGGTCAACGCGATGGCCCAGGTGACTGTCGGACCGAACAGCAACGTGACGGGTGCGAGCGGAATCGACAACCCGAACATGGCCGTGTTGGCCATCAGGTTCACCCCGAGCGGGAAGTTCTGCAGATCGCTCGACATCGGGTTCTCGAGGTGCGCGACGGAATGCGCGGCCACCGCGAAGAACCATTCCCACATGGCTTGGTCCTGGCCACTGTTGTAGAGATAGCCACTACCGAGGTTCCGCCACTGTCCCTGCAGCACGAAAAACGCGACGACGGTGAAGGCGGACGCAGCCGCGACATCGGCTCGATCGGCACGCCGAAGACGGGTGGAGAGCGCCCCGATTCGCCGTGCCGGGGCGGTCCGCGGCTGCTCGAGAACAGTCTGGTCCGAGGTAGGCATCGGTTGAACGTTACGTGAACGTTATGTCATTTGCCTATGTAGCGCGGGTGACCAGCGCGAACGGCCCGATATCGGTGACCTGGAACCGCGGATCCTCGAACAACGACTCGTCGAAGGTGACTGTGTAGCGCCGGACGTTCGGATCGTTCGGATAGACGTCCTCGGCCAACCGCAAGGTGTAGCCGTCTGCGCCGCGGCGGAACAGGAAGGCGTCGGGCGCCTGCCACTGACTCTCGTCGAGCTTGGTGATCAACTCGTCCGCAGTCTCGGCCGTCGTCCAGTCCTCGATTGCTGCGGCGCGCTGATCGAACTGCGCAAGCGGGTTGGCGTAGTGCGACGTCAGCCCCTGGAAGCCGAAGTACGGGTAGTAGCTGAGGAACGAGGTGTCCGCCGTCAGGACGATCGTCTCGTCTCGGGGCCTGCCGACCTGCTCGGTGATCGCTCGGTCGACCTCGGAGTAATAGGACACTGCGCTCGGTGGGCGCTTGTCGGCGCGGTTGCCGTCACCGTCGGTGTCCGAGTACGCGACGGTGATCTCCGACTGCAGAACCTGAGGGATGTTCTGTGCGAACGCAAGTGCACCGATCGTCGCCACCGTCACCGCGGCAACCTTGAACCGCGACGGTTCACCCACCGCCTGGTAGATGGCCTTCGCGCCTTCGACGAAGCCGAAAACTCCCGCTGCTCCCAGCAATACGATCAGGACAGCTTCGAGGCGGAAGCTGAGCAGTGTCGTGCCGGCTACGGTCGCCGCCATGGACAGCAGCGTCCACAGATACACGGAGACGACGCCGATGCTCAACGCCTGTGCTCGTCGCGACGTTGCCGTCCTGACGGCGAGCCACAGGGTCCCGGCCATGGTCAGCGCACCGAGCAGGGAGAACTCGAACATCGGGAACGGCAGCTCGGCACCGGCCTCCGGGAGGTAATGCAGCGCAGTACCCGACGTCGCAGGTGCTCCGGTCAGTGCGTCGGCAAGATAAGGGGCCCAGACGGTCAGTGCGACAAGTCCTGAAATCGCGGCGATCACAACGAGGCGAACAACCACCGGAATTGCTGCACGCCAGGTCTTGTGAGCCCGAACATTCAGGAACGCCGACACAACGGCCATGAGCGTCACCGCAAACGCCGCCATGCCCAGGTAGAGGGTGTAGAACGTCGCCGCGAGGCCGAGGAACAGACCCGTCCCGACAACAGCGCCCCAGCCCCAGTTCGTCGATCGGTCGGGTTCGTCGGGAATCGGCCGATTCAGCGCTCCCCACGCGAGTAGGAGTGCAGGCGCGACGAGCAGCGCGATGACGGCACTGTAGGCCTCCGGGGAGGCGTAGGCGACGACGAGAGCGGTGGTGACGGCCGAGACGGCTACCGCGAGGTCGGCGCGGACCAGTTGGCGCCAGAGCGTGTAGGCGACGACGGCTGTGACGGCGAGAAATCCGATTGCGAACGGCTTGAACACTTCCCAGCCGTCCATGCCGAGCAGGTTCGCGACGCGTCCGCCGATCCAGAACCATCCGGCCGGGTAGAACGGCGGGATGTCCGGGTACGTCATGTCGCGTAGCGCAGGCGAATCGGTGAGGCGCGTCAGGTACTCGGTTCGGAACTCCTGGTCGACGGATATCCCGAACAGATAGAGCTTGGTTGCCGCCAGAGGCATGCCGAGCGTGACCGTCACGAACCCCGAAAGTCCGCCCCACGTGAGCACTTTCGCGAGCCGCGCAAGCGTCCCGCGGCGGTACAGCACGATCGCCGTGGCCAACAGGGCGACGCAGACCACCTGGCCGAGCGTCGTCAGCGCACGGGTGACGTTGGACGAGTTGAACGCAGGCCACTCGACGAGTGAGAACGCGAACAACCCGACCGCCGCCACCACGGCTGCGACTAGAGCGGCCAGTACACCGTCGACGGCTGTGCCGAGCGCTCTTTTCATCTAGATGGGGAGTTTGCGGAAGATCGGCCGCGGCACATGCCGCAGAGCGATCATCACGAAGCGGAAGGGGCCCGGTGCCCAGACCAGATCCTTGCCCTTCTGCGACGCCGCGACGGCGAGCTTCGCGATGTCTTCCTTGTCCACCGTCAGCGGCGCTTCCTTGACGTGGGCGCTGAACTTGGTGCGCACCATGCCCGGGCGGATGACGGTGACGCGAGGGCCGAACTCTCGCAACGCTTCTCCGAGTCCGAGGTAGAACCCGTCGAGACCCGCCTTGGTGGAGCCGTAGACGAAGTTGGATCGGCGCACGCGCTCGCCCGCCACCGAGGACATGACGATGATCCGTCCGTAGGCCTGGGCCTTGAACTTCTCGGCCAGCAGAACACCGACCGACACCGACGCGGTGTAGTTGATGTTCGCCGTCAGGACGGCCTTGCGCTGGTTCTGCCACAGCTCTTCGGCGTCGAAGTCCACCGCGAACGCGACGATCGCCACGTCGACGTCACCTTTGGACCACGCCTCTTCGATGACCCTGGGGTGGGACTCGGTGTCGAGTGCGTCGAAGTCGATGACGTCGACGTCCTTGGCGCCCTTGGCTTTCAACTGAGCAACGGACGCATCCCGGAGAGGGTCGTTCGGCAAGGCCGCGAGGATCACGCGCGCCGGCGACTTGGACAGGTACTCCTCGGTGATGGCGAGACCGATCTCGCTCGTTCCGCCGAGTACGAGAATGGTCTGCGGGTTTCCCACAGCGTCGATCGTCACAGCAGTTCCAACCTTCTGGCCATATCGGAGGCGAAAACGCCTGTGGGGTCAACGGATCGGCGGACCTTGATCCACTCGTCGATCCGCGGGTACATCGAATGGAAGGTTTCCGCATCGGTGCGCGAGTCCTTGGCGGTGTACAGCCGGCCGCCGAACTCGAGCACACGCTTGTCGAGTTCGCGCACCAATTCGTTGAGGCCGGCCTTGATCGGGAAGTCCATCGCGACGTTCCAGCCGGCCATCGGGAAGCTCAGTGGCGCTTTGTTTCCAGGACCGAACAGCTTGAAGACGTTGAGCGCAGAGTACTGGCCCGAGCGCTGGATGTACCGGATGATGTCCTTGAATTCCTCGAGAGCCTCCGTGGGAACCAGGAACTGGTACTGCAGGAATCCCTTGGGTCCGTAGCCTCGGTTCCACTCACCCACGAGGTCGAGAGGGTGATAGAACTGCGTCAGGTTCTGTACTTTGCCGGTGTAGTTGCCGCCCATGCGGTAGTACGCCTCACCGATCATGCTCATCGACAGCTTGTTCAGGCCGCTGATGGGGAAGATGTCGGGGACCGTGAGCAGCTGCGGCGCGTCGAACTTCAGCGGGTCTTTCTGCAGCTTCTTGGGCAGCTCGTCGAACTTCGCCAAGGATCCTCTCGTGATGGTCGCTCGCCCCAACTTCGGCGGCGCGCTCATCACGTCGAACCAGGCGCTCGAGTAAGTGTAGTTGTCCTCGGTCCCGTCCTGGTGCGCTGCGACGGTCTCGTCGAGCGACTCGGTGCGGATCCCGTCGTTGATGAAGTACGCCGTCTCCGTCGGCGTCATCTCGATGGTTGCCCGCAAGATGATGCCGGTCAGACCGTTGCCGCCGACAGTCGCCCAGAAGAGCTTCGCGTTCTTGCCCGACGGCGTGAGGTGACGAATCTGTCCGTCTGCGGTCAGCAGTTCCATCGAGCGCACGTGGTTGCCGAAGCTCCCGGCGCTGTGATGGTTCTTACCGTGGATGTCGCAGCCTATTGCTCCACCGATGGTGACCTGCCGCGTACCGGGCAGAACCGGAACCCAGAGGCCGAACGGCAATGCTGCACGCATCAAGGCGTCCAGGCTGACTCCACCGTCCAGGTCGACCATGCGTGTTCCCGCGTCGATGCTGTAGATGCGGTCGAGCGACGTCATGTCGACGACGAGGCCACCGGAGTTCTGCGCGTTGTCACCGTACGAACGGCCGAGACCGCGCGCGATCACACCCCGCCGCAGGTAGGACGGCTTGCTCTCGTTTTGCTCCGCGACCTGCTTCACCGCGTTCGCGATGAGCTCGGGGTCGGACGTGGTGAGCACCTCTCCCGTGGAAGGCGCGGTGCGCCCGAAACCGGAGATCGTGCGGGTCTGCGTGGGTAGCGGCGCAGTGTTCCCGGCCTGTGGTTCCAGGGGGAAGAGTGCGTCGTCGGCTGTCGTGGACATCGTCGTTGAGGGTACCTGTTCGATCGGGTCGGTCCGCAGGCTGCGCTCCCTGCTCGCCATGACAGCTAGTCTCAGTGATCGTGTCCACCCCGCAGAACGACGACTGGCCCGCCGAAGCGCCGGAGCCGCAGCATCACGTGCCGCTGCCCGTCGAACTCCCGCTGACGGAGAACATCGCCGACGAGGCCCTCGACCTCAAGACCCAGATCGTCCGGTTCCTGGCAACGGGTGTGCTCTCTGCCATCGTCGACCAGGGCGTCAACCTGCTGCTTCACTTCGTGTTCGGTGTCGGTGTGACGTTGGCGAAGGCAATCGGCTTCGTCCTGGGCACCACGACGGCCTACCTCATCAACCGGCGCTGGACATTCAACGCAGCACCGTCGCGCGCCCGCTTCTTCGCGGTCGTGGTGTTGTACGCCGTCACCTTCGCCGTGCAGGTCGGTATCTACACCTGGCTCTACCAGGCATTTCCCGACGGCTTCTGGTTCGCGAACCTCGCCTTCGTCGTTGCCCAGGGCACGGCAACGGTCATCAACTTCATCGTCCAGCGGGCCGTGATCTTCAAAATCCGCTGACGCTCCCGGTGACCGAACGGCACATTCGCTCCGCGTGTCCGTGAGCGCGCAGGTTGCAGCGGGTGCGCAGGTTGCGTGCAACCTGCGCGGGGGATGAAAGCTGCGCGTGCGGCACCGCCCGGTGACCGAATGAGCCGTTCGGTCCCGACGCCCCTGGATCGAGGAGGTCAGCCTTGGTAGGTGGGGAGGTAGCCGTCGGCGATGGCGTGGGCGAGGGAGGGTGCGGCGCGGTCTTTGTCGGAGAGTTGGTACTCGAGTACCGATCCGTCGCGGGCGTGGGTGGGCCAGTCGATACCCAGGTCCGGATCGAGTGGGTTCAGATCGCGGTCCAACGACGGGGTGTACTCGATCGAGCACAGGTACATCACGGTCGAGCCGTCTTCGAGGGACAAGATGGCGTGCCCGAGACCTGCCGGCAGGAACACTGCGCGGCGGTCGACGTCGTCGATGAGCACGCTGTCCCACTGCCCGAAGGTCGGCGAACCCACCCGCAGGTCGACGATCACATCCAAGAATGCACCCTTGACGCAGGTGACGTATTTCGCCTGCCCGGGCGGGGTGTCGGTGAAGTGGATACCGCGCAGCACCCCGGCGGCGGAGACCGAGCAGTTCGCCTGCTGCAGTTCCAACGGCCCGCCCACTGCGTTCTCGAAGGCGGAGGATTTGAACCATTCGAAGAAAACGCCGCGATCGTCGCCGAACTGTCGTGGGGTGAACTCGTAGGCGCCGGGGATCGTCAGTTCACGAAAACTCATCACTTGCCTCGCGCCAGTAGATCGAGCAGGTACTGCCCGTATCCGGATTTGACGAGCTTTTCGGCTCGTTCTCGTAGTTCGTCGTCGGTGATGAAGCCGCGTCGCCAGGACACTTCCTCGGGTGCCCCGATCTTCATGCCCTGGCGTTGTTCGATGGTGCGGACGTAGTTGGAGGCATCGAGCAACGAGTCGAAGGTGCCGGTGTCGAGCCAAGCCGTGCCGCGGGGAAGCACTTCGACAGCCAACTTGCCTGCCTCGAGGTAGTGGCGGTTGACGTCGGTGATCTCGTACTCCCCGCGTGCCGACGGCTCGAGATCGCGGGCGATCGCCAGGACGTCGTTGTCGTAGAAGTACAGGCCGGGGACGGAGAAGTTCGATTTCGGTGCGGCGGGTTTTTCCTCGAGGGAGATGGCCTTGCCGTCGGCGTCGAATTCGATGACGCCGTAGGCGCTGGGGTCCTTGACTTCGTAGGCGAAGACAGCGCCGCCGTCGATGCCCTCGAATCGCGAGAGCTGAGAGCCCAATCCGGTGCCGTAGAAGATGTTGTCGCCCAATACGAGTGCGGCGCTGTCGGTGCCGATGTGGTCGGCGCCGAGGACGAAGGCCTGGGCGAGGCCGTTGGGCTCGTGCTGGACCTGGTAAGTCAGGTTGATTCCGAATTGTGAGCCGTCGCCGAGGAGTCGTTGGAACTGATCGGCGTCCTGTGGGGTGGTGATGACGAGGATGTCGCGGATGTTGGCGAGCATCAGGGTCGAGAGGGGGTAGTAGATCATCGGTTTGTCGTAGACCGGGACAAGCTGCTTGCTGATGCCGACCGTGATCGGATGTAGACGCGAGCCCGTGCCGCCCGCCAGAATGATTCCCCGCATACCGGGAAGTCTCCCAGACGGGACCTGGTCGTGCGCGCTCACTGCCAGGGGATGCTGTACGGCTCGTCCTCCCGCGGCAACGGCCAGTGACGGGGCCAAACGATTCTGGGATCTGCCTTCATCTGTTCGACTTCCGGTGGGATCGGTACGGCATCGAACTCGATCCGGTCCCATGTGGTGCTGCCCGACGCCACCCTCACGCCGTACGTCTGGAGTTCCGGGCTTGCTGTCCTTGCCTGTGAGAGGCGTTCGAGCAATGCCTCGTCGACGACGACAGGGCCCTGGTCCACACGGATCGGTGTGGCATCGGCGCGGAGTCGAGCTGCGCGCAGGCGGTCGACGGCGTCGAGCACTCTCCTGTACTCGGGAGTGTTCCTGGGATCGGTCATACCGCGTCCTGCCACGGTTGGTCGCCTTCGCCGACGGAGAATTGTTGGTCAGGCGTGTCGAGGACTGGGGTTATGTCGGCGGTTCTGCCTGCGTCGACGGCAGTTTTGCCCTTGTCCAGAGCCTCGTTGAACGGCTGGAGGTACTTGTCGATCGTGCGGCTGACCTGACCTTCCGGGTCGATGATCGCGTCGAGGAACAGTCCGAACTGGTCGACAAGTTCTTCGATTCTGCGCACGAGATCCATCGTCAGGTCCATCGTCTGTCTCAGGATGTCGACGATCGCTCCGAGCTGCCAGGCTGTCCCGAGGACAGGAACTTTCTTGAGCGCCACTTTCATTGCTGCGGAGCCGGACCCGAGATCTACCTCGGCCTCCAACATCTCGGCGAACTTCCTCACGACGGTCTGGACGCCCTCGCGAATTTCCTCGGCGATGGCTTCGGAGATGGCGTGGATCGTGCGACCGCACGAACCTTCCCAGTACATGGCTGCAATCTGTCGACCGGAATACTCGGTGAAAGCTTGGGCGGCCTGGCCATCCCAGTAGTCGTCGACGCGCCGGACGCCACGCTCGAGTGATGCGGCGGCAGCTTCCATTGCGCTGCCCGCGATGTCGAATGCTTCTCCAGCTCGTCTGATCTCGTTCCAGTTCCCGCTCAGCGGTGTGGTGACTTCAGTCAGGGGGCTCCAAGTGGTGAGTTCGAAGATCGTCTCGTCCACGTCGCCCAGCCAGCCTGCAGCCGCTTGAATGACCTCACGGGTGTCGTCCACGGCGGGATTTGCTGGCGGATAGTCGATTCCGTCGGGGTGGCCGTAGTCGGCGGCATTGACGTAATCGTCGACATTTCCCACCGCGGCGGTCTTCGAATTACCCAGCTGCGGAACAGGTACAGGGACAAGATCGGTATGAGCGTTCAGTTGGTCGTATGTTTCCTTCTCGGCATCGTGATAGAGCCATGCTGCTTTTCGGAGTTCGTCTCCGATGTAGGTGCAGTTGGCCGATAGGTGGACGTGCCTGCTGCGCGTATTCTCTTGGTAAAGAGCAATGAACGGTGCAAGCCGCTGCAGAATCTGACCGGGGATTGTATCGCTCAAGCCCGCGTGATCCCCGATATAGCGATGGCATGCCATCGTTCGTAGACCTATCTCGGACGCCAGTCTCCCCATACCTGCTATTTCACTTGCCTCTGCACGGAATAGTTCGTCGGTCATCTCTATCCCCCTGAATCGAAGTCGCTGCGCCTTATGGTCGATATCATGGCGTCGGCGATGGAATGGTTCAGCGCGTCAGGTAGACCTTGATGGAGCTCGATCATGAAAACCGCGACGGGGGCAGTTGCAAACCCCGTGGTAGCGACGACGTCGAAGGTCGCCTGGTGCGGATCGCAGTCCTCTTGCCGATGAATGTTCTCCGCGCGAACGGTGTACCGGACTGCGGGCTCACCTTGGATCTTGAAGTAATACGGTTGCGAATACTGCAGCGTGGGTGGGGCAGCGTCGGAGTTACCGAACACAACTTCGGCGTCGCGAGCGGCTGACAATGCCGCATCGTCGATCGTCGTTCCGATCCGTCCGGTCATGCCCGACAGAGCGAGAGTCGATCCGTCCGACTCCGGACAGTACTTGTAACCGTAGTCGCCGATTGCGCCGTAGACGACCGACTCGCCACCTGTGGTCCAACCGGCGACGCCACCGGAGACATTTCTCCAGTCTGCTGGAATGTCGTAGGTCAAACCGAATTTCGTTGCGATGGGCTGGGACTCCCCGTCAGGAACGACGATTTTGGGAGGCGGATACTCCATCGTCGGAAACCCCGACGGCAGAGGGGCTGGTGTTGTTGTCGGAGCTTGTGTGCTCGTCTTGGACGGTTCGGCGACCGAGACCCCCTCGTACCGGCCGGGCGCTTCAGGTGCCAGTTTTGGTATTCCCCACAGCACTAGGTTGAAGACAACCAAGCTCCCTGCCAGCAGCAGTAGCCGTTTACGTAATCCCACGAACGCTCCCCCCGAAGTCTGCGAAAAGGTAACACGGGGGTCGGACAAGTTCGGCCCGAAACCGGGCACACCGGTATGGTCGCGGGTATGAAACTGCTCGTGACCGGGGGTGCCGGGTTCATCGGCGCGAACTTCGTCCATCTGACCGTCGCGCAGCGGCACGATGTGGAGATCACGGTCCTGGACAAGCTGACCTACGCCGGCAACCGAGCATCGCTCGACCCGGTTGCGGACCGGATCGAGTTCGTCGAAGGCGACGTCGCAGACTCGAACCTGGTGTCGAACCTGATCAAGGACACCGATCTGGTGGTCCATTTCGCCGCGGAATCCCATAACGATAATTCCCTCGCGAACCCCTGGCCGTTCGTGCACACCAATGTCATCGGCACCACCACCTTGCTGCAGGCCGTCCGCGAACACGACGTGCGCTATCACCACATCTCCACCGACGAGGTCTACGGAGACCTCGAACTCGACGACCCCGCACGGTTCACCGAGAACACTCCGTACAACCCGTCGAGCCCGTACTCCTCGACGAAAGCCTCCAGCGACCTGCTGGTCCGAGCGTGGGCGCGGAGCTTCGGGGTCCGCGCCACGATTTCCAACTGCTCCAACAACTACGGCCCCTACCAGCACGTGGAGAAGTTCATTCCGCGTCAGATCACCAACATCCTGTCCGGTCTGCGCCCCAAGCTGTACGGCGAAGGCAGGAACGTCCGCGACTGGATCCATGTCGACGACCACAACAGCGCCGTCTGGACGATCATCGACAACGGTGTGCTCGGCGAGACCTACCTGATCGGCGCCGACGGGGAGAAGAACAACCGCGCCGTGCTCGAGACGATTCTCGAGGAAACAGGACAAGCCGCCGACGCCTTCGATTTCGTCACCGACCGCCCCGGCCATGATCTGCGCTACGCAATCGACTCGACCAAACTGCGCACCGAACTGGGATGGACCCCCCAGTACGTCGATTTTCGCAGCGGTCTGAAAGCAACCGTCGACTGGTACCGAGACAACGAGGACTGGTGGCGTCCACAGAAGGACACCACCGAGGCCGCCTACGCAACCGCGGGTGAACGCACTGTCTGAACGCGTCCGGCCCTATCTTCTTCCCGCGACGACGGCGGTTGTCGCCGCTGTGGTGTTCGCGGTTGCGTCGCGGTTTCTGATCGACGACACCTTCATCACACTGTCGTATGCGAGAAACCTGGCATTCCATGGCGAGTGGGCGCTTGTCGGTGGTCATCCGTCGAACACCGCGACGTCGCCGCTGAACGTTCTGGCGCTTGCTGCCGGAACGTTCGTGGTGCGCGACGCCGTGCTGGCATGTGGGATCGTGTTCGTCCTGTCCTGCGCGGCAACGGTGGTCGCATTCCGAAGAATTGCTCTCCACCAAGGATTTTCGACGGCTTTCGCTCCGGTTACGCTAGCGCTCATCGTCGTGAATCCGGTGGTCTCGTCGTCTCTGGGATTGGAAGTGATTCTGGGAACGGCGATTCTGGCTTGGGTAGCAGTGTTCGCCATGGAGCACTCGCCGATTGCTCTCGGTGTGGCCTCGGGCCTCGCCGTGGTCGCTCGTGTGGACCTGGTCGTCGTCGCGGCCGCGTTGGTGCTGATCAGGAGCGCGCCGCTGCATCGACTATGGCTGTCTGCGCTAGCCGCTGCAGCAACAGCGTTGCCATGGTTCTTCGTCAGTTGGGTGTTTCTCGGTTCGGTGGTCCCGGATACCGTCGTCATCAAGACCGGCCAAGGGGCCTGGGGGGAATGGGGTTTCGGCAACGGTTTGCTGATGTACCTCGACATCTATCCCGCCGCGGCTGTCCTGACCGCTGTCGTGCCGATTCTCGGAGCGCTGTGCCTGCTGGCAGTGCCGGCGGTGCGGCGATGGCGTCGAGCAACGGTCTTGTGGGCATGGGCGATCGGCGGCGTCGCCTACTACGCCGCGTACACCCTGCTCGAGGTCCCTCCCTACCACTGGTACTACGGGGTTCCCGCGGTGGCGGGGACGGTGATGTTCGTCGGCGCGATGTTCGCGGCTCCCACCGTCGTGAAGTCTGTCGGTCTTGCCGCCGCGGCAGCCGCAGGGCTGGCGGGCGCGGCCCTGTGGAGTTGGACGGCGGCCACCGATCGGGTCGTTCCCATCACGACCAATCATGCGACGGCGAATCAGTACGAGGACATCGGCGCCCAGCTGCCTGCCTACGCAGGCGACAAGGCTGTCCGGTCGGGCGGTGAGATCGGCGCGCTGTCCTATTACTGCGAGTGCCTCGTCGTCGACAAGTTCTCGGATCGAGGCGCACTCGAAGCGGATCTGCGGAAAAAGACTGCTGAACCAGGAGTCGCCGGCTGGTTGTGGCGCAAGAACTTCCATTTCCTGGATTTCGACGCCCTCGAACAGACAGGCCCGATTCCGCTGGACTACCGGCTCCTGCGGGTGAACTGGATGCAGGAGAGTCCTCCGTCGTTCGTGGACTGGCCGATCACCTCGCCCTGGACCGGAGCAGGCGAGCTGCACCTGACGAAACCGGATGCGTCAATTCCGAACTAGCGCAAAGTGTGCGACGCCTCGGGCTGCGGAATCCACTGTCCATGTCCAGGGTGAGCCGTCGCTCGGGCCAGGACGGTACTCGATGCGGTAGACCGGCACCACAGGCTTACGCGAGTAGTCGAGGTTGGCGTAATTCGCGCGAAGCAGCAGGTCGCCGACAGGCCCGGATTCCTCCAGGCGCGGGATGATCCGCTCGTTGATGATGACGCCTCGGTCGGAGAACTCGTCGACGATCGTGCACTCGCAGGCGTAGGCCAACGTTCCGATCTCTCCGGGGGACTTGACGGCGTCGTCGCCGACGATTTCTCCGATCTCCTCGCCGACGCGCTGGTAGTCCGCGGCCGAGGCGAAGTTGCCGAAGATGGGCGGTGACGCCCACGGCATGGGTCGGACGGTGTCGAACGCGATGGAGCCCGCAATCCCTACGATGACGAGGAGAAGCGAGACGGCGGCCACCGGGCGCGGCGATATGCCGGCCAGGAAGATTGCCGCCGATCCACCCGCGATCATCGGGGTGACGTAGTACCAGTGGTAGGGAACGGTGTCGAGAACTGTGTAGGCGAGGTAGTAGGCGACCCCACCGAGTCCGAGGCCGATGAGGGGCCACGACGCTCGGTCGCGCGCGCGTCTGGACAGGCACGCAGCGAGCCAACCGATGGTGACGACAAGGCCGACGACGGCAGGACCGAAACTCGCGAGTGTGCCCCACCAGTCGCCGTCGTAGTAGAGGGATGGCCCGTCGAAGTAGTTGAAACCCTCGATGGCCTGTCCTTCTTTCAGGACGAGCGTGTCCGGCACCAGTGATCCGAGCACGATCCAGCTGAAGACGTACCAGGGCAGGGAGACCGCGGCCGCGGCTAGAAGAGCCCGAGGCCAGCGGCGGTACAGCGTCGGCGCGAAAGCAGCGAGAAGTAGCACGAACAGAACGAGATCGAGTCTGACCAGGACGGCCAGCCCGCTCGCGATGCCGAAGACTACGGGGCTGCCCCGCAGAGCCGCAGCGGTCAGCGTGAGCACCGCTGCGGGAATGAGAAGAACTTCGAGTCCGATGGACGACAACAAAAATGGGTTGCTCATGACCAGAACGACCGCGATCCCACCGAGCCACATGCCTCGACCGATCGACCGTGAGATCGACGCGCACGCTGCACCGACGATTCCCCCGGCCAGAACGTTGGCGACGAACAGAGCGAACAACGGCGCGGGCGCGCCGAAGAACGACGTGACCCACACGATGAGGCCGAGGAGCAGAACGTTGAGGGGTGAGGTCGACGTATTCGCGGTCAGGTCGGTGACGATGGCCCACTGACCGTGTTCGGCGAGATTTCGGGCCGCGGACAGGCTGATGTACGCGTCATCGGTGAGGCTGGGTGCAGCAACCCAGTACCCGACGGCGCCCAGGGCCGCGCCGAGCGCGACGAGTATCCATGACGAGCGTCCTGCGCGCGACAACCGGGTTCCAGGCGAGTACGCCTCCGCGTCGGCGGCAGCGGACTGTGCAACCATGGTCACCAGAATGGCAGACAACAGGGCTCGTACGCTGCACCGCGAGCCCTCGCCCGGCGTTGTGTCTCGCAATACGGGCAGCACAAGAGCCAAGGAGAAAAGGGACCGTTGCTGTGAGTCACGCTGATTCCACCACCACGACCGAGGCAGAATCCGTCGACCTGCCGTCGTCGACGGAGTTGCGCGCGCAGCGTCTCCTCTTCGACGGGCCGTCGCCGCTGGTGAGTGCGGATATGTACACGACTGTGGCCAAGGGCAATGTCGAGCGCTCTCGGTATGCGGCGAAGCTGGCGAAGCGCACGGTTCTCGAGACGAACAGTTACTTCGGGCGGTTCCCGGCGAGTTATTGGCAGCGCTGGACCGATGTGACCGAGGTGCGTTTCTCGGCTTCCGTTGCCGGTTCGGGGCGCATCGACATCGTCGCCACCGATTACAAGGGTCGTAAGCGAACGATGGCCAGCGAGACTCTGACCACCGACGGGCGGGCCAGGCGGCTGGACTTCGCTGTTCCCGTCAAGCAGTTCCTCGACGGCGGAGCCTTGTTCGCCCGATTCACCACCACGTCCGGTGAGCTGACGGTCGAGGACGCCGAGTGGACCGTCGACGCGCCGGAGAAGCTGCGTCCGACGTCCGTGGTCATCTGCACGTTCAACCGGGCCGACGACTGCGCCAACACCGTGGCAGCCATGGCCGACGATCCGATTGCACTGCTCGGCGTCGACAACGTGTACGTCGTGGACCAGGGAACCGACCAGGTGCAGACGCGGCCCTTGTTCCAGCGTGTCGCGGCCGAACTCGGCGACAAGCTGGTCTACATCACTCAGCCCAACCTCGGCGGTGCGGGTGGTTTCACCCGCGGGCTGTACGAGGTGCAAGGCAAGGGCGGCGACCCGGCCAACGTCGTGTTCATGGACGACGACGTGCTGTGCGAGCCCGAGGCGATCGTGCGCATGAACGCGTTCGCGAACAAGACCATCGAGCCTGCGATCATCGGTGCGCAAATGCTTTACCTGCTGCATCCCGATCGGGTGCATGTCGGTGCCGAGGTCGCGAACCTTCAGAAGCTCGAAGCCGGTTTGCACGTGAAGAACGCGATCTCGGACAAGAGTGCGCTGAAGAAGAAGCAGGAGATCCGCGTCGACGCCGGCTACAACGGCTGGTGGTCGTGTCTGATCCCGTCGGAGATCGTCTCGCAGATCGGTTACCCACTTCCGCTGTTCTTCCAGTGGGACGACATCGAGTACGGCTACCGGGCCCGAGCCAATGGATTCGCGACGGTCACGCTTCCGGGTGCGGCCGTGTGGCACGCCGATTTCGCGTGGAAGGACTGGGACGAGTGGCACCGCTACTTCAACCTGCGCAACGGCATGATCACGGCGTCGCTGCACGCGGGGCTCGACGGTAAGAAGCTCGCGCGTCAGTTGACGACCGATCTGTTCCGCTATCTCGTTTCCATGCAGTACGGCATGGCGTTCACGTTGATCAAGGCCATCGAGGACTTCCTCGTCGGACCGAGCAAGCTCACCGACGGCGGCATGGATGCCGCGGCGGCGATCCGTCGTGATCGAGCCGCGTACAACGAGACGAAGCGCTACAACGCGAACTCGGTTCCTGACGTCCGCCCTGCGGACATGTTTATCACCCCGGCTGGGCCTCACCCCAAGAAAAGCCTGGAGTGGGCCGTTCTGGCGAAGCGTGTGCTCAACCAGTCGCGTGGCCGCGTTCACCCGGGCCCGGTCGCGATCTCGGCCGATGATGCGCACTGGTGGCACGTCTCGCTGTTCGCGCATGCCGTCGTCACCGATCGTTCGCAGGAGGGTGTGCGAGTTCGTAAGCGCGACAAGGCGGCCGCCACGGAGCTACTGAAGCGAGGGCTGACGGCGCTGCGTCGCCTGCGTGTCGAGACCGACAGCGTGGCCGAGTCCTACCGGCAGGCTGTTCCTGAGCTCACCAGCCGAGAGAACTGGACGCGGCTCTACTCCTAGGTGAGCGGAAATGTAAGCCCTGCGGAGTGACCAGAACGCACTGCAGTTTCACTCACAACGACGGAGCGGTACGGATTCGAACGACGACCTGTTCGTTGTCCGCGGTGTAGCCGAGGTAGTCGAATTCCGTGCCGGTGCGGCCGACGAACTCGGTCCACGCGCGGTATTCGTGATTGCGCCAGCCGGGGAAGTTGAAGTACTCGTCGAAGACGATGACGGTTCCCACGGCCAGGCGGTCGGCGACGAGGTCGAGGACGGTCACGGTCGACGAGTACAGGTCCGCGTCGAGGTGCAGGAACGCGAGCGTGTCCTTGTGGCTCTTCAGGAACTCGGGTAGCGATTCCTCGAACATGCCGGGGACGATCTCCGCGCCGGGCACCGTCGGTTCGGCTTCCTGCTCGAACAGTCCCTTCGGGAAGCCCGTCCTCCACGTCTCGGGTAGACCGGAGAAGACGTCGAATCCGGCGACGATGGAAATGTCGTGTCGCTTCGCCATCTCCTCGGCGATGATCTCCAGCGTCGTACCGCTGGCGACACCGAACTCGAGCGCCATCCCCGGTACCGATACCTCGCCGAGCGCGAACCTCAGCGTGGCGTGGGGGCGCAGGAACGTGGGTGCCTTCGGCATGACCTCTTCCGCGAACTCGGCGCTCTGAGCGGCGGCCTCGACGTCGGACGCGTACGGAATGTCGCGTCGCATGCGCATTTCGAGTCCGCGGATGAAGGCGTGCAGATCATCGATCTCGCGGCGCTGACGCTCGAGAATGTCCAGCAACTTGGTCTGCTGGTCGCTCGTCTGCTCGGCCAGCTGGGCCGTCTGCTTGTCCAGAACCTCGCCGATCGCGCGCTGTAACTTCTCTCGCGCCGAATGCCGAATTCGATCCGTCAGCTTCCGCGATTCCGTCATGCGCACACGGTAGCGGACGCAGACGCCCACGGCCGTTGTGAGTGAAAATGTAGGCCCTGGGGCAGGAGCGGAACCTGCGGAGCGACCAGATCACACCGCATTTCCACTCACCTAGGTGTTCATCTCCGGAAATGCTCCCGACGCCCGAGTCGACGGAGACGAAGCCATTCCAACAGGCCCTTGGGATTGTGAGTGGTCACAAGGAAGAACCACCCGAAGCGAATCCACTCCTGCGGCAGCAGTTTCCGCATACCGGGCTGCGACATGAGGTACCCACGGTTGCGATAGGTGAAATAGCGCTTGGTGGCGTCGTCCGGGTACTGCGTGTGCATCCGCCCGCCGAGGATCGGTTTGAACTCCTCGGCGCCGTTGGGGTGGACGTAGGCCGTCGTCAGGCAGGTGCCGAACTTCAGGCCCGATCGCTGCAGTCTGCGATGCACCTCCACCTCGTCACCGCGGACGAACAGTCGCAGATCGGGCACCCCGACGGCGTCGATCGTCGACGCCTTGAACAGGGCTCCGTTGAACAGTGACGCGATTCCTTCGAGCAGGTCGTCGTCGGGGTTGCGAGGGTCGATCAGCTCGGACCGTAGTCGACGCCATTCCACTCCACGACGCAGCGGGAACGCGAGACGATCGGGGTCGTCGATGTCGCAGACGACGGGGGAGACCTCGTCGAGGCCGTGCTTCAGTGCGCACTCGTGCAGCGTCTTCAACACGTCCGGACCCTCGGGACGCCCGTCGTCGTCGGCAAGGAACACCCAATCCGTGCCGAGCGACAGGGCGTAAAGGATGCCGAGCGCGAACCCGCCCGCACCGCCCAGATTGTGATGCGACCCAAGATAAGTAGTCGGAATCGACGCAGACTCGACGAGCTCGCGGACCTCGTTCTCGTGCGCGTTGTCGACAACGACGAGATGGTCCAGCGGGCGGGTCTGGCGCGTGATGACATCGAGTGACTTCGCGAGGAGCTCGCGACGCTTGTGCGTCACGATGACTCCGATGATCGTCTCAGCCACTGGTTTCATCTCTAGGTCGTTCCGCAGGCTCCACTCCCGCTTCGTCTCGAGCGAGCTCTTTCAAGATCGTCGCTACGTGGTCGCCCGCGTCGTTGCCTTCGTACGCTCGTACGACTTCTTCGATGCCACCGTCCTGACGGATCTGGCCGTGGTCGATCCACATCGCGCGGTCGCAGAGCTGGGCGAGGAACTCGTTGGAGTGGCTTGCAAAGACGAGAATGCCGGATCGTTGCACCAGTTCCTGGAGCCGGATGCGTGCTTTCTTCATGAATTCTGCGTCGACGGCGCCGATGCCCTCGTCGAGAAGCAGGATTTCGGGATCGATGCTGGTGACTACACCCATCGCGACGCGCACCCGCATGCCGGTGGAGTATGTCCGCAGCGGCATGTCGAGGTAGTCGCCGAGTTCGGTGAAGTCGGCGATTTCGTCCATCTTCGCAAGCATCTGCTTACGCGTCTGGCCGAGGAACAGGCCTCGGATGATGATGTTCTCGTAGCCGGAGATCTCCGGGTCCATTCCGACACCCAGGTCGAAGACGGGGGCGACGCGGCCGCGCACCGAGGCTGTACCGCGGGTGGGCTCGTAGATGCCGGACAGCAGGCGCAGGAGCGTCGACTTGCCTGCACCGTTGTGTCCGACGAGGCCGACGCGGTCGCCTTCCTTCAGGTTCATCGTGATGTTCTTGAGGGCTTCGACGACGACGACGTCGGAGCTGTTCCGGTCGATGGCACCGCCGGCTTTGCCGAGGAACGCCTTCTTCAGGGAGCGAGTTTTGGCGTCGAAGATGGGGAAGTCGACGCAGGCGTCGTGCGTGGAGATGCTGACTGACATGGCGGAGACCCCTAAACCCAGTAGGGCACTCGGGCCCGGAACTTCTTGAGAGCGAAAATGGTCAGGAGCCAGCCGACGATGGTGCAGGCGATCACGATGTACCAGTGGTAGGCCTCCTGGGGCTCACCGATCATCGGGGCTCGGAGGATGTCCAGGTAGTGGAAGAGCGGGTTGATCTCGACGAGGCGGGCGCGCTCGGCGGCCTGTCCGCCCTGGTTGAGCAGCCCTTGCGTCGTCCACACGATCGGCGTCATGAAGAACAGCAGCGTGACCATGGACCCGAGAATCGGCGCGATATCGCGGTAGCGCGTTGCGACGATGCCGAACAGCAGCGCCACCCAGACGGCATTGACGGCGATGAGCGCGAAGGCCGGGAACGCCGCCAGGTCGGTCCAATGGAACGTCGGCCGGAAGATCGCGATGATGATCACATAGACGATCAGGTTGTGCGCGAACAGCAGAATCTGACGCCACACCAGCCGATACACGTGCACCGACAGCGCCGACGGCAACTGCTTGATCAGGCCTTCGTTGGCGACGAAGACATCGCCGCCCTCGAGGATCGCCGCACTGATGAAGTTCCAGATGATCAAACCGACGGCCACGTGCGGCAGGAACGTCTTCAGATCCATGTCGAGCAGCACCGAGTACAGCAGGCCCATGGCGGTGGCCTGGACTGCGGTGGCGATGGTGATCCAGAACGGGCCGATGACCGAGCGTCGGTACCGCTGCTTGATGTCCTGCCAGCCGAGGTGGAGCCACAGCTCACGCTGACTGAACCCGGTCTTCAGATCGCGAAATGCGCGCTTGTACGTCTGCGAATCCGAAACAGGGACGGTCACACGCTCTCCTGTCTCGTTCTCGGGATCCTTCGCTGGAGCTGACACGACGGTCGACCTTACCCGCTCCCGACGGTCGCTCCGCAGGCTCCACTCCTGCCCAGCCCCGGGTCATTCCGCAGGCTCCACTCCTGCCCAGCCCCGGGTCATTCCGCAGGCTCGACTCCTGCCCTCCCCTTACAGGTACTGGCCCGTTCCGCCGCCGGTGTGGCCTGGGCCACTGGGGTTGATGGCGACGCCGGGAGGCAGGGCGCCTTGGCGCATTTGTTCGAGTTGGGCGCGTGCTGCCATCTGCTGGGCGAACAGGGCGGTTTGAATTCCGTGGAACACCCCTTCCAGCCAGCCGACCAGCTGGGCCTGCGCGATGCGCAGTTCGGCGTCCGACGGTATGGCGTCCTCGCCGAAGGGGAGGGCGAGACGTTCCAGTTCTTCGCGGAGTTCGGGGGCCAGGCCCTGTTCGAGTTCGCGGATCGAGGACTGGTGGATGCCTTTGAGTCGTGCGCGGCTGGCGTCGTCGAGGGGAGCTGCCCGCACCTCTTCGAGGAGCTGCTTGATCATGGTGCCGATGCGCATGACCTTCGCCGGTTGCTCGACCATGTCCGACAAGGGCGTTTCGCCGTTCTCCACGTTGTCGGTGCCTGCGGCGCGGGCCGCGGCGGCGGTTGCCTCTTCCCGGCTGAGTGCGAGAGGCTGTCCGTCTGGACCGATCACGACGACGTGGTCGCCGGCTTCTGGATTCGAGTGCGAGTCCGAGTGCGTCATGTTCGCCATCCTTCCGGTTTCGGTGGGATTGCGCGATGAGCGGGGCCGATTATTGTTGTTTCGGGTCGTTGAGGAGGGAAGACAAGCGTGCAAGACAGCCAGGCGGTCGATCCGAAAAAGGGATGTGGAACACACGCTCACGAAATCGGCGCTTAGAGTGTCCGGCATGGGGTACGACGTCGCGCGAGTCAGGGGATCCATTCCCTCGTTGGGCGACGGCTGGATCCACCTCGATCCGCAGAACGGTATGCAGATCCCCGACCGTGTGTCGACCGCGGTGTCCACAGCGTTTCGCGGAAGTGCGCCAACTCACACTTCCGGCCACCTGTCGTCTCGTCGCAGCGCTGGTTTGCTCGACGCCGCGCGTCAGGCGATAGCGGATCTGGTCGGCGGCGATCCCGCAGGTGTCGTTCTCGGTCCGGATCGAGCGACGATGCTCGCGTGGCTCGCCGAGTCCATGTCGTCGCGCCTCGGGCTCGGGACGGGCCTTGTGCTGTCGCGCCTCGACGAGGAAGCGAACGTCGCGCCCTGGCTACGCATCGCCAACCGCTACGGGGCTCAGGTCCGGTGGGCCGAGGTCGAGATCGACACGTGCGAACTCCCCAGCTGGCAATTCGAAGAACTCATCACGACGACCACTCGCCTGGTGGCGATGACCGCGGCCTCGCCCATCGTCGGGTCGGCCCCGAACGTGCGTGTTGCGGCCGATCGTGTCCATGCCGTCGGCGGGCTGATCGTCGTGGACGCCGCAGGCGCGGCTCCGTACGCGCACGTCGACATCGAGGAATTGGGCGCTGACGTCGTCGCTGTTCAAGCGTCGGCTTGGGGTGGTCCGCAGGTGGGCGCGCTCGTCTTCCGTGATCCGGGTCTGTTGGATCGAATTCCGTCGATGTCGCTCAATCCGTTCGCGAAGGGCGTCGAGCGGCTCGAGGTGTCGGGTCATCAGTACGCGTTGCTCGCCGGTGTCGTCTCCTCGGTGGACTATCTGGCCAACCTCGACGACGCGGCTACGGGTACCCGTCGTGAGCGCTTGCAGCTGTCCATCGGTTCGCTGCAGGACTACCACGACCGGTTGTTCGATTATCTGCTGCGATCGTTGGAGAAGCTGGAGCACGTCATGGTGCTCGGCGACGCTCCCAGCCGTATCCCGACGTTGAGTTTCACCGTCGCGGACACGTCCGCCGAGAAGGTCGCCGAGCACTTGGCGCAGAACCGAATCGGCACCGTCAGTGGAATCCACAGCGGCAGTAGGCTTCTGGATGCTCTAGGCGTCAACGACGAGGGTGGCGCGGTGACCATCGGGCTCGCGCCGTACACGACGCGGTACGAGATCGATCAGCTTTCCAAGGCGTTGTCCAAGCTCCGTATGTGAGGGGAAATGTGTCCTCGGGTCAGGGCCCAGGGCCCACATTTCCACTCACGAGACGCGGAGCAGGACCTTTCCGATCGCGTCGGCGTCGAGCAGTCGATGCCCGTCTGCCGCTTCGGTTATCGGTAGTTCGGCGTGAATGATCGGGGCGACGGCGCCTTCCTCGATCAGCGGCCACAACCGTGCAGTCATGTCTGCGACGATGTCCGCCTTGCTCGACGCTCCGGTTTCCGGTCGGCCACGCAGACCCGCGGCGTGAACGGTGCCGCGCTTGGCCAGGAGTGCACCGAAGTCGAGCTCACCCTTCAGTCCGCCCTGCATCCCGATGGTGATGAGCTTCCCGTCCTTGGCAAGCGCATTTACATTGCGCCCCAAGTACTTCGCGCCCATGTTGTCGAGGATGAGGTCGGCTCCGTCGGGTAGTTTCTCGACGAAGTCCTCGTTCTTGTAGTCGATGAGGATGTCCGCGCCGAGGGATGCGCAGAAGTCGAGCTTCTCGCGTGATCCGGCCGTCACGGCGACGGTGGCGCCGAATGCTTTGGCGACCTGGATCGCGTGCGTTCCGATGCCGCTTCCGCCGCCGTGGAGGAGAACCACATGACCGGAGCGGAGGCCGCCGAACATCACGAGATTGGACCAGACTGTCGACGCGACCTCTGGAAGTGCCGCTGCCGCATGGAGATCGAGCTTGCCGGGGATGGGAAACAGCTGGGTCGACGGGACGGCGACCTGCTCTGCGTACCCGCCGCCGGCGAGGAGGGCGCAGACTTTGTCGCCGACCTTCCAGTCGTGCACTCCTTCACCGAGTTCGGAGATGATCCCCGAGCATTCGAGCCCCAACGTGTCGCTCGCCCCGGGCGGTGGCGGGTAGAAGCCTTGACGCTGCATCAGGTCGGCGCGGTTGACCGCGGTGGCTGCGACGTCGACGATGACCTGCCCGCGCTCGGGACGTGGGTCCGCTACTTCGGTCCACTGCATCACGTCGGGAGCCCCGAACTCTTTCAGCGTTATCGCATGCATGCCTGCCCCTTACCCGATATCCCAGAGATTGATGCCGAAGTCCCGTGCGTGCTCGTCGATTCGGCTCAGTTCGTCGGCGGAGAAGTCGAGGTTCTCCAGTGCACCCACGTTGTTCTCGAGCTGCTCGACACTCGATGCTCCGATGAGTACCGATGTCACGCGAGAGTCGCGCAGGGCCCAGCTCAGCGCGAGTTGCGCGAGTGTCTGTCCACGTGAGGTAGCGATGTCGTTCAGTCCGCGAAGGTGGGCGACGTGTTCGTCGGTGAACCAGTCAGGGTTCAGCGACTTGCCCTGTGTTGCGCGTGAGCCGTCGGGAATCCCGTTCAGGTATTTGTCGGTCAGCATGCCTTGCGCGAGGGGAGAGAACGCGATGGTGCCTGCGCCGACCGAGGCGAGGGCGTCGAGCAACCCGTCCTCGATCCATCTGTTGACCATGGAGTACGACGGCTGGTGGATCAGCAGGGGCACACCGGCCGCGGACAGGAGTTCGGCCATCTTCGTCGTGTTCTCAGGCGTGTAGGAGCTGATCCCGACGTACAGAGCCTTGCCCTGCTGCACGGCGCTGATCAACGCCCCTGCCGTCTCCTCGAGGGGTGTCTCGTGGTCGGGTCGGTGGCTGTAGAAGATGTCGACGTAGTCCAGGCCCATTCGATGCAGCGATTGGTCCAGCGACGACAGAAGGTACTTCCGCGATCCGCCGAAGCCGTACGGCCCCGGCCACATGTCCCACCCGGCCTTGCTGGAGATGACCAGTTCGTCGCGGTAGCCGGCGAAGTCTTCGCGCAGAATGCGTCCGAAGTTCTTCTCGGCACTGCCGTACGGCGGTCCGTAGTTGTTGGCGAGGTCGAAGTGGGTTATTCCCAGGTCGAAGGCTCTGCGGAGCACTGCGCGCTGGGTCTGCAGCGGGGCATCGTCGCCGAAGTTGTGCCACAGGCCCAGCGAGATCGCGGGGAGCTTCAGGCCACTGGTGCCGGTTCGCCGATACTGCATCGAGTCGTAGCGATCTGCAGCCGCGACGTACGGGGGATCGATATGGGGTTCGGACATGCACCGAGCCTATTCCGACCGCCCGTAACGGACATCGAGCGGGAGCGTCGCCCAGGGAGTGACTGGAAAGGACCGCTGAGCTACTCATCGGTAGCTCTGGTGCCTAATATGGTCGGGTGACGGCCGAACGATCCTTTGGTCCAGGGGGGGACCCGCAGTGGTTAGATGCTGCGGAAATGAGAGCGTGGCGCGCCTATATCGACGGCGGCCAACGATTGCAGGGGGTACTCAACAAAGATTTGCAGGACGCGCACAACCTGACGATGGCGGAATACCGCATCCTCGTGATGCTGTCGGAATCATCCGATGGCTCGCTGCGGATGAGCGACCTGGCCGACGGTGTGCTGTCGTCGAGGTCTCGCCTGACGCATCAGATCAGGCGCATGGAGTCCGACGGCATGGTCGAACGCAGCACGTGCGTCGACGACGGGCGGGGTGTCCTTGCCGTCATCACTGCCATGGGTCGCCGCCGACTGGAGGAAGCGGCACCGACTCATGTCACCAGCGTCAGGAAGCATCTCGTCGATCTGTTGACGGCCCGTGAACTCGCGGTTCTCGGCGACATCTTCGAAAAGGTCGACGCAGCGATGGGGAGCCCGACGGGCCGGGGGTGATTGGCCCCTGACCGGCAGAACCGTTTAGGATCGTCTTTCGTCGGTAGACGATGGAAGCGTGGCAGAGCGGCCCAATGCACTCGCCTTGAAAGCGAGAGACGTCCAAAAGCGTCCGGGGGTTCAAATCCCTCCGCTTCCGCAGCACGACGACGGCCCCGGTGCTCACCGGGGCCGTCGTCGTTTCGTTCGTCATGTCAGGGCGTGATCCAGGCGTCGGGAAGTCTGAAACTGTCTGGATCTGCCGGTCAGCGGGTCGGTGAATTCCATCTCCGAGGCCAAGAGTTGCAAGGGCTCCGTGAAGTCGTCGACGGCTCGGTCGGTGGGATGCGGATAAAGATCGTCGCCGACGATGGGGGTCCCCATCGAGTTCATGTGGAGGCGTAGCTGATGGGTACGTCCTGTTGTCGGGTGAAGTCGATAGTGTCCCAGCGTATTTCGGTGGGCAAGGAGTTCGACGGTGGTGTGCGCATTCGGCTCGCCCGCGACTTCTCGGGCGGCGAAGTCGTATTTTTCCTTGACGATGCGACTCGATACTTCGCGCGGAAAGTGGAGTGCAGGATCGTAACCGGCCACGGCCTCGTAGACCTTGCGTACTTTTCGGTCCTGGAACAGGGTCTGGTAAGCGCCGCGTACGGTCGGATCGATCACGAACAGCACGAGACCTGCAGTGACTCGATCCAGTCGGTGCGCCGGAATCAGATGCGGCAGAGCCAATTCCTGGCGTAGGCGCACCAATGCTGTCTGCAGAATGTGTCCGCCGCGCGGGATGGTCGGCAGGAAGTGGGGTTTGTCGATCACCAGGATCGTGTCGTCGCGGTAGACGATGGGGATGTCGAACGGGACCACGGTTTCGACGGGGAGATCGCGATGGAACCAGACGGCCCCGCCCGGGGCGTACGCGGTGTCGCGGCTGACAGGACCTTGCATGTCGACGATGGCATCCGCGTCGAACATCTCGTCGATGCGGTCCGGTGACATCCGTGGTTCGGTCGCGACGAGGAATTCACGCACGGTGACCCACCGGCCACCTTCCGGCATTCGTACCCGGGCTGGATCCAGGCCGTGCCTTTTCGGCAACGGGGGTTGCTGCCGTCGTCTCACCGACCGACGGTACCGAGTTCGCACTTGTGCAGGCAAAACGCAGCCCGAAAGCTGCACAAGTGCGAACTCGAGGGATTACTCGCAGCCGATGCCGTCGTTGTCGCGGTCGAGGTGCGGGCCGTAGCCGTATTCGTCGCGGTAGACGGGGGCAGCCCCTGCGTCGCGAGCCTCGGTGCAGTTCTTGTACTGGAACGTGGACTGTGGCCGGGGTGCTGCCTGAGGCGCGACACGTGGTGCGGGAGCCGGCTGCACGAACGCGGGGCAGAACTGCGACGAACCGGAGTTGCAGAGGAAGTCTGCGACGGGATCGGCGCTTGCAACGGCTGGACTGATGGCCATCGTGGCAGCGAGGGCGATACCGCCCAATCCGAGACGGGCGAGCATGGAGGTCTTGCTGGTCATAGGTGTGGCTCCTGAGCTGAGGGGGTTTCAATCGTCGAGCAGGTGTGATCAAACGGTCAATCATCTGCGCGAATGAGTTTGGAATCCGACGCTCGTGCGTATACGAACGTATGAGCGAAAACGAGCAGGTCAACCAGAACCCCGAGAAGGATCCCGATCAGTGGGTGACCGGCGACGAGCCGATCACCGGTCCGCAGGAAAGCTACTTGAACACGCTGGCGCAGGAAGCAGGCGAGGACGTGCCGGCCGATCTGACCAAAGCCCAGGCGTCGGAAATGATCGACAAACTGCAGGGCGAAACCGGACGCGGATAACCATCCCCGACGGGTGAGGACTGCCTGGGCGGAGCCCGCGACAATCGGCCGGTGAATGCGCAGGGGCTGCGGCGGGAGTCGTGGGGGTTCGTCGTCGGTTCGCTGCTGTTCGGTTTGGCCGCGGTGCCTGCGTATGGGCACTGGGTAGGGGTCGACGTCGACAACGTCACCTACTTCGTGGGTTCGTTGTTCTTCACCGCGTCGGGTTTCATCGCGTTGAGGCTCAGTGGGCGCCCGGTACCCGGTTCGGAGTCGGAGAAGGTGGAGCACTTCGACTGGTGGGCGGCTGCGGTGCAGTTGGTGGGTACCGTTCTGTTCAACGTGAGCACGGGTGTTGCCCTGGTGGCCGGGTTGACGGCGGCCCAGGCGGACAAGTGGGTGTGGCGTCCCGATGTGTTCGGCTCGGCGGCTTTTCTCGTTGCGAGCACGCTCGCTGTCGTAGCGACCACCGAAACGGACAAATTGTGGGATCCGCATGCTCGTAACTGGCGGAGCACGTGGTTGAACATGATCGGTTCGATCGCGTTCGGTTTCTCGGCGGTGGGGGCATTCATCAGGCCTGCGACCGGGGATCCGGCGAACGCATCGATGGCGAATCTGGGGACGCTCGTCGGTGCACTGTGTTTCTTCGCTGCGGCCCTGCTCATGCGGCCTTTGGGACGAGTCCCAAACAACTCGTAGAACTTTTGTACGACCCTCCTTACGACTATTGTGAGCGGAACCACAGCTCGCGGCACGGCTGCCTACCGGTGAGTTACCTTGTGGAACAGATGTTGTTCGTGTTGCGCCGGAGACGGGGTGACGGGGGAGGATGGATCAGTAATGCACCGTCGTGTTCTGGCAGCGCTCGGAACCGGTATCGCGCTGTCGATACTCGGGTCCGGTGTGGTGTCTGCCCAGCCGCTCCCCGGGACCGGTAGCTCGGAGGGGGCCCCGGCACCGTTCTCGCAGTCTTCGCCCGCCACATCTGCGCGTATCGACAAGGTCGAGATGTTGACCGATCGTCGTGCAGCGGTTTTCGTGGACTCGCCTGCAATGGGCAAGATCGTCCAGGTTCAGGTTCTGCTTCCCGCCGCGCAAGCTGTCTCCCGGCCCACGCTGTACGTGCTCGACGGCGTCAGCGCAGGCAAGGAATCCAACTACGCGGAGAGCACGTGGACGCAGAAGACCGACATCGTCGACTTCTTCGCCAACAAGAACGCCAACGTCGTTCTGCCGGTGGGTGGTTCGAGTAGCTACTACACCGACTGGAACGTTCCGGACCCCATCCTCGGTGTGAACATGTGGGAGACGTTCCTGACGCAGGAGCTCCCACCGCTGATCGACGCGCGGTTCTCCGGCAACGGCACCAACGCTATCGCCGGTGTGTCCATGGGCGCACAGGCCGCGATGGATCTCATCACCCGTCACCCGGATCTCTACACCGGCGTCGCGGGGCTGAGCGGGTGCTACGACAACTCGCAGAACAACTTGAAGGACGCAGTGCGCGCAACGGTCGCGATGAACGGCGGCAACGCAACCAACATGTGGGGCGAGAACGCCGACCTCCGCTGGGTCGAGCACGATCCATCGCGTAATGCAGAAGCGTTGCGCGGCAAGGATGTCTACATCTCCGTCGGTACCGGACTGCCCGGTCCGTACGAGCTCGGCCCCGGTGGAAGCGGACTGGAGGTAGCAGCGCAGGGTGGCCCGCTCGAGGCTGCTGCGCTCTACTGCACCACTCTGTTCGATACGCGGCTGCGCTCACTCGACATCGACGCGACCGTCGTCTATCGCCCCTACGGCATTCATCAGTGGGTGTACTGGCAGGACGATCTACGCGAGTCCTGGCCGACGCTCGAGCGGGCTCTGGGCCTCTAGAGGGCCGCGGTCGCCGCGTAGTTCAGAAATGCGTCGTTCTCGTGCGGGTCACCGATGGTGATCCGCACGCCATCGTTTCCGTAGGCACGCAACAGGATTCCGGCCTCGGCCGACCCTTCCGCGAAGGCGCCGGAGCGGTCGCCGAGCGGAAGGAACACGAAGTTCGCGTCGGAATGTGCTACGTCGTAGCCGTATCCGATCAGCGCGTTTCGTACGCGCTCACGTTCCGCCACCAGCGCATCGGTGCGGGCAAGAAGCTCGTCCTTGGACGCCAGCGATGCCAAGGCGGCTTGCTGTGCAATGGAGTTGACGGCGAATGCGATGCGCACCTTGCCGAGAGCGGTGATGATCGACGGATCGCCGACGGCATAGCCCACGCGCAACCCGGCGAGTCCGTACGCCTTGGAGAAAGTACGCAGGACCAGCACGTTACGACGACCACGGGCCAACTCGACTCCGTCGGTGTAATCGCCTTCGGGGTTCTCGCGGGCGTACTCGAAGTAGGCCTCGTCGAGCACGACGAGTACATGCGCAGGCACGGCGTCGAGGAAGTGCTCGAGCTTCGAACGACGGACCACCGTGCCGCTCGGGTTGTTGGGGTTGCAGACGAACACCACACGGGTGCGGTCGGTGATCGCCGCGAGCATCGCGTCCAGGTCGTGGACGTGGTTCGCGTCGAGCGGTACCTGCACGGGGGTTGCTCCGGCGACACGGGTGATGATCGGATACGCCTCGAACGAGCGCCACGCGAACACCACTTCGTCACCCGGTCCGCAGGTGATCTGGACGACCTCCTGGCAGAGTGCGACGGAGCCGTTGCCTGCCGCGACGTTCTCGGGTGCGACTTTCAATTCCGAGGCGAGGGCTGCGACCAATTCGGTGGCGAGGATGTCCGGGTAGCGGTTGACGCCTGCCGCGGCTTCGAGAATCTTCGCCTGAACGCTCGGCAGCGGCCCCTGGGTGGTCTCGTTGCTGGCCAGCTTGATCGCCCCGGGAAAGTTGCGGCCGGGTACGTAGGCGGGGATGGCGTCGAGGTCGGTGCGTATGCGAGCGGTCACGGCTCACATTATGCGCCTGGCGTTCATGTGCTTTTTCTGTGTGTCCGCCGGTATTGATGCGAGCACCGCACGAGCGCACTAGTTTGGGTTCATGTCGGGAATCTTCACGGATGTGGCAGTGCTCCGAATCGATGTCGACCCCGGTGTGGTGGAAGCCGACACCGAGCAACCACCTGCGGTGCAGCAGAAAGTCCCCCTCACCGCCATCGAGCCCGACGGCAGTGTGCGCGGCGGCATCGTCGTCCTGCACGAGTCCCGCGAGATCCCGGCGTCGCTGCTGGATCTGTTGCGCGCCCTCGCGCTGGAGGGTTGGTTGGCCGTCGCTCCTGACCTTTTCCATCGCGACGCCGACACCGACGGCGACGAGGTCTTCGGCGAGAACCTCTTCGCCGACTTCGACGCCACGTTCGACTGGCTCACCACTCGAGGCGTCTATCCGGACTGCGTCGGCGTCATCGGGTTCGACGACGCTGGGACCGCCGCGCTGATCGTCGCCACCAATCGTCCCATCGGTGCAGCTGTCAGCGTCGCCGCAGCCGGGATTCTCGAGCCGTTGAACGACGACGCCGTCGCGCTCGTCGAAGCCGCGCCGTCGCTTCAGGCGCCGTGGCTCGGCCTGTACGGCGAGAACGACCCCAAGACCCCACCCGAGCACATCGAGAGCCTTCGGGAGGCGGCGACGAAAGCGTCCGTGGCAACCAATGTGGTCAGTTACGGCGGACTCGGTCACCGAGCTGATGCCCCGCCGTCACCCGGTAGTGCCGAGGACGGGGATCCGACGGCGGCTGCCCTCGTCGAAGCGCAGACCCGAATCTTCGACTGGTTCGACTCATTCCTTCGCTGACCAGCCGTTTTGCGTTAACCGTGTAGGCATGTGTAATCTTCTTCCTCGGCGGTCCGAGAGGGCCGGCAGCCTAGGAGGCGTGCCAGAGCGGCCGAATGGGAGTCACTGCTAATGACTTGACCCTTCACCGGGTCCGGAGGTTCAAATCCTCTCGCCTCCGCCACGGTTGGTAGAGTTCTACCGGCCAGCAAGACCAATTGAATAGCACGCGCCCGTAGCTCAACGGATAGAGCACTTGACTACGGATCAAGAGGTTAGGGGTTCGAATCCCTTCGGGCGCACAGAAGAAAATGCCCCGAGCTGCAGCGATGCAGTTCGGGGCATTCTCGTTTCCGGACCGACTCGACAGTCACTCGACGCAGCCTGCGGTGCGGCTGAAAGTGTCGAAGGCTCCCGCAGGGTTTCACCCGCGCACAGGGATCACTGTTACTCCGGGGAAGGCGCAGCTCTCGGCTTCGTCGAGCATCGCCGCGGCGACGGTTGCGCGGCTGATTGTCGCGGGGAAGATCCTTCGTGGGGCATCTGCGAGCTCAACTGTCTTCCATGTGTCTGCACGCAGTTTGTCGGTCAGCGGTCCAGCATGGAAGACGGTTCCTCCCGCATCGAGCACCGCAGCGTCTGCACTTACTTTGTCGGGCAGTTCTTTTCCCATGACGCGACGCAGTAGCCATCGGGTGAACGCGCCGGCGGCCTCGCCTGAGGTACCCGTTCCGAAGGCGCCGAGCCAGATGATTCGGGATGGTCGGGCGGCGATGATGCTTCGCGCGCCTGCGTCGAGGGTTCCGACACCACCTGTGGTGACCCCGAGACCTGAGATCACGATGGTGCCGGGGTCGATGACACGCTCGATGGATTCGGCGTCGAACACGTCGGCCGACACCTTCGTCAGGTGCGGGGCGTCAGGAAGGGCGATTCGGCCGGGATCGCGCGCTATGGCGACAACGGTATGTCCGCGTTCGAGTGCTTGCCCGGTCAGCTGGTGTCCGGTAGCGCCCGACGCGCCGAGGATGGTGATGTGCATGACTTGCTGCCTTTTCGATCGATCAGATGGAGGAGAGGGTGGCCGAAGCCTGTTGCGCGAGCGATCTATTGGACACGAGAATGTCGGCGCTTCCCGGGTGCCACGGGGTCCCGTCGATTCGCGTTGCGATTCCGCCGGCTTCGGTGGCGAGAAGTAGTCCGGCTGCCACGCCGGGGAGCGTGGGGCGATATTGCCAGAAGATGTCGGCGTGGCCCGCCGCCACGGACAGAAGTGGGAAGGTCGACGGCACGGTTGCGCGCACCAACAAGCTCTGGCCCAGCAGTGCCTCGACCGACCGAGATATCGCCTGGTGAGTGTCAGTCTGTCCGTGCTCTGCCTGACCGGTGAGAGCAACGGCGTCGGCGAGGTCGCGCTTGCGAGCCACATGAAGTTCGGTAGTGCCCAGGTACGCGCCGCCGCCGGTGACCGCGGTGTAGGTCCTGTCTCCGATCGGTTGCCGAACCACCGTGAGTGTGGGAGCGCCGTCGACGACGAGTGTGACCGTCACGCACCACTCGCCGGATCCGTGGACGTGATTGACGTTTCCTTCCACCGCGTCGACAACCCACCACTCGCCGTCCGGTAGCGAGGTGGACGACAGAGTGTCCGGCAGCCACTGGGCACTCGGTCGAAGCGAGGCGAGTTCATCCCTTAGGCCGGAGACCGCGTCCTCGTTCCGGCGCATGGCGTCGAACAATTGGGTCCGGTCGGTGGGGCGGCTGTCGGGATCGAACAAGGTCAGGAGCGTCTCGCCTGCGGCGTGTGCGACCTCCTCGACCTGAGAGAGAAGTGTGCTGGAGATGTCCATGTCGCCAAGTTAGGCTCCGGGAACAGTTAACTCCAGTGCAATATTGGAAACTACTAGTTTACCCTCGTGCATGTGGATCTGAACTTGCTACTGGCCCTGGATGCTTTGCTCGAAGAGAACAGCGTCCAGGGTGCGGCCGATCGGATGCGGCTCTCAGCCCCGGCAATGAGTCGTGCCCTGGGGCGAATCAGACGTGCGACGGGTGACGACATTCTCGTGAGATCGGGCCGAACGATGGCGCCGACCCCCCGTGCTCTGGAGATAAGAGACGAGGCCGGTGATCTCGTACGCCGCGCGAGTGCTCTACTGACTCCCCGGCGCGAGGTGGACCTCGCTCGAGTCGACAGGACGTTCGTCGTCCGGTGTCACGATGCGCTCCTCGGCACGCTCGCGCCGCGTTTGCTCGATATGGTGGCCGACGCAATGCCTCAGGTTTCCATACGGTTCGTGGCAGAGGCCGCGAACGACGACCTCGATGTGCAGCGTGGGCGTGTCGATCTCGATATCGGAGCCACCAGCGCTCCTGCTCCGGACATCTCGTCGACATTCGTGGGAACAGACAGGGTGGTAGCTGCGATGCGGCCAGGGAATCCACTCGCGTCGGACGTTGTCACGGCGGCGTCGTTCGCTTCCGCTCGACATGTCATCGTGTCGAGGAGAGGGCGTGATCGAGACCGCGTCGACGAGGTCCTGGGGGGCATAGGCCTCGATCGACGCGTGTGCGCGGTTGTTCCGACGAGCTCCTCGGCGTTGGAACTTGTATCGGACTCGGATCTCGTTGCCGTAGTAGCGGAAGGCATGTGCGCCGCCCCAATGCGGCGGTTCGGGATCGTCGCCAGAAGTCTCCCGTTCGAGTTGCCAGGCAGTCCCGTCCACATTCTGTGGCACCGACGCAACGACAGCGACCCGCCGCACGCGTGGCTGCGGTCACGGGCGAGGGACGTTCTGGACGCAGTGCTCACGAAGTAGGTCGAACGCGGCGGCGTTCGAACACTGTTGGAAAACTCGCCTCGAATGTTGCCCCGGTCATTGTCCGTGCGACACACTGCGCGGTGCGCCAGTATGGCAGAGTGAGGTGCTCGAGGCCCTTCTAGGCCGTCGGGTGGGTCGTTCGAAGGGGAGCCTTGTGCGCGAGGATTCGGATGAAACCGTGCCGACATTGCGGGTGATCGTTGTCGGTAGTTCAGCTGGTGGGCTCGACGCTCTGACGTCGATGCTCGGAGTAGTCGAGGTCGGCCTTGGCTGGTGCGTAGTGGTAGCCCAGCACATGGCGCCGACAGAGGCCAGCGAGCTTGCCCACATTCTCGATCGTACGACAGACCTGCAGGTCGTCGAAGCTGTCGACGGGGCTCCACTTCGCGCGGACACCGTTTTCATCGCACCACCGGGCCACGACATCTTGGTCGATGGTCATCGCATCGCAATCGAAGCCCCCAGTGCGAACACTCGGCCGTGGCCCAGTATCGATCGTCTGTTCATCTCCGCGGCGCGGGCGTTCGAGGACAGGTCTGTCGCCGTCGTCCTGTCCGGTACCGGAAACGACGGAGCGTCGGGAGTCGAGGCCGTCGAGTCAGCCGGCGGTCTCGTTGCGGTACAAGAACTGGCAACAGCGGCCTTCGAGCCGATGCCGGCGGCCACATTTGCAACTGGATCGGTGGATATCGAGGCACCGGCGCAGGACATCCCCCGTGAACTGAAGCGCTACCTCGACAACAACACACTGATGGACTACGGCGGTTCACTCACAGATGACCTCGCCGATACCGTCCATCTCGGTCCGGCGCACCTCGACGACATTCTCGAGGCATTGCACGCAGAGACCGGACTCGACTTCTCGGGATACAAGACCTCGACACTGGAACGTCAAATCGCCCGGCGACAAAGACTTCTGAACATCGGAAGCGCGAGCTCGTATGCCACTCTTCTGCGTGATGCTCCCACCGAGGCATCGGCACTGTCGAGGGCGCTTCTCGTGACCGTGACAGCGTTCTTTCGTGACCGGGATGTCTGGGACGGTATCCGCGAGCATCTACGCACAGCAGTCGAAGCATCGGGATCCGATCAGGTCCGAATTTGGGTGCCCGGCTGCGCAAGTGGTCAAGAGGCCTACACAATCGCAATGCTGGCTGCGGACGTACTCGGTATCGAAGCCGACGAACTGTCCAGTCGTGTGAAGATCTTCGCCACGGACCTCGACGAGCACGCCTTGAATGTCGCGCGAGCCGGTAAGTACCCATCGAGCGAGGCCGATGAGATTCCTGAGAATTATCGTCGCCGGTGGACGCGCATAGTCGACGGCACTGTGGAAATGCTTCCTGCACTGCGCGAGAGCATCGTGTTCGCTCGTCACAATGTGGCGTTCGACCCGCCGTTTCCCAACCTCGATCTGATCTCCCTGCGCAACACGCTGATCTACTTTCAACCGCGACTCCAGGAGCAAGTTCTACATCTGTGCCAGTTCGCCCTGAATCCGAAAGGGTTGCTGCTGCTCGGTCAGAGCGAACGCGTTCCACGTACCGATGAGGCGTTCACGGTCGTCGATCCCGATCGCCGCCTGTATCGCAGGCGTCAGCATCTCCGTGTGCTCGGGCTTCCACTACGCGGAGTCTTCCCGCTCACCCGTTCACCGAAACAAGCCGAGCAGGTGGATGTTTCGACGCACACTTCCGTCGCCGATCGGGAGTTCTACCGCGACATCGTCAGATCCGTGGTGCCCGCGGCGCTTATCGTCGACGACAGGTCGATCCTCATCGAGGTGGTCGGTGATGTCGGGAAGTGGTGCACGATAAGCGAAGGCGTACACAGTGGCAGTGTCGTCGACCTTCTGAAGGAGCAATACCGCGCGACGGTTCGTGCCATGCTCAGCCAAGTTCAGCACAGTGCCCCGAAAGCGACGACCCGAACGATTCGATCCGACGAGGCAACTACCCGGATATCGGTCACCCGGATCGGCTCCTCCCTTGCCGACGGCAGCGGCGATGGCGCGATTGTTGCCTTCGACTCCGAACCGGTCCTTCACGTCGGCCCGGATCCGGAAACAGTGGGTACTGCAGTAGATTTCAGCGACGAACTCGAGACCGTCTACGACGCACTCCAGGCGACAGTCGAGGACCTCAGCACAGCCAACGAGGAACTGCAAGCCCTGAACGAGGAACTGCAGGCATCGTCGGAGGAGCTGCAGGCGTCGTCCGAGGAAGTGCAGGCGTCCAACGAAGAACTCGAAGCGACCAACGAAGAACTGACGACGCTGAACCAAGAGCTCACAACGCGCGGAACCGAATTGACGCGTGCGAACATCGATCTGGAGAATATTCAGAGTTCCCTCACGAATGGACTGGTCCTGCTCGACAGAGACCTCCGCGTCACTCGGTTCACGCCCCTGGCGGTACGTCTGTTCTCGCTCATACCGTCGGACATCGGACGGACTCTCAGTGCGGTCCCGACGGCCATCACCGTTCCCGGACTCGACGACGCGCTGCAGAGAACATTGGGCGGGGATTCGATACTCATCGAGCTCGAAAGCGACCAGCGTGACTTGCTGATGCAGACGCAGCCCTATCGCGGAGACAACAGCGAGATCCTCGGCGTCATCGTCGTGGTCATCGACGTCAGCGACATCACAGCCGAGCGGCGGGCGCGCGAACGGGCCTTGACCAACCTCGAAATAGTGACCGAGTCCATTCGAGAACTCGTCTGGCAACGCGACACGTCCGGAGTGTTGACCCTCCTGACCCGCCGAGTAGAGGAGCTGTACGGTCTGGACCGCACCCGCGTCCTGGCCGACCCGTCGCTTCTCCGGGCTGCAGTGCACCCCGACGATCGCGAGCGTGTAGCTGCGGTCTCCGCGTCGACGGACCAGAGTTGGCAGATTCAGTACCGAATCATCCGACCGGACGGCACGATCCGATGGATCGACGAGTCGGCCGCCTATATGCAACCACCCGACGGGTCGCCGCCGGTGCGAGTGGGCAGCGCATTCGATATTTCGGATCAGAAAGAGCTCGCGGCGCGTATCGACGGCCAAGCCAAGCTCATCGAGTCGCTGTTTCTCAACTCGTCCCTGGGTCTGCTCCTGGTCGACGGTCGGGGGCGGATCGAGCGGGTCAGCCCCGTGATCGAAGCCATGACCGGATACACCGCCGACGCGCTCGAAGGGCGCATCCTGTCCAGTCTCATACCGTCGATTCGGCACGACAACGAGAACCGGGCACCGACGAATCGCGCGCTGGTTCGCGCTGACGGACACACTGTTCCGGCTTCTGTCGAGTTCGTCGACGGTGCCGGGGTGGGTCGATCCGTTGTCGTCGTACAGGACAGTTCGCGGTTGCGCCGTCTGAGTGCAGAGCTGGCCGCGCATGAGCAGTTCGATCAGCAGACCGGCCTGCTCACGCGCACGTTCTTTCGTGCCCGTGCCACCGATGTGGTCGCTGCGAGCAACGACCCGTCCGCGGTGCTGTGGATCGACCTCGACGGCTTCAAGGAAGTCAACGACAGGTTGGGCCATCGGAACGGTGATCTGGTTCTCGGTGTCGTCGCCCATCGTCTGAAAGGCGCAGTGCGCAAGGACAACCTGATCGGAAGGTTCGGAGGTGACGAGTTCGCAATACTGGTCAGTCGCGCAGACGATCTGGATGCTCTCGACAGTCTGGTTCACCGAATATTGAATGTCGTACGCGAGCCGATCGTTGTCGACGAGTCCCACGCCTTCGTGTCGGCGTCCATCGGAATAGCCGTACAACCGACCGACGGCAACACAGCTGACGAGTTGCTCCACAACGCAGACGTCGCAATGTATTCGGCAAAGCAGAACGGCCGCGACCAACACGTCTACTTCACTACTGAGATGGACCGCGATGCCGACGCGCGTGCAACTGTGCGCCACCAGCTCTCAGCGGCGGTGAGGTCCCGCGATTTCGAGCTGCATTACCAACCGATTCGTTCGATCGCGACCGGTGACATAGCGATGATCGAGGCTCTCGTTCGGTGGAGGCGAGACGGTGAGCTGGTCAGTGCGGGCGAATTCATCGATATCGCGGCCGACACCGGCCAACTCCGCGCCCTCGGCCATCTCGTACTGGACTGCCTCATCGAGGACGTCGGTACACTGCACGAACGGTTCGGAGCCGACCATCCACGCGTGGCGGTCAACATGTCAGCCACTGAACTACGTGAGCGCGACCTGATGGACAGACTCCTAGGATGGCGCCCGGCAGCGGGGTTCGAGAAGATCGTCATCGAAGTCACCGAGCAGATCACCCTCACACCCGGTGACCGCGCGTTCGGTGTTCTCACTCTTCTACAGAGACTGGGCGCAACGATCAGTATCGACGACTTCGGTACCGGCTACTCCAATTTGGAGTTGCTCGGCCAACTCAAACCGGGAATCATCAAGATCGACCGCTCGCTGACCGAACGCGCGGCCGAGGACTCGCGGGGGGAACGCATACTCGAAGCAGCGGTAGGGCTCGCACACGCCCTCGAGACCACTGCAGTCATCGAGGGGGTGGGGGACGCGAGGTTGTCGGCTGTCGCGGTGGAATCCGGAGCCGAGCTGGCTCAGGGCTACCACCTCGGACGACCGATGTCCCTGGCGGACATCATCGATTCGATCGCCGGTGATCCGGCGGCCGATCCAACGTGATGTGAATCGGTCAGTTGAGCGCCACGAGTTCGTGCAATGTCCTCCCCGTCCGGACTTCGGTTCTACCGTTCCGGGTGACGGTGAGCTCGAAGGTCGAATCGAACCGGAAGTATCCGGGGTGTCCGACGAGTCGATACAGCAGCGGCCGGACAGCTTTGTGGCCGGCCACGGGTACGTCGCTCAGCAGATCGTGTGCATGAACTACCGCACCGACGGTCAGTATCAGCTTCACCACGCCGGGGATCTCGATCCGAAGCCACTCCGGGTATGCGCGATTGGCGACGGCGTTGTACTTCATCGGCCCTTCCGAGACTTCCGCTTCGCCGGAGCTGAGAATCACCTCGCCCTTGTACGCCAGCATCAGCGGTCGGCTCTCGTGCGCTCCGAGTCGCTCCTTCGTTTTGACCAGTGCGTAGAGCAAGGAGTAGTCGTCGTCGTACAGGCGCCCCCAGTGCCACCGATCGATGACGCTCTTCATGTCGCCTGCACCCCAATTGTGGTCGGCGTACCCCCGTCCGGTGACGGTCTTCGTCTCTGCTCCGATCGTGATCGACCCCTCGACACGTGCACGGGGAGCAGCGACTACCCAACCGAATACATCGGTCCCCCCGAAGAGGGTCTCGCCTTCGCCCGGCATCCAGCTGGGCAGCTCGTTGTGGAACCGTAGGTCGAACGTCACGTCCTCTTCCGAGAGCGACAGATGATGAATCGGAAGACCGTCCTGCGGGAACTCGGCCCAGGCGTGATTGGGTCCCACTCTCACATCGCATCGAGCGATCGATGCCGAGGCGTGTTTCTTGGAGTATCGCGTGAAGATCTGACGGCGCGTTCCGTCGGGCGCGTAGATCAAGATCTCGACACTGGGTTTGGCCACCAATGCCGGTTCCTCGGGCCGCCGGAGGTTGAGGAAGCCGATGATGGTGTGTCCGTCGTCGAGGTGCGCGTCGAAGTACCAGTGTTCGAAACCCGTGCGACTGCCCGGCACCGGGTGCGCGCCGTTGTGCCGCGGTTGAACTGTGGTGAGGGCGGCGTCGGCTCTGCCCGGCCCGTTCCAGGTTTCGACGATCTCGGGAGCTGTCATCTGTGGATCTCCGTTTCGTGCGGTGAAGTTCGGCATCACATGCTGTCGAAGCCGATGTGGACGGTCTTTTCCTCGGTGTCCCCGTCGAGTCCGGATCGGCCCAGTTCACGTCCGATACCGCTTCCTGCGCGGCCTCCCCAGGGCAGCGCTGGGTCGGGAACTCCCCACCCGTTGACCCACACCGTGCCCACACGAAGCTTCTCGACGACGGAGTGGACGCGAGAGATGTTCTGCGAGTACACCATCGCATTGAGGCCGTAACGCGTGTCGTTGGCTATTTGGACGGCTTCCTCGGTGGTGCGGAATCCGATCACCGTGGCGACGGGCCCGAAGATCTCGTCGCGGGCGATGGTGAGGTCGTTGGTACCGCGGAACACCGTGGGTTGCGCGTAGAAACCGGCGCCGCGCTCACGTTTGCCACCGCAGATCAACTGTGCGCCCTCGGATATGCCGGAATCGATGTAGCCGTCGATGCGAGCGAGTTGCTTCGCGTTGACGATGGTCCCCATCGTGGACCTGTCGTCGAACGGATCTCCGACGACAGCGCTCTCGGCTGCGGCAACGAGTCCGTCGACGACCTGGTCGACGACCGACTCGTGCGCCAGGACTCGTGTCCCAGCGGCACACACCTGTCCCTGGTGGTAGAAGTTCCCCATCGAGATCCAGGGCATCGCGGCCTCCAGATCTGCGTCCTCGAAGATCAACTGCGGTGCTTTTCCGCCGAGCTCGAGAACGAGTTTTCGGAAGCTCTCGCCCGCAAAGCTCCGAATCGACTGGCCGACAGCGGGACTTCCGGTGAAGGAGACCTTGTCGACGCCGCCATGACCTGCCAGGGCAGCCCCCGCAACCGGACCGAGGCCGGTGACCACGTTGAGCACCCCGTCGGGAATACCGGCCTCGGAGGCGAGCTCGGCCAGTCGCAGCGTCGACAGCGACGCGTCCTCGGCAGGCTTGACGACGGCGGTGTTCCCTGCGGCGAGGGCGGGGGCAAGCTTCCAGGCTGCGATGAGAGCCGGGTTGTTCCACGGGGTGATCGCCGCGACGACACCGAGAGGTTGCCGTACCGTGTAGCCGAATCGTTGCTGCGGGCCGAAGTTCGGCAAGGACATCGCCGAACCGGAGATCTTGTCGGCCCACCCGGCGAAGTGCCGGAACGCTTCGGCCGCAGAGGGAATGTCGCCGCCGACGGAATCGCGGTACAGCTTGCCCATCTCGACGGCTTCGAGTGCCGCGAGAGTCTCGGCGTCGGCTTCGATCAGTGCTGCCAACCGGGTGAGGGCTTTTCCTCGTTCGGGGCCACTGGTTCGGGACCACTCGCCGTGCTCGAATTGATGGCGCGCAGAGCGAACGGCCGCGTCGACGTCCTCCTGGCCGGCCGCGGCGATCTCTGCGACCACCTCGCCGGTAGCAGGATCGGTCGAGGTGTACGTCGCACCGTCGGCGGCCCCGACACGGGCTCCACCGATGCGGAGCAGCGGCTCCGGTAGATCGAATACGGGTCGTGTGATGTCGGCCGTGGTCATCGTGACTCTCCTGTGGCTGCGGAATCCTGCGAATCGAAATGTCGTTGCAAGCCGCTCCACGAGGAGTCGTAGTCCGGCTGTCGGTGTTTCGCGTTGTAGGCGAAGTCCGTCGTGATCAACGGGAGTCGTGTCTCGAACATGAACGCCAACGAGTTCTCCAACTTCTGCGGCACCAAATCTGCACTCGATGCGGTGTCGAAGGTCTCGAGATCGGGACCGTGGGCGCCCCACATGTTGTGCAGACTCGCCCCGCCGGGGACGAATCCTTCCGCCTTGGAATCATGTTGTCCGCGAACAAGGCCCATGAACTCGGTCATGATGTTGCGGTGGAAGTGGGGTGGTCGGAACGAATGCTCGGCAACGTTCCACCGTGGCGGGAAAATAGCGAAGTCGACATTGGCTTGGCCGGGTCGCTCCGATGGAGAGGTGAGCACGGTGAAGATGGACGGGTCGGGATGGTCCCACCCGACGGTGCCCATCGTGTTGAAACGGTTCGTGTCGTACTTGTACGCGCTGTGCGTACCGTGCCACGCCACCACATCCAAGGGCGAGTGATCGTATTCTGCTGCCCAGAGCTGCCCACCGAACTTCTGGATCACCTGCACCTCGTCAGTGCGATCTTCGTAGGCAGCAACGGGGTACGAGAAGTCCCGTGCGTGGGCAAGTCCGTTCGACCCGATCGGGCCGAGTTCGGGCAACGCGAAATAGGCGCCGTAGTTCTCGCAGATGTATCCGGCGGCGGAATCATCGTGCAACGACACCCGAAACTTCACCGCGCGGGCGATCACGGCGATCTCGCCGGGTGCGACGTCGAGGAGCCCGAGTTCGGTGTGCAGCCGGAGGCCACCCGACTGCGGAACCACGAGTAGCTCACCGTCGAGGTCGGCGAAGTACCTGTCGGTCATCGACCTCGTCGCGTGATACATGTGCACCGCGATACCGTTGCGCTCCAGTACATTGCCGTTCGCGGCGATGGTGTGGACACCGTCGAGGAAATCAGCGTCGGGCCACGGAGTACCGAGCGGATTCCACCGCAATCGATTGACATCGAGTATCCCGTCGGCGAGCGGAGCCGAACGGAAGAGGCCGTTGTCGATGCGCTCGAATCTCGGATGACGCGCGGACGGGTGGATTCGGTACACCCACGTGCGCCTGTTGAGCTCCCGCGGTTCGGTGAACGCCGTACCGGAGAGTTGCTCGGCGTAGAGGCCGTAGGGTGCTCGCTGCGGAGAATTCTGCCCCCAGGGTAAAGCGTCGGGGATTGCCTCGGACTGATGTTCGTTTCCGAATCCAGTGCTGTATTCCAGGTTCTCGGTCATCGTCGCAACGCTCCCTGTGCGTCGAACTCGGCCTCCCGGCCGTCCATCTGGGCGCGGAGCCAACTGCGCCGATGTCGATCGGCGATGCGCTCCATCCGACGTCCGGCCCTCGGAACAGTCCGCCGGACGAGCTCGAGGACAGTGATGAGGGGGAACCGGGCGATCACGATCAGAATCCACGGAAACGCAGAGGGCATGTCGTACTTCGCACGCGTCGCCGGGCCCATGAACAGTGTGGTGTAGGCGCCGTAGATTCCGTAGTTGTATCGAGCGCGCATGCGGGCCAGTCCTTTCTGGTGCGGTCTGGGTGCGAAGCTGGCAGGAAAGGACTCGATGAGTTCCTTGCCGTGCACCCCCGCGTCGTAGCTTCGTGCTGCCGAGACCATGGCAGTCATGCGGAGGGAGTCCGCGATGGTCGTCGGGAAGTTGCGCACGTCGACACCGAGGAGATGGCCCATGAACTTCTGGAAGTGCAGCAGCGCGCGAATCTCGGTCGGTGTGGTCTGCAGTCCTACCAGTCGGAGCGCCAACGCAGGCACGGTACTGCCACCCAGCAACGTCAACATCTGATATCCCTGGCTGATCGGGTACCCCCATTTCTCGGTGTCCCACTCCGGGTGGCCGTCGATGCGCCGTCGGACAGCAACGTGCATCACCCGTACCTTCATCGCGGTGGCGCGGCCGGTCGAGCCGATGCGCAGCAACGCTCCTGGCTCCGAGGTATCGACCCAGAACTGGCACGTTTCCAGAAAGCGCCGCAGGGCGTTGTCGCCCGCGTACCCGCCGGCGAGAGACAGCGGTGTCGCGACGGCGGCTTCGGTGTACATCTCCAGGGTGATTCCGCCTGCGACGGCGAACAACATCGTTCCCCAGCGGCGCCAGATGGCGGCGCCCTGTTCGACGAGCTCGGGCCGCACCCAGTCCGGCAGCGTCTCGAACTCGTCGAAGAGCACCCGCATGCTGGCCGGCACGTCGTCGAGCGCGTCGATACCTTCCGTCAGAGCGCGTTCGAGTAGTGCTCGCCCACCCTTCGGATCGGCTGCGAACACGTCGTCGACGAAGTTCTCGGCGACCGTGTCTCCGCGAAACAGGCTGTCGCAGAACTCGGCGGCAACATCGTCACTCGGAAAGATCGACGTCCCGAACACGTGGCGCGCGGCCGCCTCGAGTCGAGCGATTCGAGGGTTGCGGCGGTGTTCCCAATACGTGAAGGCAGTCGGAACTCGCATCGCGTTCTGGGTGAGCGTCATATGTTCTTCTCCATCCAGGCGCCGCATTCGCCGGTGACGGTGCCGATTCCGTGCGGCTGATCGACGAGATAGTGATTGAGTTCGGGCAGTTCGACCAAGGTGGAATCAGGACTGGCATCGTGCATCGCTCGGGCATCGTCGGCGAATGCAGCTTGGTCGCCGAGCAGCGAGACGATGAGGGTCGGTGCGTGGATCCTCGGTAGATTCTTCAACGCGTCCGCCCCGGTGTGATCCGAACTCCATGTGCTGAGCCAACTCCGCACCGACACGAATCGGGCAAGTCCGCCTGCGGCGGTGTTGGCACGTTGCGGATCTCCGTACATGCTTCCCAGCTCCCTGTCGCTGGGATCGAGCGTCAGGTCGACGAACCGAGGATCGGCGACGGTGCGGTGCACCACGAACGCATGATCCGAAGCGCCTCGTGCGGACAGTGTGTCGAGCTCACGAATCGCCCAGTCGTCGATCCTTCTGATGCGGTCGAGCTGAGCCGCGCGATACTGCTCGACCCAGTCCCGATCCAGGGGGACAGTGCGAGAGGGGTCGTACAGGTCGAGTGCGGGGTCGGTGGAGAACGGATCCGATTCGTCGGTGACCGAGGCGTCGATCCAGTGCCTGAGGACCCTCGCACGTCCGGAATGGGCTCCGACGAGCATCAGGCCATCGGCCGGGACGAGAGGGGGACCGTCGACCTCGACGGTCTGCGTCTCCGCCTGCTCTTGGTAGTAGGTGGACAGCGAACCACCGCCGCTGAAGCCGAGAAGGATCACCTTGTCGAATCCGAGTTCGTTCTTCATCCACCGGACGCCGGATCCGAGGTCGGCGATGGCGCGTTCCATCAGTAGTGCCGGCTCGTTGGAGGAGTATCGCGTGTTGAGCCCCATGATGGGCATGCCGGCCTCGGCGAAGCCACGAAGAAGAAAGTGTGACAGGAAGTCCGAGGTGGGATGTGCGAGCAGGATCCCTACGCCGAGATCGTGGCTCTGCGGCGCAACGAAATTGGCATGCAGGGTGGGGTAATGCCGCGATAGACCCGAGTGCATCTCCACTCGGCCGTCCCGAGCTGGTTCGTACTGAATTCTCTGGAAATTGTCGACGATCACGTCTGGGTCCGCCTCCTAGGACGAATGCGATCCGAGTCACAGAAACGTACCATACTTCGAGGTATGGACAAGGGTGCATTTTCTCGCGCATTCGGCTGCGGAATCTCCATACTGTGTAGTACGGTCGGATTTCTGCGGACCGGGAAGGTGACGATGTGAGTCAGCGAGAAACTGTGCTGGACAGTGCATCCGAGGAGGGCGAGGGCACTCCGGAGCGGGAACCGGGCGAGCTCGAATCTGCCTCGTCGAAGCCGGCGAGGCAGGTGCGTCGCGGGGCGGTGGGGGCTGCGGTGCTCGCCGTGGTGGCGCTCGGCGCAACGGCGGGAGTGCTGCTTCACCAGCATATGAGGTTCGAGGCCACGAGGGACTTGGAGCAGCGTTACCTGCAGGCCGCACGACAGAGTGTGCTCGACTTGACGACCATCTCGGCAGCCACTGTCGACGACGACGTCGCGCGGGTACTCGAGCGGTCGACAGGAACGTTTCGTGACCAGTTCGCCGAACGCTCGGACGATTTCGTCTCGGTGGTAGAGCAGGCCGACGTCCGGGCGACGGGATCGATCACCGAAGCGGGTATCGAGAACTCCGACGACAGTGCCGCGAGTGTCCTCGTGGCGGCGACCTCCAGCGTCACCAATTCTTCCGGGGCGCAGGAAGAACCGCGAGTGTGGCGGCTTCGAATCACGCTCGACAACGAGGACGGGACGATTCTGGTCTCCGATGTGGAGTTCGTGCCATGATCGGTCGTCGAGCATTCGCAGTGGGCCTGTCGCTGGCGCTCGTCGGTGCGGGAGCGTCGACCGCCTCCCTGTACGCGCAGACCCGTACGGACGAACAACTGCCTCAGTCACGCTCGGCGATCGGTGACGCGGCCGACGACGGTGCGGTCGCCGTGCTGTCCTACAGGGCGGATTCGGTGGACGCCGATATCGAGCATGCGGCGTCGTTCCTCACCGGAGATTTCCTGAGTTATTACAGTGCGTTCGGTGCAGAATCCATCGCTCCTGCGGCCAAGGAACGCGGAATCATCTCCAGCGCAACGGTGTCGGCGAGTTCGATCGTGTCCTCGTCGGAGAATTCCGCCGTCGCACTGGTCTTCGTGAACCAGAACATCACCTCGACCGACGCCCCCGATCCGAAGGCGGCATCGAGCAGCCTTCGGATCGAACTCGATCAGGTCGACGGCCGATGGTTGATCTCGAAGCTGGATCCGATCTGACGGGCGGTCATTCTCCGTCCGGGACGAGCAGCCCGTCCAGTGTCTCGGGCAGGGCGTCGAGTCCACCGTCGACATACCGGCGTCCGTCCCCGGCGATGTAGGAACCGTCGGTCGGGTCGTAGTCTCCGGTGGACGCCACCGGGTCTCGACACAGTTCCACCGTGGCTGCGCGTCGTCCCGGGAACTCCATGCACGGGAGGTTTCGCGCGCCGCGGACCGCGGTGGGGTCGGCTGGATCGATCCTGCAGTACAGGCCCTTCGGGGTCGGAATTGTATCCACCTCGGTGGGTGATCGGCGTTCGGACGCAGGCAGGAATCCGGTGGTGCACGGAGGCGGGTCGTTCACCTGGGCGGCGAAGAAGGTGTTCTGGCCGGGCTCTCCCGACTGGGAATTCAGCATCCCCGTTCCCTGGGTCGCTGCGATGAGCGGCGGGTACAGCACCAGAATCTGCTCGATCGACGGGTTGTACACCGCCGCAACCTGTTCCACGGTCGTCAGGTTCTCCAGGAGGAGAGGCAGAGTCGGCTGCAACTGTTGAAACAGGGTTGTCACCTCCGTTGCCATCGGCGTGCCCTTGTCCACGAGGGCGCGCACCGACGCATCGTGGTCGCGAAGCGTCCCCGTGACTCCGGTCAGTGACGCTGCCCAGGCCTTGATCGACTCGCTGCTCGCGGCGGTCGCTGCCAGGACGGGGTCGGCTTCGTCGACGAGCGCGATGATCGACGATGTGTCGGCGTTCGCGTCGGCGGTGAGAGTTCGAAGCGAATCGAGTAGCTGGGATACGTTCGCGCCGTTGTTTCCCAGTGCGGCAGCGCTTTCGTCGAGCACGCTGCGTAGGTTGTCCGAGCCGATGGATGCCAGCGCCGACTGCAGGAGATCGATCGTGGGGCCTACCGGTTCGGGAACGGAGGTTCGGTCCTTCGCGATCACCGCACCCTCGGACAGGTACGGGCCCTCGTCGGAGCTCGGCACCATGTCGATGTACTGCTCTCCGATCGCGGACATCGAGTGCACCTCGGCCGCCGTGTCTGCGGGAACATCGACATCGGATTCCAGGGACACCACCGCTCGCGCGCCGGTACCGAGGGTTGTGAGCTCGACGACCCGTCCTATCTCGGAACCGCGATACGTCACGTTCGCACCGGTGTAGAGGCCTGCGCCGTCGGCGAGCTCGACAGCGACTCGGTAGCGGCCGATACCGACCTGCTCCGGCACGCGGGCGAAATAGATTCCCGTGGTTGCGGTGGAGACGATGCCGACGGCCAGGATGATCCAGAGCTTGCGATGGAGCGTTGTCTTCGACGTCATGGGTTGCCTGCCGGTGGGATGAGAAGGTCGGTGGTCGACGGAATCGTCGGCGACGGAGTGGGTGCGAACGAGCCGAGTGCGCCTTCGAGCGGTGTGCCGAGAAACAAGGCGTTGTCGAGAGTGTCGAGCCGAAGATCCAGAGTCACCTCGCCGTTGGCGTAGTCACCGCGTACCGCGTTCTGATAAGTGTCGATTGGGAACGGGTAGGTGAGCAGGTAACGGAAGGCATCCGTCAGGGACGTCCCGGAATCTGCCAGTGAGGCAAGCACAGGACGCAACTCCTGCAGCTCGGCCACCAGATCGCCTCCGGTGTCGTCGACGATCTTCTCGGCCGTGGTACCCAGTCGGCCCAACGAGGTGAGTGCGGCGGTCAAGTCCTGCCGGCTGTTCGACAGTACGGTCAGCGCGGGGCCGAGCGTGGTCACGGCGTCGGCGAGCACCTGGTTCTGATCGGCGACGTCGGCGGCGAATCGATCGAGGTTGTCGATCGTCCGCTCGATGTTCGCCTGCTGTTCGACGAGCCCGCCGAGGAGAGCGTTCAGCCGATCGATCACGGACCGCACCGATTCCGGTCGTCCGCCGATCGCGGCATCCAGTTCGTTCACGATGTCGCCGAGTTGGGGGAGTCCGCCGCCGTTCAGTACGAGCGACAGCGACGACAGGGTCTGCTCGGTGGTGGGATACGCACCCGCGCGACCCAGTGGGATGACATCCCCGTCGGCGAGCCGGCCGGTCGGTGCTTCGGCAACGGGTGGCGACAGTTCGATGTGCGTCGATCCGAGAAGGCTGGTCTGGCCGACCGCTGCGACGGCGTTCGCCGGCAGATCGACGCCCTGGTCCAGGTGAACGGTGACGACGGCGTGGCCGTCGTCGAGCTCGGTGTCCGCGACGCGGCCCACGGTGACGTCGGACGCGAGCACTCGCGAATTGCGATCGATGGTGGACACGTCCGGCATCTCGATGGTCACCGAATACGCTCCTTCCCCTTCTCCTGCGGTGCCGGGGAGCGGTAGTGAATTGAGGCCCTGCCAGCCGCAGCCGGACGTCAGCAGCGCGAGTGCGAGCACCACTGCCGGCCGAGGCCCGATTCGTCGTGTCGTCATCGATCACCTCCGGGAAGTAACAGATCCGTCAGCGACGACGGCGACGGTGCCGGCGTCGGCGCGGGGGTGGCCGGTTCCAGGTCGGGTTCGCTGTAGACCAGCTGATCCGGCAGTGCGCCGACGCCGTGAATCGGGTTGGTGGACAGAGGAAGATAGTCGAACGCCAGCGTCTTCAGCAGGGGACCGAGGTACTGCACGCACAGGTTCGCTCCTTCCTGAGCACCGACATCCTCGGCGGCGGCGATGGCCGAGCAGATGAAGTCCATCGGATTCGCGAAGTTGTTGGGCGCGAGCGCGGAAACTATCGCGTTGTGTGCAGGCTGGTAGATGTTGTTCAGATTCGACAACGCGGTCGGGGCCACATGGAGGATCTGGGCGATTCCGTCACGCTGCGAGGCGAGTTCGCCCACGACGGTCTGCAGGCTGCGGAGTGTGTCGTCCAGACCGTCGCGATTGTCGGCGACGAACCTCTGCACATCGCCGACGGCGACGTCCAGAGACGTCAACGCGGTGCCGATCTGCTCGGAGTTGTCGTCCAGGACAGCGGTGATCGATGCCATCGAGTCGTTGAAGTTCACGATCTGTTGCCCGCTTGCGGACAGTGCGGACACGAACACCTGCAGGTTGCGCACGACGGCGAACAAGTCGGTTCGACCGTCGGACAACGTCTTCAACGCGTCCGAGAGTTGAGCGACGGTCGCTCCGAGGTTCTGCCCCTCCCCCCTGAGGTTGGCATCGGCGGCGTCGACGAGGGCTCCGAGAGGTGCTCGGCCGTCGGGCGCAGCGGTTCCCACCGCGTCCGCCAATCGAGACAGTTGAGCTTTGATCTGGTCCCACTCGACCGGTACCGCGGTGCGCGACATCGGGATGTGCTGCCCATCGACCATCGTCGAGCCCCCGGTGTAGGGCGGAGTGAGCTGTACGAAGCGGCTGGCGACCAGACTGTGCGAGACGATGACCGCCAGGGCGTCGGCCGGTACCGAGTAGGACGAGTCGATCTGTAACTCGACGTCGGAGTGGTCACCTCGTGGCTCGATCGAGCCGACGGTTCCGACGTCGACACCCATGACTTTCACGTCGTCGCCGACGTACAGTCCGGTGGTACTGGGGAACTGGGCGACGATAGTCGTGGTGTTCAGTGCAGGGACGACGGTGTAGGACACCGCGGCCAGAATCGCCAGGCCGATCCCGATGGCCGCGAGTTGCCATCGCCTGGCCGTCATCGGGGGGCTCCGTCGATAGCGGACAGTGGGTTGACACTGGCAGATTCACCGGGGGCGGGGCCGAGTCCGAGGGCGGCACGGATGAACGGTGAAATGATCTGGCCAGGGATCAGGTTCTGAATGTACGAGTTGAAGAACGGTCCGCTCGACACCGCCTCGCCGAGTTGAGTGATGTACGGGCCCAGATTCTCGATGGCCGTGCCGATATCGGCTCTGTTCTGCTCCAACACCTCGAGTACCGAATCCAGTGATGCCAGAGTCGATCCCAGTTGCGCCTCGTTGTCCGCGACCAGCCCACTGAGATGCCGGGCGAGCTCGGTGACGCTGTCGAACAATCGATCCACGACGGCTCGTCGACGGTCGAGTTCGCTCAGAATGGTGTTCGCGTCGGTGACGAGGATGCCGATCTGTTCACTCCGGGTGGCGAGTACTCCGGTGACCTGTTCCGCCGCTGACAGCAAGGACCGCAGAGAGTCGTCGCGCGAGGCGATGCTCTGGGAGAGTCGGCCCACTCCGTCGACTGCCGCAGCGAGATCCGCGGGGGTCTGCTCGAGCACCTCGGTGCTCACGCGCATGGCGTCGGTCAGTCCGTCGGTGTCGAGTTCGGTGACGTCGTCGGTCAGGTCACCCAGCGCATCGGTCAACTGGTAAGGACTGGATGTGTGATCCAGTCCGATCCGAGAGCCTGGGGTCAGCCGTCCACCGGTGCCGGGATCGACACTCAGATTCTTCGTGCCCAGCACAGTCTGTGTCGGTATGGCCAGGCGCGCATCGTCGTGGAGTTCGACCCCGCCGCCTACGGTGAATGCGATGACCACTGTGTCCGCATCGATCTCGATATCGGTGACCTCGCCGACGACGATTCCTGCCACTTCGACATCGGCTCCGGTCACGAGTCCGCCGGTGTCTCGGAACACGCCGCTGTAGGCAGCGCTCGCCGACAGAATCGGTAAGGATGACACGTTCGTCGCCACCACTGTCACCAGTACCGCGAGGACGGTGCCGACTATGCCGAGCCGCACGGTGTTGCGCTCGCGTACACGCTGATTCATCGTGGTGCGCACCTTCCCGTCTCCTGTCCGATCAGCGGCGTGGTGAGGCCGCCGCCGTCGGGAGTGTCGATCTTCAGCTTGATGCCGCAGAGGTAGTAGTTGAAGAAGTTGCCGTAGGCACCGAGTCGGCTGAGCGCGGCGTAGGTGTCGGGGAGGCGCGAGACGATGCTCCCGATGCTGTCCTTCTGCGAATCCAGTTGCACAGCAGTTCGATCGAGTTCGTGGAGTGTCGACTGCAAGGGCGGTCTGGCCACGGTCAGCAAGTCGGCCACGGTTGTCGCAGACGAATCGATCTCCGTCAGGGCGGTACCCCATGCCGCGCTGTCGGCAGCGAGGCCGGTTGCCAAGTTCTGTGCCCGATCGAGTGCGGTCGACACGACATCCTTCTGGTCGGTCAACGTTGTCAGCGTGGTGTCCAGGTTGGTGATCACCCGCCCGATCACCTCGTCTCGATCGGCGAGTGTGGTGGTCAACGTGGCGGTGTGGGCGAGCAGGGATGCGATCGAACCGCCCTGTCCCTGGAGAGCAGCGACGAGTTCGGCGGTCAGGTCGTTGACCTTGGATGGATCGACGGACTCGAACAGGGGCTCGAAGCTTCCGACGAGTTGGTCCAGATCCAGGGCGGGTGAGGTCCTTTCGAGGGGGATCGTCGAGTTGTCGCTCAGAGGTTCGGCCTCACCGGCGCCGTCGGCCAGTTCGAGATAGCGGTCGCCGACGAGATTCTGGTACCGGACGGTGGCAGTGGTCGACGAGGTGACCACGTAACCGGGCCCCACGTCGATGCCGACCTCCGCGTGGTGGTTGTCCACGATGTCTACTTCCGAGACCTTTCCGACTTCCACCCCTGCCACCCGTACGAAGTCACCGCTGCGCAGACCCGACGCGCTGGTGAAGACGGCGCGGAAGGAAGTGGTCGACTCGAACCGGACCTGTCCGAACACCACGACCAGGCACGCGAGGACTGCAGTCATCACCACCACGAAGACGACCAGGTTGATCGTGCTCGATGTGCGGTTCATCGGGTGCCACCCGGTGCAGCGAGTCCGCCGGGCAGAAAATCCAGTATCGAACCCGGCGACACAACCGGGCCCGTGTTGCCCGCACGGAACGGGTTCGATCCGGTATCGGCAACCACGTACGGGGTCGGCACGGCGTCGTCGGGCACGATGGGCAGTGCGCCGCATCGCGGGCCGCCCGACGCGGCAACGCGGGGGAGATCCGACTCGGGCCTGTAGGGCGGGATTCCGAACAATACGGTGCTGTTGAGCAGCATCGTGCGTCCGTTTCCGCCGGACACCTCCTCTGCCCCCACCCGGGCGCGGTCCGCACCCTGCAGGAAGCAGGTGAACTGGGGTGAGTATTCCTCCAGCAGTTCGGTTGTCGGCTTCAGCTCGTGCACGGTGCGCGAGATTCCTCCGGCATTGTCCGTCAGGACTCCGTTGCCCACATCGGCCATCCCGATGACCCCGAGCAGGACGGCGTCGAGGGCGTCGGCCTCGTCGACGAGAGTGCGCCCGGTGGTCGTCAGGTTGCTCAGATCGGTCAGTACATCCGGTGCCGCAACTGCGGCGGTGTCGGTCACGGTCGATCCGGAGTCGATATCGCGTTGCAGGGTCGGAATCCGAGGTTCGACGGCAGCGAGGAGTGCGTTCGTGTCGTCCAGGCTCCGTCCCAGGTCGCTGCCGCGCCCACCGAGTGCCGTGGCCAACGTCGTGAGGGTGGCGTTGAGCTTGTCGGGTTCCACTGCCGACAGAACCTGGGTGAGCGATTCGAAGACGGTGTTGACCTCCACGGTTACCGAGGACGAGTCGATGACAGCGCCGGAGGCAATCGGCGTCGTCGACGGATCGGCCGGTTCGGTGAGTGTGACGAACTTCGAACCGAAGATCGTGGTGGCGGCGATGTTCGCTTCCACGTTCTCGGGTATCGATTGTGCTGCATCGCTGTTCAATCGCAGCTGGACGACGGCACCGCCTGCGTCCCGATCGACGACGTCGACGGTCCCCACTTCCACCCCGTGCATCTTCACCAGGGCACCTGCTTGCATGACGAGACCGCTACGGTCGGATCTCAGTGTCACCCGCGTCGGTGGATCGACGGCGTCCTGCGCGGCGCCGGTGAAGGCGAGGTAGGTGGCGGCGACTGCGACGGCGACCGTGGCCGCCAGAACCACAGCCGCCAGGCGGGTTGCGCCGGATCCGGTGCTGTTCACGTCGGACATCTCATCCCGCCAGGTGCACTGATCGGGAATTGCCGTAGAGGGCAAGTGAAATCATCAACGTGACCATGACGACGGTGATGAGCGAGAGCCGAACAGCGCGACCGGTTGCGGTCCCTACTCCCGCCGGCCCACCCGATGCGGTGTAGCCGTAGTAGGTGTGAATCAGCATCACCGCGGTGGCCATCACGAACACTTGCAGGAAGGACCACAGCACGTCCGAGGGGACGAGGAACGTGGAGAAGTAGTGGTCGTAGACGCCACCAGATTGGCCGAGAACGACCACGGTGGCTATGCGGCTCGCCAGAAACGAGGTGATGAGAGACAGGGAGTACAGGGGCAGGACTGCGATCATGCCGGCGAGCACGCGGGTTCCGACCAGGTACGGCACCGATTTGATGGCCATGACTTCGAGCGCGTCGATCTCTTCGCTGATACGCATCGCGCCCAACTGGGCGGTGGTACCTGCGCCGATCGTCGCGGCGAGGCCGACGCCTGCCGTGATCGGAGCCACGACTCGCACGTTGACGTACGCGGCGAGGAATCCGGTGAGCGCGTCGACTCCGATGTTTCCCAGTGAATCGAATCCCTGGACGGCAACGGTGGCACCGGCGAACAGGGTGAGGAACCCCAGCACGACGATGCTTCCTCCGACTGCCGCGAGAGCCCCTGTGCCGAGACTGATCTCGGCAAGTACACGGAGTGTCTCGGCGCGGTAGTCGCGCGCGGCCTTACCCGTCGACGCGAGGGCCCGTCCGAAGAAGAGTGCCAACTCGCCGACGTCGTCGATGCCGCGAACGACACCGCGCACACGGTTACTCACTCGGATCGACATATCGAAGCCCATCGCTTGTCACCGGTCACTCAGAGCGAGGCCGACGGATGTCAGTGCGAGATTGACGAGAAACAGTGCGACGAAGGAGAACACGACGGTTTCGTTGACCGCCTCACCGACGCTCCTCGGCCCACCGACGACCGACAATCCGCGGTAGCAAGCGATCAGCGCGGCCAACAAGCCGAACAGAGCCGCCTTGATCTCGGACAGGACCAATTCCGGTAGACCGACGAGCAGGGTGATGCCGGATACGTACGCACCGGGCGTGACGTCCTGCAGGTACACCGAGAAGAAGAAGCCGCCGACGAGGCCGATGGTGCAGACGGCACCGTTCAGCAATGTTGCGATCAGAGTGCAGGCAACGACGCGGGGGACCACGAGCCGATGAACGGGGTCGATACCGAGAACCTCCATTGCCGCGACTTCCTCACGGATGGTGCGTGAACCGAGGTCGGCGGCGATCGCGGTCGCCGCAGCGCCCGCGACGACCAGTACGGTCACCAGGGGTCCGATCTGGGTCACCGCGCCCAGGCCCGCTCCCGCACCGCTGAGGTCGCTTGCCCCGAGTTCGGAGAGCAACGAGTTGAGGGTGAACACAACCAGGACCGTGAACGGAATGGACATCAGGATCGTGGGCAGTAGTGATACCCGAGCGATGAACCAGCTCTGGTCCACGAATTCTCGCCACTGAAAGTCTCGACGTCCAAGGGCTACTGCGGTGTCCAGGGCCAAGCCGTAGAACTCGCCGACCGAGGACGCCGCAGCGATGGTAGCGCGGGCAGCACTCCGAAGAGCCTGCGTCACGGCACTATCCGGTACTTGAGCATCATGTCGTGGTCCTCGTGGTCGAGGAGATGACAGTGCCAGACGTAGCCCTGAAGGTCACCGGCGGATTCCCCGGAATGGTCGATTCCGTTGTGGACTTCGTGCATGGGGTCGTGACGGTTGTCGTGATCGGTGCTCGGGTGTGCGGCAGCGGTCGGTCGGGGGAAGGTGGCGTCGGGGTCGAAACCCAGTTCCTCGGCCGTCGGGAAACGTACGACGATGCGTGTGACCGTCCCGCCGTCGACTCGGACCGTGTCCTTCCAGCCTGCCTCCCACGGTGCAGGCGGGGTCATCGGTCCGCCGAGGAAGCCCTCCGGGTCGGGGGTCCACTTGATCCCGATGGCCGGCTGCGGATTCGCGACCTGGTAATCGAGGGTGCGCAGTGGTGTACGACCCACGATCCTGAAGGTGACGAGGTGAATGTGAATCGGGTGGGGATCGGGCGTGATGTTGACGATGTTCCACTGCTCGACGGTGCCGGGTCGCGGCATTTCGATGTCCGGGTCGCTGTAGCGAAGATTGTTGAGCGACATGATGGCCGGTGGATTTCGCAGTGCATAGGGCTGGCTGACGGTAACGGTGCGAATCCTCGTCGGCTGCTGGATGGGTCCGATCGGTGCAGGCCCTCGACCGCCGCGCAGCGATGTCGGTATCCCGCCGGTGAATCCGCGTGCAGTACCGACACGGAAACGACAGAACAGCGGCATGGTGACTGCGCCGATGACGGCTGCTTGGAAGGGCGGGACCTCGTCGTTGAGTAGCTCGACCGTGTGGCCTCCGTCGTACCCGGAGAAATCCACGAGCACGTCGTACCTCTCGCCTGGAGCGACCCTGATCGACGTCACGGGCACGGGAGCGTCGAGCAATCCGCCGTCGTTGCCGATGACCCAGAACTTCATGTGGTTCTCGAAGTGGAGGTTCCACACGCTGTACGAGGCGGCGTTGATCATCCGAAAGCGGTACAGCCCTCGGGCAACGGTGAGTTCCGGCCAGATCATTCCGTTGACGAGCCCGACGTCTCCGACGGCTCCACCTTCCCATGAACCCTCCGGCACGATGCGAGTCGATCTGATGCTCAGGTGGCTGTCCTCGCGAAAGATTTTCTCCTGCATGACCAGTGGCATCTCGAACTCGCCGGCAGGTAGGCCGAGGGGGTTGTCGGTGCGACCGGTGTCGAATCGATCTCGGAGCAGGTACATCCCGGCCAGGCCTGCGTAGACGTTGACGCGGGTGATTGCCATCGCGTGATCGTGATACCAGAGCGTTGCCGCTTCCTGCCTGTTGGGAAAGTGATGGACGATGCTTCCGCCAGGGATCGTGAGCTGCTCCGGGTTGCCGTCGCTCTCCGGCGGAGTCACGCCACCGTGTAAATGCAGCGACATCGGCGTCGAGGTACGGAAACTCTCGGTCACACCGTGCAGCGAGGTGTCCATGTCCCGGGCCATGGGATGCAGGGCCATGTTGTTGGAGAATCGGAGAGTCAGCGGATCGTCGGCGTGCGCTTCGACGATGGGCCCGAGGTAGCCGAGTTGTGCGTTCGGTCCGCAGTGATATGCCAGCGCGGGGACTTCGGGCATGTCGGTATGAAATCTGTGCATCGCAGACACCGCGTCGACCGAGAGATTCGATCCCGACACCGTAGGCAGTGTCGGTAGTGCATCCCGGAACGGAGCCACGTCGGGCGAGTGGAACAGCAGCGGACTCTCGAACGCGTCGTCGACGGGCGAGGTGAACGCGCGGGAGGCGCTGACGCCGCCGAGTGCGACTGCCGCGGTGCCGACCCCCAGCGCTCGGAAGAGGGTGCGGCGGGTCATGTCCTGCGCCATGTGTGAGGGGCCTTTCGCACGGTCCGACGATGTGACACGCACCATACCGCACTGTATGGTGTGGTCAGCCGAATTCGACGAAACCGCTGATAGGAAGCCAATGAACCTGCGTGAGAACGTCGGTCGAGCACTACGTGGAATAGGTGCGACGTCAATTGCTGTCGCCGCAGTCCTGAACGTCGAGGTCGCGACTGCAGCCGCCTCTCCCTCGGCGTGCGCAACGCCCACCGTCCTCGTGCACGATCTCGCATCCTCGGAGCGCGAGTGGGACGGGTGGCTCGACGACCTGGACCGGCGTGGGTTGTGCGCGTTCTCCTTCACCTACGGCAGTTCGGATGCATCGGCGCTACTGCAGCAGGCTGGGCTCACGGTGTCAGGTCTGACGAGCATCGAGGACTCGGCGCTCGAGTTCGGCGCATTCGTCGCCTCCGTCCGTGAAAGAACCGGGGCCGACCGAGTGCAGGTTCTCGCCCGCGGTGCCGGCGGGTTGGTGGCTCAGCAGTGGGTAGCGCGGTCCCGTGCGCAGGACGTTCGCACGCTCGTGACCGTCGGACCGTTGTGGAACGGAACCGATGTGGCCGGCCTCGGCAGCCTGGCCGCGTTCAATCGGAGCATCGGAATCTACGACGCTCTCGCCGCCGTGGAAAAGCCCCTGCTCGAACCGAGTTGCGCGGCGTGCGGCCAGATCGTGGCCAATTCCGGCTACATGCACGACGCTGCTCGTGCCGGATGGGTCTCGCCGGGCGTGCGGTACGTCAACGTGATCTCGCGGTACGACGGGCTCATGACCGATCCGCTGTCGGCAGCACTGCCCGGCAGTGAAAATCTCGTCGTGCAAGACGTGGATCCGGAGGATCGGTCCGATCACCTGCACTTGTCGAACGATCCCCTCGTCCGTCGGTTGGCCCTCGGCGCCCTGGCCGTCGGATGACGACTCCGGATCGTACGATCGAAGGGCGGTACGCCACCCCGACAGCGAGGAGTTCACTCTGATGGCAGGAACACCCAGGTCGGCTTCGACGCGCCGCGCACCCGCAAAGAAGGCTGCGGCTGCCAAGACCGGGAGCAAGCCGGCGCGACGCGCAACACGCCTGTCGGTCGACGATTGGATCGACGCCTCGTTCGAACTGATGGCGACCGACGGTGTCTCCGGAGTGAAGATCACCAAGTTGTGTGAACGCCTCGAGGTCACCAAAGGCAGCTTCTACTGGCATTTCGCCGACATCGACAAGCTGATGGAAGCGATCGCGGACAAGTGGTGCGACACCCAGAACGACACGGTGCGCGGATTGAAGGGGCTCGAGACCGTCGAGGTCGAACAGCGCCTGCAGATCATGGCCGAACTGTTGATCGACCAACGCACGTGGGCAGTGGAGTCGGCCGTCCGGGATTGGGCACGCAACTACGGCAAGATCGCCGACGCTGTGCGCGAACTGGACAATCGAATCTTCGAGGTCGTACAGCGCTCGTTGCTCGATCTCGAGTTCGACCCGGACGAAGCGCGGCTCCGGGCAGGCATTCTCGTGTATTCGGGCATCGGCTTCGTTCACGCACGGGGCTCCCTGCCCACCCCGACAGCTGCGGAAGTACATGCAATGTTCGAGCTGCTCACACGGCATTGAAACCGGTTCATCCCACGCGACGGAGGCACCTGTGCTCGGAGAAGATTCGCCCGACGACTCGAACGCGCTGCCACTGAGCGGCTTTCGCGTTCTGGAACTGGGTAACTACATCGCCGGGCCCACTGCGGCGCGCATGCTCGCGGATTTCGGTGCCGAAGTGATCAAGGTGGAGCGCCCGGACACCGGCGACGAGACGCGGTCGTGGCGCCTGCACTCGGGGACCACGTCGATGTTGTTCAGGACGCTCAACCGCAACAAGAAGTCGATCGTGCTCGATCTCAAGACCGACGAAGGTAGGCGGCACGTCCTTGCTTTGGCGGCGACGTGCGATGTGGTGGTCGAAAACTTCAGACCGGGGACGTTGGAGAAGTGGGGGATTGGACCGGAAGAACTCGACGCGGCCAATCCCAACATCGTTCTGGTGCGCATTTCTGCGTTCGGTCAGACCGGACCGCTGTCGAGGCGTCCGGGATTTGCGGCAGTCGCCGAGGCCTACAGCGGTTTTCGGGAACTGGTCGGCGATCCCGACCGGCCACCCGTGCGAGTCGGGGTGTCCATAGGCGATACCGTCGCGGCCCTGTACGCGGGATTCGGAGCAGTGATGACGCTGCTGCACAGCCGTTCTCGCTCCGACGAGCAGGGCTCGCTGCCGCTGCCGTCTCGGATTGTCGACGTCGCGCTGAGTGAATCGATGTTCTCGGTGATGGAGTCCTTGGTTCCCGATTACCTCGCGTACGGCGTCGAGCGACGACGCCTCGGCGGGCGGATGGAAGGAATAGCCCCATCCAACGCGTACACGTGCGCCGATGGGTTGTCGATCGTGGTCGCAGGCAACGGAGACGGCATCTTCGTTCGCTACATGCTGGCGATCGGGCGTCCCGACCTGGCCTCCGACCCCGAACTGTCGGGTGGTGCCGGCAGGTGGAAACGGCGAGACGAACTCGACGCGGCCATCGGGGCATGGGCTCTCACGCGGACGCGCGCCGAGGCCCTCGCGGTGCTCGACGCTGCGGAAGTGCCGAGTGGTCCGATCAACACGGCGGCTGACATCTGCGCGGACGAGCACATGCTTTCCCGCAACATGATTCAACAGTTCCCGGTCGATACCGGCGGTCAGGATCCGGTCTCGGTGGGCTTCCCCGGAATCGTACCGGTGATCGGCGAGCGATCCCTACAGATCAGAAACCTCGGTCCCGAACTCGGCGAACACACCGACGATATTCTCGACGAGCTCACGCGGTGACGAGGGGCAGGCCGCAGCACCGGCTGGTCGTGCTCCGGTACCTGGCTACAGGCTACTGGCTGCGGTGAGGAAAGGGCTTTCGGTGGGCGGACTCGTTTCACTGGAGACGTGATGGGGACCGAGATCGGAAAGCCTTTGCACACCAAGCAATCGCATGGTTCTCACGATGTCGTCTCGGAGGATGGACAGAACCCGATCGACACCTGGAGCCCCGCCTGCCATGAGGCCGTACAGATATGGCCGGCCGATCATGCACGCGTCCGCGCCGAGACACAATGCGGCGACTATATCCGCGCCGGAACGTATTCCGCTGTCGAGCAGAATCGTGCGCGTCGGACCTACTGCTCTGCGGATCGCAGGGAGCGCAGTAACAGGCGGGATGGTCCGGTCGAGTTGACGACCGCCATGGTTGGACAGGACGATCCCGTCTGCACCGAGTTCGAACGCGGTACAGGCGTCGCTCGGACTGACTATCCCCTTGATCACGAGCTTTCCGCTCCATTCGGTACGAATCCACCTCAGGAAGGTGGCGTCGATGCCCTGTCGGAATTGCGAGTTGAGATCCGCGAACATGGATTCTCCGGAACTTCCGAGCGCATCGAATCCAAGTGGTGCCCCGGTCAATGCCCCCGTCCACCACCTCGGGTGCACAGCCATGTCGACGAATGTTCGTGGGCTCACGGTCGGTGGAACGGTCAGTCCACTCCGCAGGTCTCTGCGTTTGGATCCGATGACTGCGGTATCCACAGTGACCACGAGGGTATCGAAGCCGTGGGTTCTCGCGGTGGCAAGGAGGTGGAGGTTGGCCTGCTCGCTTTTGTGGGCGTAGAGCTGGAACCAGCGCGGTACGCGGGGTGTGACCTTGCAGATGTCCTGTGCCGATGCCGTACCCAGAGTTGCTAGTGTGTAGGGTATTTCAGCGCGATTCGCTGCCCATGCAACACCTATTTCGCCTTCGCGGTGGACCATGCGTGTGAAGCCGGTGGGAGCGAGGGCAAGTGGCATCCCTACGGTGTCACCCAGAATGTTCGATCGAGTGTCTGGATCGCTCACGTCGTTCAGTGCGGTCGGGTGGAATCGCAGACGCTGAAATGCATCTCGATTGGCGCGCAGAGTGATTTCTTCCTCGGCCGCTCCGTCCACGTAGTCGAAGATCGACCGTGGGACTCGCTTGCGGGCGCGAACTCGCATCTCTTCGACAGACAGGATTCTGTCGAGGGCAGATCTTCGGGTTCGACGTTGTGTCAGCCCCAGCAGTTGAGCGGCCTGCTGCAGGTTGGGCAACTGCCGCTTCGGTTTCGGACGCTCGAGTGGGTCCATGTGTCGATCCTTTCGTGGTCATCACTACCTACCGTCGCCCGAGTGACGATAAAAAGTGAGGGTGTGGCGAGACTCGGATCGCTTCAAGATCTGAGACAGATCCGAGGCAGCGGAGACCAGAGGAGGTAAGTATCGGCGGTACAGATCCGAATCCGTCGGGAATGAAATGGACAATGCAGCCATCGAACTGCTCGATCTCGAATGGATCGGCACGGCGAGTTCAGTGATTCCCTTTTTGCTCGAGTCGGTCAGGACCGCATACCCTGCCCGTCGAATATCGGCGAGATTTCGTCGATAGACCGCCATATCGGACGAGATGCGCGCCGGAGAGTCCGAACGTCCAGTCACCAGTGCTTCGTCCTGTACCACTGCCGGCGAGAACGCTAGCATCGCCAAACCTGCCGCCGAGCTGAGCGCTGGACGTCTGTGTGCTCGCGCGATCACTTGAGTAGAGGGGTCTGCCGGTCCGCGGTGATCGATACACAGAGTATCGCCGCCGGACACTACGCACAGGTACGTATGTTCTTGAATTGCCATGTGCAGCGACGTAGTTATCGGCGCGGCCGCCTCGATCAGATTACCCACCGAGCTCGACAGAGCGGCCTGCTCCCAGGTCGCGGAACTCATTCGGAGCTGCCGAGATTCGTCACGATCGAGCAGTCCGAGTGCGATCAGTTCGTTGATTATTCGGTGGGTCGTTGCCCTGGGAAGGCCGCATTTCCGCGCAACGTCCGATGCAGTGAACGACGCACTGCCGGAGGCGACTGTTTCGACTATACGGACCGCTCGAGCGAGCAGAGAGTCTCCTGGCTGCACATCGGGCGGACTCGAGGTGTCGTCACCTCCGGCATGCGCTGTCATGCTGCCGCGCGCGTCCCTTTGTGTCCGAGTTCGGCGAGCGGAGTCTTGTTCGTTTCCTTGCAGAAGTAGATGCCGGTTGCCGAGACGGCGCCGGTAATGGCGACGAAGATTCCCACCGGCAGCCAACCGTACTGACCCTCGCCCATGATCGCCACACAGATGGTGGGAGCGAACGCCGCGACCAGGAGGCCGGTTCCGTGGCCGAGGGCGAATCCGCTGTAGCGGACGGGAGCGGCGAACTGCTCGGAGAAGGTCGCCGGCCACAGCCCGTTCATGCAGGAGTACGCACCGCCGACAAGAACGATTCCGGACACGGTCACGAACAGGATGTTCCCCGTGCTGATTGCCCAGAAGAACACGAACAGCATCGAGGAGGAGCTGATCGCACCGAAAATCCATACTGGACGTCGTCCGATGCGGTCGGACAGGCCGGCGGCCAGGGGAACGCCGACGACCGATGCCGCGTGTGCGGCCACCAACACCCACAGCATCGTCGACCGCGCCATACCTGCCTCCGACGTTGCGTAGGCCAAGCCGAACACCATCACCACTGTCTGGTTCACGGCGAACAGCGATGCCATTGCGACGCGGACGACGTCGGCCCATTGAGTCTTCATCAGTGTCTTGAAAGGAATGTCCGGCGTCGCGTCTTTTTCCTTCGCCTCCACGAATACCGGAGTCTCGTCCAGTCGCTTTCGCACAACGTAAGCCAAAACCAGTACCAACGAACTGGCCAGGAACGGCACCCGCCATCCCCACGACATCAACGTCTCGTCGGGCATCACCGCGACGGGAATGAAGACCAGGTTTGCCACGACGATTCCGGCCATGATCCCCGACACCGTGAAACTGGCGAACAGGCCACGGCGACCGGTCGGCGCGTGTTCGATGGTGAGCGTACTGGCCCCGGCGGCCTCACCTCCGGCAGAGAAACCTTGCAGGACGCGAGCGAGCACCAGCAGTGCAGGCGCCCACGCACCGATCTGCTGATAAGTAGGTAGTAGACCGATCGAGGTGCTCGCCACGCCCATCAGCACAAGCGTGAACAACAGAACCCGCTTGCGACCCAGACGATCTCCGAAGTGACCGAGCACGATGCCGCCGAGTGGACGTGCGACATACCCGACGCCGAACGTTGCAAGAGCAGCGATGGTGGCCACCGCAGGATTGCCCGTCGGAAAGAACAACGCCGGGAAAATCAGGGCAGCAGCTGAACCGTAAATGAAGAAGTCGTAGTACTCGAGCATGCTTCCCAGGAAGCTCGCCGCCGCTGCACGCTTGGCTTGCGGTGTGGCCTTTCCCTGATCGGCGGCCTGAATTGCCTGTTGCGCTGCCTGTGCAGCAGGTGACGTCTGGTCGGACGCACGCGGGGGCGTGGCCTCGGACTTTCCGGTGGACGCTACGGTCACTGTTCCTCCATCGACAACTTTCGACTGTGATCACAGCCGCGTGCCGCTCAGTGTGTGATGTGAACCACGTTGGTCAACAGGCATACTCTCACTCAGTGAGAAACATTCTGATCATTTTCGACTTTTAGATTCAATTAAGACGAACAGTCTAACGTCTGACGTTTAGTACGTGCGGTCGAAGGATGCGGCGAATTCTGTGCCGGATACGCACCTGTACCTTTTCGTTACTGTCGGACAGTAGACCGACTGCATGGTATCTTTGCGTCGGCGTTCATACCGAACTTTCACGGAGTTGTGATGAGTCTTCCTACGCAAACACCGACGAACATCGCGCGGCACCTGATCGACGCCTACTCCGGTGCGCCTCCGTTGGACCTCGACGAATCGATCCGAAATTTTGCCCCGCTGGATCCATACTTGTTCCGCGACTCGATCCTGGATGAGGTCGTCCGTGTGCGCCGTGGCGCGATCGGCGGGTACAAGATCAGTCTGACTCGCACGAAAGATCAAGCGGCTCTGGGCTCGACCGGTCCGGCATACGGACGCTTGATGCGCGAGCGGCTCCTCCCTTCGGGCGCAACGGTGAATCTGTCCACCGAGAACGGCTTCCTGATCGAACCTGAACTGGTGTTGACCGCGGTGGAGGAGTTGAACGCATCGATGTCGATCACCGAACTCGAACACCGCGTGCGCGTTGCGCCCGGGATCGAGCTGCCTACCTCACGATTCCGGAACTGGATGCCCGGATCCCCTGGTGCAGGGCACACGGTGCACAGTCACGTCCTCGACAACGCTCTGGCCGGCTACCTTGTCGTAGGAAAAAGTGTTTCATCCGAGTCCTTGTCCTGGAGCGCAATACCAGCAACGTTGACGCGCAACGGGGAGGTTGTGGCCGACGGCAATTCTGACGCAGTCATGGGATCGCCGATTCACGCACTTCACTGGCTGCTGGAACAGCTCGACCGCCGCGGTCTCTCGCTGGGTGCGGGGCAGGTGGTGTCGACTGGCACGTTCGCAGATCCGGTATCTGCCGAACCGGGTTGCTACAGTGCGGACTTGAACGACATCGGTAGCGTGACGGTGACGTTCACCTGAGCATCGGGACCGCTGGGGTCCGAACAGTTGCACTCTGATGCAGGTCCCTTCCGTGGCGTGGTCGATCGCATGCCGCGGTGCACGAGAATGTGACTCGGTGCTGGGAGGAGAGGACTCGGAGCGCTTCTCGCAGCGTAGTCCGGCTCACGTTGAATTGCCGGGCAAGGTCTGCCTCCGGCGGAAGCATTTCACCGCTCTCGAGGTCTCCGGACAGTATGGCGGATCTGATTGTCTCCTCGACCTGTTGGCGGGGACGCAGGACTGCCTGTCCGAGTGGTTTTCGAGCGACTTCGGTGTGAATGGTCATCCGTCGGTTCCCCCTGCGGCACTACGCTTCATGCTGGATGTCGTGTGTCCTGCAAGCTCGGCCCCTCGTGATACTCACGAGGGGCCGAGCTGTCGAGTTCTACTGTCGTCACGGAGCCATCGGGTCGACGCTCGGGTCGGCCTTGATCTCGATGAGTAACTGGTCCGTCAGATCTCCGATCTCGGCTACAACGTCGCGCAGCTCTTTTTCGGTCCGGACCGTGATTCCCCTACCGCCGAGGGATCGAGCGACCTCGGAGAACTCGGGCCAGCTCTGAAAGCAGTTGTCGGGCGAAAAGCCTGTCTGCTCGAACTTGCTGTATTCCGCGCCGTAGGCACTGTCGTTGAGTACGACGACGAGCAACGGAATGTTGTGACGCACCGCTGTGGAGAACTCGATCAAACCCATCATGCCGCCTCCGTCACCAGCGACGCATACGGTGACGGCATCCGGATTCGCAACTGCCGCTCCAACGGCGGTAGCTATACCAAGTCCGATCGAACCCCAGCCGTAGGTATGGGTGAAGTTCCTCGCGGTCGAGGCGTGAAGAAATCCCCATGGAGCCGGCACGAATCGGCCTCCGTCAGTGACGATGACGCGGTCGGCCGGGAGGTTCTCGTCGAGGGTCACCATGGCGGTCCGAACGTCGAGCTCGGTGTCCGTGCTGCGGTCGGTGAAGTACTGACGCGGATCTCGCTCGAGCACGCCACCGGTGAGCTGGGAGTCGCGAAACGAGGTTGCCGCGACGCCTGCTTCTTTGAGCTGCTCGACCATTGCGGCCGCTGCAGTGGCGGCATCTGCGGTCACCGCGCAGGAGACGGGATTGAATCGACCGATTGCGCCGGCTGCTGAATCGACTTGGATGACGGATTTTCCTGCGAGCAGTTCTCCGTCGACTGTTGTGTAGTTGTTCAACGCAGCGCCGAATGCCGCAATGCAGTCACTCTTGGCGATGATATCGACCGCCCATGGTTGCCCGTGGTCGCCCATGATTCCGAGATTGTATTTTTCTCCGTGAAAGAAATCCTTCGCCGCAGCGGTTGTTGCCAACGGAGCGCCGAGGAGATCGGCGAGTTCGATCAACTCGTCGCGAGCGCCGGATTCCACTGCACCGCGACCGGCGAGGATGACCGGTCTGTTCGCGGAAGCCAATCGACCCAGAGCGTTGTCCATCGAGACATCGTCGGGGCTGAACTTCTGTTTGGGGTGCGAGATGAATTCCGCGGGAACGTAGTCGACGTCCTCGTGACAGATGTCGTACGGGATGTCGAGGACGATCGCCGAGTTGGTTCGGGCGGCTCGCGCCAGTGCACGCGCGAGGTCGTTGACCACGTGTTCTGCCCGCAGCACCTTGTAGTATTCGGCTCCGGTTGCCGAGAACAGTGCCTTGAGGTCGATGTCCTGGATATGGAATCGCTTCCGTGGTGTGCTTCCGGTGATCAGCACGAAAGGAGTGTTGGTGCGCGCGGCTTCTGTGACGGCGTTTACGGTGTTCGCGGCTCCGGGGCCGTGAGTTACGGTGGCCACGCCGACTTTTCCACCGACGCGGGCGTAGCCGACGGCCATACTGCACGCCCCGCCCTCGTCCACTGCGCCGATGTACCTTCCCTTCCCCAGCCGTCGGTATTCGCCGATGCTGTACATGTTCGCGTCACCGATGAGACCGAATATGGTGTCGACCCCGTAGTCCGTGAGCGTGTGCGCTATCGCGGAGTAAACCTTCATTGTCATCCTTTGCTGAGGGATTCATATACACGAAGCCGGCCTGTTGCATCGCGTATTCGCGGGCCCGAACCTGTCGCAGTGCAGTCGATTTCAGGGTTGTGTGCAGTTGGTTGGATCGCAGCAACCGAACCGTACGCTCGAGGGTTCAGCGTCGGCCTATGTGAGGGCACCACAGCACGGCGCTGCTCGGCTCAGCGAAGGGGGAACTCGACACTGGACCGTCGCGTCGATACCGACACCAACGATGATGTCGGACATTAACGCGATCGTCAATGGCTAAACCCAACGAATACGCGGCAAGAACGTGCTGACAAGGCGGTCAGGTCTTCTGCAAATGTCGGACCTTGCACAATCAGTCTTTCTATGTCTACTGTGACTGTCATCACCGTGCATCGTGGCCTCGAGACGGCCCGACAAGTGCACCTCCCGAACAGAGGAACCAAACTATGAATCTCGATCTGGACGGTAGGCGAATCTTTGTCGTCGGTGGGTCCGGCTTGATCGGCAAGGCGGTCGCCCGAACCTTTGTGGACGAAGGCGCACAAGTGATGCTGGGCGGGCGTACCGAGTCGTCACTTCGCGGCGCAGTGGAAGAACTCGACCCAGTCGGGCGGGGGCGGGTCGGCTACACGCTCGTGAACTCGACCGACCCCGATTCGGTGCGAACCGCTACCGCTGCTGCCATCGAGTGGATGGAGGGTCTCGACGTTCTGATCAACACCGGAGCACCTGCAGCGAAGAGCGTGATAGAAGCAGCAGGTCGCTCCGACGAGATCGGTGAGATACTGGACGCCGTCGACACGAAGGCAATGGGTTATCTCCGATGCGCACGCGCGGCCATCCCTTACCTGGCGGAATCCGACGCCGGCCGGATTGTGAACATCTGCGGGCAACATACTCACCTCACCGACTCCATACCCGCGTCGGTTCGCAATGTTGCGGTCGCTGCTCTGACCAAGTGTCTGGCAGATGAGTTGTACGCATCGTCGATAACTGTGAATGTGGTGCACCCGGGACCTGTAGTAGCAGAGCCGGACCCGTCGACAACAGCGATCGGCGCACCCGGACCGACCGATGCACAGGGCATCGCGTCACTGGTTGCTTTCTTGGCCTCGCCACTCGCGGATACGATCTCCGGCGCCTCTATCGATATCGGTCACAGCATCCGAGGCGTCTTCGGGTTCTGAGTACGGCCTACCGTTGACGAGGTAATGACCAGCCTCACGGCGCTTCTCGCAGCCCGGAGCCGCGTGGTCGTCATTGGCCGGAGGTCGCAAGCCGAGGAGAATCCATCGAGACGGTATCGGTTCATCGGTGGCCGTGGATGAGGTAGACGACTCGCTCGAGTACGTCGAGTTGTGCGGGACGGTAGAGATCTGCAACCGATGGATAAACGGCACTGTCCACTACGTCCGGTGCAGCGGTGATGTGTGACTCTCGGTTGAGCAGCCAGGGGTAGTCCTCCAGGTGCCGGCTGAGCAGCACCGTCATTCTCTCGGCGAGATCCTGGCGCTCGCTGTCGCTCGAGCTTTCCGGCAGTTGCTCGTATTCGCGGTCCACATCGGTCTGTGCGACTTCGATCATTGCTCGAATGTCTTCCAACGCATCATCGTTGAAGTACTGCGCCATTATCGTCAGCAGGGCTCGGTCCGGAACAGGTAATCGGTCGGCGACAGAACCGAATCCGGCGGGAACATCGGACTCGGCACCCTCACTCAGGGTGGCCGCCAGTCGTTCCCGAGCGCGCTGCAATTGCTCGATGGCGGCTACCAGTTCTTCGTCGAGAGTTTGGAGCGCGCTGTCGGGCCCGTCGATGGAATCGATCTGTGTGAGAGGGACACCGAGTTCTCGGTATCGTCTGATCCGAAGAACACGTACGAGGTGCCCAGCGCGGTACTGCTTGTATCCGTTGCTCGAGCGCTCGGGTTCCGCGAGCAAACCCAGGCGGTGGTAGTGACGGATGGTGTTGACAGTCGTACTTGCGAGCTCCGCGAGTTCACGTGTACTCCAGGCCATATCGACCACTCCTCACGTGATGCAGCGCGCATCCTCGTCGGGTACCTGCAGGTTGATCAGGTAATCGGACACTATGCCATCGACACACGCATTCGTGCCCTGTCCGACGATGCCATGGGCGCTGCCCTCGACGGTGAGCAGAGAACTTTCCAGTGAATCGGCGAGGCTGACGCCACCGGAGTGCGGGGTCGAGGGGTCGCGCGTCGTGGATACGACAAGGGTGGGAGGTAGTCCGTCGACGTCCTGCGCGTACGGAAAGCCGAGCGTCGGCTCCGCGGGCCAGTGCTCACACGCATCACGGGCACCGTCGGCGACATCGACACCGGGGTCCATGAACGGCGCCAGGTCGTACGTCCGGCGCCGTAGTTCGGCGCTTCGAGTTGGCGTCAGGCGATCGAGGTCCATGCAGTTGATCGCGTAGTTCGCTTCCGTGAAGTTGGTCCACTGGCCCGCTGCGCTGCGACCCCCGAAGGTGTAGAGCAGCTGCATCAGACCGTCGCCCCGCCCTCGGGCGAGTTCTGCGAGACCGTCGACGATGGACGGCCACGTATCCGGCGCGTAGAGCCCCGAGATGACGCTTCCGATTGCATCGTCGAAGCCCAACGTTGTGTCGAGAGCAGGAACAGGCTCGGTACGCAGTGGCCTGACGAGCTGCTGAAACCTCTGGGTCGCCCGTGCTGGATCGTTACCCAGGGGGCAGTCGACTCGAGTCGCGCATTCGGTCGCCAAGCCGTCGAACGATTGCTGAAATCCTTCGTAACTACTGAGCACCGCCTCGTGACCGTCGAGGCGAGGATCGACAGCCGCGTCCAACACCAGCGCGCGCACGCGGTCGGGAAATTGTTCGGCGTAGACCGCGCCCAAGCGGGTGCCGTAGCTCTGACCGAAGTACGTCAACTTATCCTGGCCGAGTGCTGCTCGCAGAACATCCATGTCCCGCGCCGTGTCTCGGGTCCCGACGTGCGCGAGGGCATCGACACCGCCCGACCTCTCGGCGCACTTGTCCATGATCGCTTGCGTGTCGTCGCTGGTGAATTCTACTGTCGTACCCAGCGATCCGAGCGGAACAGTACCTGCATCCGCTTCTTCGTCGCTGTAGCAATCCACGGCCGGTTGTGAGGCACCGACACCGCGCGGATCGAATCCGACGATATCGAAGTTCTCGGTGATCGGGCTTTCGACAAGCCCTAGGGCGGTCAAGATCGCCCCGACGACGCCTGACCCGCCCGGCCCGCCTGGATTGATCACCAGCGGCGTACTGGGTCCGTCACCTCGGGACGGCACACGCGATACCGCGATCTCGACAAGACCACCTTCGGGATCGGTGTAGTCGAGAGGCACCTGGAGACGCGTGCATTCGAGCCCCGGAACGACGTCCATGGCCGTGGCTTCGTCGTCCGTGCTCGCATAGTCGGGCCCGCAGTTTCCCCAGGACAAGTGCTGTTGGTAGAAGCGATCCAGCGCAGCGCCGTCTGCGAGCGGCTCATTCTCGGGATTCGTGTTCGGTGCGCATGCCGTAAGCAGTGCTACTGCCAGAGCCGCCGACCCCGTCGCCTTCACTGCTCGTCGCATTCTCGTTCCGATCATCGCTCGTCCTCATCGTCGACTACGGTGCGAAATCGACACCGCGGTCCATCCGACACTGTGTTCTCGGAACAGGCTCAAGTGCCGGGTCCGCGATGTGGACGAGTCGGACCACGCAAGCGCTGCCACGATTGTCCGGTGCTCTCGGGTCTCGGCGTCGCAGACACTTGTCAGCCGGGACGCGACAACGCTCGGCCCAGCGCGAGGGCGGTCGCGCGCACGGCAGGGGCCAACAGCTCCGGGCGAAACTGGTCGGCCGGCACCGACACGGAGATCGCGGCCACAGGCACACCGCCGACCAGGATGGGCGATGCCAGGCAGCAGCCGCCGAGCGCTGCCTCCTCGTGTTCGACCGATATGCCGGTTCGGCGAATCTCGACGAGTTCGCGTTCGAGCAGGACAGGGTCGACGATCGTCTGGGGGGTGTAGCGGCGCAATGGGCGCGCGAGGACGGCGTCGCGAAGCTCGACCTGCTCGAACGCCAGCACAGCCTTGCCGACCCCGGTGCAGGACAACGGCAGGCGACCTCCGATGTGCGACGGCAGTGACATGGGCGCGTGACCTTGGAGTTTTTCCACGTAAACGATGTCGTGGTCGTCGCGCACCCCGAGGTGCACCGTGTTCCCCGTGACAGTGTGTAGATCCTGCATGAACGGCATTGCCGCGGTGCGTAGGCGATGCTTGACCGGCACCCTCTCCCCGAGTTCGAACAGCCGCATACCTAGCTCGAATTCGGTACCGGAGCGCTGTACCCACCCCACCGACACCATGTCGACGAGCATTCGATGCGCGGTCGATCGCGGCAGGCCGGTTCGTGTGGCCACGTCCGAGAGACGTAGAGCGGCACCGGGAGGAAACGCACTCAGTATCAACGTGTAGCGCTCGAGCAGAGACATGTCATCCCGTTTCATGAGATGAATCCTAGGCACGGGTGACGCAGACTCGTACTGTCTGCGACATGACCACTATCGAACAACGCGCGATCGGCGAAGCGGCCGATCGCCTGGCCGACGCGGCGAAGACAGGCACACCGTGCACCCCGGTCCGGGACGTCATCGACCGCGAGGACATCGATGCCGCGTATCGCGTCCAGTCACGCAATATCGATGCATTGCTCGCTTCGGGCCGCACGGTCGTCGGACGCAAGATCGGTTTGACCTCTCCGGCAGTGCAACAGCAGCTAGGAGTCGACCAGCCGGACTTCGGCGTACTGCTCGACGACTTCGACGTCACCGGTGACGACGCAGTGGATTCAGGTCGGCTGCTGCAACCTCGCATCGAAGCGGAGATCGCTTTCTTGCTCTCGTCGGACATCGACGAGACGATCACTGCCGAGCAAGCGCCGACGTTCGTAGAGAAGATCCTGGCGTCGTTCGAAATTGTCGACAGCCGCATTGCCGGCTGGGATATCAGCCTTGCCGACACGATTGCCGACAACGCCTCGTCGGGCCTGTATGTATTGGGAGAGAGTATCTCTCGCGGCGATGCGCCCGATCTTGCAGAGGTCACCATGACTATGACCGCGGACGGTGAGCAGGTCTCTGCCGGCAAAGGTTCGGACTGTCTCGGGAGTCCCTGGGAGGCTCTGGTGTGGTTGGCCAACACCAGCTTGTCCTACGGATCTCCACTGCGTGCCGGTGAAGTAATTCTCTCCGGCGCACTGGGCCCCATGGTCGCAGTCACCCCCGGTTCGACGTACACGGCTCAGATCTCTGGAATCGGCTCCGTCACCGCCACGTTCACGGCCTGAGCCGAAACTCGCTACAAGAATCGAAGGACAGCATGAGCAAAACGAAAGTGGCCGTGATCGGGTCCGGGAATATCGGCACCGACCTCGTGGTCAAATTGAAGCGGGTAGCGAAGAACGTCGAGATTGCGGTGTTGGTCGGCATCGACCCGGCGTCCGACGGTCTCGCGCGGGCTCGTCGGCTGGGAATCAGCACGGTGGATTCAGGGGTGCAAGGACTGATCGAGCACCCCGCGTTCGCCGACATAGACATCGTCTTCGACTCGACCTCCGCCAAAGCGCACGTCGCCAACGAGGAGGCACTCAGGCCACACGACAAGCGACTGATCGATCTCACTCCCGCGGCGATCGGTCCGTACGTCGTTCCGGCTGTGAATCTCGAGGAACATCTGGACGCGCCGGATGTGAACATGGTGACCTGTGGCGGACAGGCGACCATCCCGATAGTGGCCGCAATTTCCCAGGTGACGCCGGTCCACTACGCAGAAATCGTCGCGTCGATCGCGTCGAAATCGGCTGGACCGGGCACCCGGGCGAACATCGACGAGTTCACCGAAACCACCTCCGAGGCAATCGAAAAGGTAGGGGGTGCGGCTCGAGGCAAAGCCATCATCGTCCTCAACCCGGCCGAGCCGCCGCTGATCATGCGCGACACCGTCCTCGCACTGGTCTCGAACCCGGATCAGGACGCAATCCGTGCGTCCATTCTGAACATGGTCGCCAAGGTCTCGTCGTACGTCCCGGGCTACCGACTCAAACAAGAGGTCCAGTTCACCCAACTCGACGACGCCGAATCCGTCGAGACTCTGACCGGCGGCGTCGACAAGGGTCCCGGACTGTGGAAGGTCTCGGTGTTCCTCGAAGTCGAAGGCGCCGCACACTACCTGCCCGCGTATGCGGGCAACCTCGACATCATGACCTCTGCTGCCCTGCAGGTCGCGGAGAAGATCGCGGAAACCGCAACACTGGAGGCATCACGATGAGCGAAACCTCGACACGACCGAACGCGACCGACGGTGCTGCCCTGTACATTCAGGACGTCACACTCCGTGATGGAATGCACGCGATGCGGCACCGCATCAGTCCGGAAAACGTTGCGCGCGTGGCCAGTGCGCTCGACAGTGCCGGCGTCGATGCTATCGAGGTCACTCACGGTGACGGCCTCGCAGGCCACAGCCTGACCTACGGGGCGGGTAGCAACACCGACTGGGAATGGATCGAAGCAGCTGCCGCGGTGGTGCACCGCGCCGAACTGACCACGCTGTTGCTCCCCGGAGTCGGTACCGTGAAGGAACTCGAGCACGCTTTCGAACTCGGTGTCACCTCGGTACGGGTGGCGACTCACTGCACCGAAGCGGACGTCTCCGCGCAGCACATCGGCACAGCACGTGAGCTCGGTATGGATGTCTCCGGATTCCTGATGATGTCCCACCTCGCGGAACCGGCACAGCTGGCGGAGCAAGCGAAACTGATGGAATCGTATGGTGCGCACTGTGTGTACGTCACCGATTCGGGTGGCCGCCTGACCATGAACGGGGTCCGCGACAGGGTGCGCGCCTACCGAGACGTCCTTCGAGCCGAGACTCAGATCGGTATTCACGCTCACCAGAATCTGTCGCTGTCGGTCGCGAATTCCGTCGTTGCCGTGGAAGAGGGTGTCACACGCGTCGACGCATCTCTCGCTGGGCACGGTGCCGGTGCGGGCAACTGTCCTATCGAACCGTTCATCGCTGTCGCTGACCTGCACGGGTGGAAGCACGCCTGTGATCTGTTCGGACTCCAGGACGCGGCCGACGACATAGTTCGGCCGTTGCAGGACAGGCCGGTTCAAGTCGATCGTGAAACGCTGACCCTCGGGTACGCGGGTGTCTACTCGAGTTTCCTCCGCCACGCAGAGGCAGCAGCGAAGCAGTACGGACTCGACACCCGCGCAATCCTGCTCGCCGTCGGGGAACGCGGACTCGTCGGCGGACAGGAAGACCTGATCACCGACATCGCCCTCGATCTGGTTTCGTCCAAGAACTGAAATTCCGGTTTCGTCTCGGACAGCGAGGTCGGATGGATCGTCCTCACGCTGCAGGGACGGCTGACTGTAATCAGGTCTTCACGCCGTCGGCGCCGAGCGGTCGAACACCGCACGCGCACATTCCTTCCGGTGGGTTCGGATCGCCGTCGAGCATGGCGACGAAGTCGAACTGCTGATGAACCCCGATCGGTGCTGCTGTGGATTCCACGTCTCGATCCTCCTGTGTGTGAACGTGACCCGAACGTATGTGGAGGAAGTAAGAATGTCGATCCAGCCAACGCAGCGAGTATCCATATTCCGCAACGTGTGTGTCCGTGCCTCGCACCGGAGTTGTCCTGACCTATGGGACGCCAGGTCACACCTCATGCGTAAGTTCGTAGTGTCCAACATGTGACAACACTTCTCGTGGAAGGCAGAGGGCGCAGACGCGATGGATGAACGCAACACGGCGGGCCTGCTGACGACGCTGACGGGCGCCATGGCGATCGGTCCGCTGCTGACGTACGGTCTCAGTGCCACGGGCGCCCTCGTCGTGGATTCACTGCAGATCAGCCTCGCGCAGTTCGGATTGTTGGCGTCGGTGACGTTTCTGTCGGCGTCGCTTACGTCGCTGACGCTGGGGCGATCGACGGACCGGGGCAGTGTTCGCGCGTTGCTGCTGTTCGTGTTCGTCGGTGCCGGTGTGTCCTTCGTCTGCGCGGCATTGTCGACGAACTACATGTGGTTGTTGGTGTCCATGGTGGTGTCCGGAGTCGCGCAGTCACTGAGCAACCCAGCGACCAACAGGGCGATCAGCGAGAACGCGCCGTCGGCGGTCCGCGGTCAGTGGGTGGGCATCAAGCAATCCGGCGTCCAGTTCAGTCAATTTCTCGCGGGTCTCGGTTGTCCTGCGGTTGCCCTCGTCCTCGGATGGAGAGGTGCGCTGTGGATCGGTGCAGCTCTGAGCGTCGTAGGAATCGCAGTCGTGTTCTTCTCGTGGCCGCGCAGCCCGCACGCGCGTGCTTCGGGAGTTCTTCCGCGGGCCCGCGACGAGATAGAGCGACAGAAGATCCCGGTAGCGGTCTGGGTGTTCGCGGCGTACGCGTTCGTCTCCGGAGCAGCGGTCCAGGCGACCAACGTCTACTTGCCGTTGTTCGCTCACGATGCGCTGGGTCTGTCCCTGGCGGTAGGCGGCGCGGCTGCCGCAGCAGCAGGTGCACTCGGGGTCGCGTCGAGAATTCTGTGGGGACGTGCGCTGTCGGGAGCGATCGACACCTACGTGCTGTTGCTCATTCTGGCTTCGGGTTCGGCGGCGGGGTCGCTGTCTCTTCTATGTGCCGGGGTAACCGGTTGGCAGGCCCTGCTGTGGGTGGGTGTGGCGCTACACGGAGTGTCTGCGCTCGCTGCCAACGTGGTGTTGATGGCCGGATCTCTCAAAGTAGTCGACGCATCGATGGTCGGGAAGGCGTCCAGTGTCATCGCCGTCGGGATGTACTTCGGTTTCGCATTGGGTCCGGCGCTTGCCGGGCTCCTCGTCGATGCGACGGGTGCGTTCGCTGGAGGCTGGTCGATGGCGGTCTGCCTGTACCTGGTGTGCGCGCTTCTGAGCGGAGTCGGGCTGTACTCGACGCGGCGTACGGCGGCGATGTCGGAGCGGGACAGGACCAGGATTTCAGTGCGCGAGCGTCGTCGACGGTAGCTCGCCGTACCTCCGCCGGTAGGCCGCAGCGAACCGGCCCGTGTGAGTGATACCGCAACTCGATGCAACGTCGAGAACGGTGGTAGGAGGTTGCGCGGCGAGCAGTTCGGCTCGCGCGCGTTCGAGCCGAACGGAGTTGAGGTACTCGAACGGTGTCATCCCGACGTATTCTCGAAAACCCTGTTGGAGACGCCGGACGCTGACTCCTGCGATCGCGCACATTTCACCTGGCGTCCACGCCCGTGCCGGATCGTCGTCGATGGCGCTGACGACGCGGCGAACGATCCTCGGGCGAGTTCCCGACCGCCCGGTCGACACGTCGTCGACGGTTGCGAGTACGAATCCAGTCGTGAGTACACCCGCCAGCTGGCGGCGCATCAGATCGTTGTGCAACAGCGCATCGTCCTCACGCACCTGCTCGTAGACGCTTCGGACCAGCCTGAGCCAGCTCTGACCCCCTGCAGCTGTCAGATCCAGCTGAAGTGGCACGGGAGACGCAGGCCGGTCCAGTATTCGCTCCATCTCGGTGTGCAGGTACGCCTCGTCGATCTTGAACCCCACGATTCGGCAGCTGGTCTCCCACTGCGGGATGACCGTGAGCGCGTCCGGAGGGCACGCGGTGGCTTGCCCGACGCCGGAAATCACCTCGACGCCGTTGGTCGAGGACGTCATGGAGCCCGACACCGGGATGTTGATGCCGTAAGCGCCGGGATGATCAGAACTGACAGACACCTCGGCACCTAATTGGATATGGGTGATTCTGCATGTGCCGAGGTCGGCAGAGCCGACCGCCGCGGCAGCTTCCGCGCCGGCCGTCAGAGGGTGCATCTCGTGCGGAAAGTACGCATCGGCCACGGCTTCGTGGACGTGTTCCCAATCAGGGAACCGTGCAGCCTCTTCGTCGTTCGATGCCATTGTCCTGCTCTCACCTTCCCACCGACCTCGTGGCGGACGATCCTCGGTGACAGCCATCTTGCCGTGATTCCGCTCACTATATGCGGATTCGAGTTGCGTAATCGAGGTCGTTGCGTCTGGTGGATATTCGTTTCGCTCGGTGGATCGACGGGTGCGTGACCCCGGTCATAGGTTGCTCGTCGAGACCACAAGACCGGATACGACGATTTGGATCGAAGGTGTACCGAAATGGATCCACGCAAACTGCGAAATATCTTCGGAGAGTTCGCCAGTGGCGTCACTGTCATCACGTGCCGAAACGATGCAGGAGAACCGCACGGTGCCACCGTCACGGCATTCACGTCGATCTCGCTGGAGCCGGCGTTGTGCCAGGTCACACTGACCAGATCGTCCAAAGCGTGCAAATACCTGGGCGGTTCTCCATTCGCCGTCAACATCCTCGCATCCGACCAGAGCGATACGGCCATGCACTTCGCCGGACGTCCCCGTGACCCAGGTCCCAGATGGGCCGACGGGCCGACGGCGCCGCTCCTGTGCGGTTCGGCGGCGACCCTGTCCTGCACCCCGTGGGCGGAATACGACGGCGGTGACCACATCATCTTCATCGGCGAGATCGTCGAGGCCACCGCATCGGGCGCGGACCCACTCGTCTTCTATCGCAGTACATTTCACGACCTCGGTGCACCGTCTCACGCCGCGGCGTGGAATGGATCGATGGACGATCCCAACAGCGGCTGGTTCGACGAGACCACGGTCTTCCGTCCGATCGCACCACGTATCAAGACACCAGCCTGACCTGCCCCCATCCACCTACTCGAGACCCATCCGAGAAGAACAGGAAAACCATGACCGCAACACTGCCCGACGCAACGTCCACAGACTCCACGCAGGTCAACCCTGCGGCCGACAGTGAGGTCAACACGCCGCAGGTGTACGCGACCAAGCCCATGACGGGCGACGAGTACATCGAGTCCATCGCGGACGACCGCGAGATCTGGTTGCACGGAGAGCGAGTGAAGGACCACACCAATCACCCGGCCTTCCGCAACTCGGTGCGCATGATCGCTCGGCTGTACGACTCGATGCACAGCGGCGAGCACGTCGATACGCTTACCTGTCCGACGGATACCGGCAGCGGCGGCGTGACGATGCCGTTCTTCCGCACCGCGAAGACTGCAGAGGACGTGCTCGCCGACCGAGACGCCATCGCCACTTGGGCCAGAATGACCTACGGCTGGATGGGCCGCAGCCCCGACTACAAGGCGTCCTTTCTAGGTACGTTGCACGCCAACAAGGAGCTGTACTCGCCGTTCGAGGCCAACGCCGAGCGGTGGTACCGCGAGTCCCAGGAAAAAGTTCTCTACTGGAATCACGCCATCATCAACCCGCCCGTAGATCGCGGACTACCCCCGGACCAGGTCGGCGATGTCTTCATGAAGGTCGAGAAGGAGACCGACTCCGGTCTGGTCGTCTCCGGGGCCAAGGTGGTGGCCACGGGATCTGCAGTGACCAATTACAACTTCATCGCCCATTACGGTCTCCCGATCAAGAAGAAGGAATTCGCGCTCATCTGCACGGTTCCGATGGGATCACCTGGCGTCAAGCTCATCTCGCGCGCATCCTATGCACAGAACGCCGCGATCGTCGGAACACCGTTCGACTATCCGCTCTCGTCGAGGATGGACGAGAACGATGCCATCCTCGTCTTCGACAAAGTCCTCGTGCCGTGGGAGAACGTGTTCATGTACGGGGCGGTGGAGAAGATCAACACCTTCTTCCCGCAGTCCGGATTCCTGCCACGCGCGATGCTCCAGGGCTGCACTCGTCTGGCAGTCAAACTCGATTTCATCGCCGGTCTCCTGCTCAAGGCGCTCGACTGCACCGGTGCAGGCAACTTCCGCGGCGTCCAGACGCGGGTGGGTGAGGTGATCGGATGGCGAAACCTGTTCTGGTCGTTGACCGAATCGATGGCTCGCGACCCAGAACAGTGGATCGGTGACACCGTGATTCCCAAGCTGGAGTACGGCCTCACCTATCGTATGTTCATGATGCAGGGATACCCACGCATCAAGGAGATCATCGAACAGGACGTGGCGTCCGGTCTCATCTACCTGCCGTCCTCTGCCGCCGACTTCAAATCTCCGGAACTTCGTCCGTTCCTGGACAAGTACGTTCGCGGTTCGGACGGGATCGACGCAGTCGAACGCGTCAAGGTGATGAAGGCGCTGTGGGATTCGATCGGCTCCGAATTCGGTGGGCGACACGAACTCTACGAGCGCAACTACTCCGGAAATCATGAGAACGTCAAAGCCGAACTGCTGTTCGGTGCCCAGGCCACCGGAGTTGTCGGTGGGATGAAGGGTCTGGCCGAGACATTCATGAGCGAGTACAACCTGGACGGTTGGACGGTTCCCGACCTCATCGGAAACGACGACGTGAATGTCTTCCTACGCAAATAACGACGGTGACGACCTGATGCCACCGGTTCCCGGAAGTTCCGGTGGCTTCCACGTCGTGGTCAGGCCCACCGGCGTAGATGTCGAGGTTCGCGCAGGTGAAACCATCGTCGACGCGTTACGGCGCAACGGGTATCGCACTCGCTACAAGTGTCGTCGCGGCGGCTGCGGGGCCTGCAGAGCAACACTCGTCGAAGGATCCGTCGAGTACACCGCCGTCATCAGCGACGTTGTGCTCGACGGGCCGAGCCCGACACCCGAGGAGCACAAATGCCTTCCGTGTCGAGCCACCCCACAGTCGGATGTCGTGATCGAACTGGGCGCTCGAGACCGCATCGTCAACGTGTTCGAAGCACTCGGTTGCACGTCCGCACCGACGCACACCACCACTCACCACTCGAGTCAGGAGCAAGACCTATGTCCGTGATGCGTCTGGGTTACGTCCATATCGACGTAACCGATCTGGAAGAAGCGAAGACCCACTACATCAACACACTTGGCATGGACGCCGTCCACGAGGACGACGGCACCGTCTACCTCAAGTCGTGGGACGAGGCAGACCATCACTCCGTCGTTCTTCGCGAAGGCGGCGTCGGTCTGGCGAAGCTCGGTTACAAGGTGTCCGACGAGAAGTCCCTGGCCGAGATCGAGAACCGAGTCCGCGCGTTCGGTGCTCGATACGAGCGTATGAGCAAGGGCGACAACCAATCCGTCGGAGACGGGCTACGGGTGACGCTCCCGTCCGAACATACTCTGGAGCTGTACACCGACATCGAATACGTCGGTACGGCAACGGGATTGTGGAACCCGGACCCGTGGCCGCGTTCCGGTGTGCGCGGGATCGGTGTTCCCCGCCTCGACCACACCCTGATCACGACCGAGGACCCGGTTCTGCTCGAGCGCTTCTTCGAGGAGTGCCTGGAGTTCCAGCCGGCCGAGCGGCTGGTGGGCGGCGAGGACAACACCGACCTGGTGGCGTCCTGGATGTTCTGTGGTGAACAACCCCACGACATCGCATTCGTCAAAGGCGAGAACGGAAAACTTCATCATTTCGCGTACCACATCGCCGACTGGTCGGCATTACTGCACGCGGGCGACGTGTTTTCGATGCACGACGTGCCCATCGACTTCGGGCCCGCGCGTCACGGCATCACCCGGGGCGAGACCATCTACTTCTTCGACCCGGCGGGAAACCGCAACGAAGTGTTCTCGGGCGGCTACCGCACCGGCAAAGATTTCCGGACCATCACGTGGACCATGGATCAGGCTGCCCGTGGAATCAACTACACCCACCGTGAACTGGATCAGGACTTCCTGACGGTCGTCACCTAGACAGCCGACACGCGACAGAGAGACGAGATTCTCACATGACCACCGCTACCGAGCAGACACCAGAGATAGCGAAGACCGTCGATGCAGGCGGAATCGCCACCAACTATCACGACGAAGGAACCGGCGCACCGGTGATCTTGATTCACGGGTCGGGACCAGGCGTCACGGCATGGGCAAACTGGCGCGGCGTGATTCCCGAACTGTCGAAGACGTTCCGCGTAGTCGCCCCCGACATCCTCGGATTCGGTTTCACCGAGCGCCCCGACGGCGTCCAGTACGGAATGGAGGTGTGGACCCGGCATCTCGTCGATTTTCTCGACGCTCTCGAATTGGATCGAGTATCGATCGTAGGCAACAGTTTCGGCGGTGCGCTTGCCCTGAGCATCGCCACCCGGCATCCCGAACGCGTCGACAAGCTGGTTTTGATGGGAAGCGTCGGCGTCCCATTCGAGATCACCGACGGGCTGGACGCGGTGTGGGGGTTCGAGCCGTCATTCGAGAACATGAGGTCGCTGCTCGATGTGTTCGCGTACGACCGGTCCCTGGTGAACGACGAGCTAGCCAGGCTCCGGCTTGCCGCGGCCACCCGTCCCGGAGTGCAGGAGGCATTCAGCGCGATGTTCCCTGCGCCGAGGCAGCAGGGGGTGGACGCGATGACGGTCGATCAGGAGCTCGTCGGGAAGCTGCAGAACGACACCCTTATCGTGCATGGACGCGACGATCAGGTGATCCCGATGTCGAATTCGGTCGAGCTGGCCGGCTTGATCGACAAGTCACAACTGCACGTCTTCGGTCGTTGCGGCCACTGGGTGCAGATCGAAGAGTCGGCGCGGTTCAATGCGCTCGTCGGGAGCTTCCTGGCCGAGTGAGGTGCGTGGTTTCTGCTGTCATGCGGGAGGTAGGCCAGGGGCGTCGTCGAATACCCTGAGCTGCACAGTGTTCCGCTGTTCCTAGAAATCGGTTGACAAAGCGCGAGAGGTCTACCTCTCGCGCTTTGTGCTGTTCGCGCGCATCGATTCACCCCCGTCGAACCCGATACAGCTCGAAGACCGAATATCTTGCGGCGAACCTCAGCGCCGAAACTCTGTTTTCCCAGCTCAGAGTGCTGAAGAGGTCGTGCTCAAACCGCTTAACTTATTTGTAACGCAGGGGCAGTGCAGCGCAAAATCTTCTTCCCTACATTGACTTCATGCTTCGACACGGATCAGGGCCTCACCCACGGACGGGACGGCGCAACGCCGCGGCCCGGCGTGTGCGCGACCTGCTTCGTTCGGCGATCGTGCACGGCGAGTTCCGGGCCGGTACCTTGCCGAGCGAACCGTCGTTGATGTTGTCGTTCTCCACGAGCAGGCAGGTTATCCGTGACGCACTTGCGCTGCTCCGAGACGAAGGCCTCGTGCGACGGGCCCAGGGTGCAGGAACCCTGTCCACCGCCACCGGAGTTCGGCACGATTTCGACTTCCTGCACGGTCCGGCCGGCGTCGACGTCGACATCAGTCACGAGGTGCTCTCGGTCAACCAGGAGGCGGCGTCGCCCCAGGTCGCCCAAAGGCTGCAGATCGATGTCGGGGTCGACTGTGGCGTCGTCGAACTGCTGACGTCGCTGGACGGTGAACCGTTCTACACCGCTACCACGTACGTGCCCGCGTCGTTCGTGCCCATGATTGCGCAGTTCGGACCTCGTACCGAATGGTTCGCCCTGTACGAAAGGGCCGGGATCCATTTGGGCACAACCGATCACTCCATAGAAGCTGTCGTCGCCGACGATCTGGTCGCCCAGTTGCTCGACGTTCGCGTGGGGCATCCACTGCTGCTGTTCGAACGGCTCGTACGCGATACCACCGGCACACCGGTGGAGTACGCCTTCACTCGCGTTCGGGGTGACCGGTTGACCTTGATGCAGCACCTGACCCGTCCGACGACGCTCGATCCCTGACAGGACGCCGGACACAGTCGTTACCTGACGGCGCCGTAGGTACTGCGCCGACCCGATGGACCCCACGTCGAGGGTCGTGTGTGTTCTTTCGCGCGACCACCGAGTTGTGGCACCCGTGACCCACGTCTGCCGCAACGAGATCCGTTACACGCATGTCTTTTTCCGCCGGACGTGCGTCCAAGAGATAGAGGAAGAAAAGTTGAACTACATCGATTCCGCTTCGATATCGACTGTGCCCCGTGGATATCGGGGCGTGCCGCGCACGATGCGTGCCGTGAGGGCAGGTGCCGAAGGGGGTGGCCCCGAGTCGCTACAGCAGGAGGTCATCCCCGTCCCGATTCCTAGCAGCGGGCAGGTCTTGGTGAAAGTCGAAGCAACGACGGTTATTTCGTCGGAGATCGCCAGCCGGGAGGGGGTGTCGACGGCTCTGCTTCCCTTGACGCTCGGCAACGAGTTCATCGGTCGAGTGGTATCGGCCCCCGACAGGGACGTTGTGCTGGGTACCCGGGTCGCCGGCGGCTACGGCGGATACGGGTACACGCGCGACGGTGCCTGGGCGGAGTACATCTGCGTCGACACCGAAGACGCCATTCCCTTCGAATCCGAGCTCGATTCTGCAACCCTCGCGGCAGTACCTGCTTCGTTCACTGCGGCATCGGGGAGCCTTGCAGCGTTGGGTGACATAGAAGGAAAGACCTTGATGATCCGCGGTGGTACCTCGGGTGTCGGTCTTGCACTTGCCTCACTTGCCAAGGATGCGGGCGCGCAGGTGATTTCCACGACGAGGGCGCCGCAGAAGCGCGAGCAGTTGCTTGCCCACGGTGTCGATCATGTAGTGGTCGACGGCCGCGGGTTGCGAGAGGAGGTCGAGGCGATCATCCCCGGTGGTGCGGACTCGGCTGTCGACCTGCTCGGATTGGCGACCCTGCCGGACACGTTGAAGTGCGTGCGCGAGTACGGGGTCGTCTGTCTCACTGGGCTTCTGCAGGACCAGAAGAACTCGATGGTGAGCGGCGTCCGTGAAGATCGCTCCACCAACACTTTTCCGCACCCTCTCGAATTCATTCCACCGTCGGTTCGTCTCACGGCAGGGGGAGTGCATGGATCACCGCGGACCCCACAGATGCTCCGGGATTGGATACGCGGAATCGAAACCGGTCGGTACCGCATGCCCGTCGACTCGGTCTTCCCTCTCGAGAAGATGGCCGATGCCCATCGACGCCGAGCCGACCCGGCTGCATTCGGAAAAGTAGTCGTCACCGTGTCGAAGGACGAATCATGAAACGTTCCGTGAAGGCCGCACTGGTCTGCGCAGCGACATCGGTGCTTGCGATCGGATGCAGCACGGGATCGTCGGCCTCCGAATATGGCACCGGTGTTGATGTGTTCGCCGGGCTCACAGGCGAACCCGTCAAGGTGATGACGATCGGAAACTGGACTCAACCGCTACTCGGAACATCCAACCCCGAGTTTCCGGCGGGTGCCCGCGCGGCTGCCGCAGCTGCCAACGCGGCCGGTGGCCTCGGCGGACGTCCGATCGAGGTGTTGGTCTGCAGCGACGAGCTCAACCCCGATGTCGCGCGGCAGTGTGCCCGCGAGGCGGTGGAGGCAAAGGTCGCAGCGGTCGTGGGTCTACAAACCACCAACGAGACGACTGTCCTCCCCATACTGGAGTCCGCAGGTATTCCCGCAGTGGGGGTATATCCCTTCACCGACATCGGGTTGAGCAGTCCTGCATCGTTTCCCGATGTATCCGGCTTCGTCGGCCAAACGCTGGGAATGGGGGTGCAGCTGGCGGCTGCAGGGGCGAGCGAGGTGAGCGTGGTCGTGCCCGGAGGGCTGGGCGGGATCTCGGGCGCGATCAGTAGTTCTGTCGAGGCCGGCGCGGCGCAGGCGAATGTCCCGTTCGCCAGCTTGGTCCAGGTACCCGCCAAATCACCGGACCTGAGCGCCGTCGTTGCCGCCGCCACGGACGATGGTGCAAGCGTCGCCGGATTTGCCAACGACGAAGCGGAATTCGTGCGATCGATGCGCATGCTCGCACCGGACTCGCACGTCACGACCTTCCCTTTCAACCTGACCGCCAAGGTTCTCGAGAGTGTCGGTGAGGACGCCGAGGGCGTCCTGTCGGTGGAGGGCTTCGTTCCCCCGTCGGCGGATACTCCGGGCACACGGCAATTCCGGGCCGATCTCGAAGCCTTCGATCCGGCGATACCCGTAACCGCGACGGGACTGCACGAGTGGCTGGCGATGTGGACCTTCGCCAGAGTGGCAGGCTCACTAGAGACCGTCAGCTCGACGGCGGTGCAGGACGCGATGAACAACGTTCGCGAACTCGACATGGGAGGCATCACCCCTCCGTACTCCACGACTTCGGGCAGCAGTCGATACCCCAGGTTGTTCAATCCGACGGTTGTTTTTCAGACGATCGAGGACGGTCAGACCGTCCTACAGAACCCAGCCGATCCTCCCTTCGTCCCGATCGGGGACCTGATCGACGCCGGTAACGGCTAGTCGCGAACGATCGCGACGGACAGGACACTTCCTCATGAACGATTTTCTGCAGTTCGCTCTTCTGGGAATCGGAGTCGGCGCGGTGTACGGCCTGTCGGCTCAAGGCCTGGTGCTGATTTTCCTGGGAAACAAGGTACTGAACTTCTCCCAGGGCGCGATCGCGCTCGTAGCGGCCTACGTGTACTTCGAACTCACCGACGCCGGCGTGCCGATGTGGACGTCGGTGCTCATCGCCCTGGCGGCCAGCGCCGTACTGGGAGCCGTCATCGAATTGGCGGTGATGCGGCCGTTGCGGGACGCTTCCTCGGTGACGCGATTGGTAGCCACCATCGGCCTGCTCACCGTCATTCAGTCCGCTGCCCTTCTGCGCTACGGCGACTCCACGCAGTTCGTACAGAGTGTGTTGCCGCGCACTACCTGGCGTCTGACCGACCAACTCGTCATTACCTCGGACCGAGCCTTGCTCCTCCTCATCGGTTCGGTGATCACGTTCTTGCTCGTGTGCACCTACCGTTACACGCGGTTCGGAACGGCGACGGTGGCCGTCGCCGAAAATCCGCGAGCCGCTGAGGTACTTGGTTGGTCGTCGCGTTCCATATCGCTCGCCAACTGGGCATTCGGGGCGTTGCTCGCGGGTGGCGCGGGCATCCTGATTGCGCCGATCAACGGACTCAATGTCGTCGCCATGAGCAATGTGGTCTACGGGGCATTGGCGGCTGCGTTGATCGGTGCGTTCCGTTCCTTCGGATGGGCGATGGCAGGAGGTCTGCTTCTCGGCGTCGCGCAGGCCGAGACCGTTCGGATCAGCGGCGACGCAGGGTGGTCCACGGCCATCCCGTTCTTGGTGATCATCGCGGCGGTGTTGGTGCGTAGGAACACGTTGTCACCTCGCGGAGATGCCAAGCAGGCGCTCCCCGCAGTCGGATCGGGACGAATCGAACCGAGAACTGCGCTGACCACAGCAGTCGTGGTTGTGGTGGCCATCTTCCTCATGTCGGGCAACATGCTCGACGCTCTTTCCACGTCGCTCGTTGCCGCCATCATCGGACTGTCGATCGTGGTGTCGACGGGGTACGCCGGGCAGCTTTCCCTCGCGCAGTATGCGGTTGCCGGTCTCGGCGCACTCGTCGCAGCCCGGCTGGCGTCGGAGGTCGGTCTTCCGTTCGTGCTCTCACTGGTGGCCGGTGCAAGTGCAGGCGCCGCCGGAGGGGCGTTGATCGCAATGCTGTCGCTACGAGTCCGGGGCGACACGGTTGCGATCGTGACACTCGGTGTGGCTTTGGCGTTCCAGGCCCTCGTTCTGGCGAACCCGGCTTTCACCGGAGGTATTGCAGGGATATCGGTTCCGGCACCGACCGTGTTCGGTATCGATGTCGACAGCGTCGCTCACCCAACCAGGTTCGCGATACTCTGCGTCGTGATCCTGGCGCTGTGTTGCTGTGCAGTGGCCAACGTACGCCGCGGTGAGGCCGGTCGGAGGCTGCTGGCCACTCGGAGCGGTGAGCGTGCGGCAGCGACCCTCGGAATCAACACATCTCGGGCGAAGATCTATGCGCTGACCGTCGCGGGGGCGCTGGCGGGTCTGGCAGGTGCCGTCGAAGCATTCAGCCAACCGCAACTCGTATTCACGGGGTTCACGACGGACGCTGCGATGGCCCTGCTCGTCGCCGTCGTTCTGGCTGGGACCGGGTTCATCGCAGCCGGGCCTATGGCTGGGTTCGCGGTTACCGGCGGAGTGGTCTACTACCTGCTGACGCTCACCGGTTGGCAGCAATATCTACCGTTGGCTCTCGGTGTCCTTCTGCTCGTCAATCTAGTTCTCGTGCCCGACGGTCTCGTTCCACAGAATGCTGCGATGGCGCGGCGTCTGAAGCGGCGTCTGATGCGGCGTAGCCCACGTTCGACGTTGTCCGAGACTGTAGCCGAACCCGTTGTGTTCGAGTCGTTCTCACGGCGTGGATCACATCTGGAAGTTCGTGACCTCAGTGTGTCGTTCGGCGGTGTCACCGCGCTGGACAATGTCAGCCTCACGGTTCCCGCGGGAAGCGTCGAAGGAGTCATCGGGCCGAACGGCGCCGGAAAGACGACGTTGATCGATTCCGTCACCGGCGTCACCCGCAGGTACGACGGCGACGTGTCGATCGACGGATGGTCCTTCGGTCGGATGCCTGCAGCGGCACGTGCGGAAGCGGGTCTCGGCCGGACGCTGCAAGCACTGGAACTGTTCGACGAGTTGACTGTTCGCGAGAATCTCGAGGTCGGCTCGGGTAGACAGCGCAAGTGGACGTACCTGCGAGACCTGGTATGGCCGGCGAAAATGGCTTTGTCACCAGCCGCGTTGGTGGCCGTCGACCGATTCGGCCTCGCCAAGGTACTCGATCGTCGTCCTCACGAACTGCCCTACGGACAAAGGCGGCTGGTAGCGATTGCCCGCGCCGTCGCGGCGCAACCGGCGGTGCTGCTACTGGATGAGCCTGCGGCCGGATTGTCCGCTCCCGAACGAGACGAGCTGGTGGACTTGATCAGGAGTCTCGTCGACGAATGCGGGATGGGTATTCTCCTCGTCGAACACGACGTGGACCTCGTCATGAAGGTGTGCGATCACATCACCGTCCTGGAATTCGGCAAAGTCGTCGCCCGCGGCACCCCGGCGGAGATTCGGCTGGACAGTGAAGTACGCCGGGCCTTCCTCGGAGAAACGGAAACAGTGTGATGTCGACATCGCTGGACAATTCGGTGCTCGCTGCGCGAAATCTGTGTGTCGGTTACGGGGAAATTCCCGTCCTTCACGACGTCAGTGTGAGCGTCGCGCCCGGAGAAGTGGTGGCCTTGCTGGGACGTAACGGCGCGGGGAAGAGCACGCTGCTTCTGGCCCTCGGCGGAATTCTGCGTCCGTCAGCGGGCGTCGTGGCGCTCGGTGGGAAAGAGTGCACCACCGCGGCTCACCGCCGGGCCCGGGACGGACTCGCTTACGTCATCGAGGAAAGGGGCGTGTTCACCGGGCTTTCAGTACTGCAGAACCTCCGCCTGGGGCAGGGAACCGTCGACGACGCGCTGGTCATCTTCCCGGAGCTCGAACCGCACCTGACTCGATCGGCAGGTCTTCTCTCCGGTGGCCAGCAGCAGATGCTTGCGGTCGCCCGGGCGCTGGCAGCAAAACCGAAGGTGCTCTTGGTGGACGAACTCTCGCTCGGACTCGCACCGTTGGTGGTGGAGAGAATCTTCCGCGCGATCGACGAGGCACGAAGCACCGGGGTCGGCGTGATGCTGGTGGAGCAGCACTCTCGCACAGCCCTGCAAGTCGCAGACCGCGCCTACGTGCTCGATCAGGGCCGGATAGTGCTCGACGGACCCGCGTCGGACATGTTGCCGAGGATCGACGAGATCGAGCAGGCTTATCTGGGGGTCGGCGGACAGTGACCGCGGTACTGCCACTCGTGAACTCGTAGCGCCCCCGGCGTGCGTCGTCGGAGAGTGCGTCAGGCAGGCTGGCTGACGCGGATGTGGTTGCCGAAGGGGTCGCGGAAGCCGAAGTCGGTGCCGTACGGCTGTTCGACAGGTTCCTGAGTAATGTCGACTCCGGCATCACGGAGGGCCGCGAAGGTGGCGTGGACGTCACTGCTCGTGAGGAACAGTCCACCCAGCGCACCTTTGGTGACGAGTTCACGCACCTGGGCGGCGGTTTCGTCGTCATGCTGGGGGCCTCCGACGAGCTCGAGCAGCAGCTGAACACCGCCTCCGGGAAGAGCAACGGTCAACCACCGCATGAAGCCGAGGTCGATGTCGTCGTGGACCTCGAAGCCCAGGTGGGTGGAGTAGAAGTTCAGCGCTTCGTCCTGGTCAAGGACAGGGACACTCTTGATGAGGACGGAGGTGATGTGGTTAGTGGTCATGATTGCGACGTTAGTAGACCGTCTACCCGTGGCGCTTCTCCGAAACCGCTGTCCGCGGACGGGTCCATGCTGCAATGAAGCAGGACGGAACGTGGACGGGTTGATTTCGTGCTCGGAAGTCCGACGGTGAACACCCCACGATTGTCGTGAAGGTCCTGCTGAACGTGCCCAGGCTGGCAAAACCGACGTCCCACGCCACGGAGGTGACGGGGCGATCGGTCTGGCGAAGCAGCGTCATCGCTCGTTCGACGCGTCGGCGTTGGAGGTAGCGGTGCGGAGTCTCACCGAATACCTGCTTGAACACCCTGCCGAACTGCGAGGCACTCAGGTGCGCAACCGCGGCAAGTGTTGGCACGTCCAGTGGTTCAGCGTACCGGCGGTCCATTGCGTCCCGTGCTCGCAGCATTCGACGATTGATGTCCTCCTGTGGTGTCAACTGCATGTGGCGGCCTCCCACAGGTCACCCTAACGTCCCCGGCCGATCAGAAGGGTGGTGGTTTCTTTCGTTCGCGGAGGCGTTGGATGGTTTTGTGTTGTCGTAGTTTTCGGCGGAGGAGTCGGATTCGGGTGCGGGC